>JBATOI010000032.1:0-243553 GCA_049290875.1 Thiolinea sp.
CCTCCGAGCTGCATGAACGCATCTTTCAACGCTTATTCAGCATTGCCAAAGTGGCTCAACTCCCCCCCGAAGAACGCCAAGTCTATGAGCATAGCTTGAAGGATTATCGAGACTTCATGAGTGCTCAAGACACCGCCCATTTGGAGGGCTATCAGGAGGGCATGGAAGAAGGTAAACAATTAGGCTTGGAGGAGGGGAAGCAACTGGGATTGGAAGAAGGCTTAGAAAAGGGAAAGCAGTTGGGGGTGGAAGAAGGTAAGCAACTCGGTTTGGAGGAAGGCGCTTTGAGAAAGGCTCAAGCCATTGCCCAAAACTTGCTGCAACTAGGCTCGCTTTCCATCGAACAGATTGCGGAGATTGCAGGATTATCCGTGGAAGCAGTTTTAAAACTACGCGATTGAAACGAGGACAAGTGCAAGTTTAAAAAGCAGACCACTTGTCAAACTTGGAAGCTGATTAGTATGAGCCTTTAAGAAACTAAGAACTACCAACGTGTTTCAATCTCTTCTGGCGGATAATAAGGGCTGAGTCGTGGTGCTTTCACTTCGGGCTGCGTTCTTCTGGTGGGTGGAGGGAGTGCTTGTTTCGGTTGAGGAGGCGCTTCAGGGCTAGGGATTGGCAGCTCTGGCGGTAAACGAACAGGCTCTGGTTTAGCCTGAAGAGGTTCATCAGTTGTCAACGCTTGAGTAAAGAGCTGAGCTTCTTCAGCCGTGGGTGGTGTATATCTGTCGCGTAATTGATGCATGGCATCTCGCAAGCCTTGCGCATGAGAAAAGCTCATGATAGTTTCCCCGCTGAACCAACAATACGTTTAGTTTACACCCAAGGCTTACGCGCAATAAAGGCGCTGACTGGCCGCCCATCTTCTAATAGTTCTAGTTCATCCAATAGCAACTCAAATCCCTTAAATTGTTCCGCTAACTCATTGGGGGCTAACAAAAATTTAGGATTGCGTGGTCGGCCAATCGCGGTATTTTCACAGCCTTGCATAAAGGTCTGATAGATAATCACTCCACCCGGTTTTAATAGAGCACGTATGAGCGGAAATAACGGACGGTGCAAATAGCGGGCAACACAGATTAGGCCAAAACTTGCAGGTTGAAGTTTTGGCAAAGGATGTGTATCTGTTTCTAAATCACGCAGTAAGGTAGTTATTGTCAGATTCTGGCTAAGCGCTAATTGTTGTACGCGTGCCATCGAGTCTTCTGACCAATCGACGCCGGTCATTTGCCAACCCTGTTGAGCTAAATAAATTAAATCGCGGCCAGCTCCACACGCTAAATCCAAACCTATGCTCGCTTGGATTTGCTGCTGCGGCATAATCTCTTCAACAAAGTGCTGTAAGAGCGGCGCGGCTTGCCACCATTGTTTGGATTGCGCGCCGATTTCTAACTGGCCGGTCTGCATTAATTGCTCAACTAGTTGATTTGACCAATTAATATCAGCTAGCAATTGATAGCCACGCTCCAATAAAAAAGGCCGAGCAACCGCTAAATCCTCAGCTTGGCCACAGAGCTGCAAAGCTTGCGAGCGCTTAGGTAGCTCGTGTAAGCGCGCAAATAATTCCGTAGCAGGCACTGAGCAAGCCGCTTGCATATGCCCCTGTTTATAGTCTGTGAACGGGCGGCAATCAATTAAAGCAGCATCTTTCATGATTATTAATTCGTGGGTGCAAGTGGTTTCGGTTTAAGGATATACAGGCGCATTTTCTGCTTCATATGCCCTGCCCAAGTTTCAGCTTGTTGGCCCGTGCCAAAGAAGAAGTCACCACGTAAGTCACCTTTGATGGCTCCCCCTGTGTCTTGTGCAAACATCAAGCGTTGCAAAGGCTGGTTAGTATCAGGATAAGTAGTGTCGACCCACATTAAGCTACCTAAATCAATCACTTTGCGATCCACCGCTAAACTCCGTCCAGCCGTTAAGGGCACACCTAACGAACCAGTAGGGCCTTGGTCGATATTTTCCTTTAGACTAAAAAATACATAACTGGGATTTTCATTTAAAAGCTTATCGGCTTCAGTCGGATTATCCCGAATCCACTGTTTAATCGAGAACATATTAATCGTGCCGGGTTTTAATTTGCCCCATTCTTGCAGGCGTTTACCTATTGCTACATACGGCAAGCCATTTTGATTCGCATAAGCCACGCCGACCACTTTGCCATCAGGAAATTGCACGCGGCCTGAGCCTTGGATATGCAGAAAAAACAGGTCTTCTTTGTTATCCACCCAAGCAATTTCTTGCCCAGCCAACGGTTGAATTGGGCCATCAATGGTCGCACGGTCGTAATAAGGTACTACCCGATTACCCTCCGCTAAACGCCCGCGTACGCGCTTATCCTTCAGTTCGGGAAATAGCTCAGCCAGCTCAATCGTCAGCATATCTTGAGGCGAGTTATAAATCGGGTATTGAAAGCGCGCAGTTTTTTCATGGCTACCTTGCAAAAGGGGTTCGTAATAACCGGTTAGCAAGCCTTCGGGTTTGAGATTTTCCCCGAATAATTGATAAGGCGTAAAAAACTGCTCGACGAAGGCGCGTGTACTAGCAGCATCCGTCGCTGGCTTCGTTTGAGTGGCTTGGCAAATGGCTGTCCAAGTCGCTTCTTTCTTAGCCATCGCGCTGCAATTGCTTAAAAGAGCAGGCCATGCTTCTTGCGCTTGATCGAGTGTCCAGCCGGGTAGCTTATCCCAAGTGAGCGCTTCACCGATCATGGGGCCAGTCGGTTTGGGGGGCGTGGGCGCTGTGGACTCTTTATCTTGGCAGGCGGTTAAAAGTAACAAGCCCGTGCAGAGTAAGGCTAGTTTCCAAGCTTGGCGAGATTTGAGCATAACAGCGTCCCTAGTTAGCAAGGCAGGCATTATCAGGAAAAATGCGGCTAACTACAATTTAAGCAAAGTTAAGCCTATTAAATACACAGCACTAGTTATTTGTAAGTGATTGGAAGCTCAGGCTGATTGCAGCTAGCAGGGCTTATGTATAGAGTATGTAGCGAAGCGATTGGGCTTTTCCGGCGTAGTGCTGCACTTCCGCTGTGCGGCCAGCTAAATTCAGGGATCGAGATTCGGGCTTGCGATTAATGAAAATATTTATTCCTACTGCGCTAATTTTAGCGTTAGCGTGCGGCTTGTCCTTAGCACAAGCAGAAACCAAACCAGTGGTTCAAGCCAGCAAAATGGCTCAAGAAAGTTCAGCTATTCCGAGCGAGGTGCGTTTAATTCCCATGCTTAATAAAGCTCAGCCTTATGATTTGGCGGCGAAATTGCAGTGGAATCCGCATGATAAGCGCTGGGATAAAGTACTGGTCTTGTATAACGGTGCTGCGACACCACCCACCGATCATCCTGTTTGGGCTTATTTCAAAGCTTTAGGTTTGCCAGAGCGTGCACCGAGTAAACCGGGTGAAAATCTTGCCTATCGTCCCTTTCATGCGAACGCTTATTGTGATGGCACCACTCCTTTAACCAGTGGCAAAGCTATGCGGGTAAGCTTTGATGATGATGAACTTGGGTCTTATGGGCAAAAAGATTATTTTCGGGATTGGAACTGCCCGCAATGGGGAATGGGCTTAAAGAACCTCGCGATTGTCAATGGCAAAGAATCACGCACTGGCCAAGATAAAACTTTGCGGGTTAAACTTTTAAAAGGTTTGTCAGGCTGTGAAACTGAAGCCAGTTGTATCAATTGGAAGCCACAAATTGGTCAGAAATTCGATAGCCTCTACTATTCGTATTGGGTGAAATTCCCAGAGAATTTTGATCCAGTCTTAGGGGGCAAACTGCCGGGTATTGGTAATGAGAATGCACGTACCGGCGGCGGTAAACCCACCGGCCATGATGGTTGGAGCGTGCGCGTCATGTGGGATCGACACGGTAAGTTAGGCCAATATGTTTATCACATGGATCAACCTAGCCACTTTGGTGATTTTTTGGAGTGGAGCGGAACTGAGATTCAAAAAGGTAAATGGCAGCAAATCAAAACCTATGTGAAATTAAACTCAGCCAATAAAAATGATGGTGTGATTAAAACTTGGGTCGATGGTAAGCAAGTTTTAGATAGGCGTGATCTGCGCTTCCAAACGGGTGAAGATTTGAAAATAGAGCGCTTTTTATTTTCAGTGTTCTATGGTGGGAGTGGCCCAGAGTGGGCACCTGCGTTTGATAATGTCATTTATCTGGATGATTTTACTATTTCACCTCAACCACTTTAAACCGCCTCAAGCAAAAAGCCAGCAAAAGCTGGCTTTTTATGTCTGCTACTGCCTAGCCACCTTTTGGCCCTGCAAAAAACCAAACCACCAGACCTATAATTGGGAAGAACAGAATAAATAAAATCCATAATAGCTTGCTTAAACCGCTAGCAGAACTTTGGGCGACTTTAATAATCGCCCAAACTGCGATGATTAAATGAATTAAGCCTAGTAAGCCGCCGACTTCAATGCCCATGTACAAAACTCCTTGATAGCACTTTGTGCTGTTTGATCTGGGACAACTCATCAAAATTGATACTTGGCAGCTTAGCTGAGCCGTAAGTTTTGCGCTAAAAACCGTAATTCCTATGCACTGTTTAGCAAATGGTAGCCTATGTTGCTACTTCAAGCTGCACGCTTTTCTACTTCGCCGGTTGGCTTTGCTAAGCGCTCCTAAGCCCTTTAAGCTCTCGATCATTAACTCACCCCAACCCCCCAATGAGGTCACAACATGGAAAACAATAATATCGCCTTACCCAGTTCAACGAGTTGGGTCTTATTCGTAAAAATCACCTTTGTGATAGCGATGATCGCAATGGGGCTGTTTGTGTTTTTCTTAGATGGCAGTTTCTTAACCAAAGGTTATTTAGCGTTGAATTCCTTATTTTTAGTTAGCTCCACCATTATGCTTGCTAAAACTTTACGTGATGAGCATGAGGCACAACGTTTGCTGAATAAGATCAATGAAGCGAAAACTAATAAAATCCTCAAAGACTTTGGTGTGTAAGGAGGGCTGCAATGTTCTATTTATTAAATAAATTAGCGACGGCTTTACGGGGTGGCACCCGTGAAGTCTTAGAGTCAGCCGTGGATGCGAATGCGCTGCGAATTTTAGGCCAAGAGATCTATGAGTGTGAAGCTTAAGATAAACAAGTCCAAGCAACCCTAGAGCGGTTACGCTCAAAGGCTGCTTAATTTGAGGGTGGGCTAGGCTAATTGCTGCACAATTTTCGCCAGTGCAGACGAGTCTAGCTCACCATTTCCTTGTTCCACTAATTGATGCATATAATCAATCGCCAATTGCGACGCTGGCAGGTTCAAACTTAAACTGCTAATCGTATTCGCCACAATCCTTAAATCTTTGTCATGCAACTTAGCTTTAAAGCCGGGCGCATAATTATCTTCAATAATGCGTTTGGCATGTACCTCCATTACTTTTGAGCCTGCAAAGCCACCGGCTAGAGCAGTACGCATTTTTTCTAAATCCACCCCAGACGCTTGAGCAATGGCAAAGGCTTCGCTGACTGCAATCACGGTTTGGGCAATGATCAGATTATTGCAGGCTTTCACCACTTGGCCTGCGCTATGGTCGCCAATTAGGGTAATGGTTTTGCCTAAAGCAGCAAGTACCGGTAAGGCTTCTGCAAAGTCTGCTTTTTGTCCACCTACCATAATGGTCAATGTACCCGCAATCGCGCCCGCCTCACCGCCAGATACAGGCGCATCCAACATGCGCAAGCCTTGAGCCACTAAGCGCTGTGCTATTTCTTTCGTAGCACCCGGCGAGATAGTGCTCATATCAATCACTAATAAGTCAGCTTGTGCGCCTTTAGTAATCCCATCCTCGCCAAATAGCACGGCTTCCACATCGGGCGTATCTGACACCATAGTAATGATGATCTCAGTTTCAGTCGCTAAAGCCGCTGGGTTAGCATAGAGTTTGGCACCAGCCTTTACTAAATCGTCAGCAGTTTCTGGGCGGCGTGCATAAATACCTAAGGAGTAGCCCGCCTTGAGCAGATTTAAGCCCATCGGTTTCCCCATGATTCCAGCCCCAATCAAACCTAAGCGTGGGCGTGTTGCAGTAGACATAATGCTTCCGGTAGCTAAATAAAACGAAGATTTTACCAAAGCTGCTGGGAAACTGCTGCTTATATCCCGTTTGGAACTGCTGCCTTATTTGGGCGGGCTTGCGCTCTGAGGTAGAATGCCCACTTAATAAAACTGTTGAGGAGTTATGCATGGAACTAACGCGCAACCAAGTTGAGGCAATACTGGCGAGTATTCAGGAGCGCTATTTAGGCCAAGACTTAATCACTGCAAAAATGGTGAAAGAGCTGAATGTGGCGGGTGATCAGGTTACGCTAAAACTCGTGCAAGGCTATCCAGCAGGGGCTTATAAAACTGAGTTGCAAGCTGAAATCATTGCAAAGCTCAAGCAAGTGGGGGCAATAGCAGTGAATCTGCAGATTGATACCCTCATCAACGCGCATGCTGTACAGAAAAGTGTCAAACGCCATGATGGGATTAAAAATATTATTGCAGTGGCTTCTGGCAAAGGCGGAGTAGGGAAATCGACTACCGCAGTGAATTTGGCGCTAGCGCTGCTTGCGGATGGAGCCAAAGTTGGGATTTTAGATGCCGATATTTATGGCCCGAGCCAACCCCGCATGTTAGGTATTTCTGGTCAGCCTGTATCAGAAGATGGACGTACGCTGCAGCCGATGCAAAATCATGGCCTCAAAGCGATGTCGATTGGCTTTTTGATCGAAGAAGATACCCCGATGATTTGGCGCGGCCCAATGGTGACACAGGCGTTAGAGCAGCTATTGAACGATACTCAATGGGGCGATTTAGATTATTTAGTCGTGGATTTGCCGCCCGGTACTGGCGATATTCAGTTGACCTTATCGCAGAAAATCCCTGTTTCGGGTGCGATTATTGTGACTACCCCCCAAGATATTGCGCTGCTAGATGCGCGCAAGGGCTTGAAAATGTTCGAGAAGGTTGAAGTGCCAATTTTGGGGGTAGTGGAAAATATGAGTATGCATGTTTGCAGTAACTGCGGGCATGTGGAGCATATTTTCGGCTCGGGTGGCGGTGAAAGTATGGCAGAGCAATATAAAGTTACTTATTTAGGCGGCTTACCTTTGGATATTAAAATCCGTGAGCAAGCCGATAGTGGCAATCCCACTGTTGCGGCTGATCCACAAGGCAAAGTGGCTGGGTTATATCACGAGATTGCTCGCAAAGCTGCAGCCCGCTTAGCGCTTCAATCTAAAGATTACAGTGCTAAGTTCCCGACGATTAAAATTCAGAACGTTTAGTACAGCACACTGCTGCAAGTACAAGTATCAGGCTACGGTTTGCGCCGTGGCCTTTTTGTTTTAGTATGCCCCTTCATAGCCTAAGTAGAGAGTTTTATGAGTATTAAATCAGATCATTGGATACGGCGCATGGCCGAGCAGCAGGGCATGATTGAACCCTTTGAGGCCAATCAAGTGCGTTCTAGCAATGGCGAAAAGATTGTGTCTTACGGTACGTCTAGCTATGGCTATGATGTGCGCTGCGCCAATGAGTTTAAAATTTTCACCAATATTAACTCTGCTATCGTTGACCCTAAGCATTTCGATGCTAATAGCTTTGTCGATTTTGTCGGCGATGTCTGCATTATTCCACCCAATTCCTTCGCGTTGGCTCGCACGGTTGAATATTTTCGCATTCCGCGCTCAGTGCTGACTATTTGTTTAGGGAAATCAACCTACGCGCGCTGTGGCATTATTGTTAATGTCACTCCACTTGAGCCTGAGTGGGAAGGGCATGTAACGCTTGAATTTTCAAATACCACAACCTTGCCTGCAAAAATTTATGCGCATGAAGGTGTCGCGCAGATGCTATTTTTGGAGTCCGATGAAGTCTGCAGTACGTCTTACAAAGACCGTGGTGGTAAGTATCAGGGACAAACTGGAGTCACTTTGCCACGTACTTGATAAATTAAAAACGCGTCTACTCCCAGGGGAGAGAGCAGACGCAATTCGAACATAAAAATGCGACTCCGTCCGCTATTTTTGTTTTCCCATTGCACAGAGTCGAGCTGTGCAGAGATTCGGTTCAAGAATGGGCTGATTAATTTTATCTACCTGTTGTTTTTAATTAAATACCACTTATTCAGTTTGCTTATCAGTCTCTGCAGAAAAGCTAGCCATAATTACCTTTTATCTGCTTACATTTACCCTTAGTCTGTGATGTCAAGAAGCTGAACCCTAGATTAACTAAGTTACAAGGAGATGCATAGGGCTTAAGCAAGCCAGCTTGCATTTATCCGAATAAAAAAATACAGGAGTTCACAGTATGACGTTCGATATTTCAAAGGGAGTTGGGGGTTCTGCTGGCCTCGGCGCAGATTTCTCAGTACAAAACACTACCCCACTAACGGTTCCAGCCTCAGCCGATATTCAACAGTTCAATGCTGCCATGGGCAAGTCTTCTGAGTTTGCATTAGGTGCAAGCAATAGTGACAGTTCGGCTTTCAGTAGTACTTTAGGTGGCAGCACGTCTACCGCCGATCAAGTTAGTCAAATGAATCAAGCTGGCTCTACAGGCAGTAGCAGTGGCTCAAGTGACTCCAGCAATGATCAAAGCCTGCAATCTTTATTGAGCAGTTTAATGAGCTTGTTGTCACAAATCATTAGTCAAATGCAAGGAGAGAAAAACGCAGGCCAAGATTCAGGCACCGCGGGTAAAGAGAGCAATGCTGGCTCAACAGGTAAATCAGGCTCTAGTGAAGCTAGCAAAGGTGCAGGCAATAGCAATAATGCCAATGCGGCCAATAATGCTAATTCTAAGGGTGGCTGCGAGTGCAGCAGTGATAGTACAGATACAGCTCCAGCGAGCGATGCAGCTGCTACTACACCTGTAGCGGATCAAGCAGCTAGCACGAGTGATACGGGTGGTAGTACCAACTCCACGCAAAGCGATCAACTTGCGCAAATGTTGCCTGTTATTATGCAGTTAATCCAAATGCTTATGCAGCAGATGTCTAGCAATTAAAGCTCAACACCTTCCTTCTCTGTCGGTATCGGTGCAGGGGATAATTTAAGTCTCTAATGGCTGCTAGGGCTAAGAAGAAGTCAGTATAAGTACAAGTTAATCAACGAATCTGACCTAGTAAGCGCCGCAGTTCTCTTAAGAGGCTGCTGCGCTGTCTAGCCTCACAGGCATAACACAAAGTTTGATAAACATTCGTAAATGCCAGAATTTTATCTGCTTGAGTCGGTAGTGCTTGTGCAGCTTGTGTGCCATATTCGCTGGGTGTTTGATCTAAACGTCGCTCCACACCTTGTTTGCCTAAGCGCTCAGTAAAACGCCGATACAGTCGATGCTCCAAAGCTTCTGGGTTAGCTTGACGAGTTAAACCTAGCCATATCATCCAAATCAATAACAAGCAGCCAAATAGTGATAAGGCAAATAAAGCAATTTTAGTAAAACTTAACTCACCTAACAGCTTACTTAAAAACTGTGTTTGTGTTTCATCGTCGTAGCTCAATACCCAGCGCTGCCAGCCATATTGCATGCTATCCAACTGTTTGCGAATACTATTCAGCCAAGCAAATTTTCGACTAGAAAACATCGATTGCTCTAAAAAGCTGCCTTCTTTTTTGAGTGCAGCCTCTAACCCTTGCTCAGTGCGTTCCGGTGCGACCATGCTAGTAGGGTCAAGCCGCAACCAGCCTTGATTGGGGAGCCAAACTTCAGCCCATGCATGGGCATCAAATTGATGGACTGCAAGGTACTTACCTTGCTCATTCCACTCCCCACCTTGATAACCAATCACGACCCGCGCTGGAATCCCTACCGCACGCATTAGGAATACGAAGCTACCTGCATAATGTGAGCAAAAGCCGCGCTGTGAGTCAAACAAAAAGCCATCAATCGTATCCTGTTCACCTAATAAAGGCGGATGCAAAGTATAGAAAAATTTCTGCTCTCTGAATCGATTTAAAATAGTCTGAACATAAGTCCACTCATCACCCGCTTCTGCATATAAACGTTGAGCTAGAGCGCGACTCCGCGAGTCACCTTGCGTAGGTAACTGCAACGATAAGGCTTGCAGAGTAGGGGACAACTGCAAGTCTCGAATCGAGTCTGGATGGCTAATCGCACGGATGAGCATCGGATTTTGTAGAAGCTGTTTGGCCATCACCCGATAATCAGCGGTACGCAAGACATCGCCTTGTACTTCAGTGGCCGGATTTAAAGTAAATAGCCAAGGTTGACCCGATTGCTCATAAACGGCTTCATATTCATAAGCAGGGCCTTGAATTTTCAGGTTAGACGGATCATAGCCGTAATCTTGTTGAATAGCCGACTTTAACTGTAAGGTGTCTTGCTCAGTCGCAAATTGTCGCCATTCATGCCCATCAAAATGATTGAGCACGACACCTTGCCAATAAAGTTGTGATTGAGCTGGACGCTCACCTTTGAAGGTAACACGAAACGCTAAATCATCAGTTTGACTGAGTTTTTCAATATCACCGGGTGCCATTTTATCTGAGATGCCCCGAGTGCTTTGCTCCATGGGCATCGGCAAAGTCCAGAAGGGCTGAAAACGTGGCGCAAGGACGAAAATCAAGACCATCAAAGGCAAACATTGCAGCAAAATTTGCCCTGCGACCCAGAAGTTAAAGCGCACCTGCTGGCTAGGTGTAAATTCTTCAACCGTTTGTTGGACGCCGACTAAAGCACCTGTGAGTACGATGAGCGCCAGCGTACCATACAAGCCTGCGATAATGCTTTGGGTGAACAGAAAATTAAGTGCTACTAAGAAATAGCCAGTAAAAATGACGACTAAAGCATCACGTCGTTTAACAGCTTCAAGCGCTTTAAAAGCAAACCCAAGTAGTAATAAGGCAGACATGGCTTCTAGGGAAGGTAAGCTTAGGCCACTTAAAAATACCGCACCAATTCCAACTAACAGTAAACCTGCTTTAATAATAGTACTAGGCTGAATGGCTTTACCTGCCAGTACTCGCAACCGCCACCCCGCCGAAAAAATGACGACTACAAGCAACCACGGGGGGAGGGAAGTCGTAAAGGGTAGCATCACCACTAGTTGCGCAGCTAACAGCCAAATCATTCCTGTATAAGTAATAAATGCTTGCGGTGCAGCAGTTTGAGCTTTAAACATGCTCCACTCCAAACAAAGCTAGAGCCTGTAGGCAGCGCGCTTGATGCGCCTCGCCTTTTGCTGGTTGAATGACTACGCCGGGTAGTTTTAAGCCATACTGTTGTTGAGCATTGTGAGCATCTAATACCTGACGGCATAATTGAGAAAGACGAGCTTCAATGCCGGGTAAAGCCAAGTTATTCCAATCTAACCAAAGATCATGGCTGGCATAATCAACAAACACTTTAGTATTCAGTTTGCCAGTTTTAGCATATTGACCCCAATGAATACGCTTAGGAGTATCGCCTGCTTGGTAGCTGCGAATTCCGCCAAAATCATTGCTGCCGCCACTGAGTTCTTTACCGGACTGCTGATCAGCCTCAGTATTTTTTGCTTGGCTATTCGTCTGGCTTTTAGGCGCAGGAACTGGATAAACTAGGCTGCTAATATCTACCGAAACATAAGACCAAGCGACTGCTAAGCCTGTTGGGTAATGTGTGGAAATATGAATCCGTGGCGGGGTGAAGCGTCCACGCTGTTGAGTGGTATGAGAGAGTTTTACCCGTGTTGTTTGAGTAGAAATCAGGTTTATTTGCGTGTAATCCTCATTCGGCCAAGCTAATTCGAGCGCAAATTTCTGCTGTTTGGGTGCGCAAGCTAATTCTAATTCCAAGACGGCTTTTTCGCCGGCAAAGCAGGGCTGGATATGAATGGCAGTGATACTTAGGCCACTTAAGTTCTTCCAAGTATGCAGAACATTAATCACAATCATCGCCAGCAGCCAAAAACAAACGGCGTAGACGAGTGAATTCTGGAAGTTAATGCCTAGTAAAAACAACACTACAATCATCGCCAGCAATGCCAGTGCTGTTTTACTGGGGACGATGAATATTTTACTTTGATCTAAGGTGGTCTGGCGTGCTCTAGGCAGGCGTTGCTTCACCATCTGCTCAAAATGCGATTGCAAAACCTCAAGCATGCCGTGATCCGATCACATCAACTTTAGATAAAATATGCCGCGCTAATTGCTCACCTTGGGTTTCATGCCGACCCACTAAACGATGGCCTGCTACGGCAGTAAACACAGCTTGCACATCTTCTGGTAAAACATGCGTGCGACCTTGTAATAAAGCCCAAGCTTGTGCACTACGGATTAACGCCTGTGAACCGCGTGGCGATAAACCTAAATGGCATTCTTCGCTTTGACGGGTATAAGCAATCAAACGCTGTACATAATCCAAGAGCACATCGCTTAATTTGACCTGTGGAACTAAGCTTTGCAGACCTTGCAAACGTGCTGGGTTTAATACTGGCTTAAGGCTGCTGAGTAAGCTACGCCCATTCCGGCCTTTAAGCATTTCACGCTCAGCATTAGGATCAGGATAGCCCAGCGAAATACGCAGCAAGAAGCGATCTAATTGCGATTCTGGCAGCGGGAAAGTACCTGACTGGCTTTGCGGATTTTGGGTCGCAATCACAAAGAAAGGTTTAGGGAGCTGATAAGTTTGCCGATCCACGCTTACCTGCTGTTCTTCCATTGCTTCTAGCAAGGCGCTTTGTGCTTTGGGGGTAGCGCGATTCAATTCATCAGCAAGCACCACTTGGCTGAATAACGGGCCTTGGTGGAAGCGGAAATTGCCATTGGCGGGTTCAAAAATTGAAGCGCCAATCAGATCAGCGGGCAGTAAATCGCTGGTGAATTGCACGCGCTGATAAGCTAGGCCACAAACTTGAGATAAAGCGTGCGCTAAAGTAGTTTTACCCATACCGGGCAAGTCTTCAAGGAGCAAATGGCCATCCGCTAATAAGCAGGCTAAAGCTAGTTTAACCGTATGCTCTTTGCCTAAAATAACAGCGTTCAATTGCTGCAGGGTGGCCTGAATTAATTGTGGGGTCACAGTTGTCATGGGGTTTTATTATTGTTGTGATAAAACCGACTCTAACTGATGGTTGCGAACTTTCCTAGCAGGAGGCGATGATAGGTTAATTCATGAAGTAGGATTTTAGGCGGGAAATCAGCTACTCTAATTAATAGCTGATCTATCGAGTTTGAGTTTACTCTAAAACGGCCTCACCCATGAGAGTCGGGTCACGCCAGACTTCATCAATACGGCTAAACCATGCGAGTTTGCCATCCCGCATCCCGCCATTATCATCATCATTCACATGTATATCAATGCCAATCCGGTGGCCTGGACGTGGGCTGATTTGCAGAGAGTCCCAAGCAATCGCAAGGTCTAAAACATAACGACCATCAATATATTGGCTACGAAAATCGACTTTGGCTCGGGCTGAGTTTTTACCAAAAGTAAGTTCTCGATCTTTCCAGCGATAGAACAGGTGTAGATCATTGCGCCCATCATATTGGCGTCGTTGGCTGGCATCGCCATCAACGAAAATCTCTAAGCTGTCATCATCCCAAATATTCTGTGATTCCAGTTTCATTTGGTCATCAGCCACTGCAATCCGTAGATAGAGGCGATTAGTATCCCAACTCGCTTGCCAGACTGCGGCTAGATCACGTGAATTATTGACCTGCCCAGCAATGACTTTGCGCAGCAAATAAGCCGAGGCATTATTCAGCGGATTAGCGCTATCACGAGCTTGTGTGACTACTGCTTTATTACCGAAAACATAATTTTCCTGCGGTGGATTATTCAGCGAAACCAAGATCGGTTGCGAACGTAAGGGGGGGATATTAGGCGTCACCAGTGGTGGCGTAGTGACCAAGGGAAGATTAGGTGTTGAAGGCAAATTGGGTTTGCTAACGGTGTCATTCAATGGATCAATTTGCGGAATATTCCCAACCATATCAGTACCGTCTTTTTCTTCTTGGCTATTGGGCAAGGGTTGGGGCACATCCCCTGTAAGGCGTGAAAGCTCAGCAGTACTTAAAGCCCGTGGTTTTTGTACTCGTGCTACCGTGCTACTAGAGCAGCTCGGCCACCAGCAAGGGTTCTCGCTAATAAAGCGGGTAATCGCTAAGTGCTTCGGTGCTTCTTTATCCGGCTGAGTGATGTATTCTTTAGTGCCTTTACTCCCGAAACGGTTAAAGGTACGTGGCGAAGAAAAATGCACAAACATCTTGCCACCGGCTTGTCTCCAACCTTCTAATAATTGCTTATAAATTTTCGCCATTTCCGGGCTACGATTGGCCGCGTAAAACAGTTTATTAGGGTGCTGATCATCACTTTTGGTTTTATCGTCAATCAGATGTTGGCCACCTTCATAGGCAATTAACTCCACACCAAATTGGCGTGCTACATCGGCTTGCTTACGTACTGCTTCCAACACTTTTGGTAGTGCATGATGAGCTGTTTTGCTGGTCATGGCGCGGAAAATATCATTCACACTGGAAGCACGGCGCAATTCATTAATGTCCCCAAACACATAGGGAGCCACTGCAAAAGCATCGGTTTGTTTAAAGGCATCACGGAACGATAGCATGGTAGCTGTCATCGCCGGATTGCCGTTCAAACCAGCCATTAAGCGCACTAACCGCTGTTTACCACCAAAGACTTGTTCAAAAATATTGAATATTTCTACTGAGCGCATTGAGTAGTATTTGTAACCAGCCATATGGTCGACCGGATCTAAGCCTAATTGCTTGCCACCTTGTTTCATGTAGGCATGTTGGCTGAAAATGCCATTCCAGGTTTCATTGCTGTATTCAAGATAAACTTTTAAATCGGGATCAAGATTAGCGCGAATATATTCTGCATAGCGACGTACAAAGTCATTATCAGCCGCATGTGGAACGGTGAACCAAGCATCGGCATGTAGGCGATTGGCTAACTCGACCATGACCTCTAACGGCGCACCCCGCACACCTTCAGCACCACCCCAACTGGCTTGTTCGACCAGAGTTCGATCTGACCAGCGTTGAATCGGATTACGGGTAATTCCGCTCATATTCATAAAACGGACTAGTTTGTAGTCCTTCATGAACTTTAGATAATCAGGATTAAAAATGATTTTTTCGTGATTGCGCTCAAAATCTAAAAAGTCGCCACGCGCACACTGAGTCGCACCATTGACTCGCTGAAACGGGTTGCTCGCACAAATCCCGCCTTGGGGTACGACATGGATGTTACGAATGTAGTTATCTGGATTAGTCGCTTTGATTTCGAGTTTAACGCTGTATTCATTGTCTTTGCCCGGATCAATCAAGATCACATCTCGCCCTGGTTGTGATTCTACAATGCTCGCATCCAAACCATAAGTGATCTTACCTTGGCCTTCATACAAGACGGTGTAATAGCCGCGTGGAATGGTATTTGCGGGCAGCTTATTAATGAGGCGCGTGCCTGCTTGCCCCCCGGCTGAAATCGAGGTTGGCCAACCAAAGCGATCATATTGCACCTGCCCCTTAGTTAAAAAGGGAGCAGCCTCACGGAAGGGGAGCGATGTTTTAAACAAATCGAGGAAGGGAGCGCTCGAATCGTATTCCAACACTTCATTCGTATTTGTACCCATGGGAGAGTTGGCATTGTAATAAGCCTGTGCGGAAGATACTGGCAGTTGCATAAGCAGCAGCAATGCCGGTGCAATGAGGCGATTTCCCCTGAAGAATCGCATTATCATAGTTGTTTGCCCCAATGTTTTTATTAGTTCTTGTCATCGGCCTGCTTCTATTTTTGCCCCACGCAAGCAGAGGATGCGTCCATATTATTAGAATTATAAATGCCCAGAGCTTAGCAATACCTGAAAGCTTTGGCTTCTTAAGCTACTAATTAGAGTGTTTAGCCCATTTCAAGTTCAAAAGTCATTAGTTTTTTCGATAAGTGGAACTAGCGTGGATAGTTAGGGTAGCTGGGGTAATTGGGTGTACTTGGATAATACTCATATTGCATGCCGCCGCCTTGTTGCAATACTTGCTCTAAAACACCGCTCGTTTCTAGGTAATAGCCCAAGCCAATCATTAAGATCAAAATTGTGATAATCAAGGAGATAATTTTCACCATGCTATAAGGCCGCTCACCTTGGGTACGCCCATTGCGGCCATTGATGACAAAGCGGAAAGTTTTACCTTGATAGCGGAAAGCAGCCGACCAAACCGGCAATAGAATATGTTTAAAGGTAGTATCCGCATAGCGGGTATCTAAAGCAGTAATTTGCTGTTGGTCACCACCAATATCGCGGCGCACAGCTTGTTGGATCGCTTGTTCCATCAGTTCGCGTGCTTGGTTGAAGCCCTCATCCAAGTCGACTTGATAGATTTCACTTTGAAAGCCGCTTAAATAGGCCTCGTTATAATTGACTAAATTATCTAAATCCCAAGGTTGGATATTGTCGAGAATCTTACGTGGCAAGGAACGGGTAGCACCGACTAAGACATCATCAAAAAACTGACGTACTTTTCCTGAAACAGGCGTCCAGCGAATTTTGGGTACATTCACCACACGTTGGCGTGTTTGGCCATTAACGACTTCAGTCACCCGTTCGCGTTCATAATAGATAGTTCCGCGTTGGCCTTGATAAGAGCTGTCGGTATGGCTGTCATACGTCCAATAAGGGACATAGATGCCTAACAAACGTTCGTCACGCTTCGCCTTATTTTTTAAAGCAGAAGGCGCAAACCAAAGTTGGCTAATCCATTTATCAAAGGAGCTGCGTGCTTGTTCTTCGGTAATATTAAAGGGTAATAACGATTTCGGTTGAAACAGGCGTGCTTGCTCAGTACCGGTGACGACTGGTGTGCCACAGAAGGGGCAATCGCCAGCATGTTGGTTTTTCTTTAACTCAAAGCTAGCAGCACAATTCGGGCATTTAATGATCGGTGTATTATCAAGTGGCCGTTTTTCGGAGTGTGCTAAAGCATCTAAGGCTGAAGAAAAGCTGTATTCCTTAATTCTTGCAGGTGTATCAATAATTGCATTTTCATGCCCACAATAATTACAGCGTAGGACAGGAATGCCCGGCTGATAAACCAAATCGGCTCCACATTCTTCACAAGGGAAATGCTGTGGTGGAGCCTGATCGGTTTGAGGTGAAGCGCGTTTTGTCGTTTCTGTCATTCTTGGCGCTAAGTCATCAAATTACGAAAGGGGTGGTAAAGGGGGTGGTGAAGCCGGTAATATGTTCGCCAAAGCAGTGACTGTACCCGCCGCTTGCCATTGCGCCATACCCGCCTGCCAAACTAGGGTAGAAGCCGTCAAACTACCTGCTTTCACCATCGCCTGTAATTCAGCGGCCGTATGTGGGCCACTGCTTTGCTGGCCTTGTGCTATATGCCAACTTGCTTGGGGTAAAGGTGGCGGGACAGGTGGTGCATCGGGAGTACGCATCGCTTCAGACAGTTTACCTGCCATCGCCATACCGACCCCCATATCCATCACTGCACTGCCAGCACTTTTGCCCAAATTATCCGCCGCTTGATATTGCAAGTAACGATCTAAATTACCAATCATGCCCATGCTGGTACGCTTATCTAAGGCTTGCTCAACCTCATCTGGCAGTGAAATGTTTTCCACCAGAATTTGCGTAAGTGCTAAGCCATAAGCTTGGAATTCAGGGGCAATTTTTGCCGTAATGAACTGGCTAAGCTGTTCGGTATTCGCAGCCATATCGAGCACGGGGATATTCGCTTGTGCCACGATAGTTGAGAAGCGTGTCACAATCAGATTGCGTAACTGATCGCTGATCTCTTCCACCCGGAAATTACCATCCGTACCCATAATCTCTTGCATAAAGAGTTTAGGATCAGTGATCCGCATTGAATAAGTGCCAAAAGCACGTAAACGTACTGCACCGAATTCACTATCACGCACAATAATCGGATTGCGCGTACCCCATTTGAGGTTGGTGAACTGGCGAGTGTTGAAGAAATAGACTTCCGCCTTAAATGGGCTATTAAAGCCATGATCCCAATGTTGCAGGGTAGAAAGCAGCGGTAAATTACGTGTTTCGAGCACATATAAACCAGAGCCTAACACATCAGCAACTTCGCCTTCATTGACGAAAATAGCAACTTGCGATTCGCGTACTGTGAGTTTTGCGCCGTATTTGATTTCATTGCCTTGACGTTCAAAGCGATGCACCATGGTATTGCTGCTGTCATCCGTCCAGTCGATGACATCAACAAATTCACCCATCAATTTATCCCATAATCCCATCATGAGACTCCTGTTTAACGTGGATTCACAGCAGCAACGCGTGATTTAGCAGCGACTAAAGCTTCGCGTAATTCGCTTTCCATCACCGCTAATTCGCCTTCGGCTTTAGCACGCATGGCTTTGCCTTCATCAGCAATCCGTAAAGAATCATTGATGGTTTCAATCAAGGTGCGATTGGCCTTTTTCACGGATTCAATATCGAAGACGCCGCGCTCCATTTGCTTGCGTGTTTCTGCATTACCTAAGCGTAAAGTTTCGGCATTCTTTTCCAGCAAGTCATTGGTCAGATCGCTGGCTTTCTTCACCACTTCAGCGGCATCGCTCATGCGGAAAATAGTCACTGCTTGCGCAAGTTGGTTTTTCCACAGAGGCACGGTATTGATTAAGGTTGAATTCATTTTATTCACTAGCGTCTTATCGTTTTCTTGGACTAAACGAATGCTGGGTAAGCTTTGCATTGCTACTTGGCGAGTTAAACGCAAATCATGTACCCGCCGCTCTAAATCATCGCGTGCACTGCGCAAGTCGCGTAAGTTTTGCGCCATCACCATATCGGTCGTATTCGCGTCAGCTTGTGCGACTAAAGCGGGAATATCGTGGCTGTCTAAACGTTTGAGCTTCTCATCACCTGCAGCAATATAATTTTCTAGTTTGTGGAAGAAGTCGAGATTCGCTGCATAAAGCTTATCAAGGGTAATGATATCAGTTAGTAACTGAGTTTTATGGCCTTCCATTTCGTCAGTAATGCTATCAATTTGTTTACGCACTTCTTCGTACTGGCTTAAAAACTCAACCACTGGCTTAGCTTTACCTAATAGTTTTTCCCACCAGCTGGGTTCGTCATTCGGGTTAAGTGCATCAATGTCAAAGCCTTTGATTGCGGTGATCATGCTAGTTAAGGATTTGCCCGCTGAGCCAATGTCTTTGTTTTTAACGCCTTCGAGCATTTTTTCTGAAATGACCGTCATTTGTTCTTGGGTTTTAGTCCCAAAGAACATAATACTGCTACGATCTTTTAGGTCGATTTCACCAATTAAATTTTCGATTTCTTGTTTAACAGCCGGTGGCGCAGCCGTGTAAGCAACCACCTCTGCTTGAATAGCTGGAGCTGGGGCAATTTCAGTACCCGGAATCACAGCGAGGGCAGTCGTGGCGGTGGTGGTTTGCAGATCGGTATTGCTCATTTTTATCTCCTCATCAATTCTTGAAGTTTGCTTTATAGCATGCAGAAGGTTGCAATGTTTTTAAAATACACCTTCGCGTTTCAATTGCTGCTCTAGCACGGCAATCTGAACATCTAGATCAAAGTTGTTGTTTTCTAAAAGTTTAGTTTGCTGCTCTTGAAAGGTTTGCTCAATCGAATCTAATACCCGATTGAAATCAGTATCTAAGTTTGTAGTGACGCCTTCTTTATTGTTCAGGCTTTTCGCATAGCCCTGAGCCACTTTGTCTGTACCCTCTAAGTAGACTTTTAAGAACTTACGCGCCCGTGACAAACGGGTCGGATCATCTTCAATCGTGCTAAGAATTTCGCGGGCTTTAGTGGTGATTTGATCTAAGCGTTTGCCATATTCAGGATTACGAATCGAGCGGCGCGCATCTTCGATGGATTTAATGCGGATTTCTGCTGCGCCTAGGGCATCAATGATTTCATCAGCGGTCACGCCAATAGAAATATTGCCTGCTTTATCGCGGCGTGGATCTAAACCATAGGAAAGGGTAAAGGCTAAAAAGGTCGCTGCTCCCATAACAATCGAGGGAATCAGCCCATAATCAGCCCCTAACCAAGCGAGTACACCGGTGGTGATCGAAGTGAAAATAGCAGCGACGGTTTTGAACGGTGTTTTGGGTGCGCGGGCAATTTTCCGGCGCTGATATTCTGCTTCCAGTTTAAAGCCATGCCGGGCAATCGTGGCTGCGATCATATAGGCCGCAAACGAGCCACCTAATAATAAAGTCCCGCCTACGTTGCCTGCGACTAAAGCGATAATCGCACCAATCAATAAAGGGAAGGGTAGGATATAAAGTAGTAAACCTTTAAGGCTAGTCCGTACTTGCTGAGCAGCTGCAGTTGCCGTGGTAGCCGCAGCGGGAGCATAACGTTTAGCTTTCGAAATAGGAGTAGGCATTTAGCTCCTCACGCAAATAAGTGGAACACGGATTGCAAGCTAACTAAGCCAATGGTGGCGGTCAGCAGCAGAAAACCAACGGTTTTTTTCATGGCATAGTTCATATCGGTTTACCCTTAGTTTATACCTGTCTAAGTTCTGAATCGGTTATTTGTATGTAGGTATATAATTCTAGGCAATACTAGGTAAAGCTAAAAGAAACTACAAGTACCACTAAGGTTACCATGCAGTTAAGCTTGGTGAGCTTAAGGTTAATAACAAAAAATGTGAGGTTAGTTGAATGAAATTTAAAGCATCGTCTCAAGGTATGGTGGCCGTGTATCTATTAGGTCAGTTATCTCTAAGTATGGCTGCCACTGAAGAAGATAATTTTCCGTTTAAGTTTGCACCCCTAGCAGGGCTGGTTGTTACGGTTGATCAGCCTGCAGGTTCGGAAGTAATTGCGCATTTACCGAATGGTAAGCAGCAATCTTTAGCGGTGGTTGAAACTTACGAGGCCAGTGATGGGATTAAAAATATCGCTTTGACCAATGATTTCAATTTCGACGGCGCACAAGATCTAGCCTTGCTAGAAAGTAGTGGTTATGGTGGAGTAAATTTGTTTTATCGCTTATTTCTCTGGGATCAAAAAACTCAGGGTTTTCAAGATTTTGGTGAGCCTATCAGTAATCCAGAAGTAGACGCTAAAAAGCAGGTTTTAATCACTTCCTCACGTAGTGGTCCAATATGGTACACCACTAAATATAAACTAGAGCAGGGCAGACTTTATCCAGCGGTTGATTGGGAGCCGATAACGGTTAACGATGGCAATTGGCAGCGCTTAACCTTTAAAAATCCACAAGGCAAAGTCATTGGGCACAAAGTTGTAAGCAGCCAAGATGAGCAAAGTGGTGATGCAGGTGACAACTTGCCGTTTGCAGGCGCGACCATTAAAGTCAAAAAAGCAGCGCTTTATGACAAACCGAATAGTGCGACTAAAACCAAAATGTATTTAGTCAAAAAGGATGAAGTGATCCTACTAGATTGGCTACCGACTGAAGGTGATCCGTATGCTGGTCAGGGCTGGTTTTTAGTGCGCTATGAAGGTAAAAAAATTATCGAGAAATGGATTGAAGGTAGTGCTTTAATCAAACCCTGATTTTTTGAGAAGGCCATTTTGATGGTTTTCTTAAATATTAAAATTATGAATAGATTTTATGTTATGTAAAATTCATATAGAAGCTTTACTAACCAACCATAGCTAATAGCTAGAAAAGCTTACCAAAAGGAAGGATACCTACCAGTGAGCCTGCTGGTACATCACCCGATTCACGTTCCAAAACAATAAAACAATTCGCTTGGCTCATTGAACGCAACAGATGCGATTCTTGTTTACCAGTACTACTCACTTGGTAGCCAGTAGCAGTTTGCGTGTAAATTCCACGCTGAAAGTCTTTACGCCCCGGTGTTTTTTTAAGTGGAGTTAAGGTGGTTGCAGGATAGGTGCTGGGTTGAGTCACTGCTTCACCGGACAATTTCAGAATAGCCGGGCGAACAAACAGCAAAAAGGTCGCCATCACTGAAACAGGATTCCCAGGTAAGCCAAAGAAGAAGCAATTCCCCAAGTGACCAAACGCAAGCGGTTTACCCGGTTTCATCGCTATTTTCCAAAAACTCACTTCACCCAGCTTTTTTAAAGTAGACGCCACAAAATCAGCATCACCAACGGAGACACCACCGCTAGTGATTAATAGATCAGCTTGCTCTTTTGCTTGAACAAAGGCTTGTTCTATAGCTTCTGCTTGGTCTGGAATCATGCCTAGATCGATAATTTCTACATCTAAGGATTGCAGTAAGGCATGTAGTGTATAGCGGTTACTATCGTAAATTTGCCCCGCTTGTAGTTCTGAACCTAGTGCTCTTAACTCATCACCGGTAGAAAGAATGGCGACTTTGGGTCTACGTAAAACCTTAAGTTTAGGAATACCCAAGGAAGCAGTCAGGCCAATATCAGCAGCAACAAGCTTGTGGCCACTATTGAAAATTAGCTCGCCTTGTCTTAAGTCTTCTCCAGGATAGCGTACATTTTCACCCAGCTTGGTTTGAGCTTGTACTGTAATTTGCAGAGCTTGCTGGCTCGTATTTTCCTGCATGACAACGGTATCAGTGCCATCTGGCAGGCAAGCCCCTGTCATAATGCGCACACATTCGCCTAAGTGGACTTGGCCTAAGTAGGGCCGACCTGCCCATGAAATGCCTACCTGTTGTAAAGTAGCTGAGCTTGTTAAGCTTGCTTGCGCAAAAGCATAGCCATCCATCGAGGAGTTGCGATGGGGCGGAACATTAATATTTGCTTGAATGGTTTCAGCTAAGATCTTCCCATATGCTTGCATAAGATCTACATGTTCTGTGTCAGTGATAGCTTGAATAGAAGATAAAATATGTTCTTGAGCTTGCTCAACAGTTAATAAGTCAGCAGGGAATACATCACAACTTAGATTCATTGGTATGCCTTAATCCTAAGTAAAAAAGTTCTGTAGTGTCGCTAGCCTAAGTACTGTAAGCAAGTACTGTTTCAGATTAGCCGCCTGAATGAATTTAAGATTTAGTGCTACTGGCAAATCAACAACCTTAAACCAGTTCAATGCTATACTTATGAGAGATATCTAAGCGCATCGCTATTAAGCCTAATTACCAATTCTAATTGATGCAGGTTTAGGTGTAATCAGCATTCAAAATAATAAAGTGATATTAACAAGCAGGTGCAAGAGCGAGGGTGAACGCTATGCGAGTAGTTGTATTAGGGAGTTATGTCCATGGCTATTGCTTGGCTGTGCCAAGTTTGCCAATGAGTGGCGCTTCTGTTCAAGCTGAACATTGTTGGCATGTGCATGGAGGTAAAGGCTTAAATTTAGCGGTGGGTATGCATCGTTTAGGTCTAAAGGTATGTTTGTTATTAGCTGTTGGCAAGGATGAGGCAGGCTCAGCTATTTATGAGTATCTACAAGCTGAAGGTTTGGCTACTCAACACGTTTTAAAACTAGGTGAGCAATCAGGTTTTGGCGTAGGACTGATTGATTCTAACGGTAAAAATGTGATCGCAGTCTATTCAGGCGCTAATCATCAACTCAGCGATAGCCATATTCTTGCCCTTGAGGATGAAATCTGTCAGGCCAAGGTAGTCTGTGCACAGTTTGAAATTCAACAGACGGTTGTATTAGCCGCCTTTCGGCTTGCTAAACGTTATCAAGTTAAAACACTGTTGAATCCGTCCCCTTGGCAAAAACCCAGTTCGGAGCTGTTAAGTCTCACTGATATCCTGATTCTTAACGAAGTCGAAGCACTGTTGATGTTTGAATTAGAACATCCAACCTTAAGTGTTGAGGCGTGGCGTGGGCTTAATTTAAAGCCTTATTGGCAAGGAGAATTGCTCGTCATTACCTTAGCAGAGCGAGGTTCGATCTTGTTTGGCCGTGGTCAAGAGCCTTTATATGTAGGCGCTTGGATGGTCACTCAGATAGATCCTACTGGGGCTGGCGATGCATTTGCGGCAGGTTTTACTTATGCGCTTGCTCAGCAACAAACTCAGCGGCAAGCTTTACGTTTTGCTAATGCTTGCGGAGCACTTTTGGCTCAACAGCGGGAAGTGCTAGCTGCATTACCACAGCTCAGCACAGTCGAAGCTTTTATGCAGCAGAGTTATTGTCCACATTCAGGGTAATCCGATAGGTATAAGCATCACCACGGAAAGTGCCTTCTACATATTCAATCATTTGCCCTGTATTGGTATAGGTACGGCGCTTCATTAGTAAGCAAGGCCCCGGTTCATGGAATTCGAAACATTCCATTTCGTCTGGGTTGCTCATAGCAGCTTCCGTAGATTGCTCGCCATATTGTAGTGTCAAGCCACACTGAGTTTGTAAAAAGCTATAAACTGAGCCGCTCATATCATACTGGGTTAAGTTCGGTGCTAAGGTTAGGTCATACCAAGCTACTTCACGACTCATAGGCAAATTATCGGCTAAGCGTAGGCGGACTAATTTTAAAAAGCGTGCCGTGGAGGGGCGGTTAAAAATAGATGCTATTGCTCGATCACTAACCACTCGTTGTTCAAGGATGCGAGTGGAAGGTTCCATACCCAGCTCGCGCATTTCCTCAGTGAAGCCTCTGAGCTTATCCATTTGTGGATTGATGCGCGGTGTAGACTTAACCATGACGCCCGCACGGCCATGCGTGCTGATATGATCTTGATCGCGTAATTCGTCATAGCAGCGGCGAATGGTGGTACGGCTCAGTTTGAGTGCTTCAGCCAAGGTGCGTTCAGAAGGAAGGCTATCTCCATCTTGCAACTCACCGGATTTAATCATGCTGATAATTTGGCGTTGTAGTTGGCGGTATACAGGCTCAGAAATCCCTACATCCGGCTTCAAACGGCGAATAAACGCAGCACTATCATTAGCGGCTTGTACTGAGTTGGTGGCTAATTGATTACGTGCAATCACGGTCATGATTAAAAGGCCCTTATATCGAGTCGATGACAAGACTAAGCCTAACATAAAAATTAGTAAAAATTGTAACAGGCCGCGTAAATAGTCAGGTATTTAGATTTATTCATGACATGCATTAACAAGAAGCGTTGCTACAAGTACCGTGCGAATCTTACTATTATTATAAATGCAGGTACTCGTAGCTGAAGAAAGATTATTGTTAGAATTATACACCTATCCAAGTGCGACCCCGGTTTTCCATACGACTTAGCCCTTCAAGAGTATGGTTTATAAGTGTTTTAGCAGTGTGCTAATTTTAACTCTATGATTTATAAAGTATATCTAGCTTATTGTTCTTCATTGTTCGCTATCCTTTGCGTTATTTTTATTCCATGTGCGCAGAGTAAAGCTAAAGCGCTGAATTAAAACTTAATCACTGCATATTGGAATAAATAAGTTTTTACACAATGCGATGACTGACGAATTTGCTCATATCGTCTAAAATTTCCCAGCCACGCCGGAAACCTAAGCCACAACCTTCCCATGCATAGAACACACCGGCTTGATAACTACGACCCTCACGGTCTTGCGGGAATTCAGCAAACTCTTGATAAACCTTACGATAGTTATCATATTCACCACCTAAGGACTTGAGTACACGGCCAGCCGTATCTAAAATAGTCGTGTTGGCACCTTCGCGCCCAAACATGGTCTTAGAGACTTGTTTTTTGCCTTGCAAAGGTTGAGTGCGAGTCTCTAATAAATAAGGTGATTGTGGAAAGAGTTCGTAGAGCACTTTCATGATGCCTTTGCTTTGGAACAGCAAGGTGTAGGCTGGATTCAAAATTGTGCAGGCTTGGTTACGGCTAATATCTTCTAGCAAACCCGTAATTCCGTCAGTTTGCAGTGCAATATCCTCCCAAGGATAAAGCTTAAACCAGTAGTCAAAGCGTGTATTGCTTTGATTAAACACACCTTTATCCGAGAAGGCTGCTTCATTCATATAACAATATTCTGTCTGAAAGCCAGCATCTGCAGCCATTTGTTGGAGGAAGCGGGTAGTCCGCTCATCTTCAGGTAAACCAGCAATGCTAGAGAACAGTATATTTTGGTATTGGTAATAGTTGGCAAAATTGGCAGGATCATCTTCGCCAGTGAGTAAGCGTTGAAAATTCTTTTGAATGGCTTCATAGACATTATTAAACTGACTTTCTTCATCCATACCATTGGCTTTTAATAAAGCCCATTGCACTACAGCAGATTCAAACAGGCTGGTTGGAGTGTCTGCATTAAACTCAATCAGCTTAATCGGCAAGCCATCAATGCCACCGGCTAAATCAAAGCGCCCATACAAATGCAGTTCATCACGCTCCCAGCTACGTTTGATTTGTGAGACTAGGTTGAAGGGAATATCCAGCTCAAGAAACAGCTCATTATCAATCACATGCTGAGCCGCTTTTACATACATATCATACAGATCATTCGCCGCCGTATAATAAGCCTCAGCCTCCTCCTGCGTGACCACGATGATTTCATTCATGATATAGGGCGTGCCATCCGAGTCGGTATGCCAAGCCATACCCACTTCTTCCATCACCGCATTGCTGATAGGTTTTACAATTTCGGTTTGAATCATCAGTTAACCTCCAGCCGTGCCACTACTACTGCTATTACTTGGCTTGCCTTGATTACCGCCAAAAAAACCAGAGCGCGGCTGAGATTTTGATTGGTTAGCATTATTGTTAGTTTGAGCAGGGTTACGGGTACTACTCATCGTACTTTGTGCACGTTGAGTTTGTTGCTGCTGATGGCGTTGGTAGTTCTGATTATTCATTAATTTGTTCGCAATCATCCCACCGATTAAGGCCCCTGCTGCGGAAGCTAGAATCGTTTCGCCTAAGCTTAAACCTTGATTTTGTGCAGCAGGTTGCGAAAGTTGTGAGCTACCTTCTTCAAAACGCTTGGCTTCTTCTTCCGCGATTTTTTTTAGCTCAGCTTCATTCAGCACTTTCTCGCTGCCATCTAAGCCTTTCAAAATTGCGCGTGTACCTTCTGCAGAAGGATATTTTTCTTTTAACTCATAGGTATCTGGATTAGCAGCAGTCTGTTGAATCACCATAAATACGCCTTCACTGGCTGCATTAGCGATACTGTTACTGGCATTGCCGCTGGTATTTGCTGGTGGGGCTTGGGTGCTACTACTATCACAACCTTGCAAGCCTGCAACAATGGTAAAGCCTAAGCTGCCCACCATTGAGTAAGACAAAATCTTTTTAATGTAATGCTGCATGACTATCTCCTGAATCTTTTGATGGTGGCAAGGTTAAAGAAACTAGCAATAAAAATCCATTAGTACTGACTGGAGGCCGGTTATCAGTTAGGCTTTGGTTATTAAATTTAATTATGGCAAACTTCGCAAGTTCATTTTTTTAACCTCAATTTAAAATTAAAAATAAGGAGTTTCCTCGATGAAATATTTAGTGTCTTTAATTTTAGTATCTTGTTCTTTATTAACGACTACCGTTTCAGCTGAAATGGTTAATATTAATAAAGCTAGTGCTGAAGTTATGCAAGAAAATTTAAAAGGTATCGGTCCTAAAAAGGCAGAAGCTATTATTGCCTATCGTACTGAACATGGTGACTTCAAAAAGCTCGAAGATATTAAAGAAGTAAAAGGTATTGGTGATGCTTTATTCGAAAAGAATAAAGCTGATATGTCTTTAGATCAAGGATTGAGTACAGAAGGCGCTGCGGGTGCAGAGGGCAAAGCTGTACCAGAGAAAAAGCTTGAAGAGAAAGCTGCTAAGCTTGAAGTTAAAGCTGATAAAGAAGCTCCGAAAAAAGAAGTCGAGCTTGCCGACTAACTACCTATTGGTTAGTTTAAGCTTGTACTCTTGGCTAACAGAGGTAAAGTATGCCTCTGCCAAACAAGAGTTAGCAAAATGTCAAATAAGCAAACAGTATTAGTCACAGGGGGTGCGGGTTATATTGGCTCGCACACCTGTATTGAATTATTAAACGCAGGCTACCAAGTGGTCGTTGTGGATAATCTCTGCAATAGCTCACAAGAGTCTTTAAAGCGAGTCGCTGAGATTGTCGGTTGTGATGCTTTGCCTTTTTATCCAGTGGATATTCGTGATAAAAAAGCCTTAAGCCATGTTTTCAATCAATATGCGATTGACAGTGTTATTCACTTTGCTGGCTTAAAAGCTGTTGGTGAGTCGGTACAAAAGCCGGTTGCCTATTACGATAATAATGTCAGTGGCACAGTGGCTTTGCTCGAAGTTATGCAGCAGCATAAAGTGCAACAGTTAGTATTTAGTTCTTCTGCAACAGTCTATGGTGATCCGCATACAGTTCCTATTCAAGAGCAGTTCCCACGCTCGGCGACTAATCCTTATGGACGCAGCAAGCTGATCATTGAAGATATTTTAATAGATGTACATCAGGCAGAGCCTGATTGGCATATTGCGCTATTACGTTATTTTAACCCGGTCGGTGCGCATAGTAGTGGGCGCATTGGTGAAGATCCACGTGGGGTGCCGAATAATTTAATGCCTTATGTGGCACGTGTGGCAGTCGGTACTTATCCGAGTTTGTCTGTGTTTGGGGATGATTATCCCACAGTCGATGGCACAGGCGTGCGTGATTACATCCATGTCGTGGATTTGGCTAAAGGTCATGTTGCAGCATTAAATGCGTTTCAGAACCCTCAAGCTCCTCATTTGCTCACAGTTAATTTGGGCACTGGGCAGGGCTATTCTGTATTAGAAATGATTCAAGCTTTTGAACGCGCTAGTCAAAAAAACATCCCCTATAAAATCGTTGCGCGGCGTGCAGGTGATGTAGCGGCTTGTTTTGCTGATCCGAACTTGGCCAAACAATTATTAGGTTGGCAAGCAGAGAAGAATTTGCTGGACATGTGTGAAGATGTGTGGCGTTGGCAACAGCAGAATCCTCAAGGCTATAGCTAACAGCTTATCGGTGAGATCTTAACGACAGGCCGCAAGCTATAGGCGGTTCTGCCAAGCTAGTTTGTATACTTAAGTTATTTTCTTTATTAATAAAAATTTTAGGAATAACTCGTAATAACAAACTTGAGGTTTATCTATGCTCTCAGGATTCACCAAGTCCAGTATTGATCATAATGCTTATATTAAGGCTCAACCTTTTCCTCACATAGTTATTGATGGGTTTATAGAACCCGTTTTAGCGAAGCATATTGCAGGGGAGCTAAAAGCCTTGTCGCTAGATAAAAATCAGAATTGGCGTTTTCCAAAGGTAGATACTCATCAGGATCAAGTACTAAAAAGAGGTTTATCTGATTTTAAAAAAATGACTCCCTTATTAAGAATGGCGAGTGATTACTTTAATTCAGATTCTTTTTTAGTATACCTACAAGCATTAACAGGTATTCGTCAATTAATTGCTGATCCAGCATACGTTGGGGGTGGTTATCATCAAACCGGGCGAGGTGGTAAGTTAAGCATTCATCATGATTTTAATGTGCATCAGATACATGAGCAGCGCGTTTATCGGCGTGTCAATCTACTAGTGTATATGAATCCTGCTTGGCAAACAGAATGGGGTGGGCAGTTAGAGCTTTGGGAGCCTGATTTGTCAGTTTGCCAAGCAGTCATCGAACCAATCTTTAATCGTGCTGTAGTTTTTACTATTGATGATGCACCACATGGGCATCCTTCCAAAGTCACTTGTCCTAGCCACGAGTGTCGCCGTTCCTTAGCTTATTATTATTACACGCAAGCTGAGCCTGCGACTGCTAAACGCTTGACTCGTGCTCATTGGAAATATGGCACTGAGTTACTTTAGTCATTAAGCTAAAATTTATTTTAATAAATTCCATTTATCGGTTAAATAATTCCATTACCCCAGATGGCATTCGCTTTAATAGAGATGCCCTCTTAGTCTGCAAGGCATAACTAAATCCTTTAAGGAATTAACTATGCATCGACCAGCCCAGAATCTAGTTTTATTAAGTATTTGTCTAACACTCACTGCTTGTGCAGCTAAAACCCCGAATTACCCAGCGCCACCTTTATTTGCCTCAACGGTGACTGCTTACAACCCAAGTGTAGTACCTTTGGCTCCAAGCAGCAGACCCATACCCGTTGCGCCTATCATGCTACCTAAGGGTGGCCAAGAGGCTGGTAGCGATTTGATTGGTGAGCAGGATTTGTTGGATATTGCCGTGTTTAAAGTCCCAGATTTGACCCGCAGTGTTCGAGTTGACGGCGAGGGATATATTACTTATCCCTTAGTTGGGAAGTTGCGCGCTAAAGGCTTGCGTCCAGCCCAAGTAGAACAGCAACTTGCTAGCTTATTAGAAAAAAGCTATATGCATAATCCACAAGTGACGGTATTAGTAAAAGAATCAACCCAAAATCGTGTGACTGTAGAGGGTGCGGTAAAAACCCCTGGAGTGTTCCCAGTGGTGGGCAGCATGACGGTTTTACAAGCGCTTGCTAGAGCAGGTGGTTTGACCGATCAAGCTGATAGCCGACGCGCTATTTTGCTGCGTAAAGGTGCTAATGGCGAACTCAGCCAGCAGCCTATTGATATTGCCGCCATTCGCCAAGGTCGCCTGCAAGACTTTGTTCTCTTACAAGATGATCGCTTAGTCATTCAAGATGCTATTTATAACCGCTTTACGGTGAGTGGTGCAGTAGGCCAACCTGGTGTGTATCCCTTAAAAGAAAGTATGACCGTGATGCAAGCAGTAGCTACGGCAGGTGGGATGACGCGTCTTGCTAATAAATATAAGGCGATCATATTTCGTCGTGGCTTAGATGGGCGCGTAAAGCGCTATGCTGTGAATTTGGATGCGATTTATCGAGGCACTAGCTTAGATCCGATGCTGCAACAAGATGACCGCATTGTGATTTTAGAAGCGCGAGAAAAGGTCATTTATGACGAAGCGACTCGCTTTGTAAGCCCTCTGACCTTGTTTTAATTAATTTTCTGGGAAGCTGGTATTGGAGCTAGTGCCTAAACTAGCTCCCTTTTTTTTTCTAAACTATGGGTATAATGCCGATTTTAATAAGTGTCATAAGCTTTCAGCATGCAAACGAGCGCGCCTTTTTTTATCGGTATCTGTGGTGGTAGTGGAAGTGGTAAGAGCGAATTAGCTCGTGCTTTAGTAGTAGCCTTACCAGCAGAACAAGCTGTCTTAGTTGAACTAGATTCCTACTACCATGCCGCGATTAATTTCCCCATAGCCATTAAAGGCAACTACGACCATCCTCTGTCTTTAGATGAAGCTAGATTAGTGGATGATTTAGAAAAGCTGAAACTAGGTCAGCCGATTAATAAACCTTGTTATGATTTCACCATCCATAATCGTGCGCGCTTTTCTGAGAAAGTCATTCCTAAGCCCTTTATCATTATTGATGGCATTCTATTATTTGCCCTACAACAGGTAGCGCAATTGGTGGATTTGTCGGTGTTTGTGGATACACCGGCTGATATTCGCTTAGCCCGCAGACTGCTGCGTGACGTGCGTGAACGCGGTCGTACTTTAGATGATGTATTAGGTCAATACTTAAAGACCGTGCGGCCGATGCATGAGCAATATGTAGAGGTTTTTAAGACTAAAACGGATATTTTAGTGTCAGGCATGGACAAAATTGAGGCAGAGGTAGCTGCCGTGTTGGCAGCTATTCCTAATCATCAATAGAGGCTAGCTGTATTTAAGGTTTTGCACTTAGAGCTGGTGCACCTTCTTCAAAAGTGGGCACGCTAGGATCCATAAAATCCCAAGCAGGCTTATTGCGGTTATAGACAACCCGATCAGGTTTATACCAATCGTGCTTCTCAAATGCACCAACAGCTACCCCTAGTACGCCGGGGCGCATCGTGGTTTGTCCGAATAAACGGCTGCCGCAAACTGGGCAAAAGTAGCGTGTATTGGTGTCTCCTGTATCAGTGGGTGAAGCATAATGACGGGTTTCACCATTGATTTTCACAGCAGCTTCAGGGAAAAAGGCGAGCGACATATGTCCTGTACCTGAGGCGCGTTGGCAATGTTCGCAATGGCATTGCCCGCTTAAAATAGGTGCGCTACTGACTGTAAATTGCACAGCACCACATAGGCAGTGACCACTCGCAAAGATAGATTCTGACATGCTTTCATTTCTCCTCAGTTAGCGATGCTGTTTAACTTACGCTCAGGCCACTGGCTAATCAAGATCCCCGCTAGCATTAAACTACAACCCAGTAATTGTTTGTTGTTAATACTTTCATCCAAAAACAACCAACCGGTGATTAAAGCAAACACCGCTTCACCTGAAAGAATCAAAGCCGCCACACTAGCATCCACAGTACGTTGAGCGAAGATTTGCAAAGTGAAACAGAGCGCACTAACAATCACACCTGAATAAACTAAAGGCCAAATCGCAGCAGTATAGTTTGCCCAAGCTGCTTGCTCCAAACTCAAGGCTGCAATAATCGACCAGACGGTAGCCACTGCAAACTGCATTACTGAAGCACCGACGACATCACTGACATTGCGAGAAATCCAGCCCAAAGTAAGCACATGCGCTGCCCAAAAGAAGGCACCGAGAAATTGTAGCCCATCGCCATAATTAATTTGAAAATTAGGGCCTACCGACAAGATATATAAACCCACAATCGCAAGAATAATCCCAGTCCAAGTTAAGAGGCGAGTCGTTTGGCCAATGAGTAATCCCAATAAAGGTACGATGACAATATACATGCTGGTAATAAAGCCGGCATTGCCAACGGTGGTGTATTGCAAGCCGGTCTGTTGAAAGCTAAAGCCCATAAACATCACTGAGCCAGCTAAAATGCTGCCCAACCAAAATGCTTTGCGTTCACTAACAGGTGGTTTGCCTTGTTGGCGGCGCATAAACCACCAAACAGGTAATAAAGCCAAAGTAGCCAGCACAAAGCGTGCTGCATTGAAGCTAAATGGCCCTAAGCTTTCCATGCCTAAGCGTTGCGCTACAAAGCCGCTACCCCAAATAGCAGCAATCAGAATAAGAATTAAGTGAGCTGAGGAAAAACGCATGATTAAAACCTGTAGTACTCATCAAGCATGAGCAAAAACTTGGATTATTCAGGAATTAAAATAGACTAGGCAAGAGAAATATAAGAGGGGAGTCAAAGAGTGGGACGGCTCCAAGAAGTCGTGTGAAACTTCAGCCTTGAACCAAAGGTTCAAGTGGGTGCTTGTTTCAGTCTATAAGGCTTACCGCCGAAGCAGTCATGCACACAAGGCCGAAAGGTCGCTCCCGGGATAACAAAATAGGCTCAAGGATTTATCCATTTCATCACGAGTATCCCAGATGACCGTCCTTAAATACATACTATTACAATTATTCAGCGCTGGGAAGTCCTAGCAAGCTTAACTAATCGGGGAATTAACTCGATGCATACTTTTGGTATTGCTCAAGTGCTGCTTTGACTTGAGTTTGAATCTGCTCAACCTTACTCAAGACCTCAACAGGCAGGGTTGGATTGCTTAAATTTTGTTGTTTTAAAAGCTCATGTGCTAGGTTCAAAGCAACCATCACTGCGATACGATCAGTCCCTAAAACTTTACCGTGTTCACGTATATGCCGCATTTCTTGGTCGACACGTTTCGCCGATAAAATCAAGGCTGGCTCTTGGCCTTCTGGGCAAGCAACCGTGTATTCTTTATCAAAAATTTTCACAGCTACTGGAACAATTGAAGGTTCTTCCATCAGTTCAGTCCTCGATGGTTTTCGCAGGTACAGGGCGCTTCAAGGCCGCAAGGATTTCTTCAACTTGCTGGCTGGCGAGCCGATTTTTATGTTGCAGACGTTCGCAATCTGCCATGAGTTGTAACTCACGTTTTTCTAGACGCTGTTTATCGGTGGCAAGTTGTGCTACCACGGCTAACAGTTGTTGCAGGTCTTGTTCTAGCGTTTTAAGTTGATTTTGCAAAGCCATAAGGGATCATGCATGCTCTTTGTTTTGGGGGCTATGGATGCGAAATGCTTCTCTTCAGCCCATAATACACGCATAACGATAGGAGACGCATGTATTGGATACGCAATTGCCTGAATTTTATACATTAGAAGATGCTTTATTGCGGGTTGATGCCGATGTTACCGCTTCAGAAGCACATGGAATTGCTTGCGCTGTATTAGCATTTAATAATCACTATAGTGAAAAAGCTTGGCAAGCTCAGGTTTTGCAAGGTGATGCGCATGATTTTCATGTGCAAGAAGCACGTAAGTTATTACAAGAGCTATTCAATATTAGTTTGGCGCAATTAAATTCGGGTGATTTAAGTTTTCAATTATTTTTACCGCCTGAGCAAGATAGCCTAGAGGCACAAGTCGCGGCGCTACAGAAGTGGTGCCAAGGTTTCGCCTATGGTTTAGCGCTCTCAGGTTTAAAAACCATGCAAGATTTACCTGAAGATAGCCGTGATTGGGTGCAAGATGTGATAAAAATCGGCGCCGCAGGTGAATTGGATGTGCACAATGAAGATGAATCAGAAGAGGCTTTTATTGAGCTAGCTGAATTCATTCGCGTTGGCGTATTGCTGATGAACGAAGAATTACAACCCATACAGGGCAGGCCGCAATTAGCCGAGCAAACTGAGGAGTATGAAGAATAATGAAAACTATAACTACGATTCCAGCCAGTGAATTCGCCGAACGCCGGCAGCGCTTATTAGCCAAGTTGGGTGATAATGCAATTGCGATTATTCAATCTTCAAGTGTGGTGATTCGGAATCGAGATGCTGACTTTCCATTTCGCCAAGATAGTGATTTTCTGTATTTAACCGGCTTCAATGAACCCGATGCAGTGGCGGTTTTTATTCCCGGGCGTGCCGAAGGTGAATATATTTTATTCTGCCAAGCGAAAGACCCGACGATGGAGCGTTGGACAGGTAAGCGTGCCGGTGTGGAAGGTGTCGTTAATGATTATGGCGCGGATCAAGCCTTTCCCATTGGCGAGCTTGATAAACAGATCATCAAATTATTGAGTGGGCGCACTGAAGTCCATTATCGGATTGGTGTAGATACGGAGTTTGATCTGAAAGTTTTGAGTTGGTTGAATGTACTACGCCGCCAAGTACGCAATGGAGTGGCCGCGCCCGATACGTTCAAAGTGCTCGATACGCTGGTGCATGAAATGCGCTTGTTTAAATCACCTGCTGAAGCGGCGATGATGCGCCACTCAGCGAAGACCGCAGCGCGTGCGCATAGGCGAGCCATGCAGATTTGTCGCCCCGGTTTATTTGAGTTTGAAGTACAAGCGGAGATTGAGCGTGAATTTCGTAAAGATGGCATGGAGCCGTCTTATACCTCGATAGTCGGTGGTGGCGAAAATGCTTGTATCTTGCATTATGTGGAAAATCGCGCAGAGCTAAAATCGGGCGATTTACTGCTGATTGATGCAGGCAGTGAACATCAAGGCTATGCCAGCGATATTACCCGCACTTTCCCGATCAATGGGCGTTTTAGCCTTGAACAAGGCCAGCTTTATCAGTTAGTTTTAGATGCACAACAAGCGGCGATTGCAGCGGTAAAGCCCGGCAATAACTGGGATGCACCGCATCAAGCGGCTGTGCGAACTTTAACTGCTGGTTTAGTCGAACTGGGGTTGTTGCAAGGCGAAGTGGATGAGTTGATTCAAGAGCCGCCTAAACCAGAAGATGGGAGTGCTGCCAAAGAAGCGCCTTATCGCCAATTCTATATGCACAAAACAGGGCATTGGCTGGGCTTAGATGTACATGATGTCGGTGATTATAAAATCAAAGGCGAGTGGCGTACTTTAGAACCAGGCATGGTATTGACCGTTGAGCCAGGTTTATATATTTCGCCAGCCGATAATGTCGATCCGAAGTGGTGGAATATTGGGATTCGCATTGAAGATGATGTGTTAGTCACTGTGGACGGTTGCGAAGTATTAACAGCTGGCGTCGTCAAAGAGATTGCGGCTATTGAAGCACTGATGGCGCAGTAAGTTTGGATAGAGCGATTGGGTCAAGCCATGTTTGATGTAGTGATTGTCGGTGGTGGAATGGTAGGCGCTAGTCTCGCGCTAGCACTTAAACCTTTAAATTTAAAAGTGGCGTTGATTGAAGCTGTTGCCTTTGGCAGTAGTTCGCAGCCTGCTTATGATGATCGCTCAGTCGCACTTTCTTATGGCTCCAGTCGGATTTATCAAGGCATGGGTATTTGGGATAAACTCGCCCCACAAGTCGCTGCGATTCAGCAAATTCATGTGTCAGATCGTGGGCATTTTGGTGCAACCCGCTTAAGCGCTGAACAAGAAGCTGTGCCTGCTTTAGGCTATGTGGTCGAAAGCCGCATCTTAGGCAAACTACTATTTGAGACACTTGCGGATAGTGCAATTGAAATTATTAGCCCAGCAACGGTGTATGCTTTAGAGCAATTTGCTGATTACGCTGAAGTAAAAATTGAACGCCAAGGAGTAGTAGACAGTTTACAAACGCGCTTGCTAGTGATCGCTGATGGTGCGAACTCGCCGTTACGCGAGCAGCTAGGGATTAAGACTAAACAGCGCGACTATCAGCAAACGGCGATTATTGCCAATGTGAGTACTGATCAGCCAGTTGCTGGTGTAGCTTATGAACGCTTCACGAATTCAGGGCCGCTGGCTTTACTGCCGATGACTCAAGAGCGCTATTCCTTAGTGTGGACGCATAAAGCTAGCGAAGCCGAAGCTAGTTTGGCTTTGAGCGATGCGGAGTTTTTACAGAAGTTGCAGCAAGTATTTGGCTACCGTCAAGGACGCTTTATTAAAGCAGGTAAGCGCTCCAGTTATCCTTTGAGTTTAGTTAAATCCGTGGCTGAAGTGCAAGGACGTGCGGTGTTAATTGGCAATGCTTCGCATACGTTGCATCCAGTCGCCGGGCAGGGCTTGAATTTAGCCTTGCGGGATGTGGCTACTTTAAGTGATTTATTGGCAGCTCAAGCGGGTGAGCAAGCTGATTGTGGTGCACCCGAGTTATTAGCAGCTTATCAAGCAGCTCGCCAACCCGATTATGCCAGTGTAGTCGGTTATACTGATTCACTGGTACGCTTATTCTCAGCTAACTTCGCACCCTTAGGATATGCGCGGGCAGGTGGCTTATTAGCCGTGGATCGGATTGTACCGCTGCGTAAGCTCCTCACTCAGCAGAGTATGGGCTTACGCTTTCGGCAATCACGGCTAGCGCGTGGCTTAGCTTTGAAGCTTTAAGCCCATAAAAATTGACTGGCAAAAAATACCAAAACGCCCACCGCAATCGTCAGTAAAGGCTTTTTTAGGATTAAGCCAATCACAAAGGCAGCTAAACCACCTAGTAACCAAGGATTCTGCCAGCTTAAATCTAGCTGTTTATTCGGCATCAACATCATCGGCATAATAATCGCGGTGAGTACCGCAACCGGCACATAAGCGAGCGATTCTTCGAGCCACAGGGGCAGTTGAATACGGTGGGCGCGTGCAAATAACACAAAGCGAATGCTGAAAGTGACTACGAACATACCGAAGATAGTGATAATAACACTGAGGGTATTAGGCATGGTTGCCACCTTTGTCTTTGCTAAAACGCGCCTGTAGATGTTGCACGCTGACTCCCGCCATAACACCGAACAAAGCCGCGATCAGCATGCCTAGATTATTCGGCAGGTTATACAATAAAAGCGCAGCTGAACCCGCGACTGCAAAAGTTGCCCAATAAGCGGTGTTACGTAGATAAGTCGTAATAATTCCTAAGAACGTTGCTACCATCGCAAACTCCAAGCCCCATTCACTCATGCCTGGAATCAGTTCGCCAGCCACCACCCCAATGATCGTAGTGACATTCCACATGGTATAAAAGGCTAGCATGGAGCCTAAGTAAGCCCAGTGCCCGGTATTTTCATCCAATTTCCCATTCACAAAATAAGGTTTAGTGGCGGCATAAGTCTCATCGGTCAAACCAAAAGCAAGGATAGCTCGCCAAGGCATGGGCAAATGCTTTACATATTTCATGTAATCAGCGGAATACAATAAGTGGCGCAGGTTGACGATAAAGGTAGTGAACACAATTACTACAATCGGAGCACCGGCTGCAAATAGCCCTAAGGCAACAAACTGTGAAGAGCCAGCAAAAATAATTAAAGACATGGCAATGGGTACCCAGGGCTCTAAACCTTGGCTCACCGCTAAGGAGCCGAAGATCATGCCAAAGGGGACATTTCCCAGCATCATAGGGATAGAAACCATGGCTCCAAAGCGCATCGCTTCCCATTGAGTCATAGCAAAGCTACCTTGAAACCTAGGCAGAAAGATAAATACATGCTGTATTCCTGTGGTGATTGGTGGGCAGGTTTATACCAATCTCTGTGGAAAGATTCCAGCCAGTTTGCAAGCCATGCTATTCTAAAGGCAAGATAGTATTGCTTTTTTAACAACCGACGAAGGTATGAATGGAAATCGAACAACTGCAAAGTTTAGTGCTCACTAGTCTTGAAGATATGAAAGCCCGCGATATAACGGTCTTAGATGTACGCGGCAAATCAACTATTACTGATGTGATGATCATTGCTTCAGGCACCTCCTCCCGTCATGTCAAATCCTTAGCAGATAGCGTCGCTGTCAAAGCTAAAGAAGCGGGACATCGGCCTTTGGGGGTAGAAGGTGAGCGTGATTCGGATTGGGTATTGGTCGACTTAGATCAAATTATTGTCCATGTAATGCTGCCGACCGCCCGCGATTTCTATAACTTAGAAAAATTATGGGGTATTGGTAGCGAAGCACGCAATGAGTTACGTCTAGGGGCTGCCTAGTTGCGTATCCACCTGTTAGCAGTCGGCACCAAGATGCCGACTTGGGTGGTAACAGCAACAGAAGAATACTTAAGCCGAATGCCAGCCCACTGCCAAGTCGTAGTGCATGAGTTGGCGGCAGAAAAACGTACCAAAAGCTCTGATCTAAATCGCATCTGTGAACTAGAAGGGGAAAAGTTGCTCGCAGCGATTCCTGCAGGTAGCCTTGTGATTGCTTTAGATGTTTTAGGCAAGAGTTGGTCCACTGAGCAACTCTCAGGTCAATTAGATCAATGGCTAGCTTCTGGGCAGGATATAGTTTTGTTAGTGGGTGGGCCAGAGGGTTTATCCAAGGCTTGTTTGCAGCGCGCCGATCAAAAATGGTCGCTGTCGGCTTTAACCTTTCCGCATCCGCTGGTGCGAGTTATTCTAGCGGAGCAATTATTCCGAGCATGGAGTATTCTCTCGAACCATCCTTATCACCGTGGAGGCTGAATGCAGTCAGTGCAACTTATCCTCGCGTCAGCCTCACCACGTCGGCGCGAATTGTTAAAACAAATTGGGATTCGCTATCAGGTACAAACCGCCGATATTGATGAAAGCCCTTTACCAGACGAAGACCCTTTAGCTTTAGTGCAGCGTTTGGCTCAAGAAAAGGCCTACGCAGTGTGGGTGAAGACTGATAAAACCTTGCCAGTGTTAGGCGCTGATACTTTAGGCGTGCTCGAAGGACTTTTACTCGTTAAGCCGGATGATTTTGCATCAGCGCGGCAAATGTTATTATCCATGTCGGGGCGTGTACACACGATTTATAGTGCAGTCGCTCTCTACCATCAAGAGGCTTGTGAGCTAGCCGTCAGTGAAAGTAAAGTGTGGTTCCGCACCTTGACTGAAGCTGAAATTACTGCTTACTGGCAACAAGGCGAACCGCGTGATAAAGCGGGTGCTTATGCGATTCAGGGAATCGGCGCTATCTTTGCTGAGCGCCTAGAAGGCTCATATTCAGGGGTAATGGGTCTGCCCTTATTTGAAACCGCTCAATTATTAAAAAAAGCTGGCATACGGGTATTATGAGCTAGCGCCGTATTCAAAATAAATCTAACCATTTGCGCCACAGAGAGATAAGCATGAGTGCAGAGCTGCTAATTAATATCACCCCGCAGGAGTCGCGTGTCGCCCTGCTTGAAAATGGTGTACTACAGGAAGTTTTAATCGAACGCCTGTCCCGCCGGGGGATTGTGGGCAATATCTATAAGGGTCGTGTATCGCGGGTGTTACCGGGGATGGAGGCTGCTTTTATTGATATTGGTCTCGATAAATCCGCTTTTCTGCATGCCTCTGATTTGACTGCGCCGCCGATGGAAGATCTACATACCGATGATCTTCTAAAAAAACAGCCAGCCCCACAAATTCATGAAGTTTTGTATGAAGGTAAGCAGCTGCTGGTTCAGGTGATTAAAGATCCTCTAGGCAGCAAGGGTGCACGCTTAACCACTTATATTACTTTGCCTTCACGTTTCCTGGTGCTGATGCCCGATAACCAAACGATTGGTATTTCTGGGAAAATTGAATCGGCTGAAGAGCGTGAACGTTTACGTTCTTTAATCCAAACTATCCGTGCTGAGTTTGGTGATAAGTATGGTTTTATTGTGCGCACCGCTGCTGATGGCATTAGTGAAGAGAGTCTGCGCCAAGATATGCAGTTTTTATTGCGCCTCTGGGACAGTATTGAACAAAGTGCGCTTAGTGCTACCCAATCAAACTTAGTCTATTCTGATCTGCCCCTCGTTTTGCGGGTGTTACGCGACATGGTCGGTGAACCGATTCAGAAAGTCTTAATTGACTCGCGTGAAACTGCCATCAAAGTACGTGAGTTTAGTGAAAAGTATATTCCTGACCTAGCCGCCCATATTGAACACTATCCGGGTGAACGACCCATTTTCGATTTGCATGGGGTTGAGGAAGAAATCCAAAAATCTCTACAACGTAAAGTACCTTTAAAATCAGGTGGCTATTTGATCGTTGATCAAACTGAAGCAATGACCACGATTGATGTGAATACGGGGGGCTTTGTGGGTAGCCGTAATTTAGAGGAAACGATTTTTCGCACCAATTTAGAGGCCGCCCAAGCGATTGCCCGCCAACTACGCCTGCGTAATTTAGGCGGCATTATTATTCTCGATTTTATTGACATGACGCAAAGCGACCATAAGCAGCAGGTCATAAAAACTTTAGAGAAAGCTCTTGAAAAAGACTATGCCAAAACCTATATCAGTGAAGTATCCCCGTTGGGTTTAGTCGAAATGACGCGCAAACGGACTCGTGAAAGTTTGGAGCATATCCTTTGTGAATCGTGCTCAACTTGTAATGGGCGTGGCTATATTAAAACTGCTGAAACGGTCTGTTTTGAAATTTTCCGCGAGATTTTGCGAGCAGTACGCCAATTTGATGCAAAAGAGTTGCTGGTTTTAGCGGCACAGGATGTGATAGACCGCTTATTGGATGAAGAGTCTGATAGCTTGGCTGAGTTACAGGAATTTGTCTCAGTGGCCGTACGTTTGCAAGTAGAGGCGCTCTATAACCAAGAGCAATTTGATGTAGTTTTGCTTTAATGCCATTTGATGCCTAAGTCGGCGACGCCTGACGATCGCAGTTAGAGTCGTTATAAAAATCAACGTATACTCAAGCTATCAGTTGGATGGGAGCGGAAAATGAAAGCAATTGCTGCATTACAAATGGCATCAGGCCCTCAAGTGCAAGCAAATTTAATGGAAGCAGGGCGCTTAATCGCGGAAGCCAAAGCGGCAGGCGCTGGCTTAGTGGTTTTACCAGAAATGTTTGTAATCATGGGGCAAAACGATCAAGCCCGCGTGCAAGTCACTGAAACCTATGGTTCAGGGCCGATGCAAGAAGCTTTAGCACGTTTAGCTCGTCAATATAAGCTGTGGATTTTGGCGGGCACGATTCCTCTAAAATCAGCTGATCCTAATCGGCCTTATGCGGCTTCTTTGTTGTATGACTCACAAGGCAAAGTGGTTGCACGTTATGACAAGATTCATTTATTTGATGTAACAGTCGACGAAGGCTCTGAGGTTTATACCGAAAGTTATACCAATACACCGGGTGCTCAGCTGGTGGTTGTGGACACGCCTTTCGGTAAACTCGGGATGAGTGTTTGTTATGATTTACGTTTTCCTGAGTTATATCGCGAATTAGCCCGCCAAGGTGCTGAGATTTTAGTCGTGCCTTCAGCGTTTACTGAAGTCACCGGGCAAGCGCATTGGGAAGTTTTATTGCGCGCCCGTGCGATTGAGAATTTGGCTTATGTGATAGCACCTGCTCAAGGTGGCTATCATGTCAGTGGTCGAACAACCTATGGACATTCTATGGTTATTGACTATTGGGGACGAATTCGTGGTCAACTTAATAAAGGTTCGGGGGTGGTGCTGATTGAGCCGGATTTAGAAGCTCTACGTGCTACCCGCCAACGATTTCCAGTTTTGTCGCATCGCCGTTTGCTGATGTGAAACTTAAAAAGGACTCAAACATGCAAGACGCCATGGCTTATGCTCGTGCCGAGTTTCTGACTCCTAGCGGGTTGAGTGAACATGCTTTGGATAAAGTGTTTGCCGAATTATTAAGCGCTGATACGACGATCGCTGATTTGTATTTTCAAGCAGCGCGTTATGAGTCATGGGGCTTAGAAGAAGGCATTGTAAAAAGCGGTAGCTACAGCATCGAGCGTGGTGTTGGGGTGCGTTCCGTTTGTGGTGAACAAACGGGCTTTGCCTATAGTGATGAGATCAGCTTGCAGGCTTTGTTAGAATCAGCTCGCGCTGCTCGCGCAATTAGTCGTGCAGGTCAATCTGGCAAAGTTCAAGCGTGGAAAGCCCAATTGCCGAGCCGACATTTATACGGTTTGAGCGATCCATTAGCTTCTTTAAGTGAAGCCGATAAGATTGATCTTTTACATCGCATGGACAGCAAAGCCCGTGCTGCCAGCCCTTATGTAAAGCAAGTGATGGCCAGTTTAGTGGCGGTGCACGAAATTATTTTGATCGTGGATGAGCAAGGCCGGATGACCGCAGATGTCCGCCCTTTAGTGCGCACGAATGTCTCGGTGATTGTAGAGCGCAATGGTCAAACTGAAAGTGCCTCTTCGGGTGGTGGTGGACGCTTTGATCTGGATTATTTCATCAACAATAATCGTGCTGATGAGTTTGCCGAAGAGGCGGTGCGCCAAGCGCTAGTCAATCTGGATGCACAAGCTGCACCTGCTGGAGCGATGACCGTCGTTCTAGGTTCAGGTTGGCCGGGTGTGCTGTTACATGAAGCCATCGGGCACGGTTTAGAAGGTGATTTCAATCGCAAGGGTACTTCCGCTTTCTCAGGTCGAATTGGCGAGCAAGTGGCGAGCAAAGGCATTACAGTGGTTGATGATGGTACGTTAGAAAAGCGTCGTGGCTCCTTGACGGTGGACGATGAAGGCACTGAAACCCAATGTACCACTTTGATTGAAGATGGTGTTCTCAAAGGTTATATGATGGATCGGCAGAATGCGGCCTTGATGGGTACGCAATCTACTGGCAATGGTCGGCGTCAATCTTATGCGCATTTAACCATGCCACGCATGACCAATACCTATATGCGTGCGGGTGAATATGATCCAGCAGAGATCATTGCCTCGGTCGAGAAAGGCGTGTATGCAGTGAATTTCTCTGGTGGGCAAGTAGATATCACCTCTGGGAAGTTTGTGTTCTCAGCTTCCGAGGCATATTTGATTGAAAATGGTAAGGCAACTCGCCCTTTGAAAAATGCCACTTTGATCGGCAACGGCCCCGATGTGCTGACCCGTGTCAGTATGGTGGGCAATGATTTAGCCTTGGATACAGGGATTGGTGTGTGTGGTAAAGATGGGCAAAGTGTCCCAGTTGGCGTTGGCCAACCGACTTTGCGGGTTGATGGACTCACTGTTGGCGGCACTGCTGCTTAAGCCTGTAGGGAATCAAAACTATGATCGAATTAGAAAACCGACAAGCCTTAGGTGCTGAGTTTCAAGAATTAGCCGAGTTTGTCCTCAAAGCGGCTAAGGAACGGGGTGCCAGTGCTGCTGAAGTGGGCATTGATAAAGGTACTGGTCTATCGGTCGAAGTCCGGATGGGACAAGTCGATAAATTGCAATATCATCGTGATCAAGGTGCCAGCCTCACGGTTTACTTCGGGCATAAAAAAGGTTTTGCCTCCAGTGGCGACTTTTCGCGGAAAGCTCTTGAAGATACCTTAGATGCAGCCTGTCGAATTGCACGCTATACCGCCGAAGATGAGTTCAATGGCTTAGCTGATCCTGAGTTAATGGCGAAAAATCCGCTGGATTTAGATTTGTATCATCCTTGGGATATCAATGCCGATCGGGCGATTGAGCTAGCGCTACAAGCTGAAAGCACTGCACGCGCTTATGATCCACGTATTTCCAATAGCGATGGTGCGAGCGTCGATAGTTATGCCGGTTTAGGTGTCTATGCGAACTCGAATGGTTTCAATGGCTTAAATAGCAGTACGCGACATTCCTTGAGCTGCTCAGTGGTGGCCCAAGAAAACGAGGCGATGCAACGTGATTATTGGTACACCACCTCTTGTGTTGCGAGTGCTTTAGAGGCGGCTGAATCGGTGGGTAAAGAGGCGGCACGGCGTACCGTGCGGCGCTTAGGTGGCAAGTCCATCGCCACTTGCGAAGCCCCTGTATTGTATGCACCTGAATTAGCTCGTGGTTTGGTGGGGCATTTAATTTCGGCTTTGAGTGGTGCTTCGCAGTATCGCAAAGCCAGCTTTTTGCTAGATGCAGTCGGCCAGCAAATTCTCCCTGAGTTTTTGCAATTGCGTGAATGCCCGCATATTCCCCGTGCTCCCGGTAGCCGAGCTTGGGATGCTGAAGGCGTTGCTACCTATGAGCGCGATATTATTTTAGATGGCAAAGTGCAAGGTTATTTCTTAGGCAGTTATTCCGCCCGTAAATTAGGCTTACCAACCACAGCAAATGCCGGGGGCAGTTCTAACTTACTCCTGAGCCATACGGGTGCTTCTTTCCAAGAGTTGCTGAAGGAGATGGGTACGGGCTTATTCGTGACTGAACTAATTGGCAGTGGCATCAATATGATTACTGGCGATTACTCACGGGGTGCGGCGGGTTTTTGGGTAGAAAATGGCGAGCTACAATACCCTGTGGAAGAAATCACCATCGCTAGCAATTTGAAAGATATGTATCTCGGTATTCAAGGCATAGGGACGGATATTGACCAGCGCGGCAGTATCCAAACGGGTTCGATTTTAGTCAATCGCATGACGATAGCTGGGCAATAAAGCTTTTCCTCAGAGCCAGCGTTGGCTGGCTCTGTTTCTTAATCTCTTTCAATTTATTCTAAACCAAACTCTTGACTGATGCTATTTTGCATCTGTGGGCTAATTCCTTCACTAGTAGTGCTAGTTAATTGAGCTTGTTCAATCAATTTCTTAGCGGCAGTTTGTAGCGATGCTTGGCTTGCCTCTAATTTCTTCGCTAGGCGCAAATAGTACAAGCCGGTTTGTAAGTGCCCATTTTTGATAGCTTCTGTAGCGTGTTCTAACTGCTTACTTGCTTGCGGATTGGGTGTCATGGTTTGAGGCAGCGTAACTATCTTCACTGCTGCTACTGGCTTGGGTAACACAGGTTCAGCGGCAGCAATTAAATTAGTGCTTACTTCGCTATGTGCTAAGGGTTTATCTAATTCACTCGCGGTCACTGAGGGTGCAAACTGGGTTTGCTTAGCGGGATTCACGAATTGATAAACCCCTAAGCTACCAGCAGTCACTAAACCCGCGCCAGCCAGTAAGAGTAAAGGTAATAGGCTAGGCTTGCGCTTAGCGGGAAGCGGGGGGGCTGGCTGGAGTAAAGTGGGTGATTGTTGCTCTATAGCCTGTAATTCTGTTAAGAATGCAGTACCGAGTAAATATAAGTCGCCAGTGGGCGTTACTAGAAATAATGAAGGGTCGACACCTTTAGTGACTAAACCCTGATCGATTAACTGTTGAGTTATACCCAGTGCTTTTTGGTGCAAATTAGTGGGCTGACCTTGTAGTGCCGGAAGCACACTTAAAGACCAAGCTTCGGGTGCTTCCAGCACGAAGAACACTTCAGTATCTGACCACGCACAATCTAAAACCCGTAATACTGAAATATCCGCCTGAGTGCCTAAGTTTTGTAAACTGCTTAGGCTCTGCTTCAAGGCCTGATCGCTCAGCAATTGACTAGGTAGGTAATGAATCAGTAAGCGCTGGTTTGTAGTGGCTTGCAGGTCGCGCCCTAGAAATAGCTCACCGAGCACATTCGAGAAGAGGCGCTCACCTATTTTGTAGTGTTTGTGCAGCACACTTTCCATAAGTCCTGTCCTTGCTGACCCAGCTAATGGTCACTGTTTTTGCAATGATTCGACGGTTTTCCAGTGATTAGTCAAATGTTTATCCATAACGGCATCATATTCACCAGAGTCTTGAATAGCTTTTAAACCTTTATTCACATAATTCAATAAGATAGTGGCACGCGGGTGGGTTTTATGCACGAGCACATGCAAACCTTCCACTGAAAGCTCACGAGGTAAGGGCGCTACCTTATCTTGCAAGCCCATTTTGGCGACTGTTTCGCGGCCTGTGAAGTCGTTCATCGCTACCGCATCAACTTTTCCAGCCATCAGCATTTCAAAACACTCTTTGACGGATTGGGGCTGCTCAAGCTTAATCAGATTTTTCTTTAACCATTCGCGGCCAGTGCGATCTAAATCATGCGTAAAATAGCCACTAGGACGGCAAAGTGTATGCCCCTCCATATCGGCATCTTTTTCGAATTTTAACGGTGCTTCGTTACGGGTAAATAACACTTCTAGCATTTGAAAAATTGGTGTAGAGAATAAGAATTGGCAGCGAAAGTGCTCAACATTCGGACAGCCCGGATTTAACCAAGGAAAGCCCATATCGTATTTTTTTTCTTTAAGCAACGGGTCTAAGTGAGCAGACCAATCATTAATCCAAGTGAGCTTATAGCCAATCGCTTGATTTTTTAAGGCGGTTTCTACTAACTCAGTAATCAGACCACCATTAGGTAAGGATTGATCTGTAAAAGGTTGATAATCCCCCGCTGTTAGTAGTTGTATCTCAAGTTTTGTGACTGGGCTTGGTGCTGGGGTTTCTGTGGTGGCTACATTGGTAGCAGGAGCAGGAGACTCACTGGAGGTAGCAGTGCTTGGCGTATTTTCACTTGCAGTCGCAGCCACCTTTTCATCGTACAAGCAGGGAATACGTAACTCTTGATTAACTTCTATGTTTGAGGGCCCTTTAATTAATACATCAAGATTAGCGTAATAAATCATGCTGTATTTACCAGCACTACCGTAGGCGCGTTGGGCAATGCTGCTTAAACTATCGCCTTTGCTTATTTTATAAGTGTTTTTGCAGTCTAAATTTTCAGCATTTGCTGATTGATTAAAGCTAATAAAGAGCAAAAAAGCGAATGAGATCAATTTGTTCTCATTCCTCGGAAAGAGTCCCCACATATATCAACCTCGCAAGTTTCCTAATTAAACGTTTTAATTTTTAGCTGAACACTAAATTAATACTTAGTATCTGCGATATAAACATTGTTAGGGAATACGGTCAAGGCGGTAGCAAAAAAATGTTAGGATCAGCTGTTTTCCCTACAAAATTTATAGTTGTTAGCAGCTAGCGAGACAGGGATAATAGCCGGTCTTTTTCTCAAGTTCGGCACACGATCAGGTATAGCTTAAATGGCAGGTAAAATTTTCATAGAGACGCATGGTTGTCAGATGAATGAGTACGATTCGGCGAAGATGCTGGATGTGCTGCATGCGCATGACGGGATGGAGCTGACAGACAATCCTGAAGAGGCAGATGTACTGCTACTCAATACCTGCTCGATTCGTGAGAAGGCGCAAGAGAAAGTGTTTTCGCAAGTCGGTCGCTGGCGGGTGCTGAAAGAGAAAAAACCGCATGTGATTATTGGGGTGGGTGGTTGTGTGGCGAGCCAAGAGGGTGCGGCGCTCCGTGAGCGTGCACCGTTAGTCGATGTGGTGTTTGGCCCGCAAACTTTGCATCGCTTACCTGATTTGATTCAGCAAGTACGCACCAACCACAAGCCTGTGGTGGATATTAGCTTCCCTGAGATTGAAAAGTTCGATCATTTGCCGGAGCCGCGTGCAGATGGTCCAACCGCGTTTGTGTCGATCATGGAAGGTTGCAGCAAATATTGTACCTTCTGTGTGGTGCCCTATACGCGCGGCGAAGAAGTCTCCCGTCCCTTCGATGATGTGTTAGCCGAAGTCGCCCAACTTGCGGCACAAGGCGTGCGCGAAGTGAATCTGCTCGGGCAAAATGTGAATGCCTATCGGGGCAAAATGGATGATGGAGAAATCGCCGATTTAGCGCTGTTGATTCAATATGTGGCCGCCGTCGATGGGATTGACCGGATTCGCTTTACCACTTCGCATCCGAATGAGTTCAGCGATAGCTTAATCAATGTGTATGCACAAGTACCTGAATTAGTTAGTCATCTACACTTGCCTGTGCAAAGCGGTTCGGATCGAATTTTGGCCGCGATGAAACGCAATCACATGGCAATTGAGTATAAATCGAAGCTTCGTCGCATCCGCCAATTGCGTCCAACGATTAGCATGTCCTCCGATTTTATTGTCGGTTTCCCCGGCGAAACCGATAAAGATTTTGCGGATACCATGAAGCTGATTGACGAGATTGGTTTCGATCATAGTTTTAGCTTTATTTATAGCGCGCGCCCTGGCACGCCTGCCGCGAGTCTGCAAGATGACACGCCGATGGAAGTGAAAAAGCAGCGCTTGCAAGAACTGCAAAGCCGGATTTTGGCAAGTGCGAATGCCATCAGCCAAAACATGGTGGGAACCGTTCAGCGCGTCTTAGTCGAACGTCCGGCCAAGAAAGATCCAAATCAATTAGCGGGTCGCACGGAAAATAATCGGGTGGTGAATTTCGATGGCAATGCACGTTTGATTGGTCACTTTGTCGATCTAAAAATTACCGAAGCGCTGCCAAATTCTTTGCGTGGCACAGTGCTGGCGGTTGAACGCGAAGCAGGTAGTATGGATATGCAGGCTATTTGAGACTTGTTGCCGCTTGAGATTCTCTATCAAGACGACTACCTCGTCGCGATTAATAAACCTTCGGGTTTATTAGTACATCGCAGCCTGATTGATAAACATGAAACGCGGTTTGCCGTGCAGCTACTGCGTGATCAAATTGGGCAACGAGTTTATTCGCCCCATCGTTTAGATCGACCGACTTCTGGTGTTCTGCTATTTGCGCTAGACCCTGATACGGCGCGGCTCATGACCGAACAATTTACTCAGGGTTGGGTGCAGAAAACTTATATCGCTTTAGTCCGTGGCTTTTGTGCCCCCGAAGGCGTGATTGATTACCCACTGAAAGAAGAATTGGATGAGTTTGCAGATGCAAAAGCCGATCCTGACAAGCCTGCTCAAACCGCCATTACTCATTATCGAACGCTTGAACATTTTGAATTGCCGTTTGCGTCAAATAAGCATCCTACCAGTCGTTATTCACTGTTGGAATTGCAGCCAAAAACAGGTCGCAAGCATCAATTGCGTCGTCATTTAAAGCATATTTTTCATCCGATTGTGGGTGATACCACGCATGGCGATGGTAAGCAGAATCAGTTGTTTCGCGAGCAGTTTGCTTGTGAGCGTTTGTTGTTGCATGCACAGGTGCTGAACATATCACATCCACTGACTGGGCAAACCCTAGCCATAACTAGCGCTATACCCGCTGAGCTTGAGGCTATTTTAAGGCAAGTCCGTGAGCTTACTCTGTAGCCTGTTTTGACTACGTATGAATTTTGCGTTTGCCTAGATTTTAATTGTTTTCAAATGCTGATCAATAATCTGGCCAAAATAGCGCCATTCTATAACGGGTTGATTTTCTTCAAAGATTTCAATTTGTAAAGCAGCCTCGGCATTGGCATGCAAACCGAGTGCGCGACTAGCGCTCACAATGCGGTGAGCCGCCACACGAATCAGATGCTCATCACCGTTTGCAAATCCCTCTCGGATTCTCTGTATATCTTCATCGACTTGTGTTCGATAAAGTGTCAACAGAATTGAGGTTTTTTCATCGCCCCAGCGAGCTTGTATACCTTCTAAGTGAGAGTCACCAGATGCAGGCTCTGCCATTGCAGCCCGATGGTCTCCTTGTATCGCAAGCAACAAGGCTTCAGGTGTATACGGTTTGGCCAGGCAAACATTTGCCCCCTTCGCCAATAACTGTTCCTCTTGCCCCTCAGCAAAATGGGCAGAGGTTAGTGCAACGGCTAACACCTCTGCTGGATACTGTTGACGAATGTGTTCCAGTAGCTGAGCACCCTCTAGGTGGGGCATACGCAGATCGCTGAGTACAACATCAAAGGTCTGTGTTTGTAACAAGGCCAGAGCCTCCCGACCATCACCCGCCTGCCAGACTGTATGCCCAGCAGATTGTAAGATCTCACAGGCTAGCATACGGTTGCTGGCAATATCATCCACCACCAGTACGGTTAGAGGTGCAGAGTCTAGCTCTGGTTGGCTGTTCTCAACAGGATGCTGGGTTGGCAAGCTCATGCCTAGCTTAAAATGGGCTTCAGTGCCCCGCCCCCATTCACTCACTAGCTTTAACTGCCCACCTGCAGCTCGCATCATTTCAAAACAAATCGGCAAGCCCAAGCCCGAGCTGGCATTTTGGCTGTATAAGGCTTCGATGCCTCTATTAAAACGGGTCTCGATATGCGCCAGTTGTTCAGTTGACATCCCACAACCAGTATCCTTAATACTCACCTGCAGCTCCTGCTGATCAGTCTTCCACACAACCCACACCTGTATCTCACCGACTTCTGTATACTTGATGGCATTACTAAGCAGATTGATCAACATGCGCCGCAGTAGCACGGGCTTGCCCAGTAGATAATTCGGTAACTCATAAGTATGTAGATGGATTTGCAGTTTCTTTTCGGTCGCTCGATGGCGCAGCAGCTGTACTAAAGCATCCAACAGGCGTTGTGGGTCAAAGGTCTCGTTTTTCTCCAACAGTTTCGCCTGTTTGAATTGCGCACGATCCAGTAGGTTATCCACCAAGGCATACATCGACTCTGCTGCATAGTGTGTAGTGCTCCAGAGTTCCTGCTGTTTAGCGGATAATTCAGTACGCCCCAACAAATCAGTTGCGCCCAGCATGGCATGTAGCGGTGTGCGTATCTCATGGCTTAGGGTGGAAATAAAGCGTTCCTGTTGTTCGACCAGCAACTCTGCATGTTCACGCGCCAACTGTGCACGATCCCGCGCCCGATATGAGCTTCTCAGGCTCATTCCCAAGGCTATCGACAAGATCACCATTTCCAAGTTTGCCGCTAGCATAGCTAAGATGCGCTCCCAGCCATACAAGTCGATGTAACTCAGCCAGTCCAGCAAAGTAATCGCATGGCTAACCAGCAAGATAGTCCAAGCGGGTAAAAAGACCCAAGCTGGCTTGTAACCACTGAGAGCAACCGTGAGCGCCAGCAGGGGAATAAGCAGACTGGACACGATGTAGATATAAGATAAAATCCGGGTTTTAGAGAATAAAAACTCAGGCCAAAACAGAGTCAATAAGGCAGACACCAGCATCACCAGCATGGCCAATAAGCTGAGAAAAACGAGCACCCGCAAAACTCGATACAGGTTAGGCTTACTGTCATCATAACGAGCTGCTTCAATCCCGGGTTGCATGAACTTCAGTGAGAACCAAAACAAAAAAACCATCATGCTGACGCTCAAGAAACGCAACGCATGCCGTGCACCATCAAACAAGTCGATCAGAGTTTCAGGCCTGATACTCACCACTAAGATCAAGGATAAATGCAGGCAGGCATAAATGGTATAAATGAGATAGGTACTGCTGCGTATAGAAAAAAACAATAAAAAATTGTAAATGATCAAGCCTAGCGTAATACCGATCCCTGTCAGGCTTAAAGCCGTATGCAGACCCGCTGCCCCGGCTGCTATAGGGGCTGCCATTAGATAAGTTCTGGCATGACTCAACGCAGAAACTTTTGCACGCTGCAAAAATCCGCAGCTGAGATGGCTTGGCAATAGTATAGGAACAAAATAAGCAGTCAGAAACTGAGGGCTACTCAAGCCTAAAGCAGGGCGCGGCAGGGCTTGCAAGGTTTGCCCTTGGCAGTGCAGGTAAAAATCCAGCTCATCAAACAGGGTATTATTGGAGCGCACTACCCAGTCCGACTGCACAGAACGGTTCAGCAGCGGCGTATAGATCCAAGACTGCCCTATGGCAAGGCTAGAACCCGTAGATTCATAGCCTGTCGCAGTGATTCGCGCCAAGGCCAGCTCGGGCGTAAGGCTGGCATCGGGGTCATACAAGACTTGGTTTTTACCCGCAAAACTGACGATAGTTTGGCGGTTCTCATCGGTGAGCTCCAAGGCATACACGACTGGCAAGAATGACAGGAACATCCATAGCACGCCCACACAGATGTATAGCATCCATTTCCAGCCAACGGTTTGCCCCTTGCTGCGGTTCATCAGCTCGCTCCTCACCTGCGTTGCCATACTGATTGGTGGTTTCGCTGCAATTATATGCTTTTGTTGACAGTTCGTTGACAAACTTCCCGTTACAGTTGTTCTCATGCAGCAACCTAAAGCCATCCACCGCCGAAGCTGCTAGTAATCAGACTTTTAAAATGCGAGGGAGTATTGATGATGAACACAAACAACCTAAAAAAAATGCGGGGCGCAGTTGATCCTTTAACCTTAGGCCTGCTGTTTTCTGCACTGATTACAGTCGTTGGCTTAAATACCAACGCTACTCTTCAGCAAGCCGAAGCGAAACAATCAGATACCCTGCTGCGCAAAGCCAACTTCACCCAGCAGGTCCAACAGCCGTGCCAGACCGCTTGCAAAGTCGTGAAACAGTAAGGCAAGCCCGCCAGCCAGGCCCATATCTGTCTGCATGGCTGGCGGGATTTCAACTGCATACCAAAAGAGAGTTAATCCAATTGCAAACGATAACCCTGACCACGCACCGCGCTGATGGAGGCCGTACAATCCAGTACTCTCAATTTGTTACGGATGCGGCTGATCAGCGTATCGACGCTGCGGTCATTGCCAAGGCTGATTTCACTGCGGCTGACACATTGCAACAACGACTTGCGGCTGCATACCTGCGGGGATTGCTGTGCTAATAACACTAGCAGGCGTTGTTCAGAGTCGCTCAAGGTACAAGTGACTGTTCTGTCGGCACGTACTAACATCTGTTCTTCGGCAAGTAATTCACAGTTGGCAATAGTCAGCGGTTGCGGGTTAGGGGTTTGCCCCTGTTGATGATGGACGCGCAAGGCCAATGACTTCACCTTAAAAACTAGCTCGTCAGCCATAACCGGCTTGCTAATGAAATCATCAGCACCCTCGCTCAAGCCCAACAAGCGCTGCTTAGCGTTGGCGCGGGATGAAATCATGATGACCCCCACATCTGATTGTGCACGCAGGTAGGTAAGCGCATCGAGACCATTGACTTGCGGGAGCACTAAGTCAAGGATAATCACATCGACTCTGTTTTGCTGAAGCAAAGCAAATAAGTCTTCAGCGCTTTCACACTCAAATACCATCATGTGGTTTTCGCGTAGAGCAGACCCCAATAAAAAACGGGTAATAGCATCATCATCCACTACCGCTACTTTAATATCGGGCTGGGGCATCGGCAAACCCCCAGAACTCCTGCTATGAACCATGCTGCGCTTCCTCGCTAAAACAACTGACTGTTTGCTGATGGTTTTCTTCTATAACATAAACAGTACAGGTCAGGTACTTTCACTCATCAAAAGGCTTAGTTCTGCTGAAAATATGTACAAAATGGGTGCTATAAAGTAGACACTAGCCTAACCTCTTGTGGCAATTAATCACTGGCTCAAAAGCTTGTTTTCACAGACTTGAAGTATGACGATGGTAAGCAGAATCAGTTGTTTCGCGAGCAGTTTGGTTGTGAGCGTTTGTTGTTGCATGCGCAAGCCTTGAGCTTATTACATCCAGCCACTCAACAAGCTTTAGTAATAAGCTCAGCTTTACCTATCGAGTTTGGTGCTATTTTAAAGCAAGTCTGCAAGCTAGTTCTGTAGCCTGCCCATTAGGAGGATAGGCGCAGCAAGCTCAAGGCTCTAAGCTTAAATATTTCCTCTTTTCGCGTGGAGTAGTTATGGCGGAGCAGGCAGTTTCTCAAGAGCGGCGCATTTTGCTGGCAATGCGCAAGACTTTAGCAAGTATTGTGCGTGATCTCACACCTACCGAGGCGATGCAGCGCTACCCTTTAAGTGAAGCTACAGTTGAAGATATGAAGGCTTGCTTTGATTTAATTACCGCCCGTGAACGCGAATTGGCAGTTCAGGATGGATTGGCTACGCATGAATTGCCACGCTTCACCGACGAACCTAAACAGGCGCAAGTGATTTCCATTGCCAAGCTCAAAACGCATCAGCGAGATTAGCTATGAACGATGCAGAGCTGCAATTACGTACCGAGCAAGCCTTGAGTCAATTAGCCGATTGGCAGCTTAGTGCTGAGGATGTGCTTAGATTGCTGGGCTTATCTGAAGAAGTCAAAGCACGTCATCTGCAATCTTGTTTAAAAGGCGACCGCAAGCTGCCGGCCTCAGCAGAATTACAAGCGCGTCTTGAGCATATTGCGGGCATTAGTGAAGCGTTGGCGACTACTTTTCCCTTTAGTGCGCCAATGCGCCTGATGTGGTTGCGCCGTCCGCATCGGCGTTTTCAACGACGTACTCCGCTGGCAGTGATGCTAGAGGAGGGGATTGATGGCCTGCAGAAAGTACGCATGGATGTGGATTGTGCCTATAGCTATGCGATTGCTGATGCGATGGCAGCCGCGCAACAAACTAAGACCAGTCCGTAAACCTGTGCTGAAACCTATCCACTAAAAAATTTTGAAATTTGCTATTTATCAAAGTTTAAATATTAGAATTTAATAATATATTGATGATAATAAGTCATTCTAGCGGAGACAATAATGTTTAAACTACGTAACAACTTAGGAGCTAGCTACTCGCCCCTGTATTTTCTATCAGCTTTGGGTGCGGGTGGTTTAAGTATCTCTTTTTTCATCTACTTGATGTTCCTCACGCCACATCATAATACACCGATTCCTACTTGGGAGTCGCTGATGGCTGCTTTTCAAGGCGGCAATCCGTGGATGCAAGGTTTGATTGCTGTATCTATGCTGGGATTAGCGTTGTTTGCGCTGCTACATATTCGGATGCTGGTGTGGAATAGCGTCGAATATCTGCGTTATAAGCGCAGCGATACTTACCAAGGCTTGCGCCGATCGAATGGCGAAGTGCAATTAATGGCATTGCCTTTGACTTTTGCGATGACGATTAATATTGGTTTTGCCATCGGCGCGGTATTTGTGCCAAATCTTTGGTCAGTAGTGGAGTATCTATTCCCCGCTGCGATTACTGCTTTTGCCATTACGGGTTTGTTTGCATTGAAGATTCTGATGAGCTTTATGGCGCGCGCCTTGAGCACAGGTTCTTTCGATTGCACGCGCAATAATAGCTTAAGCCAATTATTAGCCATGTTTGCTTTAACGATGGTTGGTGTGGGTTTTTCCGCATCAGCCGCGATGAGCCATGTTGCTTTGACTTCTGGCATTGCGATGATTTTAGCGCTTATGTTCTTAAGCTTTGCGGCTTTATTGGGCGTGATTGTCTTGGTATTGGGCTTTAGGGGCATGTTGCAACAAGGTGTGGATCGTGAAGCGTCGGTGTCTTTGTGGATTATTATCCCGATCATCACTTTGGCGAGTATTGCGATTTATCGCCTGATCATGGGTATGCACCATAACTTTGGTACTGAAGTGCAGCCGATTCATAACTTAGCCATGTTTACGGTGTGTGTGAGCATTCAAATGTTATTTGCGATTCTCGGTTTCTTAGTGATGAAACGCTTAGGCTACTTTGCTGAATATTTATACGGCACAGGCAAAAGTGTTGGCTCATTTTCCTTGGTTTGTCCCGGGGTCGCAGCTTTCGTGATGGCCTTCTTTTTCATTCATGTTGGCTTAATCGGCTCAGGTTTAGTGGCTAAATTCTCGATTGCGCACTTTGTGCTATTAGCACCTTTAGTACTGCTGCAATTGAAAACCATCGCTACTCTGTTCCGCCTTAACTTCAAATTATTAAAGCCAGAACCACGCGCTAGTCTCGCAGTTGCGGTTTAAAACCTCTCCTCTTAGCTGGGCGGTGGGCTTAGGTTTGCCGCCTTTTTTGTTTATTGAGCTATAGCCGCGTAATTTTGTCCTTAACTAGTATCCCCCCCCAGCTTTTGCTACATTACCGCCTTTCTTTGATCTGAGAGTATCCCCTCATGGCAAACCCAAGTGTATTTTTTGACGTCTCCATTGGCGGCCAGCCCGCCGGACGTATCGTGTTTGAACTGTTCGCTGATGTCGTGCCGAAGACTGCGGAAAACTTCCGTGCTTTATGCACCGGTGAGCCTGGTTTTGGTTATAAAGGCTCTGGCTTTCATCGCGTGATTCCTGAATTTATGGTGCAAGGTGGCGACTTTACCAATCACAATGGCACCGGTGGCAAGTCGATTTATGGTGCGAAATTTGCGGATGAAAACTTCCAACTGAAGCATGATCGTCCTGGGTTATTGTCGATGGCGAATGCTGGTCCAAACACCAATGGCTCACAGTTCTTTATTACGACGGTGGTCACTACTTGGTTAGATGGCAAGCATGTGGTATTCGGCCAAGTGACTGAGGGCATGGATGTGTTAAAAAATATCGAAGCCAATGGCACCCGCAGCGGTGGCACTAAAGCACCGATCAAAATCGAAGATTGCGGCCAACTCTAAGCTTGCTGGTGATGCCGGTCGCTGATCGGCATCGAACCCTTCCTATTTCTCCTCTAGTACACCATTCACTATGCAAGGTTTAAATCCTCAACAACAGGCTGCGGTTCTGCATCTTGGCTCGCCCTTATTGGTTTTAGCGGGTGCAGGCAGTGGTAAAACGCGGGTGATTACCCAAAAAATTGCATGGCTGATTCGCAAAGCAGAGCATGACCCGAAAAGTATTGCCGCGATTACCTTCACCAACAAAGCCGCGCGCGAAATGCGTGAGCGGGCAGGGCAATTGCTGAGTAAAGAAGAGTCGAAAGGTTTAACCGTTTCTACCTTCCACACTTTAGGCTTGAATATCCTCAAAAAAGAAGTGAAAAAACTGGGTTATAAGCCGGGGTTTTCGATTCTGGATGCACAAGATAGCGATTTAATCTTGCGTGAACTAGCCATCAAAGAAGATATTGCTGAAGCGGATGATATTCGTTGGCAAGTCTCGCGCTGGAAAAATGATTTTCTAAATCCCGAACAAGTCATGCAGCAGGCTACTGACGAATTGAACCAGCGTGCTGCGTGTTTATATGCACAATATCAGCGTCAAATTAAAGCCTATAATGCAGTCGATTTTGATGATTTGATTGTGTTGCCGGTGCAATTATTTCAGCAATATCCCGAGGTGTTGGAGCAATGGCAAAGGCGTTTGCGCTATTTATTGGTGGATGAGTATCAAGACACTAATGCCTGCCAATATCAACTGATTCGCCAATTAGCCGGAGTGCGTGGTGCATTGACCACAGTGGGTGATGACGACCAATCTATCTATGCATGGCGCGGTGCACGTCCTGAAAACATTGTGCAGTTACAGCAGGATTATCCCACCTTAAAAGTCATTAAGTTGGAGCAAAACTATCGTTCCACCAAGCGTATTTTGGAGAGCGCAAATCATTTAATTGCTCATAATCCGCATCTATTTGAAAAGAAATTATGGAGTACTTTAGGCGAGGGTGATCCGATTCTGGTGATGCCGTGCCGTTCAGTTGAGCATGAAGCGGAAAAAGTGGTGGGCGAGATTATGAAGCGCCATTTTCGTGAGCGTGCTGAATACAAAGACTTTGCGATTTTATATCGAGGCAATCATCAAAGCCGTACCTTTGAAACTTTACTTCGCCAACAAAATATTCCCTATCAAATTACTGGTGGCACTTCGTTTTTTGAGCGCACTGAAGTTAAAGATATTCTCGCTTATTTGCGCTTAATCAGTAATCCCAATGATGATGCAGCTTTCTTAAGAGTGATCAATACACCGCGCCGCGAAATCGGCACAACTACCCTCGAAAAGCTCGGTGATTATGCGCATGAACGTAAAAACAGCCTATTTATCTGTGCGCAAGAGATGGCCTTTGCGGAACGGGTTGGTGCTAAATCACGCCAACGTTTAGAGCATTTTACTTATTGGCTGAATGAGCTGATTGAGGCGAATAAAACCGAACATCCGGCTACGGTGGTGAAGCGCATTATCGCCGATATTAATTATGAAGATTGGCTAATGCAAAATTCCAGTTCGCCAAATATGGCCGAAAAGCGCATGGCGAATGTGCATGAAGTGGTCGATTGGGTGAATAAACTGCATGACGATGGGGCGGGCAAGGAAACGCTGGCAGAGATTATTGCGCATATGAGCTTAGTTGATTTGCTGGAGCGCAATAGCGAAGAGGTGGAGCAAAATGCAGTGACTTTAATGACTCTGCATGGTGCTAAGGGTTTGGAATTTCCCTATGTGTTTCTGATTGGTGCTGAAGAAGAAATTCTGCCGCATCTGAATAGTATGGACGAGGCTGGTATTCAAGAAGAGCGGCGTTTGGCTTATGTGGGTATTACGCGCGCGCAGAAGCATTTGACGATTAGTTATGCCAAAACCCGTTCGCGTTATGGTGAGAAAATGGCTTGTGATCCGAGCCGTTTCTTAGCAGAGCTTCCCGAAGAGCATTTACTCTGGGAAGACCGCAAAATCAGCACACCTGAAGAGCGCCAAGCAACTGCCAGCGCTTATATTTCTAGCCTCAAGGATTTACTTGGCTAAGTGTTTGGCTTAGCCAATTCCAAAACGGCTGCAATAATACTTTCCTTAGAAGGTAAAGTGGCTGCATAAGCAGGGCCAGTAGCAATAAAACTATCTTCTGCGGTTAAGCGTGCTTTGGGTACAGCGAAATTTTCATCCAACCAAGTCATTAGAGCTTCAGAAATATTGCCACTCCGACGGCATTCGTCCACCACTAAAACTTTATCTGCACCTTGTAAAGCAGTTTTCAGAGCAGCCTCTGGCAAAGGTACTAGCCAGCGTAAATCAATAATGCTTAGTTCAATGCCGTGTTGTTCGCGCAAAATCTTCTCAGCTTGGCGTGACAAGTAATAGCCATTTGCGTAAGTGATGATAGCAATTTGCTGGCCTGTGCCATAAATCCCAATCTCGCCAAGAGCGATATGTTCGCTAGTCGCTGGATAAGTACACGCCCAAGCTTCATCTTTTTCGACGTGTAAATCGCGTTGAGTATAGAGGGCTATCGGTTCGACAAACACGACGACGCGTTGTTCTTCGCGTGCTAAGCGCAGGCATTCACGCAGCATCTTCGCCGCATCAGTGCCATTGGAAGGGCAAGCAACAATAATCCCCGGAATATCTCGCAGCACAGCCAGCGAATTATCATTATGAAAATGCCCACCAAAACCGCGCTGATAACCTAAACCAGCAATGCGTACCAGCATAGGATTCGTATATTGACCATTCGAGAAGAAAGATAAAGTGGCTGCTTCACCGCGTAATTGATCTTCAGCATTATGCAAATAGGCCAAGAATTGAATTTCTGGAATCGGAATAAAACCATTCTGTACCATACCTAAACTGAGGCCGAGAATCGATTGCTCATCCAAGAGGGTATCCATCACTCGCTCTTTGCCAAAGCGCTGTTGGAGGCGTTGAGTGACTCCGTACACGCCACCTTTGCGCCCAATATCTTCGCCTGCCAAGATAATTTCTGGATAACTGAGCATTAGATCAGTCAATGTCCAATTAATGAGGCGGGCTAAGGTTTGAGGCTCATTTAGCACCCGCGCATCGCTGCCAAAAGTCGTTTGGCGTGTTTCTGCATTAATGGGCGTAGCAGCTTGGCAGGTACGTGTTGGTGGAATAATGCTTTGCATGACTTCAGCAGCGGTACTTAAACGTGGGCGCTGTACCACCTGCGCGGCTATTTCAGTGCATTCAGTATCAATCGCATCATACACAGCCAGTACTTCACTTGAGTTGAGTATTTGCTGCTGAATCAATCGTTGGGCTGAATAGAGTAAAGGATCATTCGCCTCCCAGGCTTCACACTCGGCTTGGGATAAATAGGCAGTTTGTACATCTGAACCGGCATGCCCATATAAACGTACCATCTCTAAATGCAGGAAAGCAGGCTTGCGATATTGGCGTACATAGTCAGCGGCTTGCTGAGCAGCTTGATACGCTGCCAACATATCTAAGCCATTCGCATGGAAATACTGCAAGCCGGGGCGCTGCTTGAAATTGGCGGCAATCCAACCTTTGGGGGTGCGTACTGAAATGCCAATCCCATTATCTTCACAAACGAATAACAGCGGCATCGGGATATTTTGATAACTTGTCCAGCAAGCTGCATTAATCGCACCTTGAGCTGTGGAGTGATTGGTGGAAGCATCGCCAAAGGAGCAAACCACAAGCGAATCATCCGCTAATACTTTATGTTCAGGGGCTTGGCGGCGTGCCAAGTTAATTGAAAAGGCCGTTCCCATTGCTTTCGGTAAATGGCTCGCAATCGTCGAGGTTTGGGGTGGAATAAATAAGCTTTTCGAGCCGAGTACTTTATGCCGCCCGCCAGAAATCGGATCGTGGCTGGAGGAAGCAAAGCTCAATAACATATCAGGAATAGGATTTTGACCGGCTTGCAAAGCACGCATGGTCTGAAATGCACCATCACGATAATGCAAAAAAGCCATATCGGTAACCCGCACAGCCGCTGCGACGGCTGCCATGCCTTCATGCCCGGAAGAGCCAATCGTATAAAAGCCTTGCCCTGCTTTTTGCATCTTCCGGGCAGTGCGATCTAAATGCCTAGATATGCATTGGGCACGAAAAATAGCGAGGGCAGCCGCGTGGTTAACTAGTGATTCACTCGGTTCAGCATGGGGTAAATCATTCGCTAACACACGTTGGCGAAAGCTGTGGTGCACGGCTTCGGTGCGATCAGTCGTTATCATTCTTCTCTCCTCAATAAGCTTGCGCAGTTAAGCATAAGCCTTAAGACAAGGGAAGTATTGGTGGGTTTGCTGTGTACTTGAGCTTGTTATTTCCTGAGTTACCCCCCATTTTATTCAGCCTAATCCTCGCTTTTAGCTAGCCTAAAACGAGCAACTTTAAGAGGTTTTTTTCATGGCTATTCGTCCTATTCAGCAATTGATCAGAGCGCAAGCAGTGCGTGAAGGTGCAGGTGTAACCGTGCATCGCAGTATTGGCACTCAGTCTTTGCGCCACCTTGATCCATTTTTAATGCTTGATCATTTTGGCAGTGATAATCCGAGCGAATATATTGCAGGCTTCCCTGCACACCCACATCGTGGTTTTATCACCTTCACTTATATGCTAGATGGGCATATGGAGCATCGCGATAGCATGGGCAATCGGGGTGAATTAGATTCTGGTGGGGTGCAATGGATGAAAGCAGCGAGCGGGGTGATTCACTCCGAAATGCCGCGTCAAGTTGATGGCCTGCTGCGTGGTTTCCAACTGTGGATTAACTTGCCTGCGACAGAGAAAATGTCTGATCCGGCTTATCAAGAATTTGCCTCCCGCCAAATTCCTGAAGTTAATGCAGAAGGCAAACAGGTTCGCGTATTAGCAGGTGAATATCAAGGCCAAGCAGGGATAATCCATGATCCGCACACACAAGTGTGCTATTTGGATGTGCGCTTAGCCGCAGGGGTAGATTTTAAATTACCCTTACCCACTAGCCACAATGCGTTTATTTATGTGTTTGAAGGCAATGCTACTAGCCAAGAGCAGATTTTGCCGCAGCATAGTTTAGTGGTATTAGGTCAAGGCGATGAGATTGTTGTGCAAGCGGGTAGCGAAGGTGCGCGCTTCATTCTTGTAGCTGGCAAGCCCTTAAATGAGCCGATTGTGCAATACGGCCCATTTGTGATGAACACGCGCGAAGAAATAAATCAAGCAATGGCCGATTATCAAACGAATCAGTTAGTTAGGAAAAAGGCTTCATTTAATAGTTAATTGAAGAAGTTTTGGATAAAAGGCACTTTAAAAGTGCCTTGTATTTTTAACTGACTGAGTTAGGTTTTCTTAATCTTATACACCATTGATTCGGCAGTCGGCTTACGCTGAAAGTTCGCAATCGAGGCTGCTTTGATATGCCCAAAGCCCTTAATTTGCGCAAAGCTTTCTAACTGTTTTTGCGTTTGCTCTGCATGACTGGTAGTCAAGTTTTGAGCTAACTTAGCAATTAAAGCACTATATTCTTTAATCAATTCCCGCTCTTGTTTGCGTTCTGCGCTATAGCCAAACACATCCAATACCGTTCCGCGTAAGCCTTTCAATTTAGCCAACTGTGGCATGAATTTAAACATCCATTGCCCGTATTCGGTTTTAATTGGATTACCTTGGCTATCATGTTTAGTGAATAGCGGCGGGGAGAGATTAAGTTTAACCTCATAATCTTTGCCGGGTTCACCCTCAAAATTTTTGCGTAATTGCTCGATAAATTCAGGCTTGGCATACAAACGTGCCACTTCATATTCATCTTTGTAGGCCATCAGACGCGCTAGGTTTTGGGCGGCGCTGCGCGTTAAAGGCAGCGTTGCATCAGCCCCTAATTGCAATTCTGCTTGACGCAAAGGTTCTAGAGTTTGTTCATAACGCTTGGCATAAGCAGCATTTTGATACTCAGTGAGCCATTGGCGATTAAAGCTTAAAATGCTGTCTAAATCGGCTTCGGGTTTAGCGGCTAGGGGTTGGGCTTTTAAAAACTCTTGTGCATTGCCAAAATGCGCGAAATGGCAGCCCCATAAGAATGCGGCTTTATTTTTCTCCACTTGCGTGCCATTCAACTCTACTGCTTGCATCAGGCTGACACGCTCCAGTGGAACCCAGCCCTTTTGCCAGGCAAATCCCAAAATCATCATATTGGCGAATAGAGTGTCGCCGAGCAATTTCAGGGCTAAGTCATTAGCATTGAGGAAGGAGCAGGTTTCACCAATACTATTTTTTAAGTCATAAGCAATGGATTGTCCGGGAAAAGCCCAATTGCGATTGGTAATAAATTCAGCGGTGGGAGTTTCGCTGGTATTAACAATGGCTTGAGTTTGTCCATTTAAGGTCATGGAGAGCGCTTCTTGCGAGGCGGAAACAATCGCATCACAACCTAAGAGTAAATCCGCTTCACCTGTGGCGATTTTGCTGGCATTGAGTTGGCTGGGGTGTTTGGCGATTTGCACATGCGATAGCACCGCGCCACCTTTTTGTGCCAAGCCTGCCATATCTAAGACGGTGACACCTTTATGCTCCAAATGCGCTGCCATACCGAGTAAAGCGCCAATCGTGACAATGCCTGTGCCACCAACACCGGTAATTAAAATGCGCTGTGGGGTTTCCAGTGCAGGCAAAATGGGCGGCGGTAAGTCTTCATGGTTGGGTTGCTCGACTTGAGCCGGTTCCGGTTTGCGTAGTGTGGCGCCCTCTAAGGTTACAAAGCTGGGGCAAAAGCCTTTTACACAGGAAAAATCTTGGTTGCAGGTGGATTGATTGATTTGGCGCTTAGTGCCTTTGGGCGTTTCCACCGGTTCAATCGACAAGCAATTAGAAGTTTTGGAGCAATCACCACAACCTTCGCAGACTTCGGTATTAATGAAGGTGCGTTCTTTGAGTTCGGGCATGAGACCGCGCTTACGACGACGGCGTTTTTCGGTGGCACACATTTGTTCATAGACTAAAATGGTGGTGCCTGTCGTGTCGCGCAGACGCTTTTGCACCGCATCTAATTCGTCGCGATGTACGATTTCAATCGAGGCAGGCAAACGGTTTTCAGCCAAGTTATATTTATCGAGATCGTCAGTGACCACGATAGTTTTGGCAACACCCTCCGCTTCCACCTGATCAACCAGCATCGGTAGCGTCAATATCCCATCAATCGGCTGCCCACCTGTCATCGCGACTGCATCATTGAAGAGAATTTTGTAGGTAATATTGGCCTTCGCCGCCACTGCTGCGCGAATCGCTAATAGCCCAGAGTGGAAGTAAGTGCCATCGCCCAGATTGGTAAACACATGCTTATCATTGGTGAAAGGCATTTGCCCAATCCACGCCACCCCTTCGCCCCCCATTTGGCTAAACGTTTCGGTATTGCGATCCATCCAAATGGTCATGTAATGGCAGCCAATTCCCGCTAAAGCACGCGAACCTTCGGGGACGCGCGTGGAGGTATTGTGTGGGCAACCGGAGCAAAACCAAGGCTTACGCTCAGCGGTGACACGCGGGCGCGCGGTTTCGCGTTCTTTGCCTTCAATAATCCGAATCCGCTCATTGACGTGATTGCGAATATCGTCTGGCAAATCCATCGTCACTAAACGCTTAGCAATCGCTTTGGCGACAATCGCGGGGTTGAGTTCAGCCGTAGCAGGCAACAGCCATTCACTGCGTGGTTCTGACCATTCACCACCTGCATGATCTTGGGCCGCGAATTTGCCATACACATTGGGGCGCACATCTTCGCGCCAGTTGTAGAGTTCTTCTTTCAGCGCATATTCAAGGATTTGGCGCTTTTCTTCCACCACCAAAATCTCATCTAAACCTTCGGCAAAATGGCGGGCATCATGGGCATTTAAAGGCCAAACGCAGCCCACTTTCATCACCCGCAAACCCACGCGGCGGCAGGCTTCGGTATCTAAACCCAAGTCATTTAAAGCTTGGCGCACGTCTTGATAAGCTTTGCCTGCGGTCATAATTCCAAACCGTGCTTCGGGGGAGTCAATTACAATCCGATTGAGGCGATTCGCCCGCACATAGGCCAAAGCGGCATACCATTTGTGATTCAGCATGCGGGCTTCTTGTACCAACGGCGGATCAGGCCAGCGAATATTTAAGCCGCCTTCGGGCATTTGGAACTCATCATCACCGGGGAGCACAATCTGCACTCGATCGGGATCAAGTTCAACCGAAGAGGAAGTTTCAATCACTTGAGTGACGCATTTTAAACCCGCCCACAAGCCAGAATAGCGACTTATGGCCCAGCCATGCAGACCAAAATCGAGGATTTCTTGCACATCAGAAGGATAGAGCACAGGCACACCGCAAGCTGCCATTAAATGCTCGGATTGATGCGCAATTGAGGAGGATTTGGCCGCATGATCATCACCCACCACCATGAGCACGCCGCCATGTTTGGAGGTTCCAGCTGAGTTAGCGTGCTTAATCGCATCAGTGGAGCGATCCGCCCCTGGGCCTTTGCCATACCAGATGCTAAAGACGCCATCGAATTTGGCATTGGGATAGAGATTGAGTTGCTGTGAGCCCCAAATCGAAGTCGCCGCCAAGTCTTCATTTAAGCCGGGCTGGAACACAATATCGTGCTCAGCTAAATGTTTTTTGGCCTGCCAAAGTTGCTGATCAAAGCCTGCTAAGGGTGAGCCGCGATAACCAGAAATAAACCCACCCGTATTCAAGCCATTACGTCGATCATTGACCTTTTGCAGCATGGGCAAACGCACCAAAGCTTGTTGCCCACTCATATAGGCGCGGCCCTGTTGCAGGGTGTATTTATCATCGAGAACCAGATTACTGGGTAATTTAGCGGTCATGGGGTGCTCCTCAACTCTCTCTTTTATATAAGTGAAATGCTAAGGAATTTTGTCTGTATCGTAAAATTATTTAAAATGACTTGAGGTATGCGAAAAATAAATATCAATACCGGCTAAGAAATTTTGCTGTTGGGTGCAAATTAAGCCTTAGTAATCAACTATCAATTAGCTAATAAGTAAAATTTTGCTAAATTTGCGCTTTAGTATCTTGACCTATGCTGCCTGCCTCACACAATTGATAAGGACTGGTGTGTTATGCCCAACTCAAATTTACCTAATTTACAAGATGACCTAGTCGTGCAAATGACAGGGATTCGCGGTTTGCAGATTCCGCTGTGGGGCTTGTTTATTATGGCGGTTTTAGCGGCACTGTATTTTGCCAAATCAGTGTTTGTGCCAATTTTTATGGCGATTGTGTTTTCTTTTGTGCTGATGATTCCCGTGAATCTCTTAGAGAAAATCCGCATTCCACCGGCCTTTGGTGCACTCATTGTTTTGCTGGTGACTATAGGTATGTTTAGTGTCTTGGCTTATTACATGTATGAGCCCACTAAGGTTTGGGTAGAGCGCTTCCCTGATGAAATTCATAAAATCGAAACGAAAGTGGTTGAATTGCGTTCTTCATTTAATGAGGTGCAAAAAACCACTGAACAAATTGATGAGAAAATCACTGATTTGACAGGTTCGGCTACTGAAGCAGCAGGTACGCAAGAAGTGGTAATTAAATCGGGTAGTCGTTTGTATACCTTAATGGACAGTACCCAATCTTTTATTGTTGGTTTTATGTCTTTCTTGTTACTGCTGTATTTCTTGATGGCATTTGGAGAGTCAATGATTAAAAACTTGATGATGACTTGGAAAGATCGGGCACATCGCATCGCTTTCCTGCGCATCACTCAAGAGTCGCAATATCAAATTAGTTACTATTTACTGTTAATTACCATCATCAATGTTGGTTTAGGGGTGGTGACTGCTTTAGGTATGTGGGCGATTGGGATGCCAACGCCGCTGTTATGGGGCTTTTCCGCCACGATCCTCAATTATATTCCCTATATTGGTCCCTTGATTAATATGGTGTTGGTGACTTTTGTGGGCTTAGTGACCTTTGACAATATCTCAACTGCCATGCTACCGGCTCTGATTATTTTGGTGCTGAATATTATCGAGGGGCAAATGGTACAGCCTTTGTTCGTGGGCAAGATGTTCACCATTAATCCGGTATTTGTATTTATCTCAGTCGCTTTCTGGGGCTGGCTCTGGGGCGTGGCAGGCATGTTTATGGCTGTACCTTTACTAATGATCTTGAATATTTTTGTGATAAAAATGCGTGAGCTTGCTGCGGCAACGGAAGCCGCGAAAGCTGCAGCCGTAGCAGCTGCTGTTGAAGCCGCCGCCGCAGCAGAAGCCGCCAAAGATGAGGTGAAAATCATCCTGCAATGAAGCCATGAGTAAAGACATTAGCCTGCGCCAATTACGCTATTTCATCGCTGCTGCTGAAACTGGGCAGCTGTCAATGGCAGCCAAGCAAGTGCATGTCGCGCAATCGACAGTGACTAATGCGATTTTGCATTTGGAGGAGTCGATGGGGGTGAAGCTATTTGAGCGTCACCCCTATGGCGTCAGTTTAACGGCAGAAGGCTATAACTTTTATCATCGTGCCAAGCAGATTCAGGAAAATCTGGATATCGCTTTAAGTGAGCCACATTTTCAGCGTCACCATTTAATGGGTGCAGTGCGGATGGGCGCATCTTATGCTTTGCTTGGGTATTTCCTGCCGCCTTTATTAGCCCGTTTTCGCCAGCACTATCCCGATATTGATCTTGATCTGCATGATATGGAGCGTCCTGAGATTGAGGATGCGGTATTAGCAGGTGATTTGGAATTGGGTTTAGTCCTAATTTCTAATACCCAGCAACGCGAGCGTTTTAATCATCATGTGCTGTTACGCTCCCGCCGCCAACTTTGGACGTCTTCGACGCATCCCTTGCGTGAGCAGCCCTTTGCCTCGTTAGCGGATGTTGCCCAATACCCTTATATTCAATTGGCTATGGATGAAGGCGAAGCGGCTACCCAACGTTATTGGCAATCGCAAGGCTTGCAGCCGAACATTGCCTTCCGTACTAAATCTATGGAAGCAGTGCGAGGTTTGGTTGCACATGGTTTTGGTGTCACGATCTTAGCGGATATGGTCTATCGGCCTTGGTCATTGGAAGGTGGGAAGATAGAAGCCGTGCCAGTATTGGGTGTTATCCCACATTTAGAAAGCGGGATGATTTGGCAGAAGGGCAGCGAATTAGCACGACCTGCTGAAGCGATGCGCCAGTTTTTGATTCATAGTTGTGGGAGTTAAGCTTAAGGCGGCTTGTACGTTAATCGGTCAGGGAGTTGATTCGGACAAGGCCGCCTATAGGCGACCTGTCTTCCCTAGAAAAGAATGAGCTCTTTAGCTCTCTGAGTTATCTTCAGCAGGAGCTTCTTCAGCAGGAGCTTCTTCAGCAGGGGCTTCTTCAGCGGCTATGACTTCGCTAATGATCTCTTCTGGTAATGTGGTTTCATCTGACATTTAGCATCTCCTTGAGCATTAAGTACACTATCCATTTGTTGTTGCTACACATTTTAATGTAGACCTCTCTTCTTATAGATCATAATTTGGTATTTGTAGCGTTACATTTGAAATATTTTATTCAGCTATGATTCAGGTTTAAGGTTGAGCATTATTTGCTCGCTCTATTAATAAAAGAGCTTGCTCAGTAGTGGGTTTTCTTGATAATGCACTCCATTCATTCAATTCAAATAAGACTCAACCCTATGCTCAACATTGCTGATCGTATCGCTCAGGAGCTTGCTGTTGCTCCTCGCCAAGTTACTGCTGCTGTTCAACTGTTAGATGAAGGCTCCACCGTGCCTTTCATTTCGCGCTATCGTAAAGAAATCACGGGCGGTTTAGACGATACTCAGCTGAGAAATTTAGAGGAGCGTTTAGGCTATTTGCGTGAGTTGGAAGAGCGCCGTGCAGCCGTGTTAAAAAGCATTGAAGAACAAGGCAAGCTCACGCCCAGTTTGACGGCTGCCATTCAAGCAGCAGACACGAAAACACGCTTAGAAGATTTATATTTACCCTTCAAGCAAAAGCGCCGGACTAAAGGCCAAATCGCAATTGAGGCTGGGATCCAGCCACTGGCCGAGGCTCTACTGGCTAATCCACAGCTCAATCCAGCAGCAGAAGCGGCTAAATACCTCAATCCAGCGGAAGATTTCAAAGGGGCTTTTGTTGATAGCAAGGGCGTGTTGGAAGGTGCGAAATATATTTTGATGGAGCGCTTTGCTGAAGATCCAGAATTGGTGGGTGAGCTGCGTGAATACTTGCAAGCGGAAGCCAAGCTGATTTCCACTGTGGTGAAGGATAAAGAAACTGAAGGCGCGAAATTTCGTGACTATTTCAACAATGCGGATGCTTTAAAAAATGCCCCTTCGCACCGAGTATTGGCGATGCTGCGTGGGCGTAATGAAGGCTTTTTAAATCTTAGTATTGATGTCGAGCAGGCTGAAGGTGTTGTGCATCCTTGTGAAGTGCTCACGGCTAAACGAGTCGGTATTCAAAACAAACAGCGCCCAGCAGATGCTTTTTTGACAGAGGTGGTGCATTGGACTTGGAAAGTTAAGCTACAGACTAAGCTCGAAACTGATTTGTTAGGTGACTTGCGCCAAGCCGCTGAAACTGAGGCGATTCGCGTATTTGCGCATAATCTCAAAGATTTATTACTGGCGGCTCCAGCCGGGCAACGCGCGACTTTGGGTTTAGATCCGGGTTTGCGTACGGGTGTTAAGGTAGCCGTGATTGATAGCACGGGGCAGTTTGTTGATCACACCACAATTTATCCCCATGTACCGCGCAATCAATGGAAGGAGTCGATTGCTAGTTTAGCCAAACTCATTGATAAGCATAAAATTGAGCTAATCGCGATTGGTAATGGTACAGCTTCGCGTGAAACCGATAAATTAGCAGCAGACCTGATCAAGCTGCACCCTGAGCTGAACCTCCAAAAAGTCGTGGTGAGTGAGGCGGGTGCTTCGGTGTATTCGGCTTCAGAAACAGCTGCGAAAGAATTTCCTGATCTGGATGTAACGATTCGTGGCGCAGTTTCAATTGCGCGTCGTCTCCAAGATCCGTTAGCTGAACTAGTAAAGATCGAACCAAAGTCGATTGGAGTAGGGCAGTATCAGCATGATGTTAGCCAGGTACAATTAGCCAGAAACTTGGACACGGTAGTCGAAGATTGCGTGAATAGCGTGGGCGTTGAAGTGAATACTGCCTCAGCTGCTTTATTGCGTCGCGTGGCCGGTTTAAATCAAACTATCGCCGATAATATTGTCGAATTTCGCAATAAAAATGGTCGCTTCACGAGCCGCAAAAGCCTGTTAAGTGTACCACGCTTAGGGGCAAAAACTTTTGAACAAGCCGCAGGTTTTTTGCGGATTCATGGCGGCGAAAATCCTTTAGATAGTTCAGCGGTACATCCTGAAGCTTATACCGTGGTTGAATCCATCGCTGCTAAAACCAAGACTAATTTGCAAAGCTTAATTGGTAATTCACCATTATTAAGATCCTTAAATGCGGGTGATTTTACCAGTGAAAAATTTGGTCTGCCGACCGTGACGGATATTCTCGCTGAATTAGATAAACCCGGACGTGATCCGCGCCCTGCCTTCAAAACTGCGACCTTTAAAGAGGGTGTCGAAACTCTCGCCGATTTAAAGCCTGATATGTTGTTAGAAGGCACGGTGACTAATGTCACCAACTTCGGGGCTTTCGTAGACATTGGTGTGCATCAAGATGGTTTAGTGCATATCTCCATGCTCGCCAATCATTTTGTGAAAGACCCGCATACGGTAGTGAAAGCTGGCGATATTGTGAAAGTGAAAGTGCTGGAGGTCGATCAAGAACGCAAACGGATTGCTTTAACCATGCGTTTAGATGAAGCTTCGACCGCCAAACCTACGGCCAGACCGCAAACGCAACAAAAAGCTCAGAACCTTCCAAATAAACCAGCGTCCAAGCCAGCACGCCCACAAACTAGCATATCTGCTGGCAATAATGCCTTTGCTGCGGCTTTTGCGAAGGCGAAAGAGCGTAAATAAGCTTTTAATCATTAAGAGTTAAATGTGAAAATTTATACGAGTATGGGTGTACGCCAATCTGAGGCCGGAGGTTTTAGTCTGGCAGATCGTCAAAATGAACTTAAAGCGGCAGGTATTCAAGTGCTGGCTGCGAGTTGTGGCTCAGATAGGCATGCATATGTATGCGGCAGTTTGTGGTGAAGGATAAACGCTTCAAATAGTTTTGAAGCGTTCACAATCCTCGGTTTTACTTCACGACGGATAGACTATCCACTTTCACAGTGCCATATTGGCTAGTAAATGTCAGGCTAGAACCTGAACCATCCTGCTGCTGGGAAACGCCCCCAATTTGGTGAGCGTTGCTGTCATACACTGTGACTTTGCCATCTTGTTCAATGGCTAAGCGTGCGATGGATGGGAACCAAGCATAACGGGTTTGGTTCTGTGCACCACTGGTGCTTGGGTTGCCTAAATCACTCGGCCACCACTGCCCTGAATTAGCTGAGCTGCCGCCAGTTTGAGTGACAGGTGTTGCACTGATTTCAAATAATTTAGAGCCACTAGCTAAAGCGCCTGATAAGTCATTCCCTAAATTATTCACGGTATTTTTTAAGTTCTGATTGAACATATCACCAATCATACTCATCCCATTCAGCATCCACTGCCCAAAACCACCTAGTTCTGGATGGTTGAACTGTGCCATTGTGCCTTGGCCATTATAGACAGACTCCAACATGGTTTTGACAGCTTGTAGCATCTCCAAAAATTATATGAGCTCGTTCTAGCGGGCCTTTCAAGTATGGTAGGTTTTTATCAGCCTGTGTGGAAAGAGTAGCTGTAAAAAGTAATGGAATAGCTAAGAACCTGTCGTTAATAACTACACTAGCATTTATTATTCATTTCCCTAAAAGAGGCCGTAGGATGAATTTAAGTAATCGAAGTTTGCTATGGTTGAATAGCCTGAGTTTTATCTTGATGATCGGCCTGAATATGGCGGGTGCTTTGGGTTGGCTGAATGGAGTCACGGTCTCTGAAGTTAGCGATCAATACCAAACTCTGCTTACTCCAGCAGGCTATGCATTTAGCATTTGGAGCCTGATTTATCTGCTCTTAATAGGCTTTCTGGGCTATCAATGGAAATCGCATGCTGAAGGCAATGCTACCCACTCTTTAGAGCCTGCGGGCATTTGGTTTGCACTGGCTAATGTCTTCAATACTTTATGGATTGTGGCTTGGGTAAATGCTTGGATAGGCTTAGCTTTGTTATTAATCATTGGCCTCTTTATTTGTTTATTTCAATTAGTGTTGCGCTTACGTTTGGAGACTTGGGATGCTCCAGTACGTATTATCTGGTTTGTTTGGTGGCCCATTTGTATTTATATGGGCTGGGTGACCTTGGCAACTGCTTTGAATTTCGCATCATGGCTGAAGGCGGTATTTGATACACCGCCGTTCTTTTCTGCAGAGTTTTGGGCTATCGTCGCCTTAGCGAGTTTGACTAGTATCTATTTACTATGGACACAGCTGCGCAATATGCGCGAGGCCTCGCTAGTTGCAGTTTGGGGGATGGTGGCCATTGCGGTAAATCAATGGCAAGTCAGCTGGATCGTGAGTAGCTTTGCTTTAGCTGGATGTGTGCTTTTATTAGCAAGAACCGCACAGCATGTTTTTAGCAATCAAGCTAGTTTGCCGCATAATAAACTTAAGCGCGGCGAATTCTAAAAAAGTTTGGAGGAGCACCATGTTAGTCTTAGAAGATAAAGGCTTGCGTATAAACCTAGTGACTGGCGAGTCAGCCTATTTCAATTATTATTGGTTACGCGATAATTGCGCTAGCTCTTGGGATGCGGATACTCAAGAGCGCGTCTATGACATTTTAGGCGAACCCGATGATTTAAAGCCGAAAGCGGCTAGTCTCGAAGGCAAGAGCTTATACATTCAATGGCCGGATGGCCATCAAAGCTGTTATGACTTAACTTGGCTAGCGCGCTGGCAGAGCAAAGATGGCGAGCCTTGTCTTGGGCATGGTGATTTAGCACTGCGCAGTCGTAGACCTTGGTATGCTGATCATTATCCTCAAGTAAAACGCTTTAGCTTTCCAGAGCTAGTTGCGCAGCCCGCTAAAGTCGCTGATTGGACTGAAGCTCTGTTGGATGAGGGCATAGCGCTATTAACCGAAATGCCAAATAGCAATGAAGGCTTGCAACAAGCTTGTGAATTGATTGGGGTGGTGCGCGCTTCCTTTTCCGGTTATACCTTTGATGTACGTACTGAAGCCAATCCAGTCAATTTGGCGTATACCAATAAAGCTTTGGAGCTGCATACCGATTTGCCGCCGGAAGAGTTAGCCCCCGGAATACAGTTTCTACACTGCCGCGTGAATGATGCTATTGGTGGTGAGAGTTTATTCGTCGATGCTTGCAGTGTGGCGCAGGCGTTTCGCGCGCAATATCCTGAATATTTTAATTTACTCACTGAGCTTAAAGTCCCATTCCGCTATACCACCCATTTTCAAGATGTACGCGCTCGCCAAGTGATTATTGAGCTTGACCCGCATAATGGCGAAGTCAGCGGGATTCATTTCAGTCAGCATCTCGCCGATGTGTTTGATTTTCCACCGGATGTGATGGATGAGTTTTATCCGGCTTTTCGTAAATTCGGGCAGATGCTTCAAGATCCACAATACCTGATGCGTTTCCGCTTGAATACGGGTGAGTGTATCGTATTTGATAACCATCGGGTGGTGCATGGGCGGACTTCTTTTGTGGCGGGCAGTGGAGCGCGGCATTTGCGCGGCTGCTATGTCGATCGGAATGAAATGCGCAGCACTTATCGCAGTTTGCGTGCGAAATACCCAGCGGCTTAGGAGCAGAGTTTATGAATCATCAGTATGATTACTGGCAAGAGCGGGTAGATTTAGCGGCAGCTTTCCAGTGGACAGCGCGCTTGAATATGCATGAAGCGGTCGCGAATCATTTTTCACTAGCCGTGAATGCGAGTGGCACACAATTTTTAATTAATCCCAATCAGCGCCATTTTGCTTTAATTAAAGCCAGCGATTTATTGTTGCTGGATGCGAATGATCCGCACACCATGGATGGCCCCGATGCACCTGACCCGACTGCTTGGGGTTTGCACGGTTCGATTCACCGCTTATGCCCGCAAGCACGTTGTGTGATGCATGTGCATTCGATGTATTCCACCGTGCTGGCTTGTTTAGCCGATAGCCATCTGCCGCCGATTGATCAGAATACCGCGACTTTCTATGAGCGCTATGTGATTGATGAGCAGTTTGGTGGTTTGGCGTTTACTGAGGAAGGTGAACGTTGTGCTGCATTGCTAAGTGACCCGAAAAAGAAAGTGATGATCATGGGCAATCATGGCTTGTTGGTCTTGGGGGGTAGTGTGGCTGATACTTTTAATCGCCTGTATTACTTTGAGCGTGCCGCCGAAACTTACATTCGGGCACTACAAACGGGGCAGCCTTTGCGAGTGTTATCACATGAGATTGCGGCACGAACTGCTAATGAATTAGATGATTATCCGGGGCAGGCAGAGCGGCATTTGGCGGGTATTAAAGCATTGTTGGAGCGCCAAGGCTCAGATTTCGCGAGTTAATGCTGCGCTGAATGGTCTAGGCAGAGAGGGGCTAAATTGCTATTATCCACGCCTTTCTTTTCACAGCTAGAGTGTTGGGTCGCAAGCATGGAACTAAACCTTGTTTATACCAAAATCAAAGATCTACAAGCGCGTTTAGAGGCGCTTAGGGGGTATCTTTGACTACGAAACTAAGCACGAGCGCCTCGAAGAGGTCAACCGCGAATTAGAAGATCCCAAAATTTGGGATAACCCCGATTATGCTCAGGCCTTGGGCAAAGAACGCGCTGCTTTAGATACCGTGGTGGGTGGCATTGATCGCCTTACCAATGGTTTAACCGATGCGAATGAGCTGCTAGAAATGGCAGAAGCTGAGGATGACGAAAACAGTGCGAATGATGTGACTGCCGAAGTCGACTCCCTTGAGCACGATGTTGAAAAGCTCGAATTCCAGCGTATGTTCTCCGGCGAATTAGATCGGAATAATGCCTTCCTTGATATTCAATCCGGTGCGGGTGGGACTGAGGCACAAGATTGGTCAGAAATGATCTTGCGCATGTATCTGCGATGGGGTGAAGCCAAAGGTTTTAAAACCGAACTCATCGAAGCCTCGCCCGGTGATGTGGCTGGGATTAAAAGTGCGACCATTAGCTTCCAAGGCGAATATGCCTTTGGCTGGTTGCGGACTGAAACCGGCGTACATCGCTTAGTGCGGAAATCGCCGTTTAGCTCAGCGGGAGCGAGGCATACTTCATTCTCGGCGGTATTTGTCTCACCAGAGATTGATGACAATATCGAAATTGATATTAACCCCGCCGATTTGCGGATTGATGTGTATCGTGCTTCGGGGGCGGGTGGGCAGCACGTAAACCGGACGGAATCGGCGGTGCGGATTACGCATTTGCCGACCAATACCGTGGTGCAATGCCAAAACGGACGCTCGCAGCATCAGAATAAAGATACCGCTATGAAGCAGTTGCGTGCGAAGTTGTATGAATTAGAACTCCTCAAGCGCAATGAAGAAAAGCAAGCCTTGGAGCAGACCAAATCAGATGTGGGTTGGGGTAGCCAGATTCGTTCCTATGTGCTCGATCAATCGCGGGTGAAGGATTTGCGCACCGGCGTGGAAACTTCCAATACCCAAGCAGTTTTGGATGGTGGACTCGACCGCTTTATTGAGGCGAGCCTGAAAAGTGGACTATAAAGCGAACCGATGACCATGAGTGAATCAGATAACCAGCAAGCAGCTCAGCATGATGACAACCAATTAATCCAGCAACGCCGTGAAAAATTGGCTGCTCTGCGTGAGCAAGGCTCTGCCTTCCCGAATGATTTTGTACGCGAACATAAAGCCGCTGATTTACACGCTGCTTATGAGCAATACGACAAGGAATGGTTTGAAAGCAATGCAGTCAAAGTTTCGGTAGCAGGGCGGGTGATGCTGCGGCGGATGATGGGCAAAGCGAGCTTTGCGACCCTTTCGGATACTTCAGGGCGCATTCAAATTTATGTGCAATTGCAGCGTGTGGGCGAGGAAACGTTCGAGGCTTATAAGCATCAAGACATCGGCGATATTATTGCGGTCGAAGGTACGCTGTTTAAAACCCAAACTGGCGAACTTTCAGTGAAAGCTGAAGCGGTACGCTTATTGACTAAATCCTTGCGTCCATTGCCAGAAAAATTCCACGGCCTAACCGATCAAGAGCAGCGCTATCGTCAGCGCTACATTGATCTAATCATGAACGAGGAAAGCCGCAATACTTTCCGCATGCGCTCGAAAATCATTAGCTATATCCGTAACTTCTTCCTGCAACGCGATTATCTGGAAGTCGAAACACCGATGCTGCAAATCATCCCCGGTGGGGCGGCGGCGCGTCCGTTTATTACCCACCATAATGCCCTCGATTTGCCGATGTATTTGCGCATTGCACCGGAGCTGTATTTAAAGCGTTTGGTGGTGGGTGGTTTTGAGCGTGTGTTTGAAATCAATCGTAACTTCCGCAATGAAGGCGTGTCGGTGCGGCATAATCCGGAATTCACCATGATTGAATTCTACCAAGCCTATGCGACTTATGTGGATATGATGGATTTGACCGAAGCGCTATTTAAGGGCTTGGCGCAGGATTTATTGGGCAGCACCGAAGTTAATTACCAAGGTCAAACTTTTGATTTCAGCAAACCGTTTGAGCGCATTACCATTCGCGATGCGATTCTGAAATACAATCCTGAAGTCACGCCGGAGCAGATTGATAATCTCGAATCCGCACGTTTAATTGCCAAGAAAGTCCATGCGCCCCTGAAAGACAGTGATGGTTTAGGCAAAGTGCAAATCTCGATTTTCGAGGAAACCGTGGAGCATTTATTGCAGCAACCAACCTTCGTGATGCAGCATCCAGCGGAAGTATCGCCATTGGCACGTTTGAATGATGAGAATCCTTTTGTCACAGATCGTTTCGAGTTTTATATCGGTGGGCGTGAAATTGGCAATGGTTTCTCTGAGTTGAATGATGCGGAAGATCAAGCCGAACGCTTCCGTCAGCAAGTTGCAGAGAAAGATGCAGGTGATGATGAGGCGATGCATTACGATGCAGATTTTGTGCGTGCGCTGGAATATGGTATGCCACCGACGGCAGGTGAGGGGATTGGGATTGATCGCTTGGTAATGTTGTTTACCGATGCGCCTTCGATAAGAGATGTGATTCTATTTCCGCATATGCGGCCTGAATAATTCGGCTCAAATCTTGAATATGAAAAACTCAATTAGTTTTGCTGATTGGGTTTTTGTTAGAGAGGCTAGAATAATAAAAATGGAGATCACTCAGCTTTACGGTTACCTAACAAAGTTTGTAGCTGAGTTTTCCGCTGAATGCTCTCAAATAGCTTATATAATTTCTATTTAGTACCTTGAGTAGCTTTTTTTAAATTCAACGAAATACTTTGATTTTCGCTAACCATTTTCCAATAACTCTTAGCCATTTCTTTAGCTTGATTTAAAATGTCAGCCTCAATCCCCAATAACGGCTTAAGCATATATTCCCGTTCCACTACCTCATCTCGAATTGGCATATAAAACATGGGTAACATATCGTAAATAGGTGCTAAGCCTTGCAGCTTTAAATCTTCAAAATAAAACGCTAAGTTCCCAAAATGCATATCGGTATTGGCAATAAAATGCCCAAACGCATACGCCAAATGAATTTTTTGCTGAGTCGCCTTATCAATCATGCCTAAGTTTAATAAAGCATCGGCAGCCTCATACCAATGCGAGGAGCTGCCAATAAATTCGGCCTCAACCTCTTTTAAGCTCACCACGCCGCGCCGCCCATGTTCACTAACTCGATCAAAACGACGTAGTTCTAAATACACCCGCTCGCCTTCAATCAAACGCGATTGTGCAGCAGCAATACCAAACTCCTGTAAGCATTGCAGTGCTAAATGCTCGGCAATGAGCAAATCGCGATAACGCTGAGCCGCCGGGGATTGCAAGGCAATCGGCGGGCTGTATTTAACAATCGCGTGATAAGCCTCAGTGTCATTTTGGGTATAAACCAAAAACTTAGGCTGCTCACCGCCCACCGATGAGCGTGCAAAACCATGCTGCAACATTTGCGCTGCTAACAGATCATAAGCTTGCACAGAACAAGGATTTAGACGTTGGTAAGCGTTTAGATAGATTTGTGCAGAGGCTTTACCGACTAACAAATTTCCGGGTAATTGATCACCTGCCTGCAATAAATAGCGCAAAGATTCATCACTCGTCCACAGCGCTGGATTTTTATTGACCGCTAACGATTGGCTTAAATGCTCTGCATGCCAACGCCCTAAAAAACCGGCAGGCAGCGCACTTTGTAAATACCACGGAATATCATCGAAGCGCTGAAATTCATGGCCTTTGATGACCAAGATTTGCCCCGCAGGCTGGCGATAAAGTGTGGCGAGTTGTTCAGGTTGGCCTTGAGGATTGATTGCGTAAAGAGGATGCCCATCAACTTGATCAACCCAAGCAAACACACTATTACGCCCCGCACCCAGTTTGATCACTGGAAGCTGTTGTAAGGCGCGGCTAATCGTTGCCTGTGAAATGCCGGTGCGCCGCGCCAATTCGGCGGAGCTAAGGTTTTCAGAAAATAGTGCTTGAGCAAGACGAGTTTGAGTATCCATCAATCAAGTGTAGCAAATTCATGAATAGATTAGTGAATAGAAGGTTTTTTAATTATTTTTAATAAAATTAGTAGCTTATAGCTATTTTTTTGCATTTCGTGAATAGATTAAGACTAGTTTAGAGACTTGCTTAGCGACCACCACTTAATCTAATAACCCATCCACATTGAAGTCATGGCTAAAAGCATTAAGTAGAGTCATACCCGTTGGCATTAAATCTTCAGGTAGCTTGGTCGAGCTAGTTACAGCAGGCTTAGATGGTTTAGCTGGCTGTACAGGCTTGTTTGCTGCTGGAGTTTGGCTAGAACTAACTTTTTCCTGTACGGTCGAACTAGGCGTAGTGGTGCTACAAGCAGCTAAATTGCCAAGCAGCAAGATACTTAAATAAGTTAGTGGATTGAGCTGGGTTTTAAATAGCATGCATAGCTCCCGATAATTAGTTTTAACGGAGGTTGGTTAAAGCAGAGGAAGAGGGGAGTATAGAGGGAATTTAAATGACTAACACCACCGGCAAATTTTTCACCTGATAATACTCATCTAAACTACAGGCATTCACAAAGATCGTGCCATTATATTCATGCACGCCATATTCCTCATGGATATGCCCGAATGCATGAATTTTAGGTTTAATGTTTTCGATCACTTCTAATAGCGCTTCGCAGCCGACTTTAACTCCATCATAACATTCATCTAAAATCCCAAAAGCAGGGCCGTGGGTGATTAAAATATCAGTATCTTTGGGGATTAGATTCCAATGCCGCCGAATTTCTTCGCCCCGCTTGCGATTAAAAGCCCAGTTGCTAAAAGCAGGTTGGATAGGTGAACCCCAAAATTTAATGCCTTCAAGTTCAATGCCAGAATCATTCAGATAATAAATACCATAGTAGTCTAGGCAGGCCACCGCTTCGGCTTTGCGCTCATCTTCAAAGCACCAATCATGATTACCAGCAATCACTATTTTGTATTTAAAATGTTGGGCAGCAATAAATTGTGCAAAATCCTCTACATCTTCTATCTCGCCGTGACGGGTAAAGTCGCCACAATGCACTAAAACATCACCCCCATCCAAGCTTAGTTGACGATGATGAGAGTGCGTATCAGAGATAAAAGTTAATTGCATGCAAGCATCCTTTCGCGAAAAACTTTAATAGTTATAGATCATATAAGCGTTGTTTTGAAGGCATTAAAGCAATTGCAATGCCAATTTAGTGGCAGCAAAAGAAAAACCACCCGTAGGTGGTTTTTCAATATGAAATGTCAGCAGAAGCTAAATTATTTCAAGGCTTTTGGAATACGGATTTTTTGGCCAGGGAAAATTTTGTCTGGGTCTTCGATAACTTCACGGTTAGCTTCGAAAATTACCGTGTGCTTAGAGCCATTGCCATAGGCTTTTTCTGCGATTTTCCATAAATTATCGCCTTTTTCAATGATGTAGAATTCATCATCGGTCGCGAGCTGTGCAGCTTGACCTGCTACGGTTGCTTCGGCTGCTTTCACTTCTTGGATGCCCATCGCATTACCTGCCATGAGAATCGCTTTTTCTAAAGCTTCAGGAGACTTCGCATCACCCTTAATGGTTGCTACGCCATTAGAGACTTGTACTTGCAGGTTATCTAAGCCAGGGTTGGCTGCTTGGATATGCTCTTGAACTTTAGCAGCTTGTTGCTCTGGTGGATCATCTTTACCGAACAGTTTTTTGCCAATGTTAGCTGCAAAATCAAATAAACCCATAGTTATCTCCTTCCAAATGAATTATTCAAATACGGCATGATAAGCCTAAGGTGAGTATAAGCCTAAACCAACTCACTGTGGCAACTAATCATCAGCTAAGTCTAACTTATTAAGAGCAGGGTTCAAACTTAAGCTAAAAATGTTCCGTATTTGACAAGACGTTGCTGCCAGTAAGCGCGCCGCAAGTCATCTAGGGTGACTTTTCCACCACCAGAGGCTGCATGAATAAACTTGCCATCACCCACATAAATTCCTACGTGATTTACCTTTTTGCCACTGGTGCGGAAGAAAATCATATCACCTGGTTTCAGATCTTTGCGGTTAATGGTGCGACTCGCTTTGCTTTGTTCTAGTGCAGTGCGTGGAATACTCAGGTTGACATTTTTATGGGTGAATTTGGTGAGGCCGCTGCAATCAAAACCTTCTCTTGGGGTATTGCCACCCCAACGATAGTCAATGCCGATAGAGCGATAAGCCGCTTTCAAAATCTCAGCACGCGTAGGATTGAGTTTTTTGCTACGGGTAGCGGCTCTGGGTGTCTCCGCTTGGTAGTAGGTCTGTGGCGCTGCATAACGACGCGGCTGAGCTTGTTGTTGTGCCTGTGGCTCATAAAAGCCATTGTTGTCATTGTGATGGTAAGGCTGAATGTCTGGCGGAACGGATAACTTGGTATCCCAAACTTGAAAAATCCGCTTATTACTAGGTTGATAAGACGCGCGTTGTACTTGATAAGGGTTATTCTGGGGGTAATAGGTCGGATAATCTGCTTTTGCAGTCGTTGGCAGCAGGCTCAAGTGTCCAAGTGCCAACATAGCCCCCTTAATCCAATTAGCCGTTGTCGGTTTGCCCATGGTTATACCTTTTTAATTTTTATTAATTTGGATTTATAAGATTTTAAAAATCTTATCTTAAAGGGCTAAAGTGAACACGAGCTTGATAAAGCCTATTTAGGCGGTAGATTGCTTATGAAAGGTAGGACAGAGGCTAGCAATTTAGGCTAGCCTAGAGAAAAAACGAGCAAGTTTAGAAGCGAATACCAGAACAAGGATCAGTTTCATATTTAAGTGCTGGTAAATCAGCCAAATAATGAATGGTATTTAAAGGACCCGCTGGAAACAGCTTGTACAGATAACGGCGTCCACCTTGCAGGTAAAACTCTTCATGCATCAAATCAGCTAGCGCGCGTGCATTTTCGCAATCATCGCAGTACTCATAAAAATCGAGAATAAAGTCAACCACCTCACGATGTTGTTCGGTGAGTTTCAACTGTAACTCTTTAGAGCGTTGCTCAATCAGTATATAAGTCTGGGCGACTTTCAATACCGGCAAGGGTGCGCGAAACATCGGCTCTGCACGCGGAAACATTTCGTCAATTGTGATCGGACTGTACATGGGCTTTCTCCAACAGAATCAGTTTTATATCCACTTAGGGATAGAGTTAAGGTTATTTATATCCCCCAAAAGTAATACTCCAGAGGCAATAGGTCAATATCCCTATCTCTTCAAAAGGTTAGAAACTGCTAAAGGAAACAGCGATTTATACAGGAGTGGTGAGTAAGCCTAAGCGGCCAAGTACGCGCTTATACGGTTCGAGCATTTCAGGCATAAGAGTGCGTTGGATATAGTCTAAAACCCATTGTTGGTCGCGTGGCCCTAAACTTGCCGCAATATGCTGGCCGAAGCTTAAGCCCATCGAAAAACCAGGTAGTTGGGCACTTTCATCCCAGCTAGTTTCAGAGTAGTCAGCCAAACGTTGATTGAGCTTATTAATGAAAGAATTGCGATAATCGCCAGCACCCGCAAAGTCGCGGGCATTATCTTGAATATGATCGGCAAGTTTCAGGGCAAAACTGCTAAGTAGTTGAGAGCGATCAGTTTCATCGAGTTGTGTGTAAGCAATCCGATCTAAGACATGTACCAAAAAAGACATGCTTTCTTCCATCACTCCCACTCGTTGCATTTGTGTATCAGTTTGGAAGTTTTGATTTTCGATTTCTACTAAGGCTTGCATGCCAATTTTCCAAGCATTAAAGGCAAGCACGCTAACCGTATCTTCTAAGGAAACTTCGCGGGTTTGATTATTCCATTGGGTCTTCAGGCGAATACGCATACTAATATCCTGCTAAGTTCATCAGCAAAGCCCCCAAAAAAGGGGGCGCTAAAAACTGAGCTTACTGTGTAATGCGTCTGACCGTCGATCTACCTAAAGGAGGTAAGTGGGTGAATGGGCCAGCATGGTATTTCCATTTATAGGCAGGGTCTTCGAGATGGCGCAGCCAATACAATTTGCCAGAGTTACGCCACGGATCGAGAATGATGCCGGTGTCAAATGGTTGGCCTTTGGCAGTTACCAGAAGGGTGCTATGTTCGCGCCATGGGTCACCACGGTTAGATACCCCCCAGTAAACGTCCATAGTTTGTAAATTTTTGCGTCGGGCCATTGTAATCATCGCGTCCGCCCAGTCAGTACATAGACCTTTAGGTCGGAGTTTGGCATTACGTAAGGTATTATGATACATCGGTGGCCAAGTCAGTCCCCATTCATTAGCCAGCTTCATAGGGTAGACATAAGAGTCATAAGCCAAGTCCATGGACTCATCACGGCTGATATAAGGCCCAAGTGACATCAAAGCGCCTGCTAGTTCACGAATATTACGTTCGGTTCGCGAATCCATTTCCGCGAGTTGCGGGCGGCCACTTGGCGTAACTACTACATTGTCATAGCGTACTGCACAGCCTGATAAGAGCACTGACGCTAGTCCAAGTGTTATTATTGTTTTAGGAGCAATCATAAATTACTCTTCCTTTGTAAAATGCATGAGATAGTTAACATCAATATCTTTGCCAAGTCGGTAGCTTTGGAAAATAGGGTTATAAGTCATACCACTAATATCTTTTAAGCTTAATTGAGCTTGGCGTGCCGCATACTCTAATTCAGAGGGACGGATAAATTTTGCGTATTCATGGGTACCCCTCGGCAACATGTTTAGTAAATACTCTGCGCCAATAACGGCTAGCATAAATGCTTTAGGGTTACGGTTTATAGTCGAAAAAAACACATTTCCACCTGGCTTGACGAGCTGAGCACAAGCGCGAATCACCGATTCAGGGGCAGGTACATGCTCAAGCATTTCCATACAGGTCACTACATCGTATTGGCCAGTTTCCTGCTCAGCTAAGGTCTCTACCGCGATTTGCTGGTAGTCAACTTCAACTTGAGAATCAAGCGCGTGTAGGCTTGCGACTGATAACGGACCTTCACCTAAGTCAATGCCCGTCACCTTAGCACCACGCCGCGCCATGCTTTCGGCCAAAATTCCACCGCCACAGCCGACATCCAGTACTCGTTTATTTTTTAGGTGCGCACGATCATCAATATAGTTGAGGCGTAAAGGATTAATAGCATGCAAAGGTTTAAATTCGCTTTCAGGATCCCACCAGCGATGTGCAATACTTTCAAATTTGCGAATTTCGCTTGGATCTACATTCAGCTCAGCGTTCATCCCGCAGTTTCTCCAATTAGACTTTGCCAGTGTTGGGCAGAGTTGATGAGCTCTGCTTCATTTAGGGTGCACAGTTTACGCTCTTCCAATAAGGCTTGACCAGCCACCCAAACATGCGTTACTTGATCACGAGTCGTGCAATACACTAAATGCGAGATCGGATCATACATGGGCTGTGATTCCAAACCACCTAAATTAATTGTAATCAAATCAGCACTCTTGCCGATTTCAATAGAGCCAATGTGCTGCTCCAAGCCCAAAGCTTTGGCACCATTAATGGTCGCCATTCGCAAAACTTGGTGAGCTGATACTACGCTCGCGTCCTGAGCAACGGCCTTAGCGAGTAGGGCAGCCGTGCGCATTTCGCCTAACATATCCAAATCATTATTGCTCGCATTGCCATCGGTACCTAAGGCCACATTCACGCCTGCAGCAAGTAACTTAGCCACAGGGCAAAAGCCGCTCGCAAGTTTCAAATTCGATTCAGGGCAGTGAATGACATGGACTTTTTTATACGCTAAGTTTGTAATTTCAGATGCTGCTAACTGTGTCATATGCACAGCTAAGAAATGCTGATCTAATAAGTCTAAACGTGCCAGTCGTGCCAGTGGGCGTTCTTGATGGAGTTCTACAGCCTGCATGACTTCCTGTGTGGTTTCATGCACATGCATATGAATGGGTAGATTTAAGCGGCTTGCAAGTTGATGGATGCGTTCTAAGGCTTGATCAGACACCGTGTAAGGCGCATGGGGAGCGAAGCAAACGCTGATTAAAGGGGTATTTTTTACGCTCTCGCGTAGAGCTAAACTTTTTTGTAGATAGCCGTCAATGTTTTCAGCATAGGCTGTTGGGAAATCAATCAAAATCATCCCTAAGGACGCACGAATGCCACTCTCTTGTACTGCTTTGATCGTTTCTTCTGCAAAAAAATACATATCATTAAAGCAAGTCGTGCCTGAGCGAATCATTTCCGCAATCGCAAGCTTAGAGCCATCATATACAAATTGCTGATTCGCCCATTGGCGTTCGGCAGGCCAAATATGCTCCTGCAGCCATTCCATGAGTGGCAAATCGTCGGCTAAGCCTTTCAATAAGCTCATCGCTGCATGCGTATGTGCATTCACTAGGCCTGGGAGCAGAGCCTGTTGTGGAAGTACTACAGTTTTTTTAGCGCGATAATGCTGTTCAGCCTCAGCAAAAGGTAAAATATCGAGAATTTTACCTTGATCAATAGCTACAGCGTGATCTATCAAGACTTGATCTTGCTCGTTGATGGTAATGACCCAACTGGGTTTAATTAATAAATCGATCTGCATAGGGGTGTCGCTGCTCGAATAATGTTGTAAAATCGCACTCAAACCCTAGCTTTGAGTGCCGCTATGCCACCACAAGATACAATTCGCGCCGTCGAATGGAAAGATAACCATCTGATTTTGCTTGATCAGCGCAAATTGCCCCATGCAGAGCAATATATTCAAATTTACAGTGCTGAAGATACTGCCGAGGCTATTCGCAATATGGTTGTGCGTGGTGCACCCGCTATTGGCATTACGGCTGCCTACGGTTTGCTGATGTCTGCCCGTAAGGCCTTCAAGCAATACCCACATGATTGGCGCTCCCGCTTACAGCCGGATATTGATTTACTGGCAGCCTCACGTCCAACGGCCATTAATTTGCAGTGGGCTTTAGATCGTATGTCTGCGGCTATTAATGAGCATGATCCAGAACCGATCAATACGCTAATGGCACTGGCACAACGCATCCATCAAGAAGATATCGAAGCTAATCATCGCATGGCTTTTTTGGGCAATGAGTTGATTAAACCGACGCATGGAGTGCTTACCCATTGTAATACGGGCTCATTGGCGACAGGCGGCTATGGTACGGCATTAGGGGTGATTCGTAGCGCTTATAGCGAAGGCAAAATCGAACAAGTTTATGCAGACGAAACGCGGCCTTGGTGGCAAGGTTCACGCTTAACAGCTTGGGAGTTAATGCGCGATAAAATTCCAACACAATTGATTTGTGAAGGTGCAGCCGCCCACTTAATGAAGTTGGGGAAAATTTCTTGGGTGATTGTGGGTGCTGATCGCATTGCTGCAAATGGTGATGTGGCGAATAAAATTGGTACCTATAGCTTAGCGGTGCTAGCTCGTTTCCACAGTGTGCGTTTTATGGTGGTCGCACCGACCAATACCATTGATATGGCTACCCTTTCAGGCGAGCAAATCCCTCTCGAAGAGCGGTCGCCTGATGAAATTCTCAATGTGAATCAACAACGCATCGCAGCTCCTCAAGTCAGTGCTTGGAATCCTGCTTTTGATGTAACGCCTAGCAAATTGGTGGATATTCTAGTTACAGAAAAAGGTCTGATAGTGCGCCCAGACAGTGAAAAACTGGGTGCTTTAATGCAGAGCTAAATAGCAAGTGTGGCATACGATTGGTAGCTATGCGACTCTGCAGCTTCGACCTGAATATGGTTTCACCGTAGAACAAGGCTGGAATACGAAGCAAGGTTTTGTCGTACTACATATGGAACAAATCTATGCGTATGAAAATACCTGTCCCCACCAGCATGTATCACTCAATTGGAGTGAGCATGTTTTTTTAGAGCCTAATCACGAATTTATCCAATGCAGTATGCATGGTGCTTTATTTAAGCCCGATACGGGTGTTTGTGTGTATGGACCTTGTTTTAAGCAAAAGTTGACTAGCTTACCTGTACGGATCGAGGGGGATAGCGTACAGGTTTGGTTTGAGTTTAAAGCAGCGGTCTAAACGGTGGTGTGCTTAGTCAGAGTCGCTAGTAGTTGGCGAATATCGCGTTTCAAATAATGCGTAAAAAACAAATTCGGAATTTGTAGATAAGTACGCCGATGCAAAGGGATTTTCGATAGGGTACAAGAATACTCGCGCCCATTTCTTAAGCCTAAAGCCACCACTTGTAGCGGCTCTTTAATTTGCCGCTGAAAAATCTCATTACTTAAGTAGTCTTGAACTGGATTGTTCTCATTAGGGCGCAGATCTGCATGTTGAATATCCATGATTTCGCGGTAAGGATGAAAATCCTGTTGCACACTGTACAAATCGTTGCTAGCCCAATCATAAAAAGCCGTACAAACCACCACACCTTGTTCAAAACACAGCAAAGCGTACAAATAATGCAAGCGACTTAAGCCCTCTAATTCAGTAAAGGGTTGTAGCGCGAACAGGCTTTTGCCTTTGGAGCTGAGTAGCGCTTGGAGTGTATCTTTGTTGGGGCTAGCTTCATTCGGCAGCAATTGTAAAATTGCGCGGCTTTCTAACAAGAAAAAACTAATATCCCCCGTTTGGAGCTGGGTCTTCATTTCAGCCTGATCTAAAGACGGGAAAAATTCAGTGATACTGTCATGTAGCCAAGTTTCTAATTGGCGGGTATAGTTTTGCTGTAAAGGTTTAGCATCTAAATGCTTAGTCAGCTCTTGGCATTGAGTATCTAACTGCGCTAACAGGGTCTGTTGTTGCTGAATCCAAGCCTGATTACGTGCTAAGTGCTCGTTATTTTCTTGAATACTGGCATGCGTCTTAATCCAAACCACCAGCACTAACATCAAGCTGAGCATAGGTAGCAACCAGTTTTGGCTGAGTACCCCAAAAATAAACATACCGCTGAACACCGTCAGCATGAATAAACGCGGGGCGTATTGGGTGGTGCGGCTACGATTCAATTCAGCACGCCGAGCTTCTAGTCGGGTAAGGTTTTGATATTGCGGGAGCAAATTGGCTTGAGGTGGGTAAAAGCTAAACCAATAGTTTTTGAATTGTGCATTGCCTTGCAAAGATTCCTTGCCATCCAAGCATCCACAAGCCGGATTGCTAAAAACCGCATAATCTAACAAGTCTGCTTGCGTATCAGCAGCGGGAATAATATCTTCAAGCGTAAGCGGCATAGTGGATTCTTGTTGAGCTGCTTGTGACTGGCTTTCACGATACAGCTTTCGCGCAAGCAAACTGCTGTGGTAATCAATTGAGTTATTCATAAATAAAAGCCCTTTATTATTTTGTTTGAAAATAGCATGGAACGTTTGTGTAATCTATCAAGACAATGAATATATTAAAAAAATCCCGGACGATCGAAACTGAGTTCCCTTGTAACGAAACTAATTTGCTAGATCGCTTTCTGGATGCGTTTTGGGCAGAGCGTGGCGCGGCAAAGAATACTTTGGATGCTTATCGCAGTGATTTGCTAGGTTTATGTAGTTGGTTAGCTTCAGAAGGGAAGACTTTAGAGACGGCGAGCCGTAATGATTTGCTCGATTATTTGGCAGAGTTATTTCGAGCCGGTGCGAAGCCTTCAAGTTCAGCCCGTTTATTATCAGGCATGCGTCGTTTCTATCGGTATTTGTTACGTGAAGGCGTGATCCAAACCGATCCAACCGGCAATATTGATGCACCACGACCGCAGCGTTTATTGCCCGATTCACTGTCTGAAGAGGATATCGAGCAATTGTTACAAGCGCCTGATGTTGATTCAGCTATCGGTTTGCGCGACCGTGCTATGTTGGAACTTTTATATGCTACGGGTTTGCGGGTTTCTGAGCTAACAGGTTTGACGCAAGGGCAATTATCCTTGCATCACGGTGTGGTCAGGATTTTAGGTAAAGGTGGCAAAGAGCGTTTAGTACCTTTAGGCGAAGAGGCTCAGGATTGGGTGGGGCGCTATCTAGAGATTGCTCGCCCTGAGTTAATGCAAGGGCATGCAGTCTGTGCGCAGGTATTTGTCACGGGGCGCGGTGCAGGGATGACTCGCCAAGCGTTTTGGTATTTGATTAAGCGCTATGCAGCCGAAGCAGGGATTAGTAAACCACTTTCACCGCATACCTTGCGCCATGCGTTTGCCACCCATTTATTGAATCACGGGGCGGATTTGCGAGTCGTACAAATGCTGTTAGGGCATAGCGATATGTCGACTACACAAATTTATACACATGTGGCCAAAGCGCGCTTACAAGAACTGCATCGACAACATCATCCGCGTGGTTAGAACTTTTTGCAGACAGACGCCTCAAACTAGCATGCTTCTTAAGGTCAATGGGCTTCAGGTAGGCATTATGCTATGTTTGAACGACTGCTTTTTTAATTTTACTGATGGAAAGAAACAAAAGTGATGAATAAAAAAACAATGCTAAGCGCTTTATTAGCTAGCTTATTCGTAGTGGGTTTAGCCAACGCAGAGGATAAAGCAGCAGTTGTACCTGCAGCCAGTGTTGAAACCACTACTGCAGCAGCTTCGGCGCCAGTCACTACTGAGACCGCTAAATTAGCAGCTCCAGCTCCTACTACAGCGCCAGTGGATACGGCCTTATTAAATGAAAAACTTAAGCCTTTGTTTGGTAGTGTGCCCGATGCGATTAATCCAACACCTATCAATGGTGTTTACGAAGCTAAATTTGGTACTGAGATGATTTATGTCTCTGCCGATGGCCGCTATTTCCTAAGTGGTGATTTAATTGACGGCTCAACCCGCACCAATCTGTCTGAGCAATCGCGTACTGTTGAACGCAAAGATATGCTGGCTAAAGTCGAAGAAAAAGATGCGGTGATCTTTAAAGCTAAAGGTGAGCAAAAGCATCTGCTGACCGTATTCACGGATGTCGATTGCGGCTATTGCGTGAAACTGCATAAAGAAGTCAATCAACTGAATGATGCTGGCGTGAGCGTGCGTTATTTAGCCTACCCACGGGCTGGCATTGGTTCCGATAGCTATAAGAAAATCGTCAATGTTTGGTGCGCAGACGATAAGTTGGATGCTATGACCAAGTCGAAATCAGGTGAAACGATTGCTTCCAAAGAATGCGAAAATCCAGTAGCTAAGGAATTTGAATTAGGCCAAAAATTGGGTGTGAATGGTACTCCTGCCTTATTCACTGAAGATGGCACGATGATCCCAGGCTATCGCCCTGCTGATCAATTAGTCAAAATGCTGGATGATATGAAAGTTAAGGTTAATTAAGCCTTTAGTTTCAAAGAGAAAAGGGGCGATTACCGCCCCTTTTTTATTAAGTTGGCAAATCGAACAATAAGACTTCAGCAGTATCCTTACCGGTAATTCTAAAACCACTATTGGCGCTGATAGCGACACCATCGCCTGCTGCTAGGGTTTCACCTTCAACTTCCACTGAGCCACTCGCGACAAATAGATAGCCTATACGATCACTCGCTAAGCTATATGCGCGCTCTACTTCAGGAGCTAACAAACTCGCATAAAGCAGCGCTTCTGTATTGGTAGCTAACGAACCTTCAGCACCGCTAGGTGAAATTAGTAAGCGCCAGCCCTCTGCTTTTTCTGCATCACTGAAATAAGCTTGAGCATAGCTCGGTTGAATATTACGTTGAGTCGGTAATAACCAAATTTGTAGAAAATGCGTGCCTGCTGTTTGCAAAGGGTTGTACTCAGAATGGGTGATGCCAGTGCCTGCGGACATACGTTGTACATCGCCTTTCCGAATTACACTGCCATTGCCCATGCTATCTTTGTGCGCTAACTCACCTTCCAACACATAGCTGATAATTTCCATATTGTTGTGCGGATGTGTTGGGAAGCCAGCGCCCGCTGTGACTCGATCATCATTAATCACCCGCAACACGGAAATACCCATCTGCTTAGGGTCATAGTATTCGCCAAAAGAAAAGCTGTGATGGCTATCTAACCAATTATTTTTAAAATGGCCGCGTTGATTAGCACGTCTAATTTGAAACATGTTTACTCTCCGAATATTTTGTATACGCATAGTTTATCTTTGACTAGAAGTTAGGATAAGTGGTATCTAGTTAGTTGTTAGATAACTCAAGGTTGAGAATACGATGAGTCATTTTGATGATCTTTTTTGGCTAGTGGAAGTAGTGGATGCAGGGACGTTGAGCGCTGCGGCAGACAAGCATAATGTCACCAGCGCAGCAGTGAGTAAGCGCTTACGTTTATTAGAGGAGCGTTTGGGCGTGAAGTTGTTAGTGCGGACTACTCGCCATTTGCGTACCACCGAAGCGGGTGAACTCTATTATCAACGCGGTAAAGTCCTGCTAGAAGAATTTAATGAGTTAGAAGAAAACATCGCCTCTACCAGTGAGCGCTTATGCGGCAATATTCGGATTAATGTGCCTTTGTCCTTTGGTATGCAAGTCTTGATAGGGCCGATTCATGAGTTCATGCAGCTCTATCCGCAGCTACATATCAATCTGCATTTAGATGATCGCTTTATTGATATTCTCAATAGTGATTACGATTTAGTGATTAGGGTAGGGCAGTTGGAAGACTCTTCCATTGTAGCGCAGCGCATTGCTAATAGTCATTTGGTGTGCTGTGCAGCACCGAGTTATTTAGCCAAGCACGGCACACCACAAACGCCTGAAGATTTAGTCAAGCATAATTGCCTGCTCTATCAGCATAGCGTGCCGATGCATATTTGGCATTTTCAGAAAGATAAAGTGGAGAGCCATATCGCAGTACATGGCGATTTGGCTGCGAATAATGGCGATGTACTCTGTCAAGCAGCCATTCTCGGACATGGTATTGTGCAGCAACCCAATTTTATTACCCGTAATGCTGTGGCGAATGGTCAATTGGTGCAGATTTTAACCGACTACTCCTCGCCCTTGATTAGCGCTTATGCGATGTATCCGACCCGGCATTTCTTGCCGATGAAAATTCGCCGCTTAATTGAATTTTTACAGCAGCGCCTTGCTTAAGCCTATTTCGAGTGCTGAGAGAGACTGCTACAATCACGCGCTATGTCAGGAAATACTATTGGAACCTTATTCACCGTCACTAGTTTCGGTGAAAGTCATGGCCCCGCAATCGGTTGCATTGTGGACGGCTGCCCGCCCGGTATGGAGCTATCCGCAGCGGATATTCAGCTCGATTTAGATCGGCGCAAACCCGGCCAAAGTCGGCATACCACCCAACGACGTGAAGCAGATGAAGTGCAAATCCTCTCGGGAGTGTTTGAGGGCAAAACCACTGGAACACCGATTGCGCTGATCATTCATAACACCGACCAGCGCTCGAAAGACTATTCCGAGATTCTCGACCGCTTCCGTCCGGGGCATGCAGACTATACCTACTATAAAAAGTATGGCGTGCGTGATTACCGTGGTGGCGGGCGTTCCTCTGCGCGGGAAACGGCGATGCGCGTCGCGGCAGGCGCGATTGCTAAGAAATATTTGCTGGAACGCTATGGCGTGCAGATTCGTGGCTATCTTTCCCAACTGGGACCGATCACTGTCGATAAGCTCGATTGGGATGTAGTAGAAACCAATCCCTTCTTCTGCCCAGATGCGGATAAAGTCGCTGAGATGGAAGCCTATATGGATGCCTTACGCAAAGAGGGTAATTCGATTGGTGCGAAGATCACCACGGTAGCCACCGGCTTACCGCCCGGTTGGGGCGAGCCGATTTTTGACCGGATGGATGCCGAAATCGCTTATGCGATGATGAGCATCAATGCCGCCAAAGGTGTCGAAATTGGCGCTGGTTTTGACTGTGTGACCCAAAAAGGCACCGAGCACCGTGACGAGATCACTATGCAAGGCTTTCTGCAAAATCAAGCGGGTGGCATTTTAGGAGGCATTACTTCGGGGCAAGATATTATTGTCCATACCGCTTTCAAACCGACTTCCAGTATGCGTTTGCCGGGACGGACAGTGAATCTGCAAGGCGAATCAGTTGAGGTGATTACCAAAGGCCGTCACGATCCTTGTGTGGGGATTCGTGCTACCCCGATTTGTGAGGCGATGCTAGCGCTGGTGTTAATGGATCATGCTTTGCGTCATCGTGCACAAAATCTGGATGTTAAAACTGAGCTGGCTGATATTCCAGCGCAAGCCCCCGTAGCTAAATAATTTAAAGTATTCACTAGGCTCTAGGAGCTAACTAGAGCCTAAGGTTAATCCCGTATCATCTCCAAATCATTCGCTAATTTCCGTATTCCTTCACCCGTGTTATCTGTCATCCACCATTCACGCGGTGGATCATTTTGGGTCAAACGCAGCAGGTTGAAATACAGTTTTTCATCCACGACTTTCACTAAGTCCAAATATACTTTAGCGGCAAATTCTTTAATTAAACTTGGCTGCTCCGCATCATCCGCTAGCCACCATAAGCTTGCGCTCGGCTCTGGGCTCGAAATAAATAAACCGTGCGGTGCTGCCAATAGAGTAGTTTGTTGGGGTAAGGCTGGAGCCTTGACTTCGACGAGTTGATGAGTCGTCCAATCGATGCGAAATAACTGATAATTTAAGGGATCATTTTCTTTTTGGGTCAGTAGGTAACTGTTGTTAGTGGTAGAAAACAGGGTATTGTTTAATACATTTGGTATCGGCTCAAAACTATCTTTTAGTATCAAATCTGCCCCGTTTTGAGGATGTAGCATAAGTGTATAAGCAGTAGTTGCGCCGCCTAGTGCACTATTCGGCTCTAAGATATAGAGCAAGCCACGCTCCGTTTCGAGCATCGTGGCTAAGCGGCGTTTGTCCTCGGTTTCTTTTAAAATAGGCACGAATTTCTCTTCTTGGGCTTGCCATAAATCGAGTGTCCAAGCATCTGCTGTATCCGGTGGGAAGTAAGCTGCGTAAACGCCTTGGCTGCTAGGGAAGAGCCAGCTATAACCTGTTTTGGGAAAGGTTTTAAGCCGCTTCGCTTGGCCGTTTTTAATTTGCCAAAGTGAATTGGTTTTCTCAGCATTTTCAGTCAGGAAGTAAAGTGTCTCTTGAAATTTGAGAGCGGATTGAGCATTAAACGAGAAGCTTTCTGTTTTCGGAATATCCTCTACTTCATGGGCGGTGGCTGGATCTTGCTGGGTCATCCACAGGCGTGAATTCAAGACAAAATACCAATCTGCGCCAAGCTGGTGAACCTGTTTCACATCGCTACTCGCGGGTGCGCTATTAATATCTTTGAGAACTTTACTGGTTGCCGGTGTGCTGTTGAGCAGCCAGTATTCTTGACCGGCTACTCGGTCTTGCTCAGCAAGCAGCCAACTGGGTGGGCTGGAAGGCAAGGGTAAAATGCGGGTTAAACCACCGACAGGCCAAGGTGTCGGTTCCCAGTATTTACGTAATGCTTCTATGCCTAAAGATTTAGTGCCTGCGAGCGTGCCATCGGTTTGCCAACGTTCTTGGCCGCTAATAAAGTAAATCAGTGCGTCGGGTTCATTGCTAGCAGGCGGCAACAGCAGTGGATCAGAAAATTCGCCTAATAATTGCGGCTGCTCAGGCTGTGCGGGACTCAAACTCCAGATCTGCGATAGATTGCGGTCTTTGGGGGAAAAGGTCGGGAAGATTAATTTATCTTTGTGTAAGACATAAGGCACCGGGCGCGCAGGCCAAGAGTCGCCAGCACCCCCAGCGTATTGGCCGTCTTTGACTTTTAATAAATTTTTCGTGCCTGCCACCGTGCCATCGGTGGTCCATAGCTCTGAAGGGCGGATGCCATCACTGAGGAAGAAATACAGACGATCTGCAAAGCTAAACAGCATCGGTGCTGCTTGATATTCGCCATTTGGATTGGGTAGGCTAACTAAACGCTCAGTGCCGGTTTGAGTGAAGTCAGTGCGCCATAGTTCTTCAATATGTTGCTCATCAAGGGTACTAAACCATAAATATAATTGGCCTTTAAAAAATAAAGCTTTAGCAGAGTTGAGCGAGCGAGTACCTGAAGCTTGGTTGGGTTGGATATAATTAATGCGCTGGACTTGGTTAGTGCTTAAATCCAGCTGCCAAATTTCTGGCTCTGGCGCTGGGTCTTGCTGGCTAGTTTGCACCCAGACAAGCTGCTGCTGATTCGCTGCAACTAGAGTCAGATAATGTTTGGCAGGAATTTGTAGCAAGTGTTCAGTAGTTTTTCCATCGGTACGCCAAATGGATTGGGCGAAAGTTTCTTCTGGTTTAGCGCTACGTTTATCGGGACTAACAAAAAATAAACTGTTCTCGCTTTGAATGGGACTGTCGCCATACACATCAACAAAACGTTCATCCACACTCGCATCTTGGACTAGCTTGGTTCCTGCTGGAGTGCCATCCGTTTGCCATAGCTCAAAGCCATGTTTACCATCATCCACCCAGAAAAAAGCTAAGTTTTTGAAAGCGTGTAGATCAGGCAGGGCGACATTAACGCCACTTTCCAACGTGAAGGGAAAGCTCTTGAGCACTTGTGTTCCCTCTGCGCGGCCATCGGTACTCATTAACTGAAGCTGCGGCTCAACTTGGCTCCAAAAAAGCACTTTGCCATTTAAATCGAGGCTGCTAATAGCGTTAATATCTTGCTGTTGGGCTAAACCACTTGCAGCGCCCGCTGCGAGTTCTTTGACTAAAACAGTGCCCGCTGCACTGCCATCCGTGCGCCAGAGTTCTTGGCCAGTTTCAGGGGTAAAGGCTGCGAAAATCCCATAATTGCCAGTGACTCCCAATGGATAAGGTTTGGAATCAGCGCTAGGGGATGTGGTGAGATAACTAAAAACTTTAGTACCCGCAGCAGTGTTATCCGTTTGCCACAGTTGTGTGCCTAAACGATGGCTTTTACCCACAAATAACTGCAAGTTACTAGGTGAGGTTTCAGCAATTACTGCTAGTGAATAGCTGGCTAAGCTGAGAAGGCTGAGTGCAAGGAGAGTAGAAGGGCGCATGATTCCAGCCTCTAATTTTTAAAGCGGATAAGGTTTAATATGAGCACTGCTTAGTACTAGTTATATTGCCGTGGAAATTTGGAGTTGCAAATGAGCGAGTAGTTCAATGCACTACTTGTTTCTTCATTTTATATTGCCACCGCTATTGCCAATGTAGTGGTAGGCTGCGGTGTTTGGTAGTGGAGTAGTCACGCTTGTAAGCAGCGGGCTATGATTGTCAATGTTCCAGCTTAAAGGATGTCGGGTTTGGGGAAGCTGTTCGCGAATGTGATTAACGCAAGGTGGAAGCCATGCTGCTTATCAAGCCGCTAGCAAGAATCACTTTACGATCCGTGAGCTGTTGAGGCCACTTGAGCAAACCGCTAGTCTTTGTGGAATGATCTATCTCCCACCGTTTGTTATTCATGATTTGAATCATCTTAGCCAAGCCGCAATTGATGCAACTGCGACTCAATACCAGCATTTGCTTACTCACTTACATGCACAACGCAGCTCTGTTCAAGCCTTAACTTGCTTGAGTTATCTCAATGATTTAATTGCCTAAGGGAAGTTTATGGCGCTATTTAATGGCTTAGTCTTAGGTTTCGTGGGTGATACTGAGCATAATTGTCGCGGGCTTTGGGCGCTTCGGGCAGATTGTATCGCGCCTGTTAATTGCCAATGGGGTGCGCGTCACGGTCTTGGATCATAGCGCGACGCATATTGAACGCGTGCGCCGTTTTGGTTTTAAGATCTTTTATGGTGATGCTAGCCGTGATGATTTACTGCATACTGCGGGCGCAGAAAAAGCCAAATTACTGGTGATTGCCGCCGATGACCGCGCCACGATTAATAAAATTGTTGAGACCGCTAAGCATAACTTCCCGAATCTAAAACTTTATGCACGGGCTTATGATCACGCCGCAAAGCTCAGCAATTCGCTAAGCATGATCAGGAAACCACCGACCGCTTAAGCAATTTTGAATTAGGCTCGAAAAAATATATTTCGATCTCGCAGCAAGCCCGCGAAGAAGTGGTGGAACTGCTACAAGCTGACCGAGCTAATCGCGATCAGCAAGAGCAGGATAATGCTTGGAATGCTGAATCCCGCAAGCTTTAGCTACTCGCTTTGTATTAGCGCTTTGTATTAGCTAACCTTTAATGAGCAGGCAAGGGGATAAACTCTTGCTCATCGCCCGGTACGAGTGGAAAGCGCTGTTCGTACCACTCAAGCTTGGCTTGCTCAATCCGTTCTTTGCGGCTAGACACAAAATTCCACCACATATAACGCTTGCCTACGGGTGCGCCACCGATCAAGGCAATGCGGCTGTCATTGATAGCGGTTAATGTGCCCTGATCAAGCGTATCGAGCAAGGTCAGCGTGTAAGTCTCAAGGATTTGTTCGCCGAGTTGTAATTGACCTGAGGCCACATAAACCGCTAATTCCGGTGTGCCTGTGGGTAAAGCTAGGGTTTGACCAGCTTGTAAATCCGCTTCGACATATAAAGTAGGTGAGAGGGTTTTGACGGGCGAACTGACTCCATAAGCCTTACCCATCAAAATGCGAACTGGCACGCCATCTAAGTTTAGAGCAGGCAAGCTAGCTGAAGGATAGTGAATAAATTCGGGTGCTAGTTCTTCGGCTTCATCGGGCAAAGCCAGCCATAATTGCAGGCCATGTAAACTGCGGATTTGTTGCTTCATGGTTTCGGTTTCACGTTCTGAATGCACAATGCCATGCCCAGCAATCATCAAATTCAAATCACCGGGGCGAATCGTTTGTACGCTACCGAGCGAATCACGATGCAGAATTTCACCTGCAAATAAATAGGTCACGGTTGCCAAGTTGATATGCGGATGGGGGCGTACATTAATCCCTTCGCCGGGCGCGAATTGCGCAGGCCCCATATGGTCGAAGAACACCCAAGGCCCAACGGCACGCCGTGCTTGATGCGGCAATAAGCGCCGCACTGAGAAACCGCCTAAATCTTGGGTATGCCCGTGTAAAATATTGATCATCGCTAAGTTCCTCAATGGCGTTAAATATGCCTAGCTTATAAATTGGAGCAGGTTGCAATGGCAGTGCTGAAAAAGAGTTGTATATTGTAAGCTATGAGTTTTGAAAGTTCTAAAAGCAAACTAAATTTAAAGTCTTTAAACAGCTGTCCATCACAGCCCTTCGCAAGAGATCAATATCGGCATGACCAAATTAAGTGTAAACCTCAATAAAATCGCTCTCCTCAGAAACTCGCGCGGACGCGATTTCCCGAATGTAGTGGAGTTCGCCAAGAAATTCATCGCGCTGGGAGTTGAAGGAATCACCGTGCACCCACGCCAAGATGAGCGCCATATCACGCGCCAAGATACTTTAGATCTTGCCGAGTTGCTGCCATTTGGTGGAGCCGTGGAGTTTAATATTGAGGGTTATCCTTCGGAGGATTTTCTGACTCTGGTGGAAAAAACTCGCCCTGCGCAATGTACTTTAGTACCTGATGCGCCCGATCAGCTCACCTCCGATCATGGTTGGGATGTGAATAAACATCAGGCCGAACTCACCAGCATTTGCAGCCGACTGCAAGGGCAGGGAATTCGGGTTTCGATTTTCCTAGGCCCAAGTCTTGAGCAAGTTGAGTTAGTGCCTGTAACAGGGGCAGCACGGATTGAGCTGTATACCGAAGCCTTTGCTGCTGCTTATGGCACAGCACAATTTGAGCAAGTATGGCAAGCTTATGCCGCGACTGCTAAACGTGCTCAGGAATTGGGAATCGCGGTGAATGCGGGGCATGATTTGGATTTACAGAACTTGCCACACTTCCTAACGATTAAAGGTATTGAGGAAGTATCGATTGGACATGCTTTGATGGTCGAGTGTATTGAGCAGGGTATGGATAGTGTGATTGCGCAGTATCTAAGAGTTTGTAGTGAGTCGGCCTAAAATTAGGCTATGCCTAGGTAGCGCCTAATTACTTAAAGAGTTGGCAACATTTATAGAGTTAAGCCAGCACCCTGTTTTTTAAGCCAACTCTTGCGCTCTTGATAATCAGGCAAAACTTTATCCACTTCATTCCAGAAAGCATCGTCATGGTTAGAATGGTACAGGTGGCATAGCTCATGCACAACGATGTAGTCAATGATCTTGGGTGGAGCCATCATGCATTTCCAGTGGAAATTGAGTTGCCCATGCCTGCCACAACTCGCCCAGCGGTATCCCATGTCTTTGACCTTGATCAGGCTGGTCGGAACGCCAACCTTGGGGGCATAGTAGCCAACACGCTCCTGAAAACGCTGTTGTCCCTTTTGTACATAATAATGCTCGAAAGCCTGTTTCGCTGCGGTGATACCCCCCGACTCCATGATTTCACGCTTGAGGCAGAAACGCCCTTCCTTGAGCAATAAATCCTGCGCCTGACCTGTAACCAATACCAGCTGGTAAGTCCGCCCCAGATACAGGAAGGATTCGCCATTCACCCAGCTACGTACCACAGTGTAGGCGTTTAAATCACGCCACTCGGCAAGGTTGCGGTAAATCCATAGGCGCTTGCTGTCCACCACCGCATCGACCTGTTCAGGGGTGTAATGTTCCGGGGGTCTGACCGTGATGGTACCGTTACGCTCGATCACAATATCGGTGGTTTTGCGCGGGCTGCCCGGCAACAAGTGGTAATCAATGTCCCTTACGCGGCGGGGATGGCTCATTGTCTGGCTCATGGTCTGCTTCCTTGTCTGTATCCATACCGGTTAACAGTGCATCATGGCGATTCTTCGCTAAGTTCATGATTTCGATGGCAAGGCGTTCCCGTTTTTCCTTGAGTTCCGGTATTCCGGTTAGGGTTAACACCGTTTTTATTTCACTGCGGGTGCGTTTTTGTTTGTCGGCATTCTTCCAGAAATCCATACTGCCAATGCTGTTTTGCAATTTTTCTACGATGGCTTCCATCAGCAGTTTCATGGGGGTGCGGGCTTCATCCGGTATTGTACCCTGCTCGAATGCCTGCATGGCGATATGGTCAAAGAATGTGGTGGCTTCGCGGCTCATGCCGTCTTCGCCTTGTTGACGACCTGCGAGGGCAAAGGAACGTAGCTTTTCCAGCTCCTCTGCCAGCTTTTCCCATTGATCCTTGTATTGGTCGATCAGGTTTTCCACTTTTTCTGACAGGCTTTGGTAAAACGCGGGGTCTTCGTCATGGTGAACCGTGCAGTGCTTGCGCAGTGCGTGTTCCATTTCACTGGCTTTGGCTTCGGCATTGCCTGCGGCGTGCTGGTTCAGGCTTTCAATAAACGCTTCAGATAACAGTTCAACCGGCGGCACTTTGGGGTTAATCCCGAGGCTGATCAAGTGTTCATTAATCAGGTCTTTGACCTTTTGCCCGGCATCCCCCAGATTCAAGCTGGCATCTTTATAGCGTTCCTTGGTGACGCTCAGGATATAACCAAAACGCTTGGCTGGAATTCGGTAGGCTTGGGCGGCTGGATGCGGCAGGATAATATCCATGCTCATCAGGAATTTTTTCAGGTAGACCTCGAAATCAGCACGGATTTTCTCATTTTTCAGCAGTTTGACGGCTTCATGTACTACCTTGGCATCGGCTTCCACGGAAGGCAATTTGCCTTGCACGAACTCCCGGAGTTTTTCGACCTTATGGCTGGAAAAAAGCTGTAATAACCGCTGGTAGCGTTCTTCCAGAACTGGAATTTCCGAATAGATATTCTTTAAACCGTCCTGCAATTCCTGTTGCTCATCAGTAGCCGCATACAGGGTTAACGCATCCGTCAGGTTTTCGGTCAAACCGATGTAATCCACCACATAACCGCGCTTTTTGCCTTTTTTGACTCGGTTGGTGCGGGCAATGGCTTGCAACAAGGTGTGTTCGCGGATTTTCTTGTCGATATACATCACTTGTTCAACCGGTGCGTCAAAGCCAGTCAGCAACATATCGCACACAATCAGAAAGGCAATGCCCGTATGGGGTTTGTCCGGGTCATCGAAGGCGAAATCCTTACAGAAGTTTTCTACCGCATTCCACGCTTTGGCTTGTTTGCGTGCCTCGGTGATATAAGCCGCCTCATTCGTGCCATCCCCGGAAATCACCACGACAGCTTTTAGGTATTTCAGCTTGTGGATGTTGTCCTGATTGGGTGCTTCTGCCGTTTCCAGCGCGTGAATGTGCGCGGTCAAGGCTGCTTCGATTGCCCGTTGGTAACGCACCGCAGCCAGCTTGGAATGACACACCACTTGTGCTTTGAAACCATTGGGGAAAATATTTTCCAGATAATGTTTCACCAAGTCTTTGGCGATAGCCTCGATACGTTTTTCCGCCTCCAGCAAATCCCCGGTTGCACCGTATTTTTTCTTGATGGCCAGCAGTTCGGCTTCAGTGCGGTCTTTAAACAGGTTTTCAAACTGGGTTTCAAAGCCGTGTTTGTCATTCAAGGCTGCATCGGCGGTACGGCCTTCGTACAAAATCTGCAAGGTCGTGCCGTCTTCCACCGCATCCAGTAGGCGGTATTCGTCAATGTAACTACAAAAACGCTTGTAAGTCTTTTTCTCGCCGTGACGATCCGTAATCAGCGGTGTGCCGGTAAAGGCAATCCGCGTGGCATTGGGAAAGGCTTCAAAAATATTGTCACCCAAATCCGAGCCTTGGGTACGGTGGGCTTCGTCAATCATCAGCACAATGCGTTCGGAGGCATTGACGACCCCGAAGGTTTGCGCGGTGGGAATCACCTGATAAGTACCCAAGGCTTCGGCGACCTTCAGCGGCATGGCTTCATCGCGTAGCTGGAATTTATGTGCCATCACCATCGTGATGTCGGAGCTGTCGCTGGACAGTTCGCTACGCAAGGCGCTGCGGTTCTCGATGGTATTGACCCGCCCGCCAATCAGGGTGGCAGTTTTAGCCAGCTGGTCTTCCAGATCGACCCGATCATTGACCAACACGATCTTGTAATCACTCAAGTCACCGGAAGCCCGCAACATCCGCGCCACAAACACCATCGTCAAACTCTTGCCGGAACCCTGCGTATGCCAGACCACCCCGCTACGCGCTTCGGCATTGTTGCCCTCACGCAAACGCTGCACGATCTTGTTGGCTGCGCGAAACTGTTGGTAACGGCATACCACCTTGATACGCGGGCCTGCATCCGTATCCATGAACACGGTGGAGGTGCGTAACATGTTTAGCAGGTTGGCTTTATTCAACATGCCATGGATGAGTTGCTGTTGTTGACTCATGCCACTGGCGGTGCTATCCGCTTGCGGCCATTGGGTTTTCCAAGGGTAAAAATGCTCTTCGCCGGAGGTAATCGTGCCGTAATCGGCTTCCATACCGCTGGTGCGGATGAGCAGCATATTGGTATGGAACAGGCGTGGCTCACCTTCTTTTAACCCCTCCTGCAAGGTGGCTTTGCGTTTGTTTAGGTAACGCTGGAGTTGTTCAAAGGCTTCACTCATTGGGTTGGCGCAGTGCGATCCGCCTTTTTTGCATTCCACCACCGCCAGCGGGATGCCATTCACAAACAGCACAATGTCAGGAATGATGAAGTTTTTGACGCAGCCGGGGGTATCAATGCGGAACTGGTTGATGGCGTGAAATTGGTTGTTTTCCGGCTGGGCAAAGTCGATCAACTTGACTACCGGGTCTTGTTCGCTGGTGAGTTCATTCACATCCACTTGCGCTTTGAACAGCAGTTTCTGGATGGCTTCATTCGCTTCCAGCAGGGTTTTATTCGGCTGGCGGCTGATTTGGTCGGTTAAATCCTGAATCTGCTTTGCCGTTAGCCAGCTTTGACCATCGGCGGTTGTGTTAATGGCAGTTACGGCTTGCTGGAAGATTTCAGGCAACAGCCATTGGCGGAAGTTGAGGCGCAGGCTTCTCGTCGGGTCGTGGGGAATGTCCTGACCTTGGTCGATACTCGTCCAGCCTAACGCGGCAAGCTGTTGCAGAAAGGGTTGTTCAACCTCGGTGTATTCGCTCATTTAGTTATTTTCATCAAACGGGTTATAGAGTTTGACGCGGGTTGACTGAAAATCTTTGGTATTCCGGGTGACGAGTATCAGATCATGAATCAGTGCGGTGGCGGCAATTTGTTTATCCAGCGCATTTTCAGGGTGCGGCACACGCAAATGCCCCCATAGTTGAGCTTCTTCTCTGCCAAAATCCAGCATCTGTTCGCTGTACTCCTCAAGCACGGTTGTTAACCAGCGTTCCAGTAGGGTGGCTTGTTCCTGATCACCGCGATGGTAGATCAGGTCAATACCCCGGCGTAACTCACCTAGCGTAATCACACTGAGATAACAGACGGAACCCTTTTCTTGGGCTTGTGTTACAAACCTCGCCACACCGGGATTCATCCGCTCTTTTTTGCGTAGTTCGCTGATAACATTCGTATCCAGTAAATACATCAGCTAAACACTTCTGGCGCTGCATCATCCTGAATCCGCTCAAAGTCACTGTCTCTGCCGACATTCGGCATCTCTTTCAACAGATCAAGGAAGCTTTTCTTTTTGGGACGCATCAATACCTGCTCCAGAATTTGCCGGTGGGCGGCTTCGGCGCTGATCCCCATACGACTGGCGTGTACTTTTAATGCTTGAGCGATTTCATCGCTGATATTTCTTACAATGAGATTAGCCATTGTTGTCACCTCATGCTGATCTGGATGGCTTGATGATAGCATTGCTATCGCTTTCCGTAAATCAGGAAACCCCTCCCAGCCTGCCCTTATCAGGCACGCAGAAGCAACCCCTCCTAACCTCCTCTTATCAGGCACGCAGAAGCAACCCCTCCCAGCCTGCCCTTATCAGGCACGCAGAAGCAACCCCTCCCAGCCTGCCCTTATCAGGCACGCAGAAGCAACCCCTCCTAACCTCCCCTTATCAGGGGAGGAACAAGATAGTGTACCTCTGGGTAGTTTAATTTGAGGTTCAAGTGGTTCTCTTGCTAGCTTTAGCGTATGAAAAGTCGCTGTTACCAACCCTATCATGACCATCTTGTTGCATTGGCACGGGTCAACCGGAAAAATCCGACACCTGCCGAGCACAAAATGTGGTCAGAGATTCTGCGCCACAGGCAATTGGCTGGTTTCAAATTCCTGCGTCAAAAACCCATTGACGGTTATATTGTTGATTTTTATTGTGCTGCATTGGCGTTGGTCATTGAGATTGATGGTGATAGTCACGCTGATAAGGCTGAATACGATGCAGTACGTACCCGTATTCTCAACGCTTATGATTTACAGGTTATCCGTTACACCAACGATGAAGTCCTTTTAAACCCGCACGGTGTTTTCCTACACCTGATGGAACACATTCTCGCTAGACAGCAAACGCTGCCTCTTAGCTCCTCCCCTGATAAGGGGAGGTTGGGAGGGGTTTCTTCTTAAATATCAGTTATCGCTTTCGTCATCATCAACCTTCACCTGCACCTTGCCCGTCAGCAAATCCTGCATCAACCCCGCCTTCTGCTTCCGCAACTTCTCCAATCGCAACTTTTCAGCTTCAATTTCTCGTTGTTTCGTGTGGAGAATTTTTTCTATATCTCTCTGCTCAGAAACAGGAGCCATTGGTATTTTTAGGGAAGTAAGTTGTTGTGTGTTGATACCTTCACGTGTACCTCTCCCCTTATCTCGTTCTATTTGTTTCATGATAACAGTCGAATTGAATGCCGCCTCTATAAATACGGGGGAACATTTTTCATCATCTAAAGCGACCCTGATGATGTGATAATTTATCAAGTAACCTTCTATATATTTATTCGCAAGACAGTTGCGCCCAGTGGTGGCTCCTTGGCGTGCAAAAAGCAAATCATTTCTCGATATTCGATAGCGATTCAAGTAATTTGCTTTCTTTTCTGTGATGAATAGCAAATCTGTTGTATCAATATAACCGGTTTGCACATTTCCAATTCTAAGTACCGGAATACCCTCATCAACAAAATCACCTTGACCTAAATCTGCCCCAAATGGACCAGTCAGTATGGGTTGTCTTCTTTGGTCTGTTACAGTTAATAGGCTACCTACATACCACTCCTTCGGAATCCACCCAATCGCCGTTTCCTGATACAACTCCGGTGCTGCCTCCCTCGGTGGGCGTAGCTTGCCATCTGCCCCGATGCCACGGGTAAACAGGTCGTGCATCAGACCGGCTTTGATGAGCTGGTATTTTTCGATCAGGGCTTGGGTGGATTCGATAGCACGGTCGATGGTTTGTAGAGTTCGGGCAATTTTTCTCTGTTGAGGAAATGAGAAATTTGGTATTGGGAATTCATGTAGATCAATAGAACCAATAGCAAGAAAAGTTGATCCTTGGCTACGGCGATATAAAAAATTGATGCCAACTTCAATTGCATATTTTAAGAATTGTGTATTGGCAGTTGTTTGTTTGGCTTTGATTGAGCCTAATCCTCTGCCAATACAATATTCTTGATCACTCCAGTTTAGCTTTCCAACGGGTGCTCTTACGCTTATTAACAAAGAGTCTGGTTTTGAACGTCTTAATGGAGGAAAGCAGTAAATATTAGAAGATGGATTAATTCTTCCAAACTCGGCACACCCTTGGAGAAAAGGTAATCCTTTCTCATCAGAATTACAAAACGATGAATCAGGTGATTGACCCATCGAGATTTCTGCTAACTCCGAAAGTTGAATATAATCCAAGGTTTCACTCATAGCCTAGCTCCGTTAGGAAGGCTTGCAGTTGGGTGGCGGCTGCATCGCGCTGGGTTTCGATTTCGCGGGCGGTGACGTGGTATTTTGCCCAGAGGTTTTCGATGGCTTTGATGCAGGCGCGTTGTTCCGCCCGCAAATAGGACTGGTAGATGGACATCAGCAATGCCCGCAACCGCGCAATAATGACCTGCCGCGCTTCATCCGTGGAAATCCGCTGCCTTGCACTTTCCACCAATTCATCGCGCCGTCCCTCAATCCCCTTGATCGTCGCCCGCACCACTTTCAACTCATCTTCCAGTGCCGTATGCCGCGCAAGGCTCACCGCCACACTCGTCGCCCGTTGGTAGGAATGCTGCCCCTGTTGCATCGCCGCCGTCAAAGCGCCTGCGTATTCACTGACAAACCCCACCTGTGCCGCCAAATCCAGAATCCGCTGCCCATTGACAAACTGCGGGTCTTTGGCATTGAACCCATCAGTGCAGTATTCGCCTTTTTTCACCGATACGGGCAACAATCCCGCCGTTTTCAATTCGGTGAAAATATCACCCACCAAATCCTTGATCGTTTTCAGTTGCGCTTTCCAATCGGCATTGTGCTGTTTGAGGTCGTCTTTCTTTTTGCTGACCTCATCCGCCGGTAACACGCCCACATCATCACTGTCTTCAAAATCTTCCTCACTGGCAGCAGCAAACAACGCCTGCAATTCCGCCATCCGGCTTTGTGCCTGCTCCAATTCCGCCAGAATGTCTGGGAACTGGCTTTGCAGAATTTCCTCATCCGGGATCAATTCCGCCCCCCAACCACTGGCGGCAATCGACTTGAAATCCGCCTTGAGACGGTCGACATAATTGGCAAACGCCCCGCGCACCTGAAAGCGCGTCAGCAGGTTTTGCCCCACCAACGCCTGCTCAATGCTGCTCAACAAGCCGGTACGCATCACATACACATTGCACGGACGTGCATCCTGATTGTCCGCATCAGGAGCCAAAGCTTCCACAATCGGCAAATTAGCCTGCCACCAGTCTTCCAGCGTTTGCATAAAAGCGGCGTGGCGACTCATCACGCTTTGATGATGAGTAACGAAATCGGCAATGTCGCGCTTGTCCGACAATGTGGGGGAGAAGTTGAGGTATCGGTTTCCAACTGCATCAGAAGAAACCCCTCCTAACCTCCCCTTATCAGGGGAGGGACAAGAGGCTGCGGTATTTCTTCGCTCCTCCCCTGATAAGGGGAGGCTGGGAGGGGTTTCTTGTACACCCGCACGCGGCACAAACAAATCCCCCCGCAATTGCGCGTAGTTCTCCCAATAGTGTTGCAGGCTATTCACTTCCACCAACGGAATGCCGCCGTGCAAATGGGCGCGGACATCCTGCGGCTCTGGCGGTGGGGCGTTATCCACATAGCGGCGGATATTGCAGTTGTATTCCTCGGCAACAATTTCCGTCATCGGTACGTGCCGTGAGTAAGCCGGAATATCGCTAGAGGAGCGGTAGGCATAAATGATCTTGTCGATGTCTTCCGGGCGCAGGTGGTTTTGCGCCTTGCCCTCGCGGTATTCACGGTCAGCATTGATGAACAGCACGCTGTTACGCCCCACCCGTCCGGCTTTGTTCATCACCATGATGCAAGCAGGGATGCCCGTGCCGTAAAACAGATTACTGGGCAAACCAATCACTGCTTCCAGATAGAGGTTATCAATGAAATGCTTGCGGGCTTCGCGTTCTTCACCGCCCCGGAACAGCACACCGTGCGGCATTACCGTCGCCAAGCGCCCATCGTGCCTCAGCACGGCCAGCATATGCTGCACAAACATCAGATCGGCTTTTTTGCCCTTCTCCGGCATATCCACGGCGAAACGCCCCGCAAACTTCATGTCCTTTTTGATGTAATTCTGACTGAAAGGCGGATTAGCCACCACCCGGTCAAAGCGTTTCAATTCGTTGGTTGCCTCATCCAGATGCTGCGGTTCGCGCAAGGTGTCTTCCTGACGAATATCGGCGTGGGAAATGCCATGCAGCAGCATATTCATTTTGCAGATCGACCAAGTAGTGCCGATTTTTTCCTGCCCGTTCAACGATAATTCATTGGCATCGCCGCCATGTTCACGCAGGTAATCGCGCATCTGGATCAACATACCGCCCGAACCGACAGTTGGGTCATAGACGCTCATGTTTTCCCGTGGATCACAGATTTCGACGCACAGGCGCACCACTTCCGCCGGGGTGTAGAATTCACCCGCTTTTTTGCCTGCGGTATCCGCAAAGTACTTGATCAGCCATTCATACGCTGCACCCAGTAGATCAGGGAATTCAAAGTCATCGTCCTTGAGCGGGATTTTCTCGAATTGCTGGATGAAATTGGCAAGTGTGTCATCGTCCAGCGTGCGCTGCCCAATCTTGCGATTAAAGTTGATGTTGCTCAACACATCTTGCAGCGCTTCAGGGTTTGCGTCCTCAATAGCCGCCAATGCCTTGTTGAGTGCCGTGCCGACATTGTTCTTGATATGTTTCAGGGCGGGGTGGTCGATGGTCAGGATGGTTTCACCCTTGTTGCTGATGGTTTCTGTCCAGCCCTCATTCCAGCGGGCAGATTTCGGCACGTAGAAATATTTGCCTGAATAATTGTCGCGGTCAACCAGAAACGCCTCAATGTCTTCATCGGGCATCCCTTGCGCCGCTAGCTCCACCCGCAATTCAGCACGGCGTTGTTCAAACAGGTCATTCGCCCGCTTGAGGAACAACATACCGAAGATGTATTCCTTGTATTCGCTGGCTTCCAAGCTGCCACGCAGTTCGTCACAGGCTTTATAGAGCAGGCTTGCCAAGCGGGACAGGGTTAGTTTCATCAAATCATCCTGATGGAGAAAAGGGGGGGGTAATATTAGCCCAATAATTAAGTTTGAGCACTTGAATTACAGCTCAGCAAAAATACGAAAACCACACACGCCCCACAAACTGCGCTACAATACCCCACCTTTTTACTCAGTATCAGCATCATGTCTGCGTTAGCTCAAAACCCCAACACCCCAAACGTCGCTAAACCCTTGTTTGATTACCCGAAATACTGGGCGGAATGCTTTGGCACTGCCCCCTTTTTGCCGATGTCGCGTGCCGAAATGGACACGCTCGGTTGGGATTCTTGCGACATTATTATCGTCACAGGTGATGCGTATGTGGATCATCCCTCATTTGGGATGGCGGTGATTGGGCGGGTATTGGAAGCGCAAGGCTTTCGCGTCGGAATTATTGCTCAGCCTGCTTGGCAGTCTAAACAAGCGTTTATGCAATTGGGCAAGCCGAACCTGTTTTTCGGGGTGGCGGCGGGCAATATGGACTCGATGATTAATCGCTATACGGCAGATCGCAAGATTCGTTCTGACGACGCTTATACGCCGGATAATGTCGGTGGTAAGCGCCCTGATCGGGCTTCCTTAGTGTATTCGCAGCGCTGCAAAGAAGCTTACGCGGATGTGCCAATTATTTTGGGTGGGATTGAAGCCTCCTTACGCCGCATTGCGCATTTCGATTACTGGCAAGAGCAAGTGCGTCGCTCAATTTTGGTGGATGCGTCGGCAGATTTATTGCTATATGGCAATGCTGAACGCGCGATTATTGAGGTTGCGCATCGCTTGGCGGATGGCGAGAAAATTGCTGATATTACCGATGTGCGTGGCACAGCCTTTATTCGCCGTGGCTCACCGGACGGTTGGATGGAAATTGATTCCACTCGCGTCGATCAGCCGGGCAAAATTGACCGCATTATTAACCCGTACCTCAATACCACCGAGATAGACGAGTGCGAGGTGGAGAAGCGCAATCTGCAGTGGTTTGAATACCAAGACCCGCGCAGCAAACGCCCTGACGAGCACAAACTCACTTTCCATCCGCGTGCGCGTTTAGAGCGTGGCAAAACAGTGGTGCGTTTGCCCTCGTTTGAGAAAGTCAGCAAAGACAAAGTGTTATATGCACATGCCAATCGCGTTTTGCATCTGGAAACCAATCCGGGCAATGCGCGCGCTTTAGTGCAAAAGCATGGCAATCAAGACGTATGGATGAACCCGCCGCCGATTCCGTTGACGACGCCGGAAATGGATTATGTGTTCGGTTTGACTTATGCCCGCCTGCCGCATCCGGCTTATCAGGGCGCGAAAATCCCCGCTTATGAAATGATTCGTTTCTCGGTGAATATTATGCGCGGCTGCTTTGGTGGCTGTACCTTCTGCTCGATTACTGAGCATGAAGGGCGCATTATTCAAAATCGTTCGCGCGAATCTATCATTCGTGAAGTGGAAGAAATCCGCGACAAAGTGCCGGGCTTTACCGGCGTTATTTCCGATTTGGGCGGCCCGACTGCGAATATGTATCGCCTCGCCTGCAAAGACCCGAAAATCGAAGCGTCTTGCCGCAAACCGAGTTGCGTGTATCCGGGCATTTGCCAAAATTTGAGCACCGACCACGCCGAACTCAAAGCCTTATACCGCGAAACCCGCAGTCTCAAAGGTATTAAAAAAGTACTGATTGGTTCCGGCTTGCGCTATGACTTGGCAGTAAAAGACCCTGAATACATTAAAGAATTAGTCACTCATCACGTTGGCGGCTATTTAAAAATCGCACCGGAACACACCGAAGATTCACCGCTGTCCAAGATGATGAAACCGGGCATTGGCGCGTATGACGAATTCAAACGCCTGTTCGAGAAATACAGCAAAGAAGCGGGCAAAGAACAATATTTAATCCCTTACTTCATCGCCGCGCATCCGGGTACGTCGGACGAAGACATGCTCAATTTGGCGCTATGGCTGAAGAAAAATGGCTTCCGCGCCGACCAAGTACAAGCCTTCTATCCCTCGCCAATGGCCTCTGCCACCACCATGTACTACAGCGAGAAAAACCCGCTGCACCAAGTGACTTATAAAAGCGAAAAAGTCCAAACCGCCAAATCCCCCGAACAACGCAAATTGCACAAAGCCTTCCTGCGCTGGCACGACCCGAAAAACTGGCCGCTACTGCGCAAAGCGATTGCCGATATGGGGCATCAAGAACTGATTGGCGACGGCGAGAACCAACTGATTCCGCATTACAAAGCAGGCGAAGAAAATCTGGTATATGAAGCGCACCGCCGCAAGAATAGCGATAAGGCGCATCAGAAACGCACGGAGCAGAGGGTGGGGGGGAAGGCTAAACCTGTTCAGGCTCAAACTGTGCAAGGTGGGAAAAAGTCGCAGGGGAATCAGCCGAAGAGAGGGACGATTTTGACTCAGCATACGGGGTTGCCGCCTAGGTTGCAGGTAGAGAGGGAGGAAATATCTAAACCAACCAGTAAATCCAAACGCGGACGATAGATGGCTAATCATCCAGCAAGCATAGTATTATTGCTCTAACAACAATTTATTAGGGCTGTTATGAAAGTAGATGATTACCTCCAATTGCTGAATGAGCGCAAGAAAATCAGTGACGTAAAAGAAAAAATTATCCGGCGACTGTGGGGTAATGAATCTGACAGTTTCCCCAAACTCTGGGTGTCATCTACTGAACTACTGGAACTGACAGGCCAGAAGTATTTTGACCGACGCACTAGAGAACTTCGCGACCAACTGGGCTGCGATATTGAAACCACATATTCGGAAGCATTTTCTGGTCATGCATGGCGCATTCATTCGGCAGAACTGGCTGATGCGCAAGATCGAGAGTATTTGACCCGAAGCCAAAAAAACAAGCTATTTCAAGACAATGGTTTCACTTGCGTGACATGTGGTATACATATTCAACCCGGTGTCAGAGGTTTACAAGCCGACCATAAAGTACCAATCTCTCGTGGTGGTGGGAATGAGCTTCGCAATTGGCAGCCTATGTGCAATAACTGTAATGTTGGTAAACGCCGAGCATGTGAGGGTTGTTCGCTAGATTGCCAAACCTGTTCTTGGGCTTTTCCTGAAAAATATGGTGTAAGAGCGATATTTGCTATTACCAAAGCCACACTACGCCGAATAGATAGATATGCTGCTAAAACTCATCAAACCCCTGATCAAGTTATAGAGGCTGCTGCAAACTATTACCTTGACGAAAAAAGCTCAACTTAAGCCGCCAAATTCTCGTTGCCTGCCATCATCAATGCATTGATGATTTGCTTACCTAAAGCCTCTGCTACAGGGGGCGGAAAAGCGTTGCCAACTTGACGATAAGCAGGGGTTTTTTTACCTTGAAACTCCCACCAGTCAGGGAACCCTTGGATTCTGGCTGCCATACGAACTGTAAGCAATGGCATATATTCGTAGCCCTCTTTGTTTTTATACCCTACAAAATCCTTTGCAGGTGGAAGTTCTCCAACTAAATTTCCATTCACATGTAACTCTTGCCAAGCACGCCTAGCACGAGTTGGCCCAAGATCAGGCCCTCCATGCTTTTTAGAACCCCCCACTAAAGTTGGGGCAATTTTATTAGCTTTTTGTCGCCAAGCAGCTGCATGTTCCCAACCTTGGGATGCCATTAAATCATACAAAGCTTCGCCAACAGTTGGTGGTGTAATTTTTTTATTAGGCCAGAAAAAATAGTCAGCAAACTCACTTTTAAGAGCTATCAATACTACACGGGGGCGCAATTGGGGAACCCCAAAATCCGAAGCGTTAAGTAGCTTCCAGAAGACTGTGTATCCTAGATTTTCTAAGTGTGATTCAATGCCTGCTCTATACGCATCAAATTTTGCATCTAACAGGCCGGACACATTCTCTAGCATAACTGCTCTAGGCTTAATAATTTGAACTACCTCTAAAGCTGCTGGAAATAAATCTCTTTCATCTTCATGGCCAAGTTGCCTACCTGCTTTGGAAAAAGGTGGGCATGGAACACCTCCGGCTACTAAATCAATATTTTTGTAGTTGTTAGCGTGATTTTTCGCAAAATCCTTTAAACATCCTTCAATAACATTTCCCCAGCCCAATTTATGGTGCTCGTTATTGTGAATTAATGTTTTGCAGGCAGCAGCATCAATTTCAATCAGTGCTTGATGCTGAAAACCAGCTAAATGTAAGCCAAGTGCTTGTCCTCCAGCACCTGCACAAAGCTCAATTGATGTATAACTAGCCATTGTTAATTTGACTCCCAATCTTCTAACGTCAGTCTTTTCACTTTACCAAACTCTTCCACATTATGTGTCACCAAGATCGCTTTCAACGAACGGGCATGTGCTGCAATCAAGGTATCATAATGCCCAATCGGCTGACCTATTTGCATTAAGTCGCAACGCAACAAAGCAGCTTCACGCGACTGTTCCTCGTTCCATTCCAAAACTTGAATATATTTCAGGAAACTATCCAGCTTTTCACGATTACGTCGTATTTGTTGCGAGCGACAAACCCCATATTCGAGTTCATACAAAACGATGCATGAAATGGCTCCTTAATGGGGTTTTGGTAAGCTATTGCTAGTATCAAAGCTTTAGTTATGTACTGCCAACGGGTGTACAAAATCAAAAATTTCTCCTAAACTATTCTCATAGACAAACTAGGAACCAACCATGCCCAGCACCAGCACAAAAGATGAACGCATCAGCATTCGCACACCGCCCGAATTAAAGCGCATGTTAATTGCGGCTGCGGCTGTGTCTAACATTTCCATGACCGATTTTTTGTTGAATGCAGCACGCAAAGCTGCCGAAACCGTGCTAGCCGAATCCCACCAAATTAAGCTCAATCAACAAGAATGGGAGCGGTTTATGGATTTGCTGGATAACCCACCACCACCCAATGCCGCTTTACGTGCTGCTATGCAACGCCATCAAGCCTTATTGGATTGAATGCATGCAGATTATTCCTTTTAACGCCGAAATAGCGCGAGATGCCTTTGATTGTGGTGAGCCAGCTTTAAATCACTATCTTCAACAATTAGCAGGGCAGCATAGCCGTAAAAACATCAGCCGTACTTTCGTTGCGCTTGATAATATTACTGTGAAAGGCTTTTATAGTTTGAGCATGGCCGAATCGCAATTGACCGAACTGCCAACCAATACGCGCAAGAAATTGCCTCCGCAATATCCTGTGCCTGTTGCTCGCTTGAGTCGATTGGCAGTGGACAAAACCTACCAAGGTCAGCGCTTGGGCGAGTTGTTATTGATGAATGCCTTAGCGCGTTGTGCCAGAATTTCGGGCGAGATTGGTACAGTGGGGATTATTGTGGATGCTAAACACGAGCAAGCACAGCAGTTTTACCAAAAATACGGATTTACACCTTACACGACTAAACCACTGACTTTATTTATTCCCATGCAGACGATCACTAAGTCACTACCTGTTTAATCACAAAAACTAACTAAGCAGTCATTAAGCACCATGCATTTACCGAATCTACCTTTACAGCACTTGCAAACACTGGCGCACTCCACCCAACAGCGTCTGTTAATCGGCCTCGCAGGTTTACCCGGCTCGGGCAAAACTACCCTGGCTAAGCAACTGCAAAGCGAATTTCTCAAGCAGAATCCGGCAAGCTCAATGCAAGTGCTGAGCATGGATGGTTTTCATTTAAGCAAAGCGCAATTAAGCCAATTTCCCGATCCAAAGCATGCGTTTGCCCGCCGTGGTGCGCCTTGGACTTTTGATGCCGCTGGTTTTGTGCAAAAGCTCACTGCATTGCAAGCAGGGCAGAGCAGGGTAACTTGGCCGATCTTTGAGCATAGCGTGGGCGATCCGGTCGCGGATGCGATTGCGATTGAGCCAAGTTGCCAAATCATATTAGTTGAGGGTTTGTATATCTTATATCGCGAAGCCGCTTGGGCGGGCTTGGCAGGTTTATGGGATGAAACTTGGTATTTAGATACGCCGCTGGAGTTAGCACAAACTCGTTTAGTACAGCGTCATCAGCAGGCTTGGGAAGTGAGTTATGTGGTTGCTTTAGAGCGAGTTTTGAGTAGTGATGCGAAGAATGCCGCTTTGGTAGCAAGCCTGCGTGATCAAGCCGATTACTTAATTGCGGCTTAGTGTATGGGTTTAAAGCGGCATGAGCATCAAGGCATTTGTACTTGCTGTGGACGTATAACCACGCTGACTTTCCATCATTTAATCCCTCGCAAACTGCATCGACGAACTGCCTTTAAAAAGCGTTATAACCGTGAAGAGTTGAATCAAGGGATTGCGGTATGTCGTACTTGTCACAATGGAATTCACGCTCTGTATACCGAAATGCAGCTCGCCAAAAGGTTCGCAAGCTTGAATGCATTGCTGGCTGACCCTGCTTTACAAACTCACTTTGCTTGGGTGGCGAAGCAAAAATAGTAATAAGCTAATGCAAGTTGCTCAACAAAAATCTTAGTGCTTATAAAAAATAATAACTAGCCGTATTTAGTCATCGCAGCAGTATATTATTCGTCCAACTTGGTCGGGACTAGTATGGCAAGTCAGCCGCTTGAAAGCCAAGCCTTCAGGGTTATAACTATTTCAACTCCAGTTTGAGAGTCCATTCAGCACCATGCAAAAATCAGAATTAATGCAGTTGCGGCGTTTTATCATTGAGCTAGGCACCAGCTTGCATGCTTATGGCGCACCCTCGCACCGCTTAGAAAATCTTTTAGAAGAAACCACGGCTGCTTTAGGTGTGCAGGGGACTTTTTTAGTCACACCCACCACCATGCATTTTTTATTTCGCGACCAGGATTCGGATGAGGAGTATTCACATATTGAGCGCGTCCAACCCAATCTATTAGACCTGAATCGCTTAGCGCGTACTCATAAATTAGTGGATGAAGTCTTAGCCAAGCAAATCGACTTACCGCAAGCGCGTGCTCAACTTGAGCAAATTAAAGCCATGCCTGATCCTTATCCCCGCTGGCTGATGCTATTAGCTTGGGGCATGTTATCCGCCTGTTTTGCAGTGGTCTGTGGGGCGAGATTGAATGAGATTATTGCGGCGGGGGTGGCAGGCTGTTTTGCATATGGGTTAGTGGTTTTGTCTGAGCGCTCCAAGCGCTTAGAGGAAATGCTCGAACCGCTCACCGCTTTATTAATTGCTTTCATGGCGAGCGCGATAGCCGCTTGGGGGCTGCATTTTAATGTACCGATGGTGATTCTGGCCGGGATCATTGCTTATATTCCGGGGCTATTTATGACGATTGGCTTACGTGAACTGGCGGCGCGGCATGTGTTATCGGGCACTGCACGGATTATGGATGCAGGGATGATGGTCTTTAAGCTGTTTTTTGGAGCTATGTTCGGTTTGGCGCTAGCCGCGATTTGGTGGACAACTCCGCAAGTGCCGATTCAACCTGCAGTCGTCAACTGGATCAGTTATTTAGCGGTGTTGGGCCTAAGTATTTCGCTGTTAATTATTTTTAAGATCAGTTGGCATGATGCGCCTTGGGGCTTATTTGCGGGCTTGATTGCTTATGTGAGTGCCACTTTAGGGGCCACCGTATTTGAGCCAAGTTTGGCGGGCTTAATTGGTGCTTTTGTCGTAGGGATTTATGCGAATGCTTATTCGGTATTGAAAAACCGCCCAACCTCGATTGTGTTATTGCCGGGGATAGTTTTATTAGTACCGGGGAGTAAAATTTATATTGGCTTAAATAATTTCGTGACGGGAGAGTCCATCATCGCTAATACTGTGGATGGTGCTAAGGTGTTGCTAGCCTTCATGGCGATTGTCGCAGGTTTGATGTTCGCTAATATGGTGTTACCACCCAAGCGCCGCCATTAACCAGATGGCCAGGTCATCAATCTAAATAGCGGAGGAACTACCTATGCCTAATCAAGCAATTATTAAAGAGTATTCAAATGGCGAAGTGACGGTTGTTTGGCAGCCTGCTAAATGTATTCACTCGACCATTTGCTTTCGCAGCCTCCCTCAAGTTTTCAATCCGCAACAGCGCCCTTGGGTAAAGATTGATGCGGCGACCACTGAAAGCTTAATTGAGCAAGTCAAAAGCTGCCCTTCAGGTGCTTTGTCTTACAAAATGGATAGCCAACCGGCAGCGGCAGTGGCTCCAACGGTGACTGAGGTTGTGCGTGTGAAGCTCGCCCCCAATGGTCCATTACTCGTGCAGGGTACGATTGAAGTGCAGGATAAACAGGGTGGCACTGTGACCCATACGACCATGACCGCGTTGTGTCGCTGTGGGGCTTCCGCGAATAAGCCCTATTGTGATGGCTCGCATACAAAAATTGGTTTTACTGATAACTGAAAATACCAGCCGCCCTTAGTCAATTTAGAGGCCAGTTAAATAATTTAGCTGGCTTTGGAGTGACGCTGATCGTTCCCCTGCTGCCTGCCATGCTTTTTTCCCTAGCTTCTGAACCATGATTTAGAGAGCGTTAGAGGCGAATTTGGCAGGGAATCAGTGTCCAGTGGAATTAAGCTCAAAAGAACTACAAATCCTTAAAGATCTAGACGATGGCTCTTTATATGCTTCGCCGATGTTGGTGCAGCAATTATTGCGCTATCCGGGGATGCGTAACCCGCATTTATTTGTAAATTTCGACTATCACGGTAAAGCGGATGGGTATTTACCGGTAGGCCAATACTACAGTGATGATACCTACACCTATGTTGCTGCGATGCCGCATTCGCCCGCAATTAGCCCTACGTATACGCCGGGTGCTGCGCTTGTTTTAAGGCGTTTGCGCTTGCCTTATTTCGATACTGATATTGTAAGCGATGATTCCTGCTTTCGGCAGGCACCAACAGCCAGTGCTTATTGTTTACCCCGCGAAAACTATTTACGTCTTTTATCTCCCAGTCGACGGACTGACATCCGGCGTAAATTAAACAAACTAGCTAGTTTTAGCATTACTCCTGGCACACTCACCGATCTTGTTGAAGCAAGGCCTTGGCTGATGCAAATTTGGGCGGAGCGCTTCACACCAGAAGAGTTAGTTGATCAGGATAACTACGCCCGTCTGACTATTGCTTGGTTAGCTGCTGTCCAATATTCAGGACGAGCTATCTTAAAAATTGACCGTTATCAGTTAAATGGCAAAATGGTCGGAGTGAATTGCTGTGTGCTGCATCATTATCGAGGGCGTATGCACTGTGATGATTATTTAACGTGGTACAATCCGCAACTGGCCTCAGGTTTGGGGATTACTAGCGTGATACGTAATTTAACCGACCCTCATTTATTCACTAGCCGTTATAATCTTGGCAATCCGGGGGTAGGTGGCACACATCCATGTCATGTTTACAAACTGAATTTATTGCCACCCGCCTTACGTTTGACCCAAGCCGTTTTTGATACGCGCGCGCTTTATCAGAATAGGCGTGCCGCATCTTTTTAAAGCTAGAAAACCACTTATTTAGCAGCACTAACTCGCCAAATTACATTACCTACATCGTCAGCGACTAATAAGGCGCCTGCTTGATCGACCGCTACACCGACAGGGCGACCTAAGGCTTGGCCTTCCTCATTGACAAATCCACTAAGAATGTCCTGTGGTAAGCCATTCGGTTTACCTTTACTGAAAGGCACGAAAATGACTTTGTAACCACTACGCGGCGAGCGATTCCATGAACCGTGCTGGCCGATAAAAGCTCCACCTCGATATTGCGCGGGTAGTAAATGACTTTGGTAAAAGGCTAAACCCAAAGAAGCGGTATGCGCTCCCAAGGCATAATCAGGAACTAAGGCTTGAGCGACTAATTCGGGGTTTTGTGGTTGTACCCGCTCGTCAATATTTTGCCCAAAATAGCTATATGGCCAACCATAAAAACCGCCATCTTTTACTGAAGTCATGTAATCGGGCACAAGATCATTGCCTAGTTCATCACGCTCGTTCACGGTCGTCCACAACAAGCCTGTTGCTGGCTCCCAAGCTAAACCATTAGGATTGCGCAAGCCGGAGGCAAATACACGGCTGGAACCTGTTTTCAGATTAATTTCTAAGATGGCCGCCCGCTGCACTTCGTTGTGCATACCATTTTCCGCCACATTGCTATTTGAGCCAACGGTGGCATACAGCTTGGAATTGTCACGGCTCGCAATAATATTTTTCGTCCAATGATGGTTGATCGAGCCTGCAGGTAAAGCAGCGATTTTAGTCGGAGCAGCAGTGATCTCTGTCATGCCAATTTGATAAGGAAAGCTCACGATGGCATCGGTATTAGCGACATATAAGGTATTGCCAATCAATTGCATGCCAAAGGGAGAGTTGAGCTGAGTTAACAAGGCTGTTTTCGTTTCAGCTATCCCATCGCCATTCACATCGCGCAGCAGGCTAATCCGATTTGCACTTGGTACACCCGCACCGGCTTGTTTCATAATAAGTTTTTGTGCTTGCGCCATTAAGCCGCTAGCTTCGGGCTTGGCAGGTGCGTTTGATTCTGCAACGAGCACATCACCATTCGGTAATACATGCAACCAACGCGGGTGATCTAAGCCGCTAGCAAAAGCATTCACCGCTAAGCCTTGTGCTGGAATAGGTTGAACTTCATTCGGCCAGCCTACTGCGGGCGCAATATTGACAGTAGGAATTAGCGAGCTTTGCGGAGTAGGCAGAGCTGGATTTTTTCCATAACCGATTGAACTAGTCACGGGCGGCTTGGTTTCACTACAGGCGGTTAAGAGTAAGATGCTGGCTAAAAGAACAAAGGTCGGGTGTTGCATAGACAAACTCCAGAGGGGCTATATAGTCTAAGCATAACCCTAGTTTATGAAATTTAAAGCAATCGCTTAGTTTTAGCAGGTCAAGGTTGGGCAAGTTATTAGTGAGGGCTTAGGATTGGCCTAGTTACATTTCTAGTGGATAGCAATTGACGGAAATGAACATTCATTCTATGTTAATTTCAATTTTAATTTAAAACCAAGAGGAGAGAGCTTATGAAATGCCGTGCTGCTGTGGCGTGGGAGCCGAAAAAACCTTTAGTGATTGAAGAAGTCGAAGTTGAAGGCCCCCGTGAAGGTGAAGTGCTGCTCAAAGTAGTCGCTTCGGGTGTTTGCCATACGGATGCTTTTACTCTTTCTGGCGATGATCCTGAAGGCGCATTTCCTTGCATTTTAGGCCACGAAGGCGGTTGTATCGTAGAAGAATGCGGCCCCGGTGTCAAAAATCTCAAACCCGGCGATCATGTGATTCCCCTGTATATTCCTGAATGTGGCGTTTGCGAATACTGCCTCTCTCCGAAAACCAATCTCTGCCAATCCATTGCTGCGACGGTTTGGACTGGCTATATGCCTGACCACACGCGCCGCTTTAAAGTGGGTGGTAAAGAAATCTACCACTACATGGGTTGCTCCACTTTCTCCGAATATACCGTTGTCCCTGAAATTGCACTGGCAAAAATCAATCCGGCTGCCCCTTTAGATAAAGTCTGCTTACTCGGTTGTGGGGTGACGACAGGCATTGGTGCTGTCATGAATACCGCTAAGGTTGAGCCGGGTTCTACTGTCGCCGTATTCGGTTTGGGCGGGATTGGCTTATCCGTCATCCAAGGTGCAGTGATGGCACAAGCCGGACGCATTATTGCGGTTGATTTGAATCCGGCCAAATGGGAAATCGCTAAAGCTTTGGGTGCTACTGATTTCGTCAACCCGAAAGAAGTGGATGGCTCAGTAGTTGAATACATTAAAGAATTGACCAATGGTGGTGTTGATTATTCCTTTGAATGTATCGGCAATGTGCGTGTGATGCGTGATGCTCTCGAATGTACCCATATGGGTTGGGGGGTTTCCACCATTATTGGTGTCGCGGGCGCTGGGCAAGAAATCTCCACACGTCCTTTCCAACTGGTCACTGGGCGCTCGTGGAAAGGTACGGCCTTTGGTGGTGTCAAAGGCCGTACTCAATTGCCGGGCTATGTGGATGCGTATATGAATGGCAAAATTGAGCTGGATAGTATGGTCACGCACACTATGCCACTGGACGATATTAATCGCGCCTTCGACTTGATGCATCACGGCGAAAGTATTCGCTCTGTGATTATTTTCTGAGGTGCTTATGCAGCAGATCGAAAGCATTAAAGAATGGGGCGGCTACCTGAAGCGCTATACGCACGAGTCCAACACTTGCGCCTGCACTATGACTTTTTCAGTATATTTACCGCCCAAAGCCGCGACAGAAAAAGTCCCTGCTTTGTATTGGTTGTCGGGTTTAACCTGTACCGATGACAATTTCCGCGTCAAAGCGGGGGCGCAACGTTATGCCGCCGAGCATGGCATTGCTTTGATTATCCCTGATACCAGCCCGCGCGGTGATGATGTACCCGACGTGCCAGAGCGTTATGACTTGGGCAAAGGTGCAGGTTTTTATGTCAATGCCATCCAAGCACATTGGGATAAAAACTACCAGATGTATGCTTATATCACTGAAGAATTGCCTGCTTTGATTGAGGCGAATTTTCCGGTGATCGCGGGTGTGAAGTCGGTCTCAGGGCATTCGATGGGTGGGCATGGTGCACTGATTTGCGCGCTGAAAAATCCGCAAGCTTATCGTTCGGTGTCAGCTTTTTCGCCCATTTGCAATCCGGTAAAAGGTGCATGGGGACAAGGTTGCTTCACCGCTTATATTGGCTCGAATCAGGCTGCTTGGGAAGCTTATGATGCAACTTGCTTAGTACAAGCGGGTGCGCGAATGCCGGAAATTTTGATTGATCAAGGTACTGCGGATGAGTTCTTAACGGAAGGGCAATTGCTGCCAGAGAACTTTAAGGCCGCTTGTGAGCAAGCTGGACAAAGCCTGACCCTGCGTATGCAGGAAGGCTATGACCACGGCTATCATTTTATTGGCACGTTCATTGGCGATCATATTGCTTGGCATGCTAAGGTGTTGAAAGCTTAGGTGAATGAGGGCGTTTAACTGTTTAAACGTCCTTGATTTTAGGTGTTGAAGTTGCTGCCGTCACACTACGCATTGCCAACAATTCCGCCGATTTTTCACGAATTACCCCCGCTCTGTCTCGCCGTGCCATCTCATTCACTGCGGCGATGCTATCCGGCACTTCAAAAAACTTTTCCGCCCACAGGCTAATTTCCAATAGCAACGGCATTAAAGCAATGCCTTTGGGCGTCAACTGATACCACACTTTTGCCTTGCTGTCGGGATGGGCAAGCTTTTCGATAATGCCATTCTCTTCCAGCGCGAGTAGGCGTGCCGCTAAGATGTTGGTGGATATCTTTTCAGCCGATTGCAACAATTCGCTGTAGGTGTTTTTGTGGGCAAACATCAAGTCACGAATGATGAGCAGCGACCATTTGTCGCCCCAAATCTCTAATGAGTTGCTAATCGGACAGTCCGAGCGCTGGGTGATTTTGGGCATAACGAACTCTTCAAAATTTACTTGTGTTTTGCAAGTAGCTAGTTACAATAAAATAGCTTGCTAAATGCAAGTGAAATGATCCTACCCCTTTTTAGTGTTAAAGGAAACACCATGCAACTCAATCAAAAAACCATTCTCATTACAGGTGGTGGCTCAGGCATCGGCTTGGAGGCGGTGAAACAATGTTTGGCGAACGGCGCAAACGTTATCATTACAGGACGCAATCAGGCAAAACTTGATGCCACCAAACGCCTGTATCCCAGTATCACCACCATCAATAGCGATGTAGCGAGCCACACTGATGCCGAAAATTTATTTGAGCAGGTACGCGCACTGGGTGGGATTGATATTTTATACAACAATGCGGGGGTATCGAGCACGCCGTTAAATTTAGGCACGGCAAGCGCGAAGCATGTTGACGATGCTGCCAATGAGATGAATATCAATTATCTGGCGGTAGTGCGACTCAATGATTTATTTATGAACATGCTGCACGCACGCGATGAGGCGGCCATCATCAACACCACTTCGATTTTAAGTTACCAGCCTCTTAATTTAGCGCCGACGTATTCGGCGATTAAAGCTGCACTGCGCTTTTATACTGACGCACTGCGGGCGCACCTCAAACTCATGGGCAGCCGCGTGAAAGTATTTGAAATCGCGCCGCCCGCTGTCGCAACCGATATGGCGGACGGCATTGATGCTAAAAGCATTTCGCCCGAGCAGTTGGTGCGCCAACTCATCATCGGCTTAAAAAATAACACACCTGCTATTCGCGTGGGCGATACCCAATCGATTTATTATTTGACGCGCTTTTTGCCCAGCGTGGCTTATAAACTGGTCAACACCGCGAAAAACAACCAAGCATTGCCCGTTTAAACCACCCACCCAAGAGAGCCACCATGAAAGCATTTACCCTCAACCGCTATAGCAAAACCGACCCACTCCAGTTGACTGATGTTCCTGTCCCCACTGTGCGACCGAACGATCTGCTGGTACAGATACACGCCGCCAGCGTGAATGTATTAGACTTAAAAATTAAAAGTGGTGAATTCAAACTGCTACTGCCCTACAAATTCCCATTAATTCTCGGGCATGATGTCGCGGGCGTGGTCACGCAGGTCGGAGCGAATGTGCGTCGCTTCAAAGTCGGTGACGAGGTGTACGCACGCCCAGCCGACCGTCGCATCGGTACATTCGCCGAATACATCGCGATTCACGAAGATGATGTGGCACACAAGCCGAGCAACCTTTCGATGGAAGAAGCTGCGTCGATTCCACTAGTCGGTTTGACTGCATGGCAAGCTTTGGTTGAAAAAGCGCGTCTTAAAAAAGGGCAAAAAGTCTTTATTCAAGCAGGCTCAGGTGGTGTTGGTACATTTGCCATCCAATTGGCAAAACATCTAGGTGCCAGCGTTGCCACGACCGCCAGCGCAGTCAATGCCGACTGGCTCAAAGGCTTGGGCGCGGACGTGGTGATTGACTACAAAACCCAAGACTTTGCCACCTTGCTGCACGACTACGACGTGGTGCTCAACAGCCAAGATGCGCAAACACTGCATCAATCGGTGGGTACTTTAAAAGCAGGCGGGCAGCTGATTTCCATCTCAGGGCCGCCCGACCTACAGTACGCCAAAGAAGCAAGTTTGCCGTGGTTTATGAAAGGCGTGATGTGGTGGTTGAGTCGCAGCATCCGCAGCAAAGCCCGGCACAAGCACATCAACTATCAATTTTTGTTCATGCACGCGCAAGGTAATCAGTTGCAAACCATTGCCACACTTATCGAAGCGGGTGTGATTCGCCCTGTGATTGATAAAGTTTTTGCGTTTGAGCAAACCAATGAGGCACTGGCGTATGTGGAAAGCGGGCGAGCCAAAGGTAAGGTGGTAATTAAAGTACGCTAATAGTCTTACGATTTTAGGAGGATAAGCATGGCTTAATGTTTAGCCTACACCGCTTTTCTAGTGCACGATTATGACGAAGCAATCACCTTTTTGAAGCGCATCCAATTTGTAACTTGTGCTTAACCAAGTGCCTCTTCGCTACTCACTAATTTTAAGCGCGTTGAAACTGCATTCAGTGCGATCAGGTGAATCATTTGGCTCACGGTAGTACAGCAATCGCTTAAGATCGTCACCTGATATTTCTCCGCTGCTTTGGAAATCGCGGTGTGCGTCACACAATTTTGCGTCATCATGCCGCAGACTAAGAGTTCAGTTGCACCTAAGTCTTGCAAAGTACTTTCCAAATTGGTTTGCTCAAAACTATCCGCAAAGGCTTTGCGCACAATCGGCGCATTCGGTGCGGCTTTTAAAAGACGTGGATGTAGCTCAACACCTTGCGTGCCTTCATTAAAAAAGGGCGAAAGTCCTTTGCTTTTATCCGCAATATGCTGAACCAAAATCACCGGAATTTTAGCTTGCTGCGCTTGGGCAATGGCCTTTTCAATCTGTTGCAAAGTTTCCTCGGCATTCCACAGCGGAAATGCACCTTCAGGAAAATAATCATTTTGGATATCAATCACTAATAAAGCTTTGCTCATGCTCTTGTCCTTTTCGGTAGAATGCGCACAGCTTAGGCTTTGCTAGTGAGTAATTGAATAGTGATTTGTAAGAGTTTTGCCGTGAAAACTTCCAGTTTGAAAATATGATGAATGCAATGAATCAAGCGATTTTGAAATGTCTGAAAGCCAATAGCCGTATGAGTTGGCAGCAGATAGGCAAAGAGGTGCACTTAACAGGGCAGGCGGTCGCCGCGCGCGTACAACAATTGGAAGATCAGGGGGTGATTAGTGGATATACCATCCGCCAAGCCAATGTCGAGCGCCATTTGATTGCAGTGTTTATGAGTGTGTCGCGCTTTGAGGAGTTTGAGCAGTTTTTGCAGCAGGATGAGCGCGTGGAGGCCGCTTATAAAACCACGGGTGATGCCTGTTATGAAGTCGTTTTTGTGTCGCAAAGTGCAGGCGATTTGGAGCCGTTTTTGAATAGTTTATTGCGTTATGGGCGTTATCGGGTGGCGAGCGTAATTCGTTGTGTAAAATGAAAACAGTGTATCAAATGGAGGACGAATACGGCTCGGTCACGGTGCAAGATGATGGCGAATGCTACATCCTCGCTTTTGCCACCCATGACGAGCAAAGCCGCTGCCTAAAAGCCGCACCGCATATTCTTCAATATGACTATACCCAAGCCATGCTATTGGTCTTGCTGTTTTGCTATCCCAAGCGGGTGTTGTTATTGGGTTTGGGTGGCGGCAGTTTAGTGAATGCTTTGTATCACGCGGTTTCGGGCATTCACATCACTGCCGTTGAACTACGCGCCAAGGTGATTGAGGTGGCGCAGCGTTATTTCCAACTGCCCAACGCCAAGCGCATTGAATTGATTAACCAGAATGCAGATGCCTTTCTGCTCGATAATGAGATGCGCAAAGTCGATGTGATTTTTGCGGATTTATACGATGCAACGGGGACAGCCGATGTGCAATTGCGCGAAGATTTCATTCGCCGCTGTGCAAGCTTATTAAAAGAACAGGGCTGGTTAGTGTTGAATTGCTGGCAGGAGCAGCAAGATGATCTTTATCTACGCGCCAGCTTGCATGAACATTTCGCCGATGTGCGCAGCGTGTTAACCGGCAGCAAAAACTGGGTAATCCTCGCTGGAAAAGTCGCAAATTATCAAGCGAGTAATGTCTTAAAAGAAGCGGCGGCGAATTGGTCGGGGAAGTTGGAATTCTCGCTGCATAAGCATTTGGCGCGGCTGCGGTATTTGGAGTAGCTCATAGTGCAAAGTAGCTGTGAGCAATAATCCACATTGAGAAGTTCAGTCTAAACAAAGTTGGCTCAGTTATTACTTACTTTTCTTCCCCTCAACAAAATCTAAATACTTCCGCAAATACTGCAAGGTCTGCTGTGGGGTTTGCGGTTTGTTGGCCTTTTTAGGCGGCGTGCTAGTACCCAAATCATTGACAGGTGCTCCACTGTGTAAGGCTCTTAAGCCGTCTTCAGTCAGGTCGCAATAATCGGTGAAATCTTTAAAACTCAACATAATAGAATCCTTGTGCAAGCAAGTTGGCGTAATTTAAGAACAAATCTAAGCACCTTGCACGGGCTTGAGATTTTTAATAGGGCGGTTGTGGCGAAAAATGATAGGGCTTAAAACGAGGCGCATATTATATACCAAAATAATCAGCTCGTATCGATAACAGCCTTATATAAAGGAGAATGATGACAGCTTGGTTACTTGCAAAGCATTCCTCTCCAAGCAGACAGGAATGCTGATTAAGGATGATCAGATCAAACGGTGGTTTTTAATAAAGTGATCAATCACATGATGAACTTCATGGGAGCGCTGATCGCTTTCTTTGCCTTCGACGTACTCTAAATATTCCTGTAAATACTTGAGCATACGCCGTGAGTTTTGTGGGTTTTGTTCGGCATCATGCGCCATCGCGCAGGCTTCCAAAGAGTCGACATGGGCTCCACGTTGAATAGCAGTTAATTCATCATCGTTCAGGTCGCAGTAGTCTGCGCAATCTTTCAAACTCAACATAACATCCTCCTTATGCAAGAGAATTTGCCCAATTTAAGTGCAAATCCAACTACATTGCACGCTCCTAAGGCACTTTAAAGCCAACTGTACTATTAGCCCTAAAGCACAAGTTATTGAAAGAATTGAAGGTTTTGTCTGCTGTCAAAGTAATAACTATACGGCTTAAAAATTGCTGCATAATACATACCAAAACGTTCAACTATTCCTGATAGCAGGCTTATTTAGCAGAAAATGGTTACAGTTTGGTTAATTATAGGTGTTGGCTGGGTGAAGCTGCATGCCACTAAGCTGTTAGATCATTAGCCATGCTGGTCGGGAGCTGGCACAATCAAGCCCATGATCTCGCGCAAATACCTCTATCTGATTGCTTTAGCACGCGAAAAACACTTCGGTCGTGCTGCGCTTGCTTGCCATATTTCACCCTCCACTTTATCCGCTGCGATTCGGGAAATTGAGCTGGAATTAGGCGTGGCGATAGTCAATCGCGGGCGTTCGTTTGGTGGTTTGACGCGCGAAGGGCAATGTGTGGTGGAGCATGCGATTCGTTTGGCGAGTACCGCTGAGGGCTTGCGTCAAGAATTGCGCTCGTTGCGCGAAGAACTCACCGGGCATTTGACCTTGGGTGTGATTCCGACCGCGCTCACCGTAGTTGCAAGTCTCACTGCCGCCTTTGCCCGCCAACACCCACAAGTGAATCTCGAAGTGCGCTCGCTCGGCACGGCTGAAATCCTTAAACGTATGCAGCAATTCGATATTGATGCGGGGATTATGTACGTCGAATCGGGCATGCAGCAGCAACTGTTTACCCTGCCATTGTGGGAGGAAAATCATGTGTTCTTGTGCCCACTCGACAGTGAACTCGCCAATCGTGAAGCCATTACATGGTACGAAGCTACCCACACGCCGCTCTGCCTGCTCACCCCTGATATGCAAAATCGCAAAATGATCGACGCGATTTTCAGTCAATTGGGTTATAGCGCGGAACCGAGTTTGGAAACCAATTCAATTATTAGCATGCTCGCGCATGTGTCGGCGGGGAGTTGGTCGGCGATTTTGCCAGAGAACGTATTGGAGCTGATTGGTGTGCCTGCAGGCGTGAAAGTATTACCCTTGACTGAACCGACGTTTAGCTCACAAACGGGCTTGGTGGTGGCGGGACGGGAGCCTTGGTCGCCCTTGGTGAGTGCTTTGATTCAAACAGCTAAAGAATTAGAAGTTAGTAAAACGGTTTAGAATACAATTTTGCTATACGCTAAGCAAAGTATTGCTCTTTAATTACAAAAATCCGAGCGAGCAGCAATTTGTCACTTTTGGCTAGAGATAGGGACAGGATGCTTTTTGTATCCAGCCGTTATCGATTTTTATGAGAGATTTTGCATCCACTAGCTTATTTCACACGTATTACCCTTGAGTATGGTGCGCCCTGCTGCCCAATTAAAGTTTCTCAACAAATTGATGGAAGTGACTATTATGAGTACTGTTAAAAAATTAACCACTACGGCAATGGCCGCTGCTGCAGCCACCTTGATACTATCAGGTTGTGCGAGCAATTCCGGCAGCTCATCCGATATGAGTATGAAACAGGCCAGCGTACATTGCAGCGGTATCAATTCGTGTAAAGGCACGTCGGATTGCGCGACAGCCAGCAGTTCTTGCAAGGGACAAAATAGTTGTAAAGGCAAGGGCTGGGTATCTTCCACCAAAGCTGAGTGTGATGCCAAAGGTGGTAAAGTCGTTAGTTAGGGCAGGGCGTTAAGTGAACACGTCCCTGCGTATTCCGTAGGGGCGATTTTCAAAAAGGCATGGAAAGATAAACATGGCTAAGCTTGTTCCACCTTTGGGTTTCGGTCTGGGTTTGCGCAAAGAATATTACACCACTGTGCTGGATACTTTGCCGCAAGTAGATTGGTTTGAGGTACTGACAGAAAATTACCTCGTGCCGGGTGGCAAGCCTTTATATTTTCTGGATCAAGTCTGCGAGCGCTATCCGGTGGTTATGCATGGCGTTTCTCTTTCCATTGGGGGAACCGATCCGCTGGATTTTGACTACCTGCGCCAAGTAAAAAACATGATTCGGCGCACAAATGCGCATTGGATTTCCGACCATCTATGTTGGACAGGTCAGGGTGGTATCAATGCGCACGACCTTTTGCCCTTGCCCTATACCGAAGAGGCTGTAAACCATGTCGTCAGACGTATAAAACAAGTACAAGATTATCTGGAGCATCCTTTTTTGCTCGAAAATTTATCCAGTTATGTTACCTACACCCAGTCCACTATGAGTGAGTGGGAGTTTTTGTCGGCTGTTGCGGAAGAAGCGGATTGCCTGTTGTTGTTGGACATTAATAATATTTACGTCAGTGCTTTTAATCATGGCTTTGATCCATTGGATTATCTGGATGGTGTGCCGAAAGTACGTATCCAGCAGCACCATATTGCGGGCTACAGCCAATATCCAAATCACATTATCGATACCCACGATCAAGCGGTGGCTGATCCGGTTTGGACTTTGTATGCAGAAGCCGTGAAGCGTTATGGCATGGTGTCAACCATGATCGAGCGTGATGGCAATATCCCCGAACTACAGGTTTTGTTGGATGAATTACAAGTAGCACGCGACATTTACCAGCAAAATGCGGGTGGTTCTTATGCTGCCTAAAAGCGAATCTAACTTAGCCGCTGTCGGATTGGCGCAGTTACAGCAACAGATGCTGCAATGGCTATTGCGCGAGGATGGAGCAATCAAACCCCATATTGCCGCTAGCCAACAGGGGGACACGCAAGAGCGCCTTGATATCTATTCCAATGCCTACCGTTTCCGCCTGATTGATGCGTTGGCAGAGACTTTTCCGGCGGTGCATACTTTGATGGGCGATGAACTTTTCCACCAAACGGCACTAGCGTATATAGAAGCTTATCCCTCTCAGCATTTTTCTCTACGCTATTTCGGTGATCAGTTGAGCGCTTTTTTGCGTGGATACGAGGTAGAGACTCCCCTCTATGCCGAGATGGCAGCGTTGGAATGGGCCTTGCGCCATTCATTTGACTCAGCCGACCTTGAGCCTGTAACTTTGCAAGCTTTGCAGACCATAGCGCCAGAGCGATGGGAGGAAATTCATTTTAAGTTTCACCCGTCCGTACAGTGTCTCGTTTTCGAGTGGAATACCTGCCAGTTGTGGGCGGCGATTGATGAAGGGAGCGAACCTATACCAGCACTACAGCAGGAATACCCGCAAACGTGGTTGATCTGGCGTAAAGAATTACTGACCTATTATCGCTCGCTAGAGCCAGATGAGGCGTGGGCACTGAGTCATGCTTTACAAGGCGAAGTGTTTGCCGATCTTTGTAGTGGGCTTTGCGAGTGGGTGGATGAGTCACAGGCTCCAGCGAGGCTGGCTGGGTTTGTGATGCGCTGGATTGAGGAGGGGCTTTTGATCGAAGTTGGTCAGTGATCTTAGGGAAATATTAGGGTAATAAACAATCTACTGAACTATCAGCTCTATTCGCCTTCATCTGGGTTACAACCAAACTTCAATAAGTTCCCATGAGAATCATGAATATAGAACTCTTTCATATTCCATGCACGCACACTAAAACCACTGAGTTTGCCACTCTTAAAGGTCGCTTGCTTAAACTCCTCAAACAAAGCAGAAACTTGACCACCACGAATATAACAAGCTGTCATAAGTGGCACATTGGGGTCGTTACATAGCCAGTAATGGATTTCCATCTCATCACGGCGAACAATCAAGTAATCCTCATAAATACCTACGACCTCGAACTTTAAGGTGTCCGTATAAAACTGCGCAGTTTCTGCCAGATTCAAAGAGGCTAAAATGGGGATGCTATGTGCAAAATCAGTCATGAAAACTTTCCTCGATCACTACAACAACATATTAGCATCACGGCACAGCTTGTAGCGAACTGACTCAGCCTGGCGCGACAAACTGCCCAATAAATGCGTCATATTTATCCTTCATCGGTAACTCATAATCCACTTTCAAACGCCGCCGCGTGGTCTGTGTGCTTTCACCCGTTTTCTTATTCAAGCCATCCTTGCTAAAGCTTTCCCAATAAACACCCGTGCCGCGTTTTTGCCAAGCGGGTAATTCATTGAAATTAATGCCTTGCTGGAATAAATATTCATTTTTGGCTCCTATGCTTTTACCGGAAAATAAGGTAGCGGCTTGATTAGCTGACGCACCTAAGCTGCGGGCTTTCCAATAGCAGTGCGCGTGCAGTGCATTGCGGTGCGCATCTTCTTGACGCCAACGGAAATAATCGACCACTAATTGCACAGTGGGTAGTTGGCAAATACGGCAATCGAAAGACGCTAAATCACCCAATAGCAGACTGAATTTCGCGCTCGCTTCACCTGCTAATACCGAGTTAAATTTGCGTTCTTTGCGCTGAAAGCTGTCTTCGTTCAAGCTAAACAGCAGCGAGATTTCATCGCTTTGCGTGTAGCCATAGACCACTTTAAAACCGCATTGCATCAAGTGCTCAATCGTGCCTGTCATCATGTCACGTACCCGCACATCAAATGGCGCTTCAAAGGCATGCGTCTCCTTGGTCAAACGGGTAAAACTGCGCCCATCAATGCGTGCCACCATATAAATTTCTGGCAAGACATAAACATCATGCGCCATTTCAAACACGCGCATTTTCTTATCTAAATCATCAAATTTCACGAGCTTCCCCAAATGCACTAATGATAAATTGTTGGTGTTGAATTTGGACGCGATAAATCGCATCAAAGCCTTCGTCTAAATCGGGCAATTGCATTTGTTTCGCCACACTTTTAATGCCCACTTCTGGCACGCAGTCTTTGCCCGTGCGCAACGCATTTCGTGCTACACAATCGGTAAATGGCACATCAAAATAATAAGCCATCACTTCAAATTGATGCGCTTTCAAAGCAGAAATATAACGCACCCGCTCAGCTTTAGGCGGATTGGTATTATCAATCACTACAGGCTGTTTCGCGGCTAAACACGCCTCAAATAACAGTTTTTCACGATGGTAGGTGCGCAGATATCCATACTTAAACGCAAATGCGTTTTATAAAACTGCTGGAGAAAAAAGGTGGATTTTCCGCGCCCTTAACCACCAATACTAAGCGAATAAATTTTAGAGTTCTTTTTATAGCGCGTGGTGGTATTCACGCCCGCTTTATAAATCCCGCTGTAATCAATACGCAGCTCCAAACCCTTGGGTTGGCGCTTGAAGGTAATATATTCGCGCGACTCGATTTCCGATTTCATAATTTCTTTTACACCTCCCCATTTTTTGGCAGCTACCGATGTGAATACTCTGGGGCCAATATTATCTTTGGTTTTGCAAAGGGGATTGAGGGTTTCAAGGCTTACCACTTTTTTGGTTAAATTGATTTTTGCTTCGGGATTTTCCTCATTGGCATAAGCTTGCATGAGTTCTTTGCCATTCACTAACACCGAAATTAAAGCAAGGCCTTCGCCATCGGAGCTGCGTTTTAATTTCGCTTTGGGCAGGACTTTTTTAATGTCGCTGACTTTAATACCCACCTTGACGCCCGCGATAGAGTTGCTCGTAATCACACAAGATGAGGCTTGCACACCTGTAGCACTGAAAAGTTGCAGTGCAATGGCCAAACAGCCGACTAGTTTCAACATTATAATCACCTCATTGCAAGGGTTTCGATTTAGTCATATCAGGCAAGTTGGCAAAATGTTTACCAAGTTGCTGGACTGATTTTAGTACTAAAGCGGGACTTGTATGTTGAGGTAATACTTGAGTGCCTAATAAATACTCGCATTACGCCGCAGGATTTCCGCCATGCCGACAGGCTCTGGCGGCAAGTTAGCCAAGATAGCTGCGATAAATTGTGTTTTATCTGTGAGCAGCGTTTGATTAAAGCGTTTTTCAAAAGCAATGGTAGAGGATGGTTTACCGGATATACCTGCGCCACACACACTGCCCGCTTGTGCTCCGGGATAAACTTCGACCTGTCCGGGCAGGTTGAGTAATTTATGAAATAACGAGTCATGCAGCAATGCGCCCATGCGCTCTTCTTCGCCGCGTAAATCAGGGCGCCCCGCGCTCCCGACAAATAAGGTATGCCCAGTCAAGGCAAACCACGGTTCAGCACTGCGGCGATTGTCTGAGACCAAGAGGCAAATGCTATCCAAAGTATGCCCGGGAGTATGCAGCACTTGGACGCTGACATTGCCGATTTCTAGGAGTTGCCCATCATGAAGTGGAGTAAATGCAAATTGCGCTGCTGCGCTTGCGTGTAGGCAGTATTGCCCACCAGCACGTTGAGCTAATTCGCGTCCGCCAGATAAATGATCAGCATGAATATGTGTGTCAATGATGTAGTCAATTTTCACAGCTTGTTTGGTGGCTTGTTCTAAACACCAGCCCACATCTTCAGCATGAATATCGACAGCTATCGAGTGACCTTTGCCGCCACAACCGAAAAAGTAGGCGAGTGAGGAAGGATCAGAAGGCGCAGGGCGTTGGATAAAAAACATGACTAACTCCTTAATTCACACTCTGCACCGGCAGACCTGCGGCACGCCATTCTGGCAAACCCTCGGCTAAACGCAATGCGCTAATACCGTATTGCTGCAAGGTTTGCACTGCATGGAAGGCATACACGCAATACGCGCCACGGCAATACGCCACGATGGTTTTGCTATCATCAAGGCTTTGCAATTGGCTTGCTAACTCGTCAGGCGCGACATGTACCGCTCCCGGAATATGGCCTGCTGCGTATTCGGCATAAGGGCGCACATCCAACAGCGTCACTTCATCGCGTGCCATCCGTGCTAGCAACTCATCGGCATTAATCGCTTCTAGCGCGGCTTTATCGTTCAAATAAGTCTGCGCAAGGCGTTCTACTTCCGCCAAATGCAACTCGGCAGTACGCCGCAAGCTACTGATTAATTGCACAACATCATCACCTGCAAGGCGATAGCGTCGATGCTTGCCTGCTGTGCGTACTTGCACTAAGGCCGCTTGCTTGAGGGTTTGCAAATGGCGCGAGGTATTGGCAACGCTTAACTGGGTGAGTTGTGCTAACTCTTCAACGCTGCGCTCTGCTTGTGCTAGATAGTCGAGGATTTCGAGGCGCTGTGGCGAAGCGAGCGCTTGGGCAATCAATGCGAATTGCGAATTAACTTGTTGTTTGAAGCTGGGCTGCATGAATTTTCTCATTCAATGGATCACTTGAATGATGGCATGAGTGCTTAGTACTTACAATAAGCAATTAGGGCCTTACTCAATCAATCAGTTGAATGATTGTATGTGCTTCGCTATGCTGCCTGAATTTCCTATTAGGCTTTCAGTATGTCCGCACTGCAACACGGTCTTCGCGCCAATCTCCCGCAAGTTCTGCTGCAACTCTTGCAAGTGTTTCTGGTGGGCTTGACGATTGGCATGACACGCACGGTGATTCCGGGGTTGGCCGAACAAGAATTTGGTTTAGGCGGGCAGCAGTTCTTCTTGCTCACCACGTTTGTGGTTACTTTTGGCGCAGTAAAAGCCGTGATGAACCTGTTCGCGGGGCGCTTATCCGATCGGCTTGGACGGAAAAAGGTACTTATCGCGGGCTGGTTGATGGCTTTGCCAATTCCACTATTGCTGTTATATGCGCCCACTTGGGCTTGGGTGGTGTTTGCGACGGCCTTGCTGGGTATCAATCAGGGTTTATGCTGGTCGATGACTTTGAATAGCACACTGGATATGGCTCAGCTTAGCCAGAAAGGTTTAGTGAATGGCATTAATGAGTTTTCTGGCTATGCGGCAGTGGGTTTGGCGGGGGTGATTACGGCGGGGCTAGTTGATATTTATGGCGCACGCCAAGGCTTATTTTTATTTGGCTCTTGCGTGATTGTCGCAGGATTATTGATGGCTATTTTTTTCATTAAAGAAACGCGCCCGTGGGCATTGGCGCACACCGCTAGCATAGCACCCACACCAGCGCTTTCACTCGCTCAAGCCTTCCTTTATGCCAGTTGGCAAAATCGTAGTTTATTAGCGCTTAATCAAGCCGGATTAGTGGAGAAATTCACCGATGCTTTGGTGTGGATCATCTTGCCCATTTGGTTCGTCTTGCAACAACTGACTCTAGTGCAGGGTAGCTCGATTGTGGGTGTCTACGCGCTAGTCTGGGGGGCAAGTCAACTGATTACCGGCCCCGCTTCGGATCGTTTCGGTCGCAAACCTCTGATTGTGGGTGGTATGTGGCTATGCGGTATTGGTGTTTTGTTGTTGGTGCTCACCCATTCCCCATGGCTTTGGATGCTGGAAGCAAGCTTGATCGGTTTTGGTATGGCAATGCTATATCCAACCTTAGGCGCTGCGGTAGCGGATATGAGTCCGCCCGCACAACGTAGCACTTTACTCGGTGTCTATCGTTTCTGGCGCGACTTCGGCTATGCGCTAGGGGCATTATGCATGGGCTTACTTGCACAATGGGCGCAAAGTTTGGAAGTGACTTTTTGGTGGGTGGGGTTAGTGATGTTGGCTTCGGGTTTGTGGGTGGCCTTGGGGGTTCAGAAGGAGTAAAACTCAATTGGTGTGCATTTTTTGACTATATCAAAATCAAGAGTGTGCTTAAAAAATCTTTATTGTGGCAAACACAGTTGCCAGATAGCCCTCAAGCGTGGAAATCTCTCCCTCCCGTCAAGCTCGCTGCGCAAGATCTCCCAACGCGCCAGATCAAAGACCTCCCGATACAGATACGCCACCCAGTCCGCTAGCAGCACAGCCGCATAGGTTTCTGCATCACGGGTATCGCAGGCCGAAATGCCCGCACTGTGTTGGTAGCCACTGATCACCGTAGCCGCATCATAGCCCCAGCGTTGCAACGCAATCGCCGCTGTACCTGCCCAATAAGTCACATCTTCCGGCAAACGCGTTTCCGCCGCGGCAGCAATAGGATCGAGTGCAGCGGGTAACTCAGAGAAATGCAGGTTGGTAAATAAGGCTTGAAGATGTACTGCAAGTTCAGGCGTGTTCGCGCTATGCCAAAAATTAAAAACCACCGTGTTACGCGGCTGGGTGACCTCGGTAACACCATGATAAGACTCAGCATGCAGCACAAAGCCAAAGGCTTTATTGTATTCAGGATTCACCTTGAATACTGCCTCACCCTCTGGTGAGGCAAACAACTCTAGCACCCCACCATGCTCTGCTTGCCAGTGTTTATTGAGCTGTACCACCAAACGCGCTATCTCATAGCCCAAGAGCGGGCGGTCGCTGTGTATGCCAATCACGTGTCCGGGTAGCATACGTTGTGCCGTGACCATAAACTGATTAACCAGCGGCAAACCTGTAATCGCACGCATGCTAGCCAATACTTCCGTATGAAATACCAACGGAATAGCCGCCGTCACATCACGCAATGCACAGCGATAAAATGCCCCATCCCGATGTTGCCACTCACTATCCTGCCCAAAAAGCTGCTCAAGCATCGTGCACTGCGCTTCAGAAAAGGTGGCGTCCACCGCAAAAAATGGGAAGGGATGTTGGTAATGAGTAGGTTGCAACAGCAAGGGCTAAATTCCTAGGGTATTAGTAGACGTATCTATATTTACCTCTATATTACCGAATTTATGCCTTAAGAGAGTTTGTTATTGTGATAACAAATGCAGCAAAAACTTACGTTTTGGTTTGTAGAGTATGTTTAGTGCGAGGTATTTTAGAGAGTAAAAGATTATGCACTAAATCCGAACGCTTCTTCTAAATTTTCTGCTTTATCAAACAAAGGTCTTATCCTATGCTGGGAGGATGAGGAGAGCCAACAATTTATAATGCTCTAGGTTGCTTTACCTCGGTTGTAAAATAATCAGGATGCTCCTATGACTGCCACCATTCAAGCGCTGATCGATGCTCACCGCGACCAAGCAGGTGCTTTGCTGCCCATGCTGCACGCTATCCAAAACCAACTCGGTTATGTTCCCGCTGAAGCCACGCCGTTACTCGCCAAAAGTCTGAATCTGTCGCGGGCGGAGGTGCATGGTGTGATTAGCTTTTATCATCATTTTCGTACCACACCGCCCGGCAAGCACACCTTGCAAATCTGCCGCGCTGAATCCTGCCAGTCGATGGGCAGTCGTGATTTGGAAGCGCACGCCAAAGCCGCGTTAGGCATTGATTACCACCAAACCACCGCCGATGGCGCGATTAGTTTGGAACCCGTGTATTGCCTTGGCAATTGTGCCTGTTCGCCCGCCGTGTGTGTGGGCGATGAGGTGCAAGGACGTATGGATACCGTACAATTGGATGCGCTGATTGCGGCATTGCGCCAAGGAGCTGCGGCATGAGTTACCACGTTTATATTCCCTGCGACACTACCGCCGTTTCGGTGGGTGCGGATAAAGTCGTGCAAGCCTTGAGCGCTCAAGCACAACAAGCAGGCATTGAGTTAAGCGTCACGCGCAATGGCTCACGCGGTATGTTCTGGCTCGAACCTTTAGTCGAAGTCGAAACCGCGCAAGGACGCATCGCTTATGGCCCTGTGCGGGCTGGTGATGTGGCGAGTTTATTTGAGGCCGAGTTTTTCAAAGGTGGCGATCATCCTTTAAAACTCGGTTTAACCGAAGAAATCCCCTTCTTAAAAAATCAAGAACGCCTGACTTTTGCGCGCGTGGGTGTGATTGATCCGGTGTCGGTTGTGGACTATGAGGCGCATGGCGGCTGGGCAGGTTTGCGTAATGCCTTGAGCTTGGCGCAAGCGGATATTGTGGCTGCTGTGACGGCTTCCGGTTTGCGTGGGCGCGGCGGTGCAGCGTTTCCGGCGGGGATTAAATGGCAAACCGTGCTCAAAGCGCAAGGCGAGCAGAAGTATATTGTATGCAATGCTGATGAGGGCGATTCAGGCACATTTTCGGATCGCATGCTGATGGAAGGTGACCCATTTTGCTTAATCGAAGGTATGATCATTGCGGGTTTAGCGGTGGGCGCAAATCAAGGGTTTATCTATCTGCGTTCTGAGTATCCGCGTGCGTTTGCCACGCTTAAAACCGCGACTGCCAATGCTCAAGCAGCAGGGTTTTTAGGCACGAATATTCTCAATTCTGGCAAAGCATTTGAGCTAGAAGTGCGCCTCGGTGCAGGTGCGTATATCTGTGGGGAAGAAACTTCACTGTTGGAAAGTTTAGAAGGCAAACGCGGGCAAGTGCGTGCTAAACCGCCCCTCCCAGCGATTCAAGGTTTATTCGGCAAACCTACTGTAGTCAATAATGTCGTCACCTTAGCGAGTGTGCCGGTGATTCTGGCTAAGGGTGCGGAGTTTTATGCTAATTACGGCATGGGGCGTTCGCGTGGCACGTTGGCGTTTCAGTTGGCGGGCAATGTGAAGCGCGGCGGTTTGGTCGAGAAGGCTTTTGGTTTGAGCTTGCACGACTTGCTGTATGAATTTGGTGGTGGAACCCGCTCCGGCAAACCAATTCGTACTGTGCAAGTGGGTGGGCCATTGGGGGCTTATCTGCCGCCTGAGCAATTCACTTTACCTCTCGATTATGAAGCCTTCGCCCAACAGGAATTTATGATCGGGCATGGTGGCGTGGTGGTGTTTGATGAGAGTGTGGATATGGCGCAGATGGCGCAATTCGCTATGGAGTTTTGCGTGGAGGAATCCTGCGGCAAATGTACCCCATGTCGGATTGGTTCGGTGCGTGGCGTTGAGGTGATTGAGCGCATGCGTAGTGGTGAAAATCGTGAAGCCAATGCGGAATTACTCCAAGATTTATGCGATACCATGATTAATGGCTCGCTGTGCGCAATGGGTGGCATGACGCCGTTTCCAGTGTTGAGTGCGTTGAAATATTTTCCGGCGGATTTCGGCTTGACTGCCGCGCCAAAGGTGTGAGGAATACAGTATGTCTTGCAATTGCCAATCCAGCTCCATCGACCTCGGCACACCCGCTAGCAGCTCTAGCGAAACGGTTTCCTTCTCAATCGATGGGCAAACTGTCACCGCCGCTGCCGGAACCACTATTATTCGTGCGGCTGCCGAAGCGGGAATAAAAATCCCCAAACTTTGTGCCACCGAACAGCTGAATTCTTTCGGCTCCTGCCGCTTGTGTTTAGTGCAAGTGGAAGGGCGACGCGGCTATCCGGCGTCCTGCACCACGCCCGTGGAAGCAGGTATGAAAATCGTTACCCAATCGCAAAAACTCGCTGAGATTCGCAAAGGTGTAATGGAGTTATATATCTCCGATCACCCGCTCGATTGCCTCACTTGTACCGCGAATGGCAACTGCGAATTACAGGATATGGCGGGTGTGGTGGGCTTGCGCGAAGTGCGCTATGGCATGGCAGGCGACAATCATTTCGACGCTCAACACGCCGAAGCCAAAGACGAATCCAATCCTTATTTCACTTTTGAACCCAGCAAATGCATTGTGTGCAGTCGCTGTGTGCGCGCGTGTGAAGAAGTGCAAGGAACCTTTGCCTTAACCATTAGCGGACGCGGCTTTGATTCCAAAGTGTCGGCTAGTGCTAGCGAAAGCTTTTTAGGCTCAGAATGCGTATCGTGCGGAGCTTGTGTGAATGCTTGCCCCACCGCGACTTTGAGTGAAAAGACCCTGATTCAACTGGGACAAGCCGAGCGTTCGGTTACCACGACTTGCGCTTATTGTGGGGTTGGCTGCTCTTTCAATGCCGAAGTTAAAGGTCAGCAAGTAGTGCGCATGGTTCCTGATAAAAACGGCGGTGCGAATGCCGGACATGCTTGCGTCAAAGGGCGCTTTGCCTGGGGGTATGCGACTCATCCTGATCGTGTGACTAAGCCGATGATTCGTAAATCCATTCACGATGCTTGGCAGGAAGTGAGTTGGGAGGAGGCAGTGACTTATGCTGCCAGCGAATTTAAGCGTATTCAAGCCCAATACGGGCGCAAATCTGTCGGCGGGATTACCTCCTCACGCTGCTCAAATGAAGAAAGTTATTTAGTACAAAAGCTGGTACGCACGGCGTTTGGAAATAATAACGTCGATACTTGTGCGCGGGTTTGCCACTCACCTACAGGTTATGGCTTAAAGCAAACCTTGGGCGAATCGGCAGGCACGCAAGACTTTGAGTCGGTGATGCATGCTGATGTGGTTATTGTCATGGGTGCAAATCCGACCGAAGGCCATCCGGTATTTGGCTCGATGCTTAAGCGTCGTTTACGCGAAGGGGCCAAACTCATTGTGATTGACCCACGCGAAATTGAGATTGTGCGTGCGCCCCATATTGACGCGGCCTATCACTTGGCACTCACCCCCGGAACCAACGTTGCCATCATTAATGCCCTAGCGCATGTGATTGTCACGGAAGGTTTAATGGATGAAAGCTTCGTTAAAACCCGCTGCGAACAGCCTGCCTTTGCGCAATGGCGTGAGTTTATTTTGCGCACTGAAAATAGCCCTGAAGCCGTTTCGGCTGTTACCGGAGTGCCTGCGGAAGCTATTCGTGGCGCGGCGCGGTTGTATGCGAGTGCTCCGAATGGTGCGATTTATTACGGCTTAGGGGTGACTGAGCATAGTCAAGGCTCCACCACTGTCATGGGCATTGCGAATCTGGCAATGCTCACGGGCAATATTGGTCGCGCGGGTGTGGGTGTGAATCCGTTGCGCGGGCAGAATAATGTGCAAGGCTCTTGCGATATGGGTTCTTTCCCGCATGAGCTGCCGGGCTATCGTCATGTGAGTAATGATGCGGTGCGTAACGAGTTTTCGGCTTATTGGAAGGCTGAGCTTGATCCTGAGCCGGGTTATCGCATTCCGAATATGATGAATGCGGCGATTGCTGGAACCTTCAAGGGCATGTATATCCAAGGCGAGGATATTGCTCAATCTGACCCGAATACCAAACACATCCAAGCCGCCCTCGGCAACCTCGAATGCTTAGTGATTCAAGACATTTTCTTTAATGAAACCGCTAAATATGCGCATGTATTTTTGCCGGGTGCATCCTTCTTGGAAAAAGATGGCACTTTCACCAATGCGGAGCGGCGCATTTCACGCATTCGCAAGGTGATGGATCCACTGGGTGGTAAATCCGATTGGGAAGGTACAGTCATGTTGGCAAATGCTTTGGGCGTGCCTATGCATTACAATCATCCTTCGGAAATTATGGATGAGATTGCAGCACTAACGCCGACTTTTACCGGAGTGAGTTACAAAAAACTGGATCAATTGGGCAGCATCCAATGGCCTTGCAATGCTGAGCATCCCGAAGGTTATAAGATTATGCATACTGAAACCTTCACGCGTGGTTTGGGGCAATTTATTCTCACCGAATATGTGCCGACCACCGAGAAGATTACTGCACGTTTCCCACTGATTTTGACCACCGGACGGATTTTGAGCCAATACAATGTCGGTGCGCAAACACGGCGCACGAATAATGTGGTGTGGCATTCGGAAGATAAGCTCGAGATTCATAGGCAGGATGCGGAAGATCGCGGCATTAATGAAGGCGATTGGGTGCTGATTGCGAGTCGGGCGGGCGAGACGCGCATGCGCGTGGAAATATCGAATCGGGTGCAGCCGGGTGTGGTGTATACCACCTTCCACTTTCCTGAATCGGGCGCGAATGTGGTCACCACCGACAATTCCGACTGGGCCACCAACTGCCCTGAGTATAAAGTCACCGCCGTGCAAGTCGCACGCTGTGAGGACGTTCCCGCATGGCAACAGGAATTCGCACAGATGGAGGCGGAACAACAAGCTCTGCTCCCATGAGTGCTGCGGAATTTGATACCGATAACTTAGCCACTGCCCAAGCGGTGGTGGCTAAGCGCTATGCCAATGGAGCATGGCGCGAACAACAGGATCAAATCGCTGAAGAAGTACCCTTAGCTCTGATTTATAACGGCATTGCCCACGCGGTCATGCTGGGTACTCCAGCGGATTTAGACGATTTTGCCTTGGGGTTTAGTCTCACCGAAGGCTTGATTAGCGCTGCCCAAGACCTACGCGATATGGAGGTAGTGAAGTCAGCCTTAGGCTTAGAACTCTATATCGATATTGCATCCGAAGCCTTTCACGGCTTCAAAGCCTCGCGGCGGCAAATGGCAGGGCGTACTGGCTGCGGCTTATGCGGACAAGAAACCCTGCAACAAGCCATTCGCCCCATCCCCAAAGTCGCCAATACCTTACGCATTCAACCCCAAGCACTAGAACGCGCTTTAAGCCAATTGCCGGAGTGGCAAACCTTGCACCAATCCACTGGCGGCGTGCATGCGGCGGCATGGGCGGATATGGGGGGCAATCTTCAATGCTTGCGTGAAGATGTGGGGCGACATAATGCCTTGGATAAACTCTTGGGTGCTTTGTTTAAACGCGGTGTTGATACGCAGCAGGGATTTTTGTTATTGACCAGTCGTGCGAGTCATGAGTTGGTTTATAAAGCGTCCTTTGCTGGGATTGAATTGATTGCGGCGGTTTCAGCTCCGACAACTTTGGCATTAAGGCATGCGGAAGAGGCGGGATTGACGCTGGTGGGCTGGGTTCGGAAGGGGGGATTTTCGGTTTATTCGGGTGGGGAGAGATTTAGCTAGTTTTGCTCTCACCCCGCTTGATTGGTTTACCATTTTCTTTTGGCTTAGCGGCTTTTATAGCGCTGTCGGTGAGTTGGTATTTCATTTAGAAACACAAAACCCCTTACAGATTGCAGCCTGTAAAGGGTTTTGGGTCTATCTGCTACTTGGTGAAACTAGTAAATGGTGGAGGCGGGGGGAATTGAACCCTAGTCACATTTTTTAAAAATACTTTCTATATCAAGAACTTGCTTTGAATCATGGGTGTATGTTGTCATTAAAGTCGTCATTCTGCTTTTTCGCCATAGATAGCAAACGCCTTCATTCCAGCTTCTGAATCTGCATCATCTAGCCACATCGCATAGACGCGCATCGTAGTAGATAGATCAGCATGCCCCAAATATTTAGACAGCCATCGCACATTTTCACCGCTTGAGATCATCATGGATGCGAAAGTATGGCGTAACTGATACGGATATCGATAACGCACACCCGCTATCTTTAGTAGTGGCTTCCATTGGCTGCGAATTTGTTTATCACTTTCCCATCGTTCACTACTTTTAGGGTTCTGAAAAATCTCTTGTTGTCTCAAATAAGTAAAAGCCATTTGCTGCTTTAGTGCATCCAGTGCAGGTGGTAATAGCTTTAGCAATCGAGTGCCGCTGGCTGTCTTGGTTGGTTCTGATACTGTTGATGCTGATGTCCGTGCTTTATTGATCGTGAGAGTGCCTTGCACTTGATTAAAGTCAGACCATTCTAGAGCCATTAATTCAGATGGCCGTAGTCCTGTCCAGAACCAAAATTGCGCCATATTTTTAGCTTGTCCTTGCGCAGAATTAATAATGGCTAGCTGCTCTTCTTTGTTGAATGGGTCTAATTGTGATTTTTGTTTTTTAATTTCTTTGTTGCGCCATGTCCATTCATACAAAGGATTAAATTCAATAAAACCATCGTACATCGCATCTTGGAGCGCGGCGCGTAAAGGTGATAGGCGATTAGCAATGGTTTTATTACTAACTGCGTGTTTTGAAATCCACTGGCGTATTAATGGGCGGGTAATGTCTTTGATAGGCATATCGCCAAAAGCAGGATAGATATGCCCGTTGAATATTTTAATATAGCCTTCTCGTGTTGAGCTGCTCAAAACGGTTTGTTTCTGTTTTAGCCAATCTTCTAAATAATCACGTAGTGTCACTGTGCCTTTTAATTGCTCAGGTGACATAAAGTGCTTAGCACGAGTCGATTTTGGGAACGTCTGTGCATAATCGAATACACCCTCCTCAATCGCCTCCATAATCTTATTTTTATGCTTAAGGACTTTTTTCAGGTTTTCTGGCGTGGGTGATAGTGGTATCCGCTCACGACACCGCACACCTTTGTACATGAATGTTATTTCAATGCTGCTCTTGGTGGCAGCTTTAACGCCTGATCCATTTCTAGCCATGTCATACCAGTGGCTCTGGGCTTCGCTTGCCTTTGCCGACTGCTCCTAGTTCCTCAGTGCTGCTATTATTAACTAGAAGCTGGCGTTCATGCCACTCATCTAGTGTAGGCAAATTCACCAAAGGCGAACTTTCGCGCTTAATGCCATCTTCATCAATCCAACTCGCTTTTACTAAGATCGACTTTTTTAGATGTTTTAAGCATAGTTCATTCGCACGGCGAATATAGGAGGCATCGCGCCCCGTTAGTTGCTCAGCTCGTTTTAATGTTACATTGCGCACTGGGTAAAGCATCATCATAAACCCCTTTTTTTAAATAAAAAAAGCGCCTCGGTGGGCGCTGTGATAATTTGCTGTGATATTTGTAAAATTAGAATAGCGTAATCATCTGCTGCATTTCTTCCGACGTTGCTTTTTTAATCAGTGTGCAGTCGCTAATATCGGCTTCTCCACCTTGAGGCCATCCACACCAAGAAAGCTTCCCTGTTTTGTAATCGGCATAGACTACGAGCCATGTTTCTTGGCTTGGCTTGTGGAAGACAGTATCGCCTGTATTAGGAAACTCTTCGGTCAGATACTTCCAGTCATCGCCTCCATCCTCTGTATAAAATATTTCTTTCTTACCCATATCTTTGTGCATTTCATCATCTGTCGAAAATTCGCAACAAGAGAAGGCTCTTGTGCGCTTTTTTATCTTTACGCTGTAGTGGTCAACATGAGCATCAATCTGCCAGAATAATTCGCTCAGCGTATTAGCCATGACCACGCCGAACCATCCGTTAAATTCTCCATCGACTACCACGCCAAAATCATAAATGTATTTCATTTAAACCTCCTAATCCGGCAGCTCTAAAATCTTGAGCCAGTACGGTCTATCTATATTCGGGTTGCCTAATCCATTTCCATCGTAAACTGGATTTTCCTTTTCGCGGATTTCGCGCTTAATCAATGCGCGGTCTTTCGGCTCTAGCTCTTGCCAGTGCTGTTTTAGCTGCTCTGTGATTGTCAGCACACAGTATGTTTGCCGACCTAAGCAATAGCGAAAGGCGTATAAAAAAATGTCGGTGTCGACTTCAAGTATTTTTACCATTTGTGGATGCCCATTAATTAGGACTGTTTCCCTCACCAATGAAGGTGACATAGCGTAAGTATATGATTTTTAACTAACCACTAATTATGTAAAAATTAGTATGTTCATCACTAGAACTCATTTTGCTCAACGACCTCCCAATAATAATTGCCAGTCTCTTCCTGATAATTTCGCTCTCGGCGAACTGAAAATACCTCTGTACCATCGCGGCTCCAGTCAATTGAGCGCCTGTAAATAGAGATTACCTCATAATCATCATCACGATCTGCGATGCTTTGGTCTTTTTCAAATTCCAATATTTGTTTTTTTGCATCATCCAAGTTTAGAAATATACCTAGCGGGTAGTAGATTTCATCGTTGCTTATGTCTCGAACTTCGTACACATATTTTGTATCCATCACTTATTCCTTTTCTTAATCATGCTGCTACACCCGTCACTCTTAATCTCCGGCGCTGTCATAATCGGATATTGATATACCCGACCTCTAAATGTCTCGCGTTCCAAATAGCGCAGGCATTTATCACGAGCGGGGCAAATTCTAACTTCGTTGTCTATTTCCGTTTCGCCTGTGCAGCGGCAAATATCATTTGCGAGTCTAGCGATCATTTCTTACCCCATGCCTTCCGAATCAACTCTCTTTGCTCACCAAACCAGCGCCAGAAAAGAGCGGCTAGGCTCATGATTAAAATTGGCGTGAATATGCCTACGCACGCCCAGAAGGTTTTAGTTAGCATTACGAATAATATTTACACTTGTTTCAATTTTTATTTTATTGGTAATTTTTGCAATGCAGCACTTGCCTTTATCATCAACGTGTACTGTATTTAGTTCTTCCTTTAAAAAATTAATAGCATCATTTTCTGATGCAAAGAAGAAAGGCTCGTATTTTGAATAATATGAATCGTAAATTATTACAATATGAGTGTGCCTATTGCTATCAAATATATAGGTGTTTAATTCGGTCATTATTTACATCCAGAATAAAAAGCCCGACACACGGGCTAGTTGTTAATCGTATTAACAATAATTGTACAAAGCATTGCCAGCACTACACATAATCTCCAGCATTTATTATTTATTGAGCCTAGATAAGCGGCAATAAACGCTAATACAATAGCTAATATATGTAAAAATACAGATAGCGGCATTAAAAAAACCACCGCACTACCTCAATCGCGCCAATCATCAGCAAGGTAAGTAGCCCCGCAATCATCACGGAAAACACGAGGGCATTAATTAAATTGCGCAGTGATAAGGTGGGCGCATTGTACTGAGCTGGAGGCGCTTCTTTTGCCGCCGCTTCGCGCTCCTGCCAGCTTTGAAGTTTGGCTCTGCCCTCTTTCGTCTGGTTCAGAATTTGAATGATTCGTGGGTCGGTTAGTCCGAGACTGTGTTCATCGTTCATTTCAGCAGCTCCTGCAATAAGACATCTCTCTCAGCACGAGCGTTAATAATTTGGCTAGCTGAAAATATCGCTATTCCAATTAGCAGCATTATTAGCAATGCATTTTTCATTTCACTACCTCACTAATTCATATTTGCGAGACCTGCCAGACTTCCAGCCATCAATCACACGGATGCGCCCTTCTTGATCGGCTTTAGAAAAGTATTCTTCAGCCAATTTCTGAGCCTGCTTAGTTTTACCAACTTCGACATAACCATGATCTTGTACCCACTGTTTAGTATCCCGAATCAGCGTATCGCAGCGCCCTGCTTGAATAGCCTCAATCCAATGAGCGTATCCATCGGTGAGCGTATCCGGTTCTGCTACGCTCAAATCAAGCGTACTTGTACGCTCAATAAGTTCGTTTTTTGTTCGTAATTCTGCATCAGGATACGCTTGCAGGGCGGTATTACCGTCCATGTGCCAGCGTTGAGCCGCCACAGCTTGAGCGCCTGAGGGAGCTGCGATTGTGACTACAGGTGCAGATACGCTGGCTCTAGGCGTAGTGGATACGCTCTGGATACGCTCAACACGATGCGTGTTCTGGGTTGGATACGCTTTGGATACGCTTCTGGGTACGCTCGATTTACTGCTTGCGGTAGGCACAGGAGCAGGGGAGTTGAACCCTACTTTGGTAGAGCGGTACTCACCGCTTCTGTTAGTGGTGTCGTCTGTGCCAGTGGGTGGCAGTGGAGTAGGTGAATGCTGCTGGTCAGATGTGGTTGCACCGTAAAACCCGAATCCCAAAATAATAAAGACTGAACCTAAGAAACCTAAAAACGCATAGACATATAGAGCAACTTGGCCTGCATCTATTTTGTCTTCGGGCAAGCGGTCTTTATTAAACCACTCCGCTAGTGCTACCCAGTACGCTTCTTCACCCGCTGCATTGGCGTTGAATGCTGTTCCACTGGTGTCTGATTCTGCTTGCTGAATCGCAGCAAGTAAGGGCTGCTTGCATTTGGTGTAGTGGTTTTCTGGACAAGCCGCTAGCTCTTTGCGTAAGCCTGCCAAATGTTGAGATTTAGTGCCTGAGTCAGTAACGGCCTGCTGGCTGGTTTTGATTTTTTCCATGATACCGGTTTGCTGGTCATGCGAGATAGTGAAAGTGTCCACAGCTAGCATGGAGACAGCGACAATAAGCGCAATGGAGCGCCAGCCAACAGGTTTGCGCGAGTCAAATAAGATACCACTCGCACCGTGCAGAATTAATAAGAAGCCTGCAAACATGAAAACAGCTTTAATGAAACCAATCGGACTTGGATTGCTAGAGTAGTACGTACTTACTCCAGCAATGCCCATGACAATGGCAAGTAGCCACGCGCCAATGTACAAAGACAATCGAACCCCATACGGAAGGGTATTGTCTAAAACTTTGTTTAAACTCATACTATTTAAGTCTCCTTGGCTGCTCTGCCGTCTAAAGTAAAGCAGCCTTGGTTGGTCGGGAAGGGCGCTTAATTGCGCCCTTTTTTATTTAATGGGATAGTCTTCGTAGCGCACTCCTTTGTACATGTAATAAATTTCTCCTGTTTTCCGATCTGAGCAGAGTTGCACTTTCTTCTCGTCCGGCTCGTTACACTCACCTTTCAAATAAGTAATAATCCCAGCTATTCCAGCCTGTGAATTAGGTATTGAAATAATCAGATAAACAATCACTGTAAACGCGATAACTGTTTTCATTTCGCAGCCTCGCACGCTTTAATAAATTCTATCTTGATAACTTCAATTGCTGATACTTCGCAGTTCATCGGCGCTTGGGTGGTTGCACACATCGCGCTGATATTCGGTAATGCTCGGCGAATCTCCTTATCCGCTTGATATTCACATGTTTCACTACGTGCATAGAGTGCATCGTTGATTGCATCGGATTCTGAATAAACACCCCATGGGGTTTGCTCGGTCAGTGCAAATGCTGATTGGCTTAATGTAATTAATAAAGTCAGTAATAATTTATTGTTCATTTTTATTTAACTCAGTTTTGTTATTTAAGATCGTTGCAAAAACTTAGTTTTAAGTAGATGCATTTTTCATAGTCAGATAGCGTTTTAAATTCTTCTAGTGCTTTTTTATTCCTTTCTATTTCCTCGTCAAGCGTACCCAGCGCAAAAGCAGTGGACATAAAAAAAGCGCACAGGGCGCTTAGTAATAAGTATTTCAATTTTATTTCCTTTTTATTTCCTTAATTCGTCAGTGCGCCAATATCACTGATACGGCGTGCCATTTCATTTACATTGTCGTAAATGGTTTTTGCCTCTTGTACTGCTTTTTCAGCCGCAGCTAATATTGCATCATGCGCATTAGTGCCATAACCAATGATGTAAAACCTCTCTCGATTCGATTTGGGAATAGTTAAAATAGCACGGTAGTTTTCCTTTCTACGGCTATCATATTCAAGTTTTCCAATTTCTTGACCATCGAGCAGAATCTTATTCTGTCTTGCCTCCACTTCAACTTTTTCGCTAATTGTAATCACAGTAAACTCCAAATAAAAAAGGCCGACAATGCGGCCTGTTAAAATATAAACTCAATAACTTTCTTAAACTTGCCACTTTGCTTTAGTTTTAACGCGGTAGGTCTTTGCAGCAAGTGAGCGATGTCTAATAAGGTGTCTAGCTTTCTGATCGGGTATTCGCTTAATTCCTCCATGACTATTTCAGGACTGAGTCGTTTGGCGACCCAAGCACGTGCTTCACTCCCCGCGAGTCCGGCATGCTCAATACAGACCCATTCGCTATGGGTTCGGCGAAAACCTGCGTAATAGTCAACCCGCAAAGAGTCGGGCTTACCTTCCTTTTGGTGGCGGCTATAGATCACTTCGCTGACTTGTTCCAGCTCAATGGGCGATTCAGCAGTTAAGATAGCGAGCGTGCTGGCCTTGTCTTCGTGCTTGGGGCTGGATGGGAAAATATAACCACAATCCGCACACTCCTTAGCCGCTGCATGCATGATAGATCCACAGCTAGGACATTCTTTAGTCGGTGCAGCGGTGGATTCACCCGCTTCCATCTTTTTAGGTGGGTTAATCGCATCAATGGGGCCGTGTCGGGCGATGTTTCCGGCAAAATCGAGGACAAGGCAGTTTTCCTTACCCTCTTTTAATCGCATACCCCGTCCGGCCATTTGTACATAAAGTGATAGCGATTGCGTGGGGCGCAAGTACACCATTAAATCAATGCAGGGCGCATCAAAGCCCGTGGTTAGCACTGAGACATTCACTAGTGCTTGGATAGAACCGCGTTTAAATCGGGTCAGAATGTCGTGCCGCTCTGTCTTAGGTGTTTCACCTGTGACCATTTCGCACGGGATGCCATAACCGCGAATCTCATCTCGCACGTTTTCAGCATGTGCCACGGTGACACAAAAAATAAGCCAACTTTTTCGATCACTCGCGAGTTCGACCACTTCAGCAATGGCCGCTTTAGTAATCTCCGCTTGGTCAACCGCTTGGGCTAACTGGCTAATGACGAAATCACCACCTTGCTTTTTAACGCTGCTTAAATTAGCGCGGGTGCTTGTCGGTTGGGTTGTCAGTGGGCAGAGGTAGCCACGATCTAGCAAGAGGTTGATAGGGATTTCATATGCAATGTCATGAAATAGTTTGTTCTTGCCTTCGGTCAGCAGTCCGTCGTCTAAGCGGTAAGGGGTTGCCGTCAACCCCACAATGCGAATACTGGGGTTAATATTTTCCATTTGGTCAAGGAAGGTGCGGTACATACCCGTCATGGTTTTGACAGGGATCAGGTGCGCTTCATCGACGAGGATGAGGTCAAACCAGCCGAGTTCATAGGGTCGGTTGTAGATCGACTGTATGCCAGCAAAAATGATTTGGCTATCGGCATCTCGTCGCTTGAGGCTGGCACTGTTGACGCCAGCCGGGGCTTGCGGCCACAGTTCCATAAGCTTTAGGTAGTTTTGTTCAATCAGTTCTTTGACGTGAGTGACGATTAAGATGCGTTGGCTCGGCCACTTTTCGATAATCTCTTGCACGAGGGCAGCCGCAATCACGCTTTTTCCTGCTCCGGTGGGTAGGACTAAAAGGGGATTCCCTTTTTCATGCTGTCCGAACCATGCATAGAGCGCATCAATCGACTCACGTTGATAGTCCCGTAAGTTAATCATCATCGGCCTCCGGCTCTAAATCCCAGCCGTCGAGCGTGCGTTCACCCACCTTACGAATGATGAGTAAATCATCAACGGTTAGGCGTGAGCGGCTAGTCGATTTGAAGTTTTTAGTGTGCGGTTCTGTGGGTGATGTCAACTTTCGGTCTTTAATCAAGCGCTCTACGACTTCACTAGAGGGTAGTGCTAGTCCCATGTGCCACCTGCCTTGTTTCTGATGGTTTTCCCGTCTTGTTCATATTCAACCCACTCGCCTTCTGGACATGCATCCACTGCGACTCCTTTAATCAGGGCTGGGATAAATAGGTGCATGGAGCATCCCTGCTTTTGATCATCTGCTGATAAGTAGGGAGGCTCTCCCATTTGTGCGGTCGCTTCGCAATGCCAAAGGCCATTTGAAGCTGGCGTGCTGTGCAAGCAGGTGCGGCAATTTTGCTCGGGCAAGGTTTGCTCAAAGCATAAGCTGTGATAGTCGCACCACTTGCATTCGTACCAGCCTGCATCAGTACTAATTCCTGCGGGTGGCTCGTTGGCCTTGATGATGCTTGCTGCTTTGGCTAGCAGTGCTTCTGCATGAGGTTGGTCATAGTGGATGCGCTCAGCATAAAGGCTATCGTCATCCTTATTCACCGCCATGTAGTAAGCGCGAACCATGCCGGATAGGTGCATGTAGATTTGCATTTGGCTGTAGTGCATGGGCTTGGAGGCTTGTACGCCTTTTTCTATGAGTGCTTTAAATGATTTTGCATTGTGGGTTTTGAACTCGGCTACATGCCAAGTCTTAGGCGATTCGACTAAGCCTAGGGCTGCACCATCCATTGAGCCGCCAAAGTGACCGCTACAGGCTGAAAAGCGCCATTGGTTGCCTGTCGATTCATCGTGAGTGGTGATGGTGACGCCTGCACTTTTCAATAGTTCGACGAAGGTCTCTTCTTCGCGCTGACCACGGGCGAATAAGCGCAGCTGGCGGCCTGAGTGTTCAGGCGCTTTGCACCAGCGGAAGCCGTACCACAAAGCTCGCTTGCAAGAATGACCTATCTGGGATGCACCTAAGTGAGCGCGTCGCCCGTCGTCACGCTTGGCTAGGACGGCTTGGTCAATTTTATAAAGAGTGGTGTTCGTATTATCGGGTAGTTGTGCCATGTTAATTCCTTGCTTTGTTTCCGCTTGCCTGCTGTCCAAACAGGCAAGAAGAAAATCAGAAGGGGATGTCATCTTCAAATTGTGGGCAGTCGTTTTGCTGCCGATATTCCGGCGGCACTACGTCGGCCCACTGGCTGCAATAAAAGCTGTGCCTGTCTGAGTGCAAGCAATCAGCGCAATAGGTATGAGTGGGTAGGTGTTTGAGTGCGTCGATAGCGGATTGAATCGACGCTAGTTCAGCGCTTAATTGTTTTAAGCGCTGAGCTTTGTCACTAGGGGTCATTTTCTACCCCACGGCGGGGTGGCTCCCGCTGCTTGAGTGGTAGGTGCTGCTGCTTGCTGCTGGGGTGCTTGCGGTGAGGTAGCGCTGGCTTTTTGGTAGCCGCGCACTTCATTGCTGGCTTCATAGCCGTTCTGTGGCTCTCTGTATTTAATGGTTGCCACGACAGGGTAGTTGTGGAGTTGTGAGGAGTCGGTAACGGTCATAACTCCAGTAGCGTGGCATAAGCTCGATAGCTGGCGTTGGGCAATCTCCACGGTTTTAGGGTTGCTGTTGACGAGGTTGATTCTGTCCCACAGCTTGCGGCCTTTGAAGTTGCCGTCGAGCACTTCTAGTTCTAATTCAAGGTATTGTCCGCCCGATTTGGTAGGCTTCATGTCGCTTGCTACGGCGACTACTAGATATTCGCCACTGGGGAGGGGTGAGTAGCTGCTGGTGGGTTCTACGTTGGCGGCGTTGAAGTTCATGTTTAAAGATGCCATGTTCGATGTTCCTTGTGTGTTAGTTCAGTTAGTTGTGAGTAGGCATTGCTGCCAAGAAAGCAGTCCAGTCGAGCTTGACGCTGGCTGGCAGGCCAAAGCGATTGCCAGCCATGAAAGACGGTTGCTCTTGTAGATATAAGAGCCGCTCACCAGTGCCTAAGGCGCGGGTGTGCTTTTGGTTGAAGCCTACATCGGTGTCTTTAGTCACGACACGATGGTTAGCAAAGCCAATTACGTCGGCCCATTCCTGCACTTTTGCACTAGCGCGGTCGTGCAGCTTGATTTGGTAGCGGTCATACGGTTCAGAGTCTGGCGCATCAAAGCGCTTGATCGTATGGTGTGCTAGCAGGATGACGGCCATTCCTTTGGACGTTCGCAAGTAGTTGAGTGCGGCTAGAAATTCGCTCCATTGCTCCAGTGCAAGCATGTAGCCCTTTCCATAGCCAAAGCTCTCAATATCTGACTGCTTATGTTGGGCGGCGGTCGCAGACCAGATGAGAGGCTCTAACCAGTCCAATGAGTCGATGACCACGGTTTGAAAGCCGTGGTCTTCGGTCGCTAGCACGGTAAGCGCGTCCAGTACGTCTTGATACGATGTAGCCAATGGAAAGCTATTAGTATTAATTCCTGTAAGCCCATCTTCAGTCTGAATAAAGATAGGATTAGGCGCACTGGCAGCAAACGTGCTCTTGCCGATTTTGTGTGATCCATACACGACCATGCGCGGGGCTTGGCGTTGCAAGCCTTTAGTAATAGAGCTAAGGGAGATTGCCATGATATATTTTCCATCGAGTTCAATTAAATTTGCCCTGCTTAAAAGGGATTAAAACATCTCCACTTTCACAGTAGGCTTGCTGGGCTTGGCAATCACGGCTGCTTGCAACAAGTGTGCGTAAGGTGTGTCTTGGGTAAAGACACGGAAAGCGGTTAGGTCGAGTGCAGGCTTCCATTTAAAGCACTTTTGCAATACGTCACGGGGGACGCCTTTCATCTCAAGCGTCGAAAGCGCTTCATCGTCCACCGTGCGAGTGAGGCTTGCACTCACGGTCAGTTTAAAAGCACCTACCTCTTTCTTTTCGCTGCCCTCCTGCTTAGTAGGAGGTGCTAGCGCTAAAATACGCTGTGCCGCTGCTTCGCGCTGTGCCTTGGCTTGCTCTTCGGCTTCCTTGGCGGCTTGCCAAGCATGGCAAGCTTGCTCGAGTTCGTTCATGGTCGTTTCCTGTTTTTGCCCAATAAATGCGTAGTAATCAACTTTCATTGAAGATGCGCGGTAGTCGTGGGTGATGGTTTGTGCTGCGCTCATGTGCTGCTCCTTGGTTGACTTAATCGGGAGCACTGCTTGAATGCTCCCTGTTAAATCCTTGCACCCTTAATGAGTGACTGACTAAGCGCTACGTTGCGCTTTTAACTTCACTTGAATTCGCTTTCTTCCCCTATCGGAGTGCTTCAATCCTAAGTGACTCGGTTTTTAAAGATCGGGCTTGCTCTCTGGCTTGCCTTGCAGCTTGTTCGCTGCTGATGGAGTTAAATATATAGTCTTAACTATCATTTATCAATAGTAAAAACTATCAAATTAGGTATAATCATGGTGATTAAAACTAACCCGAAGGGGTGGAGGGTAGGGCGTTGGAAAATGCAGAATGGATAGACTGTAGCGTGGTACGACCTAAAGACGGTCAGCGGGTGATTTTTGTTTGTAAACATCCAGAAAATAGTATGTTGGGGTATCTAAATGGATTGGTCATGGCGGGCACGTATTTTGCGGTAGATGGCTGTTTCGCTACATTGGGTGCTGGACTCGATGCCTCACATTGGATGCCAGCACCAGAGCCCCCGAACGCGCAATGAAACTACGTAGGCTCTATATCGTGGAGTGGGTGGATAGTGTGCAGCCTGTAGCAAGCTGGTGTGCGTTGGATGATCTGCCCGCGTTGGCGGTGATTCAGTGTGTTTCGGTGGGGTGGCTAGTGGCTAAAAGCAAGAAAGTGATTATGCTCGCACCGAATTTGGGGGGAGGTGAGTATGTGGCACAACAGGGTTCGGGGTTTATCCGAATCCCTGTTGCCTCGATTGTGAGTAAGAAAGCAGTGGGTTAGTTATTTCTTCACAAAGGTGCTATGCTGATATGTATCATTGATAGGTATTTAAGGAGAGACTCATGGACACGGCTAAGGTTTTTCAGACCGGGCGTAGTCAAGCGGTACGGCTGCCCAAAGCGTTTCGCTTTAATGCGGATACGGTCGCGGTGAAGGCGTTTGGGAATGGGGTGCTGCTGTTGCCGCTGGATAATCCTTGGGTCATCATGCAAGAAGCGCTGACGGAGTTTGAGGACGGGTTCGTACTGGAGCGAGGTGAGCAGGGCGAGCAGGAGCGGGAGGCGTTACTGTGATGTATTTGTTGGATACGAACACCTGCATTTATGTGATTAATCATCGACCTGTGCAGGTATTTGAGCGGTTTAAGCAGTATCCATTAGGGGCGCTGGCTATCTCTAGCATTACTGCTTCTGAACTCGCGTTTGGGGTGGAGAAGTCAGGCTCAGAGCGGAATAAGCAGGCGCTGAATAAGTTTTTAGCGCCTTTGGACATCTGTCCTTTTGATGAGCGGGCGATTTGGTATTACGCGAGGTTGCGGAACAGTTTGCAAGCCCGTGGTAAGACGATTGGTAGTCTGGATATGTTGATTGCTGCTCATGCTTTGGCGCTGGATGCGGTGCTGGTAACCAATAATCTGAAGGAGTTTGAGCGGGTGGCGGGACTACGACTGGATAATTGGGTTTAGAGGGTTTGCTCCCCGTCATTGAGGCGGGGAGCAACTGTTAATTCGTTAAGCAGCCATAGCATGCAATCGTTGAGCAGCGGCTTGTGCATTTTCGACTTTAAATACCTCAATGCCTTCATTGGCAGCTAGATTGCCAAATAACTCTAGTGTTTCTCCCAAGCGATCTTTAGCTTTTGGTGTAAGCGTTGGGTCAGTCAGCGATGGTAGTCCAATAATTATTTCATAGCATTGGGGTTTGGTGATGAGAGGTTCTTTTCTGAGTGCCTCTAAGTCCAGTAGCCTTGCCTTCAATACATTGAGTGATCCGCCTATTCTGGATGGAACTAATAAGCCGAAGTTTGAGACATAAGTATCTGTTAGGAAATCATATTTAGTTGGGACGGTATTTGATCGCACAAATACCTTTTTATTGAAGAAGCTGGTTAATGGCTGGTTAATTAGCCGTAGCTCATCAGTAATGCTAGTGATCCACCTTTCGCTATGGCGCTTTGATTGCTCATCATAAGCTTCTGCCCGTTCTGCATCCTGAGCTAATGTGCCAAGACTTGCTGAAAAGCGCATGCCTTGCCTGATGATGCCATCTATATCATCATCAGTAGCCTTGTGTAGTTTGCTGGTCTCAATCCCAGACATAGGTGGCTTCCAGTTAAGAAGTCCGTCTTTAGAGGACGCTTGACGCATGGCTGATTCAATCACCCAATTAATCATTGACTGCATTTTTTCGGACTGATCACCATACAAGCAATCTATTAATTCTGGCCTAATGGCTTGAATGACCTTAGTGTCTTTTTTATCAATGCCCAAGGCCATGATAGCAATAGTAATCTTTTCACCAGAGCCTACGATTGGCTCCATGTAAATAGCTTGCCATGCGCCTTGATAAAGCGGTGCTTTAGGAAATAAGCTATCTAGTAGTAGCGGATTCATATCACCATCTCCTGCTGCATAAGTTGCAATCGTAAGGCTATCAGCCTTGTTATTGAAGTTAAGCGAGCCTGCAGAAAGTTAATAACGCGGGTTATCTCATCTTCTGAGAGATAGAAGCTAGCTTTTGTTTTGTCTGACAGCATTATAAAACTAATGTCCTGATAGGTTGGCAGAATATCAGTTTTTATCTCACGATTGATTTTAAATCGTTCAAACTCGCTGACACCACTAACCACGGTGCTAAGCACTTGGTTTCGCTCTGCGGGTTGATCAGGACTGAGTTCATCACTAAGCGCTAAACCATGATCAATAAACAAAAATTCTGAGCCACCATCATATAAAATATTACCTATATTCCTATCCCAATTAGCAATCCATTCATCAAACACACCCACATCAAGCACTTTAGAAAACTGCTTGAGTCGCTTAATCGCTTCTTCTTGATCTATATCAAAAGCCCTTCTAAAACTTGGATGACCTGCATCTTGTGAGCCAAAGGCCAGCGGGTGATGCGTTTGCAGCGTTTCCATTAAGTCTGGAGCAATCCTAATAATAAGCGGGCGTGGAATAGGTAGGTTAAGAGCACGCCCTAAAATAGCGCAGACACATTCGATGTAAATTTCTTTGGGTGGTAATGGCTTTACATAGGCAACAACGGTATCACTATGAGTTCTAACATGAGCCTTCCATGTGGCATTGATATTGTTATCATTGAAAGGCTCAGCCCCCTCAAGCATAAAACCAACCTCTATCTGTTCCATTCGATACCCTCCTATAATTTTAGTTAAAAACGAACAAAAAGCGAATCAAGCTTATTAATGGCGATACTTTCATAAGCCTAGCCTTGATGCGGGTTACCTTAATCTTGGTGCTGATTGCAGTGCCTGAACTTGCTGCTGAATGCATCGGTTATAGTTCGCTGCACCCGAAACAGATGAACAGGCTAGCCTTACATTCATTTGCTCAAGTGAATGCAGGCTATTCAAGTTAATAACAGGTTGATGATTATTCACTGGTGCTCTTCTAACACTAGCAAGCTTTTGTTCGTAACTCGCTTTTAGGGCATTCAGTTGGATTTGGCAGTTATTGCCAGCTACGCGCTGCGGTTGTGGCCTTGCTGAGCGAAGTTGCCGATTTTCATACTCCAGTGTTTGTACCTTATCTTCTAGCGCATTGACCCTTTCCAACTCCCCAAACAACACCTTACTTCCACTAGAGAGTTTTGCATTCTGTGCTTTGAGGTCACTCACTGAGCTTTCTAAACTGGCAATGGTGGCTAAAAGGCGTAGCTTTTCATCAGTCCCTAGGCTGGGAGTGGCTACTGGAGCAGGAGCGCTATAAAGGTAACTTGGGGCTGGGTAACTGGGAGCAGTATAGCTAGGGGTAGGCGCTGGCCTATAACTGCTGCGGTGACAATGGTAATCGCCTGTTCTCCGGTTGTTGTGACAGCCTTCTGAATTGAGGCCGCCACCGTGTGAGAATAGGGTAGTGGGAGCAATGACAAGTATGAGTGGAGCTATTCGCGCAATAAGACGCATAAGTAAGTTCCTTAGTTGTTAAAACTTACTCTCTACATAGGGGTTGTTATTGGCAGGTATTGTGCTAGGTTTTTAGGCGTGAGTCCATGTGCTGAATTCACATGGAGAAGTATTTGGAGAGGCAAGATGTCAGGTCGGCTTATTTAAGCAGCTCAATAATATCGGCAGCATGCTTAATGCAGTCACTTGCATGGGTTCTCGTTAAATCATCAGCTAGTCGATAGTCTGCGGTTAGGCGATGTGCGTAAATGGCGTTCAATTTAAAACCGATGCGCTTATCGAGTGTTGAGTGGCTATTCATTAAACCTTGGATGAAACGGCGATGCATGCCCCCTTGGGTGTCGGGTGCTGTCATGTATGTGCTTTGGCAAGCATGATAGGCCGCATAATAGGTTCGGCTAACGGCTGTTCGGTTTTCAGGCTCATGCTCACCTAGCATAGATTCAGCGATGCGCTGATAGTCCGCATAGGTAATCATGCACTGGCCTTAAAGCTAATAAAGTATTTTCCGTCAAGCAGTGCGGGATAATCCTTTTCAACATATTTATCAATCAAGCGATTCATCATGTTGTAGGAGTGCTCTGGTGCAACATAGAAATCAAAGTAGACCATAGGTTGTGTTTCGCTAAAGGTATCTAGCCAAGCGTTGACCGCCCATGTTTTTACGCCAAACTCATGAATCACTTCTTCAGCAATCGCATGGATCTCTGAAATCGCTTGGTCGCTGAGTCCGGTTTGCTTGACAATACGGGCTAGACGGGTGATGCCCATTAATTTTGAATCCTGATTAGTTTCAGGTTGTAGCTTAACAAGCTTTTCACTGAGCAGGATAGTTTTATCAGGATAGCCTGCATGTAATGCAACGTTGGCGGCATCATAAAGGTACTGGGGAGTGATGCTACGCTTCACAAGGCGCTCATACTCTTGCAGTGCTTCTTGATAATATTGAAGGTCAGCCAAGCTACGGGCAAAGTTTGCGCGAGTGATTAGATCATCAGATAGATTCAAACTTTTCTTGAAGTAGTCTTTGGATTCCTTTGCCTGATTCTTGATGGCATAGATGATACCTAGCACTGAATAAGCTGTTTGTGCATCCGTATTGGTGAGTTGCAATGCTTCTCGCTCAATAGTTTTTAAGGCCATCAGATTGAGCGGGTGATGCTCTTTGAGTATGTTTAGCCGATCAATATAGCCATTCAATGCACTCGCTGGTTCTGGATTCATCTAGTTCCTCGATAATTAATTTCTAAACATCCCGTGAAAAAGTCACAATCCAAGCTTATCGGCGAACAAATACCATTTATCTGTGTCTTATCCGTAACAACTACAAACACAGGCTGCACGGGTCAGAGCAGCCGCGACTTAGGGTATCCTTTTTGATAGAATAGAGGGCGGTAGAGGAAGGTCTCGGTTACTTTAGAGCAGAACATTGGAACTGATGTAAGCCCGTCTTAATCCCTTCTCAACAGGGTTAAGCCTTTCAAGAGCAAAAAGCAGCAGGGTTCATTCCGTCTTAATCTCTTCTCAACAGAGCTTCTGACAAATAACCAACCAACCGAGACCTTCCACTATCGCCCTCTGCCAACTAAACAGGGGTACAGAATGGGTAGCAACAAAGAAAAACGCGAAGAAAAAATTAAAACCTTGATCAATCTAGTTTCAGGATTAAGTGAATTTGATCAGTCAAATGTACTTATCTTCATTGAAGAAGTTATTCGTGATCTGAACTGTCAACGCGACGATTCGGACGATTAGCGGTTTTTAACATTTTAGCCTCTGCAAGCGTTTCAATATACTCATATACCTTGTCGAGGCTGCGGTCATCTAACTGACGAACTAATGCATTGATGCGCTCCAAACGGAAGTCCTGCCCGTTATTTTCGAGCAAAGCAATATCATCCCCCATTAATTCTTCTACAGTTTTACCCAATCGCTTTGCTATCAAAAAAGCGTGTTTTGGGTCTTTCGTCTTTCCGCTCAATATGTTGGCAACAGAAGGTTGTCTGATTCCTATGGATTCAGCCAAAGCTCTTTGCGAAAGCTTTTGTTTTTTTAGCTCCGCTCTTACGTTTTCACCAAATGTACTCATGTTGACAAGCCTATAAACAAAACTATCACTAATCAAATACTTAAAACTATTGACTTTAGATAGTAAAAACTATCAAAATAAGCCATGAACAAAGCAATACAACAAGCAATTGATCTAGTCGGCTCTCAACGAGAACTAGCCAGAGTATCTGGTGTTCGGCAATCGACTATTTCTGTACTTCTGAATGGAAGAAACGGAAAGATTTTTATGCCGAGACATAGCACAGCTAGGCGTTTTGAAGCAGCGACAAATGGCCGTATTAAATGGCATCAATTTTTTGAAGAAGAACAGGGGGCCACACAGGAGAACCCCAATGGCACGGAAGCCACAGCCGCTGGAAGCGGTGACACTGTTACGCCTACCAACATGGAAGGCAGAGCTGCTGCGGAAAGCAGCGCATCGGAACCGGCTCAGTATTAACAAGTACGTCTCCTGCTGTATTGACGACGCTCTGTATGAGCATAGGCAGTACGACGGAGTTAAAGCGTTACACAAGACGATAGGTGAGAAGTGAAATTGATGAAGCAGCTTTGGGAATTGTATCTGGAATGGCGGATTCGCCGCTTAGCTAGAGAATTAATGCTGACGGCGAATCCTGATTATTCGTCAAATGCGCTCTATGCCGCTACTTATCTTTATCTTGCTCCCTTACCGTCGCTAAAAGCGCCAGGAACGATGAGCAAATGAATTCGATAGCCGCTTCTTTGGTGAGCGATTCATTGCTCAATCTCCAAATGGGCGAACCATCCTGTGGTTGCATAGCCGCGATCAAGATGTCAGCGGCAATTTCTTTATCAGTTTTTTCAGACATGGTTTTTCCTTCGGTGATTGAAAAGTTAGCACTTTCAGTATAGCCGATTTCCCCGCTCTGGCAGCGGGGCGTTCTTTGGGGTTGGTTCGTTCGCCCGACTGTCTCTCTCCTCCTCCAGACAGTCGGGCTTTTTACTAAGGAATAGTGATGATTTTAAAAATGATTCAAATGGTGTTGATGATGTTTGGGCTGGTGGGTTGGATGGTGGTAGGTGCTGTAGCGATGGTGCTAGCGCCCTTTGTGATCGGGATGTTGTTAATCGGTGCAGTGATTTTTGCGCCGGATATGGAGGGTTATTAATGCGTAGAGTTCATCAACCGCCGTCTGTTTTTTGGTCATGCCCGACCAATGCTTCAGGCGGCGCTTTATGAGCTTTACGAGTAAACACATGGAACTTTTAAAGCCAACCTCTCGCTTTCGTGACATAAAAAAATTACCCGCTAAGCGCTACACGGCATTAGATCGTGAGCGCTTAGAAAAGCTGTACGGGGAGAAAGGTGAGTTTTTCAATACATTTCTATTCCGCTTGAACAGCGGGATGGTGTTTCACTAACGAGGATCGGGCAATGATCACTGGCACTACGACAACAGCAACAACAGGGCATTATATGCCAACCAATGCATTTTTAAGCGCTGCCCTTTACTACGCAGAAGCGTTAAATTGGCTAGTCTTTCCCTTAAAGCCTCAATCTAAAATCCCACTCACTCAGCACGGTTTCAAAGATGCCACACGCAACGCTGATCAAATCATTCAATGGTGGACCCAATACCCTGATGCGAATATAGCGATTGTCACGGGGGCTGAATCCGGTCTGTTTGCGCTCGATGTAGATCCACGCAATGGCGGCAATGAGGATTTTGATCAACTGAGTACTGAGCTGGGTATTAATTTACAGCTGATGAATACCCCGCAAAGCTTAACGGGTTCAGGTGGTTTCCATCTCTTTTTTCAGTACCCGACGACGCAAGTGATTCGCTCGGGCAAGCTGAGTGCTGGCATTGATATTAAAGGGGATGGTGGGTATGTGGTGGCTCCACACTCGATTCACCCGAATGGCAGGGCGTATGCCTGGGAAGGGGAGAGTGACCCGCAGGAGGGCATTATGTTAGCGCCTGCACCTGCTAAGCTCTTAGCGCTATTAGTCGGTAAAGCCGCAAGCCAAGGCGCGACCGTGCCAACGTATCGCAATCAGTGGGTCGACCCGAAGCAAATCCAAGAGCTGCAATCGGCACTCGCCACGCTTTCAGCCGACGACTATCACGACTGGGTGAAGGTGGGCCTGAGCCTGCATTCATTGGGTAATGATGATATTGGCTTCAGACTGTGGGATGAGTGGAGCCAGACCAGTGACAAGTATGATGCACGCGAACAAGGCAAGAAGTGGCGCTCGTTTGAAGTGCGGCGTGATCTGAATCGGGAAACCATATTCTGGATGGCGCAGCAGGTGGGGTGGCAGCCACCTTTTGACCCTAGCAGGGTTTTACAAGGTAACTTGGTGAAAGCATTGAGTATGCCAATTGACATTGAAGTCAATGATGAGCCCGTTAAGAAGACTAAAGCTGAAGAGCCTAAAATATTAGAAGCTCATGACGTAGAAGCGGTTGATGAGTTTGATTACCGCATTGAGCCTATCGGTATTTTAAAGCCGATTTGTGATTATATTAATGCCACTGCTCCCGTTCCGCAGCCAGTACTTGCCTTAAACGCAGCGCTAGGTTTGGTCGCAGCGTTATTAGGCCGAAAAGTTCAGAGCGCTACGGGCTTACGCACTAATCTGTACATTAATTCACTGGCGCAAAGCGGTACAGGTAAAGGACACGCGCCTAAAATTATTGGGAAAATTCTCAGAGAGACCGGCCATGGTGCCATTTTAGGTGGCTCAAAAATTGCCAGTGGTGCAGCGTTATTCAATCGCGCTGCTAGCCAGCCTAACACGTTCTTTTCACTCGATGAATTTGGCAAAGTGCTCGGCGGAATTACCGGTAAGTTGGGGGCCGTGCCAGAGTACAAGCGCTCGATTATTGATAACTTGCTGGAGCTGTACAATCGGGCAGATGAGGTTATTACGGGCACTGAATATGCTGATCAAAGCATTGCACGCAAGGATATTGAATATCCTTGCATTAGCGTTTATGCCATCACTACCCCAGAAACATTTTTTGAAGCAATTGATGCGCGCAGTATGGAAGATGGTTTGCTTAACCGCTTTATCACCTGCCCACTCCCCGTTTCAGACCAAGACCCAGTGTTTAATGAAGATGCGTTTATCCCTGACGATTTACCCTATGAGATCGTGCAGTACATTGAGCAAATTGATAAAAAAATAACCGGCTATGGCGGTAATGTCCAACAATTTACCGGCAAGAAGCCTCTGCGCGTGATGAACTCACCCGATGCAGACTTACTATTTCGCAAGTTTAGAGAGCAAGTTGCTCAAAATCGCCTTGAGTTAAAAGGTACTGGTTTTGATTTGCTGTGGAAGCGTGCCCCTGAAAACGCCATAAAAATTGCAATGATTGTTGCGGTGGGCGACTTGAGCCTAACTATCGAAGATCACCATGCACATTGGGCTATTCGTTATGTTGATTTCTGGATGACGCGATTTGTAAAAATTGCCCAGCAGCGTTTGTCCGAAAGCCAATTCCATGCGCTAGAGCAAGATGTTTATCGCCTGATCTGCAAAGCAGGTAAGCAAGGCGTTACCTTGCGCGAGTTGACTCAATACAGCCGCCAGTTCCGTGCCGCCAATGGCGTGCAACGGATGCAAGTGATTGGCTGGCTACTGACTTCTAAGCAAATCAAAGATCATGACGTGACCAGCCGCAGAAAAGCCTATGTTCCCCTTGCTTTTGATGAAGTGTAGACAGTGTAGACAAAGTGTAGACAGTACTTGTCTACACTTATTTATTTTAAAAATCATATAGTTATAGTGAAGTGTAGACAGTTGACAGCATATAAAGAAACTGTAAAACAGGGAAAGAATCTTGTCTACACGTCTACACTTGATATAAGTATATGATTTGTATATTAAAAATGTGTAGACAGTACTTGTCTACGTGTAGACAACAAAACATCTACACTTCGTTTTTAAAAATTAAGGAGCTTGTATGAGCACCCCCTCCACCTTAGAAATCCTGTTTTACAACCAGCTTAAAGATGAGCAGTTGCCAGTACCTAATCATGAGTATGCTTTTGCGAGTAACCGTAAATGGCGCTTTGACTTCGCGTGGCCCGATAAAATGCTAGCCGTGGAGATTGAGGGCGGTACGTGGACACAAGGCCGCCATAGCCGTCCTAAGGGATTTGCTGACGATTGTCAGAAGTACAACCATGCTGCACTACTCGGCTGGCGCGTGCTGCGCTATACGGGCGATATGGTGCGCAAGGGTGAGGCCGTGGAACAGGTGAGGATTGCCTTGCTAGGAAGACTCAAGGAGTTGGCAGCATGAGTGAGTTTAATCCTACATCAGTAGCTTACCCGCTAAAAAAAGATGAATTCACAAACTTGGATAAAAAAACTAAAAAAAAGCTAATCAAGTTGATGGCGCGTATTTCCGAAGCCTCTTATCGCAGAGGATTTCAGCAAGGACATTGCTTTAGTGAAGCAGGAATTGAAGTAAAAGATCTTGTAAAGCTCCGTTTTGGAACGTCATTGAATCAATCACCGTTTACTGATAGCAGCGGCGGATTTAATGCGATTGAGCGCTTATTTGTAGAGTATGGCGTTTTAAGAGTTATTGGATTTAGAGATGTAGAGAATGAGATTGCCTCATTACGTTAAGTATTCAGCATAACAATAGAGAGTTCATCTTGAGCGAAATAAACGAAACGACGGATGCAGACCTTGCTTTGCAAACATGGGGGAAATGGATGTTTGATAATCGAGATCGAGGTACGGGGGTGAGTTGGTACACAATCCAACCGTTTGAGCGTTTGCGTCAACCGAGTGCAGGCGATCCTGATTATTTCCCCGATATGCCGCCTTTAGTGCTGGCTGTGGATGAGATCGTACACACCTTGCCACCTTCTCATCGAACTGCTGCCAAAGTGTGGTGGGTGACGTTTGGATGCACAGGGGAGCAAGGGGCTGCTAATCTCGTGGGGCATTTGCTGCATATGCGGGTGGGTAGGCACTTATTACGCGAGATGCTGGGGTTTATACGTGGGTATGTGGCGGGTAAGCTGGATTAGGAAAAAGTTACCAGAATGCATCTAGCATTCTGGCTAGTCTGCATATGGATGGTAGTCCTTTCGCTCTAGCTCATTTAACAATGCTAGCAACGCTTTATTGTCTTTCTGGAACAGTGTCTACGATGCTTGTTAATCAAGCTTTAGTGAATCAGTAATTTCTCAACAATCTTCCCGGCTTATAATAGTCGGGAAACTTAAGGAGTATAACCATGCGCAAATTAATCTTAACCCTGTCCTTAGCCTCACTAGCCGCTTGCGCTCAGGCAAGCACCGAAACTAATAAGTATTATATTTTGGATAGTAGCGGTGAATACCCCGTAATAACCGAAGTGAGTAAGCAGGAGGCTTGTGATTTTAAAGCAGCGCCTAGGGTAAGTGACTACAAGCCAGCAGTCGTTAGTTTGATAAAAGACAAATGCTCGAATGCAAAAATACCACCTAATGTCGTGGTAATGATTCAAGAGCGAAAACTCCATCTTGCAGCGGTCACAGAAAAACAGTAATATTTAGCTATCCTGCCGATTCCTGAGTGAATTCGGCTCATTAAGCCGCACGGTGCAAACCGGAGCGGCTTTTTTGTTGCCTTATGAAAAATAAATTAACTGCTAAACAAGAACGCTTTGTTGCTGAATACCTGATTGATTTGAATGCAACACAAGCGGCTATTCGTGCGGGTTATAGTGATAGGGTTGCAAAAGAGCAAGGTTATGAGAACCTCACAAAACCTCACATTCAGGGGGCTATACAAGCCGCGCAACAAAAGCATGCGACTGCATGCGATGTGACGGTATTTGAGGTCACGCGCATGTATCGCGATTCGTATGAGTTGGCTCGCAATTCAGCCGCACCTGCTGCAATGGTGAGTGCAGCTACGGGACTTGCCAAACTGCATGGCTTAATCATAGATCGTGCAAAAGTCGAATCCACTGTAACGGTAAAAGATTTAAGTGATGACGAACTTGACCGACGCATTGCCGAACTTGCCGCCCAAACAGGTCTTACTCGACTTATTGGAGGAGCGTAAGTATCGGACAGCTCGGCGCAAGCTCTGGACTTTTTTCCCTGAGATCGGCCCACTTCGGCGCGAACTTTACCCTAAACACCTTGAGTTTTTCCGCGTAGGTGCTCAGTACCGCGAGCGCTGCTTGATGGCAGCCAATCGGATTGGCAAAACGGAAGCAGGCGCATTTGAAGCTACGCTGCATCTCACTGGCCTTTATCCTCATTGGTGGGAAGGTAAGCGCTTTGAGCAGCCTATTAAGATGTGGGCAGCGGGTAAGACGAATGAAACCACCCGCGACATCGTGCAAGCCAAACTGCTAGGCGACATTACGGGCAAGGGCACACAAGATAAAAACGTCACGGGGACGGGTATGTTGCCCGGTGATTGCATTGGTGCGATTTCGTGGAAACAAGGCGTGCCTGATTTAGTCGATACGGTCAAGATTAAGCATGTGTCAGGTGGCTGGTCAAAGTTAGGTCTGAAGTCTTATCAGCAAGGTCGCGGATCGTTTGAAGGGACTGAGCAAGATGCTATCTGGCTTGATGAAGAGCCACCCGCTGATATTTATGGTGAGTGCCTGATTCGTACTGCGACGACTCAGGGCGTGGTGTATCTGACCTTTACACCCCTTGAAGGCATGAGCGAAACGGTCATGAGCTTCTTACCGAAAGAATATAAGCCTGATGCCTGAAGTTAGTCCGTCAAAATATATTGTGATGGCGGCCTGGAATGATGTACCTCATTTAGATGAGCGTACTAAGCGTGAACTGCTGGACTCCACACCGCCTCACTTGCGCGATGCACGCTCTAAAGGTATTCCATCGCTGGGGTCGGGCGCTATTTACCCCGTGCCTGAAGAAGAGATTAAGTGCAAGCCGTTTGAGATACCCGACTTCTGGCCGCGTGTGTATGCGCTGGATGTGGGGTGGAATCGCACAGCGGCGGTCTGGGGCGCGATTGATCGTGATTCGGACACGGTGTATTTGTACTCTGAACATTACCAAGGCCAAGCGGAACCGGCTGTGCATGCCCAAGCGATTAAAGCGCGGGGTAAGTGGATTCCGGGAGTGATTGATCCTGCGAGTCGTGGGCGTAATCAAGCAGACGGTCAGAAATTAGTGCAAACGTATCGTGACTTGGGGCTAAAGCTCACCTTTGCTAAGAACACGGTTGAAGCAGGTTTGTATGAAGTTTGGCAGGGGCTGTCATCAGGTCGAATTAAGGTATTTAGTACGCTGAATAATTGGTTTGCTGAGTACCGTATTTATCGACGCGACGAGCGAGGTCATGTGGTTAAAGAGCATGATCATTTAATGGACGCGACACGCTACTTAAAAATGTCGGGGCTTGTGATTGCTGAGACCCCACTCGACTACACACGACAACACTTTATTGATCACGAAACCGCGCGCGGGGCGTGGAGCTAACTAACGAATGAAACTCATCATGTTTTTACTGCTGGCACTGGTCAGTAGCGGGATGCTTTGCGCCTGTGCTCAACAGAGCGCTCAGCAGATTGAGCATAACTACGTTGGGCAAGGGTTCAATGTAACGGAGTGCGGCCCCGCTGCGGCTGCAATGTTAGTCAATTTTGCAGGTGGGAAATCGTCAGTAGCGGAAGCTAGAAAAATCACTAAGGCCAACGGGCTATGGACGATTGATGATATTGAGCGCCATTTAGCTAACAAGGGCATTCCTTTTAAAGTGCTATCAGGTTTTAGTGTCCAAGATGCATTAGCAGAGGGCGGTGCTATTGCAGCACTGACTAATCTGGGCATCGCTCATCATTTTGTAGTGGCTTATGAGCTACGCAATGGATTAGTGCGTGTGGCTGATCCGCTATTTGGAATGCGCTGGGATAGCGTGCAGGCGTTTAACCAGTCTGCATTACCGATTTTTATTAAAGTTGAAAGAGCAGAAAGTCATGTCAAATGAGCAGAACATTGAACAGCAGTTACAAGATAAGGGGCTTAATGCGCCTCGTCTTTCCCCAGAGTTAATTGATTCAGTGATTGAGTCTGAATCTTATGTCGTACTGCCATCAGGCAAGTCGATGATCTGTGAATTGATGTTGCGCAATGGCTACTCTGTGCGTGGCGAATCATCAGTTGTTAGAAAAGAAAACTTTGATGAAGCTATTGGCCGGAAAATTTCGCGCGAAAATGCCAGAGAAAAAATATGGCAGCTCGAAGGATATTTGTTGCAGCAACGGCTGTGGGAAGCACAGCAGTAAATTATGAAAGGATTGCTCTTGGCATTGCTCTATATAGCAACCTTAGTGCTAGTAAGCGGCTGTAGTCATCTGCCCGACATGTAAGCGGTGGGTCGAGTTAGAAGGTTGCTCAGCAACTAAGTTAGTTCGACATTATGCACAAGTTCGATATGAGCCAGATCATGCGCATCGTCGTTAGTCAGCATCCGCATCAAGTCGGTCAGTGGCTGTATGTCATTGAGCGCAAAGATGCGGGTTTAGTGATTGATGAGCTGATTATTAAAGGTTCGGCGGCAGATTCAAACGACGAGAACTGGAATGCAGGTGCTGCAAACGGGTTGTTGATACTCGCTGACAATGTGACGATTAAGCGATTAGTCGTTAGTCGGATGCATGTCGGTGTTGAAGTGCGTGGGCATAACTGCACGATTGAGCATATTGACGCGCATTTAATAAGCGGCGATGTAGTACAAGGCGAAGGCCAGCGGCCTGTTATCAAGCGAGTAATTGCCAGCGATTTGCTCAAGACACTACCTGATGATGAGTATCACCCTGATGTAATTCATTGGCGTGGAAACTCAAACGGTGGTGTGATCGAGCAAGTTGAAGTTATTCCATCGGATCACCCGCTGGCTCGTAAGGATTACCAAGGGCTAATGTTTAGTGATGGTCGGTTTGAAGGTTGGTCAATTAAAGATATTCAGTTGCCGGGTTGTCATCCTGAACACGGCGTGACGTTCTCGGAAGCTCATTGTTGCACTGTAAGCAATGTGCCGTTTGGCGCAGTACGGTTTAGAAATTTGAATGGTGTTGCTAGCACAGGATGTACAGCAACTAATGTTGGTGGATATGTAGAGGGTGCTACAACGATGACTAATAAAGATTTTTATGATGCAGCAAGTGAGCTTGGGTTGAGTGGCGATTTGCCGCGTGGCATTCGGAATAACAATCCAGGGAATGTGGAGCATTCGCCGTCTAATAAGTGGTTGGGGCTGTCAGATAATCCAAGTGACGGGCGTTATTGCCGTTTTGACAATCCTAGATCAGGTATCCGTGCGTTTGTGCTGCTGCTGTTGAAGTACCAAACCGAGTACAGGCTAAAAACGATTAGCGCTATGCTCAATCGCTATGCCCCACGCCAAGACAATAACGCCACAGATGCGTATATCGAGCATGTAGCAAAAGCGGCGGGAGTTAAAGGCAAGACACCTGTTTCTATTCGTGATTTCCGCACAGCGAAGGCGATTGTGACTGCCATTATTGAGTTTGAAAACGGGATACAACCCTACCCTGACTCATTGATTATCGAAGGGATTGCTGCGGCTGGCGTGACAACAGATACAGAGACGACAGTCGGCAATGTTAAGCCTGTGATTAAAAGCACGGAACAACTAGCAGTCGGTGGGGCTGCGGTCGGGACTGGCGGTATGGCTGGGCTGGAGTGGTTAAAAACTCAGGTCGAGAATAATCAAACTCAGATTATTGATGGACTGACTAAGGCTCAAGATCAGTTGAGTGGTGTGCAAACATTAGGCTGGCTTCAGGTTGCATTGCTAGTTGCTGTACTAGGATCAATTTGGTATCTGGCGTGGAGACGAGGGGAAGCCTCGTTTTTGGGCATTCGGTAATGGTTTCCTTTCCTCCTCGCTATTCAAAGCCGCTTTTTAGCGGCTTTGCTTTTGGAGGTTGTCTATGACAGATGATGTGGATAGTTGGTTAGAGCGTATAGCAACAATAAAAGCGGGGCTGGCTAGCTCGCTGTTAGCAGGGGGCTGGGGTGTAGTGGCTCAAATAGATTGGTTAGCCGTCATTGGCGCAATCGTTGCGCTACTGACAGGTGCTGCACAGGTCGTCAGGATTTGGGCAGATGTGCGCAAAGATCGGCGCGAAATTAAACGGCATGAGCGGGAGAATCGACATGCGAAGTAAAGGAGGGCGATTATGAGTTGCTGCCCTATTCAATTTTCAACATTCAAGACACCAACCTCATTGACGCTACCTGCTGGACTTAAGTCGGCGACAGTGCGTAATAAAGGTGCTGGGTCGGTTTATGTAGCGGGGAAAGAGCTGCGTCCACCTGCTACTGCTCCAAGCTCGCCGTGCGGAAATTGTGCGGGTGAATCACTAACGCTAGATGCTGGCTGTGGTGTTTATGGGCAGCCGATTAGCGTCAATATTCCCAATGGCTGTGCCGAAATTAGTATCGAATGGTCGCCGAATCCGTTGCTTGATATGACAGATAGTGATGGCGATGGCGTGCCGGATTGGCTGGAGGCGCTTAATCCTTGCTTGGCACTACCTGCACCGGATGTGACGGTTAATGATTTGGTGGGTAATCCGGTTGGGATGGGATATAGCTTTGTGTCACCTTGCTTTGATGTGCTCATCGAGGATTTGGCAAACAATATCAGCTATTACGCAGCGAGTGCGCCGACACTCAATAAAGCGTATGTGGCTCAACAAGATTTAGCGGGTAATACCACGCACTATTTATTAGCACTGTAAGAGGTTTTTAAGATGACTAAAGTTGTACATGATACTGATATTGGATCGGGTTTAGAGATTTCTGGCGGAAAGTTGAATGCGGCTGCGACAATGGCGACGGATGTTGAAGTGGCAGCTGCAATCGCAGCACAAGATGTTCTCGAAGATGCAGAAGATGCAGCCGAAGATAATGCCATTAAAGCATTGGGAACTCATCTGCGTTTAAGCAAAAATGCTATCTTAGCTCCCAATGCCGCAGGTACAGCCCCTGAGCATTGGTCAATGGGGGACATCTATTCAGCTACAGTCGAAGAACAGGTACTGAACGGGCAAGACCCTGCTACCCGTTCAGCGTTAGCTCAAGAGTTTCTCAACGCCATTAAAAGCAATACTTCATACTTCGCCAGCAATTTCTACATCTGGCGGATGAAAATCCGAGTTCCTCCCAATGGCACACATGCATTACCTCTTTATCAGCGCGCAAATATCTCATCAGGTGAATCGACGCTGGGTTGTGTCATCAAGCACATTTCGGGTATGCAACCCGACGGCGCTATGTTCAATGGTACTGAACCTGCGCCTGCTGGGGCGCAGCTTATTCTTGGTCGTAATAAGATTTGGAGCGGTGGTCGTCATCACTCCTATAGCATGATGCACGGGGTTTTCTTCGGAGCAGAAGGGGAGGAGGCAGAATTTTTGATTGCTCTGCCTGCAATGGTAACAGGTTATGTACGAGCAGAGGATGGTTGGGGTAATCTCCCGTATTTGAACCAGTCCGAAGTTTAGTCATGCCAGCCACTACTACACCTGCATCCGGTAGCGTCCCAGTGGCGCTGCCTCCTATCTGGCACTACGCTAGGCAAATCGTAACAGGGACTGCCGATGTGCCAGTGCTGGATAAAAACGGCGCGCCACTTACCGCTGGCACAATGATTGTGAGTGGGGTGTCAGCGAGTAGTCATCAGGGGTTGGAGTGGGATGATGCGAGTACGCTCAGGCTAAGCACGTCAGCGGCGGCGGGTCGTGCTGTGTTTATGTATAAATATCAGGAGTTAGCATGACTGAGTTAGCTCAAGTTGGTAAGCGTCCAAAAACGGGCGCTCGTAATCGTGCTGCCTTTAAAGCACTCGCTGAACAGCCTGCATTGCTGGATAAGTTGGCAAGTGCACAGCGTGATTTACAAGAGTCACAGGCGACGAACTCGAAGCTGATTGTGGGTATGGCGGCGTATAAAAAAACAGCGGACGAACAGCATCAACAGATTAAACGGCTAGAGGCTGAGTTGACGCAAGCCCAGTGTCTGCAGTCTGCGCTAAAGCGGAAGGTTGTTGAGTTTGAAATAGAGTCGCTGTTGGAGTTTTTGTCGCGGCGTTACTTTTGAGTATTTAATTTTATAGACCCGCTTCGGCGGGTTTTTCGTTTTTGGAGAAAAAATAATGTCCTGTAATAGTTGTGTGATGTGCTTTGCAATGGCGGGTGTCGCGGGTGTAACGGATGGTTACTACAAGCGTGTGTCTGAAGAAGGCTCTGCGAAGTGGTTTGGTCTGGATGGCAAGCAGGTGGATGCTGCTTTAAATACGTCCTTGGAGGGTGCATATGCGACTCAAACGCGTGTGGATTGCGCGTTGTATGAGTCACAGATTACGGCTGAATCTCGCTTTGTGCTGTTGGAAGAAATTAATAGCACGACTAAGCAGCCAACGGGCGTACTGATTCAGGTAGAGACTAAGCCTGATGGAACACTGGTTTATACGAATATGGCGACTGGGGCTATTTACGCTGCTCCAGCGGGTACTGAACTCGTTAAAGAAGAAGACAGCGATTTTGAGTTAGTGCGGACTCTGGGCTGTGATGCTGGCACGAGCGTTGAAAAGCGTGAATGGTTCAAGGTCGGTGTTGCAGTAGCCGTGGCTAGTGCAGTTGTCAATGTGGCAACGGGTGCTGCTCATGCTTTATCTGGCGCGGAAACGTGGGGTAGTTATTGTGTGGCAGGTACGCGCTTCACTGAACCAACGCTAGTTTGTGCAAAAGTGCGTGCGGCAGCCGCTCCAGCAGCCATTCCAGCAGGCACTCCAACTGAAAAGTTGTACCGCATCATTGAACAAAATGCAGTAACAGGGGTTCCGGTTGCTACTAAGTTCTACAAGCAATCCGATAATGCTGAAGTGGTTGTCGGTGATGCGGCAGGCAACTATTGGGTTGATGATAGCTGCTGTTAATGGCCGATACTATCGACTTGTTGGATAAAGAGAGTGCGGAGGACGTCCGCGCTCTGCCTGAGTTAGTGGGCTTTGTGCTGCGCTGTTGGCGCGAAGCCAAGGATGCTAAGCAGGCGGTCGATAAGCGTATGCTGGATGCTGTTCGTCAACGGGACGGCAGCTATCCAGAGGATAAGTTACAAAAGATTCGTGCACTCGGCATGTCTGAAGTGTTTTTACGAATCACGAATATGAAATGCCGTGGGGCAATTGCCGCTATCCGCGAAGTGTTTTTGCCGATGGATGATAAGCCGTGGATGCTAGAGCCAACACCTTTACCCGACTTACCGCCTGAACTCGATGCGGCGATTGCTCAATGGGCATGGTCGCAAAACCTGCAAGGTGTTGAGTTGGATGACTTCCGTGAGTTGGTGCATACGCGCTTACTGGATGATGCGGCTGAACGAGCACATCGCATGGAGCGAGTCTGCGAAGATCAGCAAGTAGAAGGTGGGTTTCGCGCAGCACTCAAGGCTTTGGTCGATGATGTGGTTACAAAAGGTACAGGCATTTTAAAAGCACCCGTCATACGCCAGCGTGCGCGTTTAGCATGGGGGCGTGGTTATCAGCTCAAGGTTAAAGATGAGTTGGTGATGGAGTTTGAGCGGGTTGATCCGTTCTGCTTTTATCCAGCGCCTAAGGCGACTGATTGTCAGTCGGCCTCGTATGTGATTGAGCATCATCGGCTCATGCCTGCTGATCTCACTAGCATGCTAGGTCTGGAAGGCTTCCGCGATGAGGCGATTCAAAAAGCACTCAAAGAGCATCAAAGCAATTGCCTAGGGAATTGGTTAAATACTGAAAGCGATGTGCGCGAAGTGTTGCGCAATGTCGCTGATGATGCGGCTGCCGTCGCTGAAATGGATGTGCTCGAATTTAACGGGCTGGTCTATGGTCAGTGGCTCACTGAGTATGGTCTTGATCTGACTGATAAGCAGAACGATGAATATCATGAAGCTACGATTTGGCTGATTGGCGACCATATCATTAAAGCCGTATTGAATGAGCATCCTCTGCGTTTGCGACCTTACTATCATACGAATTATTCACGGCGCACGGGCGAGTTCTGGGGCGATGGTGTGCCTACGCTGATGGAGGACTCACAAGATGTGGTCAATGCCTCAGCACGTAATCTCATTAATAATATGGGCATGGCAAGTGGGCCACAAGTCGCACTGGATAGTTCTCGCACGATGCCCGGTGAAGACTACACAAAAATGTATCCGTGGAAGGTGTGGCGGTTTAAGCCGAGTGAAAATGGCTTAGCCTCTGCACCTATTAACTTTTTCCAACCGAGTAGCAATGCAGGCGAATTAGTCAATGTCATGGATCGGTTTATGCACTATGCGGGTGAAACCTCCGGCGTGAGTGCGGCCTTGCATGGGTCAGCTAGCCGAATGGGGGCAGCGGCAACCGCTTCCGGTCAGTCCATGTTGCTCAGTCGTGATATGGCGATGATGAAAGATGCCGTGGTGAATATCGACGCTGACATTATTGAGCCGATGTTACACGCTCAATTTGTCTGGAACATGCTCTATCACCCCGATGACAGTATTAAAGGTGATGTAATCATTAAGCCGCGTGGTGCAGTGGCAATGATCATTAAAGAGCAGCTCCAAGTACGGCGTGGTGAGTTCTTGCAAAGCACTTCAAATCCAGTCGATATGCAAATCATTGGTATGGAAGGTCGAGCGGCGCTATTGCGCGAGTTAGCCAAGGGCTTAGATATGCCAGTTAGTAAAATTATTCCTTCAGAAGAAGAGTTGAGTCGGCGCATGCAGAGCCAAATGCAGCCACCTCAGCAAAATCCTAATCCTCAAGCTGCTGCACTTGCGCCCGATGGCTCATTAGCGGGTGGCGTTGAATCTAATCTAATGTAGTGGAGTTTAATCATGGCGATTGTGCGTGATGTAGATCGTGAGTGCGGTAAGCCTCAACAGAGTAGTGTAGGGTGCTGCGGGGATAATCCGTGGACAACGGTCATCCCTGAAAATCCTGATTGTGAGCGTGATGGGTTTATTTTTGCTGAACCTAAAATTGTGTGCTTAAAGCTGCGCGGTGTTGGTGGCGTTGTGCCGATTAATGCTCAACCTGTTCGTGCTTATGAAAAAATTAAGCTCAATAAAGAAACCAATGAGCCGATGGAAACGATTTACGCTTTGCTCTCTGATAATTCAGAAGTCGTCGTTGGCACAGCTGAAGGCCAGTATTTCCATGCAGGCGATGACTGCGACTGTTAATTAACACCCTTATTTTTGAGCATTGAGGCCGGTTTATCCGGCCTTTTTGCTGTCTGGAGTACAGAAACATGATTCGAACCTTTGCAAAAACCTTAACCGACGGCGAGTTATCAGAGCAGGGTATGGAGTTGCGCATTCAGCACCCGCGCTCACCGCACACCAAGCCGCATCCGGGCGGCGGTCATATTGTCCTCATGCGCTATGTCGCTGATCAAGCGTATTTGCCAGTAGCGGTACACGGGCATCATAACCAAGGCTGCAACACAGGTTGCAATACCATGCAAGAGCATCAGTTTTTAGGTGGTGGGCGCTTAGAGGCTGAGGTGATCCATTATAAGGGGTATCGTGCGGACAATGATTTAGTACTGGTGCTGGATAAGCGCGGTCTTGAAGGGACTGTGCCTAAGCATTGGGACTGTGGCACGCTGGTGATGCAAACCGCAACGGGGGCAGATTTCCAAGAGCTGTACGATATGATTATGTCAGTGCTGTGCAAAGGTTGCTTGTTGGCCGTGCCACGTCTGGCCGATTGTACGATTGTGAAAGCAGGTGAATGGCGCTGTATTGATGGTTGTTGGCGACGTGCATTGAAAGATGTCACGGTTACTCGCAAGATGGACGGCACGCTCAATGCGCCGCTAGCGGGTGAGCCTGCTACAGCGGATTGGTCAACGTGTTATGACATTAATTCATTATTGAATTTACTGCTAAATAACAACACCCGATCAGCGGCCAATAATCCGTCGGCATGGGTGCGAGTTGGTACAGCGCCTAATCAAAAGCAATCGGGCAACAAACCACCCAATACAGCTAGCAATCAATTGTTAGCGGGTGGATTTAGGTTTGATGCGGCTGGCAATTTAATTGCGCTACACCCCGGTATTTATGATGCAACCTTCCGCATTGCCACGATTGCTGCTGAGCAAAAGCTCTATCAAAACCCGCATAAGCTTAAAGTTCAGTTGATTATTAATGGGCAGGTTGAAACCCAATTGATCCAAGACGACTATGCAGGCAAAACCCCCGGTGAAGAGTTGAATGATTTTCGCTGTCCAACGATAGCACTGAATGCAGGTGCTTCTATTACCGTCAATACCGTAGATGAGTCTTCGCAAAATTGGTTGAGCGCGTATGACTTGAAACTCGTCTTTATCTCTGATCTGGAGTAATACGATGACTCAATGTAATCAATGCACTGATCAAAAAATCTACCCTGATTATTGCGCCGATGAAAAAAAGCCTTGTATTTGTGTGGGTGAGAAGGGTGACAAAGGTGACCAAGGCGAGCGTGGATTTAAGGGCGAAAAAGGCGATACGGGAGACACTGGCGCTAAAGGCGACAAGGGCGACCAAGGCATTCAGGGTGTGAAAGGCGACAAGGGCGACCAAGGCATTCAGGGTATTCAAGGACCAGCAGGGGCGGATGGTTCTGGGGGTGGAGATCCGCTAGTTGTTAAGTATCCATCCCTAACTGCACGCTTTACAGGAGTCCATACAACTGAGGGACAGGCGATTGTCTTTAGTCAGTTTGTAGAGGGCGAGTTGTTTACTACAACTACTGGCGAGGACACGATTATTCCTCCAGCGGCTGGGCGGTATTATGTCGAGGTCATTGCTACAGCTCGACATACTGTAGCAGGCGCTCCGGCACTATTGCTGAATACATTGTTGGATGGGGCAACAATTCCCTTGTTAGGCTTCAATTTCGGGGTGAACTACTTCCCCTATATGGCTGCTAATCAGCAAGATGATAAAACCAAAGCCAGAACGATGCGCCTTAGCACTAGTAATAAAATTACTGTTGTACCTACCGACTTAGCCGCTGGAGCTGAAGTAATAGGCGTGACTGTAAACCTTACTTGGATTTCAGCTTGATGGACAAACACGACGCTATTCATCTGGTCAGGCTATCCGCCGCCAATGAGTTCCAAGTGTTGACCTTGCATTGGGAGGCACTGGAGCAGGACACGCTCCAGCAGCTTCAAAAGCACGCTGACCCGATTGAAATCTATCGGGCACAAGGTGAATTACGTTTCTTGCGTAAGGTGAGAACGCTTTTCGAGGATGCTAAGACGCTGGTTAATACTGAGTACTCATAACAAAGGCCGCCGTGTGCGGCTTTTTTTCTGGGTATTGACTGTGACACTACCGCCATTGGCGCATAGCTCGCAGACACTCACTTTATCGCCGAAGCCTTGTCTTCGGCTTTTTTATGCGCGACTCCCTCGTTTGATTGGCTCGCGTTTTTAGGTGGCGACTCCGGTAACGGCTCGCAGTAAGAGGTATTGAGATGGGAATCCCCAAGCAAGTAACTGAGCAGCTTGAAGCTGCTGAGGACATGGTAAAGGCACTCCAGATGGAGGATGCGCCGATAGCAACTGAGACGGATGATGAGTCTGTTGATGTGGATATTGAGGCATTTGAAGCGCCTGAACCTGATGACGAAACTCCAACAGAATCCCAGCCTGAAACAGCGCATGGCACTGAGGAAACGAAGTCATCAGACGATGCAGGCTACTGGAAGCAGCAGGCCAAAATGCACGAAGGGCGGGTTAAGGCGCAAGGCCAAAAGCTGTCACAGCTACGCCAGCAATTAACCCAAATGCAGGCGGGTATCAGCCAACAGGTTGAAAGCGCTTTAGATGCACGCTTGCAACGGCAGCGCGAAGAGGCTGAGAAAACCGCTAAAATGCAAGCCACTCGTCGTAAATTGGCAGAGCAACACGGCTTAGATGAAGAGGGTATCAGCGCACTGGATGAATACATTCAGTTACAACAACCGCGCACCCCTGAGCCAAAGCCGCCACTTACCCCTCCTCCTGATCTTGCTTTTGAAAACTACCGCCAAACGGTATTTGATGCTGTGCCTCAGTTCAGCGAACTGAACAGCCAGCCGGGATTCAATCAGTGGTTAGATGCAGCCGATTCAGACGGCATCTCCCGACGTGAGAAGATTCGTAGCGCCCATGAAAACCTACAAGCCGGACGGGTGGTAGGGATAGTGACGCGCTACTTATCAGAAGCTGCGCAAGTTGAAAGCGAAGAGGCCAAGCGCCAAGCCGCTATTCAGCGTCAAGCTTCACCCTCACGGAGTCGAGTAGGATCACCGCCGCAAGCACCACAGCAATTCCTTACACCGCAACAGATTAATACGTATTACGAGCGCTGGAATCGTGGCGAGTATCGGGGTAAGTCCGATCAATGGGCAAAAATTGAAAAGCTCATCGCCACGTCTGAGCGCCATTTAATGGGTCAGTAAATTAATCCGTGCGGCATCGGGAGACCGCACCTTAATCTTTTAAGGTGCAACGATGACTGTAAAACGTGCGCCCGGCTTTCAGGATCAGAAGGCATCCGGGTTTATTCCAGAAATTTGGGCGAGCCGGTGGAATCATCGGTTTTACCACTACACGATTGCCAACGAAATCACGAATACGGATTACGAAGGCCAAATTAAAAAGCAAGGCGATAAGATCATTATCCCAACCGTCCCCGATATCCAATGGGCGGATTATAACAAGGGGCAGATGATCGAGATCACGGGGAAGCTCGAAAGTGATCCGATTGAGATGGAGATTCGCCGCGCTCAATACTTCAAATTCGTCGATGACGATATTGATAAGGCACAGCGCAGCAAAAGCCTCGATGTGGTTTCCAAGGCGCTGGAAGTAGCAGCCAAGCAAGGAGCGATTCGCGTTGACCGTAAGCTCTTGTGTGATTTGCCACTGCATGTACCACCTTGTAATCAGGGTTGTGATGCAGGTGCCTCTTCCGGTGGCTTTGACTTAGGTTGTGCTGATTGCCCACTGGAGTTGTCCTGTGGGGGCAATGATTGCTCAAACGATGCGATTAACTTGATCTTAGATGCTCGCACTGTTTTAGAAGAACAGAATATCGGCACTGACGTCAGTTCTACCAGTACCGAGGGTTTCTTTATCATCATTCCACCATGGATGAAAAACCTGATTCTGAAGCATCCACGTTTCAGCGATGCTAGCAAGATGGGGATGGAAAAATCGTCTTTGCTCTCTGGCAAGATCGGCGTGATTGATGACATGAAAGTCATGGTCTCGAATCTGATTCCTTGGTACACCGTCGACAGCAATAAGGGCCCTAAAAAGGTTTGGAATATTATTGCCGGTAATGTCATGGCGACGACTTTTGCAAGTCAAGTGACTAAGAAAGATTATGACGTTCGCTCTGAACATACCTTCGGTAACTATTACCGCCAACTGCAAGTGTTCGACTGGATGGTCACTAATCCTGAAGGCTTAGCTTTAGCACGTGTCACCAAGGGTTAATTAACTAATCAACATAAAAGGCTGCCTTTGTGGTGGCCTTTTTTATGGGAGAAACACAATGGCAAATGTTTGCTGCAAGATTCACCCGTGCGAGTTTCCTTGTGATCCGGTCATTCCGGCGCACATGGCGATTTGCGGTATTGCGGGTTGGACATGGGATTTTTGTAAATGCCCTGCTAAAGCAGGCGACAAAATTGAGCTAACCGAGTGCTTATTAATGCCGGGTCATTTTATTGACTGGACTAGTCTCACGGTAGAGCGTGCAGCGGGTGTACAAGCGCGCTTTGAGTTGGGTACAGAAGCTGACTCTGATCGGTTTGGCACCGGCGATATGATTGCTAAAGGCCGTGGCTTGAGCGATATGCGCGAGCTGCAACTAACTCGCGAGCCGGTTTATCTCACGCTCTTGGATGATGTGAAACAGGGCAAGCTCACCATTGGTATTAAGCTCTGTGACTCATTACCCTACGGCACGCGTGAAGGAATGGGGTACTAATCATGGCTGAGCGCAAACTGGCAGCAGGGCGGTATTTGGTTGCACCGAATGGCGTAGTGCATGGCTATAGTGATGCAATGGCTGTTATACCGGGCGTTAAAGTGCTAGTCGTCGATGATCAGGGTATTGAATATGATCAGGGCGTTACCATTAGCCAAAGTCTGCATGACAAGCTGGTTAAGCTGTTTCAAAAAATGCCGGATGATCCTGCTTTATTTTCGGCGGGTAAGCCGCGCGTGGATTGGATTGAGCGCACTTTAAATCTGAAGGTGACTGCTAAGCAGCGCGATATTGCATGGGAAGAGGCTGCTCCGTTGTCGGTAGGCGCTCAGCATGATAGCGAATGATGTAATGACTCGTGTTCGGGTGCATCTCAAGGATCAGGCTGGCACGCGCTGGCCTGATGCTGAGTTGCTGCTCTGGTTGCAGGATGGTGTGGATACAATTGGTGATGCTTTCCCTGCTGAAGCCTCGGTAATGGAAGTCATTACACTACAAGCCGATAGCCGCCAAGTGATTCCTAGCCATTGGCGTAAGCTCGTGAGGCTAGAGCGGAATGTCGGTGGGCGTGAGATTCGGCGGGTAGATCGGTATGCGTCGAATGTCGCACGACTCCTCAGTCATACCGGTACGTCGGTTTTAGAGTATTGGCAAGATGATGTGTCTGATAGTGAATACTGGGTTTACCCTAAACTATCCGCATCGGTACAGGTTGAAGCGTATGGCTCAGTACGCCAACCACCGATTACTAGCCTTGGGCAAACACTCCTCCTACAAGATTCTTACCGCATGGCGCTAGTTGATTATGTGATGTCTGCTGCGATTAGCAAAGATGCAGAGTATGCCGACAACCTCAATGTGGCAGCCGCTTGGGCGCAATCGTTCAATCAAAAAACGGGCATTAAGTTACAAGGCGAGAAGACCAACCCCTTGCCTGAGGTGCAGGCATGAGCATGGATGAGATGAAGACGCAATTGCTCGTGCAGATTCCTGAATGCCCTGAAGCATTGGCTGATCTGTACCTAAAGAATGCCGTGAATCGGGTTTTAGAAGAAGTAGATGCTCTTACTAAATGGCTAGTACCCCTCAAGACGAAAGAGGGATTGCGTAAGTATCCGCTCGACCTCTGCGCTGAAAAGGGAACACTCAAAGCGATTCGCAAGGTTGAATTGGAGGGTGTCGCCTTGCGTGGTTGGAAGTCATCGAATGGCTATTTGATTTTAGCGGATGAGCCTAGTGAGGGTCAGATGCTTAGAATCAAAGTAGCGCTGCGCTATGAAGGTGGCGACCTACCAGACGCCTTAGGTAACTTTGAAAATGGTCTAGTCGCTTGGGCTTTATGGCACTTGCTACGCATTCAGCATCAGCTTTGGTTCAATCCTCAGCTAGCGGACGATTATCGGCGTGAGTATTTACGCGATAAGCAAACCTTGGAAGATGAATTAAATGCAGCCGAAGCTAATGAAGGCGCGGCTATCCCTATGCTGTCTAATCCTTATGGTTTTGTGTAATGGCTAAAGTCTTAAATTTCACCCCTAAAGATGCTGCGAAAGACCCTAATCATGTGTTAGAAGCCGCTAAGGGCGAGTATGACGAAGTGATGATTCTTGGATTCAATAAAGAAGGCCATTTTGATGTGCGTGGCAATATTGGCTTAACGCCAGAGCGGGGTATGTGGCTATGCCAGCTTTTTATACACAAATTAATGAATGGCGATTATGCAAACCACTGATTTTGTCAATGGCTGCCAAGCCGTCAGGCTTGATAGCGGTCTGGATACCGTCTTGTATGTGGATGGAATTAATTATGACTATGTGCATCAGGCACGATTAGTACTCATACCCCGTGGGCATGAGGTTTGTGATGCGAGTGAGTTTGTTGAACTGTTGGTTTGTGGCGAAATGGGTGTCATGGTCGTGCGCTGCACAGCACTACCAGACTTAGAGGATGGACGCTATGAAGGGCAGGTGCAGGTTTGGGTATCTAATTGTTGGTTAGATGCAGGTAAACGTATTTTTTTGGAGATTGGCGATGTCGAATTGTTGTAATCATCATGCACACCCTATTTATGCAGGCGCTGCAGTGCGTTCAGTCGGTCAGGTCGTCGGGTTTCAGTGTCAACCGTTGGCGCGTTCGGGTATACCGGGTGATTTGAGTTTTATGCCGCACTTTTTAGAACCAGTCTTAATGCACCCAGTCGTTCAACGAGTGCCAGTTATGCATCATCATTGTGCGCCTGTGCCGAGTCATACGGAGTCTTGCCACAAGCAGCATCACTTTAGTCATGATTGTGGCTGCAATCCGCCTCAAGAAGATTGCCGAAGCTGCCAAGCAAAACGCCAGCATAAGCACAGTCACTATCACGGGCATTGATTCGTGCGCGAAGCGACCATTGACTTAATGCAGTTCGGGGGCTTATCCCCTCGAACGCAAGCGCGGCTCTTGCGCGAAACGATGGCGACGCAAGCAATGGATGTTAATTTGCTGCGCGGTGATTTGAGGCCACGCCGCTTGCCCGTAGCGCGAGGGGTTGCTGTACCCGAAGGCACGGGTACGTTTTATAACCATTGTGGCAACTGGCTATTTTATCCGGGCAAGGTTTATCTTACTGAGTCTCTGGGTACTGATCCTCGTCTTTATATTACCGGCGATGGTATTCCGCGAGTACGCAAATGCGACGGTACGGAATATCAGTTGGGAATACCTGCATCAAGTACAGCCCCGACCACAACTGTCATTGGGGCAACGTTGAATGACTATGCCTTTACCTTTGAAGGCTGGTACGAGGATGCAACGGGTCAGGTGTTTGATAAGCAGGCGATTGCACCGACTCAAGTCACCAAAGGCAAAGAATATACCTTTGTGCCCTTTGCGCGGGTCGCTGCACCCACTAAATCTACCTTCTGCGTATCCATGACCGCGACTAAAAGCGGCTCATTATTGGGTGTTGTTTACAGTATTAATTCGTTTCGACTGGGTACGTCTGATCTGTATTTGCAGGGGCAAAAGGCCACACTACGTCTTTATGATCGTTCATCGGGTACTGATAAAATCTACGATAGCGATACGATTCCAAGCCTCATGGCGATTAAGGTGGATTTTACAGGCGCTAGTGGGACGGGGGGTTCAACCAGTCGTAGTTATGTGTATACCTATGTACGCCGCTGGCCGGATGGTACGGTCGATGAGTCTGCGCCTTCGCCTGCCTCTAGTGTCATTACGGTAGGCGCTACTAGCGCGGTAACGGTATCGGGATTTGTTAATCCCAATCGCCCCGATGTCACGCGCATTCGGATTTATCGCACCGATTACAATGGCACGTTTCGCTTTGTGGCTGAGATCCCCGTCACGACGACTAGCTACACCGATGAACTACTAGATACTGAATTAGGCGAGCCATTGCCTAGCAAGGGTTGGTTGCCGCCACCGGATGATATGGGTGGTATGGTCGCCATGCCGAATGGGTTTATGATTGGATTTGCGGGGAATACGCTATATCCGTCTGCACAGAATCAAGAGCATGCGTTCCCCGCTGAATACACTAAGGTGCTCGTGGGTGAACAGATTGTGGGGATTGCGGGAGCCTTTGAGAATGCACTGGTGGTGGTGACTAAGTGTCATCCTTATATAGTGACTGCCTACGCACCAGATATGCTCACCGTCACTAAAGTGAATGCGGTGCTGCCTTGCCTTGCGCCTTTATCCATCGTGGATATGGGGCGCTATGGGGTGGGCTATGCCAGCAATCCGGGCTTTGTGGTAGTCCGTGCGGGGGATGCTCCGATTATGTCAGAACCCTTTTTCACCCCGACGCAATGGCAAAAACTCTTACCCGCTACCATGCGCTGTGAATGGCATGATGAAGTACTGCATGTGGTGTCGGACCTGGATCATTTGCTGTGGGATATGAGCGAAAGTGAAGATACTTTGACACGCTCTAAATACCTACCGACCGCGATGTGGTCGCGTTGCAGTGCTAATTACCTATGGGTAGTGCTGAACCATGAGCTGCATCAGTGGGAAGCTAGCGAGGAAACAGGTCGTTTTATTTGGCGCAGCCGTGAAACTTCGTATGAGCGCCCGATTGATTTTATTCGCGCACTGACCGAAGCTGAAGGTGAAGTCACTTTACGCTTGATTGCGGATGATGTACTGGTATTTGAGAAAACCTATACCAGCAATGAGCCGTACCATTTGCCTGTACTACCGCGTGCTAAGCATTGGTTTGTTGAGATTGAATCAGCCGTTGCCGTGCATCGCCTCACCGTTTCTAATCAACATATACGCTTATGAACTGCAAGTTAGTTTCCATCCCTGATCCACAGTTGATCAAAGACCCCCATACGCGCCAACTCCTGCTGGCCTTGCGAAATAATGTGCAAGCACTGGCGACATGCTTTGAGGCATTTAGCCAAACCAGCACGACCTCATCTACAGCAACCAGCACTGAATCTGTACCCACTCGCGCTATTGATCAGGCGACGTTTAGCGCCGTATCCATTTCTGGCACTACTTCAACAGTGAGTCTGGCGGATGCAACGGATTTAGCTTCAGCCATTGCGCTAGGCAATGCGAGCAAGGTCATTATTAATCAACAGGCTGCGCTGATAGATCAGTTAATCACTCAACACAATCAACTGGTTCAAGACCGTGACGCGCTAGCGACTCAAGTTAAAGCGATTCAAGCGCAATTAGCGCTCGTCATTAAAGCAAATAATAGCTAAGGATAAAAATCATGGGACTGTTTTCGATTATTGGCAGCCTGTTAGGTGGCCCTGTTGGTGGGGCAATTGGTGGTGTGATTGATTACAGCAAAGAGCAGAAGAAAGCCAATCAATACAGCCGAGCACAAAACGAATTACTCAAACAGCAAGCAGCGCTCTACGGCTTGCAGGGGGATATGGGGCGCTACTTCTTTGATGATTACAAAACTAATTATGCACCCTTAGCACTACAGCAACTAAAAGCGGCGCAGGTCGGGCTTGACCCTCAGCATTACGCGAATATGGCGGATGCGAATGTGATGCGCAATTACCAGCAAGCGCTGGATATGGGAACGCGCAACTTGGCTCGAAATGGCGTGAGTCCACGCGATGGCCGGTGGTTAGGCATGCAGCGGGATATGGCGCTGGATATGACAGGCCAGCGAGTCGGTGCGCAGAATCAGGCGCGGCAATGGGTAGATGATACGAACTTCAATCGTCGTAACCAAATGATGAACTATGGCTCTAGCCTGATTGGTGCGGGGACTAATTTAACGGGTAGTGCGGCGGCGGGTGCAGGTAATACGGCTAGCAATTATGGGAGTATGGCTTATGGGGCTGGGCGAAGTGCAGCTTATAATATGAATGGAGCATTGGGTATGGCTGATGCTTTTGTAAATTGGTGGAACAAGCCACAGTCTAATAGTTATCAGCCTACTTTTGGCGGAAATTGGTTTGGCAATGGCGGTACGGGCGGCGGGTTTGGGGCTACGGGTAGTGGGTTTGCGCCGTGGTTCTAGGTGGGTGGATAGATTGATTGCATAGGTCGCTTAGGCGGCCTTTTTTATTTCTGGAAAAGAAAAAACCTGCGGGGGCGCAGGTTTGAATAGGTTGTCACTGCGGTCTAGTACACCCAGCGACATGGCAAGAATGGTTCAATACAGGATTCCTACATGGATCAGAATAACAAATTTTTAAACTTGGTGGTACGTATGACTGCACAAACTTCAACAAAAGGTGCTGATGCCGCGATTAAGTATATCGGTGTTGCCATTGTGATTGTTGCACTGGGCTGGTCGATTCGTGAGGTAGTGCTATCTATTGCGCAGTTGCTGCCAGCCCTGCATTAAGTCGCACTAAAAGAAAAAACCCACTGACGCGAATCAGTGGGCTGAATTAAGTCTCATCACGGTGTAGTCGCACCTGCTGAGTGATCGAACAACACAATAACCAGAGTGTTCAATATGGAAGATTTTATCAATTTACTGGGTGCAATAGTAGCGGTGATTGCAGATATGGACGATTACAAGTTTTTTTCACTATTAATAGCTGCCGTACTGATTGCAGCCATTTGGAAAGGCGCTGATTGGGTAGCTGTTTTTAAAGGTATTCTTGGCAAGAATAAAGACACTGAATGAAAACGACACGACTGATCCTGATTATGCTTTTTGTTCTTTCCTGCATTGCATTGTGGAAAGGTTCTGAGTTAATGAATGCGGCGCATGGTATCGGCTTGCTGTAAGAACGGGCACGTCCTTGTGCCCTACTTCCTTAGGCCGCTTCTTCCAGCATCAGCGCGGCCTTGCGCCAACTGATGTTCTTCGGTAGGAGACTGCCAAATTTAGCGAACCAGTTCTTGCGCACGGTCATAGAAAGCGGTGTGCCTAAGCACAGTATCTGCCGATACAGGTAATCATGGAATTCTTCCAGTAGTTTGTAACCGCCGTGGTCGCCCGTCATCGTGTGTTCCATACGGTCGAGTTCTTCCATGAGTGCATCGTATTGGTCGGCGGGAATGGTGTTCTGGTTATCGGCATTGGCAACAAAGCGTAAGCGATTCCAGATAGTGCTGATGTAGCTTTGCTGAATCCAGATCGGTGTTACCAAGCGCTCGACTCGTTGCTTGAGTACTTGGGTTTGTGCGTTGCTGAGGTATTTCACAGGTTTTTCGGGGATGCCTGTAAGGTTGAGCAACTTCGCTTCCATTTCGTCGAAGAGATCAATGATATCCATTGTGGTATCACTGGCTTCTAAGCCTTTAAAACCTGTAATCAGTTTGATGAAACCACGTCGGTTCATGTAGTAAATCGGTTTTTTGACTTTGAATCCTAGGTTATTAGGTACTTCATCAAAGCCCTTGAGGAACATATCAGCCTCTTTGCCAGAATGCCGACCTACCTTAATCTTGGCAATGTGCTCTTCGATGTCACGCAGAACATGAAAATGCTCCTTTTTGTAGCTAAAAGCCACCTGTTGGCTAGTGCAGAATACTTTGCCCTCAATAACTTCCAGTATGGGTAATTGGCGCTCATTAGTCTCAGTGCTGGCGAGAACTGGTAAGCTTAGGGTATCGGTCTCGATGGTCGTGGTTTGAGTGGTTTTAACCTGCTCAATTGTGGTAACTTGTTTCTTAGCCATTTGATAATTTCCTATTTGGTTGTTGAGTGGTAAGGGTCTTGGCGGTGCTCGTAACACCAAAAAGACCCGTTAGTTATTTACTGCTGATGTTTCTTTTTCTTCTAGCTCCTTTAACTGTCTTAGTACTCGATTGATTTCAGCATTTAAGCTCCGATCTTCTGCTTTTGCCCTTTCGCTTAGCCACAGCCTAATATCAGGTTGAAGCCTAAATGAAAGTGGAGGTGTTTTTTCTTTCATGTGTTCTCCTTGATTACATTTGAACACATTTTAGCATGTGATTTTTATGTAATCAATATGAACACAAAAAAATGTTTTGATTGTATTCATTTTGATTCGCATAATTACAGCCATGAGTAAAGAAGACGAAGAGTTTCCAGCTACCTATTCAGTCCGCTTGCCAACGATGATGCGCAAGCAACTTGATGAAAATGCAAGACAGCATGGACGTTCACTTCATGCTGAAATTTTGTTACGCCTAAGTGCTTCTCTCGGAGAATCCAAAAGTGGATTTTCCGAGAAAATCAATGACTTAGGTGAAAATGAAGGCTTAAGCGACAAGCAGCGGGAAGAGGTTCTTGAACTAATTCGGCAGGAGTTGGGGAAGTAATCAGGAAAAAGATACTAAAACATTACAAGCGCTGAGATTGAGGTGCAGCAAACAGTGGTATATCGACAAAGATATAGAAATAAAAAGCGTATCCGTGAAGTTCATGAGATAGAGGCTGCTCTAGTCAATCATGCAGCTCGACACGAAAGGCACTTACTGTGGGTTAATAGGAAAAAATGCCTTTTGGAGAGGACTCTCTTATACTGCGCACCAATTCAGGAAGAAATATATGAATTACAAGCAAATCAAAATAATTATAAGAAATTTCTTGGAGTGTTTAAAACTCGGACGCTAACTGAAACTGCATCTAATCGACTTGGTCAACTCCAAGCAGAGTTAAAAAAGCTTGAACAAAAAGCTAACCTTGAGATTCCAGCATTTGATTTTCCCTATGAGCATTACCCCAATCGTCGACGAATGTATTCCGACTGGCATACTATCCCCCAAGATTTGAATGAAGAGTTAGCAAAGGCGAAAAAAATTAGGGCAGAGAAACTTAAAAATAAAGAGAAGCAAATAGCGATTAAGGCAAAAATAGCAGAGGTTGATGGCAAGAACAGAGAGCTTGCCGGAGTAGTGAAGGCTTATCTTAGAAAAGATCACCCATGCCCTTACTGTGGTAGCGAACTTGGTCTTACCCCTCATGCAGATCATATTTATCCGGTGTCCAAAGGAGGGCGGTCTACAGTGGCAAATATGGTTTATGTATGTGCAAATTGCAATTTAAGCAAAAAAGATAAAACATTAATGAAATTTATCAAAGATTCTGGAAGGAATCGTGACTTAATTGAACAAAGATTAATCGAGCTTAGCAAGGAGTTTTAACATGATGCCCCTCACTATGGTGATTAATTAGCAGTCTTGAGGGTTCATTCATTAACAGCAATTTTGCTTTTAATGCGGTAATCAACCACTTAGATAACAACCGACCCTTTACCGAAGCACAAGAGGCTAGGTTGAGGGAGTTGATTTTGGAGATGATGGGGAAGTGATTTCTCGATTAAAACCATTTTTGGTTTCAATGGATAAAATCAACCACTTAGAAACAAATCAAGGAATAAACGATGTACGCCATTGTATTTGATTTAGAGATGGCTTCTTTAAGCGAATCGTATCCCAACGATTCTTTTAAGAACGCCTACACCGACATTCGCAAAGTGTTGGTCGATGAGTTTGGGTTTGAATGGCAACAAGGCTCTACCTATTTTGGGGGTAGCTCCGTGGATGCAGTGACCTGTGTGCTAGCCGCCCAAGAACTAGCCGCTCGCTATGATTGGTTTGCCTCCTCCGTTCGTGACATTCGTATGCTACGCATTGAAGAAAATAACGACCTCATGCCCGCCGTCACGCGAGGTACTGCTCCAACAAAAAAGCCACAAAGCCCAAGTCTGTTAAATAAGCTGCAACGAGTGGCATGAGTTTGGGCTTGAAATGACGTTTTACGATAACCTCACTAGTGAGTTTTCCGAAAAAATCAATGACTTAGGCGGAAAGACGGCTCTAACACCAGAGCATCGGGAAGAGGTGCGAATGATTGTGGCGGAGATGTTAAAAGGAGCTAGCTGATGCCGACGTTGTTAGTGCTGGAGGGTTTTCGGTTTTTCTTCTATGCCAATGAACACGAACCTAAGCACATCCATGTTATCCACGGTGATAGTTTCGCTAAAATTGAACTAGGCACTTTATTGGTGACAAATGCCCAGATGAAATCGAAAGACCTGAAAAAAGCGCTAACGATAGTGGAAGAAAACCAAGATGAATTTGGGAGACGTTGGGATGAATACTTTAACCAAGGGTAAGATGGTTCACTTCACCGACCAACATTTGACGGTGGAGCTAGAGGATGGGCGTATTATTTCCACGCCGATGACGTGGTACCGAGAGTTGCAAGCGGCTTCTTTTGCCCAGCTCAAGAACTGGCATTTTATTTGCCAAGGCACGGGCATTGAATGGGAAGACCTCGACTATCAATTGAGTATTGAAGGGATGCTAGTGGCAATACCGTTGAAGGTGGCTGGCTAGCGATTTAACCGGAGTTACTAGAAAATGAATCCTCTCTTAGAACGAATCACGGTTCAAGTGGGTCAATGCGGCAATCGCCCTTGCATTCGCGGGATGCGGATTCGGGTGAGTGATGTACTGGGCATGCTGGCGGAAGGTATGCTGCCTGATGAAATCCTAGACGATTACCCTTACCTTGAGCGTGAGGATATTACAGCGGTCTTGCTCTATGCAGCACGCCAATCTGACCACCCCATTTTAAGGGCGGCCTAATGCAGTTTTTAGTTGATGCACAACTTCCACCTGCATTAGCTCGCTATCTATCCAGCATTGGGGAGCAAGCTTCACACCTCTTAGATGTAGGGTTGCTGTATGCTCCCGATAGTGAAATATGGGATTTTGCTTTGCAGCACCACTATATCATCATCACCAAAGATGATGATTTTCAATTCAGAGCCTCAGTCACACCGCTATCACCTAGCATTATTTGGGTTCGCGTGGGTAATTGCTCTAAACAGCGCTTGATTGATTTGTTCAAAACCCACTGGGAGGCTATAAAACAAGCCCTTCTTGAGGGCGCTATGCTGGTCGAGGTGGTTTAATGAGGAAGCTTATTGCTTACGCGCAAGAATAGGGAATCTGCTGATACCGCACCCTTTGCCGATAGTGCGGCTCAGCGGAAAAACCCCGAAGGGCTGCGCAACCCTTCGATGGCGATCAAGCCCCGCCTCCTTGGATTCCGGCCAGCGGCAAATGGCACGGCTCTAACAAGGTAGGGCGTAACCGCCATAAACGACCGATCAACGATCAGTCGGCAGCGCTGTCGGCGGTCTCCCGTGGAGCTTAAATCCATGAAGACGACCCTGACAATAAAGGTGAACGTCGACATCGACCTTGCAAAGTTAGCGCAAGCTATCGTTGCGGTGGTCGCGCTGTTGATGCTGTGACCTTGAAGGGTGGTGCGTTTAGGCGTACCACCCGACAAAACCGACTTTTCTATAGTATTCGATTTCGTTAACTGAATCAAAGCCCTGTCAGGCTGCAATCTGGCGGGGCTTTTTTTATGCAAAAAATAAGCCCGTGCAACTGTGACCTTGCACGGGCTTTTTTGTATCCACACGATATTAAGGACTGGTGGAGACATTGTGTTATCAGAATGTGACTTTAGAAGGATTCCGATATGGAACATTTTATTACCTTTTTGGTGGAGATTGCAAAAGCAATGGGTGACTCAAACAAGTTCAGCATCGGGCGGTTGATGGTATTGCTTGCCGCTATTTTGATCGCCATTAGTATTTGGCGGCTACCTGACATCATTACGGCTTTGAAATAACACAAGGGGACATGAGATGAACAGCATCTACGGCGGAATGCTAGACGGGCAACGACTTTATGAAGAGGATCAACGTCGACAAAAGCAGTGGGAGGTCGAGCAAGGCATTCGAGCGCTTGACCTAGATTTCAATCAGCAGGCGCTACCGTTTAAGGTAGAGGCACTGAGCCTCATTAATGATGGCACGCGCTTAAACAATGATTTTGCACGTCAGATTAACCCGTATAAGGTGGATTATCAGCAAATTTTGAATGAGGGTGGGCGCATTGGGAATGATTCGGCACGCGACGCGGTGGATTGGGCAAGGCAAGACCGACCGATTACCCGCCAAGCCTTGATTTTTGATACTCAGGCCAAAGGACTAAATAACTACGGCAAGCAAATCAATAATGCTGAGGCGGCGGCGAGTGCGCCATTCAATATTCAAAAAAAGATACAGGACAATGAGCGTGATTGGTTCAATAACCAGAGACTCGCTATTAATCTGGGCAACGCTCAATTCATGGTGCCTTATGATCGAGCTAAAGTGGTCATGGATTATGACGAGGCCCGGATGAAGCATGATACGAATGTAGCGACTTATCCTGATCAGCGTCGAGCGGCTGAGGCAGATGCGAAGGTCAAGGCGCGGGAAAGTGCGCAGTCGTATGATATACAAGGGGTGAATAATGCATTCCGACGTGCGCTTGTCACGAAAAACTATGGGGAGTTGGGGCAATCACTCAGCAACTTATTTGATGATGATGTGCTAGTTCAGCCACAGCAGGATGGAAAGGTTTTAGTCACTTCAGAAGGTAAGCAGCAATCCTTTGATTCACTGGATGCTTTGCATAAAGCAATTTCGATGGCCTCTCCACAAACCAGCAAGCAATCTGAGCCTTGGCAAAGTGCAGGCAATGGTTATGCACTGAATCGCTCGACAGGTGAAGGTAAGCAAATTTATCAAGCACCTCAAAAGCAGCAGCAAATACCCATTAACACAACAGCTATTGGTGGTTTAGTAGAGCAGTATGTGGGCACGCTAGGGCTTGATATGAGCGCTGCCGATAAACAAATGCTTCAGTCGGATATACAGGCGGGGGCTACTGGCTTTATGCGTCAAGGCGATGCGCCTTCGCTAGCCGTGCGTAAGGCTTATGATCAGCTAGCGCCTAGCTTGGGTAAGGACTCTAATTGGTTTGGGATAGATAGCTTAGATACTTATAAGGGTGGTGGGGCGTTGGATATGGGGAAAGCGCCTACGGCTACGCCAGCACCTGCGCCTAGTGGGGCATTGGATATGGGGCAGTCAATGACTAACGGAATTAGCGTAGGAACTGTAGTGCAAGGGTATCGGTTCAAGGGTGGAAATCCAAAAGATCCATCTGCATGGGAGCTTGCCAAATGACAAAACCGTGGGAAATGGATTGGGGGGTTACCCAAGTTGCAAAAAAACCGTGGGAAATGGATTGGTCTGGCTCAAGTGAATCTACAGCAGGCACTACCGATGACCGCCCCATCGCCCAAAACTGGCAACCGACCCTATTAGAGTCCATGCAAGGTGTGTTTGGTGCGAATAAAGAACGTGCTAGCAATGAACTAGCTGCCCGACGGATTGCGGAACGTGACGGCATATCGACCAGCAAAGTTTATGAGAGTGTGGGCGGGCATCAGCCGATGTTGAACCCAGAGGGGCGTAACCCTGCGGTGGCACTCACTGAAGGCGCTGAAGTCATTGCCAAGCAAGCACCGGACATACTGCCCAGTATTGAAAATACGGCTTTACGGTCGATTCGGGGCGGGCGTGAAACGGTGGCGGATGAAACATGGTTAGATCGGGCAATCACCGCGACCGATAGGCCACCGCCGGACGATGCTGACCCGAACTATGCCAAACTGCAAGGGTTGGGTAAGTCAGCGGGGTATAGCCTAACAACGATGGGCGCTTCTTTAGGGGCGGGTATTCCTGCGAGTATGGCGACTACGCCAGCGGGTGGGGTTGCTGCGGGAATGGCGGCTTCGGGTGCCGTGTCGTTTCGTGGGTCGAAGGATGAGTTTTTAGATCAGGCATTGAAGAAGATGAATGCGGATTCGATGAAGCGCAACGGTCGACCGATTAATCAAGTTGAATGGGATGATGCACGGGAAAAGCTGAATACCGCAGCGAATAAGTACGGTGCTTGGGAGGCTATCCCTGAAGCGGTCGGGAATGCAGTCTTGCTGGGGACAATCACCAAAGGCTTGAAAGGTGCATTGATTGGGCAAGGCTCAGAACAAGCCACCGAAACGATAACGGGGGTTGGGCAAAATCGAGCGGAATATGAAGCGGGTTTGACCAAGGAAAAGATCGGGATTGATGAAGCGTGGCGCAATCAGGCGCTGCAAACTGCGTTATTGGCGGGGGGAATGCAAGCGGCTGGGGCTGGATTGAATGCCACTAAAAATGCGTTGTTTGGTAAAGCATCAAAACCCAATCAAGAAAACCCTGAAGTCACTCAGAACATCTACGCGGATCAGTCACCGCCACCGCCGCCAAGCGGCTTAGATATGAATGCCGTAGTAGATCGTATGATTGGCGCGGAGTCCGCAGGTAAAGCCGATGCTAAAAACCCACTTTCATCAGCAGAAGGCTTAGGACAATTCATTGATTCCACTTGGCTGAAGATGGTGAAAAAACACCGACCTGATGTAGCTAGCGGGAAAAGTGATCAAGACATTTTGGACTTAAAAACCAATGGTGCCTTGTCGCGGGAAATGACGGCACGGTATGCCGAAGATAATATGCAAGAGCTTCAGTCTTCGGGCTTTGAAGCGACAGGGCGGAATGTTTATTTGGCCCATCATTTTGGTGCGGGTGGTGCACGTAGCTTATTAAGAGCTGATCCTAATATTCCCGTAGCCTCAGTGGTTTCAGCACAAGTCATCCAGCAGAATCCTTATATGCGGGGAAAGACGGTGGGGCAAGTGCTGGATTTCATTGGGAATAAAATGGGAGAACAGGCGGGTTCGGTGTCGAGTGCAGCCGATAACAGTGAAACAACCACGAAAACAGACAATATCTTTCAGGGTAGCGAAAATCTGCTAGGTCGTCGTGGGGAAAATATCTTTCAGCGTATGAAGGATTATGATGCACGCACTATTAATCCAGCAGATGCGCCACCCGCATTGAAGGTGATTAATCCTATTCAGCAGACAGATAATGAAGCAAATCGAGCAGCACGAGCACCGATAGATACTCCCACAGCGCCTAGTTCGTCGGACAGTTTAGTAGAGACGGTGCAGAACGTAGCCGCCAAGCCAATTGAGCCTGCGACGGTTGAAGCCGCTCAAACGGAAGTCGTGCCTACTCCTAGCGCAGACCCCACGAGTGAAGTGCAACCTGTGGTGAATGAGCCTGCACCGTTGGCGGATTTGAATCAAGCACAAGCTGCACCTGCTGAGCCTGTGCTGTCGATTGAGCCAGTCGAAGCCATGCCTACCCCAGTAGCCGTCGATGAGCCTAAGCTTTTTAGTGTAGCCGCCGATGAAGCCGAGCAGTTTAGGGTGAACTTGGATAAGGCGTTGAGTGATCGGCGTTCGGTGGATGTGCCGATTGCTTTAGGCAAACCGTCCAGCGTATTGCAGGCGGTGGGTATTCCTGATTTGCCCGTTGTGGTGACGCGGGACACTATTCGTAAGGCTAGCAATGAGGTTAAGCATAATGTGCCTGTGGAGGTTATTCGCCAGCTACCTGAGCTAATGGCCGACCCTATTATGGTGTTCGATTCTGCAGATGCTAAGGCTGGTGGTTCAGTGGTGCTAGTCGAAGCTACGGATAAAGATAATCGCTCAGTAATGGTGGCAGTGCATGTGAATAAGCAAAAAGGCTTTTCGCAAGTAAATCAGATTGCCAGTATTTATGGGCGTGAGCGGGATGGTGATTTTGTGCGCTGGATGAATGAAGGGCGCTTGCGGTATATACACCAACAAAAAAGCCAACAGTGGTCTCTTTCCAGAGGGCTACAATTGCCCAAGGAGATCGGCACGGCTGGCGGTAAAACTAAGATACTCACGAATGAGGATATAGTCAAGCGGTCGCAGCAGTCACCCAGCACAGGCCGGACTCGTTCCGGCCTTTCTGTTTCTGAAGCACAAGCCGAGTTGGCGGCGAAGCTTGGGGATGCGCGAGTTAAGCGCTTGCTGATGTTGGGTAAGTTGGTATTTGCGGATAATCCACCCGTTGAAGGTGTGCAAGGCAGTTATCAGAACGGCACTGTTACACTTTACCCCGATAATATTGAGCAAGGTAAAGCTTGGAGTGTATTCCTGCACGAAGCAGGTGAGCATGCCAGTCTTGAGAAAATGCTGGGCGCTGAGAAGTATGCATTCGTGGTGTCAAGCTTTGACAAGCTTGTTGAATCAGGCAATGCAGATGCGGTTCGAGCCGTGGAACGAGTACCGGGTGATACGCCACAGCAGCAGGTAGCGAGTGAACGACTGGCTTATTTGATTGAGGATTTCACGAATAACACGCTGAAAACAGGCGGGGCGAAAAACTTAGTGCGTCGCCTCATTGCTGCCCTTCGTGCTTGGGCGTTTGATAAGCTACCTGCATGGGCACGGCCTCGTGAGCTATCGGTAGCGGATATTCAGGCGCTGGCGGTTAGGGCGGCTAGGGGATGGGTTTCTTCTATCACAGCAGAAACCGGAAGTGATAGCCAAGTTGTTGAAAAGCAAGAGGCTGCTAATGATTCAGAAGCGCTTTACTCCATCAAAAGCATCACCAAAGCGATCACCACACCCAACCAGCAACGAAATGCCGATGGACTCTTACAAATGGGTCGATTCATCATTAATGAGGTGATTGCATCACCGCCTCATTGCTGCCCTTCGTGCGTGGGCGTTTGATAAGCTGCCAGCTTGGGCAAGACCTCGTGAGCTATCGGCAGCGGATATTCAGGCGCTGGCCGTTAGGGCGGCTAGGGGGTGGACTTCTTCAGTTTCATCTATCAAAGCAGAAACCGGAAGTAATAGCCAAGCTGTTGAAACGCAAGAGATTGCTAATGATTCAGAAGTGCTTTACTCCATCAAAAGCATCGCCAAAGCGATCACCACACCCAACCAGCAACGAAATGCCGATGGACTCTTACAAATGGGTCGATTCATCATTAATGAGGTGATTGCTTCACCGCATCAGGCGATTCGTGATATTGGCACGCCCTCTGCACGGGCGATTGCTGACCTGATTCGCCGACCCATGGAAAATGAAAATAGCACGACTCAAGGTGCATTGGATGACCTGAATGCTGCCACCTATGCAAGACAAGGTGAATTTTCACAGAAACTCTCTACTATTTTAGAACCGCTGATTACCAAGCGAACTAAGTTGCTAGTGAGCTTTACTATTCCCAAAGCTGATCGTGAGGCGTTGGTGCGCGGCTTGCACACAGGGATTGTACCAAGACGCTTAGCGCCAGCGGCCAAACAATTACGCGCTTGGCTAGATGAGTTACGCGATTATCAAGAAGCAGCTGGGCTGGATTTTGGCTATGTGAAAAATTACTTCCCACGGGTCTATGATCTTAAAAAGGTGCTGAATAATCAGCAGGGCTTTACCGATATGCTCCAGCGGCATGGTTATGCGCCTGATGTAGCAGCCACTATCTTAGCGCGAATTGTGAGCGGCGATACCTTACCCGAAATGCAGATGAATACGACGAATCGCATCATCATGAATGCCAATGGGCAACAAGGTACCTTCATGCCGCGTGAAGGTGGGGCGGAAGGTGGCGTGGTTAAATCGGGGCATCAACAAAGCCGCGTGTTGGATATTCCTTATGATGACTTAGCGCCTTACCTCAATAATGATCTTGAAACGATCCTAACCCGCTACATGGGTAATGCGATTAAACGCGCTGAATATGCACGGCGGTTTGGAGCCAACGAAGAAGCGCTGAATAAGCTTGTTGCTAGTATGGTCGATGAAATTGATCTAGGCCAACGGGATAAGGTAGGGGCATTGAATGCACATCAAGCCGTAGGTTTAGCCTATGATGTAGCTGATATGATGCAAGGTGCTTTCGGTCAGCCAATCACTCGCACAGGGGGGGGTATTGACTCGCACGGTACTTAACTTGCAAGTGATGATTAAGCTGCCCTTAGCTGTCTTATCCTCAATGCATGAGTTTTTAACGCCCGGCTTACTGGCACAAAGCCCTAGCGCTCATATGACTGCATTGATTCAAGGGGTCGGGTCGGGTGTGTGGGAAGGCCTGCGAGCAATGGATAAGGTAATCACGGGTAAGCACCACTTCAATCAATCAGCGGCTTACCAGCAGGCTGAAGAGATTGGCGTGATTGCGCACGCCGCAATTCAAGATGCTTTGGAGTCGCTGCATTTTCAAGGGGATTCGAGCACTGACTTACTATCAGTGGGCACTCGCAAGTTTATGCAGCTTACTTTGCAAGAACAGACAATGCGCCTGCAGAAGACGATTGCGGTACGTACCTTTATGCATTCAGCAAAGCAGTGGGCGAAGTCTACGCAAAAGGCTAATAGCGAGCAGTTGCTGAAGGATTTTGGGATTGATCCGCAAGAAGCTCAGCGTTGGGCATCGGCGGGATTTCCTGATAATGATCCTATTCAGTTTGCAATTAATCGTGGGGCGATTCGCTTTGCCAATAGTGCAGTTACTACACCAGATAGCTCAGTGCGTTCGCGTGGCTTGCAACGCAAGTACTTAGGGTTGTCTTTATTATTCCAGTTTCAAAGTTTTAGCAATGCCTTCGGCAATACGATGCTGCGGCGAATTTTGGTACAGCAAGTACGCGCCAAGAGTGCACATCAGTTAGTCATTATTACAGGGATGATTATGATGATGGCGGCTGCCTTTGCAGCGCAGGAGCTGAGGGACTGGTGGAAGTTTGGGGATAAGAAGCCTTATAAAGATGACACACAGAATGATCCATTACGTCGTATCTTTAATAGCTTTGATCGAGCAGGGTTTACAGGAATGTTCTCGCGGGTATTTGAATTGGTTAGCCCTTATAAGTTTGGCTATGGACAGCAAGGCGCTGCACGTATCGCAGGGTTGGCGGGGCCAACAGCGACTGATGTAGGAAAAGTAATTGATGCGTTTGCCGTCGATCAAGGCAGTGATAAAAAGCAGGCAGAGATGCAGGCTAAGTTCATCATTAATATGATTCCTATTGTGAATGCCTTTCCTTATCAAGTTAAGCAAGATAAATTTGTTGAGCCGCTGTCAGAATCACTGCGTTAGTTTTATGGGCAATGGACTACCCGCTACTACATGTTAGCTGCTTATCTTTGGCGCTAACAGGTATAAGGGTTACCCCCCCTTTAGGATCAAACCCCTCTACCCCTTTGGTGCTGAGTGCGCTAATTAATTGCTGGCGGCGTTGGGATTCGTTCATCATCAGCTATTTCCACAACGCTATGACTATTCAGTTTAAGGCCAAATGATTGGATAAAATCCTGTGCCAGATAATGCGTTTTAAAATAAATTATGGTCGCATCTACGGGAGAATACTCTGTGTAATGAGTGGTATCACTTATATCATCAGTATAGGCCAGCAGCTTATCATCAGACTCACGTTTTATGTAAAACATATAATAAACCAGAAAAATAATTTTAGAGATCATCTAAATACTGTGGCTGATAATACTCTGGATTATAGTCCGCGTCGTAGTGTTTCCGTCCCGCTTGCCATTGCTGCGCCAAGATGCTGTTAGCTGGGTAGGGGTTTATTTTTAGTCCATCGTGGCAGGCGTTATAGCCTGCTGCGTAGGCAGCATCTAGCTCAGTGTCAGTGTGCGTGTTGGGCGTGTGTAATCCGTGTTCTAGCATGATTGGATTGCCTCCTTGGAAAAATATGGCAATGCTGTCATAGCGTTGCCATATTATACCTAGATATGCGACTTTTTCCCGCATAGCATACTTATAAGTTGTTGATTTATAAGCTATAAATTGGTGGAGGCGGGGGGAATTGAACCCCCGTCCGCAAATCCGCTGCTTGAAGGCGCTACATGCTTATTCAATCTTTTGTTTAACCCGCATCCCGCCGATTGACAGGCTGGCTTGCAGGCTGTTTCAGTTTGGTTTTAGCGCTCTTGCCCTGAACAAACGTAAGCGCGATCTTATGTTAGATGATGCCTGGAACCCGAACGCATAAGCACGGCCTCGGTCAGACAGCTTTCAACCGGTTATTAAGCGGCGAGAGCGTAAGAGTCGTCGTTTGCGACTATTTTTTGTGACTAGTGTTTAAGTGGTCACCACACCCACTGCATGCTCCCCAAGTTTTGTAACCCACGTCGAAGCCATGTCGCCCCCGGAATCACCCAACTGGTGGAAGCGCGCATTATAGGCGTTTACGTCAACGCTGTCATGTCATTCCGTCTTTCGGTATCATATTTACTTTAGAAGTCATAGGCGATTTGACCCCATGCTGATCATTCCCGGTAGTGTTGCTCTTTCAAATTTCCGTCGAAACAAGCTGTTAACGGCTTTACAAGCGTTGGTTCCGGCGATTACTGCAATTCAAACCTCTTATGTGCATTTTGTGCGGAGCACTCGCGAACTGACTGAGAGCGAACAAACGCAATTAAAAACCATACTGGACTATGGAGAAGAGCAGGGTACTGGCTTACCCACTGGTTCAGTATTTTTAGTGACGCCACGCCTCGGTACGATTTCACCTTGGTCAAGTAAAGCCACCGACATCGTGCATAACTGTGGTCTTGCTGTAGTGGAGCGGGTTGAGCGCGGTCTTGCTTATGGGGTTGAGGCTGCTAGTCCCCTATCTAATGCCCAACAAGCTCAAATCAGCCAAGCCTTGCATGACCGGATGACTGAAACCGTACTCAACGATTATCAAGATGCAGTCGTGCTGTTTAGTCATGCAGAGCCAGCCGTTTTACGTTATGTGGATATTTCAGGCGATGCACGTGAAGCTTTGGCGCATGCTAATCAAGCATGGGGTTTGGCGCTCTCGGTCGATGAAATTGATTATTTAGCAGCGAATTATGCCGAATTAGGGCGCAATCCGACGGATGTTGAGCTGATGATGTTCGCCCAAGCGAATTCTGAGCATTGTCGCCACAAAATTTTTAATGCTGATTGGGTTATTGATGGCAAAATTCAAGACAAATCCCTGTTTGCGATGATTCGCAATACTTATCAGCATGCGCCGAATGGGATTTTGTCTGCTTACAAAGACAATGCTTCGGTGATTGAAGGCTTTGATGCCACGCGCTTTATGCCGAATGGCGAAGGCCATGAATATCACTATACGCATGAGCCAGTGCATATTTTAATGAAGGTAGAGACACATAATCACCCAACTGCTATCTCGCCTTTCCCGGGTGCTGCAACCGGTTCAGGTGGAGAAATTCGCGATGAGGGTGCCACTGGGATTGGCTCTAAACCGAAAGCCGGTTTGTCGGGCTTCTCAGTATCGAATTTAAAGCTGCCTGATTTTCCGCGTCCGTGGGAGCGTGATTTTGGTAAGCCCGAACGCATCGTTTCTGCTTTAGACATTATGCTGGATGGCCCGATTGGAGCTGCTGCTTTTAATAATGAATTTGGTCGACCGAATCTAGCAGGCTATTTCCGTACCTTTGAGCAAGAAGTACCGGGTGCGAAAGGCTTAGAGCTACGCGGTTATCATAAGCCGATTATGATTGCTGGCGGCATGGGCAATATCCGTGCGGGGCATGTAGAGAAAAAGCAGCTCCCCGAAGGTACGCCGATTATTGTGCTTGGTGGCCCTGCGATGCTGATTGGTTTGGGCGGCGGTGCGGCTTCATCCATGGCATCGGGTACGAGTAGCGAAAACCTAGATTTCGCGTCAGTCCAACGTGGCAATCCAGAAATGCAGCGCCGTTGCCAAGAGGTGATAGATCGCTGTGTAGCGATGGGCAAAAATAATCCGATTCTCTCCATTCATGATGTGGGCGCGGGTGGTATCTCCAATGCCATTCCTGAAATCATTCATGATGCAGGGCGTGGTGGCAAATTCGAGCTGCGTACCGTGCCGAATGATGAGCCGGGCATGGCGCCGATGGAAATTTGGTGCAATGAAGCGCAAGAGCGTTATGTCCTCGCGATTGCCGAAGAGCGCTTGCCTATTTTTCGGCAGTTATGCGAGCGCGAGCGTGCTGTGTATGCCCTAGTAGGTACAGCGACGATTGATCAGCAGTTATTGGTGGGTGATTCTTTATTTGATAATAATCCCGTCAACTTGCCGATGAATGTACTGTTAGGCAAGCCGCCGAAAATGCTGCGCAATGTGCATCACCAAACCTTCCATAAACCAGAAATCAAGCTCGATGGCGTTGTGCTGCGTGAAGCCGTGGAGCGCGTGCTAACCCTGCCAGCGGTAGCCTCCAAAGCCTTCCTCATTAACATTGGCGATCGCACCATTACTGGGATGGTGGCGCGTGATCAAATGGTGGGGCCTTGGCAAGTGCCGGTGGCGGATGTCGCAGTCACACTCACCGATTATGTCGGCTACACGGGTGAGGCGATGGCGATGGGTGAGCGCCCGCCGATTGCTCTCGTTGATCCTCCAGCCTCAGGGCGAATGGCCATTGGTGAAGCGATTACCAATATGGCAGCAGCAGATATTGCTCATTTAAGTGATATTCGTCTCTCTGCCAATTGGATGGCCGCCGCCGGTTATCAAGGCGAAGATGCGGCACTGTTTGATACCGTGCGTGCAGTGGGCGAAGAGCTGTGCCCACGTTTAGGCATCGCGATTCCAGTGGGTAAAGATTCTTTATCCATGAAAACAGTTTGGCAACAAGGTGAAACAGCGCGCGAAATGGCTGCACCTTTGTCCTTGATTATTTCTGGTTTTGCACCCGTACAAGATGTTCGTAAGACTTTAACTCCGCAATTGCGTACCGATCAGGGCGATACCGATTTAATTCTGGTGGATTTAGGTAAAGGCAAAAACCGCTTAGCCGCTTCTGCGTTAGCGCAAGTTTATGGGCAGGTGGGGCATTACGCGCCGGATTTAGATGATCCCCAAGCGCTGAAGGATTTCTTTGAAGCGATTCAAGAGCTGCGTAGTGAACAATTGATTCTTGCTTATCATGATCGCTCGGATGGTGGCTTATTAGCGACTTTAGCGGAAATGTCCTTTGCGGGGCATGTCGGCCTGAATGCGCATTTGGGGGAGCTTGCGGATAATGCTTTGCAGGCTTTATTTAGCGAAGAGCTGGGCGTGGTCTTGCAAGTTTGCCATTGTGATACGGATACGGTGCTGGCGGTATTTCGCGAAATGGGCTTAGGCCATCATGTGCATGTCATCGGTGAGCTGAACGATACTGATGAGCTAGTACTGACCTTTGGGCATGATGAAGTTTTACGCTTGCCACGCACCTATTTGCAGAAATTGTGGACTGAAACCAGCTATCGCATTCAAGCATTACGGGATAACGCTGACTGTGCTGCCCAAGAATTTGAGCGCATTGCTGATACCAATGATCCGGGCTTAAACGTCAAACTTAGCTTTGACCAGGATAAAGATATTGCTGCCCCCTTCATTCACACCGGTGTGCGTCCGAGTGTGGCGATTTTGCGCGAGCAGGGTGTGAATGGGCAGATTGAAATGGCAGCCGCCTTTGATCGTGCCGGTTTCAAAGCGATTGATGTGCACATGACCGATATTATTAGCGGTCGGGTGAGCCTGAAAAACTTCAAAGGTTTAGTTGCTTGCGGCGGTTTTTCTTATGGGGATGTGCTGGGTGCAGGTGGCGGTTGGGCGAAAACTATTCTGCTCAATCCACGGGCGCGCGATGAGTTTGCTGCTTTCTTTGCACGCAGCGATTCCTTCGGTTTAGGCGTCTGTAATGGCTGTCAGATGCTCTCTCAATTGCGCGAAATGATTCCGGGCGCTGCACATTGGCCGCGTTTCTACCGGAATGCTTCTGAGCAGTTTGAGGCACGCTTAGCGAGCGTTGAGGTTTTGGAATCGCCTTCTTTATTCCTACAAGGCATGGCAGGTTCGATATTGCCGATAGCGGTCGCGCATGGGGAAGGGCGTGCCGTGTTTGATACATCTAACCCTGAGCAAGTCTTGGCAGAAGGCTTAGTGGGATTACGTTATGTCAATAATTATGGCCAAGCTACTGAGCACTATCCAGAAAATCCGAATGGCTCGCCCTTAGGGATCACGGGTTTGACTACACAAGATGGTCGTTTCACGACGATGATGCCGCATCCAGAGCGGGTATTCCGTGCAGTACAACATTCATGGCGGCCTGATGAATGGCTAGAGGATGGCCCGTGGCTGCGGATGTTTAGGAATGCGCGGGTTTGGGTGGGTTAAAGACAAGTATTAGGGGGCAATAAGCCCCCTAAGTTTTATTAAGTACTAATCTTAAGCCCGCAACTTCTCATTCTCAGGATCGTAAGGCGATTCAATAATCACCGTAGCAGGATAAATCTTACCTAAAATTTCCACTTCAAGTTGAGTACCAATAGCTTCTAAGCCGGGGGTCACCATGCCAAGCGCCAAGGACTTGCCCATCCGCCAGCCATAACCCCCTGAAGTCGTCCGACCGACTAATTGGCCTTTGTGATAAATGGCTTCTGAGCCACGCGCATCGGCATCAGTGATATCGTGAACTTCTAAAGTGACGAAGGCATTTTTAAAGCCCCGTGCTTGCCAGTCGAGCAGGGCTTGTTTACCAATAAAATCAGGCTTGTCTAAGCGCACAAACCGGTCTAAAGCTGATTCTAAAGCGGAGTATTCGATCGACATTTCGCGCGGAATCAAGCGATAGGATTTTTCCAAACGCATCGAGTCCATCGCACGAATACCGAAGGGCTTAATATCAAATTCTGCACCTGCCGCCATCACTTGGTCAAAGATATAATTTTGCATTTCAATCGGATGATGCAATTCCCAACCGAGTTCGCCAACGAAATTCACGCGTAAAGCTTGAGCTTGGGCAGCACCCACATTGATTTTTTTGCCAGTCAGCCATTTGAAATTAGCATTCGACAAATCAGTATCAGTGAGTTTTTGCAGTAGATCGCGCGAACGTGGGCCAGCAATCACCAGTACCCCGTATTGAGTGGTGATTTTTTGCAGTTTCACACTGCCGTCGCTAGGGCAAAGCTTTTCTAAATAGTCATAGTCGTGACGCTCAAAAGCACCCGCACCGACTAGATAATAAGCTTGCTTACCGGTTTTATACACAGTGAATTCAGCACGCACGCCGCCATGTTTAGTCAGCATGTGGCAGAGGCCAATTCGACCAATCGTTTGCGGGATTTTATTGGCTAAAATGGACTCCAGCCAAGCTTCTGCACCACGCCCGGTCACTTCATATTTAGCGAAGGCACTCATATCTAAAATGCCCACTTTTTCCATGACATGACGACATTCTTGGCCGACGAATTCAAAATAGTTAGAACGGCGGAAAGAGTATTTCTCAACAATCCGCCCATCGGCTAATGGTGCACCATGATTTTCATTTAGTAGCACATCATCGCTAACCCTATCTTCAGCGGATAATTGATAACCTGCTGGCGCGAACCATTGTGGACGTTCCCAGCCATAAGTCTGGCCGAAGACCGCACCTAAAGCCTGCATGCGGCTATAGCAAGGGGTGGTCTTTAAAGGGCGCGCAGCCGGGCGCTCTTCATTCGGATAATGCACGGTGAAGACATTGCTATAAGCTTCTTCGTTTTTAGCGCGCAGATAGCCGCGTGAGGCATAAGGACCGAAACGGCGTGGGTCGACGCCCATCATATCTACGGTTGGCTCACCATCGACCATCCATTCGGCTAATTGCCAACCCGCACCACCGGCAGCAGTAATCCCGAAACTATGGCCTTCGTTCAACCAGAAGTTTTTCAAGCCCCAAGCTGGGCCCACCATCGGATTACCATCCGGCGTGTAAGCAATCGCACCGTTATAAACATATTTAACACCAACTTCACCAAAGGCAGGCACGCGATTAATACAAGCTTCAATATGCGGCATTAAACGATCTAAATCTTCTTGGAAGAGTTCGTTTTCGCAATCAGGCGCAGGGCCATCTACATAACAGCAGGGTGCACCTTTTTCATACGGGCCGAGTAATAAACCACCGGCTTCTTCACGTAAATAATAGCCTGCATCGGATTCACGCAGTACACCTTGCTCTGGCAGACCTTGTTTTTTGCGCTCTAAAATGTCTGGGTGTGGCTCAGTGACAATGAATTGGTGCTCGACTGGAATCACCGGAATATCCAAGCCGACCATATCGCCCGTCTTGCGCGCGAAGCTACCGGTACAAGAAATGACATGCTCGCAACTAATATCGCCTTTATCGGTTTTTACCAGCCATTGACCATCTTCTAACTGCTCAATCGCAGTCACTGCCGTATGGCGATAAATTTCTGCGCCGCGTGCTCGTGCGCCTTTTGCCAAAGCAGTCGTCAAGTCATTCGGTTGGATATAACCATCTTCAGGATGTTGAATCGCGCCAATTAAACCTTCGGTATTGCACATCGGCCAAATGGCTTTGACTTCAGCGGGGGTAAGGAATTTCACGTCAACACCGACGGTTTTAGCGACGCCAGAGTAATAACGATATTCATCCATGCGGTCTTCAGTGCAAGCAAGGCGAATATTAGAAACTTTACTGAAGCCCACTGAAAGCCCAGTTTCCTGCTCTAATTCTTGATAGAAACGCACTGAATATTGGTGGAGCTTACCGACTGAATAGCTCATATTAAACAGCGGTAACAAGCCAGCAGCATGCCAAGTCGAGCCGGAAGTCAGTTCTTTGCGTTCAATCAGAACCACATCGGTCCATCCTTTGCGAGCGAGGTGATAGAGCGTACTAACGCCGACTACACCGCCACCGATAACGACCGCCTTGGCCTGTGATTTCATAGTGCTGCCTCTTGGGTATTAAAGTTGTGTATGAAATATCATTGATTGACTGGTTAGTCAATGATAAAAGTAGCTACTAAGATCGTTGAATAAAGCAAGGCTAAACCTGTTGTGATTGACAACAAATTGCGAGTGAGCCGAGGAATTGAGGTAAGGTGAAATTAGCGAGTGGAAATAAAAAAGCCCACAATAATGCAGGCTTTTTTAAAAATGGCGGAAGCTCAGGGATTCGAACCCTGGAACCCTTACGAGTTGCCGGTTTTCAAGACCGGTGCAATCGACCACTCTGCCAAGCTTCCTAAAAATGTTTTCAAGACTGCTGATTTAGACCGCTCAGCCAGCTCTTCAAGGCCGCTAAGACTAATAAAAACTCTGAGTAATTTCCAGTTTTTTTTGCTGAAAGGGCAAAAAAATAGTTCAAACTGCTGAGCTAGCCTTGAATTAGGCAGGCGAGTAGACTCGCAAACACAATTTGATTGACCACAGTGGAGAATAAAATGGAAACCGATTACATCATCATTGGCGCAGGTTCAGCGGGCTGTGTGCTAGCCAACCGTTTAAGCGAAGACCCGGCTAAGCAAGTGCTGTTGCTGGAATATGGTGGGAGTGATCGTAATCTATTTATTCAAATGCCGACTGCGCTGTCGATCCCGATGAATACCGAAAAATATGCTTGGCAGTTTCACACTGAGCCTGAGCCTTATTTAAACAATCGGAAGATGCATTGCCCACGTGGCAAGGTATTGGGTGGCTCCTCCTCGATTAATGGCATGGTCTATGTGCGTGGGCATGCGCTTGATTTTGATGAGTGGGCGGAGCATGGCGCGACGGATTGGGATTATCAGCATTGCTTACCGTATTTCCGTAAAGCGGATGATTGGGCGTTTGGTAGTAATGCTTATCGTGCACAAGGCGGCCCCTTAGCTGTGAATAACGGTAATCAAATGCAAAATCCGCTGTATCGGACCTTTATTGAGGCAGGTGTCCAAGCAGGCTATTTAGCTACTAAGGATTATAACGGCCAACAACAAGAAGGCTTCGGGCCGATGCACATGACTATAAAAAAGGGTGTTCGCTGGTCAACCGCCAATGCTTACTTAAAACCAGCTTTGAAGCGCCCAAACTTACAAGTCATTACCCATGCGATGACCCAACGTATTCTATTTGAAGGTAAGCGTGCGGTAGGGGTGGCCTTTACTCAGAATGGCAAAGAACAAGAGGCCAAAGCGCGGATTGAAGTGATTTTGTCGGCAGGTTCGATTGGCTCACCGCATTTATTGCAAGTTTCGGGCATTGGCCCCACTGCCGTATTACAAGCAGCCGGAGTGCCAGTCGTGCATGACTTGCCGGGTGTGGGTGAGAATCTGCAAGATCATTTGGAGTTTTATTTCCAATTCCGCTGCAAACAACCGATCACCTTAAACGGTCAATTAGATCCTTGGCATAAATTCTTGATTGGTGCACGTTGGCTATTAAAGCGTGATGGCTTGGGCGCGACTAATCACTTCGAGTCCTGCGCGTTTATTCGCTCCAAGCCGGGGATTGAATGGCCAGATATTCAATATCACTTCTTGCCCGCAGCGATGCGCTATGATGGACGTTCAGCCTTTGATGGACATGGTTTTCAAGTGCATGTTGGGCACAATAAACCTAAGAGTCGAGGCCGCTTACAAATCCGCAATGCCGATGTGCGGGAAGCGCCGTCGATTTTGTTTAACTACCTACAGCATCCCGATGATATCGAGGGTTTCCGCGCCTGTGTGCGCTTGACGCGCAATATCATTGGCCAACCTGCTTTTGATCCTTATCGTGATTCCGAAATTCAGCCGGGTGACAAGGTGCAAACGGATGAGGAAATTGATGCGTTTGTGCGGGCGAATTGCGAGAGCGCTTATCATCCCTCTTGTGCTTGTCGGATGGGCGCGGATCCTTTGGCGGTCGTTGACCCTGATACGCGAGTGCATGGGATTGAAGGTTTGCGGGTGGTGGATTCATCGATCTTCCCGACGATTACCAATGGCAATCTGAACTCACCAACCATCATGTTGGCGGAGCGGGCTGCAGATTTGATTAAAGGCAAGGGCATGCTGCCAGCCGCAGGTGTTAAGGTTTATATGGACTCTGAGTATCAAACACGCCAAAGGGTTGGGCAGCCACAACGTATTTAGTTCTTAATCGGATTAAGTTGAAAGCTGCAGCTGTGGATAGCCTTCACGCTTAAGCCAGCTGAGCATCCTAATCGTTTTAACATTAGGTTCAACTATGGCCTTTAAACTATACTTACCTCATCACTCGCAGCGATTCACAGGTAACTAGCATGCAAGACGTTTACCTCAACCCCCTCACTGATTTTGGCTTTAAAAAGCTGTTTGGTGAGGAGCCGAATAAGGATTTGCTGATCAGTTTTCTCAATACCCTGCTGCCTGAACATCACCAAGTCTCGGAACTCACCTACACGAAAAATGAGTATCAAGGTATTAGTGCTGCTGACCGTAAAGTCATTTTTGATCTCAACTGCATGAGTCCGTCAGGAGAGCGTTTTATCGTCGAGTTGCAGCGGATGAAACAAATCTACTTCAAAGATCGAAGCTTGTTCTACTCTACTTTTGCGATTCAAGAACAAGCGAAGCGGGGGGACTGGAATTATAAACTCGCTGCTGTCTACACGATTGGTATCCTCGACTTTCTAATCGACGATCACGAACAGGACGTGCTTTATCACGCCCAACTCAAAGATCAACATAATCGCCTGTTCTACGACAAACTGAATTTTATTTATTTGGTGTTGCCACGCTTTAATTTACAGCGCCATGAACTCGTTACCTTGCAAGATAAATGGTTGTTTGCTTTCAAGCATTTGCATGAGTTGGATCAAGTTCCCGCTGAACTTCATGAACGGATTTTTCAGCGTTTATTTAGTATCGCCAAGATTGCACAACTACCCCCCGAAGAGCGCCAAGGGTATGAGCGTAGTTTGAAAGATTACCGAGATTTCAAAAGCGCTCAAGATACGGTTCATTTAGAGGGTTATCAGGAGGGCATAGAAGAGGGGCTGGAAAAGGGGAAACAGATGGGACTGGAGGAAGGCGCTTTAAAAAAAGCTCAAGAAGTGGCACGACATCTACTCCAACTAGGCTCCTTGCCCGCCGAACATATTGCTCAAGTCGCAGGCTTGTCCTTAGATGAAGTACTTCGTTTGAAAAGCTAGTCTTTGACTGGAGCGAGTTATCTCGCCCAACCCTGACTCATATTCGGCTGTGCATACTGCTCAAGCACTCGTTCTGGATAATTGGTAAAAACCCCATCCACGCCTAAATCTGCCATGGCTTGAAGGTCTTCAGGTTCATTCACTGTATATACATAGACTTGCAAACCACGTGCATGCGCATCATCTACATAAGCTTGATCGACTAATTCCAAAGAGGGATTGACTGCAATCGCCCCTAAATCTTGTGCGAAGCGCGCATGATCAGCTGGAATAGAATAACCTAAAGCGGCGATATTTAAACTAGGATCGAGTTTACGTACTTGCTCTAAAGCACGATGATCAAAAGAAGAAATAATTAACTGTTCGCGTCGCCAGCTACTGATGTCGGGATGCAGCATAGTTTGAATGAAGTAAACCACATCAGCGGCGACATTCGAGCCTTTCAATTCAATATTCAGGCAAGCTTTGCCATCAATTTCGCCGCAGACTTCTGCCAAGGTAGGAATCTGCTCACCATTCCCGGCATCAAGGGAGCGTAAGTAGCCAAAATCATGCTCCCATAATTTGCCTTTGCCATTGGTAGTACGCTCTAAGCGCTCATCGTGAATTACGAGTAGGTAGCCATTGACGCTATACACATCAATTTCAAGGCAGGTAGCGCCTAGCTCCAAGGCTTTACGAATCGAGGCAATAGTATTTTCTGGGGCATGCCCCATAGCCCCACGGTGTGCAATACACAGTAGGGTCTGCTTATGATTGGGTTTGGACATCAGTTATTTCGTAATACTCACAATCGCACAGCAGCCAGACATGACTTGCTGTCCATTTAAAACGGCAGTAATGGTGTAAGGATAATTTTTATCAGACATACCATCACTACAATTTTCTACCTTCTCTAAAAATGCAGTAGTCGTTGCGTTGCCACGGGTACCTGCTACGACTGCAATCGTAGTGCTATTCGCAGATTGCTGGCGCATATTGACGGGTATTGAAAATTGTGCGCCTTCTAAAATATTCACTTTCATCTCGCGTTCGCTAATGCTCATGCTCCAGAAAGGTTCAGTACCACCGCACTGCATGACGACCTCCGGTTTAACAGCAGGTTTAGTCTTGCCCGGATTGTAATTCACCGTGTCGACATCTTCGCGCAAATAATATTTATTGACCCAACCTTGATAGCCTGCCCAGGCGACTTTCACCCAAACTGAATTACCGGTTTTTTGTTCCTGACCCAGTACGATTAAACCTTTCGCATTGGCAGGTAATACGGCAACAACACTACCGCCCGTGCCGGGTTGGGTACGCATATTTAAACCATCATCGGGGGGTACTTTAGACACTGCATAAACGCGGCTGGCACTAGGAGCTGGTGCAGCACCTGTAGTGGCATTCACAGTAGCAGCACTGGTCGTGGTGGTAGGTTCAGTAGTAACGGTGACTGCGGTATTGGCGGCATAGCTGTTAGCATTGGCTACTAACACAACTAACCCAGAAGCTGCTAGCACTAAAGTCCGTTTCATCACAAGGATCTCCCCGATTAAAATGTAGTAAAAGTAGTTAGATCAATTGGAACTACGCTTAGTTTAGCGCGGTTTGCTTAGTTTGTGACAGGCTCTTGCCCAATCTATCCCAACTAAGACACAATCTAAGCTACACACAGTTAGATGAATTTGAGGATAAGGAGCGTAAGCATGCATTTGCTGGGGATTGATTTAGGCACATCCAGTCTTAAAGTGGTGTTGATGGATGAGCACCAAACCCTTTTAGGCTCAAGTAGCCAAGCCTTAGAAGTCATGCGCCCGCATGCGGGTTGGTCAGAACAAAATCCCGCTGATTGGCTGAGTGCTGTCGATCAAGCCTTGCAAACGCTCCAGCAAGCTCATCCCCAAGCGATGGCTGATGTCCAAGGTTTAGCCTTATCGGGGCATATGCATGGCGCTACTTTAATCGATGCGCAAAACCAAGTCTTACGTCCTTGTATTCTCTGGAATGACACGCGCAGCTATCAAGAAGCGGCTGAGTTGGATGCAACCCCCATTTTCCGCCAACTCTCCGGCAATATTGTGTTCCCCGGCTTTACTGCACCCAAATTAGTCTGGGTACAAAAACACGAGCCAGCCATTTTTGCCAAACTACATAAAGTGTTGTTGCCGAAAGACTATGTGCGCTGGTGGCTAACGGGTGAATATGCCTCCGATATGTCCGATGCAGCGGGTACGGCTTGGTTAGATGTGGCTAAGCGGGCTTGGTCACCTGAGTTATTAGCCGCTAGTGGTATGCGTATTGAGCAGATGCCACAAGCCATTGAGGGCACTGCGATCAGTGGGCAGCTACGTAAGGATTTAGCCGAGCGTTGGGGGATTAAGCCAACCGCCATTGTTGCCGGTGGGGCAGGTGATAATGCGGCGGCTGCTTGTGGCATGGGTACGGTAGCAGCGGGTAGCGCTTTCGTCTCTTTAGGTACTTCCGGTGTACTGTTTGCAGCGACTGCGAGTTATTTACCGAACCCTGAGAGCGCAGTACATACGTTTTGCCATGCGATTCCTAATACTTGGCATCAAATGGGAGTGATTTTATCCGCGACCGATTCTTTAAATTGGTATGCGCAGATTGTGGGTAAATCACCGGCTGAGCTAACCCAAGCTTTGGGCATCCATTTAAAAGCGCCTAGCAAGGTTTGTTTCTTACCGTATTTATCCGGTGAGCGCACGCCCCATAATGATGCCAAGGTGCGCGGTGCTTTCATTGGTTTAAGCCATGCTGATCAGCAGCAAGATTTAACGCAGGCTGTGTTAGAGGGTGTAGGGTTTGCGATTCGGGATAATTTAGGCGCACTCAAAGCGGCAGGCACGAGTTTAGAGCGAGTTACCGCGGTGGGTGGTGGTTCGCGGTCGCAGTATTGGCTGAAGGTCTTAGCCACCACACTCAATCTACCTATTGATTTGCCTGCAGAAGGCGACTTCGGCGCGGCTTTTGGGGCAGCGCGTTTAGCTTTGATTGCCGCCACTCAAGCAGAGCCACTCAGTGTCTTAACTGCACCGACGGTTGCGCAGACTATCGAGCCAGATTTTCAATTGACCCAAGCCTTTAGCGAGGCTTATGCCCGTTATCAACAACTATACCCCGCGATTAAGGGAGCATCACTATGAGTACTGGTTTTTTTGGCAATCTTGCGCCAGTCCGCTATGAGGGCGCTGAGAGTACTAATCCATTAGCCTATCGTTTTTATAATCCCGACGAGTTAGTGCTTGGCAAGCGGATGGAGGAACATTTACGCTTTGCCGTTTGCTATTGGCATACTTTCTGCTGGCATGGGAATGACCCTTTTGGCGGAGCGACCTTTGAGCGTCCTTGGTTTGGCGAGGGCATGAGTGCTGCACGTATGAAGGCTGATGTAGCCTTCGAAATGTTTAGCTTACTGGGTGTACCGTATTTTTCTTTCCATGATTTGGATGTGCGCCCAGAAGCCGAAACTTTTGCGGAAAGCAGCTATCGTTTGCATGCAATCGCTGATTATTTCCAGAAGAAAATGGAAGAAACCGGCGTAGGTCTACTCTGGGGAACGGCTAATTTATTCTCCCAACGCCGCTTTATGTCGGGCGCTTCGACTAACCCTGATCCTGCTATGTTTGCCTATGCCGCTGCTACGGTGAAGCATTGCATGGATGTAACCCATCAACTCAAGGGTGCGAATTATGTACTCTGGGGTGGGCGCGAAGGCTATGAAACTTTGCTGAATACCGACTTGCGCCGTGAGCTGGATCAATACGGTCGTTTCCTCAATCTGGTCGTAGAGCATAAACACAAAATTGGTTTTAGCGGCACCATTTTAATTGAGCCAAAACCCCAAGAGCCGAGCAAGCATCAATATGATTTCGATGTGGCTACCGTGTATGGTTTCTTAAAGCGCTATGGTTTAGAGAACGAAGTTAAAGTAAATATTGAAGTAGGGCATGCAGTGCTGGCAGGCCATACCTTTGAGCATGAAGTGGCCTTGGCGCATGCTTTAGATATCTTTGGTTCGATTGATGCCAATCGAAATGACTACCAATCAGGCTGGGACACCGATCAATTCCCGAATAATGTACCGGAAATGGCGCTGGCTTATTACTGCATACTGCAAGGTGGTGGTTTTAAAAATGGTGGCACTAACTTTGACTCTAAATTACGCCGCCAATCGTTAGACCCCGAAGATCTATTGATCGGCCATGTGGGTGGGATGGATACTTGCGCAAGAGCTTTAAAATCAGCCGCTAAGCTATTGGAAGAAAAGGCTTTATTGTCACCTTTAGAGCAGCGCTATGCTGGTTGGAATGATCCTGAAGCTCAAGCTATGCTCAAAGGTGAGCGCTCTTTAGATCAGATTGCGGCTTATGTTGAAGCGCAAAACCTCGATCCGCAACCCTGCTCAGGCAAGCAAGAGTTGCTGGAAAATATTGTTAATCGTTACGTGTAAGCTAATATGAAAATTTTGCTTCTAATTGCACATGGCAGTCGACGAGCTGAATCAAATGATGAGGTACGCGCTTTAGCGGCTAAGTTGAGTGCTTTAACCCAAAATTTTGATTCAGTCAGTTGTGCCTTTCTTGAGCTAGCTGAGCCTTCGATTCCAGACGGGATTGAGGCTTGTGTGCAACAAGGTGCTACCGAAATTGTGATTTTGCCGTATTTTCTCTCAGCAGGGCGACATGTCGCGGAAGATATTCCAGCCTTAGTACAACCTAAACAAGCGCAGTATCCAGAAATAAAGATTGAGTTGCAGGCTTATTTAGGGGCGGCAATGACTTTACCGAATTTGATTTTGAATTTGGTAGAGTGATGAGGCAGAGAGCTGTGAATTAAAGAGAGCTATGAATTAATAGGGATGTTTTGATGCATCCCTATTGGTGTTAAGACAGATGTTTAAACCTTATTAATATCATCAGCTTTGTTGGCCGCTTGATTCGCAGCATGGTGCGCATTTGAATGAGCTTGCTCAGAGGCCGCTTCATTGGCATTCGCTTTCCACTCTTGGGTTTTAGCAGCGGCTTCTTCCTTGACTTCTTTAGCAACATCAACCGCTTTTTCTTTTAGCTCTTGAGCCGTTTCAACGGCCTCTTTTTTGAAATCACCGAAATTTTCAGCAGCACGATCAGTTAAATCCGTTTTAGCTGTTTGCCGCTCTGCTTTGCTGGCAGTATTAAGACCTAGCAATTTATACAAACCACAGAAACTCAATAAGCCAGTTGCTAACACCACGATCCCTAGAATGACTAGGCCAAAGCTTTTAGCAAATAACAAGCCAATTACAATCAGTAAAATGCCGATGCCAATACGGATGTTTTTATCAGTACCGCCTACGTTACGTTCAAGACTCATGGAAAACTCCTTTGAATAAAACTGGATAAGATTTTAATTGAATTAAGGTGTAATTTCGGGCTATGTCTGTCCAGATCAAGGGTGAGCATAAAGTTTGTGCACTGCACTTGCAATTAAAAACAGTAAGTTCATGTGCTGCCTGTTTCGGATGGATCAAGAAATATTATATGCTAGTAGGCGTATCTCTATTCCACAGTTCAAATGTTTGAGGAATCTCTATGAAGAAGTGTCTACTGGCCTTAGTGGTTTCCAGTTTTTCTGCCGTTGCTATGGCCGCCGATATGCAGCCTGCGATCGTGTACGACCTCGGCACTAAATTTGATAAATCCTTTAACGAGGGGGTTTCCAACGGGGCTAAACGCTTCACTGAGGAAACTAAGATCGAAGTACGTGAGTTCGAGCCTGCTAATGATTCACAGATTGAGCAAGCGATTCGCAAGTTAGCAGGTCGTGGCTCTGATCCGGTGATCTCAGTTGGGTTTAGCCAAGCCAATGCCTTAACCACGGTCGCTAAAGAGTTCCCCAAAACTAGCTTCACGATCATTGATATGGTAGTTGATCAACCCAATGTGCGCTCCGTGACTTTCAAAGAAGAGCAAGGATCGTTCTTAGTCGGTGCTTTAGCTGCCATGGCTTCGAAAACGGGCAAAGTCGGTTTCGTGGGTGGCCAAGATATTGCTTTGATTCGTAAATTTGCTTGTGGTTATGAGCAGGGTGCGAAATACATTAAGAAAGATGTCGAAGTTTTCCAAAATATGACCGGTTCGACTGGTGCGGCTTGGAATAACCCGAGTAAAGGTGGCGAGTTAGCTAAATCTCAATTTGACCGTGGTGCAGATGTCGTATTCGCAGCAGCGGGCGGTACGGGGATTGGGGTTTATCAAGCCGCCAAAGATAATGGTAAGTTTGCGATTGGGGTTGACTCTAACCAAAACCATCTGCAACCCGGCACGATGCTCACCTCGATGATCAAGCGCGTTGATAATGCCGCTTACGATACCTTTAAAGCCAAAATGGATGGCACTTGGAAGCCAGGTATTACTTCCTTAGGTTTAGCTGAGAAAGGCGTGGGTTGGGCCGTAGACCAGCATAATGAAGCTTTAGTAAAGCCTTACATGGAAAAAATGGCTGAAATTGAAAAAGGCATCATTGATGGCAGCATCAAAATTCATGACTACATGACTGACAACAAATGTGAGTATTAAGCCTTGACTGCCTGCGCCTTAGAGCTGATTCATATCAGTAAACGTTTTGGCCTCGTCAAAGCGAATCAAGATATTTCCTTGTGTGTTCCTGCTGGCAGCATTCACGGCATCATTGGCGAAAATGGCGCGGGCAAATCTACTTTAATGAGCATCATCTACGGATTTTACCAAGCAGATACCGGTGAAATCCGTATTCAAGGCCAAACCATCAAAATCCACGATTCTAAGCAGGCGATTGCGGCGGGGATTGGCATGGTGCATCAGCATTTTATGTTGGTCGATGAATTTACCGCCTTAGAAAATATTATGTTGGGTGCAGAAGGCGGGGCACTCTTACACGAAGGCGAGCAACGCGTTCGTCAGCGCTTAGCAGAATTAGCTAGCTTGTATGGCTTGGAAGTGCCGTTAGATATGCCAGTCAATCAATTGGCAGTCGGTGTGCAACAGCGGATTGAAATCCTCAAAACCTTGTATCGTGAAGCACGTATTCTGATTTTGGATGAGCCGACGGGAGTGCTCACGCCACAAGAAGCGGATGATTTATTTAAGATTTTGCGTACTCTGAAAGCGGATGGTGTAACTATTTTGCTGATCACCCATAAGCTACGCGAAATTATGGCGATTACTGATCAAGTTTCAGTGATGCGTCAAGGTCAAATGGTGGCACATCGGGTCACGGCTGAAACGAATATGCCGGAGCTAGCTGAATTAATGGTTGGGCGTAAAATCCGCCAATCGGTGGAGCGTTTAGATCGTCCGGTTGGCGAAACTTTGCTGCAAGTACGCGATTTAACCGTGCGTGATCAGCAAGGCATTGCCCGCGTGAATAAAGTCAGTTTGCAGGTCGCAGCAGGTGAAGTGGTAGGAATTGCGGGCGTTTCTGGCAATGGTCAAAGCGAGCTATTGCAAGCCTTAGCAGGAATTATGCGTTTTAATGCGGGCGAAATTCAGTTCGCTGGGCAAACGATTAGCGCGAATCACCCTTTAAATCCTGCACGGATGCGTGCTTTAGGTATGGCGCATGTGCCCGAAGATCGGCATCGGATGGGTTTAGTCTTGCCGTTCTCTGCTTATCAATCCTCGATTCTCGGTTATCAACGTGCCGATAAATACAATCACGGTTTGACTTTAGATGATCCGGCAATTCGCATGGAATATACTGGCCGTGCGGAACAGTTTGATATTCGCCCCCGCGACCCGTTTTTAGGCTCGAATAATTTTTCGGGTGGTAATCAGCAGAAAATTGTGTTAGCGCGCGAAATTGGTGCTGATCCTGCTTTGCTGTTAGTTGGGCAGCCAACACGGGGGGTGGATATTGGCGCGATTGAGTTTATTCATCAGCATATTATGGATATGCGCAATGCGGGTAAAGGCATCCTGCTAGTCTCAGTCGAGCTGGATGAGATTATGACTTTATCTGACCGCATTTTAGTCATGTGTGATGGCATTATCACCGGTGAGGTCAGCCGTGAAGATGCGAATGAACAAATCCTTGGCTTATTGATGGCGAATGCCTTAGGTGCCACAGAACAACCAGGAAACACTGCATGAAAGCAGCGACCTTAAACAAATTTCTATCAATTTTTCTCTTGCCGCTATTAAACATAGCTACAGCTTTTATTTTTACGACCTTACTTTTCCTCATCATTGGGATTGATCCTTGGGAAGCCGCCAAAATTTTAGTCAATGGTGCTTTTGGTTATGAGGAAGGGATTGGCTATACCCTGTATTACACCACTAATTTTATTTTTACCGGACTTGCCGTCGCGGTCGCCTTTCATGCTGGTCTATTCAATATTGGTGGGGAAGGGCAAGCTTATATCGGTGGTTTAGGTGTCACTTTAATCGCCCTAGGCTTGGGGACAATTTTACCGCCTTGGCTACTGCTACCCTTAGCTATTCTGGCGGCAGCCATCTTTGGGGCAGCATGGGCCGCCATTCCCGCTTATCTGCAAGCTTATCGTGGTAGTCACATTGTGATTACCACGATAATGTTTAACTTCCTTGCAGCTTCTTTGATGGTGTATTTGCTGGTAAATATTTTCTCTGAACCAGGGCAGGGAATGCCCGCCAGCAATGCTTTTCCCGAAAGCGCTAGCCTGTGGACTTGGCAGGAGCTGATGGCCAAGTTTGGCGTTGAGTTTGCGTCTTCACCGCTGAATGTGTCGATTATTTTGGCGTTAATCTGCTGTGCAGCGGTCTGGGTATTTTTATGGAAAACGCGCTGGGGTTACGAGTTGCGTACCGTGGGCGCTAACCCCGATGCCGCGATTTACGCCGGAATTAATCCTAAGCGGATTGTGATGCTGGCGATGCTGATTTCTGGGTCTTTAGCGGGCTTTGTAGCGGTTAATGAGCTATTGGGGGTGCAGCATCGGTTGGTTCTGGGTTTCAATACTGGCTATGGTTTTGCCGGGATAGCGGTGGCTTTAATGGGGCGTAATCACCCGATTGGTGTGATGCTGGCTGCCTTATTATTCGGTGCACTCTATCAAGGTGGCGCGGAGTTGGCATTTGAAATCCCGAGTGTTACGCGGGATGTGGTGGTGGTAATTCAAGGCTTAATTATTTTATTCTCAGGTGCTTTGGAGTTTATGTATCGAGCGCCTTTGCAACGTTGGTTATTACGTTTTGCGAGGGAGCACTAACCATGCAGGACACTTGGGTTTGGTTAATTTTAACTTTAGATGCAACTTTGCGGGTATCGACGCCATTAATTTTTGCCGCTTTGGCAGGTTTGTTTTCTGAGCGTTCGGGGATCGTTGATATTGGTTTAGAGGGCAAAATGCTGGTCGGTTCTTTCGCTGCTGCTACCGTAACCGCGGTGAGTGGCTCGGTTTGGCTTGGCTTGCTGATGGCCATTGTGGTCTCTGTGTGTTTTGCCTTGCTGCATGGCTTTGCCTGTATTACCCATCGTGGCAATCAAGTGGTGAGTGGGGTAGCGATTAATATTCTGGCTTCTGGCCTGACGGTAGTATTGGGTTTGGCTTGGTTCCATCAAGGCGGTTCCACGCCTGCCTTGCCCAATGACCAGCGCTTTACTTCGATTAATTTTCCGTTTGCTCAGCAGCTTGCGGATGTACCGGTGCTTGGTTTGCTGTATAGCGAATTGCTGTCTGGCCACAATATTTTGGTCTATATCGCCTTTGCATTAGTGCCTTTGAGTTGGTGGGTACTCTATCGTACCCGCTTTGGTTTGCGGTTGCGTGCCGTGGGCGAAAATCCTAAGGCGGTTGATACCGCTGGAATTTCCGTGGCGAGTTTGCGTTATCGAGCGGTGATTATTGCGGGCATCTTATGTGGCTTGGCCGGTGCTTATTTATCGACTGCACAAAATGCCCAATTCATTCGGGATATGACTGCGGGGCAAGGCTTTATGGCGCTCGCAGCCTTGATCTTTGCCAAATGGCGACCATGGCCGATTTTATTTGCCTGCCTTTTATTCGGTTTCTTAGATGCCGTCGCAGTCCGTTTGCAAGGTGTGACTGTGCCGGGGATTGGCTTAGTGCCGGTGCAGTTGATTGAAGCTTTACCCTATATTTTAACCGTGATTTTATTGGCTGGGTTCATTGGCAAGGCGAATCCACCGAAGGCGATTGGTTTGCCTTATGTAAAAGAACGTTGATGCTTGGCCTAATTTAAAACCGCCCAGACTATCGTTATCAAGGCTATAACTGCCAACGCGATTGGAACTATATAATTGCCTACGATTTTGGTTGTAGGCTTAGTTTGCTCTTCAGCATTTTTAACTGACTGAGTTGTTATATCTTCAGATTCCCAAGTCGTCGGTTGTTTTTCTGCCCTAGCCATCTTCAGAGGCTTATTCCTCAGCAACTGATGCAAGCCCAAATAATCCGTCATCAATTCAAAGGCATTCTGGCCTTGCAAGGGTGGAATAATAGCTTGCAGCTTGCCATCAGGAGGCAGAATCGGCACGAATTTAGTCTGCTTAGCAAAGCGTGTATAAATCTCTTGAGTGATAACTAAACCAGCGAACTCTGAGGTATTTGTACCCACCACTTGATTATTTTGATAGTGCTGTAAATAAGTAGGCGTACCAATCACTAGCGTAAAGTCAGCCGCCACTAGTTCCGCTTCAAGCCAAGCTTGCCAGCCTTCTGCGGGGGCTTCATCTAAATAAAAATCCAGTATGCAATTGAAGCCATCTTCAAGTAAGCGTTCAGTTAACTCCAAGACAAATTGCTGATGTTCTGCGGAGTCGTGGGTATAGCTAATGAATACGCGAGTGCGGGATGGCATGGCAAGCTCCACTTTAAGGCTAGTGAGGGATTATAGCTGTTTTTATGCAGGCTCAATAGTTCGCAGTTGTTGAAGGAACTAGCTGGCTATTGGTGTGGTCTTTAAGAAAAAGGAGCCAGCCTATGTTTGCAAAACCCTCTATTCGCCTACGAATAGCTTTATTAGCCTTAGCCTTAGCCTTAGCCATCAGCCTAAGTGCTTGCAATGATCAAAGCACTCAGCAGGCTAGCCAAACTCAAACCTTAGCTCAAACCCTTGAGGCAGAAGATCAGCAAGCTGCTTTATATGATCAAGCTGATAGCTTGTGGTATTTGGAAAATCAACGTGCTCAGCGTTTAGCCGCAGGTGAATTACCAGAAAATTTCATTCAAAGCACACCACTGCAAAGCAAGCGCGAGGTGGGTGATTATAGTTTTACCCAGCCGCCCGCGCCACCTGTGAGTCGAGCTGGGCAGCTGTTAAATTTGCCCGATCCGGGCACGACGCCACGGTTTACTGTATCGGGTTTGCAATGGCCGACTAATGTCGGTGATCTGAATATCTCGATGTGGGCGAAAGATAAAGTCGCGGCATTTAGCCTAACGATTGACGATAACCATGTGCAAGATCATGCCTTTTGGTATGAAATGGCTGAGCAATATGGCTGGAAATGGACTTGGTTCTTAATTGCCAATCAAATTGGTTGGAGCTCAGCAGATCATTGGGGGCATTGGCAAAAGGCGCTAGATAAGGGGCACGAAGTCCAGTCTCACGGGCAAACGCATTTATGTGATGCGCTGTTTTATACCTATCGCGAATACCGTCAAGCGCAAGTTGAAATTGAGCGCAATCTGGCGAATGCACAAGTGAGAACTTTGGCGTATCCGTTTGGGATTAATACTGATAAAAAGGGTTCTCCCTGTGAGCCGCTCATCAGTGATCGGACTAAAAACAGCCGTGCCGAGGCTGCTAAGTACTTTTTAGCAGTCCGTGATGTGTATGGTGCTTTGAGCAATCCGGCGAAAATTGATTATATGAAAGTGCCTTCGGTGAGTTCAGCGCGTAACTTCTTGAACCCGCAAGCGCCCTGGGCTTATTTTGATTCTGTATTTAATCCCGCCAGTGCCAATTATCGAACTTGGTATGTGGTGCATTATCACAATCTACCGACTGACGCCGCCAAAAATGAAGTACGCCAAGTACTTGCGCATTTGAAAGCAACGGAAGACAAGGTTTGGGTAGCGCCTTTCACTCAAGTCGCTAAATATGGCCAAGAATATGCTAGTGCTAAGCTGGTTAATGTGCAGAAAGTAGCCAACCAACTGAGCTTTGAACTTAAGGATCAAATGAATGATACTTGGTTCAATGAACCATTAACCCTGAAGCTGCGCCTACCTGATGGCTGGAATGGAACCCTAAGGGTTCAACAAAATGTCGCCAATCGTGAGGTGCGTACCGTGGTCAATCAAAATAAGACCTATGCGGTATTTGAAGTGATTCCCGATCGGGGTGTAGTGACAGTTACGTATTGAAAATCACCAACTTGTAATTGAGTGCTAAACTTGGTGAAAAGGGCGGTACACCCGCTGAGTGTCTAATCTAACGATATAAGGAAGGATTCCTAATGAAATTACGTCAAACCCTGCGTACGGCTGCTTTGGCATCAGTGCTTGTTTTAGCTGGCGCATTGCCCGCGCAGGCAGCTAATCAGTTCATGCAAGTGGTGAATGTCAGCAGTAATGATGCTTTGAACATGCGCGCTGGCCCGACGACCAATAGCGATGTAGTGGGTAGCATCCCCTACAATGGCCAAACGGTCGTCTCCACTGGCAATAAGCAAGGAACTTGGGTTGAAGTGAATTGGGCTGGCGAAACGGGTTGGGTGAATCAGCGTTTCTTACAGCCTAGCCAAGCGGTGTCGAATCGTGCGCGTCCCACTCGCCAAACCCGCATCCAACGTCCCACGCGTCAGACACGTCCAGTGACACGTAATGACAGTGTGTCGCATACTCACCCAGCCAATTCATGTACCAACTCGATTACTCATAGCCACCCCGGTGGTGGAGCCACGCATAACCACAACTATTCTTGCCGTCCGGGGCAAAATACGAGTGGGGTGAAACCAAAGTTTGCACCTAAGTACCAGCAACTGGATGTGCCCATGCAGTACTAACCCAGAATTGGGTACAACCGCTTCTTTCGCAAGTCCAAAGAAGCGGTTTTCTAATAGCCTTTAGCAAAATCTATCAGATACTCTAAAGGCTCATTTTGTTGAAAATGCCGATAATTCTTGACGAAGATTTTCACAATATCTGCAGGAAAAGAAACAGCAGCCTGATGTGGAGTAAGATAAGTATTATCCAAATCCCACAGTGGATCCGTGGCTACTAAAGGTTCTTGCTCAAATACATCCAGCACGGCAGCACGTAATTGTTTAGTTTGCAAGCGGTGGGTGAGTGCTGCTTGATCGACACAAGCTCCACGTCCTATATTAATTAATACTGTTTCAGGCTTCAATTGTGCCAAAGCGGCGGCATTGAATAAGTGCTTAGTCAGCGTGGTCGCTGGCAAAGTAATCACTAGATAGTCTAAGCCCGTTAAAAACTCACTCAATTGCTCAAAGCTATAAACTTCATCCACTTGCGGCACGGCTGCGGCACTAAACTTTAAGCCTTTCACCTGCATCCCAAAATGCTTAGCAGTGCTTGCTAGGTGTTGGCCAATATCACCTAAACCAGCTATACCTATCGTGAGGCCAGCTAAGCTACGGTAGGCAAAAGGTTGCCATTGGTGCTTAGCTTGTTGTTGATATGCGCGTAGTAAATCCCGCTCTAAGGCCAAGATATACCCAAAAACATATTCACTAATTAGTTGACCAAATACCCCTTTCACGTTCGTGAGTAGATAGTCATTGCGTAAGCCGGGCGCGCACAAGGCATTGACACCTGCATAAGTGGATTGCACCCATTGCAGCTTGGGTAAATGTGGCAGCAGTTTAACTAGCCAAGGTGGATCAGCTAAGACCAGGTTGATCGCTTGCAAGCTAGCGGGGTCAAGCTTGGGGCTGGGCGCCACATGAACTGTGAGCTGGTCTAGGGAATAAGGTGCGAGTAATTTTTCATACTTTGCAGCGTCGGTGCTTAAGATCAAGAGCTGGTGCATAGTTAAAACTCGTCATTGAACTTAATAATCGGTACTTTAATCTGCCAATAAATAGCCGCAACACGCAGTGCAAAAATGACCAGCATACCTGTAATCATTGCAGAGGTTTCAGGAATGTAGTTGCGCAGCAGGGTATAGGCTACCACTGAGGGCTAAGGTAACAGTCGCAATGACGGTTAAGATTTGCTGGAGAAGGTCTATAGTCATGCTCGCGATTTTACGCGAAAAATTAGCCTGACTGCAGCGGATTCAGCGGAATTTAAAACTAAGCCTTAAGCAGCACGAGACAGTTGATAGTCGTCGTTAGCCGCATTTTGCTTGAATTGAACTAAAACAGCATGAGAAGTTGGTTGTTGTAAACCAGCATCTTGAGCGCGCCATGGGAAACCAGCTACACCTTGAGCTAATAGCTCACGGGAGATGCCGATGTCATCTAATTGGCTTTCAGATAGTTTACTTAAGTCGCGTAAAGTGCGTGATTTTAAGAAATTTTCGATCATACTAGTGTAGATCATTGCAAACGCTTTCATTTTATACTCTTTAAACTTATTAGTTTGTAGTGTGTTTCAGGATTATTTGAGCGGAAATACTAACGATAATGCTGCAATGCAACAAGCAACATTTTTTCATCAATAGGCATACTTATTTTGACCTGACGGGTCGATCTTATGCCTGATAAAACTTAGGAAATACTTTGGTTAAAGCATTTGGAAAGTTTATGCTTAGGTGTTTAGCTTGAGAGGCAATTCAGGGATGAATAATTACAATAAAGGCATTGCCTTAATGATTTTCACCACTTTTATTTTTGCTATCCAAGATACCACCACCAAAGTCTTAGGCACGACCATGCCGGTCTTGCAGTTCCTTGGGATTCGCTATTTAGTTTTTTTTGCCTTTGCCTGCTGGTGGGCAACTCGCAAGCGACCGTTGCGCGAAGTGGTGACGGTACAGAGTGTACCTTTGCAGTTGTTACGTGGGGTCTTGCTGGGTCTCGAAAGTCTGTTGTTTGCTTGGGTGTTGACGAAGATTGGTGTAGGGCAGATGCATAGTATTTTTGCCTGCTTTCCGTTAATGGTGACTGCACTTTCGCCGATTTTCTTGGGTGAGAGGGTCGGTAAGATGCGTTGGTTCGCGATTCTAATCGGCTTTGCTGGAACACTGATTATTATCGCCCCAAGCTCTGAATCCTTTAGCATTTATAGTTGGGCTGCGGTGTTATGTGCAGTTTTATTTGCCATTTACAGCGTATTAACCCGCTATGTAGCCAGCACCGATAGAACTGAGTCCTCTTTGTTTTATACCGGTTTGGGGGCAATGACAGTCACCGCACCCTTTTTACCCTTTATCTGGCAACCAATGGAGTTCAGTGCTGGCTTAAAAGTAGCGGCGCTTTGTTTATTAAGCATCCTCAGCCATTATTCGATGATTCAAGCACTCAAATATACGCCTGCGGTAGTCTTGCAACCCTTTAATTATTTTGTATTGCCTTGGGTATTGCTGTTTGGCTTCTTGGTGTTTGGGGAACTTGCATCAGTCAGCCAACTATTGGGTGTGTCTTTGGTAGTCGGCAGCGGCTTATTTATCGTTTATTATCAGCGGCGATTTCAAGTTTAGCAGGTAATTATTAATCATGAATTGCACGATTCGTAAAGCAGCCTTAAGCGATGCAGTGGTCATAGCCGAATTTAATCAAAATATGGCTTGGGAAACGGAAGATAAGCAGCTGATTCCTGAACTAGTGTTGGCTGGAGTGAATAGTTTACTGGCTAATTCCGCTTATGGCTTTTACTTAGTGGCTGAGCTTGAAGGCCAAGTGGTTGGTTCGCTAATGATCACCACTGAGTGGAGCGATTGGCGCAATGGCGTGTTTTGGTGGGTACAAAGCGTCTATATTCGTCCTGAATTTCGCCGCCAAGGTATTTATCGCCAACTCTATGCAAGTGTTAAAATGCTGTCTGCTGAGCAGGGTAATGTTTGTGGTTTCCGTTTATATGTAGAACAAGAGAATCACAATGCACAGGCCAGTTATCGAGGTTTAGGCATGCAAGCCACTGATTATTTAATTTATGAAGAACTGGCTGTGGGAATTCGCTATTTAAAAGAGCAGACTGTTTAAGGTCTGCTCATCTTTGCGTGTTAAACGCATGCTTAAACAGTTGTCGGTTTGATGGTAATGCGTCGTGCAATACTTGCCATCACAACACCATAGACCGGCACAAATAACAGTAAGCTCACTATGACTTTAATCAAATAATCAACAGACGCTATCTCAGGCCAGTTGGCGGCCATAAATTCATCGGTGCTCAAATAGAACGCCACGCTAAAGAAGACGATGGTATCTAGGAAGCCACCGACGATATTCGAAGCAGCTGGTGCTATCCACCATTGAGGCAAAACACGTAAGCGATTGAATACATAAACATCTAGTAGTTGACCGACGGTGTAAGCCAAGAAGCTCGCAACAGCGATACGCGCTACAAAAGTATTGAATTCGCCGAGCGCGGCTAAACCTTGGAACTGGCCTTGCGCAAACAATACCGAAAACACATACGAAACAATTAAGGCTGGGAACATCGCGGTATAAATGATCTTACGTGCTAAACCCGAGCCAAAAATTCGCACCGTTAAATCAGTTGCCAGAAAAATGAAAGGAAAAGTAATGGCGCCCCAAGTGGTTTGTAGGCCAAAAATTTCCACAGGGATTTGCACTAAATAATTACTCAGCGCAATGATGAATAAATGAAAAGATACTAACACCAACCAAGCAGTACGTTGCTGGGCTGAAGGGACTACATTCATATTGTCTACCTTTTTGTCGATGGGGGCGAGGGAACCCAAGTTAATCAAAAGCTAAAAGCGGCGCGATTATAGGCGCAAGCTGAAACTGAATACAATCATTTGCTAATTTTTTAAGGGCTATGCCTAACTAGGCTTAAAGCATAGAATCAAGGCTTTATCATTGTACAAGGCTAGCGATGACCATTTTATGGGTGAATAGCGCAATTTGTCTGTTAGGTGTGTTGCTGGGGATTTTTTTTGCTAGCGGCAGCATTATCAGCATTGCTAATCTGAAGGTGGCTTGGTCAGGCATTTTGTTGGTGGCCGCGATTTTAGTGCCGATCATGTTTGCGGTTTCGGGGATTGGCGCTTGGCTGGTAAGTTCTAGTTGGGTCAATTATTTAGTGGGCTTGCCTTGGGCTTATTTAAGCTTATTTATCGTAGCGATGCTGGTCAGCTTTAAGCTAGTTTGAGAGGAGCTGTGGGTGGGATGCACAGCTCCTACTAGCAAATAATTAAGATGCTAAACCTTCCGCTTTTAAAGCAGCATGTACGCCAGGGCGTTCTGCCATACGCTTTTGGAAAGCAGCTAAATGCGGCCAAGCGGCTAAATCCAGTTTGCTTACTTTCAACCAGCGCGTCACTGTAAATAAATAAGCATCGGCAACCGAAAAGTTTTCTCCCATTAAATAAGGTTGTTTGGCTAGTTGCTCATTGACATAGGCATAGCGGGTTTCTAAATTTTCTTTGCCTACCGCTTGCCAATCATCGCTACCATGATGGAAAAACGGAACAAAAGATTTATGTAACTCGGTACCAATATAAGTCAGCCAAGCTTGCAGCTCGTAACGTGCCATGGTGCTATTAGTGGGTGCGAGATTCTTCTCAGGCACTAAATCCGCAATGTATTGCACAATCGCAGGGCCTTCAGTCAGTAGCTCGCCAGAGTCTAAGAGCAAAGCAGGCACATAACCTTTCGGGTTGATCTCTACGAAATTGGTGCCGGTTTCGGTGATTTTAGTTTTCAAATTCACCTTTTCGACTTCAAAAGCTAAACCAGCTTCGCAAAGTGCAATATGTGGAGAGAGTGAACAAGCGCCGGGGGAGATAAAAAGTTTCAAGATTGTATCCTCCAATAAAAATTAAAAAACTAAACATAAGCTAAGCAGACCGAGATAGCTAATACTCTTATTCTTCGTCAATGGCTGCAAACCAAACCGCTGCGCCAAATAATCAATCAAACTGCGTATCTACTCCTGTGATTGCCATTCCACGCAATGCATTTATCATTAGTCACCAAGCCTGATGTGCGATGAGTCAGTAAGTTTAGCGGGCGCGCTTCTTTTGTCCCCAGTAAACACCTAACAAAATTAAGGCCACGCCGAGTAATTGTATGAACAATGAAACTACAGAACCACTGTGATTGCTAATCACTACAGCCACTAACATTTGCCCACTAATCACCCGTAGCGCTGTTTTGGTCACGCCTAAACGCGGAATCACATAACTATTGATCGCCACGAAGAAAGTACCTAGCACACCACCTAGATACACATACCAAGGGGCGGTGGCTGCTTGCTCCCAAACGAAACCACTGAGCGCTAATAGCATCACCGTCAAGAAAGCAAATCCGACGACATGATTCCAATACGAAGCTTTAAAAGCACCTAAATACATACCGACTTGCCCATTCGCAGCACGATTGAGGCTAATCAAAATGCCTGAGAGTAGCGCGAGAAAAATACCTAAACTCATGCTTAGCCTCGAAAGAAAATGATTAAGAAGCTGCCGCTAAGAATTAAGGCCGTGCTGATCAGATCATGCAGTGTGAGTGCGCGCTTTGGCATGCCTAACCAGCCGAATTGATCAGCTAATAAACTAAAGCCAATTTGCCCGACTAGACTTAAAGCTAAGGCTCCAGCCAAACCCAGTGGACTATTTACGGCCATGGTCGCGACCACGACCACCATTGCACCCACTATGCCACCCGCATAAGCCCAGCGAGGTACGGGTCTAGTTGATGGCGTAGTAGGTCGATACCAGCGCGCTAAGCTAAATAGAAAAATAATTGATACCACGCTACCGATCGCATGGGCTGCCCACGAAGCAAATAGCGGCGTACTAGCTTGCGCCAATTGGCTATTAAAGCTAATCATCGCGACTAATAAAACACCCGCAGTTAAGGCTAATAAGCTTTCACGATAAGCTGACATTTAGCGTCCTAGCTCTAAAAAGCTTTAGGGTACTTGGGAATTTGCGGTGATGAAAGGCTTAATCACAGCTACTGTCTCTCAGTAGCTGTTGCAAGCAAGCGTTAGTTACGTACGAAACCAACAAGTCCACCATGAATGTTTAAAATAATCACTATTCAAGATAGTGATAATAAAAGATTTAGCTTTATTACCAGAAATTCTGCAAAATCTACTGATCCTTAGCAATTAACTCCTGTAACCAAGCTATACCCAAGCAAAGAGGCAATTCTATGAAGCGATTCCGACTAAGTCTCGCATTAAGCTTACTATTTTTACTTTCAGCCTGCGCAACCACCCCACAAGGTGTGACAGCCGTAAGCAATTTTGAGGTCAAGCGCTACTTAGGAAAATGGTATGAAATTGCTCGGCTTAATCATGTATTCGAGCGCAATTTAGATCAAGTGACGGCTGAATACAGTTTGCGTGAGGATGGCAATATTCGGGTGCTGAATCGGGGTTACAACACTGCCAAACAGCAATGGCAAAACATAGAAGGACGCGCCAAATTCACAAACCAGCCTAATGTAGGCAGTTTGAAAGTGTCGTTTTTTGGCCCGTTTTATGGTGGCTATAATATTGTCGAGCTAGATAAAAATTACCAGTACGCCTTAGTGGTAGGCAATAACCGTAATTACTTATGGATTTTGTCGCGCCAACCGCAATTGGATAAAGCGGTGCAAGAGCGGCTGGTAGCCAAAGCTAAAGCGCTGGATTTTCCAACTGAGAAGCTAATTTTTGTAAAGCACTAACAGCTTACTTCAATAGCTTCTTTAACCCCACACCAGCATCCGCCAACACACTCGGCTCAATTTTAGCTTGCTTAGCAATCAGCATTTCCGCGATCCGAATGTCTTTTGCTACCGCTGTAGCAATCCCAATTCCCGCCGCCATGACTAATTGCCCCTCTGTATCCAGCTCAAATTCAATAAACGAATCCTCATTGAGTTGGCGCACTACACGTTGATGATCGGGTGAAGCCAGCCCGGCCACTTGCAAACCTAGTTCATATTGATCTGACCAAAACCACGGTACGGCGGTATGCGGTGTTTGTGCACCTATCAGATTGCTGGCGGCTAAATTGCCTTGCTGCTGGGCATTGCGCCAAGTTTCTAGGCGCATGATTTGCCCGGTTTGCGAGTGTGGAAAGGCACAACAATCGCCTGCAGCATAGATATGTGGGTCAGAAGTTTGCAGGTGCTCATTCACCACAATCCCGTTTTTGACTTCGAGTCCGGCTTGTTCGGCTAAGTGTGTGTTCGGGGTTGCGCCAATACCGACCACTACCAGTGCCGCGCTAAGCTGTGCGCCATTATTAAGGACGAAGTTAACCTGTTTTGCATCTTGGCTCACACGTTGGATGGCCGCATTGCAGATAATATTCACACCTGCTGCTTGATGGCGTTTCACGATCACATTAGCAATGCTTTCAGGGATAGCACGTCTCAAGACACGGCTGTCAGCTTCCAACACCGTGACTTCCACGCCTAATTTGCGGGCGCTGGCGGCTAGTTCCAAGCCAATCAAACCGCCGCCAATAATCACCATATGTTTAACTGTTTGCAGGGCAGCGCGAATCTTTTCCGCATCACCCAGCGTGCGTAAATAGCTGCAATCAATACCGATTTGGGTAAACAGCGGCAAAGTGCGTGGGCTGGAACCAGTGGTTAAGAGTAATTTGCTATAGGGCAGAGTGGACGTTTTGCCATTGGCTTCGAGCGTAAGGGTTTGCTCAGTGGGTTGTAATGCTGTGACTTTTTGCCCAAGTTTTAGTTGAATATTCGCTTCATCAAATTGGGCGGCGGTGGCAATGTATTTAGGTTCGGGGTTTTCATCCACCATCGCTTGCTTGGAGAGAGGAGGGCGTTCGTAGGGCAAGTGCTGCTCTTCGCTGATTAAGATCACTTCGCCCGTAAAACCTTGTTCGCGTAGTGCAAACGCCGCGCGCGTGCCGCATTCGCCTGCCCCCACAATCACGATTGATTCGCTCATCACTCCCCCTCCTTAAGTCGCTTTACCGTTGAATATACACTGTATTGCCTTCCACTTTCACCGTATAAGTTTTTAGATTTACACACACGGGCGCACCCAAAGCAGCTCCAGTTTTGTAATTAAAACGCCCATTGTGCTTAGGACATTCAATGATGTGATTCATCACCAATCCATCGGCAAGATGCACTTTTTCGTGGGTGCAAAGCCCGTCGGTGGCAAAATACTCATCTTCAGGGCTACGATAAATCGCATAACTTTGCCCGTCGTGATCAAAGCGCAAGACATCTTCTTCATCAATCTCGTCCGCCGCGCAGACTTCAATCCAATTGCTCATCAGTTTCTCCAAGGGTGTTAGGCGTTCGCCAAGTTAGGATTATTCAGGGTCGTTTCGGTGTTATTAGGCAAATTGCGCTGCACAAAATAAGTCGGGTCAGTGAGCTGACGCTTTAGGGTCGGAATAATTTCTTGATAAGCCGCGAGCATATTCGGATAGGGCGCGGGGCAATCCTGTTTCATTTCCTCATGCAAAGCAGGCAGCATGTGGTAAGGAACCATCGGGAACATGTGATGTTCAAGGTGATAATTCATATTCCAATAAATAAACTGGCTGACCGGATTCATATAGCAAGTGCGGCTATTCAGGCGATGATCAAGCGTGTCTTCCGCCAAACCCGCATGCTGAATAATCCCCGTCAAGACATGATGCCAAGCGCCATAAATCCGTGGCAAACCAATCAACACCAACGGTAGCCATGAAGCAAACATCAAACTCGTTGCAATCGTTGCCGCATAAATCGCAGTCCAAATCCGCGCGACTTTATACACTTTAGGCCATTCGCTTTCTGGCACATAGTCTTTATCTTCAGCACGCATACGCCCTACATCATTAATCAGCATGGTTTTCATGGCGTTATACACATCTATCACACCAACAAAAGCTAATAAGGTCAGAGCAATATTCGGCGGACGTTTCACTGATATTTCAATATCGCGTCCGACAATAATAGTGTCAGTGTGATGGCGCGAGTGACTCCATTTCCAGGTTACTGGATTACGCATCATCATAAAGCAGGCGATTTGGTAAACCACCTCGTTTTTCCACGGGGTTTTGAAAGCCGTGCCATGACTGCATTCATGCCAACGACTATCACCGCCCGAACCGTATAACACGCCATAGGCGAGGAAGAAGGGTACTGCCCACCAGCTCCCCCAAAGCGCAATCCCAATGCCAGCAAATAAAACCATTAAGCCCAACCACAGCGCAGTATCGCGGGTAGCACGTTCATCCGAACGCTGCATCAGCTCTTTCATGCGCTTGCGCGGAATCTCGGTTTTATACCAGGTCGCATTTGCTAAACCGCGCTCGACGGCACGCGCATTTTCTGGGCCAGTGAGTGAATAATCGCGTCCTTGAACTGTCATCATTAAGCTCCCAACTACGTCGCGTTGTGTGCTAACCAATCTTCGAAAGCCTGCGCTACCTCGTCTTGCACGGCTACTTTATGCGCGGGCGCGGGATACACACCTTGCAACACATCCGCCGCGAAGTGCTTATAAACTGCAATGCGCTCTTGCTGAAGTTGGGCAAGTTTGGCGGCAAAATTGTCATAGATTTTGGCGTGGCGCGGAACGTGTCCGGTGTTTGCCCCTAACACATCTTCGGAAAATAAATATTGTGCGTGTGCGCCACTGCCTGCTCCCATTCCGAGTAACAACAGCGAGCTGCGTTGTTTAACCGCTTGGGCAATCGCTTCCGGCACGACTTCAATTTCAGCCGCGAAAGCGCCCGCATCTTGCAAGGCGACAATCCCTTCCCAAATCTGTTTAGCATTGTCTAAGGTTTTGCCGACCGCTTTAAAGCCACCTGTCCATGTTGCTTTGGAGGGGATTAAACCCACATGCCCACACACCGGAATGCCTTCTTCAGCGAAGCGGCGAACGGTTTGGATGCGTGCCGCGCAATACACTGCATCGCCACTTTCGAGCTGTTCGATTTCAATCGAGATGAGATCAATACCAGCCGCTTGAGCTGCTGCTTCATTGGTTTCGGTACGTAACATCGACAGGGTACGTACCCCCCGTAAGGCTAATAAATCAGCCACGGTTAGGCGGGAATGGACTTGCATAATCTCCTCCGATTTCAGTGCATGAGCTGACTATCCGTAAACCCTTAAGCGATTGCAAGTGCTTGCAGTATTCCATTTCATTTTCTATCATGTTTAAGTTCGGTGAATGATAAAAAGGTGTCAAAAAGCGTATGGCTAATCGAGTAACCATTGCGGATGTGGCGCGCGCAGCGGCTGTAAGTGTAGCAACCGTAGATCGGGTGATGAATAAGCGTCATGCAGTGCGTGAGGCGACGGCTAAGCGCGTATTTGAGGCTGCAACCCAAATTGGCTATCACGCCGCAAATGTGATTGGCGCACGCTTACAACAGGATTTGCCGATGTATCGCGTAGGGATTTTATTGCAGCGCCCGCATCAATCGTTTTATCAAGCCCTAGCGCGCACTTTAGAGCAACAAGCCCAATTACAAACCGAATGCCGTTTATTGGTCGAGATTGAGTTTCTCGACTCCCAAGTCCCCTCACAAGTCGCGCAACGCTTACGCAGTCTAGGGCAACGTGTGCAAGCGGTGGCGATTGCCACTATTAACCATGCCAGTATTACCGCTGTGGTTGAAGAATTGAAATTGCGTGGTGTTCCGGTGTTTAGTTTGCTCTCCGATATGGCTTATGGCGTGCGTGCGGGTTATGTGGGCGTGGATAATCGCAAAGCTGGGCGTTTGGCGGCGTGGCTGATTAGCAAAATGACCAAAAAAACTAGCGGCAAAGTGGCTCTATTTGTCGGTAGTCATCGTTTTTTAGGGCACGAAATGCGCGAATTAGGTTTTCGCACGTATTTTCGTGAACATGCGCCCGAATTTGAGGTGATTGATACTTTATTGAATCTGGAAGAACTGACTTTAACCCATGAAGCTACGATTGACTTACTCGCACGTTACCCGGATTTAATTGGTTTTTATGTGGCAGGCGGCGGTATGGAAGGCGCGATTGCCGCCTTGCGCGAGGAGCATAAAAGCGGGCAATTGATTGTGGCTTGCAATGAATTAACCCCTGATTCGCGCGACGCACTCTTGGATGAAACCATTACGATGGTGATCTCTACGCCTTTGGTACAACTGGCTCAAGAGCTATATACCCAGATGGTAAATGCTTTAGAAGGCAAAAATTATAATAGCCAAAACCTACTCGCCTTTGAAATCTACACTTCAGAAAATCTCTAAATGCAATAAAAACTTTCATTTATAAAATCATACTCGCAAAATTTGCGAGCAAATAAGGGGGGTGGGCTTGACCCGCTAGGGCGAAATCGTGATAACTCTTAGCCATCACTACATGAGGAGAGATTTCATGAGCAGCGTTCAACCACAGTTTTCATTAAATCACATGACCACCCCCTATTTAGCCGTGCAAGACTTTTTTGCTCTGAGCAAAAGCCTTGGCATTAACGCGGTCGAGATTCGCAATGACCTACACGATAACGCGATTATTGATGGCACTTCACCCGCACAAATCAAGCAATGGGCGCAAGAGGCAGGCGTGAAAATCCTCTCTATTAATGCTCTGCAACGTTTTAATCAATGGAATGCGGAGCGTGAAGTCGAGGCGATTGAATTAGCCGATTATGCTCAAGCCTGCGGGTCAGAAGGCTTAGTTTTAGTTCCCGTGAATGATGGTTGGGGGCGCGAAGAGGGTCAGCGTCAAACCAATTTAACCACCGCTTTAGCAGCACTGAAACCGATTTTAGCCGAGCGTGGTTTGGTGGGTTTAGTCGAGCCTTTGGGGTTTGAAATTTGCTCACAGCGTTCCAAAAAAGAAGTGGTGGATGCGATTCACGCGGTGGATGGCGTGAATACTTTCCGCATGGTGCATGACACTTTTCATCACCATTTGGCGGGCGAAGGGCAGTTTTTCCCTGAATTGACGGGTTTAGTGCATATTTCTGGGGTGGCGGATGAAGGCGTAGCGGTGTCAGACATGCGTGATCCGCATCGGGTGTTTGTTGATGCCAGCGATAAATTAGGCAATGTCAACCAAATCAATACTCTGCTCCAACAAGGCTATAATGGCTATTTCTCGTTTGAGTTATTCTCCAGCGAAGTGCATCAACTGCCAGAGCCTGCGAAAGCGATTCAGGCGAGTGTGAATTATATTCGGGATGGTTTGGCGGCTTTGGCGTAAAACACTTCGATTTTAATCCGTCTTCCTCTCTCATAAGATAGATTTGGGGGTGGTTTTGCTGCCCCATTTTTTATTATCTCGTTCCAGTGAGTTCATTAGGCGCTGCTGCACATTCCCATTAAACTAGCCTTCTCAATATCCCCCATCGGAGTCCCTATGCTCAACGAACGTGATCGTGCTTTTTTCCAACCCAAATGGCGGCGTGTCGCTATCACCGCCTTTTGTACTGCATGGGCAGCGTTTGAATGGTATGGGCAAAATGCATTTTGGGGGATGATTGCCACGGGTGCGGCAGCGTATTGTTATTGGGAGTATATCTATAAATTTGATCAGGATAAGGGCGTTTGAAGTTCAGCACCCTTGCTGCGCTAAATAGCCGAGTTTAAAGCGCCGCTGACACCACAATTTCCACCTGAAACGCATCACCCGCCAACTCCGTCACACCCACGGTGGCACGCGTTGGCGCATTGCCCTTGCTCACCCACGCTTCCCATGCCTTATTCATTAGATCGAATTGGCTCATGTCAGTGAGGTAAATCGTTGCCGTGAGTAGCTTGGATTTATCCGTGCCTGCTTCAGCCAGTAGCACATCAATTTGCCTTAAAATCACTTGTGTTTGCACTTCCGCTGAGCCACGACTTTCGGTTTCATCGACTTGTCCGGCTAAATACACGGTTTGGTTGTGGATCACGATTTGGCTCATGCGAGTGTTGCTGTGGAGACGTTTGATCATGAGGTTTCCTCAAGTATTCATAAAGAGTCATATTTAAAAGTAATCGTTACAGTGAGTAGTGAGTTAAGTCATGGTTATTCAATCTGCGAACTGTAAGGCAATGACTTAATGTAATTTTCCATAAAGACCCAATCCGGTTCGCCTGTTTGTGTCACGGGTAGCTTGATGACTGACTCACGCATACGCTCTAAATGCCACTTTCGCCCATAATTGAAGCGGTATTTTTCCATCCTGATAAGAGTACAAATGAATAGAGCAGTAGCGGCTGTCAACTTGAAACTTTTTGGATAAAGCACATTAACGTCATCTGTCGCCCAATAAGGCACAGCTTGATAAAAGGCTTCAGCCACAGAACCATTATAACTAACGCTGATAGTCCCACCTTGGTGAATCGGTGGTTGACCAATTCGGGCAGTAACTCCATTCGCAGTATCAGAAGCACCGATGTACGGTAAGTCTCCGGGTAACATATTGGCTTTAGTCAGACGCTGCCCCTTCAAAACATCAAACAGAGAGGACAATGTGAAGGATTCCCAGTTTCTCGAATCGAGAGTCATGGGAGAAATACTGCTCATAGGGTCGTCGCACCCATCGTAGTGACTAATATCCGTTTGGCTAACATAAGCAGGGATCTCATCAAGAGAGGGAATTAATATACTTTTCAACGTTCGGTTTGCTTGGCGACCGTAGCTGAATCTATAGCGGTTTGACAACAAGCAGTAACAGTAAAATAACAATTGCGGCTTAGTCATCTCAACTTTTGGGTGCAAGAGTGCTATATCTCGACCGGAGTAAAACGATTCCTCTTGAAGAAATGTGGACATCACACCGTTCCCACCAAGAGCGCAAGTTAGTGTGCCTGCTGGAGAAGGCGTAACGCCGGGAATTGGAGCTACATAGGCAGATATACCGTTGTCTCCCATTTTCCGGGAGACAAATGCAACACCACCATCTTCACGACCTAGAGTTTTTAATCGGTTAAGTTCAAGCGAGTGACCATAATAAGCTTCAAAAATCTCACTCACCGGAATCATCATTATCTCCCTCGACTGCTTTGTCTTGGCTTCCCAATAACCGATAAATGGCGTAGTTTCTGACGACACTCTCAAAATCAGCCTGCGTTAGCTTGCCATAATCAGTTTCAATGTAGGCTTCTGCGCACCATTCATCAGCAGCAGTCACTGCTTGTATAACGCTTTCCCCCGCATGAACTTCCCGGTTGCGGTACATATCAACCCAACGATCACGAACGGTAGACCAGCGATCATTGAGATCAATACGACCAAGGTGTTTGGTCTTCATAAACCCATCGTCACGCCAATAACCAAACCACGTTTTTCGGTTTGATTTTGCATGGGGTTTTCCAGCAATCCACACCATGATGCAAGTCACGACACCAACCGGATAAAACAACTCCTGCGGCATCGACATCACCGCATCCAGCGTATGATGTTTCATCAACTCCTCACGCATCGGGTTAGGCGAAATAGCGCAAGACATCGGCACAATAGCAATCCCCATTGAACCCGGCTCTAAACAGCCCAGCATTTGCTGCACAAAATACAACTCATGCAATTCCGCATCACTCTTGGACTGCGCATACGGCGGGTTGAGCATTCCGACATTCGGATTCATCTCTTTAACCGCGTGGATAACCGCATCGTCAAAACAACTTGCCTGATGCAAATTCGCCTTGCCATCACCGCGCAAAATCATATTACTGGCAGCCAACGCAAACATCTTCGGGTTGTTTTCGATACCAATCAGACGGTTCTTTTTGATGTCAGTCCGCTCTTCTTCCGTAACGGCTTTCTTAAGCATCTGCTGCATCGCCGAGATAAGGAAGCCACCTGTGCCTGCGCAAATATCGAGAACTTTGGATTCCGAACTGACATTCGCAATCAGTGAAAACAACTCCGCAACGTGCCGGGGTGTCAACACAATACCAAGGGCTTTTTTATCCCCAGCGGTGTATTTCAAGAATTCGCCGTAAAATTGCCCGACCACATCGAAATCGTGATAGATGTTGATGTAAGGCCAAACGTTATCACTGATACGGTTGATGATTTCCTTGAACACACCATCTGGATATTCCTTGGCAGTCTTGCTATCCGGCTTGCCAAGGTTAGGGTGTACGGCAATCGTGGAATACGGTTGCAGCATGGTATCTTTTTTGGCTTGCGGAATATCGGCTTTATCCAGCTCTTTCTTGATCGCTCCCAACCAAGCCTCTTGAACATCTTCAGCGGGTAACGCGATGAAAGTCTTCATAAATACGACATTCATCAGAGCAATGAGTGTACCACTGACCAGTAAGGGCTTATCTTCTTCGGAAATTTTGGCTTTTGTCCAAATCAGTTCATGCAGTTCTTTGGAAAAGGCTAACAAATCAGCGTGACGCTTCTTTGCGACATCTGGGTCGAAAGATGCCAAACGGTAATAATCGTCATAAGGGATAATATCGCCAACGGCAACACCACTCTCGTTGACCAGCTCTTTGGCTTCTATCCCACCTGCTGGAAACAGGAAATTAGACACTTTCATGGAACTGGAGGTCGAACCACTAACAGCAACTGCAACAACCGTATAATGCTTAGAAAGGTGCTTGGCATAATGAATAGCACCATCCACCGCATATTCCACGGGCTTATCGCGCACTGGACTCTCGTGTTTCTTCACCTCTGGCTTGCACTCGAAAACAATCAGAAACGCCGTATCCTTACGATTCGAGATAATGAATTCCGGGTAGCCTGCATTGCCTTTAGCATTCTTGCTCGCCTTGGACAACAAGCCCTTGACCTTGGCAATCTCGGATTTCTGTTCTTCTACCGTAATACCGTTATCGGGTTCGTTGTAACCCAAGCTGCGTAACTTCTCGCGCACCAAGGTTTCCGTCTTGCGTTCGTTCGCCATTCAACACTCCAATCCAATCTTGCGCGGCAAGCCTAATCCAATAGCACTTATGCTATAGATCTAGCAAATAAAAAGGCAAAGCAATTATTTAATTCTGATTGAGCGAGTGACCGCAAGATTTTTGATAATTTTCTTTCATTTATTTTACTTTTGGAATGAATATTTCATTGACACAAAAATATAGAAAACATATTCTGTATCCAGATGCATTAAACCTAAGCTGGCATCACACAAATGGTAAGCGACCGCTCTTAATTCTGGAGGAGAGTATGAGAAAGTTGTTGAAATCTATTGCTTTGGCATTAGCTGTTGCGTCCCCTGCTGTCATGGCAGCGGATGATATTAATATTATTGTGGTCTCTCACGGCCAGGCCAATGACCCCTTCTGGACAGTCGTCAAAAATGGGGTAGAGGCTGCGGGTAAAGATATGGGCGTAAAAGTCGAATATCGTGCGCCTGAAACCTTCAATATGGTGGAAATGTCGGCACTGATTGACGCGGCAGTCAATCAAGAACCCAAAGGCTTGATTGTGTCGATTCCCGATGCACAAGCCTTAAGCCCTTCGATTGAGAAAGCGGTTAAAGCGGGTATTCCGGTTATTTCGATGAACTCGGGTGTGGAAGCTTCCGCTAAATTGGGTGCTTTATTACACGTGGGGCAGGAAGAGCTGGCGGCGGGTAAAAAAGCAGGCGAAAAACTCAAAGAAATGGGTGGCAAGAAAGGCTTATGCGTCAATCAAGAAGTGGGTAATGTGGCCTTAGACCAACGCTGCCAAGGTTTCAAAGAAGGCTTCGGTGATGTCGAAGTGATTCCGACTAGCAATGATCCTGCTGACGTCAAAGCTAAAGTCCGTGCAGCTTTAGAAAAAGGTGCGGATGTCGATACTATCTTAGCTTTAGGTGCAAGTACCGCAGGCGAGCCGACCTTAGCGGCGGTGGAAGAAGTGGGTAAAACGGGCAAAATTCATGTCGGTACTTTCGATATGTCCGCCAACTTCCTGAAAGCAGTTGCTGAGGGTAAAGCGGCGTTCTGTATTGATCAGCAGCAATATCTCCAAGGCTATCTGCCAGTCACTTTCCTTGCCAATTATGCACGCTATGGTTTAATGCCCGGTGGTAATGTCGCCTCTGGCCCGAACTTAATTACCAAAGACAAAGCCGCGCAAGTGGTTGAATTGTCTGCTAAGGGTATTCGTTAACTCTCAGTTACTGGCTGTAACACTCTTCTAAAGTCACCCTGTTCATTGTTATGAGCAGGGTGTTGCGAGGTCAACCCCATGAGTACGCCACAAGTATCCCCTACCCAGGCAGCGCCTGCGGCTGACGAGCGCATCGGCAAAGTCAGCTTTTTCAAAACTTTTTTACAACGTCCCGAAGTGGGGGCGATTGTTGGCCTAATCGCGATTGTGCTATTTTTTGTGATTTATGCAGACGGCAGCATGTTCTCCTTAGCCGGACTCATGAATTTTATGCAACCTGCTGCGCAACTCGGTATTTTAGCAGTAGCTGCCGCTTTACTCATGGTCGGTGGTGAATTCGATTTATCCATTGGTTCGATGATCGCCTTCGCAGGGATTGCTTTGGGCATTCCGCTGGTGTTGTGGGGCTGGCCTTTAGGTTTAAGTATCCTGTTTGCCTTTGCGGTCTCAATTGTATTTGGTGCGCTCAATGGCTTTATTGTCCTAAAATCAGGTTTGCCCTCCTTTATTGTCACCTTAGCCTTCTTATTTATTCTGCGTGGTTTAACCTTAGTCGGTTTAAAAGCCGCCACAGGTACGACCCAATTACGCGGTATTCCCGAAGCAGCAGGTGATAGCTGGCTGATGCAAGTGTTCTCCGGCAATGCCTTTGAAGGGGTGTTCACATGGCTCGCTAAAATGGGTTGGATTGAAACCTTTCAAAATGGTACGCCCAAAGTTCAAGGTATTCCGGTGGAGATTATTTGGTTTGTGCTCTTGGCACTGGCGGCGTCATGGCTCTTAAATAAAACCCGCTTTGGTAACTGGATTTTTGCTGCCGGTGGCGATCCGAATGCAGCGCGGAATGTCGGTGTCCCTGTTGCACGCGTTAAAATTATTCTCTTCATTTTCACCGCGATGGCAGCAACCTTAGTGGCTACTATTACCGTATTACAGTTTGGCACAGCGGATGCAAGTCGCGGTTTGCTCAAAGAGTTCCACGCGATTATTGCAGCGGTTATTGGTGGTTGCTTGCTCACGGGTGGCTATGGTTCGGCGATTGGCGCGATGATTGGCGCGGTGATTTTCGGCATGGTGCAAATCGGCATTACCTACACCAACATTAACCAAGATTGGTTCCAAGTGTTTATGGGCGCGATTCTATTAATCGCCGTGCTACTCAATAATTGGGTACGCCGCAAAGCCATGTCATCACGCTAAGGAGTGCGCCATGAGTCAAGCTAACCAACCCATTCTCGAGATGGTGGATATTGAAAAACATTTCGGTGCAGTCATTGCCTTAGCAGGTGTTTCGATTGCGGTGTATCCGGGCGAATGTCACTGCCTATTAGGGGATAATGGTGCGGGCAAATCGACCTTTATTAAAACCATGTCCGGCGTACATAAACCTACCAAGGGCAAGATGCTAGTCGAAGGTAAAGAAGTCGTGTTCCAAAGCCCCCGCGATGCGATGGAAGCGGGGATTGCTACCGTGTATCAAGACCTTGCGATGATTCCTTTAATGTCCGTCACCCGCAATTTCTGGATGGGACGCGAACCGCGTAAAGGATTTTGGCCGTTCAAAAGCCTCGATTTCAATAAAGCCAATGAAGTCACCATGAGCGAAATGGCAAAAATGGGCATTAACCTACGCGAATCGAATCAAGCGGTCGGTACACTCTCCGGTGGTGAACGCCAAACCGTAGCGATTGCCCGCGCAGTCTACTTCGGGGCAAAAGTCTTAATCCTCGACGAACCCACTTCTGCTTTGGGTGTGCGCCAAACCTCCAATGTACTCGCTACTATCGACAAAGTGCGCAAGTCGGGTATTGGTGTGGTGTTCATTACCCATAACGTGCGCCATGCCTTAGCAGTCGGTGATCGCTTCACGGTATTGAATCGCGGACGCACCTTGGGTACAGCCTTGAAGGGCGAAATCCAAGCGGATGAATTACAAGATTTAATGGCAGGCGGGCGCGAGTTGGCGAATTTATCCGCTTCACTAGGAGGAACCATTTAATGGCGCAATTTCAATTAGCGGCTTGTGCGGAAATGCTCTGGCGTGATCAACCAATGGCATGGCGCGTCAAACGCCTGACTGAATTAGGTTTTGGCGTAGGGCTGTGGAACTGGCCTGAGCATGATCTGACTATGCTAGAAAAATCCGGCGCGAACTTCACGATTATGAATGGCTATCTGCGTGGACGTTTATCTGATGATGAAGGCGCAGACGAGCTATTAAAGACTGCTTACGAAACCGCGCAAGTGGGTAAACGTTTGGGCGTGGCACGGCTCAATCTGCATGGTACAGGTTTAGGCGCAGGCGGCTTGCCCGTCACGCCTTGCGAGGTAATCACCGGTCAAATGTGGCTCAAGGCTCGCGAAACACTGCAACGTATTGCGGAAATGGGTGAAACAGAAGGCGTGACCTTTACGCTCGAAAACCTCAATTTACCTGTCGATCATCCGGGTGTGCCTTTTGGGCGAGCGGAAGATACCTTGGCTTTAGTCTCCTCGGTCAATCACCCGAACTTGCGCCTCAATCTCGACCTGTATCACGCGCAAATTGGCGAAGGTAATTTGATTGAACTCTGCCGCAAATCCTTACCATGGATTGGTGAGATTCAAGTTGCGGATGTGCCCGGACGTATGCAGCCGGGGACGGGCGAGATTAATTATCGCGGGATTGCGTTGGCACTGAAAGCCATGGGTTATAACGGCCCTGTGGGTATGGAAGCGTTTGCGAGTGGGGATGCTGAGGAGGCGCTTCAGCAATTTAAGGATGCGTTTACGGTTTAAGTTCTATAAACAGCAGTAAGTTAGCTTGACTTACTGCTGTTACTGCGCCAACTCTGTTTTATAATAGTTTTCATTCGGCACGGCATAAGTCTGACAGTGCTTAGTGTAGCTGTCGTATTCATCTTTAGTCATATCCGTCCAATAAAACTCACCCAACCAATTGAAAAAATAACGCTGATCCACAAAGCGCCCATAATGATTTTTTAAGATAAAATAGGGTTCAACTTTAGCAGGTTCTGCTGGCTCTTGAGCTGTATTAGCATCAGTGGCTTCAGCCTGTTTTTCTAAATCCGGTGCAGTGGCATAGTAAGGATTGCTTGCTTGGCTCACGAAATGCAAATAAGCCGCGCCATCCATACACACCGCTAATTGTTTAGGTTCGCCATCCCCATTGCTCCAGCGAATATCATTCGGCAAAAAGCGCAAGGCGTATTGATGCTTGTCCACAGTGCGATAGGCGATTTTGGAAATAATGCCAATCTCCTCTTCATGAATATCGGTGCGGTCGATAATGAGTTGTTCACCTGCCGGAAAATCCTTAATGCTGCGATGAGTGTTTTCGGTGGTTTTCGTGGTGCAAGCCTGAAGCGCTAAGCTCAAGATGATTAGGCTTAGCGCTTTAAATAAGGGTTTGGTGCTGTGGTTCATGACCATTTCTACAAAACTGCCAGAGGATGATTTCATCTTAGACAGTCTTATCGCAAATGACAGGTTTTATCCTATAAGTAGCAATAGGGTGGTGTTGCGGTAGTATATTTTGCTACTTAAAGGGATGGGGGTATTTATGAGTGGTCACTTAGAAAATAGGTTCTTTAACAGAAGGAAGCGGCAGTTAGGGCTTAGCCAAGGAAACCATTGAAACTTATCCTTCATAAAATATTGCATCAAGCATTGCAGCTCTTCCAGCCCAAACGGCGGATTGCTCTGCACTCCTCGGTCGTTTTGAGTTCCACCAGGGCGCATCAAGAATACGCTCGATGATTTCATCCCAATAGCTCGCGTAAGTCATCTTAGTAGAGGCAATCCCGAAATCAATACAAAGCGTTCGTCGGTTTTTAGAATCAAGGCATACAAACTGGTCTGGCCTTTTCAATGCTAAAAGTCGGCTAGCCGTGCCAATGCCGTCCCGACCATTGGGAAATGCTCTAGTGAATTCTGAAATGTACTTTTCATACTCGGTACGAGTGACGATACCTCTTAGTGGAATCTCATCAAGTGCAAGTGAGAGATGCTTATTATTTTCGTTTACAGCTTGATGATAGTAGCCAGCACCTTTCATACTTCCAAACCAACCTGATCGATGATCTTGTTCATTTGGTAACCCAGCAATTATTTTTCGTAAAGGCAATTCCATTGCTGCAAAATTTGGATAGTTAAGGAATGCTAGTTTTACAATTTCAAGAAGCTCACAGCGCTCACTAAAACCATGATAGCGATCTGCTTTGACTTTACGGAAATACTGTGCCCACGACATAGACATAACAGAGGAAGCGATGGGTGGCTTCGTTGTATTATGTGAACCGTATTGACCAGCCAGACGTTTAATGGTGGGCTGCTTATTATTCCAGATTTCACGATAGGCTTTAGCTTCGCTTTTTTGAATAGGTTTAGCCAGTTCCCAATAGTTATGTATAAGTTTGAGGACTTCATCTAGGAGCACGGTCGGTTGATTTTTAGCTCCTTTAATTAAAAGCATAGCTTCAGAGTTAATACTCAGTGCACCAGATGTGAGGTTTGCACTTCCAATTAGTAGATCCCAGTTATTTTTGCTATAGAAAAGATAGATTTTAGGATGAAAAACCCCACTTGGCTGAAGAATAAATCGAATGTTGGTATTACCTTGAAACGTATCAAGTACATCAGGATGTGTTTGATAAAAGTGTGTTCCAATAACAGCTTGTTTAATTTTATCTGAGTGTTTTTGAAGAAGCTCAAAAACTGAGTTGCCCGATGAGGCCCATGCGACAGCAAATTTAACGTCTGTGTGTTTTGCAATAAGATATGAGAGAGTCGTTACTAATTCTTTGTTGTTTGATATCAGCTTCAATGAATTAACTCCACTTTTGGGAACCTCTAAAAACCCACATTATTATCAAATTCGCCAGTTAAAAATCAACCACTTAATATAGTTATCCATAGATTTTTAGAGATTCCCTAGGGGCTATGGCGGAAAGTGCTGAGTGTGTTTTTAAAGTGTACGCTAATTTATCCTAAACCTTAGTAAACTAGACTTTTGATTATCAAGCTTTTTGATAGCTTTCAAAGTGCATGCTATTTGCAATTTTCATTCTATTTTAGTATATTATTGAAATAATTATTCCATTTGCAGCGACAAGCACTACCTGAGGATGTAAGGATGAAAACGGTCGGACATTTAATCAATGGCTCTGTGGTCGAGTCGAGTGAGCGCACCCAGCCGGTGTACAACCCCTCCACAGGTGAGGTAAGTAAGCAGGTCGCGCTCGCCTCGAAAGCCACCGTCGAAGAAGCGATAGCCGCCGCTCAAGCCGCCTTTCCCGCTTGGCGCGACACACCACCCGCGAAACGTGCGCGGATTATGTTCCGCTTCAAAGAATTGCTGGAGCAAAACGCCACAGCGATTAACCAACTGATCGGCGAAGAACACGGCAAAATTTCCCACGATGCGGGTGGCGAATTACAGCGCGGTATCGAGAATGTCGAGTTTGCCTGTTATGCCCCCGAAATGTTAAAAGGCGAACACTCGCGTAATGCAGGGCCTGGCATTGATGTGTGGAGCGAGTTTCAACCTTTAGGCGTGGTGGCGGGTATCACCCCCTTTAACTTCCCAGCGATGGTTCCCTTGTGGATGTATCCAGCGGCGATTGTCTGTGGCAACACTTTCGTCCTGAAACCGTCTGAACGTGATCCTAGTTCTACGCTGCTGATTGCCCAACTCGCCCAAGAAGCGGGTTTACCCGCTGGTGTGTTGAATGTGGTGAATGGCGATAAAGAGGCCGTCGATACCTTATTAAACGATCCACGCGTACAAGCGATTAGCTTTGTCGGCTCGACTCCGATTGCCGAATACA
>JBATOI010000033.1:0-106737 GCA_049290875.1 Thiolinea sp.
TACAGTTACCTGTAGAACGTACAGGCATAGATAATACTAGTGAAAAATCAACTGTTTACGCTCAAGCTGAACTTGCCAAAGTGGGGGCAATGGTGAGCTGTCCTAATTGCGGTAATCAATTCCAGAAGTCCAACAAGTGGCACTTATTTTGTTCAAATAATCGCAAGCCGCGCACCGACGGTGGCAATTGTTCCGATGATTGGCACAATGCCCAAAAGCCGGAACGGGCGGCGGTCGTGCAGGGTAGAAAAGGGGAGGGTAGCGCTTAGGTTAAAAACATTTCACCGTCAAGGCTGGCACTGCTGAGCGCTGGCCTTGATGCTCAAAGGACAGGATTCAAGCCACGCTAGCCAAGCTAAAACCGTTTTAAAGCAGCAGGGACACCGAAGGGGAGCCTTGTAGCCACCACTCGCACCAGCGACCGACGGGAGCTTGCAGAGACCCACTTGCACGGCTAATGGATAAACAACGCTCAGCCAAGATGCTTGACCGCATACAGTGCGGGAAAGCGTCTGCAAGCCAAAAGCGCTTTTCTTAGGGTAGGGTAGGCAGGGTACTTTTACAAACAGGTATATGAACAGGTATATAAAAACTGGTGTGATTGATTAAGTTATTGTTTTATAAGACTGGTTCGACTCCGGCTCTGGGCACCACTTCTTAAGATTAATTCTGCTATGCTCCAAGCAGTGGGCAAAATAAAATCATTAGTCTAAATCTCATCAATTTTTTAAAAATCAGAATAGGTTTAGACTCAAGCCGCTTTAATCGTTTTCTCATTCAATAATTCAGTCAATAAACGCTGTGCCTCTGTCAGATTTCGATTGCGTAATACCAGATAAATAGATGGCAAAGCAGGTAGTTCTAAGCGTGGTGTGAGAATCTCCGTCTCGGCAATTATTGCATGGCTAGCGCGAACTGTGACTGCCAAGCCTAAACGCACTGAAGCCATTAAACTGTTCAAGCTATTCGCGCTATAAATCATTTGCCAAGCAATACCTGCTTGATCCAGTGCTTGTGTGCACACATCGCGAAACTGGCAAGGATTAGCATAAGCTGCCAGTGGCAAAGGTTTTTTATGATCCCATTGATAGCCTTTTTGCCCAATCCATACCATGCTATCTTTGCTTAACACTTGCCCATCTTTGGGTTCGCGCTCTAAACTTACAACCAAATCGTAAACGCCATTTTGATAGCCTTGTATCAAATTGTGGCTATATCCTGTATCAATTAATAAGCGTAAAGCAGGGTAGTAGCGGGCGAATTGCGCGAGTAAATCAGGTATAAATTGCTCGCCCAGACTCAATGAGACGCCAATTCGAACTTCGCCTTCAATAGCAGTTTGTGCCATAGCTAATTGCGCTTCTTCTTGTAAATTTAATAGGCGTTTGGCGTAACTGAAAAAAATCTCTCCACTAGGTGTTAATACCCGTTTACGGCCTTGTGGGATAAATAAACTCACGTTTAATTCCTGCTCTAAACGTTGAATATGTTGGCTGATTGTCGATTGGGTTTTGAAAAGATATTCACTAGCGCGAATGAAGCCGTCTTGCTCTACTACTGTCACAAAACTGCGCAACAGCTCAGTACTAAGATTGGCGAGCTTTAGCGGTTTGGTTTTATTAATCATGTTACACGATCAATTTAATAAAAATTAATCGTTATATAAGATCATAAATCTATTTTAAGGTAAAGGCATCTCTTCATTAGGATACAAATTATGCCTTACATAGCCGTCCACTTAGCCAACACACAGCCCTTAAGTGAGTCGCAAACTCAGCACTTAGTGCAGGGAGTTACCGATATTATGGCGCAAACTCTAGGTAAAAAACGCCATTTGGTAGCAGTCTCGCTGGAGTATTTACCACCGACGCAATGGTTTATTGCTGCTCAAGCACTAGCAAAGAACAGCGCTTTTATTCAAGCCTATATCACCGAAGACACCAATAGCGAAGATGAAAAAGCTCAAGCGATTGCTGAGCTGTATGGCTTATTACAAACGGTATTGGGGAAGGTAGAAGAAGTGACTTATATTGTTTTAAACAATATATCGGCGACAGATTGGGGCTATGCAGGTAAGACGCAAGCCCAACGCTATCTAACTTCTCAAAACTTAGCCAGTGACAACTATCAGTTTTATGTGCAGCGTGCACATGCTTTACAACGCGCTGAAGTCGATGCCCTTTTTTTAAAGCTCACGAATTTAGTTAAGCGTGTTTTTAGATTCTGTATAGTGGGCTTCTTCACTAAAATGTTTTCTGATCGATCAAGCTCAGCAAAGAGATTAAAATCTAGTTAGTTCATTCATGGGTGTAATCTTTGGGATAAATCCGCATGGTACAAAATTCTAAAATTTGTCTCAACATCATCGGTTGTGGTCATCTAGGCCAAACCCTAGCTTATCTTTGGGCGGGCACTGATTTAGTAAGTATTGCACAAGTCCTGAATAGTTCTTTGCAGAGTAGTCAAGCTGCGGTCGATTTTATTGGGCAGGGACAAGCTTTAAGTTCAATAGCTGAAATGCAGCCTGCCGAGTGGTATTTGTTAGGCTGCCCCGACAAAGCCTTGGAAACTTGCTGTAATGCCTTAGCTGAAGCCCATGTGCTGACAGCGGGTGATATTGTGTTTCATTGCAGTGGTGCGATTTCTTCTGAAATTTTACAACCTTTAAAAGAGCAGGGTGCTTTAATTGCCAGTGTGCATCCCATTAAAAGCTTTGCCGAGCCAAAGCAAGCGATTCTTTCTTTTCAGCCTACTTATTGTGGGGTTGAAGGCGATGAGGCGGCTTTAGCAGCCTTACAGCCATTGTTTGCACAGATTGGTGGTATTCCTTTTAACATCAATGCAGAGCAGAAAACCCTGTATCACGCTGCGAGTGTGTTTGCCTGTAATTATTTAGTGGCGTTACAAAATGTTAGTTTACGTGCTTTCGCCCAAGCTGGAGTAGAAGAAGCCTTAGCGCTGAAAATCCTCCAACCGATTGTGCAAGAAACAGTAGCGAATGTATTTAAGCTTGGCCCCGCTGCCGCTTTAACGGGGCCGATTGCGCGGGGCGATGCGGCAGTAGTCGCCAAGCAATTAGCAGCCTTACAAATCAGCCAACCAGCCGATGCTGAGCTTTATCGCCTGCTAGGCTTAGAGGCTTTAGGTCTAGCCTATCAACGCCAAAAAACTCCAGCAGAATACTTACAACAAGTTGCTAAGGTCTTAGAGCCACATTCAACTAGCATTGATTAACGCCATACATAGCGCTTCAGTAATCGGATGCTTGAGCTTGTATTCCACATCCAGATAGATTGGGCTGGAATTGCATTCGAGCATGTAATATTCGTCATGGGCGGTGTGTTTGATATCAATGCCGGTGTAGCGTAAGCCTAATAAGGAGGCAGCGCGCCTACATTGCAGCTCAACTAAAGGTGGCAAGCTGACTTCTTTATAGGTGATTTTGCCCTGCTGGTAGTCTTGCTCGCCACGAAAATCAATCGTTCCTTCAGGGACGCCGACTGCCGCACAAGATACGACGGCATCATTCACCACCACAATTCTTAAGTCATCACCATGGATACGTTGCTGAACAATCGCGGGTGCCACATTGAGCTTATCGAGTGCACCTTGCTCAAGTAATTGATTCGCAGAAAGAGTTAACGAGCCGCCTGCTGCGGGTTTAAGAATGCAGTCACCCTGTTCTTCAATGAAACGCTGTGCCTCTATAGGATTATTCGTCACTAAACTAGCTGGTAAGTGGCAGCCAGCGATTTTTAATTGGTGAACTTGGTAAGGCTTTCGGCGTGATAATAGGGTTTGTGAGGGCGGGTTAAACATCGGGATACCGGTTTGCTCATACATCAATAACAAGCTTAGTAAAGTATCGCTACGATCGCGTTGGAGGCCATAGTGTTGAAACCAAGCCTCCCAATTCAAGTGGTGATGTTCTGTGGTACGAAAAGCTTCTTCAGTAGGCATATCCGGGGCTTGTGCACAGACTAGTACTGCACCAATATTGCTTGGGCTAATATCTTGATCTTGCCAAATGACCTGTTCGCCTTGCCATTGAAGGGATGCATATTGGCCATTTTTTCCATGGGGATCAACTACGATGACATTAGCGCCAAGGCTTTGCAGCGTTTTGATTTGATGAGCAGTTTGGGTTTGCTGTGCGTAACCAACAATTAAGATATTTATTGTCATGATTTTCTATCTATTTTTGTTTTTTAACAAGAGAAGCAAGTTTAGTTACTCTTCTTGATTTGCAATATAAGCAGCTTACTAGCTGCTTATATCAGCCTTACAAGCTCAATCGAACTCATACGGTTTTCTAGGAAAACAACCGCCATCCTCACCAAGGGCTTTGGTTGTGATACCACCACCATCTTCTTCGCCAACCGCCAGTGTGGTCACATCAGTCGGTGGTTTGATGCCACCATCTTCTTCACCTACGGCTTGAGTTGTAGCTATGCCACCATCTTCCTCACCGATAGCGTAAGTGGTGACATCAATAGGTGGGTTAGTACCACCATCCTCCTCACCAACTGCCAGTGTGGTTACATCAGTAGGTGGTTTGATGCCACCATCCTCCTCACCTACGGCTAAAGTAGTTATATCAGGCTTAGGCGTAGTGGTGGTTGGGGGTGTTTCTCCAGCACCTAAGCCGAGCTTTTGCAAGAGGCCTTGCAATAAATTCATGATTAAAGACTGGATATTCGATAATTGTTCAGTGTTATTAGAGCTGCTGCCTTGATATTGTTTGACTGCGCTGACAGAGGCGCTAGCGTTATTAGTATTGGATTCATTAGTCGCTGGCGTGCGACCAGGTACTTGGTAATTAAAAATTCCTTGCGTCATGCTATTTTCCCTTATTCTTTACGTTCTAAAATGGCAACTTAAAGTCTAAAAGCAGACTGAGCAGCGGCACAGATTAAAGCTTATGAGCGGTGGGGCTAAGTCGATAAGAGCGTTAGGGATTTTTAGCTTAAAAAGAAAATGGAAGCCCAACACCTCTGAAAATTAACGCTTAGGAGTAGACGTTGTTGATTGGAGGAGGAATCAGTTCTCTCGGGTATCAGGCTTCCTGAATGCTCAGTTATTATTATTTGAGCCGTTCCCAGTGGAAACAGTTACCATTATGCATAAATTAACTGACTGCTAGCTTAGTAGCTTGACTTTTATAGAAAACTTCTATTGGAAGTACTACACCAGCCTGTCGAATTGCCAGAGGTTAGAAATGATAATTTGCAGTGTGGCGGGCTAAATGTGAGTTTTCATGAGGTCTATAAGAAGTTGAAGTAGCTTCACACCTAATGTTCACCCTAACAGTTTATAAGACTAGCTAGGGTGGAAACTACAAAATCAGTTTAATAGTTTCCTCAGTCTATAAAGCTCATCCAGCGCCTGCTTAGGTGTCATTTCATCCGGCTCTATCACTTCTAAAGCAGCTTTAACCTTCAAAGCAATCTCATTCTTCGGCTCTGCCGGAGCACCAAAGTGCAGAGCTAAACTCTGCCCCACTTGAGGTGTATTCGCCGAAGATTTTTCCAGCGAAATTAGTTTTTTCTTCGCCTGCCCAATCACACTTTTTGGCACGCCCGCCAATTGCGCCACTTGCAAACCATAACTTTGACTCGCAGGGCCATCTTTGACTGCATGCAAAAAGACGATTTTGTCACCATGTTCGACCGCATCAATATGTACATTGGCAATCGTGCTGATTTGTTCGGCAAGATGAGTGAGTTCAAAGTAGTGGGTGGCGAACAGAGTGAAGGCTTTGCGTTCGCGGGCAAGGTAATCAGCGAAGGCCCAAGCCAGCGATAAGCCGTCAAAGGTGCTGGTTCCGCGTCCGATTTCGTCCATTAACACGAGGCTGTGGGCGGTAGCATTATTGAGGATATTCGCGGCTTCGGTCATTTCGACCATGAAGGTAGAGCGTCCAGTGCTCAAGTCATCCTGTGCGCCAATCCGCGTGAAAATGCGGTCAATATTGCCGAGGCGTGCCGATTCAGCGGGTACATAACTGCCAATATGCGCCATTAACACAATCAGCGCGACTTGACGCATATAGGTCGATTTGCCACCCATATTCGGGCCGGTAATCATCAACATGCGCCGCCGCGCATCCATATACAGATCATTCGGCACAAAGGGTGCGTCCAGCGTGCGTTCCACCACCGGATGCCGCCCACCAATAATCTCAATGCCTGAACCCTCCACCAGTTTCGGGCAATTATAATTTAAGGTATTGGCACGTTCGGCAAAATTCGCCAGTACATCTAATTCCGCCACCGCTTGAGCAGTTTGGCGCAAAGGGATTAAATGCTCAGCGAGTTGTTGCAGTAGCAATTCATATAAAGCCTTCTCGCGCCCTAATGAACGTTCGCGCGCCGAAAGCACTTTGTCTTCAAACTTTTTCAGCTCGGGCAGAATAAAACGCTCAACACCTTTCAGAGTTTGGCGGCGAATATAGTCAGTGGGTATTTTATGCAATTGGCTTTGCGGAATTTCCACGTAATAGCCGTGAATGCGATTGTAAGCGACTTTGAGTTTATCAATGCCTGTGCGCTGCTTTTCGCGACTTTCCAAATCCAGCAAATATTGATCGGCGTTTTCACTTAAATTGCGCAGTTCATCCAAGTCTGCGTCATAGCCCTCGGCAATCACACCGCCATCGCGAATGACTACCGGCGGATTGTCAATAATCGCACGTTTCAGCAGCTCATGCAGATCGTGGTGGGTATCGAGTTGGCGCTGCAAGTTGGCAAGTTGCAAATCGTCTAATTTGGCAATCGCCTCATGCAATGGTGGCAATACGGCCAGTGAATCGCGCAAAGTCGATAAATCACGCGGTCGCGCTGTGCCCAACGCGATGCGCGCAGCAATGCGTTCAATATCGCCGACGCCACGCAGTGTGCTTAGAATGTTTTCGTAGCGATAATTTTCCAGCAATGTACCAACCGCTTGGTGCCGCAAGCGCAATTCGTGACGCTCACGCAGCGGTTTATTCAGCCAGCGGCGCAATAATCGGCTGCCCATGCTCGTGGAAGTTTTATCCAGCACCGAAACTAAGGTATTTTTATGCTCACCGCTTAAGCTGTGCTCCAGCTCTAAATTGCGTCGACTCGCCGCATCCAAAATAATCCCGTCGTCACTTTGCTCGACTTTTAGGCTATTCAAATGGGGCAGGGCAGTACGCTGAGTTTCCTGCACATAATTCAGCAAAGCGCCCGCTGCCGCAATCGCCAAAGGCAAAGCTTCGCAACCAAAGCCACTCAAATCATGTACACCAAATTGTTTAAGCAATAAGCGTGTCGCGGTTTCTAAATCAAAATGCCAAGCAGGGCGCGCGGTGGTAACGCGATTGCGCACAAACTCCAAGCGCCATGCTTCATCGTGCAGAATCTCGGCAGGTTGCAAGCGCTCAATTTCATTGTGCAAAGAAGCCAAACCGTCAATTTCTTGCACCGTAAAGCGCCCGCTACTTAAATCAATGGCGGCTAAGCCAAAATGTTCTTTATCTTTGTGTAGCGCAATCAGTAAGTTGTCGCGTCGATCTTCCAATAAATAATCATCGGTCAGCGTGCCGGGTGTGAGTAAACGGGTGATTTTGCGCTCGACAGGGCCTTTCGACTTCGCCGGATCGCCCACCTGCTCACAAATCGCTACCGACTCGCCAGCCTTCAACAAACGTGCCAAATACTGCTCGACCGCGTGATAAGGCACACCCGCCATTGGAATCGGTTCGCCCGCTGAATTGCCACGCGCGGTGAGCGTAATATCCAGCAACTGCGCCACCCGCTTGGCATCCTCATAGAACATCTCGTAGAAATCGCCCATGCGGTAAAACAGCAGAATTTCAGGGTATTCGGATTTGAGACGCAAATATTGCTGCATCATTGGAGTGTGGTGGCTTAAGTCTTGGCTCATGAGCTAATCAGCGAATTGGGGAGCACAATTTTAGCAGATAAGCATTCAGTGCTGGAAGCTAAGCGGACTAGCATGCGATTATTCTTGATGCTTGCCATCGAGAGTTAGTGTTATTTTGAAAGCGCCCATTCCCCAAATTACGATTATTAACCCTGTGGCTGAACTCATTATTCATCAAGAACATCTGCGTGCCTGTACCCTCTGTCCCCAGATGATTCGCCCGGTCATCACCTGCCAACCGGTACTTTCGCCGATCATGCTCATCGGTCAAGCCCCCGGCATTCATGAAGCCAAAGTCATGCGCCCGTTTGGTTGGACAGCAGGCAAGACTTTATTTCAATGGTTTAGCCGTATTGGTTTGGAGGAAGCTCAGTTCCGTGAGCGCGTGTATATGGCAGCCGTTTGCCGCTGTTTTCCGGGCAAGAATCCGAAGGGGAGTGGGGATCGTGTGCCTTCCGAGGAAGAGATATCAAATTGTGCACGTTGGTTAGATGCTGAGTTGCAGTTGATGCAGCCGCAGTTGTTGATTTTGGTAGGGAAATTAGCGATTAAGCAGTTTCTGTCCGCAAAAAAGCTCGAGGAGGTTGTCGGGCAAATCCATCGACGCCAATTAGCGGGGAAGACTGTGGATTTATTGCCTTTGCCGCATCCATCAGGTTTGTCGACTTGGCCGCATACGGAGCCGGGCAAAACTTTATTGTGCCAAGCTTTGCAGGCGTTATCCGCTCATCCGGTTTGGCAGCAGCTTCTGTACGCTGAGCTAAAAGCTGGCTAAAGAACTGCTTTATCTTGGCATGGCATGCTATGCTTGAATGAATTATCCGCCGCCATTAGTGAGAATCCCTATGAGTAATCCCGACGCTGAATACGAAGCTAAGTACGATGCTTTTATTGCTGAAATTAAACAAACCGGAGAAGTCTGGGGTTTATGTACTGACGAAGATGACTGGGCCGTTTGTGCTTCATCTGCTTATGAAGACACCGATGTTATGCCCTTTTGGTCGAATAAAACCTTGGCTCAGGCGCAATGCGTGGGTGAATGGGCGGTGTTTCATGCTCAAGCGATTCCGATGGAAGATTTCCTGAATGATTGGCTACCAGGCATGCATGAAGACGATGTTTTAGTCGGGCCGAATTGGGATGAAAATCTCGAAGGTTTAGAAGTGGAGCCTGCAGATGTTGCAGCCGAATTAGACGACCAACTCCCAGATACCGATGCTTAATATTGGTCAATTTAATCGGCTAAGCGTATCACATTTAGCCGATGCGGGCGTGTATCTCGATGGTGGCCGTTATGGTGATATTCTGCTGCCACGTCGTTATGTGCCTAAGCAATGCCAAGCCGAAGATGAGCTAGAGGTTTTCATTTACCTCGACTCAGAAGATCGCTTGATCGCTACTACTGAGCGCCCGCTGCTACAAGTCGGTGAAGCTGCTTATTTGAAGGCAGTCGATAATACGCGGCATGGTGCTTTTTTCGATTGGGGTTTGAGTAAGGACTTATTGGTTCCTTATAACGAGCAGGATCGACCGGTTGAAGTTGGCAAGTCTTATGTGGTGCATGCTTTTCTTGATGAGCGCACCGAGAGTATTGTCGGCACTACTCGCCTAGCGCACCATCTCAATGAATTTAGCTATTATTTCAAACAAGGTCAGCCGGTTAACTTGCTGATTTATGCGCGTGCTGAGCTGGGCTATCGTGCTGTGGTCAATCAGACTCATTTAGGTTTGTTGTATAACAGTGAGGTTTTTCAAGCCTTACGGATTGGTGAGCAAGTACAGGGCTATATTCAGCAGATTCGCCCTGATCGCAAAATTGATTTAACCCTGCGTAAGCCCGGAGCAGTGGTCGAGGATGCGCTCGCTCAGCAAATTATCGAGCATTTAAAGCAGCGCGGTGGTAGTTCCAACTTTACTGATAAAACGCCCCCTGAGCAGATTTATGCTGAGTTTAAGGTCAGTAAAGCACATTTCAAACGGGCTTTAGGTTTGCTGTATAAGCAAAAACTCATCATTTTAGCCCCTGATAAAATTACTTTAGTTTGAGCACGTAGGCGTTCTGGGCGTTTTTTGCAAGGAACGGCATACAAGAAGTAACGTTATTTCCCAATGAATACAAACTTCTTTATAGTGTGACGAAACTTATACAAAGGTGTCACAGGGTTGATGGTTAACCAAGCTATTATGCAAGCAGACGCACTCTTTCCTATTGGAACCGTTTCTGAACAAACGGGTGTGCATTCAGTGACTCTGCGTGCATGGGAGCGTCGTTACGGTTTATTGCGTCCTTCACGCACACCTAAAGGCCACCGCCTGTACAGCCAGCAAGATATCAATCGCGTTAAACAAGTTCTGCGCTTATTGGAGCAAGGTATTTCTGTCAGCCGCGCGCAGGAAATTCTTTGTAAACAAGCCGCTGAAGGCAAAGTAGCGAGTGTCGAACAGATTAAATTAATCGCTGGCGAAGATCCTTGGAAACAATACACGGATTTGTGCCGTCGCTACATTTATAAGTTGGATGCTAAGGCACTGGAAAAAGTCATTGATGAGGCCATTTCTTCGTATTCGCTGGAAATTGTTGCACATAAATTACTTTTGCCTTTATGCACTGACTTATATGGTCAATGCTGCCTATTAACCTCGACTAAGGCAGATCACGCCTTTTGGTATCAATTCCTTTCAGCCAAACTGGGTGCTTACTATCTAAATAATCATATGCAGTCACGCACTAATGGTTTTCGGGTGATTGTGATTGGTGTGAGTTGCCAAATGGTGTATTTACAAACTTTGATGTTAGCCTGCACTTTGGGCATGCAGGGCTTTCAAGTAAGTTTGTTAGGCGCTGATTGCCGGCCTGAGCATTTGCCTTTGGTCTTGGAGCGTTCGCGCTTTGATGCGGTGATTTATTGCAATCCGAATGAAGAAGTCCTGCAGGGTTTAGAAATGTTATCGCGGATCACTCAAACTGAGCTTTTGGTGCAATATTTGGATTCTGACAAGCAGTGGACTTTACCGAATAATATCAAGCTGTTACCGACGGCCTTTAATGAGGCTTCTCTGCAATTAGAGTCTGCACTTATTGCGCAACGAAATCTCAATCCCTCTAATGACCAATAATGACTTGCGCCCTCGTTTGGTTTCGCCAAGATTTACGCCTTGCAGATAACCCAGCTCTCCTTGAAGCTTGCCGCAGTTGCCAGCAAGTTATTCCAATTTTTATTGATGATCCTGCCCCAAATACCCTTAGCCAATTAGGGGCAGCGAGTCGGGTTTGGCTCCATCATAGCCTGCTAAGTTTAGACCAGCGTTTGCAAGCGCAGGCTGGCCGTTTAGTGCTGCGTCAAGGCCAAGCTTTAACAGTATTGCAGGATTTAATTAAAGAAACGGGTGCGACGCATGTGTACTGGAATCGTTGCTATGATCCTGCCAGCTTAGCGCGTGATACCCAAATTAAGTCAGCGCTCAAAGAGCAAGTCCAAGTACAAAGCTTTAATGCTGCCTTACTTCGTGAGCCTTGGCAGGTACTCAAAAACGATGGCCAGCCTTACAAGGTTTACACACCGTTTTGGAAGGCTTTGCTCAAGACCAGTATTGTTCAAACGCTGCTACCTAAACCATTATTTATCCCTGTACCAACCGCATGGCCAGCATCGTTAGCTATAAATGATTTGCAGCTCTTGCCTAAAATCCCTTGGGATCAAGGCATGATGAGTACTTGGCAAGTAGGTGAACAGGCTGCCTTGCATAAGCTTGAAAACTTTTTAGAAACTACGGTTAGTCAATATAAAACAGCGCGTGATCAACCTGCAGTGCTGGGTACTTCGCGCTTATCGCCGCATTTACATTTTGGTGAAATTAGCCCGCGCACGATTACTTTAATGGCTGAGCAGTATTTAGCAGAACATCCAGCAGCGAGCTTAGGTCTGCAAACTTTTTTGCAGGAAATTGGTTGGCGTGAATTTGCTTGGTATTTGCTGTATCACTTCCCGCAAACCCTGATTGAGCCGTTAGATCAGCGCTTCAAAAAATTTCAGTGGGAGCAGGGCTACGAGGTTAATTTGCAACGCTGGCAGCAAGGCGAAACTGGTATTCCGCTTGTAGATGCAGGCATGCGTGAGTTGTGGCAAACCGGCTGGATGCATAATCGCGTGCGGATGATTGTTGCTTCACTGCTGACTAAAAACTTACTGATTCCTTGGCAAGCAGGTGAAGCTTGGTTTCGTGATACTTTAGTCGATGCTGATTTAGCCAGTAATGTGTTAGGTTGGCAGTGGGTTGCAGGTTGCGGAGCGGATGCAGCCCCTTATTTTCGGATTTTTAATCCAATTTTGCAGGGCGAGAAATTTGATCCGAATGGAGATTATGTGCGCCGCTGGGTGCCTGAGTTAGCAGGCAGGGCAGCAAAGGAAATTCACCACCCTCGAGTGCTAGGTGATGGTTGGAAATATCCTTTACCTATCACCGATTTAGCGATTAGCCGTCAACGTGCATTAGAGCGTTATGCCCAAATTAAAGCTTAGCGGAAAGTAACGAAGGCACCCGATTCGCCAGAAGCACTGCGTACACGTATTAAGTTAGAGCGTGCTTCGGATTCAGTACCGAAGGGAACGCGCACTTTATATAGTCCATCGACAGAATCCACCACTGCATTTAAGCCACGGCTAGCCATTGAGCTGCGAACTTGTTGGGCTTTACTGCTGCTGCCAGAAGCAAAAATTTGTACCGCTGCGCGGCCTGAGCTGCTGCCAATGCTACCGCCACCATTACCACCACCTGCATAGTAGTCGTTGCCACCGCCACTATTATCAACACCTGCACCACCTGCGCTACCACCAGCGTAGTAATCATTACCAGCACCTGTGTTACCTGTGTTACCGCCTCCGGTATTAGAGCCATAACTATCGTAGCTATCGTTGTTGTTACCACCACTGTAATCATATCCACCGCCAGCATTACCAGCAGCATTATTGGTTGTACCCGCAGTGTCATAGCTATCACCTGGTTGGTTTTGGTCATAACCATCGGCATTACCACCCGCATAGCTATCATAACTATTGCTACCGTTTTGTTGTGGTTGCTGTACATAACCCCCGCTTTGTTGTGGTGGTGTCGTGGTTTGTGGTGGGTAATAAGTGCCGCCACCTTGTTGTGGCTGCTGTGTATAACCACCGCCATATCCACCACCACCGCCACTTGTGAGCGGGCCAGCTTCAGGAATATTGCTGGCAGAGCCACCTTCAGTGGTATCTTCGTAAGGTGTATTGCTACAGGCGGAAATAAAGAAAACCGTTGCTGACAAAGCTAAAGTCAGACCTAAGGAATGTTTCATATTGTTTTTAGCCCTCAAATGAGTTGTTATCGCTTGATAAGACAATGCTATAGCTGCACAGTTCACCAGACAAGCGGGACTATTGAAAGTGATTATAACCGTCTGGAACATTAACTAAGGCATAATCTAAGCTAACTTGTTCTATTTCTGTGGTTATTTCCCCAATAATTTTTAGAGGAATTTTGTTAAATGATTGATAATTATTTAATTTTTCTAAATATTGTTTGGGGAGCGTAAAAAGCAATTCGTAATCATCTCCGCCAGTCAATGCATAGTTTAATGCTAGTGATAAAGGTAGTTTTTGCAAAGCACGACTTAAAGGGATTTGTTGGTGCTGAAGTTTTGCACCAACCTGTGAACGTTTTAATAAATGTTTTAAATCAGCGATTAAGCCATCCGAAACATCCATGCAGCTAGTAGCATAATTACGTAGCCAAGTGCCTAAGGCGACACGTGGGCTAGGGTAGTTTAAACGTTGCACACAATAATCAGCATCAGCATGAGCTAAATTTAAACGCTGTTGTACTAAGGCTAACCCTGCTGCGGCATCACCTAAGCTCCCTGACACAGCGATGAAATCGCCGATCTGAGCACCTTGGCGCAATAAAGCTTGGTGTTTAGGCGCTGTGCCCATGACTTGAAGCGTAATGCTCAAAGGGCCGCGAGTAGTGTCACCCCCTATTAAGAAAATCTGGTGTTGTGTAGCGAGTTCGCGCAACCCACGCGCAAATTCTTCAAGCCATGTTTGATCCACACTAGGCAAGGTTAAAGCCAAAGTGAACCATCGAGGGGTTGCCCCCATCGCCGCTAAATCACTTAAGTTGACAGCTAAAGCTTTGTAGCCAATGGCATGTGCGGGTGTATCAATCGGGAAATGCACACCATTAACTAAAGTATCTACCGAGATAATCAGCTCTTCTTCAGCGGGCACCTGCACAATGGCGGCATCATCACCGACGCTCAGGCGAACTTCCTTAGGTGTTTGCTCCCAAGTGAAATAGTGCTTAATTAAATCAAATTCATGCATGATGGTGTATTCGCTGGCTTAAAATGCAGAAAGCCCCACATAGCATGGGGCTTCCTTTTCCAATGGTGCTAGAGACATACACCATTAGCCAACACTGACCAGAGGATGTTTGCCTTTCCTTGTACCCTAACCGACACTCATCCTCAGTTCAAGTCTAGTGCTATTGGCCCAGTTTAACGTTAACTATGGATAAAATGCTGTTTTTTTAAGTTAAGAGGTGAGCTGGTAGACAACTAGACCTGTTTTGTTTGCAAAGCATGCTGCTAGTGCTGGAGTTTTGCTATTATAGATCTTTCTTAAAATAATGATGGATAACGACAATGCTGGATCCCAAACGACTACGCACTGAACTTGATGAGGTAGCTCAACAGCTAGCTCGCCGTGGTTTTAAGTTAGATGTGGATGCAGTGCGGACGCTGGAAGGGCAGCGCAAAGCACTCCAAACGCATACTGAGGAATTACAAAATCAACGCAATTTACGCTCCAAACATATCGGCCAAGCGAAAGCGCGTGGCGAAGATATTGCACCGTTGATGGCGGAAGTGTCGAGTTTGGGTGAGCAATTAAAAACAGCCGAACAAGATTTAGCGAAAATCCAAGCTGACCAAGAAGCGATTGCCCTCGGTTTGCCGAATATTTTAGATGCTTCCGTGCCTGAGGGGGCGGATGAGAATCAGAATGTTGAAGTACGCCGTTGGGGTGAACCCAAGCAGTTCGCTTTTGAAGCGAAACAGCATTTTGATTTAGGTGCTGCGAATGATTGGATGGACTTTGAGTCTGCTACCAAATTAACCGGTGCACGTTTTGTCGTCTTACGTGCTGCGATGGCACGCTTACATCGTGCTTTAATTCAATTCATGCTGGATACGCATACGCAGCAACATGGTTACACTGAACTATACGTGCCTTATATGGTGAATGCGGAGAGTTTGCGCGGTACTGGGCAGTTACCTAAATTTGCTGAAGACTTATTCAAGCTGAATAATGAGCAAGGCTATTATTTAATTCCAACGTCTGAGGTTCCAGTTACCAATTTGGTACGCGATACCATCGTTGATGCTGCCAATTTACCGCTGAAGTTTACTTCACATACCCCTTGCTTCCGCTCTGAAGCAGGCTCACATGGTAAAGATACGCGCGGTTTAATTCGCCAACATCAATTTGAAAAAGTTGAAATGGTGCAAATCACTCGCCCCGATCAATCTTGGCAAGCGCTCGAGGAAATGGTCGGGAATGCCGAGACAATCCTGCAAAAGCTTGGTTTGCCTTATCGAGTGATTGCACTGTGTTCTGGGGATACCGGTTTCTCAGCGGCTAAAACTTATGACCTAGAAGTTTGGCTACCCGGCCAACAAAAGTATCGAGAGATTTCTTCCTGCTCGAATACGTTAGATTTCCAAGCCCGGCGCATGGTGGCACGTTATCGCAATCCAGAAACGGGCAAAACTGAACTAGTTCACACGTTGAATGGTTCTGGGGTAGCAGTCGGACGCGCTTTGGTTGCGGTCATCGAGAACTATCAAGAGGCCGATGGGCGGATTCGTATCCCAGAGGTTTTGCGCAATTATATGGGTGGAGCTGAGTATTTAGCTTAATGCGCTGGCTCGCTACCCTTTTCATCCTAATTTGCGGTTTGACTGCTTGCAATGGGCAGTCAAATGCTGAGCAGCCACAAGTACTTCATTTTGATCAAACTATTTTCCTAAATAATCAAGCCATTAAAGTCGCTGTCTTTGATACTGCGCTAGAGCGCGAGCAAGGTTTAATGTGGGTAAAAGAACTACCCAAAAATCATGGCGCTTTATTTGTGTTTGAACAAGAAGGTGAGGTGAGATTTTGGATGAAGAACACTTTGATCTCTTTGGATATTTTATTTTTTAATAAACAAGGCCAGTTAATTAAAATGATTCAAACTGCCCAACCTTGTTCTAAAAATGACTGCCCCCTTTTTGTTGCTAAGCAAGTTAAATTCGTCTTAGAGCTAGCAGATAACTCTTTAATTAGCCAAAACCTTGAGGCTAATCCAGCTATTTCTTTACCCATGTAAGAACGAGTGTTTAGCTTATTTCTAGTACTTAAACGTCAAAGTCTTGCTGATTTTTACTATCTTTTAATAAAACTTATGCTATAAACTATCCCTTCAACAAGCATACCCGCAGGAGAGCGCTTCTTTAGGAAGCCGCCGAAGGCGCATAGCCCGTAAACGCTCAGGCAAAAGGACTGTGGGTGATGGTTGACTCTGGAGAGTGGTGCAGTTGCACCCACCGAAGGGTAGTAACTTATTGTTTCTACAATAAGGAATCTCTCAGGTAGCAAGGACAGAGGGGCGGTAGATCAAAAAGTCTGCCGCCCCTTTTTATTGTTAACGGGAGAGTAAAGTGCAACATACCCCTTTCTATCAGAAGCATCTCGAGGCTGGCGCGAAGCTAGTTGATTTCGCGGGCTGGGAAATGCCGATTCATTATGGCTCGCAATTGCAAGAGCACAAGCAAGTCCGCACCGATGCAGGTATGTTTGATGTATCGCACATGGTTGTTTTAGACCTGCAAGGCGCTGATGCCAAACCTTATCTTTTAAAGCTGCTCGCGAATAATGTCGATAAACTCAAAGAACCCGGCAAAGCCCTATATAGCTGTATGCTCAATGCGCAGGGTGGGGTGATTGATGATCTGATCGTCTATTATCTGTCTGAGACTTCCTATCGAATCGTGGTCAATGCAGGTACGCGTGCCAAAGATCTAGCTTGGATGCAGCAGCAACTTCAAGGTTTCAATGCCCAACTCACTGAGCGTTCCGACTTAGCCATGCTCGCCGTACAAGGGCCGAATGCGCGCGCTAAAGTCTTTTCACTGATGCCGGCTGATGAAATCACTATCGCTGAACTCTTAAAGCCCTTTTATGGTGCTCAAGTTGGTACTTGGTTTATTGCACGCACTGGCTATACCGGCGAAGACGGGTTTGAAATGATGTTTCCTGCTGAGCAAGCCGACAAGGTTTGGGATGCGTTAGTTGGAGCCGGTATTCCCCCGACCGGTTTAGGCGCACGCGATACGCTGCGCTTAGAAGCTGGGATGAATTTGTATGGCACGGATATGGATGAAACCACCTCTCCTTTAGTGTCAGGCTTAGCGTGGACACTGGCTTGGGAGCCTACTGCGCGCGATTTTATTGGCCGCAAAGCTTTAACAGCAGAAAAAGCCGCCGGCGTGCAACAAAAGTTGGTTGGTTTAGTTTTAGAGGGCAAGGGCGTACTGCGGAATCATATGAAAGTGGTCTGTGAGGCTGGCGAAGGTGAGATCACCAGTGGTACTTTCTCGCCTACCTTGGGGCTGGCGATTGCATTAGCCCGCGTACCCGTCGCTTGTGGTGATCACTGTTCTATCGATATTCGCGGTAAACTGTATCCTGCTAAAGTGGTTAAGCCTGTTTTTGTCCGTCACGGTCAATCGGTTTTAAGTTAATTTTTAGGTTAATTAGGAGATTTCAAATGAGCAAGGTTCCAGCCAATTTAAAATATGCCGATTCACATGAATGGGTGCGTGACAATGGCGACGGTACGGTCACTATCGGCATCACCGACCATGCCCAAGCTTTATTAGGCGATTTGGTGTTTGTTGAATTACCCGAAATAGGTGCGATCCTCGCAGCAGGCGATGAATGCGGTGTGGTGGAGTCGGTAAAAGCCGCTTCTGATATTTATGCGCCTATCGGTGGCGAAGTATTTGAAGTCAATCATGAATTAGGCGATAGCCCTGAATTAGTGAGTACAGACCCTTATGACGCTGGCTGGATTTTCAAATTAAAATTAGAAGATGCGAACCAGGTCGCCGACTTATTGACTGCTGAGGCCTATGGCGAATTAGTCGCCTCTGAAGCTTAATCACTTAACGAGTTCAAGCAAATGATGACACACTTAACCGTTGCTCTGAGTGATTTAGAGCAGCGCGGGGATTTTATTACCCGCCATATTGGCCCGACCCAATCTGATACAGCCGCCATGCTACAAGTGGTAGGTGCGGAGTCATTGGATGCCTTGATTAAAAGCACCGTGCCTGCCGTGATTCACACCAACGCACCTTTAGCAATGGATGACAGCCGCACCGAAGCCGAAACGCTGGCTTATCTCAAGCACTTAGCCACCCAGAATAAAGTGCACAAATCGTATATTGGCATGGGCTACTACGACACCATTGTGCCGCCGGTGATTTTGCGTAATGTGATGGAAAATCCCGGCTGGTACACCGCGTATACGCCCTATCAGCCGGAGATTTCGCAAGGTCGTTTGGAAGGTTTGTTGAATTATCAGCAGATGATTACCGATTTGACCGGCATGGATATTGCCAATGCCTCTTTGCTGGATGAGGCGACCGCAGCGGCGGAAGCGATGGCTTTATGCAAGCGCTCGACTAAGCTGAAATCGGATAAGTTTTTTGTAAGCGACGATGTATTCCCCCAAACTATCGACGTGCTGAAAACCCGTGCGCAGTATTTTGGTTTTGAGTTAGTGATTGGCAACGTTTCTGAGCTTGCAAGCCACGAAGTATTTGGTGTGATGCTGCAATATCCTTCAGTGACAGGCGAAATTACTGATATTGAAGCCACCATTAAACAAGCGCATGCGCAAAAAGCTTTAGTCTGTGTCGCTTCGGACTTAATGGCTCTAGTCATGCTGAAATCACCCGGCGAAATGGGCGCAGATGTGGTGGTGGGTAATTCGCAGCGCTTTGGTGTGCCGATGGGGTTTGGCGGGCCACACGCGGCGTTTTTTGCTACCAAAGATGCGCATAAACGCACCATGCCCGGCCGTGTAATTGGGGTGTCAATTGATAGTCACGGCAAGCAAGCCTTGCGCATGGCGATGCAGACGCGCGAGCAACATATTCGTCGCGAAAAAGCCACCTCCAATATTTGTACCGCACAAGCGCTATTGGCGAATATGGCAGGCTTTTATGCGGTGTATCACGGCCCCACAGGCTTAAAGAAAATCGCGGGACGCATTCAGCGCTTCACCACGATTTTGGCGAAAGGATTGCAGCAAAAAGGCGTGCAATTACTCAACGATACGTGGTTTGATACGCTAGTGGTGGAAAGTGCTGGGGCATATGAGCGTGCGCTGGCGGCTGGAATTAATCTGCGCAAACTATCTGGCAATCAAGTGGGAATTAGCGTTGATGAGCGCAAAACTCGCGCGGATATTGCTGAGTTGTTTGATGTATTGCTCGGAGCGGGTCATGGTTTAGCCATTGATGCTTTAGATCAAGCAGTAGTTACTGAGAAATTCACAGGCATTCCATCAGGCTATCAACGTACCAGCAGTTTCTTAACGCATCCGGTATTCAATTCGCATCACTCCGAATCGGAAATGCTGCGTTATTTGAAGCGCTTGGAAAATAAAGATTTTTCCTTAACCCACGGCATGATTCCGCTCGGTTCTTGCACCATGAAGCTCAATGCCACGGCGGAAATGATTCCAGTGACTTGGCCGGAATTTGCCGATATCCATCCGTTTGCACCGAATGAGCAAACCGTGGGTTATCGCGCCATGATTAAGGAATTGGAAGATTGGCTGATTGAAATCACCGGCTATGACGCAATTTCGATGCAGCCGAATTCGGGGGCGCAAGGTGAATATGCTGGCCTAGTCGCGATTCGTCGTTATCAAGCTAGCCTTGGGCAAGCGCATCGTGATGTGTGTTTGATTCCCAGCTCGGCGCATGGCACGAATCCAGCGTCGGCGGCAATGGTGAATCTCAAAGTCGTGGTGGTCGAGTGCGATGAGAATGGCAATGTCGATCTGGCTGATTTACGCGCCAAAGCGGAGCAGTATGCGGCGAATTTGTCGTGCTTAATGGTCACTTATCCATCCACCCACGGTGTGTTTGAGCAGGATATTGTCGAGATTTGCAAAGTGGTGCATGAGTTTGGTGGGCAAGTGTATATGGACGGCGCGAATATGAATGCGCAAGTCGGCTTGTCGAAACCGGGCAAATTTGGCTCGGATGTGTCGCATCTGAACTTGCACAAAACCTTCGCGATTCCGCACGGCGGTGGTGGGCCGGGCATGGGGCCGATTGGTGTGAAAGCGCATCTCGCGCCGTTCTTATCCAGTAATGTGGTCAATCCGCCCGATAACATTCCGCACGGCAATAGCGCAATTTCCGCCGCACCCTATGGCAGCGGTTCAATCCTGCCGATTTCATGGACTTACATTAAGCTGATGGGTGCGGATGGCTTAAAACGTGCCACCGAAATGGCGATTTTGAACGCCAACTACATGATGCAGCGCTTGTCCGAGCATTATCCGGTGCTATTTCTGGGCGCGAATGGGCGGGTGGCACATGAATGTATTATCGACATTCGCCCGCTTAAAGCCGCATCGGGCATTGATGAATCGGATATTGCCAAACGCTTGATGGATTACGGTTTCCATGCGCCTACTATGTCATTCCCTGTGGCGGGCACGCTGATGATTGAGCCAACCGAATCCGAGCCGAAAGAGGAGTTAGATCGTTTCTGCGATGCCATGATTGCAATTCGCGAAGAAATTCGCAAAGTGCAAGAGGGTGTTTGGCCTGCCGATAATAATCCTTTGGTGAATGCACCGCATACACTGGATGATTTAACGCAAGCGTGGGAACGTCCTTATTCACAAACGGAAGCGGTATTTCCGAAAGGCATTATCCCGACCGCGAAATATTGGCCGACTGTGAATCGGATTGATAATGTGTATGGGGATAGGAATTTGGTTTGTTCTTGTCCGCCGATGGAGAGTTATCGGTAGTACGAAACCCCACCAACCTTTCCTTGTCAGGGGAGGTTGGTGGAATTCGTGTTGAATAGTTACAGCTCGAAAGCTTTGCAAGCGCCTTTGCCTTTTGCCCGTTTGATCAGCTTGTCATCAAAGGTGGTAAAACGTCCGCAAGATTGGCTCAGTACCAAATGCCATGCATCGGCAAAGTCCATTTTCTGCGCAAACCAATCCAATGCTTGTTTGATTGCGAATGCATCACGTACATTCACATTTTCCATTCCCAACAGCAGCAGGAAACCGTGCAAAATGGAATCAGGGGCTAGGTTGTAGGCAAAGCGCAATACCCATTCGGTTTCGAGGAGTACCGTGTCAGTGATGTAGATTTCATGCTCTTGCAGCAGTTTTTCGGCGCGTTGGAATTGGGCGAGATCATCCTTGACCAGAAAACGCACAAGGACGTTGGTATCAACGGCGATCATATTGGGCCTCAATACCTTGACGAATCGCGCTTTCCATTTCTTCCAAGGTTTTAGGCTGGCCTTTATAGGCAGATTGCAAGCAACCTGCGGCCTGTTGGAGCGTGGTTTTAGCAAACAAAATAGGTTTGACTGGACGTAGCAGGATGCCTTGGTCAGTTTCTTCGATGATGAATTGCTGTCCACTTTCCCATTGTCGAGTACGGCGAATGCTTTGCGGAATGATCACTTGCCCTTTGCTGGACAGGCGGGTGAAAGTGTTGGACTGCATGGCTCATTCCAAAGTAAGACATAAGTAAGATTATAGTTTCATAGCCTAGAGCCAGTGTCAAAAGTTTTGTGAAAATGGCCGACGCCCATATATCCAAGCCGAAGCTGTATACCTCAAAGGTGTATACATAAGAGAAATATTGGCCGACCACGAAGCGAATTGATAATGTGCATGGGATAGGAATTTGGTTTGCTCTTGCCCGCCGATGGAGAGTTATCGGTAGTCTTTGATTAAAATTCTTTCAAAAAGGATGCAGCTTGCTGTATACTTTCATAAGATTTTTAATTGGGATGGTAAGCATGAAATTAAATGATGGTTTATATTGCGGGACTATGGGGTGGACAAATTCTAATGATACAGATTTTGATAATTTCATCATTAGAAATTTCGCTAAGGAGTTTTCTGTTGATATTAAATATAAGGATGAAAAAGGGGTCTATGAGTACACGATTACACTAAGTCGTGCAGCAAATGATTTGGTTTACAGAGGTAAGTGGCGTGCTAAGGATAGTGAAGGTGAGGTACGTTGTAATTTATTCTATTATGGTGGCGAGATTCTACTTTTTGGAAATTGGATGGAGGGAAATAACAAACCACTGACATGGTGGGTAACTTTGTCAGAATGCTAAAGCTAAGTTTTATTTCAACGCAAATTTAGCAAGTAGCTATGCAATAGCGAAGCCAGTGTACTTCCTAACCGAAACTGGCTTGAACCCAAACACAATATCCTCGCGCTCAACACCTTGATCTAACAAAGACCGCGCTAAATCTTCTTCCGTGCCATTATACTGCAACCACACTTTATCATTAATAATATCCATGTGAATGACCGTGCCATAAATACGTCGCCCGTTTTGCCAGCCCACATACATTAATTGATAATGATCATTGTCTTCATCAAATAATAATTGAGTATCAACCTCAGCAGTGGAGGGCGATAAAGAGGCATAATCTTTAATAATGTATTTAACGGATTCACGATATTTTTCTAATTTATCCATTGCGTGATCACCTCATTTTCTGGTTGAAACACTATGACTTTTACTTGATATTGCTGCAAAACCTCTTGAATAAACGCGAGTGCGAAAAATGAATCATAAGTTTCTTTAGGCACAGCTAAATATAAAACGCGCTCAGGGTCTTGTTTCTGTAAACCTAGTTTGTAATTCATGAATTGACCTAAGGCATTATGAAACTCAGACAAGTCAGAAGCTTGCAAGAAGCATTTAATTTCAACAGCTATTTTCTTTGACCCATTTTCAGCTGCCAATAAGCGTTCTGCACCAAGGTCGATATACATGGAAATAGTGCCTGCTTTGAGCAGGTAAGGATCGGCTGTGATTTGCCAGCCGCTTTTCTCCAAGGCATGGCGGACGGGTGTGTGATAAATATCGCGTGCTGGCATGATGTTTTCTGGTGATGAATACAAGTCTAAGTTTAGCAAAAAATAACTATTAGTGTACGACATGCTTAACCGATCATCCCCCATTTAAGGGAGTCTCTAAACTAGCGAAAACCACATTTAAGGGAGTTTCGAGCCTCCCACTTTCCCTCATACTCTGCTCCATGGTCAGCAACACAGACCGCAGCAAACCAACCTCAGAATTAGGAGTATTCAGATGAAAGTTCGTAACGTAATCGCTGGTATCTTTGCTTTAACTATTACTACTATGGCAGGCACTAGCTTCGCTGATGGCCGCAGCCATACTTATATTGATTATCCAATTAGCAATGTTCCACATCACAGCCAACCACGTGTTAATGCCAGCATTAACGTGATTTCATCAGATGACATCGGGCACCGTGCAGCAGTACGTGTTGAGCGTAGAGGCTCAAGCTACTACAGTAACAAATTTGAAAAGCGTTGGGGTAAGGATTGGAAAAAGAAGCATGGCTACAAGGTTATTGTAGTAAAACCTGGCGATAGTCTCTCTAAAATTGCAGCACGTTATGGCACGACAGTTAAGCGTTTGATGAAGTTGAACAATATCAGCGCTTATGAAGCGAATCATATTGAAATTGGTCAGATGCTGCGTGTCTCTTAAGGGCTAATTAATACCAGGTGAGTTCATGGATGGACTCACCTAATTAGGCTAATCTCTTGTTTTTCTTCCATTTTAACCTCTAAATAGTTCATCTTTTTATAGCCGAATCATCATTTTATTCATACCTTCGTTGAAGTAAAACTGGGCTGCTAATGATGCAAGCATAATTAAGTTTGAATAAATGCCTTTTCTTTTAAAATTCCACTAGTACTAAATTAATTCTTATAAATAGTGGGCTGCTAGTAATGAAAATAAAAAGACGATTACAAGATTTATGTCTATTAATAGGGCTAATGGCTCTGCTAACTGATATCCAGTCGGGTACAGCTAAAAAGCTTTATGATTCGCCTTATCATGGCGATTATGCAATGTGTGGCAATTTATGGTTCTCAGAAGATGGCAAACGCATTTTTACCGCTTGTGGGAATGTTATTCTGTACATCAGAGATCCAAGCGCAGGATATGATCTATAACGGTTCATTAAGTGAATTACCGAATGTTAAAGATTTAGTGCATTCAACGACAGCAGTTAAGGTTGTAGCTATTCCAGCTCCAGGCTTTATGAGCATGGCTAAGGATGAGGACACGAAACTACTCACTTATGATTATGAGTTTTTAACACCTAGCGAAACCTTAGGGTTAACTTATTTTATGATTAATGATAAAGGTTATCTGGGGCATGGGCGTTTTGTATTTTTCAATAAAGCAGCCGATACGATCATCGTCATTTTGCAAGCCGATGTTAGCTCGGGCATGCTGAATGATACAGCTATCTTCACGATTAAACGCTAAGCGTATTTAAACCATCAAAGCGGCATGTACAAGCCTGTCGCTTTTCTAATGATCCCACTAAACCGTGGAAAATAGTTAAATTCGATGTGAACTGGCTGCTAGTGGATGAGCAGCCAGTTTGCTGTATAAATGCTCGCTTAGCGTGCGCACATTTTTACTTTGAGGCCTTTCGGGGCAGCATAAAACTTAACAATATTTTTTAGCGCCATCCCAGAAATACCACTCGGATTGGGTGCTTTATCAATGCAGAATTCCATCGTATCGCCGATTATAGAGTAACGATACTCGCCAAATGGAGGGCCGCCATCAGTTAAATACACAGCAATTAAGTCATTAGCTGCAAAGTTAACTCGGCCTTTAGCACGCTGTACCATTTCATCAGCAATACTCACTTTCTTTGCAGTAGGTATTGCAGAAACGAGTTTCAAACGCTCTAGGCTATCTGCTTTGAGGGCAGCGGTGGAGCCGAAGCTAGCCACGCGCTGGCTAAAACCTAAGTTGTCAGAGCTATTCGCATTACTAAAGCTAATAGCTGAGAATATCTGGATCCAATCCATTGGTGCGCCAATCGTACTAAGATCAGTATCTAATTGAATTTCATTTAGTTGACCCTGAGGTTTTTTAGCAGAGACAGGTGTCGACGTAGCTAGTTTAGGCAGTATTTTAGCTTGTGAAGCAGGTATCACGGTAGCTTGTTGAGTTCGAGGTAACTGAGGAGCGCAAGCGACAAGTGCTGCGCAAATAGCTAAGGTTGGTAGGTATGGTTTCATTATTTAGCCCTATTATTGTTAAGTCTTATATTTTATACATTAGTATCTAATTGAAAACAGACAAGTGCATTAGTTCAATTTATTTGCACATTCTTCACGAGCATAGCGAGAGGCAGTTAATGAAAAAGACTTATCCAGGAAGTTGCCACTGTGGTGTAGTTGGTTTCGAGGCTGAAATTGATCTGACTCAAGGGACGAATAAATGCAATTGCTCGATTTGCACTAAGACTAGAAACTGGAATGTAATTATTCAACCCATTGAGCAAATCTATCAAAAAACTTGTTTAAGCATAGGCTACAGTAAAGGCTGATAGCCTGCCGAAACCCTCAAAGGACTGTACTTGAATACCAACGTAAATAATCGCCTGCCCATGGTCACTTATACTTTGATCGGTTTATGTGTGCTGATCTTTTTTGGCGTCGAGGCTACCCGCTTACCCCAAGCTGAGTTATTAGCGCTTTATGTGCCAGAACATACCAGCTTCAACTATTGGCAATATCTCAGCAGTATCTTCATGCATGGCAGTATTTCGCATTTATTATTTAATATGCTGGGTTTGTGGATGTTTGGGGTTGCTTTAGAGCGTCTATGGGGTTCGTCGCGTTTTCTGCTGTTTTATTTGCTCTGTGGGATTGGTGCAGGCTTGATTTATAACGCTATTAATAGTTACCAATTTAGCCAGCTCACTCAGCAGTTACAAGGTTTGGGCTTAAGTGTGGAGGATTTGCAGCGCTTGGTAACACGCGGCGAGTATCGCTCTAATGTCGCAGGACTCACCGAAGACTTAGTGCGCACCTATTATCTCGCTTATAACAGCTCTACAGTAGGCGCATCTGGTGCGATTTATGGAGTGTTGGTTGCCTTTGCTTTCTGCTTTCCTAATACCAAGTTACTGTTTTTGTTTGTGCCAGTGCCTATCGCCGCTAAATATTTTGTCCCCGCCATTATCGCCTTAGATTTATTATCGGGTATCACCGGCTTCTCGATCTTCGGCGACAATGTTGCTTACTTTGCGCATGTGGGCGGCGGCTTAGTGGGCTTCTTACTCATGCTATTATTTGGTCGTGGTGGCAGTCGCCGCTCAGCCTCTTATTGAAATACCCAAAAGCTGCTTGAACTAATTAACTTCAAGCAGCGAAACACCGATAATAATGTTTTGCCCAACACCATCATGTTCTATGCAAACTAGTGAACTCGAAATCTATCTGCACACCCACATTCCTTTAACTCAAGCCATGCAAGTTTCGGTGCTGAGCATTAAGCCGAATCAATTGGTTCTGGCAGCGCCACTCCAGCCGAATATTAATCCACATCACACTGTATTCGGTGGCAGTGTCGCAACGATGACCACATTAGCCGCGTGGTGCTTGCTGCATACTCGATTAGCTGATGAAGGGATTGTGAATAGTTTGGTGGTGCGGCATAGCAGTTTGGATTATGACAAGCCCACAGCGGGTGATTTTAAAGCGATGGCGAGTTTGGCAGAACCTGAACACTGGGATATGGCAATGGAAATGTTAAAACAACGCGGTAAAGCGAAAATCGCCGTGCTCGCAGTCTTAGACTATGATGGGCAAATCACAGCACGGTTTCGTGGCGAGTTTGTCGCTTTGAAATCGGCCTAAACACTTGAGGAAGAGCGATGGCGAGCACAGAAGAAAAATTAGCGAATTTGAAAACGCGTTTGCAAGAAGTCAGCGACTTAGAAGGCGCGAATGCGGTCTTAGGTTGGGATCAATCGACCTATATGCCGAATGGTGGTGCCGATGCGCGTGGGCGACAAATGGCACTCTTGGGGCGTTTGGCACAAGAGAAATTTACTGATACAGCGGTCGGGCATTTGCTGGATGATTTACAGTCTTATGCAGCCAGTTTGCCTTATGAGCATGATGATACGGCCTTGATTCGTGCGACTCAGCGTCGTTATGTACGCGATACGCAAATTCCAGCGGCCTTTCTTGCCGAGAAATACGAACACGCCTCGAAAACTTATCAAGTCTGGGCAGAAGCATGCCCTGCTAATGATTTTAAGCGCGTGCAGCCTTATTTAGAGAAGACCCTTGAGCTGAGCCAACAAACGGCTGAATATTTTTCGGGCTATGCGCATATTGCCGATCCTCTGATTGATTTTGCCGATTACGGCATGAAAGCCTCCAGTGTGCGTCAAGTATTTGCCGAATTGCGTAGTCAATTAGTGCCTTTGGTGGAAACGATTACCGCCCAGCCTTTGGTGGATGATACTTGTCTGAAGCAAAACTTTCCTGAAGATCAACAGCTTGCGTTTGGGCGTAAAGTGATTGAGCGCTTTGGTTATGACTTTAATAGTGGGCGGCAAGATAAAACCCATCATCCGTTCATGACCAAACTCGGTAGCGGCGATGTACGCATTACCACCCGCGTGAAGCCGAATAATTTTGCCGAAGCCTTCTTTTCGACCACCCATGAAGCAGGGCATGCGCTCTACGAACAAGACGTAAACCCCCATTATGCGGGCACTCCACTGGATGGCGGCACCAGTAATGGTGTGCACGAATCGCAGTCACGCACTTGGGAAAATTTAGTCTCGCGCAGTCGTGGTTTTTGGCAGCATTATTATCCTGAATTACAGCAGGCTTTCCCTGAGCAATTCGGCAAGGTTTCCTTAGACACTTTCTACCGCGCGATTAATAAAGTTGAGCGCTCACTGATTCGCACCGATGCGGATGAGGTGACTTATAACCTGCATGTAATGATTCGCTTTGAATTAGAACTGCAAATGCTTGAAGGCAAACTCGCTGTCAAGGATTTGCCCGAAGCATGGCATGCGGCGTATCAAGCTGACTTAGGTATTCGCGCCCCGAATGACATCAATGGGTGCATGCAAGATGTGCATTGGTACGGTTGGCATATCGGCGGTGTGTTCCAAGCCTATACACTCGGCAATATTCTTTCGGCGCAATTCTTTAGTGAAGCGGTGAAAGCTAAGCCGTCGATTTCCAACGACATTGCACAAGGACAATTTGCAGCTTTGCATGGCTGGCTGAAAGAAAATATCTATCAGCATGGCAGCAAATATACGGCATCGGAATTAGTTGAACGGGTGACGGGCAGAGGCTTGGATATTGCACCGTATATGCAGTATTTGCGCGAGAAATATGGTGAGTTGTATCAGTTGTAAGTCTGGATATTATGAGCTGCTCTGAGGTTTAGGGCAGTTCATAACAAATTACCACTGATAGTTTCGCAGCGATTAAATTGAGAAAAATCATTTAATGCCAGTGTTAACGCTTCCCAGAAACCCTCTTTATCTTGCAGTGTTGGTTCTACCCAAACTTGATTAATAACTAGCTTTTTCTCTTTGCGTTCAGCCTTACAATCCATCCTTGCGACTAATTCACCCTTCCACAAAATAGGCAGCACAAAATAGCCATATTTGCGTTTGGCTTCAGGCACATAGCATTCAAGCTGATAATCAAAGTTAAACAGCTGACGCATGCGTTCACGCTGAATCACAAGGTTGTCAAACGGCGAGAGAATTTTGAGCTGATTTTGTAGGGGTTGATTGAGTCGCTGGAAATTTTCGGGCGTACTTAACCAAGTTTGGTCATTGAGTTTAAGCTCAAGCAGTTGCCCGTTTGCTAATAAATGTTTAACCGCTTCTTTAAGTTCTGCTTTGACACCTTTGATTAAGTGCCCGAAATCGCTGGCTTGTGCCAAGCCTTGCGCTCTTAAATAGTGAAGAATCAGGTAGTTTAAATACTCTACTTCGCTGGGTGGTTGCGTATTAACGGTGGCAGGTAATACCCGTTCGGTGAGGTCATAAACTTTATGAAAATTCTTGCGCGCTGGGATCATCAGCTCGCCTTGCATGAATAAATATTCCAAAGCGCGCTTGCTCGGTTTGCTCTGCCAGTCACCGACTTTTTCAGTGTTTTCAAAGTCTTTTGCCATTAACGGCCCTTCAGCGCTAATTCGTGTCAGCACCTTGTGCATGAGTTTGTTGTCGCGTTCATACCAATGATCAAGCTTGCCCGTTGCAAGGTGTTGTTTACGGCGCAGGCTAAAGCGATAGTCACACATCGGCAGGTAAGCCGCTGCATGTGACCAGTATTCAAAAATCTGTTTTTGTTCAAGCAACTGCTCAAGATGCTGAGCTTGGTAAGCTGGATTGCGTGTCCACAGCGTGTGGTGATGCGCGCGCTCAATCACGGAAATGGTGTCGATTTGGATATAGCCTAAATGCTCAATGATTTTATGGGTGGAGCTTAAAGCATCGCTCTGTTGAGGTATTGTGTTTAATAGTTGGCTATTTAAAACGAGTTGGCGTGCTTCTAAAGTAGAAATTTGGGTGGCTGGCATAAGGTTTGGTTTCAAATGGTGTCTAAGAATTCAAAGTCTAAAGGGCTAGCTACTTAGACTTTTTAGTTTTAGCAGGGGTGGATTTTTTGCTGCTTGTCTTTGTACTATTCGAGGCGATTTTTGGGTTTTTAGTTCGTGAGCTGCGGTATTTTAAATAAGCTAAATAGAGCACGGTAGCAAACGCAAAAATAAAATAGGGTAGGGAAGAGCGTTGATTGAAAATGGCTAGATAAAGTTCATCTACCCAATCTCGCTCAAAGGATTCAACCTCCTTAATATCCAATTGTCGATAGTTAGTTACATAGGGATTGAAATTACCTTGGGCTTTAAGAATTAGTTCATTGCGTTGCTTTTCCCAAGCGTCGACTGGATCGAGATTATTCCAAGCAGTAAATAATTGAATTTGCTGTTTGCTCAAAGTTAACTTGTAACGCATTTGCATATAGAAATTAATTCGTGCTACATCGCCGTAAACGGAATCAGGCGGTTCAGCGGTGCGAGTTTTAAAGTCGATTTCCATATTCACTTTTTGCCCATAAGCACGTGACTCTCCATTCACTATGCCATAGGGTAGGTTGCTACGATCACCATTTAGCTCGCCAATAGCGGGAACCAGATTGTGTAAGTCCGCTTCCATTTGTCGGAATTCGGCATTGTTATCGCGGCAATTAGCCCGCCCACCTTGTTGCCAACATTGCAATTGATGCCCAAATGTCCAAGCAGGCACGACATGTTCCCATTCAATCCGTTGGGCACGGGCAGGGTTTTTACGCGCTTGATAGCCACAGCTAGCCCAATTAGGTACTAACAGTTTTTGTTTTACGTAAAAGCGGCAGCCACTATAAAAAGCAATTGTGTGATCTTTGTAAATTTTTTGAGCTAAGACTAATTTGGATTGGCTAAACGAATAATCAGTGCTGCGTGCTGCCAAGATCGGTGCTTCTAAACTAGCAATATCTTCATCCAACAAATCGCCATCTTGGGTCATATAGCGCTGTAGGCCAGCTAATAAGACTTTGCGTAAAGGTTGTTGGTCGGCAGTGTAAGCATCGGCTTGTTCGGTGCTAAATAATGTTTGAGACGTGGTTTGCGAATAGTTAACGGTTTCAGCCGCTGCTATAGGTAAGAGTAGGTAGGAGATAAGAACAAGAGAGTAATATCGCATTAAAGAGCTATACCAAGCGCAAATCGCATACCTTAAGCGGGTCAGATGAGGGATGCAAGCAAAGGCTGGCTATTGATGAGTAATAGCCTAAAACTAAAATGGGAGGTGCTGAATCAGCACCTCGTCAATAGGCTCATGATTTGTTTAAGCGCTAACCATGCCAAGAGCCATTTCTACTTGATGTAAGAAATGGTTCTCACGTGGATCGCTTTTGTCTGCAGTAGCAATGTGCTTGAGTACATTTAAGCACTCATTTTTAGCTTCAGAGCTGGTAAAGACTTTGCACTCTTGATTAATAAATGTTTCAGTTTTTTCAGAAGTTTCTAAAGCTTTACGCACACCAGCGATTTCACGCATGGTGAACATGCTGACATCGGTGACAGAACTCCAGGCTAGTTTTTGCAAGCTACGATTAAAAGCATCTTGTTCACTGAGGGATAACTTCTTATCTTGGTAGCGAGCCAACAACATCAAACGCACTAAGGCTTCATTCTGAATTTGTTTAGCTTGTTGTTCTTGCCGTTTTAGGGTTGCTTTTTTCATCTCTCGACTCTTCTTATGGTTATTAATTAAGCTGATGAGCTTGGCTCAAGAAACTACTGGTAATATCGCGCAAATTATACTCAGCTCTTTAGAGAACAAGCAAATAAATCAAACAATAATCATAAGTTAGTTTAATCAAGTTGTTTTCCACAAGTAGGCATCCATGGCCAAGGCACCATAAGTCACTTCAGGTGTGAGGCGAGTGAGGTGATCTTGCTCAGTACTTGCGCCAAAGGCAACGAATAACGGCAGAATATGGTCTTCTGTCGGATGAGCTGCGCGTCCATGCGGTGCTGCCCGATAATTAACCAAGTCATCGACAGCGCGTGCTTGTAATTTTTCACCTAGCCAATCACTAAATTCAATGGCAGCAGGCAAAGGTTCAGGGGTGCGCGACAACCAAGCAAAGTTATGCGTGACCGCTCCTGAGGCGATAATTAGTACCCCTTGATTGCGTAAACTTTGCAAGGCTTGCCCTAGTTGTAGATGCCATTGAGCGCCTGCTTGAGTCTGAATAGATAATTGTGCCACCGGAATATCCGCCTCCGGAAACAGGGACAATAAGGGTATCCAAGCACCATGATCTAAGCCACGTTGAGTGTCGATTTGTAATGGCAGCTGAGCTTTCGCAAAAGCGGCATATAGTTGTGTCGCTAATTCAGGTGCACCCGCAACTGGGTACTGCAAACGATACAAAGGTGCTGGAAAGCCACCGAAATCGTGAATAGTTTTAGGCTGGATCGCGGTGCTAAAGGTCGGCTGTTGGGTTTCCCAATGGGCTGACACCACTAAAATGGCGTTAGGACGCGCTAATTGAGCGCCTAATTGTTGCCAACAAGCTAAAGTGGGTGCTTGTACTTGCAGGGCAATATCAGGAGCACCATGCGAGACAAATAAGACGGGCATTTGCATGTTAACTTCCTCAAATTTACTAATATAGCGAGTATAAAGTTAACTAGTATTTGAAAGAAGTAGGTATAAATTAAGCTTCTCTTGCCTGTAAGTTAATAATGAAAGCTTCCCATTCTAAAGGATGTGGATGCCAACGGAATTTTTTTAATAAGACTCTGCCCTGAACACTGAACTCTACGCCTTCCTGTATTAAGTACTCTCGTTGTTCAGCGGCTCCTGCCTGCGTGAGTTTCGCCAAGCTCAATTGCCCTTGGCTATTGACCACTCGATACCAAGGTACATCAGAGTTTTCTGGCAAGGCATGTAGTGAATAGCCCACTAAGCGTGCATGACGGGGCAGACCCGCTAAATTAGCAATATCGCCATAAGTGGCGACGCTACCTTCAGGAATTTGCTTAACGACCTCATAAATGCGCGCTTGTTTGCTGAGTTTTGACATGATATTTAATCAGAACAAGCGGCTTTCAGCAGTGCAGTACGATTCAATAGCAGCAGATGACCCTTGGTTTCACTGATATAACCTTGGCGCTTCCATTCGGAGATAAAACGACTGACCGTTTCAATCGTTAAGCCAAGTAATTCACCCATTTCGCCTCGTGCTAACGGTAAAGCAACGCCTGCATCAGTAGCTGTGCCACTGTCATACCAATTAACTAAGAAGGAGGCTAAGCGCTCAGGTGCTTTCATAACCCCTAAAGCCAGCATTTGATTTTCAGCTTGGCGTAGGTATTGCAACCAGCGCTGAGTCATTGCGGTATCAATTTCAGAGTACTGCTTTTTGAGGGCGGCAAGATCTGCAAACGGTAGACGGCATACTTCAATGATGCATAAAGGCGTAGCGCTATGGCTGTAGGCGGCATCAGCAAAACCATCAAAGCCAAACAATTCACCTGCACCAATCACACGAATAATCTGAGTCCGGCCATTGGGTAAACTTTTACTAAGCTTCACCATGCCTTTGCGCAGGGTATAAGCGCTTTGCGCGACCGCACCTTGATGATAAATCGTTTCACCGGCTTGAAATTGCAAGACTGCAGGCTGAAATTGTTGAATTTGCACTAAGCGTTCAGCAGGCAATTCTCCGAAAATACTTAAATGGCGAATTGGGCAGCTTGGGCAATGGCCTTTACCTTTTACGCTGGACATAGTGGCTCCTACACGGGCGAGTGGCTTGCAAGGCTAGCGATTAATTGTTTATAAGCAAAGTCTAACATACTAAAGCAGGAATTAGGAAAGACTGTATTTTAGTACCGGCAACTTACCGCTTATCAATAAAGTTTGAAACTTGCTCCTTCTGCTTATGCCGTTAAAAGCTTGTTACATGCCAGCATCAATGACCAGGTTGGCTGTTGAGAGCAAGTAATGTTGAAACACTTAATGCGTAGTAGCTGGTTAATTAGCCTTTTAAGTAGTGCACCTGCCTATGCAGAGATGAACGTCTCAGTGGCTGATGCAAGTTCTAGGCAAGGAGTAAGTGCCTCAGCTTCCATTAAAATCACGGTGCATATTCGGGTGAGCGCTACTTTTAAACTCAGTTCAGATCTCAAGCAGATTAAGACCGAAACTAATATGCGTAACAGTCAAAGCTTGATCCTAAGTTGTAATAATCAGCAAGGAAGGCCTTTGGCACACTGTTCCGAGCCACAAGCAGGGCAACTCTATACGTTAACGACACTTTGAGTAGCTATTCTTTTTGTCAAAAACTGTAGAGAGTTTGTGGATTCGCAAAGCGCTTAGCAGTCTATCTCAGTACCTTAGTTATTTAAGAATAAATTTTTAGGTACAGGCAAATGGCAGAAACTATTCAGCAGGGTCGGCGTAAGTTTTTAATCGGCGCTACCTCGGTTGTCAGTGGAGTAGGCGTAGCCGCTATGGCGACTCCCTTCTTGTTATCCATGTCACCTAGTGCTCGGGCTTTGGCTGCAGGTGCTTCTGTTGAAGTCAATGTGGCGAAGCTAGCAGCAGGGCAGCTACTTACAGCGACTTGGCGTGGCAAGCCTGTGTGGATCTTGCATCGTAGTGAGGCTATGTTGGAAGCACTGCCTCAAAATGATGACAAGTTACGCGATCCTAGCTCTGAGGTGGTTGAGCAGCAACCTGAGTATGCAAAGAATCCACATCGTTCCCGCGAACCTAAATATATAGTGTTGATTGGTATTTGCACCCATTTAGGTTGTTCGCCAAGCTATCGCCCCGAATTAGCGCCCGCTGATTTAGGCGCAGACTGGAAAGGTGGTTGGTATTGCCCTTGTCATGGCTCACGCTTTGATTTAGCGGGGCGTGTTTATAAGAATGTGCCAGCAGCGACCAATTTAGTAGTACCGCCCTACTATTTTATCAATCCAACCCGCTTGCTGATTGGTGAGGACGCCGCATAAACACTTGACAATTTACTAAGTTAGATATTGTGTGGTCTGTGCTTGGCAGTAAAGTAGATGCCGATCTTAACTGTGCGTGCATTGCACCAATTTACTGCTCATTTGAATTGCTGACACCAGCAAAAAGAGGCACAATACCGCAAATTAACTTAGGGATTGCAGGGAATGGCCTCCAGTGGCAACACCGGAATAAAAAGGATTATCAAGGCGGGTCAATATTCATGGCAGGGTGTGCTTGCAGCTTACCGTAATGAAGAAGCCTTTCGCCAAGAAGTCTGGCTGTTAGTTGTAGCGATTCCTCTTGCTCTCTGGATTGGAGACAGCGCTCTAGAGCGAGCATTGTTAATTGGAAGTATTTTATTACTTCTCATTGTCGAGTTATTAAATTCCGCGATTGAGGCTGTTGTTGATCGCATTAGCTCTGAGCATCATGAATTAGCGGGTCGTGCTAAAGATATGGGTTCCGCTGCAGTCACGATTGCTATCATAAATGCAATTGTGCTCTGGCTAGTTATGCTTTTTTGATAAACATCATGTTGAGAGGTTTCCGAAAAGTGCATTCTGGCACACACTCCCAGTGGCATATTACAGTTTTCTTAAATACGCGATTGGTATATTCTTGCGCGCTTTAGTAATGGTTTCGTTGGTTTTAGTTTTTTTAAATTTTAGTGTTGAGGGCAAGTGATGGCTCATAGTGCAGTAGTCTCTTCGGAGCAATATAACTATGAAATCGTGAAGAAATTCGCGATTGCCGCTATTGTCTGGGGTATCGCCGGTATGACAACCGGGGTGTATATCGCGTCAGAATTGGCTTGGCCATTTTTGAACTTTGATATCGCTCAGATCACCTTTGGACGGTTGCGGCCGGTGCATACAAGCGGTGTTATCTTCGGCTTCGGCGGTAATGCTTTGTTTGCAACGTCCTACTACATCGTACAACGTACCTGTCAGGTGCGCTTAGCGGGCGGAACCTTCTGGCCGAACTTTACCTTCTGGGGTTGGAATTTATCCATCGCCATTGCAGGTACAGGCTATCTGTTCGGGATTACTCAAGGTCGTGAGTATGCAGAGCCAGAATGGTATGTAGATATTGCTATTGCTGTTGTTTGGGTTGTCTACTTCCTGATCTACACTGTGACTTTAGTGCGTCGGAACCAGCCACATATTTATGTTGCTAACTGGTTCTTCATGTCCTTCATTTTGGCGACTGCCTTACTGCATATTTTCAATAACTTGACTATGCCAGTTAGCTTATTAGGCGTTAAATCTTATAGCTTATTCTCAGGCGTACAAGATGCGATGACTCAATGGTGGTACGGTCACAATGCGGTTGGCTTCTTCTTAACTGCTGCGTTCTTAGGCATGATGTACTACTTCGTTCCTAAACAAGCTGGTCGTCCAGTTTACTCATATCGCTTGTCGATTGTGCACTTCTGGGCCTTAAGCTTCATGTATATGTGGGTAGGTAGTCACCACTTACACTGGACTGCTATCCCTGACTGGACTTCATCCTTAGCGGCGGTATTCTCTATCCTCCTGTTGATGCCATCTTGGGGTGGTATGATCAATGGTATCATGACTCTGTCAGGCGCTTGGGACAAACTGCGTACTGACCCGATCATGATGTTCCTGATCACGTCCTTGTCTTTCTACGGTATGTCAACTTTCGAAGGTCCAATGATGTCTCTGAAGAGCGTCAATGCGCTGTCTCACTATACTGACTGGACTGTAGGCCACGTCCACTCGGGTGCTTTAGGTTGGGTTGCGATGGTATCGATTGGTTCGTTCTATCACATGATTCCGCGCCTATGGAACACCACCATTTACAGTACTAAGTTGATTTATACTCACTTCTTCTTGGCTACTATTGGTGTCATTCTCTATATCACTGCTTTATGGGTATCAGGGATTGGTCAAGGTTTGATGCTACGTGCCTTTGATGAATACGGTAACTTAGCTTATACCTTCGTTGAAACAGTCGTCTTCATGCATGGCCCTCTGGTGGCACGGGCTATCGGTGGTATGTTCTTCCTGTCGGGTATGTTAGTCATGGCGTATAACGTCTATATGACCATCATGCGTGCTAAGCAAGAAGAGAAAACACCAGTTATTGCTGTTGCTCAGGCCTAAGGAGAGGGAAGGATGTTAAAACACGAAAGTATTGAGACCAACTCAGGCCTATTAATCGTATTAACGTTGATTGCGATCGGTATCGGCGGTTTGGTTGAGATTGTGCCTTTGCATTACATTGATAGCACAATCGAAGATGTGAAAGATCCCAAAACTGGGGTGGAAATGGTACGTCCGTATTCACCTTTAGAGATGCGTGGACGGGATATTTACATTCGTGAGGGCTGCTATACCTGCCACTCACAAATGATTCGTCCGTTCCGTGATGAGGATCTACGTTATGGTCACTATTCATTAGCGGCTGAGTCAAAATATGACCATCCGTTCCAATGGGGTTCTAAGCGTACAGGCCCAGACTTAGCTCGTGTTGGTGCTAAATACTCAAATGCATGGCATACCCAGCATTTGATTGCGCCACGTTCTGTGGTGCCTGAGTCTATTATGCCTAATTACCCTTGGTTATTAGAGACTGAACTGGACTATTCTGATGTCGCTGCACGTATGATTGCGTTGAAGAAAGTCGGCGTACCGTACACATTGACTAAAGATGAGTATGCAGGTTGGACTGATGAGGATGGCCAAAAGCATCCAGGCACTTTAGAGCGCTTTGGTGAGCAAGTGGCTAATACTCTTGATATCAACCGTGCTGAGGATAACTTGTTAGCTCAAGCCAAAGCAGGTAACTATGATGGTGATCCATCTTCTATTAGTGAAATGGATGCTCTAGTTGCCTATCTCCAAGTATTGGGGACTATGGTTGATTTCAGCAAGTTTGACGAAGACCACTTCATCCAGTTCCGTTGATCTGGCCCATAGAGATTGTGTGATACTGACTGGTTAGGAGAAAGACGATGCTAGCAGATTTGTGGATGTGGATTACCGACCTCGGTAACAGCAAAATGGTGGCCTTAGTTATTTTCTTCACCACGTTTGTCGGTATTGTGCTCTATGTCTATTCAAACAAAGCACGTAGCGAACGTTTAGAATCGTATCGCTATGTGCCTTTCTTGGATGATGATGAGCAGAAACCGCCAGTGGCAGGATCACCAAAGCAAGGTGAGAAATAAATTATGGCAAATCCTGTAAAAGACCCTCTAACTGGGGCGGAAACCACCGGGCACGTGTGGGATGAAACCTTACAAGAGTTTAATAATCCATTGCCACGCTGGTGGTTATGGACTTTCTATGGAACTATCCTGTTTGCGATTGTTTACTGGACGATTTATCCGTCTTGGCCTATTGGTGGTTCTTATTTGAAGGGTTTAGGCTCTATCACTTACAAAACAGATGCAGGTGAAGAGAAAACCACTCACTGGAATATGCGTGCCTTGTTAGCGCAAGATATGCAAACCGGTGAGCAGGCACTGAAGCAAAAAGCTTATTTGGAAAAAGTATCGGCTGCTTCTTATGAGCAAATTTCCCAAGATCCTGAGATGAGTGCGTTCGTACGTTCTTATGGCAATGGTATCTTTGGTGACAAATGCGCCGCTTGCCACCAAGCGGGTGGTCAAGGTGTCGCGGGTCTATTCCCCACTTTAGTGGATGACGATTGGTTGTGGGGCGGTAATGTTGAGCAAATCCATCAAACCATCGTTAATGGCCGTAATGGTTATATGCCAGCGTACAACACGACTTTGAATCCAGAGAAAGTTGACGAAGTTGCTAACTATGTTCTAAGCATGTCAGGCATTGAACACAATGCCGAAGCAGCAGTAAAAGGCCAAAAGATTTTCAACGGTTATGAAGGTGGCTGCTATCAATGCCACACCGTAGAAGGCAAAGGTTTGACTTCACAAGGTTCTGCTAACCTAACGGATCAGATCTGGACTATTGCGGATACGACGGCTGAAGAAACACCAGCTGAGCGTTTAGCCTTAGTGAAAAAGACGATTGCTAATGGTGTTCAACGTCAGATGCCTGTGTTTGGTAAGCAATTAAACGAAACTGAAATTAAAGTGCTGGTTGCTTACTTAAAGCAAATGTCTGGTACTCAACCTCAGCAGTAATCAACTGTTTTTATCCTCCTCTGTTGAATGCGGGGGAGGATAAGCCCCTCCTAAAATATCCACTCTTTTGCTTTCTGCCCTAATTCGTATTCTTTAAGTTTATTATCATTTTTGTTACACTCTTCCCACGCTCTCGGGGTGTCCTTCTGGACTGAGATGCTCTTCAGCAAACCCGTAGAACCTGATCCGGCTCATACCGGCGTAGGGAAGAGAACTTAACCTTCTACCATATCCCCTGTGCCGTTGTGTTCCTTAGTTAATCACTGAAGGTACTCAACATGAAAAAAATCGTTCTTTTACCCCTTTTGACGCTCTTTGTTGTTGGCACTGCCCAAGCAGTTGATAAACCTGTGCTCACTGTTTACACCTACGATTCCTTTGTCTCCGAATGGGGCTCTGGCCCAAAGCTGGAAGCAGCTTTTGAAAAGACCTGCAATTGTGATCTGAAGTTTATTGCGGTCGAAGATGGAGTCAGCATTCTTAATCGTTTAAAAGTAGAAGGTGAAAAGACCAAAGCGGATGTGATTTTAGGGATTGATGATGGTTTGATGGAAGAAGCACGAGCCACTCAGCTAATCGCCGAACACACCCAGTCGGTAGACAAGCTTTCGGCTAGCTTGAAGTGGACCGATCAAGACTTTTTGCCTTATGACTACGGCTACTTTTCCTTTATCTATGACAGCAGCAAGATTAGTAAACCAGCCGCCTCGTTAAAAGAATTAGTCGAATCGGATGCTAAAGTCATTTATCAAGACCCACGCACGAGCACACCTGGTCAAGGCTTGATGTTCTGGATGAAATCCGTTTATGGCGATCAAGCAGAGGCGGCATGGCAGCAATTAGCGAAGCACACCGTGACCGTGACTAAAGGCTGGTGGGAAGCCTATAGCATGTTTTTAGAAGGCGGCTCTGACTATGTATTGAGCTATAACACTTCGCCTGCCTATCATGTGATTTCGGATAAAAAAGATCAGTACAAAGCAGCCTCATTTAGTGAGGGTCATGTAGCTCAAGTGGAGTTAGCCGCTTTACTTAAATCCAGTGCTCAGCCTGAGTTAGGCAAGCAATTCTTAAGTTTCCTAGTTTCTCCTGAAGCGCAAGCGATTATTCCAGTGACTAATTGGATGCTGCCTGTGATTGATGGAGTTGAGCTGCCACCTGCATTTAGTCAATTAATCCAGCCGCAGCGGATTGGTTTTACGCCCAACGAAATCGCCGCAAAACGTGCAGATTGGATTAAAGAGTGGCGCAGCGCAGCGGCCAAATAATTGGCTATCTAGCGCTAAGCTCACTGTTACTCATCACTGCTTGGGCTTTTTATGGACTAAGCAGTGTGGGGGAGAGCGGCCTATCATGGACAGTTTTTACTGATCCTTACATTCATCGTATTTTAGCCTTTTCCCTGCAACAAGCCGCGCTTAGTGCTACCGGTTCAGTGCTACTCGCCTTGCCCGTAGCACGCGCAGTTTATTATTTACCTAAACTTTGGGGTAAGCATGCCTTCTTAGCGCTATGCTTGCTTTGTTTTGTCTTGCCTAGTTTGATTCTCATCACCGGTCTAGTCGCCTTATTGGGGGGGGCAGGTTATTTAAGCCCTTATCTTGGCGAATCGTGGAATCTGTATGGTTTACAAGGCATTTTACTGGCGCATTTATTTTTAAACCTACCGTTTGCAATTCGGGCCTTTTACCTGCAATTGCAAGCGATTCCAGCCAGTTCTTGGTTATTAGCTAGGCAATTAAAACTGAGTTCTTGGCAATTGGTGGCTTGGTTAGAGTGGCCACAATTACGTGGGCGCTTATTCACGGTTTGGATTTTTGTATTTGTTCTCTGCTTTAATAGCTTTGCAGTAGTCTTGTCTTTAGGCGGCGGGCCACAGTCAACTACTTTAGAAGTGGCCATCTATCAAGCACTTAAGTACGATTTCAATATACCTGAAGCTTTGAGCTTAGCATGGCTACAACTGCTGATTGCGGGTAGCTTATTTCTACTGATGACGTGCTTTAGTACTAGTTCATGGCTATCTGCTGATACAGCAGGTGCGCAGTTTTTGCCTAGCCCTAATACAAAATCACGTATTCTGCATGGCTTGGTTTATCTGCTGGCTTGGTTTATGTTTTTGCTACCGCTGGCGGCCTTAATCCCCAGCTTATTGCAGATTAACCTTGAGCGTTTAGCTCAACTACAAATCCTCCAACCACTACTTACCAGTTTAGTGTTGGGCGTGATAGCTGCTGTTCTGAGTGTTTTATTTGCCTTGCTGCTATTAAGCCCCATCCGTCTTGCCCGTTTAGCAGGCAAAGCTAAACAACAATGGCTTTTGGATGTGCTCGCGAATCACAGTTTAATTATACCTGCGATGGTCGTTTCAGTCGGTTTATATGTGTGGCTATTGACGCATCTCGATGTAGATCAGTGGGGAATGATTTTTGTGATTTTGATTAATACACTGATTTTAGTACCCTTTGCAATCCAACAGCTAAAACCGCGCTTATTTCAATTTGATGACCAGTATCAGCGCTTAGCTCAGCAACTAAAATTAAATTCGCTAGCTTATTGGCAAGTATTATTGCCGTGGTTAAATCGCGATTTACAAGCTGCTTTTGTGCTAACTTTATTATTAGCCATGGGTGATGTAGCAGTATTTTCTATCTTTGCAAGTGATGAGTGGGTAAGTTTACCTTGGTTGATTTATAGTTATGCAGGTAGCTATCGGATTGTAGAGGCTTCAGTATTATCATTTTTGTTTCTATTAATTTGTGGTTTTTTAGTATTTTGGTTAGAGCAAATAAAAAAGACTTAACTGCTTGGAACTCTTGATTAAGGTCAACGTCTACTTTGGTAGGTAAACAACGAGGTTAAGAATATGCAACGATTTTGGCTGGTGATTTTTTGCGTTCTAGTAATGCCCAATGCTTTATTTGCGCAAGCGTTGGGTGATAAGGATGGTTTCCTCAAACCTGTTTCTATTGAACAGCTTGAAAAGCAAATTAAAGAGCAACTCAAAGCACAAATTACGATTTCTGATTATCGACCTTACCGACCCGATCCTCGCGTACGTCCTCGTGCAATGCCTAGACCTCCGTCTGTAATGGCTGCTCCAGCTTCAGCGGGACAAGTTTCAGGTACGAACCTGCAAGAACAGGGCGTGGATGAAGCGGATAGGGTGAAAACTGATGGCCGCTATCTGTATGGAACTAATCAGCAAGGTGCTGGAATTAGAGTGTTTGATACTCAGGCAGTGTCAGGCTCCACACTTAAGCAGATCGCTACGATTGGTTTGCCCGTTAATTCACAATTACATGGCATGTATTTAATTCCTCATAAGAAACAACTGATTGCCTTAGCGAGTAGCTACCAACCCAGATATCACCACATGCGAGCACGTCGCTATCATGGCTATGGCGGCTCAGGGCAAACGCATGTATTGATTTTTAATATCACTAATGCAGCCAAACCGAGCCTAATTCGCCAGCTAGATATCGAAGGTGGGTTTTTTCAAACGAGAAGAATTAATAATCGCTTATATTTAGTCTTGAATAACTATCTTAGTGATTATCCAACTGTTTATAAAAATATTGAATCCAAACAACCTTTAACCGCGCAACAAAAAGAAGCCGAGAAAAAGAAAATAATCGCTGAAATTGATCAATGGAAATTAACCGATTCCTTGCCAAGCTATACTGAAAGAACCAGTAAAAAACCCTTGCCCTTATTAGCTGTCGGTGCGCTGTACTCACCAGAGCAAAAGCCAGAGCTTATTTCTAGTTTGGTTTCACTGATTAGCTTGGATTTAGATAATATAAACCAAGCGCCACAAGCATTAGCTTATATAGGTTCCGCTGAAAATTTCTATATGTCGGACCAGGCTGCTTATCTGATTTCTAATTATAATGCTGCGGTTAAAGCGCCCATTAGTAGTATGCAGGGTAATGCTTTACATAAATTTAGTTTAAGCGGTAAAGGCTTAAGCTATCGTGGTTCGGGTGCTTTCTTTGGTAGTTTAAATTGGAATGAATTAAGTACTTTCCAATTTGATGAAGATCAGCGCGGTAACTTGCGGGTGGTGACTTATAATATGGCACAAACCACCAAACATCCTGATCCGATTACACGTTCACCGGTAATTTTGAGCGTGCTGGCTGAACATCCGAGTAATAAGCAGCTGATCACCGTGTCACGCTTACCGAATGCCAAATATCCTAAGCCCTTGGGCAAGCCGGGCGAGCGTTTATACGGTGCGCGGCTGTTCAATGATTACGCTTATTTTGTAACCTTCCGCAATACCGACCCCTTGTATGTGGTGGATTTGCGTAATCCAAGCGATCCGAAAGTGGCAGGTGAGTTAGTCATTCCGGGTTTTTCTGATTATCTGCATCCAGTGACGCCAACTCTGTTCTTAGGCGTAGGCAAAGCCGCTGATGCTCAGGCTGGAGGTGCTCAACAGGGCTGGAAGTTGTCGCTGTTTGATATTAGCAACCCTAATCGTCCGCAAGAAATCGATAAAGTACAATTAGGTAGCGCTGGTTCCGATAGCCCCGCCAATCGTAATCATCATGCGATTACCTCTTTAGCGATCAATAACAATACCTTGACGCGAGTGGCCTTGCCAGTGAATGTCTATGATCCGAACACAGGTACACTGAAGAATGGCTTGCATCGTTTCGAGGTTGCTCATGCGCCGCGCAAACTTAAGCATTTAGGTGGTTTTTCTGTTAGCTCTGCTCAGGATTGGTATTGGGATGATAATGACCGCAGCATTTTGATTGATCATCATGTGTACTATTTCCACAATGGCAATTTCTACAAAAGCGCTTGGGCTGCAAAATAACCCATGTTATTGATTCAAAATCTAGTTTTACGCCGTGGTTCTTGGCAACGATTCTATGACCTGCAGATTGAGCTTGGTGCGATTGTCACGATTCAAGGCCGCAGCGGAGCAGGGAAGTCGGCTCTGCTCGCGGCGATTGCTGGGTTTGAGCCAGTCGCTGAGGGGGATATTCAATGGCAAGGGCAATCACTGCTAAGCTTACCGATTGAGCAGCGTCCCGTTTCGATGTTGTTTCAAGAGCATAATTTATTTGAGCATTTAAGCATCGCGCAAAACTTAAAATTAGGCTTAAAGTTTGCCACTGAAACAGCCAGACAAGCCGCCATTCAAGCAGCCGCCGAAGCTTTAGAGATCAACGCTTATTTAACGAAGATGCCAAGCGAATTATCCGGTGGACAACGTCAGCGAGTCGCTTTATTACGCACAATGTTGCGCCCTGAGCCGATCATTTTGCTGGATGAACCCTTCGCTGAATTAGATGCTTATACCCGTGAAATTGCCGCTATTTGGGTGCGGGCCATTGCAAAAGCGGCGAATAAAACGCTGTTGTTAGTAACGCATCAACATGAAGATGTCGAGCGCTTAGCTGATCAGAATCTTATTTTTGACTAGGCCCTAACGCTTGCAGATAACGCACTGCTCCTAAGCCCGCTTGTTTGCCCGTCGCTAAGCAAGCGGTGAGGAGGTAACCGCCCGTAGGTGCTTCCCAATCCAGCATTTCCCCCGCACAAAACACACTAGGTAGTGCTTGAAGCATTAAATCAGCGGTTAAGGCTGCAAACTTAATTCCGCCTGCAGTACTTATTGCTTCATCCAAGGGTGTCATGCCACTTACTGTAATCGGTAGTTGTTTTAATAGTTGGGCAAAATAGCTAGGTGTGTTGGTTTGGGTTTTATCAAGCTTTTCAAATACTAAAGCGACTTTGATGGTATCAAGCTTTAACTGAGTCTTTAGAAAGCTGCTTAGGCTTTTTTTAGCAGAGCGCTTCACTAATAAGCTTTCAAGTTGCGCTTGAGTTTGGTGTGGGCAGAGGTCTAAATAAAAAGTGGCTGAGCCTTGCTGCTCTAAGCGATCGCGTAAACGCGCTGAAAAAGCATAAATCAAGCTGCCCTCTGTACCTTGCTCGGTAATTATCAATTCACCTTGGCGTGTTTCGCTAAAGCCATTTAGATCAGTGAAACTTAAGCTCACGGATTTCACGGGTGCACCCGCTAAAGGCTTGAGGTAATCACTCCAAGTACAGAGAAAACCATTATTGGCAGGGCGCAAGGGCGCGATTTGAATTTTGTGCTCTTGTAGACATTCGACCCAAGCGCCATCACTACCTAGCTTTTTCCAGCTAGCACCGCCCAAGGCTAACACCGTTACAAGATAGTTTTTCGTGAGCAAACCTTCTGGCGTTTGCAATAACCAGGCATGCTCAGTATTTAAGCCTAAGCAGCGATGACGCGGATAAATCGTCAAACCTTGCGCTTTTAAACGGCTCAGCCAAGCGCGTAGCAGGGGAGCCGCTTTCATTTCTTTCGGAAAAACCCGCCCTGAACTACCGATGAAAGTTTCAATGCCTAATTCAGTACACCATTGGCGTAAAGCTTCTGGAGTAAATGCTTGCAGATAAGGATTTAGCTCAGTAGTGCGTTCTGCATAGCGAGTGCTAAATTTTTCAAAAGCTTCCGAATGCGTGATGTTTAAGCCACCAATGCCTGCCAATAAAAACTTACGCCCCACTGAAGGCATCGCATCATACAAATCAACTGTGTAGCCTGCCTGCGTAAGTTGCTCTGCTGCCATTAAGCCTGCTGGGCCACCGCCAATCACGGCTGCAATAGTGGTTTGTGCGTTCATGCTGGTTTATCCAAAAGCTGAGCCTTTAACCAAGCGGGTACGCGCTCATCTAGCCAATAGTTTAACTTCCACGGTGTATTGCCAGTAATAAAGCCTACATGCCCGCCATGTTCAGTAATTTCTAAGCTCACACTCGCGCTGGTCTGCTCAGCATTGGGGGCAATGCTAGGGCGCATAAAGGGATCATCGAGTGCATGAATAATTAAAGTCGGTGTTTGAATTTTTTCTAGAAACTGCGCACTGCTGGAGCGTTGGTAATAATCAGCTGCATTAGCAAACTGATTAAACGGTGCAGTGATTTGATCATCAAATTGGTAGATGGTTTTAATCGTGCTTAAGTCGATAGGGCGTGGCGCGGCTAATTGCTGAAACTTTTCTTGATACGAAGTCTTAAGCTGTTTTAGCAAATATTGCCCATAAATCCTTGAAAATCCATACTCTAGCTTCTTGGAGCAGACGGCTAATTGGAAAGGAGCAGAAACGGCTACAGCTGCTTTTAAACCAGAGTTTGCTTCGGTCTCGCCTAAATATTTCAACAGTAAATTAGCGCTTAATGAGACCCCAACCGCTGCTGCTGGCATTTGCCCGCGTGCTTTGAGTTGCGCCAATACTTCAGCGAGATCAGCGCTAGCACCTGAATGATAGCTTTTGGCCAGACGATTAGGTTCACGCCCTCGGCCACGCAGCAGCATGAATATCACGCTAAAACCAGCCTCGTGCAATGCTTTCACTAAAGTAGAGGCATAATGTGAATTTAGCGAACCTTCTAAGCCATGCATCATCAAGACTAAAGGCGCATTGGGGCGCGGATACCACGCTAGATCTATGAAATCGCCATCCTTAAGCTCTAACCGTTCCCAAATAAAAGCTAAGGAAAAACGTTTGCGCAGCAAAGTAGGCAAAATAGTTTGTAGGTGCGGTGATTTTAACCACCACGGTGCGCGATAACTGCTGGTAATGCTTTGACCCATAAGATAACGGTTCTGACCCAAAAGAAGCGCTGCATGATACCATGCACCCTCTTTAAATCCTCTTTTGAGTGAAGGTGAGTCATGCAGGTGCGCGCTGAACAAATCACTGAACAGCTACGCTTAGGCCTCAAGCCAGTCTACTTAATTAGTGGCGATGAGCCCCTGCAAGTGATGGAGGTAGCGGATGCAGTGCGCGAAGCCGCCAAGCAGCAGGGTTTTAGCGAGCGTGAAATTCTGAATGTGGATGCGCAATTTGATTGGAGTGTTTTGCTAGCAGCCAGTGAGGCTTTATCCTTGTTTTCAGAGCAGAAACTGCTCGATTTGCGCCTGAACTCTTGCAAAATTGGGGCGGCAGGCAGTAAGGCCATCCAGCAATATTTAGCGCATCCACCGACTGATAAGGTGCTGTTGATGCAATGTGGGCGTTTAGATAAAGCCTGCCGCAGTGCTGCTTGGGTTAAAGTGATTGAGCAGCAAGGTGTCTTAGTCCAAGTCTGGGATTTATCGCCCCAACAAGCGTTAACTTGGCTCGCTAAGCGGATGCGCGAAACGGGTTTAAATGCAAATGAAGCGGCAGTGCGCTATTTGGCTGAACATGTAGAAGGAAATATGTTGGCTGCTGTGCAGGAAATTAATAAATTAAAGCTACTTTATGATCATGAACCGATCAGCGCAGAACAGATGGCCGCTGCGGTTTCTGATAGCTCACGCTTTACAGTGTTTGATTTAGCGGATGCTATTTTGGCACAAGATATCAAACGCTTGCAGCATATTCTGCAGGTACTAAAAGAAGAGGATACTGCCTTACCTTTATTAGTTTGGGCCTTTGGTGATTTGCTGCGCCAGCTATATGAAGCTTGTGAAAACCAACGTCAGCAACGTTCCAATCAAAACTTAATGATGCGTTTACCAAAAAATCGTCAAGCGCCTTTTCAAGCTGCGACCAAACGCATGGAGCGTGCTAATTGGCCGGCTTTATTTAAGCGCTTGGCTTTGTTAGATCAACACAGCAAAGGTGTCGGTTTGGATGTTTCGCGCTCTGCTGATCGTTTATGGGATGGCGTGTTTGATATGGCTTTGGCGATGATGGGTAAGCGGTTGTTTGCCCCAGCAGCATAGCTCTTGAGGGATAGATAAGTTCACTTTAAGTTTAAGCAAATAAGCGTAGACTAATACAGCATTCCCGAAGCGCTATGACATCAATAAAAATGCAGTTTATTACTCAATTTCTTTTTCCATTCTTGCTTTGGCTGCCTAAAGTCAACCGTGAAACCCTCAAAGCTGATTTAATTGCAGGCTTGACAGGCGCGGTGATTGTTTTGCCGCAAGGTGTCGCGTTTGCGACGATTGCTGGTTTACCACCTGAGTATGGTCTTTATACTGCAATGGTTACGCCGATTATTGCAGCTTTGTTTGGCTCTTCTTGGCATTTGATTTCTGGGCCAACCACCGCGATTTCGATTGTGGTGTTTTCAGCAGTCAGTGGTCACGCAGATCCCGGCAGCCCCAATTTTATTCAATACACTCTCACTTTGACCTTTCTAGCCGGTGTTTTTCAATTAGCCTTTGCTTTAGCACGCTTAGGCGTTTTGGTTAATTTTGTTTCACATACTGTCGTAATCGGTTTTACCGCAGGTGCTGCAATCCTGATTGCCACTAGCCAAATGAATCAGGTATTTGGGGTCGAAGTACCACGTGGCGAATCTTTTTTGTTTACTTGGTTGGATATTTTTCACCAGCTGCCGCAGATGAATGTGTACGTGTTCACGGTAGCAATTCTGACCTTAATCATAGCGCTTGTGTTAAAAGTTTGGTTTAAGCGTATTCCCAATCTATTAATAGCGCTAGTAATCGGCAGTGTGATTGCTTTTTTCTTAGGAGGAGAAAAGGTTGGAATTAAATTAGTCCAAGAAATTCCTGCGCATTTACCTCCCTTGTCTACCCCAGACTTTTCACTAGCAACGATTAAAGCCCTAGCGCCACAAGCCTTTGCAGTGGCTTTATTAGGTTTGATTGAGGCCGTTTCCATTAGTCGTGCGATTGCTTCCAAGTCCCATCAGCGTATTGATGGTAATCAAGAGTTTTTTGGGCAAGGTTTATCGAATATTGTCGGGAGTTTCTTTTCAAGTTATGCCGGTTCAGGTTCATTTACGCGTTCTGGTTTGAATTATACATCAGGCGCGCAAACACCTTTATCGGCGATTTTTGCAGCGTTACTACTCGCTTTAATTATTCTCTTAGTTGCACCGTTGACTGCTTATTTACCGATCCCTGCGATGGCGGGAGTGATAATGTTGGTGGCTTGGAATTTAGTGGATTTTGAGCATATTAAGAAAATCTTTGAAACCAGCCGGGCTGAAACCAGTATTTTACTCACCACTTTTCTAGCGACTTTATTTTTAGAGTTAGAGTTTGCAATTTATTTAGGTGTGCTGCTGTCCCTGATTTTATTCTTAGCACGCACCTCAATTCCTGATGTAGTAAGCCTTGTACCAACTACCGAAGCCGCCACTGGCAAAAGTATTTTGGTGAATAAATATAGAGACGAGATATTGCCAGAATGCCCGCAATTAAAAGTGGTAAGGATTGATATGTCGGTTTATTTCGGTTCGGCCAATCATATACAAAATCGCCTGCATTATATGAGTGAGCATCAAGGCTATAAGCGGATTTTGGTGATTGGTTCAGGGATCAATTTTATTGACCTGACGGGTGCGGAAATGCTTGAACAGGAGTCAGCACGCCTCAAAATTGCGGGCGGTGGCTTATATTTTGCGGGGCTCAAACGCAAAGTGAATACCTTCATTCACAAAGGTCATTTTGATGATCATATTGGTAGCGCTTTTTTCTTTGAGTCTAAACGCGAAGCGATTCAACAAATCACTACGACTATTTTAGATCATGAGCGCTGCCACCATTGCGCATTGCGAGTATTTCAAGAGTGCCATCGGTCGCCTTTAATTCCGCCCACTGAAAATGCTAAGCATCTGAGTGAGGCTGATACATTGGGAACTTGAAACTGATGCAATTTTTTTTCGACAGCTCCAAGCCAGCAGGCTATGCTTATGACTCAGTAATAATAAGCAAATAGGACGACTATGAGCATTCAAATGATCTTAACCGGTGGCACCATTGACAAGCTTTACAATCCCTTGAAAGGTGAGTTGAGTTTTACCCAAACTCATATTCCAGCAGCGTTTGAGCAAGGACGTTGCGGGGTAAGTTTAGAAATTCAGCAATTATTTTTGAAAGATAGCCTTGAGATGACCGATGAGGATCGGGCACAAATCTTGGCGGCTTGCCAAAATAGCGCACATCAGCATATTGTGATTACGCATGGTACCGATACCATGGCAGAAACAGCTCGCTATTTAATAGCAGCTAATCCTAATAAAACCATTATTTTAACCGGTGCAATGATTCCGCTGAGTGTCAATGGTTCAGATGGTTTATTTAATTTAGGCGCGGCCATCGTGGCTGCACAATGTATGCCCATCGGTGTGTATATCGCTATGAATGGGCGCGTATTCAATGGCGCACAAGTCACCAAAAATCGTGGTTTAGGGGTATTTGAGGCCTTACATTAAAGATGGACTCACACCAGATAACCTAAGCGCTTAGCTCGTCATTCATCATCGAAGGCTTATGAGCACTAATAATCATCCCCTTTGCAGGTGCGCCGCTTAGCTATCTTCCAAACCTTCTTCAGGCCAAACAAACTGAGCAGAGTTTGCAAAATCTCGATTCTTCGCTAAGCTTGGTCTACCTCACCTCAATTATGTATGCTTAATGAAAACAATAGGAAAGTGGGTGTTGCTGTTAGTAGTGCTGGTCACTATCACAGTCACCTTGGTCTCGTTTTATTACTCTAACTTTAAAAAAACGCAAACCACACAAGTAGTTCCTGAACAGCCAGCGGCTCCAAACCCCAAACCTCCTGTACAAACCGGTGGTATTCGCCATCAAGCCCCTGAGCCTTTAACGGCTGAAATTCCAATTATTCCGCCCGCGCAAGTGCGTCCGCTGATTGGGGTGAATGTCAATGAACTGCATTACGAAGATGCGAGTTTCCCGTTTATCGATTTGTTTCGTCAATCCGCACCGTTTAAAGACAATGTCTTAGAAATGCCAGACGTAGATCAGGTTGAATATGATCCACAAGGCTGGCCGCTGCGTTTGCATGGAGCCAAAATTGCCACCAAGTTCATTGGCAAAATGCCCCCTGAAGCCCTAGTCGAAGGTGATTATGTGGTGCTGTACGATGGTACTGGCGTATTGAGCTATGGGCATGGGGTTAAGGCGATTAGCCAGTCACCGAATCGCGATCTGATTCGTTTGCATAAAGGTGAGGACGGTGAAATCAATGCCAGCTTAGTGATTGAAAGCATAGATGAAGCTGATCCGCTTCGGAATATTCGCATTTTACCCCCCGGTGGGATTTGCCAAGACAATCCCTATCAGCGCGTGTTTGCTCAAGCTGACTGTGCTTCGGGCGCGGCCTATTTACCGTTTGAGTTGTATTACAGCAGCCTTCGTTTTACGCCGGAGTATCTGAATTATCTCAAAGATTTCAGCACGATTCGCTTTATGGCGATGTCGGGGATTACCCGCAATCCCGAAAGCCATTGGTCTGAACGTCCGAATTTGCAGGAAGCCACTTGGGGCGGTGGCTATGGGGCGCGTGGAGCACCGCTGGAGATTCAAGTTGATTTAGCCAATCGTATGCAAGCCGATGCTTGGTTTAATCTGCCGCATGCCGCTGATGATGACTATATCCGCAATTTTGCGACTTATGTGCGCGATCACCTCCATCCACAAGCGCGGGTCTATGTCGAATACACCAATGAAGTTTGGAATACCTCGTTTTCGCACAGCGAATACACCCAGAAAAAAGGTATTGAAGCGGGATTTAGTATTAACTCGGTGGAAGCGGGCTATCAGTATTACATCAAACGCGCAGGCGAAGTGTTTGCGATTTGGGAGCAAGTGTTTGGCGGGCGCGAGCGCTTCACCCGGGTGATTGGTTCATGGGATACCCGCCCGGATATTTCTAAAAAGTTTTTAGGTGACTATGGTGGCGCACAAATCGCGGATGCAATGGCCATCGCTCCGTATTTTGGCGGCAATACCAAAGGCTATCGCGAATCGACGACGGTTGATCAAATCTTTGACTTAACCACGGCGAAAGACTCTTTCCGCTCTTTGCCACAAGTGCTCGATCATGTCCGCGAACAGGCCGAAATAGCCCATAGCTATGGCTTAAAACTGATTGCTTATGAAGGCGGGCAGGGCTTGGTGGATTGGGTCACGCGTGAGCCGACCCAGCATCCGAATCCCTTGTTTTTTGCCGCCAATCGTGATCCACGTATGGGCGACTTATATACGCAAATGCTAACCGGCTGGAAAGAAGCAGGCGGCGAGCTATTTATGGCGTTCTCCTCACCGCGTACTTGCCAATGGTTTGGTTGTTGGGGTTTAAAAGAACACATTCGCCAGCCGCGTGAAACCGCTTATAAATACCATGCAGTCTTGAATTTTATGGATGCGCATCGAGATTGGCTAGCCACCGCAACGCTCAGTAAATCCGCTCAAGCGGCTGCTCCCGCCGAAATTCCAGCTGAGAAAAAGCCACATAAACCGGGCGATCCGCTGATTGTTTTCCGCCCTGCTAAAGATCCAGAGCGTTATTTCTTTCTGGAGAACCCTCGCACTTTAGATACTTTAATTGCCGGTCAAGCATGGGCGAAGCGTGATCTGTTCGGCAAATGGGAAGGCAAATGGGATGAAAACTACCTGTATTTAGCGGTACGGGTTTATGACGAGTCGATTAAATCAGACTCTGAAAATCCCGAAGATGATGATTCCATTGAGTTCTATATTGATGCAGATAATAGCCGCCAAGCCAGTTACGATGGCAAGAATGACTATCGGATGACTTTTGCTTGGGGGCGTAAGCAGGTGATTCTGGATTCAAAATCGCCGCAAACCATTTCGCCAGAGTTGACTTATGAACTCAAAACTACGGCTGACGGTTATGTGCTGGAGGCAAAAATTCCTTGGAAAATGCTCGGGGTGAATATTGGCGTGAAAAGCCGCGTTGGGATTGAAGTACAAGTGAATGATGATGATGACGGTGGCAGCCGCGAGCAGAAGATTTCTTGGCTCGCGCGTGAGGACAATGCTATGAATGATCCGCGTTTGTTGGGTGTGGTGCTAATCAGCGGGCGCTAAGCGATCTTGTTCTGCATCCATGCTCGCCATCAAACCTGCGGTGTAGCGCTGGCCTTGTACAGTGCTCTCATTGATTAATTCATTCAGGGTTTGCACCGTGGCAGTGTCAAGTTGAAGATCACCAGCACCTGCATTTTCCAGCATATAGTCGATATGCTTAGTGCCCGGAATGGGAATGAGCTTGGCATCGCTTTGTGCCAAGACCCAAGCGAGCGCTAATTGCGCCATGGTACAGTCTTGCTGTTTGGCGATTTCCGCCAAAGGTGCTAGCAGCTTGCTATTGGCAGCGAAAGCTTCTGGCTCGAAACGTGGGCGCGCATTGGTGCAGCGGACATCGTCTTTAGTCAGCTGGCTTACATCTTGCGCTTTTCCGGTAAAGAAGCCTCGCCCTAGCGGTGAGAAGGGTACAAAGGCCACGCCTAATTGAGTACAGGCGGCTAATAAACTGGTTTCGGGTGTGCGTGACCACAGCGAGTATTCAGATTGCACCGCCGTGACTGGGTGCTCTGCATGGGCACGGCGTAAAGTGGCCGTGGAGATTTCGGATAAGCCTAAACTGCGAATCTTGCCCGCTCGAATCAAATCCGCTAAGCCACCGACACTTTCTTCTACGGGTACATTCGGATCTAAACGATGCAGGTAATAAAGGTCAATAACCTCGGTTTGTAAGCGCTTGAGGCTATCTTCACACTGCTTTTTGAGGACTTCAGGGCGGCCAATAATCACTGGCTTGCCGGTTTCGTCTTTGCTCAGGCCGCATTTACTGGCGAGTACATATTCGTGGCGGCGCTGCTTTAAACTTGCGCCAATCAAGCTTTCATTATGCCCACCACCGTACATAGACGCAGTGTCTAAAAATGAATAACCTGCATCTAAAGCTGCATGTAGCAGGCGCGCTGATTCTTCATCATCCGCAGGGCCATAACCCATGGAAAAGCTCATGCAGCCTAAACCAAGGGCGGAAACTTGAAAGGGGCCGAGTTGGCGGGTATGCATAGAATTTCACCGAGTTAGTACGTGAATGAGCTGCTAAAGTAGTGGCTTAAAAGGTATTTTAAAGTTAGAGCAATGGTAGTGCCAACAGGAATCGAACCTGTACCTTAGTAAGGTCCTAAAAATCTTGATCCGTTGAAGTGAATCATATGCGTTGGTGCATCAGCGATCCAGACTTCTGTTTCCCATGCAATCACGCTTGAATATTTGGCATAGGTTCTAGAGTCTGGGAATGCTGAAACATAAACCAATCCTGCTGTACAACCTCTAAAAAGGGTGGTCAGTTCACCATATCTTTTGTGGTCAACAGGGCCATGACTTGTGACCGATTCAATCAAGAATAGCCAATTGTTTGTTGTGCTGTAGATGACGACATCGGGTAATTTTCCGTGGTTGTCCAATTGAACACCCAATGAAGCAAGGAATGCCACATCAAAAAATCCGTGCTTGTCTCCAGTATCACCAACATAGACCAACCGACCACCTGGCACATACCTAGCGCCAAAGTCTTGCACAATGTCTTTAATCAGTTGGGAATGAGCACCTGCTGAAAGCTGTATTGTCTGACCATTGCCAAGTTCCAATGGAATCATCTCCATCTCTCGCGCTCTGGCATACATTTGTACAAGTGTCTGCTGTTGCTGCAAGTAACCTTGAAGCATAGCCTGATATTGCGCAGTGCCATAGGTGCGAAGCACACCTAAAAGTGTAGGTTCTATCTGATAAGCAGCATGAGGACTATTGACCGCTCTATCTGGTTTATCAGGGTTATAAAGGCATATACCTGCATCAACAAATTGATGCATTGATTGGCGTCGGAAAGTTTCGCGCGTGTTCGGTGCATAGTCCTTTCCATAGTGCTGACGTGACCAATCCATGATGGGTGTAATCCCAACAAGTGGATTACCTGCTTGATTCCATTGCTTGTTAGGTGTCATGTCCAACAAGCACAGCAAACATAGTGCGGTTCGTTCATTCAGTTGCTGTCTTGGCATTCCCAAGTGAACAAGAATTTCAGATGCCTGTTGTAATTTCTGTTCCGCACTCATTCATTCACTCCCTAAAAGTTCATCAATTTGTTGTTGGCTCATAGTGCTTTGGTATTTCATACCAACTTTTTGCAAAGTTGCCATTGTGGGGTATTTTATGTTCTTCAAGTCAGTTGCATTGACTTGTGTGTGTCCTGAAAATACTCTGAAATAATCATCAAGAAGTGTGGAGTTTAAGAAGCAAGCCAAACCTTTTGCTGTTGCTTCATCAAAACCTTTCTTCTTCACATGAAAGACATTCCAGCAGTTATCAAAGCCAATCCATTCCTTACCAATTTCAGCGGGATTGATAATGTATGCAACCACTCGCCGTTTTTCTTCTTTGGCTGAAAACCTTCTAACAATCACATAGAAACCACTGTTAAGCATTAGCCATTTTCGAGATTCGGGAGCAACCCGAATAGCATTTGGTTTTTTGTGTTCCTTTGGATATTGAAATTGCCTATCTACAAAGTGATGTGGATAGAGCAAAGGAACTGAATCATCTGTCGGATTCTTTTCCAAAAATTCTGTCATCCGATGTGACACTACAGGTCCAGTGCTCACACCAATTCCTAGTTCTGATAGTGAAGCGGCAAACAATGGATTGTTCTCGCTAACTTCTTCACCAGTCGGAATGTGAATGAATACTTCTGAATCATTCGGTTTGACTACATCAGAAAAAGCTACTGCTTTTGTCTGGTAGTCCTTGAATTCATGATCGGTGGATTGAGAGATTTCTACATCACCTTGCTTCTTGCCTTTGGTGACTTTTAGAATGATATTCTCTTGAAGAACTTCATCATCTTTGAAGGCTTTATTGCGACTTTCAAAGACATGAATGTGTTCAATTGAACACTCCTTCAACATCATTTCTCTGAATGGTTTGTAATAAGGGCCATTGCAGAAAGAACGAGGAATAATGATGACAATCTGCCCGCCTTCTTCCATCAGTAAAATGCTGAGAGCAAAAAAGGCTGTGTAGAGATTGACTGTTTCAATCCCAACTTTTCTAAGCTCATTCCTATGCTCTGAGCTACTGCTGATTTTTTTGTAGGGTGGATTAATGATGGCGTGTGTGTATCGCTCTCCACTGCCTGAGCGAATATTTTCAACCGCACCAAATATAAAATCTTGAGCATGGACGGAGAAATTTACTCCAACCAACTCCATATTTTTTTCTAGCTGCTCTTGCATGATTGGATCTATTTCCCATAGATCCACCAATGCAATTTTCTTCAATACTTTGATTGCTGAGATTGATAGTGAACCAATGCCTGCGCCACAATCAAGAAGTTTTGCATTCTTTGAGTTCTTATCAAAGAGGCTTGCCATGTAATCAGCAATGACCGTAGCAGTCATGAACTGACCAAGTTTAGATTTGTTCTTTTGGTCTAGTTTTGAGTTGACTGATAACCTGATACTGTCAAGTGTCGCCATATTCATTGCGATTTACTCTTTTATTATGGTGAGTTTCTTCGAGTTCCTGGGGTGGGAACTGCTGCTGGAGCAAGAAGTTAGCCACATCATAAATTGAATAGTAGACGAGTCTTCCCATGTTCTTGAAGAGGATAGGGAACCTACCATCTTTTCGCAGTTTTGATTGCTGTTTTGTTGAAATGCCAGATCTCTCAGGTAGTTGTTCATATGAAATCAACAACATTTATTTTATCTTTTTTCTTAAATAATCAATAAGTTGCTATCTGAATATGTTCTATTCAATTCTTGTCTAAGGACTCGTGTCAATGCTATAGTGTGAGGCTAATCGTGTGTCCCTGTAGTTCAATGGATAGAACGGATTCCTCCTAAGAATCAGATTCAGGTTCGATTCCTGGTAGGGACACCATATACAAAAACGGGTAGCCATGTGCTACCTGTTGTCGTTTGTAGCCCTTATTTTTCGATCTTTGCGTGCCAAATTTGTTCCAAGACTGCCTTAGGTTTCGGTGGATTAGTCAGGAGGTAGTTCAATAGCGCATCCTTTTTTTGGTATCCTACTGAATCCTTTAGGAGGGGCTCGTTCTATCCATTGAACTATGAGGCCAGTTTGAGAAAGTTGGCGTATTCTAACTTAAATCTTCAGGTTTGCTAGCCTTTTGCGTTGTTTTGAGGGCGGAGGAATCTGAAGCGATATGAATAGTGCGTTGTGGATAGGGCATGTCGATCTTGGCTTCACGGAAAGCTTTTTCGATAGCTACATTTAGCTCGCTAGTGACCACTAACTGTTTTTCAACATCCTTGATCAAGCAACGTAATTCAAAGCTTAATGCACTTTCTGCAAAGCCACGGAAGAATACCTGCACTTTGAGTTCGCCATACTCACGCAGCACCGCAGGATTCGCCTCTCCCACCGCACGCAAAGTCGCTAAAACTTTCTCAGGGTCAGAGCCATAAGCCACACTGATTGGAATGATGACGCGCCCATATTGGTTACTCAACATCATATTCGTGACCTGATTAGCGATTAATTCAGAGTTAGGCACAATAATATCTGAGCGGTCAAAAGTCTGAATCACGGTCGAGCGAATATTAATATCTTTGACATAGCCTTCAGTCGTGCCAACACGTACCCAATCTCCTTTGCGAATCGGGCGTTCAAATAATAAAATTAAGCCAGAGACAAAGTTATTAACGATATTTTGTAAGCCAAAACCAATGCCTACTGATAGTGCACCGGCAATAATTGCTAAGTTAGTAAACTTAATGCCTGCAATCGACAAACTAATTAAAATAGCAAGAGTGATACCTGCATAACCCGCAATTGTGACCGTAGTTTCTTTAGCACCGCGCGTCATGCTAGTGCGGCGTAGCCAATGATTAGCTAGACTATTGGTAATGAGATGGGTGAGGCTGATCAGAATAGCCAGTGATAACAAGCCCATTAAAATACGCATAGGCTCTAAAGTGAAACTACCAATCTGAATGCCATCCATGAGCTTGGTGAGCATCATTTGCATAGATTGAGCCGTCATTCCCCACAGCCTTAATAAGACTAAAATCATCAAGGAGAAGACCGTCACGGCATGGGTCAGTCGTAGCCAAATTAAGCCCGGCACACGCTTGCCATCTTCAATGCCTAACCGCTTGCGCAGCTGTTTTTGCCAAGTGGCGGTGCCTTCATCGAGTCCATCAAATATTTCACTGGGGATCTTAAGTAACAGCCAGCCAATCAAGACAATGAACAAAGTTCCAAAAGTGCCATTAAAGAGAAAAACAAAAAAGTTTCGATACCCTAACCATAAAGCAATAATAGCGGCAGCTAAAGCAACAGCGCCCAGAATATACAGGCGGAATTGGTTTAGCCATGGGACATATTTACGTAACAACCACAGTAAGCGAATCAGTGCTAAGCTAGAAAAAGTTCCTAACACAATCCGAATCAAGCCTACTAAATTATTCGTAGGATCCGTATCAAATAGAGTGGAGTGAAACAACAGACCTAGCAGAATCGCTAGTAAGAAGGTTCTGGCCCAATAATAAAGTTTTTTGCTGGTTTCAGGGATGACAGGTAGAAAGTCTTTATTTTTATTCGCAGGGCGCAGCATGGCACTGATAATCATGTAGCTCATAGTAAATAAAAATAAAGTCGATGAAAGTTCAGTAATTGCTTTAACGCCAGGATGATTGTAATGCAAAGCCAAACTCGTCAACCCAAGCATCAGAATCGACGGCATAAAGCGAATAATGCTCCGCCAGACCGAAGCAAACGTAGGGCTAGTAGCGACGAGTTCAGAAATATCTTGATTCGAGCTAAGTTGCTTGTAAAAGCTCCAGATTAAGCCGGTGAGTAGGCCAGCAAAGCCGTACAATAAAGCGGTAGTAACATTGCCATAATTGATGGGTAAAGCGGCTAAGGTAGCAATAATTTGCTGGGTTTCAGCAACCCATAAACTAGGCTGCTGTAAAGTTTGCAGCACAAAGCTAAATACGGAAGGGCTGATTGCAAATAAGCGTTCTTTGACAATATTTTGCTTGCTCGCACTCACTTGTTCTTGAACTTGTGCAGCCCGTAGCGCCAGTAGGCGGCATTGAGCCAGTTGGGTTTCAACTATCTTTTTTTGTTTATCTAAATCTTTACGCTTGGCTTGTAGCTCTTTATCTTCTTGAGCCACAGGTTCAGTGCCAATGCTCTCCAAACCTTGCTTAACTTTGGTTTGCTCAGCTTCTTGCTGGCTAATGCAACTAGCTGCGAATTGATCAGCGGCTAACGCCTCCAGCGCGATTGGATCAAGCACCTCCTCTGAATAGGTCTTAATATCTAAACGCTGTTCAGCTTCCTCTAAAATTTTCGTATGGTCGTCAATGGTTAAGGAGGGCAGCGCACGAGTAGCTTCAGGCGCAGTCGCCTGTTCAGCGCTCCACAATGTAATCGGCAAGCTACACAGCAAAACAATAATTAGTAGGCGTAAGGCTTTCAGAGTATTCATATAGGGATTGCTAATGCGCAACGACAGGCTCAATTTTGGGCTCAGCTTCGGGTTCAATTTCATGCTGCGGTTCAAGATTGCCAATCGTATCGGATTGGCTCAGATGCGCAAGGTGAAAAATCGCCTCGCCTTCATGCACTAGAGGCAAAGTGCTCACCCCAATAATTAAACCTGCACGCGGTGCGTAAATTTTTTCGATATGTGCGCCAAAAGGATCAGCCACATGACCTAGCAGTTCGCCTTGATGAATAGTAACCCCTAAGCCCAGTTTAATATGCAAAATGCCGCTTTGGGGGGCACGTATCCAAGCACTGCTATCACTCATTAACGGTTCTGTTGGTCTCAGCGTATTGTTAGTGGGGAGCATGCCTAAATGCCGCATGACTGAAAACACCCCATTCACTCCGATTTGAATCGCCTCTTCGCCGAAGCGGAGTGCCTCTCCCGCTTCATAAAGAAGCACTTTGATATCCCGTTTAAAGCTAGCTTCACGCAAAGAGCCTTCACGTAGACCTGTGCTTAAAATCAGCGGCGGGCGGAAGGCTTTAGCCATTTCCAGCAAATCAGGATCATGCTTCAAGTGTGCGCGAATTTGCGGCAAGTTATCGCGGCCTAAAGCTGCGGTATGTAGATCAATCCCATGGGTGCACAGGCTTGCGACTTCATTTAAAAATTGATGGGCAAGCTGAGATGCCATCGAACCCTGTTCAGAGCCAGGGAAGGAACGATTTAAGTCGCGGCGATCAGGCAGGTAGCGGGATTTATCCAAAAAGCCATATACATTTACCACGGGTACTGCCAACAAGCTCCCACTAAATTTCTTGATATCTAACGTGTTGAGCACACGGCGAATAATTTCCACGCCATTAATTTCATCCCCATGAATCGCAGCAGAAATAAAGAGACGTGGGCCAGCTTGCAAACCATGCATCACATACACAGGCATAGAAATGCGCGCATGAGTGTATAAATGAGGCAGTGGAAGATGCACATAGCGTTGTTCGCCTGCTGCAATAGCCCTATCGCCCACGATAATAGGTGCTTGAGTTGCCAATCCGCTTACCCCAGAAAACGCCATTAAATTATTGCTGATGCTTTGGCTAGTGAGTGTTACGCGATTCCAAACGATCTTCAATAAACTTAATGATTAGTTCGGCAATATTTTTGCCACTCATAGCCTCAATGCCTTCTAAACCGGGTGAAGAGTTCACTTCTAAAATTGTCGGTCCATGCTGGGTACGTAGCAAATCCACACCTGCTACTTCTAAACCTAAGGCAGCTGTGGCTTGAATGGCTAGCTGGTACTCTTCAGGCGTTAAATTAACGCTAGCAGCGGTTCCACCACGATGTAGGTTCGAGCGAAATTCTCCAGCGGCTGCTTGACGTTGCATAGCGGCTACCACGTCCCCTCCAATCACCCAGCAGCGAATATCGGTGCCTTCCGCTTCAGCGATAAATTCTTGCAATAAAATAGCGGCCTTCAGTGCTAAGAAACCTTCAATCATACTTTCAGCCGCTTGTTGTGTTTCTGCTAGCACCACACCGATACCTTGAGTTCCTTGGAGTAGCTTGATGATGAGCGGAGTTCCACCGACCTGTTGAATAGCAGGTCGAATATCTTCTAAATGGTGTACAAATACGCAGCGTGGAATGTTTAAGCGATGCTGTGCAAGTAATTGAGCAGACTGGAGTTTATCCCGCGATTGGCTAATCGCTTGTGCACTACTTAAAGTATAAATACCCATTAGCTCGAATTGGCGTACTACTGCTGAACCATAATGGCTGATTGAAGCACCAATCCGTGGAATAATGGCATCAAATTTTTCCAACAATTGGCCTTGATAATAAACGGTAGCTTGTTGATTATTAATAGCTAAATAGCAGCGTAAAGTATCCAGTATATGTATCTCGTGCCCGCGAATTTGAGCAGCCTGAATCAAGCGCTGTGTTGAATATAAATGGCGATTACGCGACAGCAGGGCTAGTTTCATCAGCTTGTCCTAATAACAGTTTGGGTTATGGGGCTTTTCAACGACTTATTAAACTTGACTATAGTGGGTTTTGATGGGTTTTTTACCACACAGATAGGATGCTTGTGGATGAATGGTCACTTCACCTTGCTGCAAGGCACTGCGCCCTAGCAACATCCTGAATTGCATACTATTACGATTAGTAAGGGTAATCTCAATGGGCCAAACTTTATCACCGAGACTTATTGAACTTTGAATAACATACCTTAATTCTCGATGCCCTCCCGAATCAGTGATTACCCGTTGATCCAAAATACGTGCTTGGCATTGTAGCGTTAAATGCGTATAGCGCCGAATCGGTTGCAGGCTAAAATGAAGCCAGTCTTCGTTATTTTGTTGAAAAACTTGAATTTGCTGAGCATGTAAAGTTGAAGTTTTAGCCCCAGTATCAACTTTAAGTTTGATAGCCGGAATACCTAAATCAGGTAGGGCAGCCCATTCTCGCCAACCCATACTGAGACTCTCCATTTTCTCTTCCTAAAAGTGATTAGTTACGGTGGTTTTGTAAACTTTGGCAATTTTTCACATAAGACTGCTAAGCTTAGTCTATTTACAGACCGTACATTTTGTTGTTTTAATGCTACAGTCATCTTACACACCATAACATTTAAATAGAATTGATTATTTTATTATCAGGAGAATGAAGAATGAAAAAAACGATACTAGCTTCAACAATAGGTCTGTTCCTCGGAGTCGGTGCTGCACAAGCTGAAGTGACTTTATACGATTACAAAGAAGGTACGAGTGCCTATGAAGATGCGTATGTAGCGGGTGCTTTAGATTTCCACAAAAAGCGTGGTGATGATCAAAATGCTTATTCTTTGAATTTAGATGCAAGCTATGATCGCACGATTAGCACACCGGATCGTGATGTCAACTTTGGTGGGAGCGCTACGGGTGGTATTAAACGAGACGGTACTGCAGGTGCGGAAAGTGTAGATAATTATATTGCTAAGGCTTATGTTTCTGCAGATAACTACTTTGTGCCAGGCAGTAATGGCGCTTTCTGGTATGGTGCTGCTGAAGCGGTAAAAGACAGCGCAATCGAAGATATGTTTACTTCCGCTACGATTGGTGTTGGTTACGGTCGTGTGACTAATGTTACACCAATGGCTAAAGCGATTCGTGTGATGGACGAGTTGGTTCGTCGCAACGTGTTACGTGGTAAGCCTGCTGTGGGCGTGTATCAAGATGTAGCGCGTATTATTGCTAAAGAAAATGAATACCGTTCTAGATACGGCTCTAAAGATTATCCAATCAAATGGATTTCTGATATTGAGGCAGTGATCAAACAAAGCGGTTTAACTAATAACTTTGGTGCAACGGGTACTTTAAAAGTACGTGATGTGTTGATTGATGAAAATATCTCTACCCGACGTATTGGCTGGAAAGTCCGTGCTGGTTTAAGTTATATCGGTACTAACTTTGATGGTTTAACCAATAAGCCAGGTTTAGAGTTGGGTGGTGAGTATCATGTCCCATTGAGTAATCAAACTCAATTTTCTAATGAAGCCAAGTTTACAGCAGTCTTAGGTGACGATGATACGGGATATAATTTTAATAATGGCCTTTCTGTTACCCATGAAGTGGATGACCGTATTGACTGGGAAAATGTCTGGAATCTAAACTATGCTAAGGGTAGTCAAGCGAATAGCGATGATGTCACGACTAATACTTTAAGCTCTACATTTGCTTATGAAGTTGCTAACTCCTTAGACTTTACTACTACAGCAAGCTTAAAAAATGTTAGTGGTAGTAGTTCAACTGATTCTAATTACAAGGATGGTACTGACCGCTCCTTAACCATGGGCGTGCGTTATCGCTTACGTTAATCTCGATTTAGCGGGATAAATCCAAGGAGAGTCATTGACTCTCCTTTTTTTAGCTACAACTATGCTAAGTTGAGCCAATCCTAGCTAGGGCTTCTAGGCGATTAGTAGAATGATGATCCATTATAAATTCGCCTGCACTCATTGCGGCCAGTTACATTACTATCAAGCCATTGCAGATGGGCATGAGGCGCGTTGTTCGCGCTGTTCCTCAGTCTTGTATCGCCAACGTAAAGCGATGTTGGATATGTCACTGGCTTTGGTTTTTACCGGTTTAATCTTATTTGTCATGGCGAATGCTTTGCCATTGATTGGTCTGCGTGCTCAGGGTTTAATGCAGGAACTCACTATTTGGAAAGCAACGGCTGCGTTTTGGGAGCAGGATTATTATTGGTTGTCTGCTTTGCTAGCCTTGAACCTAATTATTTTTCCGCTGTTTGAGCTACTAGGCATGCTTTGGGTACTGTTAACGATTCGTTTTGCTTGGCAGCCACATTTAGCGATTCAAATTTTTCGCTGGCTCAGTGAAATTAAGCCTTGGGGGATGCTAGAGGTTTTTATGTTGGGGCTCTTAGTTGCCATCGTTAAGCTGGGGGATATTGCGGTTTTAGTGATTGGCCCGTCGTTTTGGGCATTTATCTTTCTCGTACTTACTCTAGCAGCCTCGACCGCAAACTTAGATAGTTTCATGATTTGGCAAGCTTTGAAGTCCTGCAAATCACCGGCTAAGAACCAGCATGTCAATGAATAGCCATGCTCCGCTCATTCATTGCAAAATCTGTGGCTGTGTGGGCGAACGCCCTGTGCTGTTAAATAAATATGAGCGATTGTACTGCGTCCGTTGTGGGCATCAGATGCGTTTAGAGCCGCACAATAGTTTGCAAACCACTTGGGCTTTATTGTGGGCTGCGGCGATTTTGTATATACCCGCGAATTTAATGCCGGTGATGAGTGTCTATTTCTTAGGTACAGGCCAACCGGATACGATTGTGGGTGGCGCGATTCATCTTTATCAAGCAGGGCAGTGGCCGCTGGCAATTTTGATTTTTGTAGCCAGTATTGTGGTGCCTTTACTAAAGCTGTTTACCCTGTCCTACTTGCTGATTTCTATCCAGCGTGGTGAGCAAAAACATCAACAGGAGCGGATGCGTTTGTTTCACCTCACTGAATATATCGGGCGCTGGTCGATGGTCGATGTATTTGTAGTCGCCATTCTCTCTGGGCTGGTACAATTCGGCAATTTAGCGCATATCGAAGCGAATGCGGGTACATTTTGCTTTGCAGCCGTAGTGGTCTTGACGATGCTGGCAGCGGCAACTTTGGATGAGAGTTTAATTTGGGCATCAGTTGATAAAAATAACTCGCTGTAAACAGGAAGCGAAACCATTTGAATTCGGGCAATGACCCTCTTTCTAGCCAAGAAAATCTAGCTGCTGTGCAAGTGCGCCGCCAACGCTGGCCTTCGCCTGTCTGGTTATTGCCCTTGGCCGCTGCTTTAATCGGTTTGTGGTTATTAGTACAAAATTGGATGCAGCAAGGCACGATTATCACGGTGCATTTCCCGAGTGCAGAAGGGATTGACCCCGGCAATACTCAGGTTCGTTATAAAGCCGTCAATGTAGGCAAGGTTAAAAGCGTCAAGTTTGATGCGAATATGGATCCGTTGGTTACCCTTGCGCTCAATCGTGATATTAGCGATGTCCTTGATTGCAGCGCGCAATTTTGGGTGGTACGCCCCCGCATCCGTGGTGCAGAAATCTCTGGAATCACGACACTGTTTTCGGGTACTTACATCGGCATGCTGCCACAACGTGTTGATAGCGAGTTAAAAGAAAACGAAACTTCAATCTGTTATCAAGCTTTAGAAGAGCCGCCAGCAACCAAGCCCAGTCGTCCGGGGCGTGAGTTTAAGTTAATGACCGATTCAATGGGATCTTTGGATATTGGGACACCTATTTTTTATAAGCAATTGCAAGTCGGTGAAATCATCAATTATCGCCTCTCTGCAGATAGTGGACAGGTTGAGTTGCATATCTTTGTGGATGAGCCTTATTACCGCTTGATCAATAAAAATACTCGCTTCTGGGATGTGAGTGGCATTGATGTTCGAGTCGACTCGGTGGGCGCCGAAGTGCGTATGGAGTCGCTCACTTCTTTATTGATTGGTGGGATTGCCTTTGAAACGCCGCCTGAGCAAAACCAAAGTTTGCCAGTTAGCCCCAGCAATACTGTATTTAATCTTTATCCTGATTTAACCAGTAGCCGTGAAAAGCATTATCAAGATCGACTGTATTACACGCTCTATTTCAATGGTTCCTTGCGCGGCTTAGCTGAAAAAGCCCCGGTGGAATTTCAAGGTATTCGGGTAGGGCAGGTTGAAAAAATCAAATTACATTTAGACCCTAAGTCTTTAGATGTGCGTATTCCGGTGCTGATTTCCATTGAGCCACAACGTTTTTCCGAAGAATTAAAACTAGCTGAAGCACCCCAATTTATGGAAAGTCTTGTCAAGCGTGGGATGCGGGCCAAGTTAGAAAATGGCAATTTGTTAACAGGGCAGATGTTTGTGGGCTTAAGCTTGGATGAAAAGGCGAAGCCAGACAGCATTGCTAAAGGCCAGTTTTATGATGTATTTCCTACTTCGCCTACCCCCGTTGAAGAGCTGTCTAAAATGGCTTCAGGGATTGCCGACGATCTGAAGTCGACCTTAGGTGGTGTGCGTCAATTCATGGAGAGTGGGCAGCTTGATAAAACGGTCGAGAATGCGAACAAAGTATTAGTCGCGACTGAAACCACGATGACGGAAGCCAAGCAGGCTGTTACGGATGCACGTTTAATCTTGCAGCAATTACAGACTAACACCTTACCGGGCGTTAGCTCTAATTTAGAGACAGCTACGGCTAGTTTAACGCGAGCTTTAGATCAGGTCAGTGCGAATGTGGACAAAGTTTCGACTACGCTGGATGGCTCGCTGAAAGCAGTGACTGGCGATTTAGATAAGGTTTCTGGCACTTTAAATCAGTCTCTAACCAGTTTGACGGGCACAGCTAAGCAAGCGGGTACGGATTTTAATCGTAGTTCGGTCGAGTTCGATAAAACCGTACAACGTCTACAAGGTTCGTTAACCCATTTAGATCGCTTGCTAGCGCAAAATTCGCCGACCCAATACCAGCTCACAGAAATGATGGATGAAGTGACTGCCATGTCGCGGGCAGTACGAGCTTTAACCGAAACCTTGCAACGCCAGCCAGAAGCTTTAATTCGAGGAAAGAAAGATTGGGAAGAGCATTAATTCTGCTGGGTGGAAGCTGCTTGCTCCTGCTGAGCGCTTGTAGCAGCGTTGCACCACAGTATTTCACTTTAGGTACACCAGCGCTGAGTTCACTAGCCAATCAACATAAGCCCATTACTAGTATTGGGGTAGCACGGATTCGCTTGCCTAGTCTGTTAGATCGGCAAAGCATGGTGTTGCGCAAAGATAATTTCAGTGTGGAAGTTTCAGAACAGTATCAATGGGCTGGAGTTTTACGTGAAGAGTTCAATGAAAGCTTGGTATCTGGTTTGCAGTCTGCCTTGCCCAGCACTCGTGTACAAGTAGCACCTTGGCAGTTGGAGCAAACACCACAGTATTATCTGACGGTCAGTGTTTTAGCGTTTGATGGTGCTCCCCAAGCACAAGCTAAGTTACGTGGCAGCTGGCAGGTATTACAAGGGCAGTCTGGGCGATTAGTAACAGCAGGGACGATGAGTTTTAGCAGGGTAGTAGCGGGTAAAGAAGTGAAAGATGTCGTGCAGGTACAAAATCAATTAATTGGGGATTTGATTCGCCAAGTATTAGCGGCTTTGCCTTAAGTGATTAATGGCCTAATTCTTCGGGCGTCATACTTTCCAAACGCTGCTTAGCCCGATCGCGGGAAGCACGTACATGATAGCGCATCAATAACTCCGCCATTTCCCCATCACGTCGCTCTAAAGCTTGCACAATCAGCTCATGCTCGTGCATAGCGGTGCTTGAAAATGCCGGGCTTAAGCGCATCCGATAGAAGCGGACTAAATCATACAAGTCTTGGCAGAGCATGGTCAGCAAACGCTGGTTTTTACTGCCCTGAATGATGCAAAAATGGAAGTCGAGATCAGCATCTTGGTTGTAATCTGTTTTAGTGACATGTGGAGGGTGAGCCATACTATCTTTATGCCGAGCGACCAAGCTTTTGAGATGGATTAATTCTGGCTCCGTCATATTTTTCGCTGCCAAACGTGCTGCCATCCCTTCCATTGCTTCGCGAATCTGATAAATCTCCATCAATTGATCAATCGAGAAGTTGACAATCCGTGCGCCAATATTCGGTCGACGTGTGACTAAATTGCAGTTTTCTAGCTTGCTAATTGCTTCACGCAGAGAGCCGCGACTCACTCCATAAATGCTGGCTAATTCAGGCTCGCTGATTTTTTTACCAGCAGGCATTTCGCCTTCGAGGATGGCGCGACGCAAATCTAAGAACAGGCGATCAGCAATCGTCACAGGTTCATAGGAATGACAGGCAGGGTGAAATGGCATACTTGTGGTCTCAGGTCGAGTTACGTATTTTTATGTTGACGATCATAGTGCAAAGAGACTGTTTTTTAAAGAATAGAGAGGAGATTGTCGACAATTTTATCTTGATCAAAAATAGTCAATAACCACGAAACTACAGGGCGCAAATGTCAAGCTATCTCTACGGCTGTATAGTAGACATTTTATTTTTCCCAATAGTGCTGGATATGAATGAAAATAATACGGTGATTGCAGCCAGTGGTTTAAAAAAACAGGTACTTGCGCCGACTGCAAACCATAATAATGAAACCTTAAATATCCTCAGCGATATTAATTTGCAGGTAGCAGCGGGTACATCAATAGCGATTACCGGCGCATCTGGCTCGGGTAAAAGTACTTTATTGGGAATCTTGGCAGGCTTGGATGTGCCGAGCGCCGGTAGTCTTGTTGTATTTGGGCAGGAGTTGACGAAGTTATCCGAAGATCAACGAGCTGCTTTGCGTTTGGGGAAAGTAGGCTTTGTTTTTCAGTCTTTCCAATTGTTAGAGCATTTAACGGCCTTAGAAAATGTCATGTTACCTTTGGAGCTAGGTGATAAACAGGATGATATTCGGCAACGGGCTTTAACTGCTTTAGAGCAAGTGGGTTTAGCTGCCCGTGCCCAGCAATTAGTGACTAAGCTTTCGGGTGGTGAGCAGCAGCGGGTTGCTTTGGCACGGGCTTTTGTCACTCAGCCCCAATTGCTATTTGCAGACGAGCCTACAGGTAATTTAGATCGGCATACAGGCCAAGAAGTCGCGGCTTTATTATTTCGTCTACAACGCGACCATCAAACCACCCTTGTACTCGTAACCCATGACGAATCCTTAGCGGCGCAATGTGAGTACTGGTATCGACTCGCTGATGGACGTTTACATTTGCAGGAGCAAGATTAATGGCTTGGCAGGTGTATTGGCGTCAATGGGTACGCCGCTGGCGTTTATCCGAAATGCGTTTGTTATTTTTGGCTTTGTGGGTTTCAGCTTTAGCAGTGTCAGCGGTGGGCTTTTTCACTGATCGTGTTGAATCAGCGATGGAGCGGCAAGCCAGCCAAGTACTAGGTGGGGATTTGGTGGTTAGCTCCTCACGGCCTTTGCCTGAGGAGTATAAGCAACTAGCGCAAAGTTTAGGTGTGAATATTGCGGAGGTGATTAGCTTTCGCAGCATGCTGTCCTTTGGCGAAAATACTCAATTAGTCCAAGTGAAGGCCGTATCGCCTAATTATCCATTGATTGGGGAGCTGCAAGGCGCTGAGTCTTTAACCGCTGTGGGTGAACCCTTAAAAGGCAAGCTACCGGCTAGTGGAGAGTTATGGTCGGAACCCCGCTTATTTCATGCTGTGCAAGCGCAGATTGGTTCGAATGTAGCCCTAGGTCGTAGTCAATTTGCTTTAAGTACGGTAGTCACCAAGGACCCTTCGCAAGGTGTTAATTTCTTCCAAATCGCTCCGCAAGTGATGATTCCACTTGCTGATTTGCCTGCAACGGGTTTGCTTTCGCCAGCCAGTCGCGCAGAATTTTCTCTGCTGTTCACAGGTTCAGAGCGAGCCATTCGTAGCTTGAAGTCCAGTTTAAAAGCCAAGCTTGCACCTACCGAGCGGATACGTTCATTGGAGGAGGGGGCGCAAAATGTGCAACAAGCTTTACAGCGTGCTGGGCGCTTTTTAGGTTTAGCGGCGCTCTTAAGTGTAGTCTTGGCGGGGGCTGCGATTGTCCTGACAGCAGCAAGCTTAGTACGGCACGAGACTCGTTCGGTTGCGGTACTCAAAGCCTTTGGTTTGGCAAGACGGCGCATCTTGATTGATTATTTAGGCAATCTCTGGTTGTTGGCTTTAGTGGCTGGTGTGTTAGGTGCTTTAGTGGGGTTCTTACTACAAGAGTTACTTGCACAGTGGCTAGTCAAGGTAGTGGAAATTGATTTACCGCCTGCCACTTGGACTTCCGCTTGGGTAAGTGTAGTGACTGCGTTGGTGATGGTGACGGGCTTTGCACTGCCGTCGTTGGTGCGCTTGTTAGAGATTTCACCTATGCAGATTCTCCAAGGTAGCTTGCCTAATCAAAAAACCTTGGCGCGGTTTTTAATGCTAAGTATTTTGCCAGCCATCTTTATTCTATTCTGGATTCAAGCCCGTGAATTTAAGCTAGCGCTTTGGGTATTCCTAGGTTTGGTGCTGGCAGTAGCTGCATTCTGGTTGATTTCTAGGCTAGTTTTGCATGGATTAGCGCGCTTGAGTAGCCGTGCGGGTTGGCAATGGTTGGCGCTAATGCGTCAAAGTCGGCGTTCAATCTTGTTGGTAGTCGTGTTTGCGATAGGTTTGTTTAGCTTGTTGTTATTGACCGCTTTACGTACTGATTTAATTGGTCGTTGGCAAGCCAGCGTCCCTGCTGATGCACCTAATTACTTTTTGATTAATATTCAAACAGCAGATCAAGTGGGTTTAGAGGCTTTTCTCAAACAGCAGACTATCCAAACAACACTCTACCCGATGATTCGTGGGCGCTTAGTCGAAATCAATAATAAGCCAGTGACCGCAGATAATTATCCCCAACCTGATGCCAAACGTATGTTAGAGCGAGAGTTTAATCTGTCGTCATTTGCAGATTTTCCAGCGAGTAATTCGTTGATTTCAGGTCAATGGTTTGATGCTAAAACCCAAGGTTTTTCCATCGAACAGGGGATTGGTGAAACTTTGGGTTTTAACTTGGGCGACCGCTTGACCTTTGATATTGCAGGGCAACGTTTTACTGAAACGATAACCAGTGTGCGTGAAGTCCGCTGGGATAGTATGCAGCCGAACTTTTTTGTGATCGCAGCGCCCGGAGCCTTGCTGGATAAGCCCTATACCTTAATTACTAGCTTGCATGTACCCACTGATAAACCAGAGCTAATTCCGAGTATGATTCGCCAATTTCCGAGTATTACCGCCATTGATACGAGTGCCATGCTCGGGCAGATTCGCTCACTAGTTGAACAAGCCACTTTAGCGGTGCAGGGCGTCTTTGCGTTTACTCTAGTGACAGGCTTATTAGTGCTTTGGTCGGCCTTACAAGCGCAAAAACCAGAGCGCCAACGCGAAATTGCCGTGTTGAAATCCTTGGGGGCAAACTCATCGACCTTACGTAAACGCATCTGGTTAGAGTTTTTGCTTTTAGGCGGTTTAGCCGGAGCTTTAGCAGGTTTGCTGACGATGCTTGCGGCTAATTGGCTCGGTTTTTATATGTTCGATTTACAGATTAGCCTAAATCCATGGTTGGCCATTTTAGGTGCTTTGCTTGGAGCCATTTTAGTAGCGAGTGCCGCTTGGTTGAATTTACGTAGCTTGTTGAAAGTAGTGCCGATGGTCTTGTTAAAAACTTAACAGTTTGTCGGTTCGACCGCGTTTATCTGGCAAACATTAGCTATAATCGGAACTAATTATAAAAATAAGCACCCGTATTTCAGTGAGGTAGTGATGGACACGACAGCAGAGCGTCAGGATATTGCGCGTTATACGATTCCTTTGACGGAGTCCAAGGCTAAAGAATGGATTGATTCTTTAGCCATTACCGATTTTGGCGATACGACTAAGCGGATTTATCATGGTTTGGCGGATCTAAATCGGCGCTCACTCTCACCAGCGGTGCGTATTCGGATTGGGGAGCGTTTGCGCCCAACCTTCGATCTCATGCTGAAAAATCTTAATCGGCATTTAAGCTGTCGCGCTTTTCCTTTACCTGAACGTGGTCAACGGATTTTTGATCTAAATCAATCCTTACTTTTAGAGTTTTCAGGTCTCTATCAGCTCGCTGCGCTCGATATGATTACCCGTGATGAGGTCAATAAGCGCGCACTTCAACTCGCGATTTACCGCGTATTGGATTATTTAGGGTTATATCTGCTGAGTACCTATTCGGTCTATGTGCGTACTCGCGAATCGATTTGGCATGATATCCACCATATGTATTTACTGGCTGCTGAGCGCGGTTTGGATAAAGTTCGGATCAGTGAGGGGCGTGAAGGGGCGAATAGTATTGCAGAGCGTTACATTCAATTGAATGTAATCCCACTATTTAAACCCTACAGCTTGCGTCAAGAAGAAGTCACACGTATTGCCCGGTATGTAGAGTCGATGACGCATACCATCAAACTATCTAATGAGCCAATCCATGTAGAAGCGACCCAAGATTTCGTGCATGCAGCCATGCTGAATAATGATGAGCCAGCAGTCATTATGCCTTATCGGGATTTACCGCATTCACCCACCGTGCGTGTGTTCAATTTAGCGCCTGTTATTTTAGATATAGATAAACAAATTCAAGGTCTTGCCCAGGAACAGGCTACAGGTTTGATTCTGAAAAATGGCTTAAGTCGTAACTTGCTGAAGCGCATGGTGTTCCACCTGACGACGATTCGTAATCGCCAGTTCAACCGTTTTCCCAAAGAGGAAAAGGTAGCAGTAGTCCTTGGCATGCAAGGTGTGATTGATGCGGTCAAACTAGCTTATCAAGGCGCTAGTTCTGATCAAAAGCGTGAGGAAGATATTCTGTTCGACAATATGCTCTATGGTGAAGCGAGCTTAGTGACTGGTAGCAAGAAAAACCTAGAAGAAGCCACGAGCCATATGCAAATTTGGGACATGATTAATAGCAGTATTGGTGGTTATGGTTTACGTTGGACGCATAAAGAAAGCTCAGCAGTAAGGGTTGGTGAGCTGATTGGTTTACGTGATATTTCTAATGACAACAACATTTGGATCATTGGTGTCGTCAAGTGGATGGAGTATATCAATAAACAAGGTTTATATTGTGGCGTTGAATTATTGTCTGCGATGGTTCAAGCCGTCATAGTCACTGAGGTGCTAGATCGTGAAGTCAGTAATAAATTCCCACAACAAGGCTTAATGTTGCCCAGTGTGGATGGCTTACGGTCTGATCCGATTCTATTGCTACCCGCCTATATTTTCCAGCCTGGCGATAAACTGGCTATTGATTTACAAGGCCGCCACGAGCGTGTGTTATTGTCTGCTTTGGATGAGTGTTTAGGTGCTTTTGCTTATTTCCGCTACAAATTTGTCACTGAAGTGGACAAGCAAAAAGCTGATGATGATTTCGGCAGTTTATGGGCGGGGCTATAGACAAAATTGATGGCTTGACCAGTCCGTCAAGTCACTAGATACGATGGTCGGGAAAATCGGCCTCTAGCCTTTTGCCAATCCTATAACTTGGTATCGTGCACAGTATGAGTCAGCATACTGTGTTTTGTGTCATTGTTCATCAGAACCCCGCACTTAGCCAAATCTTGGAGGCGGCCTTACGCAAAACGGGTTTTGAGATCAATTTAGAGTATGCCAAAAGCTGGCTTGAGCTAGAAACTGCCTCAGCTAAAGCGCCTGCTTTAGTATTTTGCCCGAATGATTTAATGCAGCAGCGTGAAGAGCGTGTTTTAGAGCTATTGCAACAGCGCTCACCGGATTCAATCTGTGTCAAGGTTGCTCAGCGGCATTGGGAGCCATTACGTACCCGTGTTTTAGCAGTCGAAATCTGTGAAATTTCTGTGGGTGATGCCGATTTATTGCTGCAACAAATTGATTACCTGCTTAACTACAGCACCTTAAAAACTCGTTTCCGTCAATGTAAGCATTTATTAAGTATTGCTGAATTACGCTGTCAATGGTTAGTGGACTATGCACGTGAACCGGTTGCTTTTGTCTCTCAGGGGCGGCATCTACATACTAATGTAGCCTACTTATCCTTATTTGGTTTTAGCTCTGAATCAGAAGCGCTAGCAACTCCCTTATTACGCCTGGTTTCTGCAGAAGAACGCGAAGTATTCAGCTCTTTATGTGCCAATGCAGAGCGCAGCGCTTGCCCTTCGAATCGCTTACTTTTAACCCTTAAAAGTTTTGATAAAAAAGCTTTTCGTGCAGAAATTCGTTTTATCCCTTCGGTTTTTCGTGGGCAGCGTTGTGTGCAGTTGCATGTACATGCCTTGCTTGAGCCGACGGTTAAAGTTTTACCCAATCCTTGGGATCAGCCTATTACCAAACTAGCTAATAGTGCTGGAGCAGGTAATAAACTCAAGGCGCAATTCCAAGAAACTCTAAACCTCCAGGCAAATACGCAGCCTGCCTTATTAATCGCAGAACCTAGCTTGGTCGCTTCAACTGGCAAGTCGGTTCCTTATCAGCGTCTACTCCACGATTCAGAGCAGCGTGGGCGTTTTCAATTAGATTGGTGGAATATTCGGAGTGCTTTACTCCATCCATTATTGCAGCGTAAGCAAAATACCGATCACTTAATTCTAATCAGCCTTGGCGATTGGCTCTTCAAGCAAGCTACTCAAGTCAAAGCGCTGGTTAAGCTACTGAATACTAATCAACGTCTTGCTAGCCAATTAGTCTTAGCCATTCCAGTTGATGCTTGTCTTTCTTATTCAGTCTTGGCGCGGCAAATTTTACCAGCCCTACGTCGTAGTGGTGCACGTTTGGCTTTAGACCAAGTGAATTCTGTCAATGCCACTTTATTGGCACAGGCGAGACTGCTCAATGTCGATTTAGTGCGGTTAAATCCTGAGTTAGCGCAAGCAATGGTAGGCCAACAGGTAGTTACACAGCAGTTGCATGATTTGATTCAAGCTTTTAGCCAAGCTGGTTTAACTGTGATTGTGGATGGCGTGCGCGATCTTAACTCACTCAATTTGCTGTGTGTTACCTCAGCAACTTATCTGCAAGGTGATATTTTGAATAAGTTTGCACGCTAAAACCATGAACAATTACTCACTCAATATTGCCATTATTGTCGAAGATTTCCATTTGCCCGCTTGGCAAGTTGCGATGCTCAGAAGAGTTAATGCGCTGCCTTATGCAGAAATTAAACTGATTTTTCTGGCTGATAAAGCTAAAAGCTGGAGTTTAAATAAAGCTAAGCTTAATTTTTTTAAAAGAATACGCTATTTAGAGTCTAAGCTTTTGGAAGAAACTCACCCAGCTGATCAAATGGTAAATATTGGCAGCTTATTTGATGGTGGTTTTATTAAGTTAAGCTCTAGCCTGGCTAAAGATGAGTATTTTAATCATGCAATTAATTTAGTTGTCAATCTTGCGAGTGGCAATGATCTTCCTGAGTTTTTGGTGAGCAATTCTAGTTATGGTGTGTGGCATTATTTTTATAATAGTCATTTAGAGCGGATTTCAAACTGGGCTAGTTTGCAAGAATTTAGCTTAAACCAAAACGGCATTGTCAGTGGAGTACTGGTCAATAGCAGTTATTTTAATCAATCTCGTTATTTATGGGTTTCTTATACCAGCAAACAATGCCTTTTAAGTAAAACACATGATAACTTGCTCTGGAAAATGGTTGAGTTTATTCCTGTTTTATGCCAGCAAGCTAGTCGGTTTGAAAGTGGTAAGAAGTTTATTCAAGACCGACATTTAAAAACTTTAATTGATAAAGTGATTTATATAGACAGTACTTGCTATTGTTCTCTTGTCACAGAAAATTTCTTGGTATTAAGTGTTGGCTTCGTATCTGCACATTTGAACAGATTAATAAAAAAACTCAGTTTGCATAAGCAATGGGTTTTATTAAAAACAGAAAATAATCTACTTACAGCTGATTTTTCAAAAACCTGTGAATCTAAAATCCTATACCAACCTCAACAAGGTTTTGTAGCAGACCCTTGTTTAGTTGAAGAGAACGGCGAGAAATATGTATTCTTTGAAGAATTTGTGGAAAGTACTGGGCGTGGGCGGATTGTTTGTGCAAAGCTGGATGATTTAGAAAAAAATCAGCAGATTACTGTGGTTTTGGAAAAGGACTATCATTTATCTTATCCCTTTGTATTTAAAAGTGAAGGTACTTGGTATTTAGTTCCGGAGTCAGCAGAAAACCATACAGTTGATTTATATCGCTGTATACAGTTCCCTGATCGTTGGGAATTCGTAAAGTCTTTGCTAACAGATATCGATGCCTATGACGCCACGCTCTATGAATATGCAAGCCGCTGGTGGATATTTGTTAATATACGCCCACATTTAAGTACCTCGCCTAATGAGCTGTTGTATTTGTTTTCAGCTGAAAGTTTACTGGCTGACCACTGGCAAGCACATCCAGCGAATCCGATCATCCACCATGCTGATAAGGCTCGCCCAGCGGGTGCTTTGTTTGAATGCGATGGTCTGATCTACCGACCGTCTCAAAATTGCGCAGGCTCTTACGGGCAAGGCTTGAACTTGAATGCCATTATCGAGTGGAATGAGCAAACTTACAAAGAAAAGACTGTGGCTGTATGCCTTCCTAAAGGCAAGCGTTCATTAGATGGTATCCACTCTATCTCTTGTATTGACTCCACAGTAATTAGTGATGGCATTTATACTCGTAAACGCTGGCGGAAAGCATGATGACTAACAAAAAAATTGCCTTCGTCATTCACTCTTTAGGGCGTGGAGGTGCAGAAAAAGTTGTTTCTGAACTATCTATTCATTGGCAAAATAAAGGCTATGATATTACCTTAGTTCTATTTGTTAATGAAATAGGTTATCCCTTTGGTGGCAAGGTAATTAATCTAAATTTACCTTCTGGAAATGGGTTTATTAAGCGTGGTTTTATTCTGCTTAAACGTGCTTGGAAATTAAGAAAGGTTTATAAAAAAGAGAATTTTGACTTTATTATTGCAATTATGGAAAGTGCAAGTTTTCCTTCGATTTTAGCTGATAAAAGAACTATTGCCTCTAATCATTGTAATCCAGATTTGTATTTTTCAGATATTGAGTGGAAGCTATCTAGTTATGTGTTTCCTAAAGCTCAACAAGTAGTTTGCGTTTCTAAAGTAGCTATGCAAGCGTTCAAAAGCAGATTAATCAGTTCAACGCACCTGTTAACAATCTATAACCCTATTGATTTTAAGCGTTTAAATCATTATGCCCAACAATCACCACAAATTAAGATTATAGGCAAATATATCATTGCAGTAGGGCGTTTAGAGCAACAAAAGCGTTTGGATCGCCTAATTCAAGCTTATTCTGAAAGTAAATTAAGCCGCGAAGCTAAACTGTTAATTTTAGGTGAAGGTAGTTTGCGATATCAATTAGAGCAGCAGGTAAAAGATTTGGAGTTAGTAGGAAGAGTCATTATGCCTGGTAATATAGAAAACCCACACCCAAATATTGTAGAGGCTGAGTTTTTAGCACTGTCTAGTGATCATGAGGGCTTTCCTATGGTTTTAATTGAGGCATTAGCGATTGGTAAGCCGGTAATTTCTACCAATTGTGCGACAGGCCCTAATGAAATTATTCAGCACGGTCAAAATGGGCTATTGGTTCCAGTCGAGAATACTCCAGCCTTACGCGATGCTTTAGATGAGTTATATTTTAATAAAGCCTTGCATCAGCATTTAAAGGCAAATGCAGTGAATTCAGTTGCTCATTTGTCTATTGAGGCTATTGCTGCTCAATGGGAGGCTCTAGCATGGAAGGTATAAGAAAACTTGCCTTAATCTGTTTGTTATTACTGATTTTTGCAGTGCCTACGGATGGCCTTTGGTCAATTGCCGGGCTTTCGTTAACCAAAATTGCTGGACTTTTGTTATTCGGTATGGTGGCCTTACTGCTAATCAGTGGTGATGGTTTAAGAGGCTCTCTATGGTTTTTTATTGCAGTCACCGCTTATATTTGTTGGATGTTATTTAGTTTTCTTTGGACTTGGATGCCTGTTAATTATGAAACTAGCTTAGCTATTAATAGCCAACAGTCCATCAAAGGTCAACTTTATCTATTCATGCTAGTGTTACTAGCTTTTCAAGTGGTGCGTACTGAAAAAGATTTAAATCTAACTTTTGCTGCTTATTTGTTTGGAGCGATAGGCCTAGTCTATTTTTTAGTGAGTAGTTATGATCCCAATAGCACAGCAGTTCGCCATGAAATCAAAGGATTTGATGCTAATGAAACTGCCTTACAGCTTGCTTTAGGTTTGCCAGTGGCACTGTATTTATTATTAACAGTCAATTCTTGGGCATTACGTGCTCTAGGAATTATTTATATTCCAGTCGCCTTATTCGGTATTTTCATCACAGGTTCACGCACAGGTTTCATTACTGCCTTGCTAGGGTTTATTGGTGTGATTCCTTGGTTATGGCGTGCACGTTTTGTCTGGAAGGTGGTAGGTTTAGGTTTTTTAGTGGCAGTCGCCATAGGAATAACTAATGTAGTTCCAGAAAAAACTTTAGAGCGTTTATTTTCTTCAGGTACTGAACTAAGTCAAGGCACTTTAAGTGCACGTAGCATTACTTGGTCAAGAGCATGGTTGGAAATCAATGAGGCTCCCTTCTTTGGTAACGGTCTTAGTTCCTTCAGACGAGTGATTAATAAATATAATATTGATTACACAGCACATAATAGTTATATCGCTATTACAGTGGAGCAGGGAATAATAGGTTTAATTCTTTACCTGACTGTTATTGTAACTGTTTTGCTTCAGGGTTTTCGTATTCCTCCTGAGCAGCGTTTATTGATGCTTTCCCTTTTATTCATTGCCATTGCCGGTCAATTTACTTTGACGCTTAACGAGGAAATGTATATTTGGTTTGCCTATTTAATGGTAGTGATCAAGGCAAATTTGCTAGAAACGCCTAAGGTAAATCTTGATAATTCTTATCAGTTGAGGCTGGCATGAAAAAAATTGCAATTGTAATTGGTGACTTAGGCATGCCAGGTGGGGCGGAAAAGGTAGCTGCAGATTTGGCGACCGAATTTCACCAGCGTGGGCATGATGTAACCGTGATTACTTTTGAAGAAAAGAAAAAATCGGGCTATCTGCAAACACCCGCTAAGCATTTACATATTTCGATGCCCTCCCGCAACGGTGGCTGGTTAAGGCAATTAAGCTTATTAGGGCAGCGGGTTTTGACTTTTCGGCAAGTATTTCAACGTGAGAAATTTACCCATATTTTTTCTTTCTTAGAGTCTGCTAATGTGCCTTGCGCTCTAGCTAGCCGGTTAACACTCACCTCGGTTCACATTGATCCAGATGAATGGACTGAGCGTCAGCAAAAAATCATTAAGTTTGCTTTTAAGCGTGCTCGTGCAGTGGTTGCTCTGACCAATAACATGCAAGTGAAGCTGGAAACTCGGTTACAACTTTCTAATGTGGTAAGGATTTATAATCCGGTGATGACCGATTTAGTTCACCAACGTGCCAAGGAGAGTATTACGATTAATACGCCCTTTATCTTGGCAGTCGGGCGTTTAAATACACTGAAGCGCTTTGATCGGTTAATTGCTGCTTATGCAAAAGCTAAAATTGCTGAACAGTGTCGCTTAGTGATTCTAGGGGAGGGCGAGCTGCGCAGGGAGTTAGAGCAACAAATCCAAGCCTATGGCCTGCAAGATAAGATTTTGTTATTAGGTTATGAACCTAATCCCTATAAATATATGACTCGTGCTGAATATTTGGTAATGAGTAGTGATACAGAAGCCTACCCAGTTGTACTCATTGAAGCGCTTAGTTTAGGTTGCCCAGTATTAAGTACAGATTGCCCGAGTGGGCCGCGTGAAATTATCCGCGAAGGTGTCAATGGCCTATTGGTCGATCTTACAGATGAGGCCTTAGCCGCAGGTATACAACGCCTATGTAGCGATATGCAATTGCGTGAACGCCTCTCACGTCAAGCTCCAAGTTCAGTGCAAAATAATGATATTCGCACGGTGGCTGACGCTTGGTTGGCGGTCTGAAATGCAATTGCGCCATAGTATTTTATATTTACTTGCACATGGCATTCCCGCTTTAGCCGCATTTTTGACTTTGGCTTTGTATACGCGCTGGATTAATCCAGATGCGTATGGAATTTACACTACCCTATTAGTGGTAGCGAATAGTGCAAATATTATTCTATTTAATTGGCTTTATGTTGCCATTATGCGTTATTGGCATGACAGTGGTTTTAAAGAAACTGAGCTGCATAGCATTACCCTGATGGTACTAGCAATCGGTACAGTGTTGATTCTAGGCTTGGCAACCATTTACTTTGCAGTGACAGGTGATGGATTGGTGGCTGCTGCTTTAGCCAGTTTGATGATAAGTAATGCGATCTATTCAGCCTATCAACGAATCAATTCAATCAGTCTACAGGCAGAGCGTTATTTACTGGTTGAAGTTTGCCGAGTAGTATTGACCACATTGTTAGGGATAGGCTTAGTATGGCTTGGTTATTCTTGGCATGGCATTTTAATTGCCACCAGCCTAGGGTTTTTATTAATTCCATTGCTTTCACCTCATTTTTGGCAGTACTTTTGGCGCTATCCAAAAAATATTAACTATATCAATGTTTTAAAGTTAATTAAATACGGCTTACCCTTAAGCTTAACTTTTATGTTGCTTGAGATTATTCATACTACTGACCGCGTATTGCTTAGTTGGTTGGTGGGGCTTGAGGCAGCAGGGCAATATGCGGTGGCTTTCAGTTTACCGTTTCAGTTGCTAATTCTAGTAGGCAGTGCGGTCAATGTAGCAGCCTACCCACTCATTTTAAAAGTATTAGAACAACAAGGCGAAGCTGCTGCTAAAGCTAAACTAGCTGATTACCTGTTAGTATTGCTTGGCTTATTACTGCCAAGTTATTTTGGCTTGATGGCGATTAGTCACGATTTTATGCCTTTATTGATTGGTGATACCTATCTGCCAGTATCTTTACGGTTATTGCCGAGTATTGGTCTTTTGCTGCTGATTAATGCATTGTATTTATTTCATACTTCCTTAGCCTTTCAAATAGCTCAACAAACCCGTAAAACAGTACTCGTGGTTGCGGTCGCAGCAGTTCTGAACGTGCTGCTCAATTTAATTTTAATTCCTTATTATGGAATTGAAGGGGCAATTATTGCCTCATTGATTGCTTATCTAGTATGTGTATTCTATGGCCATACCCTAAGTATGCGATATTTTAAATTACCAATCCCTTGGTTAGAGGTGGTTAAACTATTTTTAGTCGCTGGCCTAATGCTGATACTATTAAATAGTTTACCTTTAGGACATGGTTTACTAGAGGGTTTGCTGCGTATTTTGCTGGGTGCAATTTTTTATTTGATAACGATTTGCTTGCTTGATGTCGGTGGCATCAAGTTTATTTTAGTTAATTTTTTTAAAAATGTGAATAAGCGCAATGAAAACACTAACTATCAACCGTAAAAAGTATGGCGTTAATATTCAGGAATCATATTTTTCTTCAGAGCAAAATTCACAGCTGAATTATGATTTACGAGTTAACTTCTGCGTTGAAAATCAAGGAAAACATACTACAAAAGCATTAACTTCTGTTATTGATCTCACCCAAGATGCTGAAAAAATTATTTATAATTTTAGACTATCCCACCGTCGTGGAATTCAAGATACGCTTAAATCTGGAGATTATATTTATAAGTTTACCTCAGAGCCTTGCTCCGAGGATATTAAAAGCTTTTGTGCAGCTTATGATGCTTTTGCTTTTGAGAAAAATTTACCTTTGTGCAATCAAGGAAAGCTTTTGTTCTTTGCTGGGCAAAGCGCTTTAGTTCTGACAAATGTACATTGCGCCTATACAGGTGAGTTATTTTGTCAGCATGCATTTATTAGTAACAAGGAGCGTGCACGCTTACTGTATTCAGTCTCAAATTTTAGAGTTGATTCATATGACTCTGTTAAGCGCAGACAGGTCAGTAAAATTCATCGCTCGTTACATTGGTTTGAGATGAATCAATTTAAGTCCTTAAATTATAAGATTTATGATTTAGGTGGTTTGGCTCAATGTGATGATCCACAATTAGAAAATATTAATCATTTTAAGCGTGGTTTTGGTGGCGTAGATATTCAAGAGTATGTGAACTTTACACCAAAAACTTTAAAGGGTTGGGTAGCCATGCGTTATCTAATGAAAAAACTATGAGCGCTGTATCGAATCAAAGCATTAATGGCTTTGAACTTGCCTATATCATTACTTCTTTGTCAATGGGTGGCGCTCAGAAAGTGCTATTAGGCCTATTAGCAAATTCTCAATTAAAAGAAAAACCACCTTTGGTCATTAGTTTATTAAAAACCGAAGGTCTTCAAGCAGAGTTTGCAAGTTTGGGCGTAGAAGTTTTTTATGTTGAATTAGAAAAACCTAATCTAATTTTAAAGAAAATCAGTGAACTCAAGAGGCTTATTGCTAAGCGTCAGATTAGGCTATTGTATAGCTTCTTGCATCATGCCAATTTATTTGCAATTTTACTCTCAATCGTTTGTAGCAAGCCTAAGCTCTTGGTAATTTGGGGTTTACATGACACCCCACTAAAGAATCTTTATACACGTTGGCAGCACCGTGCTCTGTTTTGGTTGGGCGTGCGCCTCTCCCACCTTCCGAAGAAAATTATTTTAGTTTCTGAGCGCAGCAGGCAGCGTTATATTGAAGTTGGTTATCCAGCAGCTAGTATGGAATTAATTCCCAATGGCGTGGCAGTGCCAGCTTTGCAAGCGGAGCAAACACTAGCAGATCGCCAAGCGGTGCGAGCAGAATTAGGTTTAGCGCCGACTGCTATTCTAATTGGTAGCCTTACTCGTGCAGTACCTGAGAAAGCTTTGCCAGTGATGCTTGATGCTTTTGCCCGATTAAGTCAAATATATGATGCACATTTGCTATTAGTCGGTGAGGGTGTAGACAGCGATAATACTGAGCTACAAGCACAAATTACTGCTTTACAACTACAAAATAAAGTACACAGTTTGGGTATTCGCCACGACCCTCAACGCCTGATTCGCGCTTTCGATATTGCGACTCTATCTTCTCGTTCTGAAGCTTTTCCATTATTTTTAGTAGAAGCAATGGCGCTAGGTGTGCCTTGTGTAGCTACTGATGTAGGCGATATTGGCTTAATTTTGGGTGGAAACGGGATTTTGGTGCCTGCAGGTGATGCTGAACGCTTGGCTGAGGCTTGGCAACAGGTTTTAAGCTGGCCAGAGCTAGAGCGGCAGCAGCAAATGGAACAGGCTTGGACGCATATCCAAGCTAATTTTAGTTTAGAACGTATGCAGCAACATCATCTAAAGGTATTTGCTGAAGCTACCGCTGCTTGTGAATCGAGCCAAGCTTGGAACATGAGAATACACCATAAGCGTTGCTGATTAGCAGCGCCTTTTAAGAAGATTTGCCATTCTTGTTGCACTAACTCAGCGCGCAGATAGCCTTGCTCTTGCATGCGTTTAGCATCTAATAAGCTTTCAGCCCATGCGCGCAAATCGCCACGTAGCCAACTTGCTAAGGGTACATTGAAGCCTTGTTTAGGACGATTGACTAATTCGGCAGGTACATACTTATAAAGCAATTGGCGCAAGAGCCATTTGCCTTGACCTTGATGAATTTTAAATTCGAGCGGCATGCGCCAAGCTAATTCAAACACACGATGATCCAGAAATGGTACACGAGTTTCTAAACTAGCCCCCATTGCTGCACGGTCGACTTTGCAGAGCATGTTGTCGGGGAGAATGTTTAAAGTATCAAACATCATCATTGCTTCTTCTGGATGGGCAAACTGGCCTACTAACTTAGTTAAACTCCAAGGTGTTTCTAGCTCGCTAGTGCCTATTACCACTGACTCAGGGTTTTGCCAATGTTGAGAGAGGCGTGGAAATAAATCATACACAGAATGACTGGCTTGCAAAGCATTCGCGATTTTGTGTAGTTGACTACCCAATTGTTCATCGGGTTGGAGTAGTAGTTTGCTCAAGGTTGATGCGGGTAAGCTAAGCAAAAAATTCAACAAAGGTTTGCGTAAAGCGACTGGTAAATAGGCTGCCTTAGACCAAATTTTTTGTGCAAATAAATAGCTGCGATAGCCTCCAAATAACTCATCTCCTGCATCGCCGGATAGGGCAACAGTCACCTGTTGACGTGCACAACGACTGATAAGAAAACTAGGGATTTGTGAGGTATCCGCGAACGGTTCATCATAAAGTTGTGGTAGTTGAGGAATTACTGCCAAAGCTTCTTGTGCACTGACTTTAAATTCAGTATGCGTTGTACCTAAATGCTCAGCAACAGCGCGTGCATGTTGGGCTTCATTAAAGCCTGCTTGATCAAAAGCAACTGTAAAGGTTTGAATAGCTTGGCTATGTTGAGCCTGCATTAGGCTTACGATCAAGGAAGAGTCAATCCCACCTGAAAGAAAAGCACCTAAAGGCACATCGGCTTGTGCTTGTAAGTTAATGGCCTGTTGGAGTTGTTGCTCTAAAAGTTTTAAAGCTTCTTGTTGATCAGTAATAAGTTGCTGCTGGCTATTTAAAGCAGCTTCAAGGCTAGACCACCAAGTTTTAACTTGAGCGTGTTTTTGACTAAGCTGACTTAGCTTTAGTTCTAATAAACAGCCTGCATCGAGTTTGTGAATACCTTGATAAATACTCGCAGGGCTAGTGACATAACCCGATTTTAAATAGTTAGCTAAAGCAGCACGGTTAATGTCTGCCTGAAAACCCGGTAGTTGGCGGAGTGCTTTTAGCTCAGAAGCGAAAGCAAATTGTGCACCGATCCAACCGTAATACAACGGCTTTTCACCCATACGGTCACGTATTATAGTTAGAGAGCGTTCTTGTTTATCCCATAAAGCAATCGCGAACATACCGACTGTTTTTTTGAGAGTAGCTTCGATACCCCATTCAGCAAAGCCCGCTAATAAGGTTTCAGTATCGGAGTGCCCGCGCCAGTTAAGGCTTAAGCCAGCCAGTTCAAGGTCTTTACGTAGGGCTTGGTGGTTATAAATTTCACCATTAAAAACGCAGATATAGCGCCCGCAAGCTGAGGTCATCGGTTGTTGTCCAGCAGCAGACAGATCAACAATCGCTAGGCGCCGATGGCCTAAAGCAATTTGTGCCGAGGGGTCAAGCCATAAACCTTGGGCATCTGGGCCGCGATGCTCTAGTGAGGCCGCCATGCGCTCTAAGGTTTGTGCGGGTTGGGTTAGATGCGTAAATCCGAAAAATCCCGCAATGCCACACATGCTTTGACCTCATTAATAATTTTAGTTGTAGTATTGAGTTTGAAAAGAAGTAAAAGAGTAATCTGTAAGTAGCTTACGCAATTTTTTTACCATACCAGAGCGCCCTGCAAACTGATGTACAGCCCAAGCTTTAGAAATACCCGCTGGTTTGGCAACTTCCTGATATTCCTTGGTATCTAGCTCATGGGGATGCATATAAAATACACCTTCTGTTTTATTCAGCTTGCGTGCTAGCCAGCGATTTAAAGCATAAGGATAAATGCGGAAATAGCCGCCGCCCATCACCGGCAACGACTTGCCTAGCAGCATGCAAGTTGACAGTGGGTAGGTATCTAAACCACGTACCCGAATTTGCTCTAAGATCGAATCGTCAGCAAAGCCATAAACTTTACGTACTTGCGCTAGCATAATAGACGATTCGTAGCGTACTCCAACGTCTTGCAAAGTATCACAATACCAAGGCAGCATTTCAGTGCGCACCGAAAAGGTTGGAGCGCGAAAGCCGATAACTTTTTGCCCACTGATGGCCTCTAAGCTGGCTACCGAGCGTTCAATCTCATCTTTAAATTGTGCGGGGCTTAAAGTATATAAGGGCCGATGGCTATAAGCATGGCTAGCTAATTCATGCCCTTGCGCGGCAATTGCAGTGACTAGCTCTGGAAAACGTTCTGCTACCATGCCTTGCACAAAGAAAGTTCCCTGTACCTGATGTTCAGCTAAAACATCCAGTAAACGTAGGGTATTATTTAACACTCGCTTTGAGATCGGGCGTTCGAAATCGAAAACTGATTGTTGCCAGTCCTCGATATCAGCACTGAAGATCATCGTGTTGTTCCCCAGCTAGTTTCAAATTTGGCTAAGCGTTGTTGATGTTCATGACAAGCTAGGTAAATCTTCCCCAGACGCTCAAGGACTTGCTGAGCAGAGAAATTCTCAACGACATGTTCACGTGCCGCTAAACCCATTTGGGTGCGTTCGGTTGGATGCTCCATCAGCCACTGCATTTTATTAGCCAAAGTTTGGGCATCGCCAAGTGGAACTATAAAGCCGGTTTGTTGATTTTTAACCGCTTCACGGCTGCCTTTCACATCGGTACAAATCACCGGTTTAGCGCAGGCCATCGGTTCTAACAAGGCGCGAGGTAGGCCTTCACCAAAGGAAGTTAGTAAACCAACATCAATTTCTTGATAGAAGCTTGCCATATCAGTGCTGTAAGCACGGATTTCAATCCAGTCTTGTAACTGATGAGCCGCAATTTTGGCAACAATTTCAGTCTGCAGCTCGCCTTGGCCGATCAATAAAACTTTGAAGTTTGGATTGCTCAAACGTAGATGCTTAACTGCGTCTAGGAGTAGTTGGTGGTTTTTAATGGTTTCAAAGCGAGCTACCATCCCAAAAATGGTTTTGCCGGGTTGGCTAGTGCTCGGCTGAGGCTGGAAATACTCAGTATCTATTCCATTGCCTAAGTATTCTATTTGTTGCTCATCTAATAGTTTATGGCGTCGCGCAATTTCGATATCTTCATGTGATTGGAAGAGGGCGAGATTCACTGGCCATTTCAATAAGCGTTCAATGGCTAAATAGCTATATTTACCGAGTATGCTGGTATTGTAAGACAAGCTATAACCGTGGCTTTGGTAAATCCAGATAGGTTTGCGCCTCACAAAAGCTAAACAACGCCCAACTAAACTAGGTACACCAAAGTGTAAATGCACGACATCATAGTCCGCTGGGTGTAAAGCTTTTTGTAAATTGAGAAAAGATTGTAATAGACGCCAAGGACTTAAGCTTCGGTGCAAATCTGCGATGACTACCTGCATGCCTTGCTGGCGCATGAGTTCCACCTCTTTACCTGCGCCACATAAAATATCGATCTTTAGTTGCTGAGGGTAGCGCTCATTTAATACTTGAGCACGCTTAAATACTAAGGCATAAGCAGGGCTACTTTGAGTACAGACTTCGAGTATTTTTAACATATTAGTAAAACTTATGTATGAGGTGACGGGAAAGAGTATTCATAACAAACGGAGGGCTGTTACGAATTAACCATGAAGCGCTGTCATAAATAGGTGAGCGCGAGGTTTTAGCTTGAGGAATCGCTAATTGATAATAATGAATGGCGCGAGTGTAGTCAGCTAGGCGCAGCTTGAATTCGTAAGCATTGCTACCTACCGAGGAGCGCCCTAAATTGTAATAGGATTTGCCGGTTTGTTCGCAATATTCAATAATCGACCAGAGCATCGTGAGGAAAATATTGTCTTTCTTATAAATAGGATCTAAACCCATCCATGCACCATAAAGCTCGTCTTTGGAAATAAAGGCGAGGGCTGATACCACTGGAGTATCGGCAAAATAACCTACAAATAGAGAGATAGACGCTTGATAGTGGGAGTGAATTTCTTCAAAAAATCCCCAGCTATGCGGCAAACTTCCTACTTCATGCATTTGCTTTAAGTAAAGTGCATAGAATTCGCGTAATAGCTCTAAATCATTACCAATTTTAAAATGGAACCCTTGTTTAAAGGCTTGGCGAATATTACGGCGTGTGGATTTAGAAAAGTCTTTTAGACGTTCATCACAACTTTTAGTGAGATCAACAATTAATTCAACCTTATCAGACTGATCCAGTACACAAGGTAGATTTTGAATGGTGCGTAAATCTAGACGTTGTGCTTTAAGTCCTAAATTGGGTAATTCCTCTAGTAATGTGCTAACTAAGTCACTGTAATGCTCATCAGCAATAGCTAAATCACCTGTTTTATCAAAGCCTGCACCCATAATTAAAGTGCTATTACCAAGGTTGAGTAGGCTAGGTTTAAGAAAACAAGGTATAGCATAGCTTTGACCTTGAAAATCCAATTCGAGATCAATAGCTTGTAGCTTATATTCCTTGGCTAAAGCTAGTCTAAATGCAGAGCTAGTAAATACTCTTTCATTGACACCTAAACACGCTATTTTCTCTGTCGTGTTATTTAATTCTTTAATTCGTATAGCCATCGGCGGGGTACTCGATTCGCTAGTTAGTTAGTTAATTATTGATGTGTAGCGAGGATTCTGCCTGTGCTGAATGGATGAGAGGGCAAAGTTTCTAGGTAAAAGGAACAAGCGCAACTTGACTATCGACTAGCCGCTTATCTAAAAAAACGGTGCGGTATGCAGTTGGGCTTTTGCATATAGAAAAATATTATAAGAGGATAGCATCAGATATTTTACCCAATGGCTGATAACATTATGTTGACTGTATCTGAGCAAGTGCCAGCTGTAGCAAATCCTACAATCCCCGTGATAATGCCCTCACCAGAGCTCATGTCTGCGGTAGGTGCGAAGCATGCTGCCGCAGCCTCCAACCTGCTGACCTTGGATCAGTTATGGCGGCGTTTGTGGCGGCAAAAATGGTTGTTTCTAACAACTTTATTTTTGGTGCTTTTAACGACAGCTATTATTACTTTAATGATGAAGCCAGAGTACCGAGCGATCTCGACGATTCAAATTGAAAAGCAAGGTGCGCAAATTGTTGATTTTGGTAATGTTGGCCAGACTACTCCTGATATGGGCGAATCTGATCTATTTTTCCGTACTCAATATGAACAGCTAAAAGGCCGCCAACTGGCTGAGCAAGTGATTAATGAGTTGAATTTAGATAAACGTTTGTTTGAATTAAAAGAAAAGCCTACCCCATTGTCGCAAATTTTGACAGATGCCAAGCAAACCTTAGCTAGCACTAAAGATCAATTAATCAATTGGTTACCAGAAAGTTTAATCGGTGAGAAAGAAACTAAGCCAGTAACAGTAGACGGGGATAATATTGATGCGTTTTTGAAGAATCTTTATGTAGAACCCATTGAGAAAGCACATCTAGTCAAGGTTTATTACGAAAGTCCTAATCCTATTCTTTCAGCTGAGATTGTGAATAAGTTGATTGAGCAGTATGTAAAAAACTCGATTACCAATAGCAGTCAGACAGATATTTATGCGCAAGCTTTTCTTGATCGTGAGCTAGAAAAATCGCGTGAGCGCTTGACCAATAGTGAAGGTGAGTTGGTCAGGTATGCACGTGATAACCAAATCTTGGAAGTAAACAATAGCCAGGCAACGCAAGAGCAAAAGTTGAATGAGTTGAATAGTGCTTTGGCAACTGCTGAGCGCCGCCGTATTGAAGCAGAAAGCCAATTGGGGCAGGCGCGCCAACACGGCAATGTGGTAGGTGTACTGACGAATCCAGTGGTAGAGTCTTTAAAGCGGCAATTAGTTGATCTGGAAGGTCAGTATCAAAATCAATCAAAAGTGTTTAAACCTGCCTATCCGGAGATGCAACAATTAGCTGAGCAGATTCAAGTAGTTAAAAAGAAGCTAGGTAGTGAAATTGCTAATATAAAGCAATCTTTAGAAGCTGAGTTCACTGCATCCAAGCGTCTTGAGGGGCAAGTACGGAGTGAGTTGTCGTCCTACAAAGGTGAGCTAGTCAACTTGCGGGATCGTAGTGTCGAGTACAATGCTTTAAAACGTGAAGTAGAGACTAGCCGTAAGCTTTATGATGATCTCTTAAAGCGTGTCAATGAAGTGACGGTTGCTTCAGGTGCTAATAAAGCGACCAATATTCGGATTATTGATGCGGCCAAACCACCCACTGATCCATTCAAACCGAACAAATCTATCAATTTAATGGTTGGTTTGATTACTGGTTTGATTTTAGCCGCTGGTTTAGCCTTATTACGCGAAACCTTAAGACGCTCACTAACTTCGGGTGATGAGTTGCAAATGGTGAGTGGTTTACCCGTATTAGGTACTATTCCGCATGTGCGTCGCATGAGCGAGCAAGATTTGGCAATGGTCACGATGCGTGATCCTAATTCACCTGCTGCAGAGGCTTATCGAATTGCCGCAACCAATATTCGCTTTGCTTTGCAGGCGGGTAAACCGAGTGTGATTGTCTTAACCAGTGTCAATCCCTCTGAAGGTAAGTCTACATCTTCTGTTAATTTAGCCTTGAGCCATGCCCAAATGGGTGCGAAGGTCTTACTCATCGATGCCGATTTACGTCGGCCAACGCTGCACGTAAAAATGGGTTTGAGCAATACACGTGGTTTAAGTGATTATGTAGAAGGACGTGCTGAACTAGCGCAAGTAACTCAACAAGTCCCGAATATGAAAAATGCTTATGTGATTACTGCTGGCCCTTTCCGTGTCGATCCGAGCAGTATTTTAGCGAGTGCTAACATGCATCAACTGTTAGAGATGGCGCGTCGGCACTTTGATGTAACCATTATTGATGGCCCACCAGTAACCGGTTTTGCAGATGCTTTAATACTAGCAGCACAAGCGGATAACACTTTGTTAGTAACTAATGAAAAGAACATGGATCGTAAACATGTGCTTAATGCGATTCAGCAGCTACAACGTGTCAAACCTAGTATTGGCGGCTTTTTAGTAGTTAATGCGCGGCATGGGGTTACCGATGCTCGCTACTATGATCGTTATAATCGTGGAAAAAGTAATAGTATTGCGAAAACGAACGACCACAAAAGCCTAACTGATGTAGGTGGTTTAAATTTAACTAAAGAAAAGGCCGCTTAAAAACGGCTGCAATCCCCCTAAACAGATCGTATTTAGGGGGATTATTTTAGACTAAGGTAGAGTAGTTTCACCCATTAGGAAGCGATCGCATTCACGTGCAGCTTGGCGGCCTTCATTAATCGCCCAAACCACTAAGCTTTGTCCACGGCGCATATCACCTGCAGCAAACACGCCCGGAACACTGGTCACGTACTTGCCATAATCGGCTTTGACATTACCGCGTGGGTCAATGGCTACTTGAGCACTTTCAATCAAGGTCTTTTCTGGGCCAGTAAAACCCATCGCGAGCAGAATTAATTGAGCCGGTAATACACGTTCACTGCCTGGGATTTCTACCAGATTCATGCGGCCATCCGCAGCTTTTTCCCACTGCACGCCAACGGTATGAATTTCCTGAACTTTACTTTCAGCATCGCCCACGAATTTTTTAGTCGAGACTAAATAGTGGCGTGGGTCAGCACCGAATAAAGCAGCCGCTTCTTCTTGACCGTAATCGACGCGGAAAATCAAAGGCCATTCGGGCCAAGGATTAGTTGGGGCACGTTGTTCAGGTGCACGTGGCATAATTTCTAGCTGAGTGACTGATTTACAGCCATGACGGATTGAAGTGCCCACACAGTCAGTACCGGTGTCACCACCACCAATCACAATCACGTGCTTGTCTTTGGCAGAAATATAATTGCCATCGGCATGCTTAGAATCGAGCAGGCTTTTGGTATTCGCAGTCAAAAATTCCATCGCAAAATGCACGCCTGCTAACTCACGACCCGTAGCTGGCAAATCACGTGCTTGCGTTGCACCTGCGCAGAGTACGACAGCATCAAAATCCTTACGCAAATCCGCAGCAGAAATATCCTTACCAACATTAACGCCAGTAACGAACTTAACACCTTCAGCCGCCATCAGATCAACACGGCGCTGGACAATGTCCGTTTTATCCAGCTTCATGTTAGGAATGCCATACATGAGCAAGCCACCAATGCGATCAGCACGCTCATACACCGTGACTTCATGTCCAACTTTATTCAGTTGATCCGCGCAAGCTAAACCCGCAGGGCCAGAGCCGACGACTGCCACCTTCTTGCCAGTACGTTGCTCGGGTGGCTCCGGTAAAACCCAACCTTCAGCAAAGGCTTTGTCGATAATACTGACTTCATTCAGCTTGATCGTCACGGGGTCTTCATTTAAACCTAAAGTACAAGCGCCTTCACAAGGAGCAGGGCAGACCCGACCGGTAAACTCCGGGAAGTTATTGGTCATGCGCAGACGCTCATAAGCTTCGCGCCACAGACCGCGATAAATCATGTCATTCCATTCTGGAATCAGATTGTTGACTGGGCAGCCACTAGCACCGCCCGGTAAAATCTTCCCAGTTTGGCAGAACGGAATCCCGCATTCCATGCAGCGTGCGCCTTGGCGTTGGCTTTCGGCGTCGCTATGGAAATGGAGGTGAAATTCACCCCAATCTTTAATCCGTTCTAAAGGCGAGCGGTCAGCTGGCAGTTCGCGCTCATATTCGATAAATCCAGTAGGTTTACCCATTCTTTTTGCAATCTCCCTGCTTAGTTGCCGCTGGCACGAGTACCATCTTCATTGTTTGCTTTAAAGGCTGCCATTAAAGCTTCTTCACCCGTCATGCCTTGTGCTTCAAACTTCTTAACAGTTTCTAAGACGCGCTTATAGTCATAAGGCATCACGCGCACGAACTGCTGGCTGGTTGTATCCCAGTTCGACAGGATCATACGTGCTCGTGGGCTGTCCGTATGCAGAATATGTGTTTCGATCATTTGCTTGACGAAACTAATATCTTCAGCTTCCTGTAGACCTTCGTAGTTGACCATTTCACGGTTGCCGCTAATGGCTAAGATGCCTTTCGGATCATAGACATAAGCGATACCACCAGACATACCCGCCGCGAAGTTACGCCCAACATCTCCAAGCACAATCACGCGACCGCCCGTCATGTATTCGCAGCCGTGATCACCCGTACCTTCAACAACGACATTCACGCCAGAGTTACGTACACAGAAGCGCTCACCCGCGATCCCGCGAATATAAGCTTCGCCGCTAGTTGCACCAAAGAAGGCCACATTCCCAATCAGGATGTTTTCTTCGGCGACATAGCGGGCTTGTTTCGGTGGGTAAACAATAATTTTCCCGCCCGATAAGCCTTTGCCGATATAGTCGTTCGAATCGCCTTCCAGCTCTAAGGTCATACCGCGTGGCATAAATGCCCCAAAGCTTTGACCGGCTGAACCATAAAACTTGAGTTGAATGGTGTCATCCGGTAAGCCAGCAGCACCGTAGCGCTTGGTGATTTCATTACCAGTAATCGTACCGACGACGCGATCAATGTTTTTAACTTGGAATTCAGCCTTAACCGGCGTGCCATGTTCAATCGCGGGTTGGCAAGTATCCAGAATCATGCGGATATCCATGGATTGAGCAATGCCATGATCTTGCGCGCGATTACAACGTACACCGTCACATTCTTCCAACTCAGGTTGATAGAGCAGGGCGCCTAAATCGACTTTGCCCGCTTTCCAGTGATCAATCTGCTTCGCATATAAACGATCAACTCGACCGACCATTTCATCAATGGTGCGGAAGCCAAGGCGCGCCATGTGTTCACGCATATCTTCGGCGATGAAATTCAGCAAATTAATCACATATTGCGGATCACCGCTGTACTTTTTGCGTAGTTCTGGGTTTTGCGTAGCAATCCCGACCGGACAAGTGTCCAAGTGGCAAACACGCATCATCACACAACCCAAAGCGACTAAAGGTAAGGTCGCAAAACCGTATTCTTCAGCACCCAAGAGCGCAGCCACAACGACATCACGCCCCGTCATTAGCTTGCCGTCCGTTTCCACGCGCACACGGCTACGTAGATTATTCAGCAATAAGGTCTGATGAGTTTCTGCCAAGCCTAATTCCCAAGGCAAGCCTGCATGTTGCAAGCTGGTTTTAGGCGAAGCACCCGTACCACCATCATAGCCAGAAACTAACACCACATCGGCTTTACCCTTAACCACACCCGCCGCAATCGTGCCTACGCCCGAACCGGAAACCAGTTTGACGTTGATGCGTGCTGCACGGTTAGCGTTCTTCAGATCGTGAATGAGCTGGGCTAAGTCTTCAATCGAGTAAATATCATGATGCGGTGGTGGTGAAATCAAACCAACACCCGGCGTCGTGCCGCGGTTTTTAGCAATATAAGGATAAACCTTCTTGCCCGGTAACTGACCCCCTTCACCCGGCTTAGCACCTTGCGCCAATTTGATTTGTAGCTCTTGGGCATTCGTCAAGTAGTGGCTATTTACCCCAAAACGACCGGAAGCAGCTTGTTTAATCGCGCTACAGCGTGAGTCGCCATTGGCTTCAGGAATATAGCGTGCTGGATCTTCGCCACCTTCACCCGAGTTCGACTTGCCACCAATCCGATTCATCGCAATCGCTAAAGCTTCATGCGCTTCTGGGCTGATTGAGCCTAAAGACATGGCTCCGGTTTTGAAGCGTTTCAGAATTTCGGACGCTGGCTCAACTTCGCTTAAAGGGATCGGATGATCTGCGTAGTGGAAATCTAATAAGTTACGCAGATTGAAGCGTACTTCAGGGTCACTATTAAGCAGCTCGGTGTATTCCTTGAAGAGCTTATAGTCATTGGTACGTACCGCTTTTTGCGCCATGTAAATGGTTTGCGGATTGTACTGATGCTCATCTTCGCCACTCCGCCATTGGAAGACACCACCTGAGTTCAGGGTGCGCAGGCCGCTGTCGTGATGACCATAAGCATGCTTGTGGCGCATTAAAGTTTCTTTAGCGATGGTATCGAGATCAACCCCGCCAATGCGTGAAGCAGTCGCAGTGAAATAGCGATCCACCACGCTTTTATGAATACCCAAAGCTTCGAAAATCTGCGCACCACGATAAGACTGCACTGTCGAAATACCAATTTTCGACATAACCTTAATCACGCCTTTGGTCGCCGCTTTGATGTATTTCGCGACCGCTTTATCATGCGTAGTGTCTTTCATGATGCCTTCACGAATCAGGTCATCAATTGATTCAAACGCCGTATAAGGATTGACTGCTTGCGCCCCATAACCGAGTAAAGCTGCAAAATGATGCACTTCACGTGGCTCGCCCGACTCCAGAATCAAGCTGACGCGGGTACGCTTGCCATCACGGATTAAATGATGATGCAAACCGGCTACCGCTAGCAGTGAAGGAATCGGCGCAAAGTCTTTGTCAACGCCACGGTCTGAGAGAATCAGTAAATTCGCGCCGTTGTCAATTGCATGATCGGCGGCGGCGAATAACTCATCTAAAGCTTTTTCTAAACTGCCGGGCGTATTATCTGCCTTAAATAAAATTGGCAGAGTCATTGACTTAAAGCCTTGCTTTTGAACGAATTTTAGTTTGGCTAATTCGTCGTTATGCAAGACGGGCGATTGCAGCAGAATATGATGACAGCTTTCCGCCGTTGGATGGGTGATATCGCCTTCTGAACCTAAAGTCGTTAAGGCAGAAGTGACGATTTCTTCCCGAATCGCATCGAGCGGCGGATTAGTGACTTGCGCGAACAGCTGCTTAAAGTAGTTAAATAACGGTTGTGGTTTGTCAGACAAGACCGCTAAGGGCGAATCACAGCCCATGGCACCGAGTGGGTCAATTCCATCCAAAGCCATCGGTACAATGACTTTGCGCACATCTTCGTAAGTGTAACCGAAGGCTTTCTGGCGCTGAATCAAGGTATCGTGATCAGGCAGGGGGGCTTCAGGTGCGGCTGGCAAATCTTCGAGTTTGGTTAAATGCTTATCCAGCCATGCTTGATAAGGTTTGGCGGCGGCCATTTCAGCTTTGATTTCTTCATCAGAAACAATGCGTCCGGCAGCCGTATCGACCAGCAACATCCGACCCGGTTGTAAGCGCTGCTTAGAAATAACCCGCTCAATCGGTAAATCATCTAAAACGCCGACTTCTGAGGCGAGAATGATTAAATCATCATCGGTCAGATAATAGCGTGAAGGACGTAGGCCATTCCGGTCTAGGGTTGCGCCGACTAAAGTGCCATCGGTGAAGCCAAGGGCAGCAGGGCCATCCCAAGGTTCCATCAAGCAGCTATGGTATTCATAGAAAGCGCGCTTTTCTGGGCTCATGCTTTCATGATTCGCCCAAGGTTCGGGCACCATCATCATCATTGCATGCGGCAGGGAATAACCGGCGAGATATAAGAACTCTAAGGTGTTATCCATGCGTGCAGAGTCACTGCCATCTGGACGCACGATCGGGGTGAGATTCTTGATATCCGTTTTAAAGACTTCCGTTTTAATCATCGCTTCGCGGGCATTCATCCAATTTTGGTTACCGCGCATGGTGTTGATTTCACCATTGTGAATCATATAGCGGTTGGGATGCGCCCGCTCCCAGCTGGGGAAGGTATTGGTCGAGAAGCGTGAATGAACTAAAGCTATCGCTGACTCTAGGTCTGGATCAGACAAGTCTGGATAGTAATGGCCGACCTGCTCTGTGGTGAGCATGCCTTTGTAAATAATGGTACGTGCCGATAGGCTCGCGAAATAAATGTAGCCCGGCTCTGTACGATAGAGTAAGTCGCCGCTAGTACGCTTGCGAATTACATACAGTTTGCGCTCGAAATCGAGACCCGGCTCCACATCAGCAGAACGGCCAATGAAGACCATTTTCATAGCAGGCATGCTACGAATTGCTGATTTACCAAGCAGTGCAGGATTGACCGGAATATCGCGCCAACCTAATAAGGTTTGGCCTTCCGCTTTAATCATGCGATCAGTAGTGGCGATTGCATCCGCGCGCGCGGCTTCATCTTGAGGTAAATAGACAAAACCAACTGCATAATCACCGACAGCGGGTAGGGTAATACCCAGCTTAGCGCATTCCTTCACCATGAACTTATGTGGTATTTGCAGCATAATGCCCGCGCCATCGCCGGTATTTTCTTCGCAACCACAGGCCCCACGATGTTCCATATGCGTTAATACTTTTAGCGCTTGCTGAACGATCTTGGCAGATTTCACGCCTTTTAAATGAGCAACAAAGCCCATGCCACAGGCATCGTGTTCGTTGGCAGGGTCATATAAGCCCTGAGCCGGGGGGAGTTCAGTGTATTTCATCGGAACCTTCGGGCAACAAAAGGGGTACTATTATGGATAATTCACAGGGTATATGCCAGTATCCTGATATAATCAGGATCAAGATGCAGGCGGGAGCCACTTGATAATACAGGCAGTTACCGCATTTTAATCGTATTAATCCACTCACGCAAAACCTTTTACGGCTGATCCATGACCGGACGCATTCCCAAAGACTTTATTGACCAACTGCTGAACCGCACCAACATCGTTGATGTGATCCATGCGCGCATTCCGCTGAAGAAAGCAGGGCGTGAATATATGGCTTGCTGTCCGTTTCATGGAGAGAAAACTCCTTCCTTTACAGTCAGCCCGACTAAGCAGTTCTATCATTGTTTTGGGTGCGGCGTACATGGCTCGGCCATTAGCTTCCTGATGGAATACGAGCATCTTGATTACACCGAAGCCATTGAGGCTTTGGCGCGCACACTGGGCATCGAAGTCCCTCGTGAAAACGATGCAAAATCTATGCCTTCGACTAGAAAGGCTCAGCTTACTGATCTTTATAGCCTATTAGGCGATGCGGCTAAACTGTATACCAATTATTTAAACCAAGCACCTGAAGCGCAAGCTTATTTGCAGCAGCGCGGTTTAAGTCCTGAAGTAGTAAAGCAATATGGTTTGGGTTTTTCACCCGATGATTGGCATACAAGTGCTAAACATTTTGCTGCGCACTATGGGCAAGACAAGCTTTTGGCGAGTGGTCTGCAATTAAAAAATGAAGCCGGGAAAATCTATGACCGTTTCCGTGGGCGATTAATGTTTCCGATTCGCAATCGTAAAGGACAGGTGATTGGTTTTGGTGGGCGTGTATTAGGAGCAGGTACACCGAAGTATCTGAACTCGCCGGAAACCGAAGTTTTTCATAAAGGCGCAGAACTCTATGGCTTATTTGAAGCCCGTCAACACACCCGTAGTTTAGAGCGATTATTAGTGGTCGAAGGCTATATGGATGTGATTGCGCTAGCACAATTTGGAATTTCTTATGCGGTTGCAACCTTAGGCACGGCAACTACTGAGCAACATATCAATTTGCTGTTCCGCCAAGTACCGGAAGTGGTGTTCTGCTTTGATGGTGACCGTGCTGGGAAAGAGGCTGCATGGCGTGCATTAGAAACCGCTTTGCCTGAATTGCGTGATGGACGTGAAGTGCGTTTTTTATTTTTACCGACCGGTGAAGATCCTGATACGCAAGTGCGTAAAGTAGGGCAGGAAGCTTTTGAAGCAGCCTTAAGCAAAGCCTTGCCTTTATCTAAGTTCTTCACTTTGGGTTTAAAAGAAGAGCTGGGTTTTAAAGCCGATGCTACTTTGCATGTCAGTGAGGACAGCGCGCGCTTTGCGAATGAAGCTAAACGCCTGCTGGATTTAATGCCGGATATTTTAATCAAGCAGCCTTTATTACAAGAAGTACAACGTTTAAGCGGTTTGGCTTTAGGTACGCCCGAAACGCACTTTGATACTGAAGTAGTTTCTACTCAGCAGGCAAAATTTTCAAAATTTAAAGGCAAAGGCAAGTATCTTGAGCGTAGACCGGAAGGGGTGCGTGCTAAAAATGCTAAAGATTTTGAAGTGCGGAAAACCCCAGTACGCTATGCAATCACTCTTTTAGTGCATTCACCCGAATTAGCCACCCAAATTGAGAACCCAGAAAAACTCCTAGAATGGGAACTACCAGGAGTTGAGTTACTGGTCAAATTAGTTGCTACCATTGAAGACTGCCATGAGATTCATGCGGCAGCCTTGCTAGAGCGATTTCGGGATACCGTTCATGAAAAAACTTTATTGAAATTGATGTTATGGCAGCCGCAAGCCGTGGATGAGGAGTTGCTTAAGCGTGAGTTCCAAGATTGCTTGCAACGGATGAAAGCACAAGCAACCGATAAGGCGATCGAGCGCTTATTAGCTAAAGATCAGACCCAAGGCTTAACTGAGCCAGAAAAGCATGATTTGTTTTCCTTACTGCAAGAAAGACGCACTAAATAAAGGCTTTGTTTAGCACAAAACCTGTCTACACTTGGTAGATAAATATTATCCGTATTATCTTCGCGTTTGTCGCGAATCGCTGAACCTGTTCTCGTGCTATTTGTCAATTATTTGAAATCTTTAGAGTTGAAATTAACAGGCTACTACCCCATATAAAGCTGTATATGCGTAGTGTCTTGGGCACTATCACTGAAATAACGGTTATCTCGATGTGGAAATTATGCTTTTAAACAAGTTTAGCTATGAGCTATGGAACTTGTAGCTAAGTTTTTCACAAACGGGGCTGGTATTTTCGGTATTTGTGCTATAATCCCGCGTCCATTTTGTCGAGGTCTATTCGGGCATGAGTCAAGAAGAGCAGCAACAATCCAGTCTTAGAGAGTTAATCGCGCGTGGCAAAGAACAGGGTTATCTGACCTACGCCGAGGTGAATGACCATTTGCCGGATACTATCGTAGAACCGGAGCAGATTGAAGACATCGTTGCCATGATTAATGACATGGGTATCACTGTGTATGAAAATGCACCGGATGCCGATGCTCTATTATTAAACGATGAGGCCGTACAGGCTGATGATGAAGCTGCAGAAGAAGCTGCAGCCGCTTTAGCGAGTGTCGATAGTGATTTTGGCCGAACTACAGACCCGGTGCGTATGTATATGCGCGAAATGGGGACGGTCGAGTTATTAACTCGAGAAGGCGAAATCAAGATCGCGATTCGTATTGAGGAAGGCTTAAATGAAATCCTGCGTGCGCTCGCACAATATCCAGCTTCTACCGAAGTTTTATTGGATCTATCCAAACAGATCGAATCAGAAGAAACCCGTTTAACCGATATTATTAACGGTTTTGTTGATCCTAATGCAGTGGATGAGGGGCCTTTACAGCCATTTCAAGTACGTACTGAAGAGGAAGAAGCTTTAGTTGCGGGCGATGATGAAACGCCAGAAGTGGTCGTTGGTGAAGAAGACGAAGAAGTCGTCGAAGAAAACCCTGTCGACTTAGGCCCTGATCCCGAAGAAGCGGCACAAAAGTTTGCTGAATTAAGCGCTTTATATGACGAAGCTGCCGCTTTACGTGAAAAAGGTGGCTCTGCCTACACGACTGCACGTGATGCTTTAGCTGCGAAATTCATGGAGTTCCGCTTAGCACAGCCGGTGATTGACACTTTAACGAATCAGTTAAATGAGATCGTTAACCGCATCCGTTCGCATGAGCGTCAAATTATGAAGCTCTGTGTGCAAAAGGGCGGTATGTCACGTCAAGTTTTTGTGGAAAGTTTCCCACAAAATGAAACAGATTTGGCATGGTTAGATCGTTATGTCGCTGATCAAGGTGGTGCAGCTCAGGTACAAGCCTTCAAGAAAAATGTACTGGCTGTTCAACAGCAATTACAAGAAATTGAGCGTGAGTGCAGCCTGACTATTTCTCAGATCAAAGACATCAATCGCAGCATGTCGGTCGGTGAAGCGAAAGCACGTCGTGCGAAGAAGGAAATGGTTGAAGCCAACTTACGTTTGGTTATTTCGATTGCCAAGAAATACACCAATCGTGGTTTGCAATTCTTGGATCTGATTCAAGAAGGCAACATTGGTTTGATGAAAGCGGTCGACAAGTTCGAATATCGCCGTGGCTATAAGTTCTCGACCTATGCAACTTGGTGGATTCGCCAAGCAATTACACGCTCGATTGCTGACCAAGCACGCACGATTCGTATTCCAGTACACATGATTGAAACCATCAATAAACTCAACCGCATTTCGCGCAAACTATTACAAGAAATGGGACGGGAAGCGACTCCAGAAGAGTTAGCTGTTGCGATGGATATGCCTGAGGACAAAATCCGTAAGGTGTTGAAGATTGCGAAAGAACCCATTTCGATGGAAACACCGATTGGTGACGATGAAGACTCGCATTTAGGTGACTTCATTGAAGACGGCAATATCATGTCGCCCTTAGACTCGGCTACAACTCGCAGCCTCTGTGAAGTGACTCGTGAAGTGTTAAGTAGTCTGACGGCACGTGAAGCGAAAGTGCTACGCATGCGCTTTGGGATCGATATGAATACCGACCACACTTTGGAGGAGGTCGGTAAGCAGTTTGATGTCACCCGTGAGCGGATTCGCCAGATCGAAGCGAAAGCCTTGAGAAAATTGCGTCATCCGAGCCGTTCGGATATGCTACGCAGCTTCCTTGATGGCACTGATACTTTACCTTTGTCTTAAGGCAAATCAAGTGATAGTTTCGGGTCTGTAGCTCAGTTGGTTAGAGCAGTCGACTCATAATCGATTGGTCGCGGGTTCAAGTCCCTCCAGACCCACCAATGATGTGTTTCATGGTGTTCCATGATGTCTCAAAAGCCCTTGCAGGCCGCAATCTGCAAGGGCTTTTTTGTTTCATAGTGTTCCAAGGTGTTCCACCGTATCCCAGTAAATTGTGTAGGTTAGTGTGTAGGTTTTCAGGATTTAGAAAAGAGACCTACACAAAATGACTAAAAAGCTAAAAGATTCAATCGTTAAGAATGCCAAACCAAAAGTAGATGGCAAGCCAGCAGATTATGCAGATGGGGAAGGGTTACGCTTACACGTCACCACCTCAGGCAAGTATTGGCACTATCGTTATCGGTGGGATGGCAAGGGCAAGGAGTTGTCATTAGGAACCTACCCTACAGTGAGCTTAAAAGAAGCACGGGAACGGCATGAAGAGGCTAAAACCTTATTAGCGCGTGGTATTAATCCCCGCAGTTATCGCAAACAAATGAAGGCTGCCAAGGCTGAGATAAATTCACGTAGTTTTCAGGCTATCGCCTTGGAATGGTTGGCGCGTAGCCTGCCTACATGGTCAGAAAGCCATGCAGTACGAGTACAGCGCTACCTTGAGAAAGATGTTTTTCCAGCATTCGGTGCAATGCAGATTAATGAAGTAAAGCCAGCCGATATTATCCGTGTGGTTCAGCGTGTGGAAGCACGAGGAGCAGGGGACGCAGCCCGGCGCGTGAAGCAATATATTCACCAAGTTTATACCTACGCTGTGACCTTAGAGCTAGCCGAACGTAACCCAGCAGCCGACATAGACAACAACATCATTCTAAAACCACGTACTAAAAAGCATTTTGCAACTCTCACCGACCCGGTAAAAATTGGGCAATTGCTCAGGGATATGGATGCTTATCAAGGTTCGCTGGTGGTGCGTAGTGCCTTGTGTTTATCGCCTTTAGTGTTGCTAAGACCCGGAGAGCTTAGGGCGGCAGAATGGGCGGAAATCGACCTTGATCAAGCTACTTGGACAATACCTATTAAGCGTATGAAAGCACCCACTCATATTAAGCAAGCGAACCAAAGCGTGCATATTGTCCCCTTATCACGGCAAGCGGTGGCACTCCTCAAGGAGCTGTATTCCTACACAGGCCAATTTAAGTATGTGTTCCCCGGTGCGAGAGGCGCTAGCAGGCCACTGAGTGACAATGGGGTAAGAGTTGCACTAAGAACAATGGGCTATGATAACCAGATGATCACACCGCATGGGTTTAGGGGCATGGCTTCCAGCTTGTTGAATCAATTAGGTTGGAATCCTGATGCCATTGAACGCCAGCTTGCCCACAAAGAGTCTAATCAGATTCGAGCCGCTTATAACCGAGCTGAGTATTTAGAGGAGCGGCGCGAAATGCTGCAAGCTTGGGCAGACTACCTCGATAGCTTACGAGTAGGTGGTCAGATATTGACCTTTAGAAAAGCAAAGTAACCAAAGGTAAATGACTTCTACGAAGCCGGACACGTTCCGGCTTTTTTGTGTCACTGTCGCAGGGTTCAAAAATGTTGCGACAGTTGCGACAGTAGATGGAGGAAAGAGAGAAATAACCAATATATAGATATTATTTATATTATATAAATAAATAATAAATTATTGTTTTTATTAACTATTTAATAATTAATCTATCTTCTTACTACCTACTAAACACCCCATAAGCTCACTGTCGCAATTGCGACTGCGACAGTTGCGACAGTTGCGACACTTCCAAAAGTGAACTTGAAAAGGAGAGCCTTCACCCTTGGTTTTTTCTTCCAAGACAAGGGTAGGGTGCTACACTTGCCCCTATACAACACCGCGAAGCGGGAAACCCCGATTCATCCAAACCACGGGTAGAGAAACCATGACCGAGACACCGAAAAAAACCTTGAGCCTCAATAGAAAGCCAACTAGCACCACACCGAGCAACACCTTGAGCCGTGGCGGCAAGCGCATCATCCGCCGTGAAGACTTAAACCCTGCACCCGCTAAGCCTGCCAACCCAAAAGGCAAGCCCACGAATAAGAAGAAACCCGCCCGTAAACCCACCAAGAAGCCCACCATTGCTCCCAGTGACTTAAAAGCCAAGGAACTGAACGACCGCTTGAATGCCTTCCCGATTTGGTTGAACTTCCAGCCGTTGGCGATTGGCATTGATAAAGACTTATTCAAGCTGGTGAATGATGAACAGTTCCCCGGTGGTAGTAAGAAGGTGGTGCAAAAGGTACTGAGAATGCACACCCACCACGGGCGCTATTTGGCCGCACTGGTGCAAGGTGGCGAGCGCTATCAGTTGGAGGGTGTGACTAATGGGGTAGTGAGTGAACCCGAACGCCAGTGGGCAGCGGAAAAGATCAAGGCGCGGCAAAGTTAAGCTACTTCTGCTAATGTATTTACAAAAGCAATACGGAGCACTATAACTAATGGATGTTGTGTATGCCTTAAATGGTATTACGTTCGTCTGGAATGCCACTAAAGCCACTGCTAATAAACATCGACATGCTGGCATCAGTTTTGAACAAGCGGCGCAAGCGTTTTTCGACCCGTTTATCAAATTAGTTGATGCAAGTCGGAATGATGAAAGTAGAGAGGCGATTATTGGCATGGACAAAGCATGGAACTTGCTGTTTGTAGTGCATATTCAAATTGAAGATGACCGTATTAGGCTGATCTCTGCCCGCAAAGCAACGCGGAAGGAACAAGAATATTATGAAAATTGAAGTGCTCAAAAATCGCTTAGTCAAAGAACGTCCGATGACGACGATCACCTTGCGTATGCCTGTTGATGTGGTGGAAGACCTCAAGCGGATAGCGCCTAGTTTAGGGTTTACAGGTTATCAAGGTTTACTAAAAACCTATGTCGGGCAAGGTCTAAGGCGTGATCTTGAGCGCTTGGATAATGATGCTGTGACCGCTTTAGTCTCCAGCCTCAAGCGGCGTGGTGTGAGTGAGTCGGTGATTATGGAAGCCTTGAATGAAGCAGTGCATGATTAGTAATGAAAGATCACTATGATTTTAGTCAGGGCAAGCGTGGAGCGGTCGCCAAGACCACTAAAGAGAAAATTACCATTCGGCTTGATCCTGAAATTATTGACTGGTTTAAGGCACAAGTTGAAGGTGGTGGCAATTATCAAAGCTTGATGAATGAGGTATTGAAAGCCCATATCAAGCAACAGGCCGAACCGTTAGAGGATACCTTACGGCGTGTCATTCGTGAGGAAATGCAAGCGGGCAAAGTAGCTGCCTAGATTGTTGACCTACACACTAACACTTTCTGACAAGCCGGACATGTTCCGGCTTTTTTGTTTTCAGCGCTTGTCAAGCTGAATTTAAAAAAACAAAGCGAATGCAGAATTTAACAAAAACCTGTGAATAACCCCTCCTGTTTTTTATCCGTTTTTCACCCCTAAAAACATATGAAACCCTCCAGAAAGCCAGTCTGTATAAGCTTTTGAGCCGTTTCCGCTCGTAAAAAAACACTCGTAATTTTTACGTAGTTATTTTCTATCCTCCCCCCCGCCCCTGACGCGATATTCTGCTTGATCAGCTTGCTGTTTTTAAGATTGCAAGGCGTTAGCTATGCAGTGCCAAGGCTTTTTTTGCATAACCGCTTAATTTGTTGTCCAGCGCGGCGCGTGGCTGGATAGCAATAAGTATAAAAAATCAGGTAATCCCTTGAAGATAAAGCTTTTCAACAAGGGAATAACTTTGCATGTCTACACCAATAAAAACCGACTGGATACGCGCCGCCGTAGAAGGCAAAACTGCCGATGGTCGGGAAATTACGAAAGAACAAATTGAGCAAATCGCATCCACCTATGATCGCAACCTCTACCATGCACAAATCTGGTTGGAACACCTGCGCGGCCTTATGCCAGATAGCGTATTCAAAGCCTTGGGCAGTGTGGTTGCTGTAAAAGCCGAGCTGTTGAATGAAGGAGTTCTAGCGGGCAAGATCGCTTTATCTGTGCAATTAGAGCCATCGCCTGAACTAATTGCGATGGTTCGCAATGGGCAGAAGCTCCACCTTAGTATTGAAATACTGCCTAATTTCCCTGCCACGGGTGGCGCTTACTTGATGGGTGTCGGAGTCACTGATTCACCTGCAAGTATTGGTACAGGCATCATGCAGTTCAGCACCTCTCAACACCCGCAAAATCTATTCAGTTCTCCCTTGGTCTGTGAGTTCGGCCAATGTGCTGAACAAGACGATCTTAAGGCGATTCGTGCTCTACTCGAAAAACTCACCATCCAAAAAGAGCCTGACTTCAAAGGCGTACCAATCACACCACCCCAACCAGAAAAGTTTAGTCAGCAGCGTTTAGCTGAGCTTGAACAGCAAATCAAAGCACTCCAGCAAATGATGGAACCCTATGCCGATTTAGGGCGGCGTTTTGAGGCGTTTATGGCCGAAGACACAACACCCAAGCGCCCAGAGCAGGGTGGTCGCACGATTCACGAAACCTTGACTTGTTAACGAAGGATTTACAGCAATGAACAACGATACTCGTATTAAATTCAATCAAATCAAAAAAGAAACCGCATCGGCTAATCAAGTGCTCGATGTGAGTGAAAAATTCAATCTAGCCCCCTCTGTCGAACAAAAGCTCGTTGAACAGATGGGCGAATCCTCTGATTTTCTCAAACAAATCAATATTATTGGTGTGGGTGAGCAAAAAGGGCAAAAACTTGGCTTAGGGGTCGGTAGCCCAGTGGCTAGTCGTACTGATACGGATACCAAGGAGCGTGAAACCGCTTATGTCGGTTCCTTAGAGCCAAATGACTATGAAGCTAAGCAAACCAACTTTGACACCCATATCAGCTATCGCACGATGGACGCATGGGCAAAGTTTCCCGATTTTGCCCGTCGCTATCGCTTAGCCGTTCTCAAACGGGTGGCTTTAGATCGCATTATGATTGGCTGGAATGGGCTAACTAATACCACCAGTGATACCGATAAAGCCGCTAACTCACTGCTGCAAGATGTGAATATCGGTTGGTTAGAACGTGCTCGCCTCAATGCTCCGCAGCGTTTAATGGGTTATGACTCAACAGGTACTGAAACGGCTGATGAATACACTATTGGAGAAGGCGGTCTCTATAACACCTTAGACGCTTTGGCGTTTGACATGCTCAGCAATCTGTTAGACCCGTGGCATCAAGGCGGGGATGACCTCATTCTGATTGTGGGGCGTGAATTATGGGTCAATCATGGCCTGACCCTTTACAACCAATCCACCGCTGGCACCGAGCGCAATGCCTTACAAATTTGGCTAGCGAATCAAGCGGTCGCCGGTTTGCCGACCGTTACCGTGCCGTTCTTCCCGAATCGTGGGGCAGTGATTACCAGTTACGACAATCTGTCGATTTACTTCCAATTGGGTGCAGTCCGCCGCGCCATGATTGACAACCCCAAACGGGATCGGGTCGAGGAATATTTAAGTAGCAATGATGCTTATGTGATTGAAGACTTAGGCAAGTTTGCCGGTGTTCGCCCTGAAGCGATTAAGCTGAAAAGCGCTACAGGGGCGTGGGTGTAAGCCATGATCTCACCGGCGGCCCGTCATTGGTCACAAGCGCAACCCGTGGTACTGCCACGGGTTGATGCAGTGGCTCAAACCGCAGAACTTGAACCCTCGCTTGAGGAGGATTGGAGTGCTGAGCGTGAGTTCCGGCTGATAAAAATTAAGCTAGCGGATGATGTCAGACGCTTATCAGCCATTCGTAGTCGGCAACGGGCTAATGAGGTGAAGCGTGAGTTACTGCCTAGCTATCAGGATTATTGCCAGTTAGCGATTAATCGCCATGAACCACGCAATGACCCAGTTCTAAACCGTTTGTGTGTCTGGCATTTTGATTTAGGGGAGTTTCAGATTGGTTTAGTGTTAGCTGAAGCGGCTTTGTCCGCTTTCATGACCAAGCCCGGAGGGTATCGTCATACCCTCGCGCCGGATGGCTTTAAGCGTAGTTTGGCCGAAGTGCTCACTGAAATCTTAGCGGATGCCGTGCTGAAAAGCACCGAACAGCCTTCTCCAACATAAAATGAGCCTGAAGCGTGTGCGAGATTCCAGCATAAAATGAGCCTGACGGCGTGGCGTAACCTGTTCATGATCCCTAGGATGAAAACGATCATGAACCTCGAAACACTC
>JBATOI010000034.1:0-53778 GCA_049290875.1 Thiolinea sp.
GGGTGATAACGTGAAGATGGTAATCACTCTGATCAATCCGATTGCGATGGAAGATGGTTTACGCTTTGCGATCCGTGAAGGCGGTCGTACAGTCGGTGCCGGTGTCGTCGCTAAAATTGTTGAGTAAAATTTATGTCTGACCAAAGAATTCGTATTCGTCTGAAAGCATTTGATCATCGTTTGATTGATCGTTCAGCAATGGAAATTGTTGAAACTGCAAAACGTACTGGTGCACGTGTAAAAGGTCCAATCCCTTTGCCAACTCGTATTGAACGTCACACTATCCTGATTTCTCCACACGTGAATAAGGATGCTCGTGACCAATATGAGATCCGTACTCATAAGCGTTTGATGGATATTATTGATCCTACTGACAAAACCGTTGATGCATTGATGAAGCTGGATTTAGCGGCAGGCGTTGATGTTCAAATAAAATTGAACTGATTTGAAATAAATACTTAACGTGCGTTAATTTTATGTATATAATGCGCGGCTTTCTTCGGCTCGACATATTGTCGAGCCGAGTTTTTCTAAAGACAAGAAATTAGCAGAAGTGCTCGTCAGAGTAGTGAAGAGGTAAGCAAATGGCTATCAGTCTATTGGGTCGCAAGATCGGTATGACCCGTATTTTCGGTGAATCTGGGGATGCGGTTCCTGTCACCGTTTTAGAGATTGCGCCAAACCGTGTGTCTCAAGTCAAAACTAAAGAAAGTGATGGCTATGAAGCTATTCAATTATCTACAGGTGAGAAGAAAGCTTCACGTGTGAATAAAGCTCTGATTGGGCATTTCGCCAAGTCTGGTGTTCCAGTTGGGATCAAGGTACAAGAGTCGCGTGTTGATGCGGCCTCTGAGTATCAAGCAGGCGCTGAATTGACGGTCAGTCTATTCGAGCAAGGCCAATACGTTGATGTGGCTGGCGTTAGTAAGGGTAAAGGCTATGCTGGTACCATTAAGCGCCACAACTTCCGTGGTCAGGATGCTACTCACGGTAACTCAAGATCTCACCGTGTACCAGGCTCTACCGGTCAAAACCAAACTCCAGGCCGTGTTTTCCCTGGTAAGAAAATGGCTGGTCGTATGGGTGGTGTGAATACTAGCGTGCAGAACTTAGAAGTTATCCGTGTTGACACCGAGCGCAATTTGTTATTAGTGAAGGGTGCAGTTCCTGGTGCTACTGGTGGTAGCGTCTCCGTGAAGCGCTCCGTAAAGGCATAAGGATTTAGGTATGGAATTGCAAGTAGCAAACGGCGGCACCCTTACCGTAAATGAAGTGGTGTTTGACCGCGAATTTAATGAAGGTTTAGTGCATCAGGCAGTTGTTGCTTATATGGCAGCAGGGCGTTCTGGCACTAAAGCTCAAAAGAACCGTTCAGATGTAAGTGGTGGTGGTCAGAAGCCATTCCGCCAAAAAGGTACAGGCCGTGCGCGTGCGGGTACTACCCGTGGTCCTTTGTGGCGTACTGGTGGTGTGACTTTCGCAGCTCGTCCACGTAACTTTGAGCAAAAACTCAATAAGAAAATGTACCGTGCTGCGATGCGCGCAATTCTATCTGAATTGGTTCGTCAGGATCGTTTTGTGATCGTTGATTCTTTAAGTTTGGAAGATTCCAAGACTAAATTAATGATCGCAAAATTGAAAGATTATGGTACTAATGATGTGCTGTTAGTATCTGAAGTTGCTGATGTCAATGTTTTGCTGGCCGCACGCAATATTCCTTATTGCGAAGTTACTTCGGTAGCTGATTTGAATCCAGTGAGCTTGGTAGGGCATGAAAAGGTTGTAATGACTCGCTCAGCGGTAGAAAAGATTCAGGAGTGGTTGGCATGAGCCAAGATTATTTGTACAAAGTATTGTTGGCTCCGCGCATGACCGAAAAGAGCGTCGCTGCTACTGAGTCAGCAAATCAATATGTTTTCAAAGTTGCTAAGACAGCAACTAAAGAAGACATTAAAGAGGCAGTTCAAGTGTTATTCGAGGTCTCTGTTGACCAAGTACGGACTGTCAATGTTAAAGGTAAGCAGAAGAACTTCGGTCGTCGTGCTGGTCATCGTAGTGACTGGAAAAAAGCGTATGTACGCTTGGCTGAAGGTCAATCTCTAGATGCTTCCGCTGAATAAGGTTAAGGATTAGTCATGGCAGTCGTTAAGGCAAAACCAACATCTCCAGGGCGTCGCTTCCAGGTCCATGTTGTTAATAAGGAGTTGCACAAAGGTGCACCTTGCAAAAGCCTACTGGAGCGGAAAACCAAGAGCGGTGGTCGTAATAATCGAGGTCGTATGACTGTACGCCACATCGGTGGTGGTCATCGTCAACATTATCGCTTAGTAGACTTCAAGCGTCGTAAGGATGAAATTCCAGGGCGTGTCGAGCATTTAGAGTACGATCCTAACCGTAGCGCTAATATTGCATTAGTACTGTACGCGGACGGCGAACGTCGTTATATTATCGCACCGAAAAACCTTTCTGCTGGCGATTCAGTTATTTCTGGGCAACATGCCCCTATTGCGGTAGGTAATTCATTACCTTTGCGTAATATCCCAGTAGGTTCTGTTGTGCATTGCATCGAAATGCGTCCAGGTAAAGGTGCTCAATTAGCACGTAGCGCTGGCGCTTCTGTGCAATTGGTCGCTAAAGAAGGCAACTACGCTACTCTGCGATTGCGTTCTGGTGAGATGCGTAAGGTTTTATCTGAGTGTCGTGCAACCATCGGCGAAGTCGGTAACTCTGAACATGGTTTGATTAAGCTGGGTAAAGCAGGTGCTAAGCGCTGGCGCGGTGTGCGTCCAACAGTGCGTGGTGTCGCTATGAACCCAGTTGACCATCCACATGGTGGTGGTGAAGGTCGTACCTCTGGTGGTCGTCATCCAGTAACGCCTTGGGGTGTTCCAACCAAGGGTTACAAGACTCGTAGTAATAAGCGTACCGATAAGATGATCGTACGTCGCCGGAACAAGAAGTAAGGGGATTAAGTCGTGCCACGTTCACTAAAGAAAGGTCCTTTCGTTGACCATCATTTGATGAGTAAGGTTGAAGCTGCGGTTGCTAAGAATGATCGCAAGCCGATTAAGACTTGGTCTCGCCGCTCAATGATTCTGCCAGATATGGTTGGTTTGACGATTGCTGTGCATAACGGCAAACAACACGTACCTGTGTTGGTTAATGAAAATATGGTTGGCCACAAGTTGGGTGAGTTCGCAGCTACCCGTTCTTATCGTGGTCATGCCGCCGACAAGAAATCGAAGAAGTAAGGGGTATAAATATGGAAGTTGCAGCTCGTTTGCGCTTTGCGCGTATTTCGCCTCAGAAAGGTCGATTAGTTGCTGATCAAATTCGTGGGCTGCCAGTTGGTAAAGCCTTGGAAATTTTGACATTCAGCCCCAAAAAAGGCGCTGAGCTTATTAAGAAAGTTCTGGAATCTGCTATTGCTAATGCTGAGCATAACAATGGTGCGGATGTCGATGAACTTTCTGTGAAAACTGTTTTTGTTGATCAAGGTCCGACGATGAAACGTATTAGTCCTCGTGCCAACGGTCGTGCAAACCGCATTTTGAAACGTACCAGTCATATCACTGTCGCTGTTGGCGATTGAGGTCAGAGGTTAAATATGGGTCAAAAAGTACATCCAACTGGCATCCGTCTTGGCATCGCATCTGATTGGCGTTCAAAGTGGTATGCAGAAGGTAAAGACTATGCTGAATTCTTGCATAAGGATTTAGAAGTTCGTGCATTTTTAAAGAAAAAATTGAAAGAAGCTTCAGTTAGCCGCATTCAAATTGAGCGTCCAGCGAAGTCTGCTTTCATCACTATTCACACTGCTCGTCCTGGTATGGTTATCGGGAAGAAGGGTGAGGATATTGAGAAATTACGCGCTGCTGTTGCTAGCATCATGGGTTTGCATGTCAATAATGTGAAGTTGAACATTGAAGAAATTCGTAAACCTGAATTAGATGCACAGTTAGTAGCTGAAAGCATTACTAGCCAACTTGAGCGTCGGATTATGTTCCGTCGTGCCATGAAGCGTGCAGTTAGTAATGCTATGCGTTTAGGCGCTTTGGGTATTAAAGTTAGCGTAGCAGGCCGTTTAAATGGTGCTGAGATCGCACGTACCGAATGGTATCGTGAAGGTCGTGTGCCCTTACATACGTTGCGTGCTGATATCGACTATGCCACTGCTGAAGCCTTAACTACTTACGGCATCATTGGTGTGAAAGTTTGGATTTTCAAGGGTGAGGTCTTTGACCTTGAACAGAAACAATCTAACTCTGGGAATGCAAATAACCAGCAGGCTAGAAAGAAGAAGTGATAGAGGTTTGAGATGTTACAGCCCAAAAGAACCAAATTCCGTAAAATGCATAAAGGCCGCAACCGCGGTTTAGCCCAAGCAGGCAATGCAGTTAGCTTCGGCGAATACGGATTAAAAGCATTAGAGCGTGGTCGTATGACTGCTCGCCAAATTGAATCAGCGCGTCGTGCGATTAATCGTCATGTACGCCGTGGTGGTAAGTTGTGGATTCGCGTATTCCCTGACAAACCCATCAGTAAAAAGCCTTTAGAAGTCCGTATGGGTAAAGGTAAAGGTAATGTTGAATACTGGGTAGCCCTAGTTCAACCAGGCCTTGTACTCTATGAGATGCAAGGTGTTAGTGAAGAGTTGGCACGTGAAGCTTTCCGCTTAGCAGCAGCCAAGCTACCGTTTAAAACAGCATTCGTTTCCCGTCAGGTGATGTGATGAAAGCAGAAGAATTACGTCAAAAGTCCGTTGATGAGCTCAAGTCTGAACTGACTGAAAACCTGAAAGAGCAATTTAAATTGCGTATGCAACAGGCTGCTGGCCAGTTGTCACGTCCTTCAGATGTGAAGCGTGTGCGTCTCGAAATTGCACGTATTAAAACGATTCTGTCAGAAAAGAAAGTTGCAGGTAAATGATGATGAGCGAAGAAGTTAAAGTCGAACGCAGTTTGATGGGGCGCGTCATCAGCGACAAAATGGATAAATCCATCGTGGTATTGATGGAGCGTCAAGTAAAGCATCCTATTTATGGGAAGTTTATCAAGCGCTCTAAAAAGTATCATGTTCATGATGAGAATAATGAGTGCAAGGTTGGCGACACTGTAAGTTTTAAAGAGTGCCGCCCTCTGTCAAAGACCAAGCACTGGACTTTGGTTAAGGTTGTCGAGCGTGCAGCTGGCTAACCCTAAAGACGGAGAATAAACATGATCCAGATGCAATCAATGCTGCAAATTGCAGACAACAGTGGTGCACGTCGTGTAATGTGTATCAAGGTTTTAGGTGGTTCTCACCGTCGTTACGCAAATATCGGCGATGTAATCAAAGTAAGTATTAAAGACGCGATTCCACGCGGTAAAGTTAAGAAAGGTGATGTGTATAACGCAGTCATCGTTCGTACTGCTAAAGGTGTGCGTCGTAGTGATGGTTCTGTGGTTCGTTTTGATGGTAATGCAGCCGTATTACTCAACAATAAATTAGAGCCTATCGGAACTCGTATCTTTGGCCCGGTAACCCGTGAATTACGTGGTGACCGCTTTATGAAGATTATCTCGCTAGCACCTGAAGTGCTTTAAGACGGCTGAGCTGACATAGAGTAGGTGAAGTGATGCAAAAGATTCGTAAAAATGATCAAGTCGTTATCATAACTGGTAAAGACAAAGGTCGCCGTGGCTCAGTGATGCAAGTTCTGGCGACCGGTAAAGTATTGGTAAAAGGTGTTAACGTTGTTAAGAAACACCAAAAACCGAACCCAACATTAGGTGTTCAAGGTGGCGTGATTGAAAAAGAAATGCCAGTTGATGCTTCTAATGTCATGTTAGTCAACCCAACTACAGGTTCGGGTGATAGGGTTGGATTCAAGCTCCTGGAAGATGGAAAGAAAGTCCGTGTCTTTAAGTCCAACGGTGAGCGCGTAGACGCTTAATAGGTAAAATATTTCATGGCAAGGTTACAGCAATATTACCGTGAAACTGTCATTAAAGAATTGACAGAGAAACTCGGTACACAAAATGTAATGCAACTTCCTCGTATCACCAAAATTACCCTGAATATGGGTTTAGGTGAAGCAGTAGGTGATAAAAAAGTTATTGAGCATGCAGTCAATGACATGACTAAAATCGCTGGTCAAAGACCGGTTGTTACTTTGAGTCGCAAGTCAATTGCTGGCTTCAAAATTCGTGACAACTGGCCTATTGGCTGCAAGGTAACCTTGCGTCGTGAGCGCATGTATGAGTTTTTAGACCGTTTAGTGAATGTGTCTATTCCTCGTATCCGTGACTTCCGTGGTCTGAACCCAAAAGGTTTTGATGGTCGTGGTAATTACAATATGGGCGTTAAAGAGCAAATCATTTTCCCAGAAATTGATTACGACAAAATCGATGCTCTACGCGGTATGAATATTACTATTACCACTACTGCTAAAACTGACGAAGAAGGGCGAGCTCTGCTCGAAGCCTTCAAGTTCCCTTTCAGACAGTAAAAGGATACGAGATTACATGGCAAAGAAATCCATGATCGCACGTGAAGTTAAACGTGCTGAGACTGCAGCAAAATACGTTGATAAACGTGCTGCACTTAAAAAAGTTATTGCAAGTCCAGCTAGCTCTTTCGAAGAGGTGATAGCTGCGACGACTCAACTGCAAAAGTTACCACGCGATAGCAGTACTGTGCGTAAGCAGCGTCGTTGTAACGTGACAGGTCGTCCACACGGCGTTTACCGTAAATTCGGCTTATGCCGTAACAAATTACGTGAAGCAGCCATGCGTGGTGATGTGCCTGGTTTAACTAAGGCCAGCTGGTAAGAGGAGAGAAATATCATGAGTATGAGTGATCCGATTGCCGATATGCTGACTCGCATTCGTAATGGTCAAAGTGCTAGTAAAGCGACTGTTTCTTTCCCAGCTTCCAAGCAAAAGAAAGCGATTTTAGAAGTTTTACTGAATGAAGGTTATATTCTTGGTTTTGATGTAGATGAAAATGGCGGTAAGCCAGTCACTACAGTTAAATTAAAGTACTTCCAAGGTAAACCTGTTATTAGCCGTATTGCTCGCACTAGCCGTCCTGGCCTGCGTGTGTTTCGCGGCAAAGATGAACTGCCTAAAGTCATGGGTGGTTATGGTGTGGCTATCGTTTCGACCTCCGCAGGTGTCATGAGTGATCGTGCAGCACGTGCAATGGGTCAAGGTGGCGAAGTCATCTGTGTGGTTGAGTAAGGTAGGCAGATTCTCATGTCACGTATTGCGAAAAGAGGCCTAACAGTACCTACGGGTGTTGAGGTCAAAATTGACGGGCAGCGTCTGAATGTCAAGGGCTCTAAAGGTTCACTGGAACTACAAGTCCATGCAGATGTAGAAGTTACCCAAGAAGATAACGTATTGAAATTTCGCCCACGTGCAGAAAGCGCTTGGGCTCTAGCTGGTACAACTTCCGCTTTAACCAGTAGCATGGTTAAAGGCGTCAGCGAAGGTTTCGAAAAGAAACTGCAATTGGTTGGCGTTGGTTATCGTGCACAAGCTCAAGGTAGTAAATTAAACCTGTCTTTAGGTTTCTCACATCCAGTTGTGTACGAAGTACCTGCTGGTATTACAGTGGAAACCCCAAGCCAGACTGAGATTATTATCCGTGGCGTTGACAAACAAAAAGTAGGTCAAGTTGCTGCTGAAGTGCGTGCTTATCGTCCACCAGAGCCTTACAAAGGCAAAGGTGTGAAATACGTTGATGAATTCATCATCCGTAAAGAAGCCAAGAAGAAGTAAGGTGGCATAGCATGGAAAAGAAAGTTAGTCGTATTCGTCGTAGCAAACCAGCACGTAGTAAAATGCGTGAATTACGTGCTACTCGTTTATGTGTACATCGTACACCACGTCATATCTATGCACAGATCATTGCTCCTGAAGGGGATAAAGTGATCGCGAGTGCTTCTACTGTGGAAAAGGACGTGCGCGGTACATTAGATTACACCGGTAATGTGGATGCAGCAGCAGCAGTTGGTAAACTGGTTGCTGAGCGTGCTAAAGCTCAAGGCGTTGAAGTGGTAGCCTTTGATCGTTCCGGTTTTAAATATCATGGTCGTATCAAAGCTTTAGCTGATGCTGCTCGTGAAGCTGGCTTGAAATTCTAAGGGTTAAGTCTTATGGCAAAGGTAGAAAATACAACAGCGTCAACAGACGGCCTGCAAGAAAAGCTGGTTCATGTTAACCGCGTTTCTAAAGTAGTAAAGGGCGGTCGTATCTTCAGTTTTACTGCATTAACTGTGGTAGGTGATGGTAATGGCCGTGTCGGTTTTGGTTATGGTAAAGCACGCGAAGTACCCGCTGCGATTCAAAAAGCAATGGAGCAAGCTCGTAAGAGTATGATCAATGTGGCTTTAGTTGATGGCACTCTGCAATACCCCATTAAGTATTCTTCTGGTGCTGCGACTGTGTTTATGCAGCCTGCTTCTGAAGGTACTGGTGTTATTGCGGGTGGGGCAATGCGTGCGGTACTTGAAGTAGCTGGGGTTAAAAACGTCCTGTCTAAGTGTATTGGTACACGGAATGCAGGCAACGTAATCCGCGCTACCATTAGTGGCTTAGCTTCTATGCATGCTCCAGAAATGATTGCAGCTAAGCGTGGCAAAACCGTTGAAGAGATCAAAGGATAAGCCATGTCAGAAGTTAAAAAAATTAAATTGACCCTAGTGCGTAGCATTAGTGGTCGTTTGAAAAGCCATCAGCAATGTGCTAGCGGCTTAGGCATTCGCCGTATGAATCGCACGGTAGAAGTTATTGATACACCAGAAAATCGTGGCATGATCAATAAGATTTCTTACCTGCTTAAGGTTGAGGAAGCTTAAGATGAAACTGAATACCTTACAACCATCGCTGGGTAGCCGCCCTGCGCGTACTCGTGTTGGCCGTGGCATTGGTTCAGGCCTAGGTAAAACTGCAGGCCGTGGCCATAAAGGTCAAAAGTCTCGTGCTGGCGGTTTCCATAAAGTAGGCTTCGAAGGCGGTCAAATGCCTTTACAACGTCGTTTACCCAAAATGGGCTTTGTGTCCAGAATTGGTGCACGTACTGCAGAAGTTCGTTTAGACGAGCTGGCGAAAGTTGAAGGCGATGTGATTAGTTTGGCTTCTTTGAAGGCAGCTAATGTCATTCCAGCGCGTACTATACAGGCTAAGGTTATCCTTTCTGGTAAAGTCGAGAAAGCCTTCACCATTCAAGGTTTAGGTGTCACGAAGGGTGCTAAATCAGCGATTGAAGCCGTGGGCGGCAAAATCGAGGAATAATTACTAAAAATGGCAAAGTCACCTGCTTCAACCGGATCCTTCGCAGGATTTGGAAACATAACTGAAGTGCGTCAGCGGCTCGTTTTTGTGCTGCTGGCTTTAATCGTTTATCGAATTGGTACTTTCATTCCTGTTCCAGGAGTGAATCCGTTAGCAATGTCTCAGTTTTTCGAGCAAAACAGCGGGACTATTCTTGGCGTCTTCAATATGTTTTCCGGTGGTGCATTAGAGCGGTTAAGTGTATTCGCCTTAGGCGTCATGCCTTATATCTCTGCATCCATCATTATTCAATTAATGACTACTGTTGTGCCTTCACTTGAGCAATTAAAGAAAGAAGGCGAGACTGGCAGACGCAAGATAACGCAATATACTCGCTATGGCACGGTAGCATTAGCTTTGTTCCAAAGCTTAGGTGTTGCTATCGCTTTAGGTGGCCAAGAGCTAGGTGGTGGTCAAACTATCGCAATCAATCCGGGCTATGGTTTTATCTTGACTACAGTCATTACTTTAGTCACCGGTACTTTATTTTTAATGTGGCTAGGTGAACAGATTACTGAGCGTGGGATTGGTAATGGTATTTCACTAATTATCTTTGCAGGTATTGTGGCAGGTTTGCCAGCAGCAGTAGCGGGCACTTTAGAATTAGTTAATACGGGTGAGTTGTCTCCATTCTTTGTTATTTTGTTGATGCTGTTAGTAGTAGTAGTAACTGCATTCGTAATCTTTGTGGAGCGTGGTCAACGCCGGATTACAGTTAACTATGCTAATCGCCAGCAAGGGCGCAGTCAGTCAAGCCATTTACCTTTGAAACTGAATATGGCGGGTGTGATTCCCCCTATTTTTGCTTCAAGCATTATTTTATTCCCTGCTACCCTCGGTCACTGGTTTAGTGGTTCAGATGGTACAGGGATCATTCAAAATTTCGTTAATATGCTACAGCCTGGGCAGCCTCTTTATGTGTTGTTCTATGCCATGGCTATTGTGTTTTTCTGCTTCTTCTATACAGCCTTAGTCTTCAATTCACGTGAAACTGCGGACAATTTAAAGAAAGCAGGTGCTTTTATTCCTGGGATTCGTCCTGGTGAACAAACTGCAAAGTATATTGATGGTGTCATGACTCGTTTAACCGCAGTGGGCGCTATCTACATCACTTTAGTTTGTTTATTGCCAGAGTTCTTAATCTTAGGTTGGAATGTGCCGTTCTATTTTGGTGGTACATCATTGTTAATCATCGTCGTGGTTGTAATGGATTTCTTATCGCAATTACAAGCTCACATGATGTCGCATCAGTACGAAGGTCTGATGAAGAAAGCCAATTTCAAAACGCCAAATCGCCCCGGCGCCACGCGTTAGTTGATTTAGTTAAGAGGTTGTCATGAAGGTTAGAGCTTCTGTAAAAAAATTATGCCGTAACTGCCGTATTATTCGTCGCAGTGGTGTAGTACGTGTAATCTGCTCGTCTGATCCGCGTCATAAGCAACGTCAGGGTTAAAAAACAGATTGTTCTTACTCTGGTTAGGGTAAGGACCTTAAATAACCTCTGCCTCGGCAGGGGTTATTTGTTGATAAATAGTAAAAGTTTCGGCATAATCGCCAACTTTTCCGAGAATCTGGAGAATATCTTTAATGGCTCGTATTGCGGGTATTAATCTTCCTGTAAATAAGCATACAGTTATTGGTTTAACTGCTATTTACGGAATTGGGCGTCCGCGCGCTCAAGACATTTGTAAAGCGGCTGGTATTGCACCGCAAACTAAGATTCGTGACTTGAGCGAAGATGAGCTTGAAAAAGTTCGTGCTGAAGTTGCTAAGTTCCTGGTCGAGGGTGACCTGCGTCGTGAAATTTCCATGAACATCAAACGTTTAATGGATATGGGCTGCTATCGTGGCGTCCGTCATAGACGTGGTCTACCTGTGCGTGGACAACGTAGCAAAACTAATGCTCGCACCCGTAAAGGGCCGCGCCGTCCAATCCGTAAGTGATCAGGTTACAGGATAGTTAAGTTATGGCAAAACAGCCAACCAAAAAGAGCGTTGCTAATACACGCGCTAAGAAAATTAAAAAGACGGTTACTGACGGTGTTGCACACATCTTCGCGTCTTTCAACAACACCATTGTTACTATTACTGACCGTCAAGGTAATGCCTTAGCATGGGCAACTTCAGGTGGTTCAGGTTTTCGTGGCTCACGTAAAAGCACGCCATTCGCCGCGCAAGTTGCTGCTGAGCGTGCTGGTACTGCGGCGAAAGAGTATGGCCTGAAAAACTTAGATGTTGAAGTCAAAGGCCCTGGCCCTGGCCGTGAGTCTGCAGTGCGTGCCTTAAATAATGTAGGCTACAAAATTACCAACATTACGGATGTTACACCCATTCCACATAATGGTTGCCGTCCGCCTAAGAAGCGTCGTGTGTAACAGGAGCAGTTAACAATGGCAAGATATATTGGACCGACCTGTAAACTGAGCAGACGCGAAGGTACAGATCTATATCTCAAGAGCCGCGGTGTTTCTCTTGAGAAAAAATGCAAGCTGGATAAAAAACCGGGTCAACATGGCGAAGGCCGTGGGCGTCTGTCTGACTATGGTGTTCAGTTGCGTGAAAAGCAAAAAGTGCGTCGTATTTACGGTGTACTTGAGCGTCAATTCAGTAACTACTTCAAGAAAGCAGCCCAGCAAAAAGGCTCTACTGGTGAGAACCTGTTGCGCTTGTTAGAAGGGCGTTTGGATAACGTAGTATATCGGATGGGTTTTGGAGCAACGCGCTCTGAATCGCGTCAACTGGTTAGCCATAAAGCAATTCTAGTCAATGGCAAAATCGTCAACATCGCTTCTTATCAAGTGAAAGCAGGCGATTTAATCTCGGTACGTGAAAAAGCTAAAAAGCAAGTTCGTGTACAAGATTCGATTAAGGTTGCTGAGCAGTTAGGTTTCCCGTCTTGGGTAGATGTTAACGTGAAGGATTTGCAGGGGACTTATAAGTCTGCGCCTGATCGTGCAGATCTGCCAGCTGAAATTAATGAGTCACTGATTGTTGAATTGTACTCTAAGTAATTTTCAACCGACTCGTAACGATTACAGGGACTAGCATGACCTCAAAAACGATTGATTTACTGAAACCACGTAATGTCCAGGTTCAGGAGTTGGGGCTAAATACATCCCGTATCACTCTAGAGCCACTGGAACGCGGTTTTGGACATACGCTGGGCAATGCCCTGCGTCGTATCCTGCTGTCCTCGATTCAGGGCAGTGCAATTACGGAAGTACAAATTGCTGGTGTTGTTCATGAGTACACAACGATTGAGGGTGTGCAGGAAGACGTTGTTGAAATCCTGCTCAATCTGAAAAAGTTAGCGGTACGCTTAAACTCACGCGACGAAGCAACTTTAACGCTGAAGAAAAAAGGCAAAGGCCCAGTAACTGCAGCTGACATTGAATTGGATCATGATGTTGAAATCATTGACCCGGATTATGTCATTGCACACATTACTAAAGACGATGTCGAGTTGGAAATAAATCTGACCATTACTAGTGGTCGTGGTTATCAGCCAGCTTCTATCCGTCGTGGCCCTGACTCTCCAGAGTTACCTTTAGGCACTTTGGTGTTGGATGCGAGCTATAGCCCGATTTTACGTGTTGCCTACAATGTAGACAGTGCGCGGGTTGAGCAACGTACCGATATGGATAAGCTCATTGTTGAGATTGAAACCGACGGCTCTATTGATGCAGAAAATGCATTGAGTATGGCTGCGCAAATTCTGCAGCAGCAATTAGCCGTATTCTTCGATCTTCATATTGAAGAACCCATTCGCCACATCGACAACCAGCCTGAAGTTGATCCAGTATTGCTGCGTCCAGTTGATGACTTAGAACTGACCGTTCGTTCTGCTAACTGCCTGAAAGCCGAGAATTTATTCTATATCGGTGACTTAGTGCAGCGCACAGAAACTGAGCTATTAAAGACTCCAAACTTAGGTAAAAAGTCTTTAACAGAAATCAAAGACGTGTTGGCTTCGCATGGTCTGACTCTGGGAACTAAGCTGGATAATTGGCCGCCTGCTGGTCTCGATCACAAAGATAGTAAAGTAGGTTAACTCGCAAAGTTAGCCTAGCGCCTGAAGGATTTTTAAGATGCGTCATCGTAAATCTGGTCGTCAATTAAGCCGTAATAGCAGCCATCGCAAAGCACTGTTACAGAGCCTGACCAACTCATTACTGCGCCACGAAGCGATTAAAACTACTCTGCCAAAAGCGAAAGAATTGCGTCGCGTTGCAGAGCCTTTAATTACTCGCTCTAAAGAGGACTCTGTGCATAACCGCCGTATCGCTTTCGCACGTTTACGTGACGAAGCTGTAGTGGCTAAGTTATTCACTGAATTAGGCCCACGTTACAAACAACGACCGGGCGGCTACTTACGTATTATTAAGTGCGGTTTCCGTGCGGGTGATAATGCGCCAATGGCCTATGTTTCTTTAGTCGATGGTGCTGGCGAAGCTCAAGCTGCTGAATAAGCTTTAAGCTCAGTCGATAAAAATAAAAAGCCGGTTTAATAACCGGCTTTTTTCTTGCATGTCGTTTGTTCTGTATCATTGACAGCTAGGTAAAGCCTACTAGACTTAAGCGCTTTCTAATCAAGGATGCTCCAATCATGAGTGCTGAAACGCAAATTATAAGTGCTGAGAGTTCACGCAAGACAGCGCGAATCTTCTATTATGGCAATATATTGGCGGGCCTACTGCCTGTGCCGTTTTTTGCGTTGTGGTTTGGTGGGTCAATATTAGTGTATGCGATGTTACGCCATCACCCCAATGCTCGTGTTGGTTACTACACACAGATTGGTGCGTATAATTATTATGCTTTAGCAGGAGCCTATGTGGTAATACTGACCTTTGCCTCTCGGGATTTTTTTGTTAATTGGTGGTGGGCGGTTTGGATTTTTTCTGCACTGGCCTTGGTTCCGTTTGCGATTAGGCAGATATTAAAAATTAATCGTGAAACTTGGCATGATGTTAAAATTGAAAAGTGAGGTTGAGTGTGACTGAATTACGCCATGACTGGAAACTCGAAGAAATTCAAGCTTTATTTGCCTTGCCTTTCAACGATTTGATGTTCAAAGCACATCAAATTCATTGCCAAAATTTCACAGTCAATCAAGTACAAATTAGTACCTTGCTAAGTATCAAAACAGGCGCTTGTCCTGAGGATTGCAGCTATTGCTCACAAAGCGCTCGCAACGATACTGACCTGAAAGCTGAGCGCTTAATGCCCTTAGATGAAGTCATGATTGCAGCACAGGCCGCCAAAGCCAATGGTGCGACTCGCTTCTGTATGGGAGCTGCTTGGCGCAATCCGACCGACAAGAATTTGGAACGAGTGATCGAAATGGTCAGCTCCGTGAAAAATTTAGGCATGGAAACTTGTGTCACTTTAGGCATGCTCACAGATCGGCAAGCGCAACGTTTAAAACATGCAGGCTTGGATTATTACAATCATAATCTTGATACCTCGCCTGAATTTTATGGGCAAGTCATCACTACTCGTAGCTATCAAGATCGTTTGGATACGTTAGAGTATGTGCGCAATGCAGGTATTAATGTCTGCAGCGGCGGTATTTTAGGTATGGGTGAAACAGAGCGAGATCGTGCGCGACTATTACAGCAGCTCGCGAATATGAAGCAACATCCAGAGTCAGTGCCGATCAATGATCTAGTTCGGATTGAAGGCACACCCTTAGCAGCGAATGATAAACTAGACTCACTAGACTTTATCCGTACCATTGCAGTCGCACGTATTATGATGCCGAAGTCGTATGTGCGTTTATCCGCAGGCCGCACCGAAATGAGTGATGAAACCCAAGCATGGTGCTTTTTTGCGGGTGCCAACTCGATGTTCTATGGCGATCGCTTGTTAACTACGGATAATCCAGACGAAAACCATGATATGCAACTGTTTGCACGTTTAGGTATCCAACCAGAACAAGCAGCACCTGTTGAAGCTGAAGCTGCTTGCCAAAGCTGCCCTGCTTAATTCAGCAAATTCGGAGTAAGTAATGCGTTATCCCCAAACTTTTGATGTGATTGTAATCGGTGGTGGCCATGCTGGCACCGAAGCTGCTTTAGCTGCAGCTAGAATGGGGCAACGCACATTATTACTCACGCATAATATCGAAACGATAGGGCAGATGAGCTGCAATCCTGCGATTGGCGGGATTGGCAAAGGCCATTTAGTCAAAGAAGTCGACGCTTTGGGCGGTGCAATGGCGCATGCTGCGGATCGTGGCGGGATTCAATTTCGGATTCTGAATTCGAGTAAAGGCCCCGCAGTCCGAGCTACACGGGCGCAAGCCGATCGAGTGCGCTACAAGTCCGCTATTCGTACTATTGTCGAAAACCAGCCTAATTTGCAAATTTTCCAACAAGCCGCTGATGATTTAATAATTGAAGGTGAGCGGGTTGCCGGTGTAGTTACGCAAATGGGTGTGAGTTTCAGTGCACGCGCAGTTGTATTGACTACAGGCACTTTTTTAGGCGGGAAAATTCATATTGGCCTCGAAAATCATTCGGGTGGTAGAGCAGGGGATCCGCCTTCGATTGCTTTAGCCCAGCGTTTGCGTGAACTGCCGTTCCGTGTGGATCGCCTAAAAACTGGTACTCCGCCACGGATTGATGCGCGCACGATTGATTTTTCAAAACTACAAGCCCAGCCCGGCGATAAACCAACTCCCGTCTTTTCCTTTTTAGGCAAAGCTGAAGAGCATCCTGCACAAATTCCTTGTCACATTACCTACACGAATGCACGTACCCATGAAATTATTCGTGGTGGTTTAGATCGCTCACCGATGTATACCGGCGTGATTGAAGGGATTGGTCCACGTTATTGTCCCTCCATCGAAGATAAAGTGGTGCGCTTTGCCGATAAGGATCGCCACCAAATTTTCCTTGAGCCAGAAGGTTTAGATACCCACGAAATTTATCCGAATGGAATTTCTACTAGCCTACCTTTTGATGTGCAATACGCATTAGTGCGCTCTATGGATGGTATGGAGAATGCGCATATCGTGCGTCCGGGTTATGCGATTGAATATGACTTTTTTGATCCACGCGATTTAAAACCCAGTTTAGAAACTAAGTCGATTCAGGGTTTGTTTTTTGCGGGGCAAATCAATGGCACGACGGGTTATGAAGAGGCCGCTGCTCAAGGCTTGTTAGCAGGGTTAAATGCTGGCTTGTATGTGCAGGAGCAAGAAGCTTGGTATCCGCTGCGTGATCAGGCTTATCTGGGCGTGCTAGTTGATGATCTCATTACGCTTGGCACAAAAGAGCCGTATCGGATGTTCACCAGCCGTGCTGAGCATCGTTTGCTGTTACGTGAAGATAATGCTGATTTACGCTTAACTGAAAAAGGCCATGAATTAGGTTTAGTAGACGATGAGCGTTGGGCTGCATTTTGCGTCAAACGTGAGGCCATTGAGCTTGAACAGCAACGTTTACGTAGCACTGTATTGCATCCTAGCCGCTTGACAGCAGAAGATAGCGAGCGGGTATTTGGCGATACGCTCGCGCGCGATTATAAACTGTATGATCTGCTACGCCGCCCGAATGTAAGCTATGCAAATTTAACCAGTTTGGAAATAGTGGGCAGCCTTGTAACAGATCCCGCTGTAGCAGAGCAGGTAGAAATTCAATGCAAGTACGCGGGCTATATTGATCGTCAGCAAGATGAAATTGATAAGCAACGTCGTCACGAGGAAACACGTTTGCCACCTGATTTTGATTACAATAAAGTCAGTGGTTTATCCAATGAAGTACGCCAAAAACTGTTAGCACAGCGCCCAGCCAGTATTGGCCAAGCTTCGCGAATTCCGGGGATTACACCCGCCGCAGTTTCGCTTTTGCTGGTGTATTTAAAAAAACAGTCGTTAGCCTCGATGCGTGAGAGTGCCTGATGACGACAGTTGTTTGGCCAGGCGTGCCTGCTGAATTAGGCTTAGAACTTAATACTCAGCAGGATCAGCAGTTACAGCAATATCTTGAGCTACTCCAACGCTGGAATAAGGTGTATAACCTCACCGCAGTGCGTGATCCTGTGCAAATGTTGCCCCTGCATCTTTGGGATAGCTTGAGTGTCGTGCCCTTTATTGAAGCAGAGCACTGCCTTGATGTTGGTAGTGGTGCAGGTTTGCCGGGGATTCCTTTGGCGATTATGCGCCCCACCCAGCAATTCACTTTGCTCGATACCAATGGTAAAAAGACCCGGTTTATTCAGCAGGCCGCTTTAGAGTTGGGTTTGGCTAATCTTAAAGTGGTACAAAAGCGCGTTGAGCAGTGGCAGCCAGAACAGAAGTTTGCTGCCATTATCAGTCGAGCCTTTGCCTCTTTAGCGGATTTTGTTACTGTCAGCGGCATTCATTTGCAGGCGCAAGGGAGGCTCTACGCTATGAAAGGACGTTATCCTGAGAGCGAGATTGCTGAATTACCCCAAGGCTGGAGTGTGGCCTGTAGTCATCAATTAATGGTTCCCGGTTTAGAGGCTGAGCGCCATTTACTAGAACTTACCCGTACTGCCTAGGCAGTGGTTTACTGAGATAAGCATGAGCAAGGTAATAGCAGTTGCTAACCAAAAAGGTGGGGTTGGCAAGACCACGACGAGTGTTAATTTAGCCGCCTCTCTAGCAGCGATGCAGCGTAAGGTTCTATTGATTGATATGGATCCTCAAGGCAATGCTACCACTGGCATGGGCTTGGAAAAGCATAATCAATTGGTTTCGCTGAATGATGTCTTGCTCGGTAAAGCTCAAGTACATGAAATCGTGAAATTCATCCCTGAGCTAAAGCTTTCCATGTTGCCCGGCACACCCGATTTGACGGTAGCGGAAGTCGAACTCATGCAAAAAGATCGACGCGAGTATCGTTTGCGCGAGGTGCTTGAACCCGTACGCCAGCAATTTGATTTTATTTTCATTGATTGCCCTCCTTCGTTAAATATGCTCACTGTGAACGCTTTAGTAGCCGCAGATAGCGTGTTGATTCCGATGCAATGTGAATATTTCGCTTTGGAAGGCTTGAGTGCTTTGGTGAATACCATTGATGAAATACAAAGCACAGCGAATGCAGATCTGCAAATCATGGGTTTAGTCCGCACTATGTTTGATCCGCGTAGCAATCTTTCCCGAGATGTGTCTGATCAGTTACAGAGCCATTTTAAAGAGAAAGTTTATAATACCTCGATTCCACGTAATGTCCGTTTGGCCGAGGCGCCCAGTCATGGTTTGCCTGTGTTGGAATACGATAAAAACTCGCGAGGTGCATTGGCTTATTTAGCGCTGGCTGCGGAGATGTTACGGCGTAATGGTACTGTGCTCACTCAAGAGGCTAGCTAAATAAATGGTCAAGAAGCCGGGCTTAGGCCGTGGTTTGGATGTGCTGCTCAGTTCCGCACGCAAATCCACGCCGCCTGAAGATGAAGTGATTCTCCAAAAGCTACCGGTTGAGCAGATTCAGCCGGGCGCTTATCAGCCGCGTAGCCATATGGATGCTCAGGCTCTGCAAGAACTAGCAGACTCTATCAAAGCTCAAGGTTTAGTACAGCCAGTAGTCGTGCGACGCTTAACTTTAGGCGGCTATGAATTGATAGCAGGGGAGCGCCGTTGGCGGGCAGCGCAATTGGCTGGTTTAACCACTATTCCCGCAGTGATTCGCGAAATCCCTGATCAAGCGGCTGCCGCTATGTCCTTGATTGAGAATATTCAGCGTGAAGATCTTAATTCGCTAGAAGAAGCTTTAGCCTTACGGCGTTTAATTGATGAATTCGGCTTAACGCACCAACAAACCGCTGAAGCGGTTGGGCGTTCACGTGCTGCAGTAACTAACTTATTACGCTTACTAGAGCTTAGCCCTGAAGTAAAGCAACTATTGGAACAACGCCTGCTGGAAATGGGGCATGCGCGCGCTTTATTGAGCCTCACTCAAGCAGAGTTACAACTTAAGCTGGCGCAGAAAGTCGTGCAACGTCAGTTATCGGTGCGTGAAACTGAGCGTTTGGTCAAAAATTTGCTAGAAGGCACGCCACCCCGTAAAGAATCAATGGTTTCAGTCGACGTCAAGCGCCTCGAACAGCAGTTAGCTGAACAATTGGGAGCGAAAGTTGAGATTCGCTATAACAAGCGTGGGCGCGGTAAAATGGTGATTGAGTATCATAATCTGGATGAGTTAGACGGAATTTTGAGCCATATTCGTCGTACAGAAGAAGAGTAGCGCTAAGCTAAGCGCTATTTAACCCTTTTTTGTAAGCTGCCTAGATTAATCCTTGAAGCTCGCTTGGAATATCTGCATAATGTGCGGCTTAGTTTTAGATCGGTTTTGCGGAGAAGACCCTTGCCTAATATAAAGTCAGCAAAAAAGCGCGTTCGTCAGGATGAAAAGCGCCGTATGCATAATAAACACCTGCGTTCACGCATGCGCACTTCTGTTAAGGGCGTTCTGAATGCAATTGCTGCAGGTGATCATGAAGCTGCTATGTCAGCCTATCAAGCTGCAGTACCAGTGATTGATTCAACAGCAGATAAAGGCATTATTCATAAGAATAAAGCCGCTCGTTTTAAAAGCCGCTTGAATGCCCACATTCGCGCGCTGCAAGCACCTGTAGCAGCATAAAGCGCTCTCGTGTGTAGTTAAGAGTTATCTAGGCCGGTTTGGAAACAAACCGGCCTTTTTGTGTTGAGGTTGGTATGCTTAAAGTTGGCCTAACCGGCGGTATAGGTTGTGGCAAAAGTAGTGCAGTGGCTACTTTTCGTGCTTTAGGTGTGTCTATTATTGATGCAGATCGAATTGCTCGTGAAGTTGTCCAAAAAGGCGAGCCTGCTTTAATCCAAGTGGCTAAAGTATTCGGTGCAGAAGCTTTAACGGTAGAAGGCGAACTCAATAGAGTTTGGATGCGCGCGCAGATTTTTAAACAACCTGCTGCCCGCACTGAGTTGGAAGGGATTTTGCATCCTATTATTCATACGCGAATTGGACAAGCTATGCAATCTGCGTTTGAATCGGGCGTGGCTTATGTCATAGTGGATGTCCCGTTGCTAGTTGAACAGGGCTATCAGAGTCTGTTTGATCGAGTTGTGGTCGTCGATTGTTTGCCTAGCCAACAAATTGAACGTGTCCGGACACGCGATCAGACAGCAGATGGCCAAACCCAGCAGATAATGCAGGTACAGGCTTCGCGTGATTTAAGATTACAAGCTGCAAGTGATATATTAGATAATACTTCGACTAAAGAAGTTCTGGAACTCCAAGTCAACCAACTCCATAAGAAATTTCTCGGTCTCTCCAGTCGTTAATTTGCCGTTTAGGCAGGTTTATTTTAGTATTTAACCTTAATCTTATTGAGTTGTGCTTATGACCATTTACGAACAACCGCTAAATGAAAAGATCAGGCTTTTCCTGCGGCTTGAGTTTTTGGTTAAGCGTTTCCGCTATCACTTGGCCCAAGCTGATCAAGCCGACACTTTGGCCGCTTTAGATATTCTGCTAGATCTCTATAATTTGGTGGTGCGTATTGATCTTAAAAGCGATGTCATCAAAGAGTTAGATCGGGTTACACAATCAGTACGGCGTGATTTTGATGTGCAAGATCAGCAGGATGCCACTTTAGAGACGCTCAATAACCATACTAATGCGCTTTACCATTTACGTGGCGCTTTAGGTCAGCATTTACGTTCACATATTTTCTTCAGCAGTTTAAGGCAACGTACCTCATTACCTGGTGGCATGAATGGGGTCGATATTCCCTTATTAAATCAATGGCAAGAGCAAGAAGCACAAGTGCGTGTAGCAGATTTGATTGCTTGGGGGCAGCCGTTTGTAATCACCGCTGATGCTATTTCTTATATGCTGAATTTGATGCGCAATTATTGTGATGGTGAAGAATACACTGCACGCGACGGATTTTTTCAAATGTCTTTGGGTTTAACCAAAGCTTATCAATTACTCCAATTAGAATTACCCGCCAATAAAAACTTTTACCCTGAAATTAGCTCAGGGAAACAGCGTTTTTCTTTACGTTTTGTAGAGGTTGATATGCTGTCAGAGCGCGGGAAACAATTGCCGGAAGATGTGACCTTCCGCTTAAAATTATGCGCGTTTTAGAGAGAGGGACGCGAATATGGATGAACAAACACGCTTAGAAATCGAAGCAGCTGCTTGGCGTAAGTTAGCTGAGCATTTTCAAAAACGTACTGATGTGCAAAACATTGATTTAATGAATTTGGCTGGTTTTTGCCGGAACTGTATGTCTAAATGGTATGCAGGCGCGGCCAGCGAGCAGGGTGTGGCTTTAGATTATGAGCAGGCACGCGAACTTATTTATGGTATGCCTTATACCGAATTTAAAGATCGCTATCAACGCGAAGCAACTGCCGAGCAGCTGGCTAGTTATAATGCGATTCGCCCCGAACAAAAAACCGATTAAGGCACTACAGTGTGATTTATGGCAAAAAAAGAAACGATTAAGCCAGATTTCGAACAATCCTTACAAGAGTTAGAAGCCTTAGTTCTAAAAATGGAAACGGGCGACCTTTCTTTAGAAGACTCCCTAAAAGAATTTGAGCGTGGAGTGCAACTCACTCGCCAATGCCAAGAAGCACTCACTGCGGCTGAGCAGCGTGTCAAGCTATTAGCTGCTGATGGTAGCCAAACCGATTTTAAAGTGGATAAAGCCTAGGTGGAGGCAGTCAGCCTAACCCTGCAAGCCTATCAAGCTCGCATTGAAACCTTGTTAGAACGTGTGCTGCCTTCCACTGAAGTGCTACCCATGCGTTTGCATGAGGCGATGCGTTATTCAGTCTTGAACGGTGGTAAGCGCATGCGTCCTTTATTAGTGTATGCCACTGGGGATGCTTTAGGTGTGCCAACAGAGCTTTTGGATATTCCAGCTGCAGCCATCGAGTTGCTTCATGTGTACTCATTGATCCATGATGATTTGCCAGCGATGGATGATGATGTTCTACGACGTGGCAAGCCAACTTGTCATTGTGCTTATGATGAAGCGACCGCTATTTTGGCCGGTGATGCCTTGCAGACTTTAGCTTTTCAATTACTCGCGCAAGCTGATGAACGAATCTCGGCGTCACAGCGTCTACGCATGATTCAGCAGCTCAGTATCGCGGCCGGTTCACGGGGTATGGTAGGTGGTCAAGCGATTGATTTAGCAGCAGTAGGTAAAGAGCTGACTGAGCTTGAACTTGAGCAAATGCATATCCATAAAACGGGCGCGTTAATTCGTAGTAGTGTATTGCTAGCTGCCTATACTGCGCCGGTACTAGATGAAAAGCAGCTACTGCAGCTTGATCATTATGCGAAGTGTTTAGGCTTAGCCTTTCAAGTCCAAGATGACATCTTGGATATAGAAAGCGATACTCAGACTTTAGGTAAGACACGTGGCGCGGATGCAGCAGCAGGTAAGCCCACTTACCCTTCGATTATTGGCATGAGTGCTGCTAAGCGTAAATTAGACGAATTATATTTAGAAGCAGTAGCTGCCTTGGAAGGGTTAAAAGCGCCCTTATTATTAGAAATAGCTGAATTTACCGTCAAACGTGTACGATGAGTGTTAGCTAATTACTACTGCCAGTAAAATTATTAGTATTGAATGAGGTCGCGTATGCTTGAATCTATCCAGTCTCCGGCTGATTTACGCCGTTTGGAACTTGATGAGCTGTCAGATCTCTGTCAAGAAATCCGCAATTTTCTCTTAAGCAGTGTTTCTACCGGTGGTGGACATTTTTCCTCAAACTTAGGAACTGTCGAACTTACGGTTGCCCTCCATTATGTCTTCAATACTCCGCAAGATCGCTTAGTTTGGGATGTAGGTCATCAAGCCTATGCGCATAAAATCCTTACAGGCCGTCGTGACTTAATGCATAGCATTCGTCAGGCAGAGGGTTTGGCGGGCTTCCCCAAGCGTACTGAAAGTTCGTATGACACTTTTGGGGTAGGGCATTCGAGCACTTCGATCTCTGCAGCTTTAGGGATGGCTTTAGCAGCGAAGCAAAAGAGTGAGGACTGGCAAGCCATTGCAGTTATTGGGGATGGCGCGATGACGGCAGGTATGGCTTATGAGGCGCTGAATCATGCCGGTGACTTAGATGCGGATTTGCTAGTCGTCTTGAATGACAATGAAATGTCTATTTCACCCAATGTGGGTGCCTTACGTAAATATCTCACACGCTTACTCTCGGGGCATATGTATTCGAGCATGCGGGAGAATGGCAAGAAAGTTTTATCGAGCAGTAAATCTTTGTCCAAGCTCGCTAAGCTCACTGAAGAGCATATGAAGGGCATGGTACTACCTGGCACTTTATTCGAGGAAATGGGTTTTAAATATTATGGCCCGATTGATGGGCATGATGTGGGTGAGATGGTCAGCGTGATGCGCAATCTTAGCCAAATCAAAGGCCCACGCCTGCTGCATGTCATTACTCAGAAGGGCAAAGGCTATGAGCCAGCTGAAGATGACCCCTGCACTTATCATGGCGTTAGCCCGTTTAATTTAAAGACAGGTTTAGTTGCTGGCAAAAAAGCTGCGACACCTACGTATACTGAAGTGTTTAGTACTTGGCTTTGTGACATGGCAGCGCTGGATAAACGTTTGGTAGGTATTACACCGGCCATGCGTGAAGGCTCTGGCTTAGTTAAGTTTGCTGAGCAATACCCAGAGCGTTACTTTGATGTAGGCATTGCTGAGCAGCATGCCGTGACCTTAGCAGCGGGTTTAGCTTGTGAAGGCTTGAAGCCAGTGGTAGCTATTTATTCCACTTTTTTGCAGCGGGCTTACGATCAGCTGATTCATGATGTGGCCATTCAAAATCTACCCGTTGTATTTGCGATTGACCGTGCGGGGTTGGTGGGTGCGGATGGCCCAACGCATTCAGGTAATTATGATCTGTCGTATCTGCGTTGTATCCCGAATATGATCGTCATGGCTCCTGCCCATGAAGATGAATGCCGTCAAATGCTGTTTACTGCTTTTCAGCAAGCTGCGCCTTGTGCAGTGCGTTATCCACGTGGCAAAGGCATTGGCATGATGCCTGAAAAGGCAATGCAGGCTTTAGAAATTGGCAAAGCTGAGATGCTACGTGCAGGCCATTCGGGTATCGTTATTTTATTGTTTGGTTCCTTGTTAGGTGAAGCACAGCAAGCCGCTGATCAATTAGATGCTAGTTTAGTCAATATGCGTTTTGTCAAACCCTTGGATGAAAACCTAATTCATACGATGGCTAAAACGCATAGTTTACTGGTGACCTTAGAAGATAATGCGGTACAAGGCGGTGCTGGCAGCGCAGTGAATGAGTGTCTAAATACTGCAGGTCTTACTGTGGCGGTGTTAAATCTGGGTATTCCTGATGATTATATTGATCATGCTCTGCGTGAGCAGCAAATCATTGCTTGCGAATTAGATGCAGAAAGTATCACCCGGCGTATTCGTGCGTGCTATATACCTAAGGCTGATAGTCAACCCAAGTTAGTCGCTGTGCCCCGTCAAGCGGCGTCTTAATCAGCTAGTTCAGCGGAATCTGGCTCAGAAAGTATAGGAAGCTGCGTATATACTCCATTGAGAATGTGATTTATGCGCGGGCAAACGCTTTTCTTTTTTTAGGAGTTATCATGAAATTTCTTGTTGGTTTTTTTAGCCTAAATTGGTTGCGGGTGTTTGATTTCTTAGCGCCTTTAGCCATTCGTTTACTCTTAGCACCCATTTTCTGGGTGGAAGGCGTTAAGCGTTTAGGTTTATTTACCGCTGCTGATTTCGTTTGGTACAACCCCATGACTTGGTGGAATAACGAGACCTTTGTTGCAGGTGCAAGCACCATGAATGATACTATTCTGAGCAGTTTAGGCACGATGGGTTCGGGCATTATTGGCGGCATTGAGGTTGTAGGCGCAGTTTTATTAGTGTTTGGTTTTGCAGTGCGCTGGATTGTATTAGCTTTACTCTTTGCTGTTGCAGTTTTAGGTTTGCAAGCGGTGGGTGGCTTAACGGCTGTAGCTGAGGTAGCTAAACAGTTCTTCTTAGAGCATGGCTATAGCGGCTATAACTCCATTGGCGCAACTCCATTTACTTTATACATTACCTATTTTGTCTTACTGCTCACGCTATTCTTTATGGGAGCAGGGCGCTGGTTTAGTTTGGATTGGTATATCTATCGCAATTTTGCGCGCAAAGCTGAAAATGCTGAAGCGGCTCGCCATGATCCATTTGAAGTGGACGCGACCGATGAGCCTGGTTTACGTACTAGTCGCGTTTAACAAGCTTCGTATTTATTTACTTTTAAACAAGGCTGCTTTTGCAGCCTTGTTCTTTTAATGGCTCGCTAAAGCCCATTTATTGCTACCAATTATCTTAAGAAATTGATCGGCAAAGAGGCACATGATTGTTGTATAGCCCCTTTATTTTTCATGATGAGTACACACGACTGAGCACCGATAATTTCAGTCCACATCAAGGAAAGATAAATATGCGTAATCCAATTAATAATAGCTTTACTCATTCAACTAATAATAACTTCACTAACAGCACAAGTGTAAATTCAAGCCTCCCCAGTTTTGCTGTGCAAAGTACTGCAGGCGCAGATAGTTTTGCCAACAGTTTTCGGGGTGGTGGCAACAATCAAATTTTTAATATCCTACTGAATTTTTTAGTAGAACTGCTCAAGCAGTTACTGAGTCAAATTAGTCAGCCACAGCCCAATCCAGAATATCGTAGTGCAGACGGTAGTGGGAATAATCTACAGAATCCAGATTGGGGTAAACAAGGCAGCTCATTACAGCGTATGACTCCAAAAGACAGTACGCGCGAACCGGGCGGTTCAACCGAAGTCACTCTGCCAAGTACTCGTGAAGTCAGTAATGCCGTTTCTGCTCAAACTGAAAGTACCACTAATCGCAAAGGCTTAAGCGATGTGTTTTGGATGTGGGGGCAGTTCTTAGATCATGATATGTCCTTGGTACATGCGAATAGCGGCGAAAATATCAATATTGCAGTGCCCAAGGGGGATCCCTTCTTTGATTCAGCAGGTACGGGTACAGCGACAATTCCAGTGACGCGTAGTACAGGTGCTGTTGATGCCAATGGTGTCGCTCAACAAACGAATAATCTGACGGCTTACATTGATGGTTCTAATGTTTACGGTTCAGATAAGGCCACCGCTGATTCTTTGCGTTCTTTTGATGGTGGCAAATTAAAGACCAGTGAAGGCGATTTATTGCCAAGGAATGCCAGTGGCACTTTTATTGCAGGTGATGAGCGCTCTAATGAGAATCCGGCCTTAACCTCAATGCATACGATTTGGATGCGTGAGCACAATCGGATTGCTGATGAGTTAGGGGCTAAAAATCCTAGCTGGTCAGACGAAAAAATCTACCAAGAAGCGCGCCGTACAGTCGTTGCAGAGATTCAAGCGATTACCTATAACGAATTCTTACCCAATCTGTTGGGCGAAGATGCCTTATCTGATTATAAAGGCTATGACGCAACACAAAACGCAGGCATTAACAACGAATTTGCTGCTGCCGCCTTCCGCTTTGGTCATACCATGTTATCTCCGACCTTATTGCGTTTAGACGAAAATGGGGAGGAAATTGCACAAGGCAATGTATCTCTACGTGATGCGTTTGGTAAGCCCGGTTTAGTTGATCAAGCCGGTATTGACCCGTTCTTACGCGGGGCGATGTCACAAACGGCACAAGCCTTTGACCCAATGGTCATTGATGATGTGCGTAATTTCTTGTTCGGTCAGCCAGGTGCAGGTGGTTTAGATTTAGTTGCGATCAATATGCAGCGTGGCCGTGATCACGGTATTGGTGGCTACAATGATGTACGTGAGTCGTTAGGCTTATCACGGATTGAAAGCTTCGACGATCCTATTTGGCAAGGTGATTTTGGTCAGAAACTAGCGCAAGTTTACGATAGCCCTGATGATGTCGATTTATGGGTAGGTGGCTTAGCAGAAAACTACACGGGTAATTCTTTAGCGGGTGAAACGCTCACGACTATTTTAACGAATCAGTTTGAGGATTTACGTGATGGCGACCGTTTCTGGTATGAGAACCAATTCTCAGGTCAGCAGCTGAAAGATTTAAATAATTTAAGCCTGTCGGAGGTGATTAGCCGCAATACTGACATTAAAGATATCCAAGATAATGCCTTCTTAGCTTCAAATGTGCATTTACCACCAGCAACGGCGGCGACTACCAAGGCTGTTGAACCTAGCTCTTCTACAGCACGGTCTTTTGCACCAGCGAGCACTCCCGATCCAGAGCAAATCCGTTTGCTACAAGAAGCTTTAGCTAAAGGCTTACTCGGTTAAGCTTAAAGCACAGGGCAGGTTTTCTGCCCTGTGTGCTTAAAGACTTCTATTTCAAGGCATTCAAGCCAGCCGTAATTCCCATCAATGATAAAGGCAAATTCACCGGGCGCTGGCTGGGTGTTGATAGATAAGAAACCGTAGCCGCTTGGCTTTTTTGAAACTGCTGCAAGATTGGCGGTGTCAGCTGAAAACTAGCCGTACAACGTTGTTGAGTGCATTTACCCTTAAAGCGCGTGATAGCGCGTTTATCGACATTTAAAGTGAAGCCCGCAGGTAAATGAATATTTGGGGGGAGTTCAAACGCCATACTTGGGGTCTTTTGCCCCGGGATATAGCCAATCACACTAATCATGACTTTTTGTTGGCCATCATGCAGCACTTGCTCTAAATAGCAATGACGACCTTGAGCGGTTGCTTGGCAATTGCCGCCCCAATCTTGAAAACGTTTGCCTTGAATATTGTTTGCTGCTTGTGCACTCAGGCTCAGCAGGCATAAAGAAAATAGGCTGATGATTAATAGCCTAATATTACGGAAGCCCATGTTTTATCTCCTGTTTTTTATAATAGTTGGGCTAGTTTAGCATGCTTTATTCCAAAAGCGTGATGCTCTCAAACGCATCCATTTCGCCCATTTCATTGCCAGCACCATCGTATTGCTTGGCACGACCAAGGCTTACTATGACTTTCTTTTGCATATAGCTTGTAGGCATTTCTGCGACTTCATTCCAGCTTTCACATAAAGGCGCAGTGCAAAGTGCTACATGGTTTCTGCTTTGATCATCTTGAACCGTGAGATAGCAATTATCACCACATTCATAGCTTGTGATCTTGCCAGTTAAGGTCTTGCCTGTTGGTTTAGGATTTGGCGTGGTATTAGTGGTTTGTTGAGCAGCTGGTGCTGCTGGTTTGGCTGATGGATTCGAGCTAGTTGTGGTAGTCGATTTCTGATTTTTAGCGACTAGATTAATTAATTCGCTAATCCGAGAGGTGTAAGCTTTCGTGATGCAATCCACATTACTTGCACAAGCTTCGCGAGTTTTTAGCCAAGCTTGCTGTGCAGTTTTTAAGGCTTTCACATCAGCACTGCCCGCAACAGCTTTATTAAAGCTTAGCACGAGAATTTCATCTAAATCCGATAGGCTTGTGGTGCTGCAAATGGCCTTTTCAGTAGCAGTTTTAGCTTTAGTACAATCAAAGCCCGCAGCATAACTAAGGCTAGTGAATAAAAGGGCGATTAGGCCGAGTGGTAATAGCAGTTTCATGGTGGGTAGCCTCGCAATTCTTTGATTGTTAAAGTCGATTTTGAGTAAGTCGCGAATGATCAGTCTGATGCTTAAAGCCTAGTTAAGTTCAGTGCTTTTTGCTATCGAGATATAAGTACAGACTTAAGATATGCACTAAAATTACCGAGCCTGCGAATAAATACAAACCATAATGCACGGTGATATTCGCAAGTGCCCCTAATTTCACAGCTACAAATAGCAGCGCTACGACAAACACATCCAACATCGACCATTTCCCCCAAACAGCCAAGATCTGCAGAAATAGCTTATGACGTTGTTGATAGCCTACACTGCTATTCACCACTAGCGCTAGCCCGAAAATTTTGGCTAAAGGAGTGAAAATGCTAAACAAAAATAAAAAGATAAACAGAAAGTGCTCACCTTGCAGCCATAAATCTTGTAGGCCGGAGTAGAGGGAAAATTGATTTTTAAATACCCAAAATTTTTCTAACTCCATCAAGGGCGCGAACACACCAGTAACAAATAAACACAGCGCAGCCAGTAACCCAAGATTAATTAGCCAACGCGTTAGCAAGTTCACAAGCTATCCTTGATAGGGAGTAAAGCCGCTTATGGTAGGGCTTGACCACAGCCTGAGAAAGCATTTTTTCCAGCTTGCCTGATTTGCGCTACCATAGTTTTTTAAACTTAAGCCGAGAAGTATGATGCGAATTTTACATACGATGTTGCGCGTTGGGGATTTAGATCGTTCTGTGAATTTCTATGCCAAGGTGTTGGGGATGCGCGAATTGAGTCGCCAAGATTATCCGGCTGGCGAATTCACTTTAGTGTTTTTAGGCTATGGCGAGAAATCGAATACGACGGTCTTGGAGCTGACCTATAACTGGGGCGTGAGTGAATACGAGCTAGGTACTGCGTTTGGGCATATCGCGATTGAAGTGCCCGATGTCTATGCGGCTTGCGAGAAGATGCGTGCGGCAGGCGGCAAGATTATCCGCGAGGCAGGGCCAATGAATGCAGGTACGACCATTATTGCCTTCTTAGAAGACCCCGATGGCTATCAAATTGAGTTGATTGGTGCCAAGTCTTAAGCGCATGCAAAGCCCATTTTCCATCACCGTATTCGCGACCACTGGCGACCCACAAGGAATTCGCCATGTGGATAAGTCTAATTGGTCAGGTTATGGTGTAGTTTTCCCCAAGGAGCTGTTTGCTAATCTGAAACATGAGCCGGGTTTTAATCAGGCCGGTGTCTATGTCTTGGTCGGCAATGCAGCTGAGGAAACCATTTATATTGGTGAGGCTGACCCGCTAGGTGAGCGTTTACGCAAGCATGTGGCGAATAAAGAAGGTTGGGATTGGGGTATCTATTTCTTCGATCAGAATCACAAAATCGGCAAAACCGAAGTGCAGTTTTTAGAGCATGCTTTGGTTAATCTGGCACAGCAATATAATCGTGCCGTGCTGCTGAATAAAAACACCCCGATGTCGCCGACCATGTCGCCCGTGGCAAGGGCGACTGCCCAAGCATTTTTTGCGGATATGCTGCTGATTCTACCCATGCTGGGAATTAATGCGTTCACCCCACCCAAACCAGAAGACAAGCTCACTGAATGGCAGCGGCGCTTATTGGCGACCCAACAAATTGATGTAGAAGCTTTCGATACTCTAGTCGTGCCAGTCAAAGAAGAGGGTATGCAGAAGACTTTTCTGGAGGAGCAACAATGGTTTGCTGTGCGGATTCAAGCTAAGCATTTGCATAAGATTAAGCATCTAGCAGCTTACCAAGTCGCTCCGGTGAGTGCGATTACGCATATTGCGGATATCGAGAAAATCGAGCCATATGAAAACACTGGCAAATATCTGCTTAGCTTCCGAGCGCCAGCCAGTATGATTAAACCTGTTTTGCGGCGCGAAGGCTGTCATCTTTCCATGCAGTCTCCGCGCTATGCTTTGCGCGATACCATTTTAGCCGCGAAATATTTGGATCAAATCTGGCCTTGAGGCGTCCCTTCTTTGACAACCATCGCATGCATCAAGTCTTTATTATTCAGCAGTGGCAAAGCTTTGTTCGGGGTATCAATCAGTGGGTTACGAATGCCCAAACGTCCATGTACCCAATTGTTATAAGCCAGCTCCCAAGCGCTGGGGGCGTCGATTTTTGCCCAATGTACGAGAGTGCCAATATGGCTTTCATATAATTCATCAACCCCATATACCAACAGCATATAGAGTAGCGCGCGCGCGACATCGCCCCGATTGCGCGAGGGGATCACCCATTCATTATCCTTGTCAAAGCCAGTGCGCTCGAACGCTTCAGGCTGAAGATCAATATTGAAAGGACGTACAATTTTGTCACCCTCAAAATCAAAAGCAAAGTTCGAACGCTTAGCATTCAAGCCGCGTTCAGAGGGCGCGAAGTTGAACGGATTCACGCTAGCACCATTGCGCACATGGCGGGGTTGATGCTTATAGGCTAGATAGCGATCCAGAAAATCGAGTGGGATCACATGCTCAATACTATGGCGCTGCTTTTGATACAACTCATCCACGGGTATTGAGCCGTAAATCGAAGGAACCCAACCATAAGCACTATCAAAGAAAAATGACCAAAAATGATCCCATTTATCCGCGCTGCTCCATTGGCGGAAATGCTTGCTGGATTGATACACACCACCGGCTAAATCAATAAAGTCTTGGCGAGTCGCTAGTTGTTTCGCATCACGATACAGAATTGGGCTACCAATTTGCGGCTCATTCGCTTTGTCATGCGTCGGGATCAACGTAATGCAGACTTGCCCATGATCAGATTGCAAGCGATTGGGGATGCCATCATCATCTAAATGCTGATTCCACACTTGATAATCAAGCACTTCAGCGACCGCACGTCCATTCTGCGGATTCAGCGAGTTCGAGACTAGAATATGATCTAAACAGCTGCCAGCACCATGATGAATATGAGTGAACGGTCGCACGCTTTGGCGCATCATGGGGGCAATGCGGAAGCTATCACTCAAACGAAAATCATGTAGTTTGGGAATGAAATCTTCCGGCCACGCTTCTTGCTCGACGCCACCAATCGCATAGATTTTATCTTGCATGGTGATTGCTTCAAAAGGCGTAGAGCGTTGGTCATCGTTTAAATCACCGAGCACCACAATTTGCTGCTGACGATTTTGGTGTAAATCAGTGCTAACACTGTGATAAATCAAAGTTGCTTCAGCGCCACGTTGCAATAAGGAAGCTACATTCGCCCGCGATAAGCGCAATAAAGTGTCACGTCCACGTTCTTCCCACGGAATTTCATCCGCATAACTCATATCAAGGCTAGCAGCGCGTTTCGACTTGAGATGTATCACATAGACCGTCACTTCGCCCAACAGTGGTGACTCCACTTCCGCACAAACAGGCAGACGGCTGAACTGAAATTCAGCGGGAAGGAATAATTCTGTTTGCACTTCTGGGTGCATCGGTACGCTACGAATATTTTTTAAGGGGAAGCGTGAAGCTAAGGCTACAATGGAACTAATAAAAACATGGGAGTCTTCAGGCAGCGTATTAGGTGCATCCACCGTTGCAAAGTAGGGATAACCCGCCGTCGCACAAAGCTGCTTAAGATCAGTCGCGCTAAACACCTCCTGAAAGCCGATGACATCGGCATCCATTGTGGCGAAGCGTTGGCTAATCCAAGCTTGCTTTTGTGTCCACTCTGCTTCGGTATAAGTATTGCGGGCTTCACGCTCATACCAGTAGTAATCAGGGGCAACATATTGAAACAGATTGAAGGTAGCGAATTTCATACGGGTTCCTACAGCAAGGCTCATGCAAGCTATGGTAGCACTTTTCGGCATTTAACTAAGTAGGATTGCGTGGCACTAATAACGCATTAATAACTCATTAAATGAGGCTAATTCATCAGCGCTTGGGAGTTTTTACAGTAAACTAGCTAGGTGATTGATATGAACGATAAAGGAACAGCACCATGAGTCAATATTCGACTTTAACTTCAATGGGAGTCCAAAATCCCCTACAAATTATTGGTTACACCCTCACCCAGCCGCGTCTTGATATGGATGTTTTGAAGATTCGCTATGAAAGACCAAAAGGTTCATTCTTGCCAGTGGTGCGTAGTTATACCTTTGGCCGCTCGCAACGGACTCAAGTTAGCAATGGCGCGATGAGCCAAGCAGAGCTGGTTTATGAGGTTTCTCCTGTCTTATCCAAAGCCATCCTAGAGTTGGACTCGATTGTGCACGCTAAACAAGATCGCGGAGAGCTGAAGCTGCAAATCTTGGGTGAAATTGAGCGGTTACAGGAAGATTTTAATGCCGAACTCAATGCCTTAAAACAGCTAGTGGAGCGTTTGGAAAATTAAACCAGCTTAGAGCGCACTAGTAGTAAACGTAGGATCAATACCAGCCACGGAGCACCATGTAGCAAGAAGTCGAAGATATCAATAGGTCGACTCAAAGCACCGTGAGCCAACATCGTGAGTTTTTCCCATACATGAGGTACTGGGAAAAACGGTGCTAAGCCTAAAGTCAAACAGGCAATCACAATTAAGAATAACGGGATTTTGCTGAGCCAATGACGAAGTGTTTGCATAACTACCTATAGAAAAAGCCATGCATCTCATGCAACTGTTCTACATGGCCAAATTCTGTTTTTATAAATCCTTAAAAAAGCGTTCAGTACGTGGCAGATAGTAATGATCATAGTCCAAAGACAGCACCACATTACGCGCCCGCCCTACAATTTCAGAACGTGGCACTAAACCAATCACACGAGAATCTGCGCTATTATCACGATTATCACCCAACGCTAAATAATAGCCAGCCGGAATTTCAACGGGGCTGAAACTAGCAAGGTAAGAGCCGGTAGTATGAGTGCGAATTTTATGTTTTAAACCCAGCAAATTCTCTTCTTGGTCAGTCCTAGTGGGTGAATGCGCAACAGTCTCATAACCCAGTTTTTGGCCGTTAATCCATAAAATATTATTGTGCATAGCAAGGGTATCACCGGGTACACCTACCACGCGTTTCACCAAACGTTTTTCTGAAACGATGGAGTCAAAAACAATAATATCTCCACGCTCTGGATCGGCCCGTTTGACGAGTGCAATATGCGTGAACGGTATCCGTAAATCATAGGCTGCCTTGTTCACTAAAATCCGGTCACCTTCCACGATGGTTGGATTCATCGAACCTGTGGGTACTTCATTCCAATCCGCGATGGAGCTGCGAAAAGCAAACATCAGAAAGAGAAAGAAGATAAGGCCTTTGTTGGTTTTTAGGGTTTTTGTTAACCAGTTCATAACAGTGCTACTTCTAATAAAAAGATAGGCTTAGGATTAACATAGCCTGCTGTGCTTGCCAAATAGCGCTGATAAGTTATGTGGTTAAAAGGCTTTTATCCTAAACTAGATTCTTCCTTTTAAGTGATCATACACTGATGCTAATTTTTATCCGCAGTTTAGCCTTAAGCTTAACGCTGCTTCTATCGTCATTTGGTTTAGGTCAGGCCGAATCCCTCAGCAACCTCAGCCGCAATCTAAACATCGACCCGATACAAACCTCGGTATCAGGTTTGTCTTCAGGGGCTTATATGGCGATGCAATTACAGGTCATTTACTCAAAAAATATTATGGGTGCGGGTATCATTGCGGGTGGGCCGTATCGTTGTGCAGCGGGTAAATATGCTAGAGCTTGGTCAGATTTTACGGGTATGTATGCGATGTTGAATGTCTGTATGCATGCTAACCCAGTGTCTTGGTGGCCTAGGCCGACACCGGATGTTGAATTTTCGATTCGCGAAACTGAACGCTTAGCCGCAGCGAATTTAATCGATGACCCCAGCAATTTAAGCAAGCAAAAAGTTTGGATGTTCTCCGGCGCGAAAGACGCTCTGATACCAACAGCGGTAATGGATACACTGCAAATTTATTATCAGCATTATATTCCGGCTGCGAATATCCGCTATGTTAAAAATGTGAATGCTAGCCACGGCATGATTACCGAAAGTTATGGCAGTAGTTGCAAAATTAGCCTACCGCCATTTATAAATGACTGCGACTTTGATGCAGCTGGTGCTCTGCTTCAACAGATTTATGGAAAATTAAAGCCTAAAACGGCAGCGCAAACTGCCAATCTATATTCTTTTAATCAGCAAGAGTTTTTTGCTGCTTCTGATAAAAGTATCAGCCTTCATCAAAACGCACATATTTATATTCCAAGTGCGTGCGCAAAGGGGCAGAGCTGTAAATTACATATTGCTTTGCATGGCTGCTTACAGAGTGAAGATTTAGTAGATGATGCGTTTTATGGCAACGCGGGTTATAACGCTTGGGCAGAGGCAAATAATATCGTCGTGCTTTATCCGCAAGCTAAAACTTGGCTAGCTAATCCGCAAGGCTGTTGGGATTGGTGGGGCTATAGCGGTGAGCATTATGCAGATAAGCAGGGCAAGCAAATCCGTGCTTTATCCCGCATGCTGAAGCTGTTGAAAATTAATCTTTAAATGTATTTAAATTATAAGCACTAGCTTCTTGCAGAGCGTTTTAGTCCCTACAATGCCTACTTCCCACGGTTCAGAGTTTCACTCATGTTTAAAGGCTTTTCTCTAGCGCATCTCAGCGCTGGGTTTGTGGCAGTGTTGGTCGGTTATACCAGTTCCGCCGCGATTATTTTCCAAGCAGCACATACGGTAGGCGCGACTGAGGCGCAAATTGCTTCTTGGATGTGGGCTTTAGGCATTGGCATGGCGTTTTCGAGTATTTCGCTTTCGTTGTATTATCGCCTGCCTTTATTGACGGCGTGGTCAACACCGGGGGCGGCTTTATTAGTCACGAGCCTTGCCGGTGTTTCGCTGCCGGAAGCGACCGCTGCTTTTATTTTCTGTGGAATTCTGATTACCATTATTGGTTATGCGGGCTGGTTCGAGCGCTTCATGCATTTGATTCCACTGCCACTGGCTTCAGCCATGCTGGCAGGTGTGCTGCTGAAGTTTGGTTTGGATGCGTTTATCTCCTTGCAGCATGAGCCGGTCTTGGTGGGCGCCATGTTTGCCACTTTCCTGCTGATGAAACGTTTATTGCCGCGCTATGCGATTCCGCTCACGTTGTTGGTGGGGATGGCGCTTGCTTGGTTTACGGGCATGATGGATTTGAGCAAACTCTCGTTGCAATGGGCGGAACCGGTGTTTGTGATGCCAGAAATGGGCTTGCAAGCGCTGCTAGGAGTAGGTTTGCCGCTCTTTATTGTGACGATGGCTTCGCAGAATATTCCGGGAGTTGCGGTGCTCAAAGCGCATGGTTATGAAGTACCTTTATCGAAGACGATTGGTTTAACTGGTTTAACCACTATAGTGCTTGCGCCTTTTGGCGGTTATGCCTACAACTTAGCCGCAATTACTGCCGCGATTTGCATGGGCGAAGAGGTGGATAAAGATAAAGCTAAGCGCTATTTGGCAAGTTTTAGTGCAGGCGTGTTTTATCTAGTCGCTGGTTTATTTGGCGCGAGTATTACCAGCTTGTTTTTATCGTTTCCGCCAACATTGATTTTAGCGATTGCAGGCTTTGCTTTGATTGGCACGATAGCGAATAGTTTGAGCGCTGCCCTCGCGGATAGTAGCGAACGCGAAGCCGCTTTGATTGTGTTTCTGGTGACTGCTTCCGGTATCAGTTTGTTAGGTTTAGGTAGTGCATTTTGGGGCTTAGTGTTTGGTTTAATCGCACGCTTCTGGTTAGTGCAAAAGCGTGCGGCTTAACTCAGTTAAATACCGCTTGTAAGCGTTCTAGTGCTTGTTCAATGCGGCTACGCGGGGTGGCGAGGTTAAAGCGTAAATAAGTTTCGCCACCTTTGCCAAAGGTCGAGCCATAGCTCGTCGCGATGCCCGCTTCTTTCTGCACTTTATCAATCACTTGCTGAGGACTCAAACCCGTTTCAGCAAAGTTGACCCAAGCTAAATAAGTCGCCTCTAAAGGCATGGAGCGCAAGTTTGGAATCTGTTGAATGCCGGCATCAAACAGCCGCCGATTACCATCTAAATAATCGAGCAAACCTTCCAGCCAGTCTTCGCCTTGCAAATAAGCAGCGGTTGAGATCAGCGTGCCAAACCGATTCGGTGAGCTGCCTGCAGCCATCATCGCTTGGGTGAAGTGATTGCGTAACTCGACATTTTCAATAATCGCATTGCCAGTTAAACCACCTGCAATATTAAAGGTTTTGGTGGTGGCGGTGAGCATTACTAAGCGCTCACGAATTTCCGGCGCTGCGAGTGGCATAACCGTATGCTGATGCGGCTTAAACACTAAATCGTGGTGAATTTCATCCGATACCAGCAGCAAATCATGCTTGAGACAAAAAGCCGCTAAGGCTTGTAACTCGGCTACTGACCAGACCCGTCCACCCGGATTATGCGGCGAGCACAGAATGACCATCGTTTCATGGCCTTTGAGTTGCTGTTCTAAAGCGGCTAAATCCATCCGATACATACCATCCGCATCAATTTGCAAAGGTGATTCAATCACTTCGCGCTGATTGGCTTTAATCGTGCGTGCAAAAGCATGGTAAACCGGCGTGAATAAAATAATGCCGTCATTAGGCTGGGTGAAGGCTTGAATGCAGAGCGCCGTACCCGCCACTAAACCATGTACTGTTTTAATCCACTCAGGATTCACAGCCCACTGATGGCGCTTGCTCATCCATTGGCAAATCGCGGCTTGGTAGGCCGATTCATCCCCAAAATAGCCATGCACACCATGCTCGATTTCAGTTTGTAGAGCAGCCGTGACCGCAGGTGGCGGGCGAAAATCCATATCGGCAACCCACATCGCTAAACCCGTCTCAGGGGAGACTCCATACAAATGCTGCATCACATCCCATTTCATACAGTGGGTATTGCGGCGGTCAATGATTTCGTCAAAATTCATCTCTAACTCCAAAGGTGCAAAAATAGCAGTTGCTAGGCACTGCCTGTTTTTTTGAATTTATTCGCTTGGCCTGCAATGAAAGCGCCGCCGACAATCGCAAGGCAAGCAAACAAGACACTGAGGCTAGGTTCAGCTTTGCCTGCCAAAATTAGCAGCACGACCGAGATTAAGGGCGCGGCATAAGAGAGCACGCCTAACAACTGTAAATTGCCGTGCTTGACGCCATAATCCCAAGTGAAGAAGGCAATTCCGACCGGCCCTAATCCTAAACCAATCACGCCTAACCACTCGATCCAGTCCGCTGGCCACACCGTCGTTTCTAACAGTAAATGGCAGATCAAACCCAGCAGGGCAGTCACTCCACAAAACCAGCCCACCGCATCGGTCGGGACTTGTTTCACTAAGCGGCTCGCGACTGAATAAACAGCCCAAAGAATCGCGCAGGCTAAGGCTGCTAAGTACCCCATTAAATAGTGCGAGCTGAAGCTACCACTGCCGCCACCAATCAATACCCAGCAACCAGCTAAAGCTAGCACAGCGCCAATTAAATGAAACTTGGATAAATGCTCACTGGGTAAAAATGCAGAGAGCAATACAATCAGTAGCGGCCATAAATAAGCAATTAAACTGACCTCAACAACGGGGGCATGTGCCATCGCTAGAAAATAAAAGAAATGATAACCAAACAAACCACCTACACCCAGCAACCAAGCAAATACAGGTTGTTTAGCATATTCCAAGCCAGATTTACCTTGCCGCAGCCAATTGCTAAGCATCAGTAAAAAAGCAATCGCAAAGGTCATCGCCAGCATTTGGAAAGGCGGAATGCGGCCATTGGTTAAGCTGGTGAGTAGCGCCAACATGCCCCATAGTACAATAGAAATAAAACCGATAGCCGTAGCACGGTTCACTGAATTCATAACCAACTCCGATTTAGATGCGAATGCTTTGCGGATGCTGAATGCGATTATTTGGGTCTAGCTGGCGTTTCAAAGCCTGTAAGCGCGGATAAGAGCCTGCGTAATAAGCTTGTGCCCAATTTTTCAAACCCCTATCGGGATAATTCGCATAATGGGCTTGGATGCCTGCTTGGGTAAAGCGCTGCTGGACTTGATTGACCAGCATTTCCGCTTTGGGAGTATCACTAGCGCGCGGGTAATAAACTTGAAACTCACCCAAATACAGATAATTGCGATGTGGATAAGCGGCACTATCCGCACTAAAACCCGTGCGAATTGCCCCACCCAAAGTATTAATCTGAATCAGGTTTTGCTTTAAGGGTGCGGCCTGCATTTGGGCGAACAGGGCAGGTAAGACATTTTTAATATCAGCATAGCCATTATAGTAGCCAGCAGACACATTCTTAAAATACATCGGGTCAGTACCACCCCGGAAGCGCTGAAGCCCACGCAGGAACGCATCTTTTTGTGCGCCTTGAATCGTGGTGGCTCCGCTACCTAGTTGGTGCAAAAGAGTTTGTAAGGCTGGCGCAGTCCGCTCCGCCATATCGGTAATCAAAATGGTGAGTTGTGTCGGCCCCAGCACCCACGATGAATAGCAAGTGATGGGTAAGCTCGGCATTAACTTGAACCAGCGTTCAGCCAATTCGCTCACTTTGCGCGCAGTCAAACTGCGATATTTAAAGCGATAATTGGTGAAGCTGGTCGGAGTCGGATGAGTTTTAAAATGCAGCTCAGTGACAATCCCTAAACTACCATTATTCCCACCTTTGCAAGCCCACAGCAGCTCAGAATTATCTTTGGAATCTAATAAATTGCCTTGCCCGTCGACCATTTTTACCCGCATCAAGCTATCGCAAGTTAAACCCAAACTGCGGGAAAAGAAACCATAGCCGCCACCCAAAGTTAAACCAGCCACTCCCACGCCTGCACAGGAGCCTGCCGGAATTAAGCGTTTAAATTGCGCGAGATAAGCATAGACATCGCCGAGTTTAGCGCCGGGTTGAGCAATCAAGGATTTATCAGTAGCGGAGTATTTGATGCCTTTCAGTAAAGACAGGTCGACCAATAGACCATTATTATTCAGGCTATAACCTTCAAAACAATGTCCGCCACTTTTGACGGCCACTGGAAGCTTATTCGAAGCTGCATATTGCATGGCTGTTTGCACGCCCTTATCCGATAAACAAACAGCGATCAGGCGTGGCATTAAAGTGATGCGCTTATTGAAGATTTGTCGGCGCTGGCCGTATTCAGCATCAGTGGGTTTGAGAAAGTAAATATGCCCAGCGATTTGCGGCAGGCTGCTATCTGCAAAAGCCCAGTCTGCTTGATTAGCAAGGGGAATGGCTAAGGCTGTTAATAGGATTTTTAATGCTTCACGCCGCGTCATTTCTGACATGCTTAACTCCAGTATCACATAGGGTGATCGCTACTAGTGCTGGTCTGGCGTAGCAAGCTGTGCAGAATATCTTTGTGGCTAATTGCTCCGACCACTTTCCCTGCTTGTGTCACTAATAAGGGTTGGTCAGTTTGTTGAGCAATTTCAACCACATCACTCATCCACGCATCATAATCAATAGTCTTGATTTCTTCAGCGGGCTGATTATTCAAACTCAAACGAGTCGCTTGACCGCTACTATCTAATTGCAATTGCCAGCCATGATCTAATTCAAATTGATCATGGTTTTGTGAGAACTGTTCTAATGAACGCATCAGTACGCCTGCATAAAGCACATGCAGCGGATTAATATTTGCCACGAAGCGCCGTACATATTCATTGGCCGGTTTAAAGATAATATCGCGGGCAGTACCGGCTTGAATGATGCGCCCACCTTCCATAATCACGATTTGATTGCCGAGCTTAAGCGCTTCATTCAGATCGTGGCTGACGAAAATAATGGTGCATTTAAGTTTCTTTTGTAGCTCCAATAACTCGTCCTGGAGGCGATCGCGAATTAACGGATCAAGGGCAGAAAAAGGCTCATCCATCAAGAGAATATCGGCCTCAGTCGCAAACGCACGTGCTAAACCCACGCGCTGCTGCATCCCACCGGAAAGCTCATTGACTTGCTTATCAGCCCAGTCAGTGAGATTGACTAAGGCTAGTTTTTCATTCGCAATGCGATTCACTTCCTCCTTCGGAATCCCTTTTACCGATAAGCCAAAACCTACATTTTCACGTACTGTGCACCAAGGTAGTAGGCCAAATTGTTGGAAAACCATCGCAATGCGGTCACGGCGTAGTTCACGCAATTTGCTACCAGAAACTTTTGCCATATCGACGCTGCCGCCTTGATGTGCGATCAATAGCTCGCCGCGGGTGACTGGGTTTAAGCCATTCACGCAACGTAGCAGCGAAGATTTGCCTGAGCCAGATAAACCCATCAGCACGCAAATAGTGCCTTCTTCGACGATGAGGCTCGCATCAGCAACCCCTAAAACTGAACCCGTTTCGGCGAGAATTTCATTGCGAGTTTTGCCTTGGTCGAGCAGAGCAGTGGCACGTTTTTGGTCTTTGCCGAAAATCACATCGACATGTTTGAATTCTACAGCTGCCATTTAGTGCGCTCCTGCCGGTTGTTTAGCCGGCTGCTTGAAAATGCGATCTAGCAAGATGGCTAAAATCACAATCGCTAAGCCTGCTTCGAAGCCTTTTTCAATATTCACAGTATTTAGGGCACGCACCACGGGCTTACCCAAACCATCCGCACCCACTAAAGCAGCAATCACCACCATTGATAGTGAGAGCATGATGCATTGCGTCAAACCAGCCATAATCGTCGGCATCGCATAAGGCAATTCCACTCGCCAGAGTAGTTGATTATTAGAGCAACCAAAGGATTTGCCCGCTTCAATCAAGGTATTCGGCACACTTGAAATACCGAGCCAAGTCAAACGTACGGGTGCAGCGAGCGCGAATATAATCGTGGAAATCAGCCCCGGCACGACACCTAAGCCAAATAAAATCAGCGTAGGAATCAGATAGACGAAAGTAGGGATGGTCTGCATCAAATCCAAAATCGGACGCAGGATTGTGTAAAGCAGCGGATGATGTGCCGCCGCAATTCCCAGCGGCACACCGATCAGCATACAGAACAAAGTCGCGTATAAAACGAGCACTAAAGTTTCTATGGTTTCCTGCCAATAACCTAAATTAACGATCAGCAGCAAAGACAACACAGCAAATGCCACCAAGCCCCAACTGCGATGTAACCACCAAGCTAAACCAGCAATGCCTGCAATTAACAGCCAAGCTGGAATCCATAGTAAGGCAGCCGTCGTACTATTCAGGATGGTTTCTAACACCATAGCTAAAGCATCGAAGAAGTCGGAGGCATGTTGATTGAGAAGGTCAACGCCTTGACCGAGCCATTTACCAATCGGCAACTTGTGTTCTGTGAGCCAATCCATAGAAACCTACCTTCGTTAGAGTTCGAGTGCCTTTTTTACAGCCTCTGCAGCATCTTTACCGTCTTTGGTCGTCACGCCTTCTAACCAAGGTTTAATTGCATCAGGATTCTTTTTTAACCATTCTTTAGCCGCATCATTGGCTTCTTTTTTCTCATCCAAAATCGCACCCATGATTTGATTTTCCAGCGGCAGGGTAAATTTCAGATTGCTAATCAGCTTGCCTACATTCGGGCATTCAGTAACATAGCCAGCCCGCACATTCGTGTAGATCGTCGCACCGCCTAAATTCGGGCCGAAGACCTCATCGCCACCTTCTAAATAAGCTAATTCAAATTTAGAGTTCATCGGATGCGGTTCCCAACCCAAGAACAGCACGCCTTCTTTGCGCTTAATCGCCCGCTCCACTTGTGCCAACATGCCTTGCTCGGAAGACTCCACCATTTTGAAGGATTTCATACCGAACTTATCGCCATCAATCATGCTTTGAATTAAGCGGTTACCATCATTGCCCGGCTCAATCCCATAGACTTCGCCGTTTAGGTCATCTTTGAATTTAGCAATATCCGCAAAGCTTTTTAAGCCTTTGTCATACAGGTATTTAGGGACGGCAAGCGTATACTTCGCGCCTTCGAGATTAGCGCCTAAGGATTCGACTGTTTTGTCATCCAGATACGGTTGGATATCCGCTTTCATGGTTGGCATCCAATTGCCTAAGAAGACGTCGATATCTTTATTCTTTAAGCTGGCATAGCTCACTGGAACGGAAAGGACTTGTGAAGAGGGCTCATAGCCTAAGGCAGTCAGTAAAGTCGAGGCTAGGGCAGTGGTGGCGGTAATATCCGTCCAGCCCACATCTGCAAAGCGAACTTTGCTACAGGTTTCTGGTTCAGCTGCTTGCACGCTTGCCCCCCATGAAGCTGCTACGATCAAAGCAACGGCACTCAGTTTTTTCAAACTCATATATTCCTCCTAAGTCACGATAGTTGGCCTGCCCAAGCAGGATTTTATAAACTTAACATTCTCCCCGATTCGCAGTTTATACTTGCCGACACGAAAAGCAATCCAAACCACAGCGCAGGAAATTCTATGCATTATTCAAGTCCACAAGCTCTCTATATCGCTGGCCGCTATCAAAATGCGAGTTCTGGCGAAACCTTCGATTCGATTAATCCAGCCACCGGTGAAGTCCTCGCCACGGTCCAATACGCTTCCATTGAAGATGTCGATAAAGCCGTGCAAGCCGCTGAAGCTGGGTTTTTAGAATGGTCAACATTGAGTGGGATGGAGCGTGGGCGGATTTTAAATAAAGCTGTCGCTTTGCTGCGGGCGCGTAATGAGGAATTGGCACTACTAGAAGTACAAGACACTGGTAAACCGCTGCAAGAAGCGATTGCCGTCGATATCGTCACAGGCGCGGACGTGATTGAATACTACGCCGGTTTGGCAGCCAGCATTCAAGGCAGCTATCAGGATTTGGGTAATGGTAAATTCTTCTATACTCGCCGCGAACCTTTGGGTGTCTGTGCGGGGATTGGAGCTTGGAATTATCCGATTCAGATTGCCTGCTGGAAATCAGCGGTCGCTTTGGCCTGTGGCAATTCGATGGTTTATAAGCCTTCCGAAGTCACACCCTTATCGACTTTGAAACTCGCCGAAATCTATACCGAAGCAGGCTTGCCCAATGGCGTATTCAATGTGGTGCAAGGCGATTATCGAGTGGGCACTGCTTTGAGCCAGCATCCGCAAGTAAAAAAAGTTTCGTTCACCGGTTCAACTGCGACAGGCAGTAAGATTCTCAGCAATGCAGCTAGCGGTATCAAAGAAGTGACACTGGAATTGGGTGGCAAATCCCCCTTGATCATTTTCCCCGATGCGAAATTGGATAATGCGGTGCATGGTGCTCTATTAGCGAATTTTTATACGCAAGGCGAAGTGTGTACCAATGGTACGCGCGTATTCGTACATGAGAGTATTTACGATGCTTTCCTAGAAAAAGTGACTGCTATCACTAAGCAAATGGTGATTGGCGACCCAACCGATATGAATACCCAAGTCGGTGCTTTGGTGTCTGCTGCGCATTTACAAAAAGTGCTGCATTACATTGAGTTAGCTAAGCAATCTGGTGCACGCTTAATCTGTGGCGGCGAGCGCGAAACTGCGAAGGGTTTAGATAAAGGCTATTTCGTGCAGCCGACTATTTTTGCGGATTGCACGGATGATATGCAGCATGCACGCGATGAAATTTTTGGCCCAGTCATGTCTGTGCTCAAGTTCAAAGAGGAAGATGAAGTTATTCAGCGCGCGAATAATACTAATTACGGCTTAGCAGCAGGTATTTTCACCACTGATTTATCCAGAGCACATCGGGTGATTGCTCAACTGCAAGCGGGGATTTGCTGGATCAATACTTATGGCCCATCGCCTGCAGAAATGCCAGTGGGTGGGTATAAGCAATCGGGAATAGGGCGCGAGAACGGCTTAGAAACGATCAAGCATTATACGCAAGTGAAAAGTGTCTTTGTGGAATTGGGCGATTTGCCAAAGCCTTATTAGCTAGGAACCGCCAACCTACATTTGCAAAGGCTTAACTTTCTGAGCACGGAAAAAAGATGCCCTGTCCAATGACAGGGCAAACGAGGGAGTAAGGTCTATGAAAAACAACGAAAAAAGCAATGAAAATCTAGCTTAAGAACGTCCAACTGCGATAAAGCGCTTTTCATCATCCCGCTGAATTAGCATCGCTAGCGGTTTGTCAGTCGGTGCTTTATCCACAATCATTTTCAACTCTTCAGGTGATTTGATGCCAGTGTTATTCACCGAAATAATCACATCACCGGTTTGTAGGCCAGCACGACTAGCTGGGCTATCTGCACGAACTTCGCGAACGACCACGCCATCCGTGCCTATCTCCGCTTCCTTGCGCTCTTGATCGCTTAGCCCTGCCACCGCCAAGCCCAATGCACCTGTACTAGTCGTACTGTTCTGCGCCACTTCTTGAAGCTCACCCGCATCTTTATCTGCAAGCTTCTCAATCGTTACGTTTAAAATTTTCTCAGCGCCTGCACGTAATACCTTTAAAGGCACCGTGCTACCGATACCGGTCGTACCGACTAATAAAGGTAGGTGGTCAGCTGAGGTCACTTCGGCATTATTAAAGCCAACAATAATATCGCCTGCTTGCACGCCTGCTTTATCCGCTGGGCTAGAAGGTTGCACACTAGCTACCAATGCACCTTGCGGCTTGGTCATCGAGAACGAATTAGCTAACTCTTGATCAAGGTTCTGAATTTGCACACCCAACCAACCGCGATTCACCACACCAGCCGTTTTTAGCTGTTCAGTAATGTTCTTGACCAAGTTGACCGGGATTGCAAATGAGATCCCCATATAGCCGCCACTACGACTATAAATCTGTGAGTTTACGCCGACTACATTACCGTTTAAATCAAACAGTGGGCCACCCGAATTACCCGGATTGACCGCGACATCGGTTTGAATAAACGGCACATAAGTACCATCTGGCAAGCTACGTGACAGTGCGCTCACAATTCCTTGTGTGGCTGAGTGATCCAAGCCAAATGGTGCACCAATGGCCACTACCCATTGACCCACCTCAAGCTTATCGGAATCACCTAAATTGACCATGGGCAAACCAGTAGCCTCGACTTTCAACAGCGCAATATCACTGTATTTATCTTTACCGATGACTTTGGCAGTTAGCTCACGCTTATCATTCAAAGTCACTTTGATCTTGCTGGCATTATCTATTACGTGAGTATTGGTAACGATGTAGCCATCTTGCGAAACGATAAAGCCTGAACCCATCGCTTGCGCATCTCGCGGTTGTTGTGGCGTACCACCACGTGGCAAGCTACGGAAGAATTTCTCTAATTCTTTCGGTAGCTCTTGGCCATCCGGCATGGCAAACATCTCAGCTGCAGCACTTCCCGCCGCCTTGTTTTCAACTTCCACCGAGATATGTACCACGGCGTCGCGGTTGTCTTTAATCAATTGGGTTAACTGAGGTAAAGCATCTGCATGTACTAACGGAGTAGACAATGGAAAAGCTAAGGTACAAACCAAAGCACTGGCCGCTAGTACCGAGAGTTTTTTCTTGTTAAACAGTCCAACAGGCAGTAAGTTTGACATTCAATATATCCTCAAATGCGTTCAATATGGGCTTATCTTGCCTGAGTCAACCTTACCGTGGATTTGCTAAAAGGTTAAAAAACGTTAACTTTAAACCGTTTATTTAATCGACCCAATCACTGTCGTAGCCACGTTTGAACTCAATGCATTCATCACGTATGGAGAGAATTTCGATCCGTTTGGGAGCGCCCGCTTCATCGAAAAATACGCGCCCAATCCCACTGCCATTATATAAGCGCTGATGACGATAACGGCCTTCGTGCTCACTAGGGCGGCGTTGCTGAATACGCATATGACGACGACGCGTGAACCAGTTGAGTGGAGAATAACTAGCAAACAGCCAGCGGTTTACTTTATCGAACTTTTTCAGGAGTTTTTCAGGGAAGGCATTTTTAATACCGGATGCGGTAATCTGCCAAATATGTGGAGTTTGCTCGTGATGGCGTAAGCGCACGTCATACACAAAAGAATAATGTACATCGCCGGATAGAATCGTGAAATTATGCGGTGTACGCCGATGGCGGAAGATATTCAAAATAACATTCGCAGAACCCGGATGAGCCATCCAATTTTCTGCATCGACCATCAGTGATCCGCCAAACCAAGTGAAAACGCGCTGCACCACTTCAATCAATTTGACCCCAAAAATTGGCGCAGGTGAAACCAGAATGACGGCTTTTTCATGGATGAGTTCTTGCTGAAGTTCAGTGAGCAACTCCCAATCCATTAAGCCAGAAGGGTGGGCTGCATTAGTTTCTGCGCGCCAACGCTGCGTGCGGGTATCCAGTACTACGATTTTTGGTTGAGTTGCCAAGCTGTAATGCCAACCTTCCATTTTCAGCAGCTGATCAATGAGCAAATCATGTAAAGCACCTTTGCCGGTACGAAACAGAGCTTGTACTGCTTTAATCAGTGGCTCGGGAAAGCGATCGGGTGCATTCCCCCAAGCTTGGCAAAGCAAGTAAGCAATTAAGGCATTACCCACAATCCGTCGGGATAAGGGGTGTCCGTAGGCACTTTCTTCCCAGTCGCGGGATAAATTCCAATCGTCGGTAATATCATGATCATCAAAGATCATATAAGTGGGGATATTGGCTAAAACTCGCTGCACTCTAGGTAAGCTTTCTGCAAACTTTTGAATAGCCGGTAATTGCTTTTGGTAGCGTGCTAAGGCTTCGCTTTCTAAACCACTTAAATCGGTTAAATCGACCAATGGCCACAAGGTGGGCGACCAAACCAGTAGATACATACCTATTACTTCAGCCAAAGTAGCTAAATGATTATCGGCATTAGCTGAAGTGAAAATGGGCTTACGCGCTCCGCGAAAAATCTTGCGCAAGCCTTTGCCGCCCGAGCTAGAAGGTAATAACTCTGGCCGCCGATAATAATGCTTGCGATTACCGTGCAGGGTATGGCTATGCTTTAACTCGGTTTGATCCAATGATTCTTCGTACAAACCTAGTTTGGCGATCACTGTATGAATCGCATGCAACATCGGGCCTGCGACATCATCATTATAGACTTGGTCGCCAGTCATCATTAATAAGGAAGGCTGTTCAGTGGGCAGCTCCAAACGATGTGCTGCGGCTAGTTGCTGATCAACAACTAATAAAGCATCGCCACCTTCATAGTGAGGTTTACGGCAAGAACCATGAAGTATTTGGCTAATTTGAGGTTTAAACGCAAAACGTGGACGTATCTCACCTTCATATAAAATCTGCGGGGTCGTTATCGCCAACCATTCCAGCTTACCGTTTTGTTGTAAACCTAGGTCATAGCTCAGCCAAGTATTCTCAGGTAAGCCAGCAGGGATGTTGATAACTAGCAAATGTAAAAAGGCTTGTCTGCCCAAAACGACTGAGCCTGCATGGTCAGCCTCAAACTTGGCAGTTGCCAGCAAGTTCTCAGCCTGATAACAATTAACTTGCAGCGGGCAGGCATGCGAACACACTAACCAAAGCACCAGTTGCTGGCGACTGACATGGCGTAAAATCGGGCCAACCAAAATGGGTGGTAATGGCTCAGTAGCAGTGGTTTCGTTAGTCATCATGCAGGGCAATATAAGGATGTCAGGCTAAGATTCAAAGTGATAGTTTTTAACGAGCACATTAACAAATGTTCATGGCAAGCATTTGTACAGCTGGTTATGCTTTCTCTATGAACATATTACTCATTGAAGATGATATCCATACGGCCAGTTTTATCCAGAAAGGCTTGGCTGAAAGCGGTTATATTGTTGACCATGCTGCTGATGGTGAAGATGGACTGCATCTCGCTAGCACGGGTCAATATGATGTTTTAATTGTAGATCGGATGCTGCCTAAGCGTGATGGCTTATCAGTAATTCAGGCTTTACGGACGCGTGGTTTAACCACGCCAGTGCTCATTTTGAGTGCTTTAGGTGAAGTTGATAATCGGGTGGAAGGCTTACGTGCAGGCGGTGACGATTATTTAGTTAAACCCTATGCCTTTAGTGAGTTGTTAGCACGCTTACAAGCGCTTTCCCGACGTACTCAGCCTTTGCAAGAGCAAACTACTTTACGCTTACTCGATTTAGAAATGGATCTGATGAAGCGCCAAGTCAAACGGGCAGGGACTATCATTAATTTGCAGCCGCGCGAATTTACTTTGCTTGAATATCTAATGCGTCACACTGGGCAAGTGGTTACACGCACCATGTTATTGGAAAAGGTTTGGGATTATCACTTTGATCCACAAACCAATGTGATTGATGTTCACATTAGTCGTTTGCGGGGCAAGATCGACCGCGATTTCGCCCCGCCATTGCTGCACACCATTCGTGGAGCAGGTTATATGCTCTATGATCCGACGGCTGCTTAATACCACTGTTTTTCGCCTATCTCTGGTATATGCCTTGCTGTTCAGCCTTGTGGCTGGAGCCGCGATGGCTTCTATTTATTGGGTAGCAGCAGGGCAAATCCGTGAGCAAACCGATGCACGTTTGACCTTACAAAGTGATTTGCTTCTGAGCTTAGTCAAAAGCAGTAACTCGCTGCAAATCTTGCGCGATGCGATTCAAACCCGGAATGAAGAGCACGACGAACAAGGCGAGCCGCATTTCTATGTTTATGCACTCACGACCAATACCAAATTGCCCTTTACCAAAAAAATGGAAGCTGAGTATTTCTCAGAAGGGGGACGGCGTCTATTTGGTACTTTGATGTTTAGTGATGTACTCGAGATTGTTGATCTAGAAATAGATGTCAAACGCGATGCGTATGCACGAGTGATTATCACCCGCTTACCTGGCGGTGCGCAGCTGTTAGTCGCTGCGGATATGAGCGAGCAGAACACTTTACTGCGCAAGCTTTATGAAAGTATGTGGTTAGCGGTTGGTTTGATGTTCCTATTAGCGGTGCTCGGTGGCTGGTTAATGGGCTATGGTGTATTAAGAAGGATTGATAGTATTCGCCAAACTGCGGGAGAAATTATCAATGGTGATTTGAGTCAGCGTATGGTCGTGACTCGACGCAATGACGAATTTGACCGCCTCAGCTTAGTGCTGAATAGCATGTTGCAGCGTATTGAGAGCCTGATGAAAGCCACTCGTGAAGTTACTGATAATTTAGCTCACGACCTACGTAACCCGTTAAATCGCCTGCGTAATCGTTTAGATACTAGTCGTTTCCAACCACTGGATGCAGAGCATTTTCAACAAGTCCGGCAAGATGCTTTACAGGATGTCGATGATTTAATTAAAACTTTCAACGCTTTGCTAAGTATTGCCCAAGCCGAGTCAGGCGTACATCGCGATGATTGGACGCCGATTCAGCTTGATCAGTTGATTAGTGATCTAGGCGAACTTTATGAAGCGGTTGCCGAAGAAGAGGGGATTAAATTTAGCTATTCTGCCCAAGCCGGATTAATTCTAGCAGCTAATCGGCATTTAATTGCGCAAGTTATCACTAATTTGTTGGATAATGCAGTCAAGTACACGCCTAAAGACGGCTCTATCCAGCTCACTGCTGAGCAGCAAGCAAATGAAATCATTATTAGTGTGAGTGATACAGGTCCTGGCATTCCAGCTGAGGAGCGAGAGCGTGTTTTTAAGCGTTTCGTGCGCTTAGATAATGCTCGCAGTACGCCAGGCAACGGCCTTGGACTGAGTCTAGTCAAGGCTGTAGCTGACTTACATGGTGCACAGGTGGAATTGGTAGATAATCAACCCGGTTTGAAGGTGATTTTACGCTTTACCGTTTGACCAAGGCTTAGAGGAAAGAGCGCGTACCCATTTCATAAGCTTTGGTCATCCTGCGACCCGAATAGAAATAAAGATTTAGTAAATCTGGTGTAGGTATCTCTAAAGTTCGAGCTACTCGCATCAGCGTAGATAATTTAGCTTCCTGAATATCTGCACGCCTTAATTTATGCCAAGTCTGGCGAGAAACACCCGAGCGTTCTGCGGCTGCTGTGACTGACAAGTTCAGGGCGTCCATGCGTTCTTGTATATATTCAGCTAAGTCGATTCCCGACATAACAACGTACCCCTCTATCAACATATCTCCCGACAGTTCAGAGTGTTACTGTTTGCTGTCAATGCTTCAAGATGGAAATTTCCATATTCTAACGAAGCGCTTCAATATGAGGCTAAGTGTTCAGACTAAGTCAAGCAAGTGTAATTGTCCGATTAAATACATGAGTTTATCTTTGGTTATACCCCCCATCCGTGCACGCAACTCGTCTAGCATGTTGGCCGCGTAACGATACGAAATACCCTGATCGATTTGCTTTAGGGGGTGACCTAAGGCTAGGTGCTTGAGGATTTGTATTTCTTTAGGTTTTAAGGTTTGCAGGAACGGTTGCACGAATATTGCAGCAGTCTTTGCATTGTTGAAACTAATATCATGAAATAGCTGTGTGCAACGTAATAAAGTTTCTAGATTTTCTTTTTTCAGGGTTTGAAAGGCGGCATCTTTCTGAGCACTAATAACGCTCATGCCACCTACACCAGACTCAGGTCGCAAGGTCGGAATGGTTAAGGCGTTACGGATGCCATATTCTTCACGTGCAACACGAATCACCCTATTTTCATCAGTAGTAATCAAACCGTTGACTTCATGCTCTCTCCAATCCATAACGGGAAGCACATTAGCGCCGTGTGCGAGCCGGATTGCAAAATCATGCTCATGAAATTGCTCTTCGGCATAATGCTTTAGAAAAGCAACCGGGTAATCATCCGTGTGTAGAAAAATGGGCGGGAAGGCAGCACTAAGCTGCCATAACACGCTAGGGAAGAAAGTGTAGGTAGCACCATCAAAGCCTAAATCAGTAATATAGTTTTGATAGACGCGAAAACGCTCAGGTACCGTTTCAACCTGATACAAGTCATTAATAAAATGACCTAATAAGGAATGTTTAAGCGGCATCAGCGTCTTACACCTTTTGACTAATGGGCAAACTCAAAAAGCTTGCCCATTAAGTAGCTTACCTCTTTTTACGTAAGACTAAGAAGTTTAAGCCACCTTTAAAATGCTTTTGATGGCATTCAATAACCTCAAATCCCACTGCTTGAACTTGCTGAATCAGTTCATTCATACTTACAAAGTTGGCTTGAGGGTTAGCGGCCAGTTGTAAGTTGTAATTCTGAAAGGTCTCAAAATCAGGATGGGCTAACAACTCTTTGCGCGCATCCTTAAGCAAGTGCATCAAATCTAAGCTAGCATTTGGTGTTGCTAGGACAAAAGTCCCACCGTCTACTAGTAAATTAGCAATTTGCTTTAAAGTGACTAAGGGTTCAGGCCATGAATAGTAGCTTTGGATTGAAACAGCGGAGTTATAAGTACCGCCAGCTTCTTCAATCTTACAATGTTGAATGCTGAAGTTTTCCCTCTCTAAAGCACCAACTACCCATTCAGCAGCTGTGACCATTTCTGCTGAATAATCCACCCCAGTGTAGCTGCTAACTTGTTCATTATCAACCAAAAATGGAGCTATTTTGGCACTACCACAACCGCAGTCTACTATGTCGCCCTGCAAATGCAAGCAGGCCTCATGATAAACCGCTAATTGCACCGACGTAGTGACCGCTGCGAATAAACGCGCATAACTATTCCAGTCAGACTCAGGATAACGGTACTTTTGTTTTTCTTGATTATCGAGTGCTTTCATTCGTAAACCTTATAGTATTATTTTTATTTTGGCATCGGTACATTAGCGTTAATTTCCCACTCCAGTAGGGAAAATCGGTAATCAGTCCCGTATGAGTAACCCACATCTGAGTGAAGAAGCTTCGCGCCTAAAGTACGACGGTAAAAATTAATGTTTTTATCTCTAGTTATGAAAATCAATAACTTAATATTATTTTCGCAAGCAAATTTATGATAGGTCTGCAAGTAGGTAGGTAATAAACCCCGTGCAGCATCGGAAATTGCAAAGCGACTGAGTTCTGCTATCGAGCCATGGCGTTTCCGCAATAGATTAATTTCATCGCGAATAACCTCAATTTCATCAGCTGGCAAACCTAGCTCCCCGTCCATCACGATGCGGCCTGTGCTGGTTACATCCCCAGTCTCGTCTTCAGTATAAAGAATGCATGAATAAGCATCATAAGCATCATTGGCTGCAGACATATTGGGATAGCGTTTTCCGTATTCGTTTTGTCTTAAACGCCAGATTTTTTTTATATCAGTGCCCTCATGCACCACTTGCAAAGGTTTTGGAACATTTGTGTATTTGTATTTTTTTAAATTCATGGTGATTGGATCTCTAAAGCCTATCCTGATCCAAGCGCTTGGTTAGCAAATTGCATGCCCTGCTAGTATGCTGTATTTTTAGGCTTATTTAAAAAAGCATACGATAAGCGGTCAGCAATTAAATACGTTTTTTTATTGTACTCAATTAAACTCTTAAGATTTACAGCTATCTAATTAAATAATAATTCGCGAGGAATGACTGATGAAAACTCAAACGTTTAAAAGTAAAAAATTAGCTTTGGCTCTTTTTGTCTGTTTAATAAGCAATGCAGCTGTAGCAGATCAATGCCAACTGATTTCACCTGAGCAAGCGGGCAAGGCGCTCGATTTCTTAAAACCGGGAGGAACGATTGTGGAGTTTTGTGAGCCTTGTGGGGATAAGGATTTTTATTCCAAACCACAGCAAATCATCAATAATATTCAAGCGGTATTAGAGCAAGAGTATTGGGCGGTGAAGGTCAATGGCAAAGGTATTGATCTGGCTTATACCTTCGTGCGTAATGCCGAAGGTTCATTTTTGAATGCTTCCAAATTAGCCGATTGCCCATCGGATGATGTTTCATTCGGCTTTGCGGCAACTAGCGTAGTAAAATAGCTCTAAAATGGGCGCGAGTTGGAATCGTCCTGCTCGCGTTCGTTAGTCAGTGATTGTTGGTAGGTTTTCTCACTGCTAAACAAACTGACTAAAATGCCCATTCCATCGTTTGGTGTTTCGCCATCGCGGGTGACGACTC
>JBATOI010000035.1:0-24535 GCA_049290875.1 Thiolinea sp.
GGCGGAACAGCTCAACACGGCCCGCCGGATGTTGTTTAAAACGATTCATGAACAGGCACAGAAGCAGGCTTAATGGCTGAAATCCCTGTACCCGTTCAGGCTCAGTTCTTAATTAGAAAATACTCTGAGAAACAAGCAGCTCCTAGCGCTCATCGGCTCACAAGCACAGTTCCCTACCCTATCGCAGGGAGTTCTTTTGCACTCTCTTAGCTTTTCTAAACCAACAACAATTCCTTCATGCGCTGATACTCCCGTGCCTGCGCTGCTAAGCGTGCTGCTGCATTCCTTTCCCCAAAACCCTGATAGGCTCTACGCTGCACTACTTCAAAAAATAAGCCATTGATATGCCGTGTATAAATATGGAAAAACTCGCCCTGCTCATTCGCATCGTAAAGAATATTATGCGCCTGCATTTTTTCGATTAACGCATCCTCCAGCAGAAAATCAGCCTGCACTTCTTCGTAATAATTCGGCGAAATCGGCAAGATATGATGCGGATTCAGTTGCTTGGCAACGGCAAAAATATCCTCACATTCTAAGGCAAGATGCTGCACACCCGAACCTGAAAGCCCGACACGGAAACGCTCAGTAGAAGACTCACGCGAGTGCGAAGTATTAATCGGAAATTGCACACTATATTCGGCATTCACCAAAGAGCGGCTATGTACAATCCCATTGCGGTCAATCAGGTCATACTCCTCATTCGCCACCAAGCCAAACAGGATTTGATAGAACTGAATCACCGCTAAAAATTCAGTGGAGGAAACCGCTTGCGTAATATGATCAATGCTCTGTAAACCAAAACCAGTCGGATTTAATGCCTCATTCGGCAGCGGCACAAAATCGACTTCAAAGAAACGCTCAGCTTGTGCCGTATCCACTAAATACAGCAAACCATCGCCGACATTACGAATCGCAGGCAAGGCCATTTCATCCGGCAAATGCGGCGATTGCACGAAATCGCAGCGGTATTCACGGCAATTTGCCACCACTTGTTCAAGCTGCTTAGAACCGACGCCAATCGCGCACACTGAAGTGCCATGCCGATCATAATACGCATTGGCAAAGCTATCTGGCTCGCGATTGATGACTAAATTAATCTGCCCTTGGCGATATAAAACCACCTCTTTACTGCGATGTTGATGCGTTTTGTGGAAACCCAAGGCTTTTAAGAGTTGCTCTAGCCAATTCGCTTCGCCGCCTTGACTAGCTAATTCGACAAATTCAATGCTGGATAATAAGGATAGTTGCTGATTTGACTGAGCTTCCGTTTGCTTGAGCAACCATTGCAAAGAGCGATAACCATTACGAGCAATTTGATAGGGATTGCTCGCACGAAACTCTTCACAAGGTACTTTTTGCGACAGCAAGCCATCAAAACCTAAAGTGCGTAGCTGCTGCATCAACGCCACCATCGGCAAAATTCCCTGCCCCGCATAGCAGCGAAAATGCTTATCCAATTGCTGAATATCCATGGTCATTTCGGGCGAATCAGCGAGTTGTACAATGAATAAGCTTTTTACTAATTCAGGTGTGAGGCTAGTAATTTCACCCTTTAAGGCAAAAAAGCTAAAGCTATCCAGTACCAAACCTAAATTGGGGCGTTTAGCTAATTGCACTAATTCCAAGGCTTGGTGCAGGGTTTTAATCTGGCTTGCCCACGGTAAGGGTTCATAGGCAATGCGTAATGAGGATTTGGCAGCTAAATCGGCTAGTTCCGCTAAATCCTTAGCAAGTAAGGTTACATCGCTTGAGGCTTGTGGCGAGGTGCTGCTGGTCACGACTAGCGTATTAATCCCTAACTCTTGAATCAGTTGAAACTTGCGTTGCGCTCGCTCTAACGCTTTGCTGCGTAAGGGATTAGGCAAACCTTCAAAATCGGTAAACGGTTGCAAAGTGACTAACTGCAAACCTAATTGCGTGACTAAACCGTGCAATTCGCTGGCGGATTTATCGGAATACAGTAAATCCTTTTCAAACAGCTCCACGCCCGCAAAACCTGCCTTGGCAGCGGCTTGTAGTTTTTCTTGTAAGTCACCCGGTAAGGTTGAGGAGGTAATCGCGAAGTTCATACAGCCGAATCCTATGCTAATTTGATACGTATTCTCAGCACACAGTATGCCCGCTATGGGCTATTTCAACAATTCACTAGCAGTTTTTGAAAAAGCCCTTAGTAGCTTAACCCAAGCACCGGTTTGAAGATGAAGAGCTTGCTTGCGCAGGCTGCTTAAACAGGCTTGGCACAAACTAGATGTATTTTTAGCGATTTGCGTATAATCGCGCCGCATGAACGAATTTTTCCTGATACTCATCGCCTTCTGCACCTCCAGCCTAACCGCCGTGTTTGGGCTGGGCGGGGGTATGATTCTGATTGCCTTTATGCCATTTTTCTTACCTGCTCCCGCTATTATTCCGATTCATGCCGCGACCCAGCTCATTTCAAACGGCAGTCGTGCCCTCTTTGCTTGGCGTGAAATCAACTGGCAATTCACTTTAAGCTTCCTAGTTGGCTCAATTATCGGTGGCGTATTAGCCGCAAAACTTGCTACTTTCATTAACTTGCATTACCTCCCACTAATCATGGCGGCCTTCATTTTGTTCAATGTTTGGGGTGGTGGAATTAAGTTTAATGCCAATCCGAAAGGCGAATTTGTCACGATTGGCTTTATTCAAACGGGCTTGGGCATGTTAGTCGGTGCAACAGGCCCCATGGGGCAATCCACTTTAGTGCGCAAAGGTTTAAAGCGTGATGAAATCGTCACCACCTCGGCAGTGTTTATGGTCATTACTCATTTGCTCAAGCTGATTTTATTTGGCCTTTTGGGGTTTTCATTTAGCCAGTATTGGCAACTGACTTTGGGAATGATTATAGCGACGACTTTAGGCTCGTGGTTGGGTACTAAGATTCGTCATCGTGTACCTGAGACTAATTTTCAGGCGATTTTAAAGTGGCTACTAACCTTATTGGCACTACAGATTATTTATGTCACCTTAGCAAATGCTTAAAATAATCAGGGCATCATTATCTCGGTCACCGCCAATATCGCGCCCAAACTTTGCGCCCAGCTCCAAACTGCTTGCTTAAAGGGTGATTATCGCCAAGCCTTGGTGTTACATGAGCAATTAGTGCCGCTGCATCAAGCGCTATTCCGTGAGCCAAATCCTTCTGGCCCAAAATATGCTGCCTCTTTATTAGGCTTATGCAGCGCGGAAGTGCGTTTGCCGTTAGTGCCTTTGACTGAGGCAACGAAGTTGGAAATCCGCCAATGCTTGCAGCGTTTGGAATTAGTTTAAAATTTTCCCTCAAGAAATAAGATTATGACGAGTCCTTTGCTTAGTTGAGCACAGACAATACCAACCATTAACTGATCACTTCGGCTCTAAAACTAGTTACACTTAAGGCAAGTCAACCGTATCGAAGCGAGAAAATAATGGATGGTATTGTCAATCAACTGCCTTGCAAATTTACAGATTTACAAGGTGCAAGTGTATTTATCACGGGTGGCGGCTCTGGGATTGGTGCTGCATTAACGGAAGGTTTTATCCAGCAAGGCGCTAAAGTAGCCTTCGTACAGCGGACTAATGCCAGTACTTTTTGCGATCATTTGGAGCAAAAGTATGGGAATCGCCCATTGTTCATTAGCTGCGATATTATTGATATTGAGCAACTGAACAATGCTCTCGATACTGCTGCTGCTCAACACGGCCCAATCAAAGTTCTAATCAATAATGCAGCGGTCGATGATCGCCATCAACTCAGCGATTATGCGGTGGCCGATTGGGATCAGTCGCTTAATGTGAATTTACGCCCGCATTTTTTCAGCGCTCAAGCCGTCGCGCCGAGTATGAAAGCTTTGGGTGGTGGCTCGATTATTAACTTCTCTTCGATCTCTTATTTAATGGGCAATGCAGGCTATCCGGCCTATGTGGCTGCTAAAGCCGCGATTACCGGTTTGACCCGAGGCTTAGCGCGTGAACTGGGGCCTGATAAGATTCGCGTGAATGCGCTCCTGCCCGGCTGGGTGATGACCGAGCGGCAAAAAGAATTGTGGGTCACCGAAGCGGATTTAACCGCACATGTAGAGCGGCAATGTTTGAAAGAATTATTGCAACCCGAAGATATGGTCGGTGCTACTTTATTTTTAGCTTCGGAAGCCTCGAAAATGCTAACCGGGCAAGCGATAGTGGTGGATGCAGGGGTGGTGGTGACTGGTTAGGTGGCTGGCTGATTTGTTTAAGTTGCACCAGCAGCGAGATCAATCCTGTTATTGCCTTTATTTATAGTCAGACAACTGTAAAAGCAGCCCTAATCTAAAACAGGGCTGCTTCACTACGAAAATAGCTTTAAACCTGAACTTCTATTCCAGCCCCCGCACACAACTCCCGCAAATTCTTATACCCCAATTTCGCATAAGTCAAAGGATGCGCCACCGCTGGGTCTTGCTCGGCCTCCACCACTAACCAGCCCGCATAATTAGCTGTTTTCAAGCCGTTGAAAACGCTTGGGTAATCGACCGAACCATCGCCCGGCACAGTAAACACCCCCGCTAATACCGCATTCAAAAAGCTGCTATCACGATTCAATACATCATCCAATACCGCACGGCGCACGTCTTTGCAGTGCACATGATTAATGCGTTGGGCGTGGCGCTGTTGTACCGCCACTGGATCACCACCTGCATAGGTTAAATGCCCGGTATCCAACAGCAAACCCACCGCATCGCTAGTATTCGCCATTAAATTATCAATATCGGCTTCGGTTTGTACCACGGTTCCCATGTGATGGTGATAAGCGATTTTCACCCCTTGCGATAGGGTATATTCCGCGACTTGATTGAGTTTCGCGCCTAATTCAGCCCATTGATTCGCCGCTAATACTGGACGCTTAGATACCGGTGTTTCACGCTCGCCGTGCACACAGCCCGATACCTCGCAGTAAACCATTGCCGTTGCACCAAGGCTTTTCAGCAGGTTCAAATGCCCTTGAATCGCTTCGATTTCTTCCTCGACACTGCGCTCTAAAAGTTTGCCGCTAAACCAGCCAGACACTAGAGATAAACCATGTCCATCTAAAATCGGCCCCAATACTTGCGGGTCACGTGGGAATTTATTACCTAACTCAAACCCTGCATAACCGGCTTCCTTACCTTCACTCAAACAGGTTTCCAAAGGTGTTTCTGCACCTAATTCAGGTAGATCATCATTCGTCCAAGTCAGCGGATTAATACCAATTCTTACGCTCATTTCATTGCTTCCATTAATCTTTAAAAATACATTTTTATCTTATAACCCCTCCTAAACCTCCCCTTATCAAGGGAGGGACAAGAAAAGGCTGTCCTATAGCTCCTCCCCTGAGAAGGGGAGGCAGGGAGGGGTTTATATTCTTGAATTAATAAGGTTGCTTACGCTTAGCCTCAACATATTGCTCATGCGCCGTATTGACTTGCTCACGCTGCGACACTTGCGGCACGGCTACATCCCACCAGCAACCACCGGCTGAAGTCATGAACGGATCCGTATCCAAAGCAATTACATAGGATTTTTTCGAGGCACGCGCCCGACCTAAAGCCGCTTCTAACTCAGCAATACCATTCACAGCCTCTGAAGTCGCGCCCAAAGCCCGCGCATGCCCCGCAAAATCAATCTTCGGTGCACCCTCGTCTATCGTCACGCAGTTTTCCAAGAGATTATTAAACGGTGCGCTGCCTGTTGCCTGTTGCAAGCGGTTAATACAGCCATAGCCGCGATTATCCAGCACGACTAAGATGATTTTGTACCCCAGCATTACACTGGTAGCCAGCTCAGAATTGAGCATCAGATAGGAGCCATCGCCGACCACGACAATCACTTCGCGTTCTGGCTTCGCCATCTTCACCCCCAAGCCGCCCGCAATTTCATAACCCATGCAGGAGAAACCGTATTCGAGGTGATAACCATTCGGCTGATCGGTGCGCCACAGTTTATGCAACTCACCCGGCAAACCACCCGCTGCACACACCACAATATCGGAAGCCTGCCCCGTGCGTTTCACCGCCCCCAAGACTTGCGCATCCGAGAGCAAACCGGTGCGAGTCGGTGTTGTGATCTCAGCCGCTGTGACTTGCTCATAATAAGCATTCCACTCGGCAATCCCGCCCTGCCCTTGCTGCAACCAAGCACTTGGAGTTTGCCAGCCGGTTAAACCTTGGCTCAATTGCTGTAACCCTACCTTGGCATCAGCAACCAAGCTTTGTGCGTGATGCTTAATCGCATCAAACTTGGCTACATTGAGCTGAAGTAATCTCACCGCTGGATTAGCAAATACCGTGCGCGAGGCGGTGGTGAAATCTTGTAAGCGGGTGCCAACGGCTAACACCACATCGGCTTCTTGCGCCAGTTTATTCGCCGCACTCGAACCTGTCACACCAATGGAGCCCACATAATTCGGGTGATTCCATACTAGTGAGCCTTTACCCGCTTGAGTCTCCGCGACCGGAATATTGAAGGTTGCGGCAAAGCTTTTTAATTCATCCACCGCTTGCGCATACAGCACACCACCACCGGCAATAATCAGTGGCTTTTTCGCTTGTTTGATAGCCTCAATCGCTGCTTGCAATTCACGCGCATCCGCAGGGGGGCGACGCGCATAATGAACGCGCTCAGCAAAGAAACGGGTCGGATAATCATAAGCTTCAGCTTGCACATCTTGCGGCAAAGCTAAAGTCACAGGGCCGCAATTTTCCGCGTCAACTAAAGTTTGAATTGCAACTGGCAGACTAGTAATCAACTGCTCAGGGCGGGAAATACGATCAAAATAACGGCTCACCGGGCGGAAGCAATCATTCGCGCTAATCGTCGGATCATTGAAGCATTCGACCTGTTGCAAGACTGGATCAGGGGTACGATTCGCGAAAATATCACCGGGCAAGAACAACACCGGCAAGCGATTCACATGCGCCAAAGCCGCTGCCGTGACCATATTAGTAGCCCCGGGGCCAATTGAGCTGGTGCAAGCCATCATGCGTTGACGATTATTCGCTTTAGCATAAGCAATCGCCGCATGCGCCATACCTTGCTCATTGTGCGCGCGCAAAGTCGGCAAAGTTTCGCGGTATTGATACAACGCTTCACCGATTCCCGCCACATTGCCATGCCCAAAAATCGCAAACACTCCGGCAAATAGCGGTAACTTTTGCCCGTCGACTTCGGTGTATTGCACGCTCAAATAGCGCACTAAAGCCTGTGCCATGGTTAAACGAATCGTGCTCATGCCGCTAACTCCTGTGAGGCCGCTTGAGGTGCGCGACTGGCACGCCAAGCGGTAATCAATTGCACATAATTCTCGCCCACGCTTTGAATGAGCTGTTGATCATTAATCTGATTCGCTAGCCACGCTTGACTCGGTTCGGCAAACAAGCTGCGTCCGACCGTGAAGCCTTTGCAAATCGGATAGTGTGCAGCGATTTGGAAGGACTGTTTTAAGCTTTCAATACTCGCACCCAAACCCAGCATCACCACACCATGACAATGCGGATCGCGCTTCGGCACGAGCTGGCTAATCTTGTCCCAGCTCGCAGCCGATTGCGGCGGCAATTTCCACCAATCGGGGAAAACTTCGAGATTGTATAAACGCTCTAAAGCGAGCACTGCACTGTCGTCAGCTTGGCTGCTATTCGCAGGGGGAATGAACTCTAACAACAGCTCATGTCCACTGGCTTGACAGGCCGCAAATAATTCTTGAATCTGGCGCTCTTGTTGCAAGCGTAAACCCACTGCATCATTGATGTCATAAAACACCAAACACTTGACAATATGTTCTAAAGGCCAAGACACTAAGCGCGAACCAATCGAGCGCCCGCCTTCCAATTCAATCGGACGTGAAGACGGCAATTCTACCGGACGTCCAATCCACCAATTGCGCCCGGTCACATCATTCAATGCATCTTGTCCATAGGTATCGTCAATCAACACTCCACCGGATTGTGGCGCTAACTCAGTCTTTTGCATACCGTATTCGACCGACTTCACCAGTAAGCGCTTGAGGATTTTGATACGTGAGGGATCAGCACCCACTGCAACCGCAGCCTCATATAACTGCTTACGGTGATCGAAGGCTAAGACGCAAATATCCGGGCGTGCCGCAGGTTTGCGCGTGGTGACGCGATGCAATTGGTTGAGCTTTTTATCTTGATCAGGGCGCGGAATGGCAGCAGAATTTTTCAGGTAATAAAATAACTCTTCTTCGCTAGGAATAGCGGGTGCGCAACCGTGACGCGACACCACTAAAGCCCCACAAGCATTCGCATAAGCGGTGCAAGTTTCATAAGACTCATCACGCAACCAACCGCGCAAAAAGCCCGACATAAACGCATCACCCGCGCCCAAGACATTGAGTACTTCGACGCGCACACCTCGAAAGATTTGGAAGTCCTGCATGCTATTCGGGATAGCACCCTCTAAAACCGTGCAGCCCAAAGGCCCCAGCTTTAACACAATCGTGGCTTGGCTTAAGGCACGAATCTGTTTAAGCGCAGTAATCGTATCGGTGCTGCCGCCTGCAATATGCACTTCTTCTTCAGTGCCAACGATCAAATCACAATCAGGAAGAATAGTCTGGAGGTGTTGGGTCACACTTGAGGAGGAGATAAAGCGTGTCTCGCCATCCCCCAGACTGGTTAAACCCCAAAGCACGGGGCGATAATCGATATCCACAATAATCTTAGTGCCTGCGGCTTTGGCGTATTCCATCGCGGTTTTACTCGCGCGATAGGTGGATTCGGTAGAAAAATGCGTACCTGTTATTAACAAGGCTTGGCTGGAAGCAATGAATTGCGGGTCAATATCTTCGGCACTCAGCGCCATATCCGCGCAATCGTTGCGATAAAAAATCAGCGGAAAGGTTTCGCGGTCTTTAATGCCTAAAATCACTAAGCCTGTTAAGCGTTGCTTGTCGGTGACGATGTTGGATACATCGACACCTACCCGCGCCAATTCCTCGCGGACAAACCGCCCCATGTGTTCATCGCCGACTCTGGTAAGCATAGCCGACTTTAAACCTAAGCGTGCGCAGCCATACGCAATATTGGCCGAAGAGCCACCAACGTATTTGGCAAAGCTACCCATATCCTCCAAGCGGCTACCGATTTGATGGCCGTAGAGATCGACCGCCGCACGGCCTAAACAGATGACATCGAGTGTTTTAGTCATGAACGCAGCATCCATTCGTGAGCCGGGTGGTTTTTGAAAATCCAGCGCCGCGTCGGGCCAGCCATCACATTCAAATAATAGGAGTCATAACCATGTGCCGCCGCCACCGGATGATAGCCACGCGGAACCATCACCACACAACGATCTTCCACCGCCATGGTTTCATCAAGGTCTAATGCATCCGTAAACACACGCTGAAAACAAAAACCTTGGCTGGGATTAATGCGGTGGTAATAGGTTTCTTCGAGGAAACTTTCGTGCGGAATATTATCCGCATCATGCTTATGCGGTGGATAGCTCGACCAATTGCCCGCTGGCGTTTTCACTTCCACCACCAATAAGCTATCGGCTGGCTCATCTTGCGGCAGAATATTGCACACATGACGGGTATTGCTGCCCTGCCCGCGCTGTTCACGACTCATGCTTTCTGGCTTAATCCAGCGCGTTTCATGGTTGCCAAAGCCCGGCGCACGGCACACCGCCAAATCCAAATCGGTCGTGGCTTTGATTTGCACGGCTTCGCCATTTTTCACATACACCGCATGCGGGGCTTGGTCTTCAAACACGCTCATACGCTCGCCCACATTCGCAAAGTGCTGCGTTCCGGCCTGAATATCGGCGCGTCCAGCAAGTAGCACTACACATAACTCTTGATCAGAGGCGGGCAAGTCCAAACTTTGCCCGGCTTTCAGGTCGTAGGCGTCAAATCCCACATAGCGCCACTGCGCATTTTCGGGGGTAATATGCTGATAACGACCCGTCGCGTCCGGCTGTGGGCGGCGTAATAGGCTCATGATTCCACTCCTTAGAGATTCACAGGCTGACCTGTTTTTAAGGATTCGACAGCAGCATCGGCTAGGCGTAAGGCGGCTAAACCATCTTGTTCACTGGTGGCAGGCTTAGTGCCATTTCTCAGCGAGTCCACAAAATGCGTCAACTCAATGCGGTAGGCATCGGCATAACGCTCAAGGAAGAATAATTGCGGTTTCGCAGCCGTGACACCCTCAGCACCCGCAAATTTCACGGTATTTTCAATCTGATTGCCCGCTTGTAACATACCTTTCTCGCCAAACGCTTCAATGCGCTGATCATAACCATAGGTCGCACGGCGGCTATTGGTGATAATGGCAATTGCACCACTGGCGGTAGTTAAGGTGACACTGGCCGTATCCACATCACCCGCTGCACCAATCGCTGGATCAACTAAGACGCTGCCAGTGGCATACAACTTGGTCGGCTCTTCGCCTAATAACCAACGCGCCATATCAAAATCGTGAATCATCATATCGCGGAATAAACCGCCAGAGACTTTGATGTATTCCGCAGGCGGTGGTGAAGGGTCACGGCTAGTAATAATCAGGGTTTCGAGCTTGCCAATCGTGCCTGCATCCATTTGGCTTTTCAGGAACGCGAATTGTGGGTCAAAGCGCCGATTGAAACCGAGCATGCAGGTAATGCCAGATTCTTTGACCGCTGCACTACAGGCTTGCGCACGCTCGTAGCTTAAATCAATCGGTTTTTCGCAGAACACGGGTTTACCAACCGCTGCACAGCGCTCTAATAAGGGCGCGTGGGTGTCAGTGGAACTGGCGATAATGAAAGCATCGACATGGGGGCTAGCGAACATTTCGTCTAAAGTGACGACTTTCGCGCCGTATTTATCCGCGACTTTTTTAGCGGCTTCTGGGAAAACATCGACCACTTCGGTAATGCGTGCGCCCGGAACACCTTGTACTGCCATCGCGTGCACTTGGCCAATGCGACCCGCACCAATCAAACCAAAACGAACCTCTGCCATAACTTCTCCTCCGAATATCTGTGTTGGGTATGGAGGAAGTATAAGCCTAAATAGAATGATTATTCCAGTTATTTTTAATTAAGAAATAAATTTTCTATTTTATCAATTGGGTAGGTGTTGAGGAGCAGATAAGGGCTGTGGATGTGCGCTTTAGGGGGCTTGATCTGGCATAATAACGCGCAACTCCAACTCAGGGCTGCCCCATGTCAGAACTCGCACTGAAATTGATTCGTGAAGCGAAAGAACAGCGCTTGACGCGCTTGGATTTGGGGAATTGTGGGTTGACTGAATTGCCGGATGAGTTGTTTGAGTTGGTTTGGTTGGAGGAGTTGATACTAGCGGGGGCATGGTTAGAGTTAGAACGGTGGAAAGTGAAGGAGAGTTCTAATCAGGGTGCAAGGAATCAAATTCAGGCTCTTTCGGGTCAAATAAGGTGCTTAACCAAGCTGCGCCAACTGATTGCCACAGAAAACCGCATTCGCGATCTCGCGCCACTCGCCTCACTCAACCAGCTACAAACGCTTGACCTTGAGAGCAATCAAATCAGCGATCTCGCGCCACTCACCTCACTCAACCAGCTACAAACGCTTCACCTTAACAGCAATCAGATCAGCGATCTCGCGCCACTCGCCTCACTCAACCAGCTACAAACGCTTCACCTTGACAGCAATCAAATCAGCGATCTACGACCAATTCAAGGCTTGATTCAACAAGGTCGATCTATCAACTTAAAAAAGCATGACTTCGGTAACAACATTCGTTTATTTAACAACCCTTTAACTAGCCCACCTAAAGAAGTCGTTGAGCAAGGCAATGAAGCCATCCTCAACTATTTCAAATCCCTTGAAGAGCAAGGCTCAGAACCACTAAACGAAGCCAAACTCATTATTGTCGGCGAGCCGGGCGCGGGCAAAACCAGTTTAATGGAAACCCTGCTCGACCCGAAGTTTGTCTTATGTGACACCACCAGCACTTTAGGCGTGGAAGTACGTGAAGGCTGGCAATTTACCAACCCTGAGAAAAGTGAAACCCACTTCACCGCGAATATCTGGGATTTTGGCGGGCAGCAAATCCAATACATGACCCACCAGTTTTTCCTCACACCCAGCGCAGTGTATGTCTTGGTTTCCGCCAATGACCGCAAAGAACCGACCAACTTCCCTTACTGGTTCAAAATCATTCATTTATTGGGCGAAGAACAAGGGCGCTATAGCCCCGTGTTAGTGGTATTGAATGAAAAAGACGACAAATTCATTAACAAATTCAACTTTGACCGCAAATTCTACGAAGAGCGCTACCCTGAATTACAAATTGAAGTTTGCGAAGTCGATTTATCCAAGCGCGATGAATACTTCCAAATCATGCGCAATACCGTGCAACGCATGCTCAGCCAGTTGCCGCATGTAGCCGACCCACGCCCTGCACGCTGGAAAGATATTCGCGATGATTTACGTGCGCGCTCCCAAACTGCCAATCATATTGATTTAAACGAATACAAGGCTATTTGTAGCAAAAACGAAGTTAAAGACGAACAAAGTCAATTAGTGTTTAGCCGCTATTTACATAAATTGGGGAGCTTGCTGCACTTCACTGATGACCCAAGCCTGCATAATTTCATTATTCTCAAGCCACAATGGGCAGTGGATGCGGTGTATAGCGTGTTGAATGACAACCAAGTCGCGAAAAACGATGGTTATTTCAATCGCGCCCAACTAGAAACGATTTGGAAAGACAAATACAACTTCGACGAACGCTGCAAATTATTGAGTTTGATGCAGAAAGAAAACTTTGAAATCTGCTATGAGCTGTCTCAGCACAATTTCATTGCACCACAACTCCTAAACGCCGAACGCCCGAAATTTATTTGGGATGAGAAAGATAATTTACGCTTCCGCTTTCAATACAAATTCATGCCGGAAGGGATTATTACGCGCTTGATCGTGCGCCTAAATAGCAAACTGGCGCGCGGTATTGAAAATAAGCAACTGATTTGGCGCAAAGGTGCAGTATTTACTGATCATGGTTGTCGTGCTTTAGTGCAAGAAGAAGAAAACCGCGATGGATTGAAAATTATCAACATTGCGATTAATGGCAAAGTCAGTGAACGTAAATACCTATTGCGCCAAATTAGCAATGAAATTCAAGATATTCACAGTAAATGGTTCCGTAATATTAAAGTGGAACAGATGATTCCGTGCAATTGCGAAACCTGTAATCAAACACCTGAGCCAACTTTCTTCGCATTTGATGAGCTGCAACAATACTTAGATGAAGGCGAAAGCCATATTAAATGCCGCAATGGAAGAATTAAAAATGTGGCGGTTAAGCTGCTACTTGAAGGTGTATTTGAACCCGACGAAGCTAATCAACTTATACATAGGAGAGAAACTATTATGACAGGATCAACCTATAACATTACTGTGGGAAATGGCTCACAATTAAATTTAGGCAATAACAGCACTCAAAAAAGCAACTCTGATAACACAACAATCACCACTACCACCGTAACATCTGATCAGCGCAAGATTATTGGTTCTGTAGCCGATCAGCTTTGGGAACGCCGAGAAAGTTTAGATAAAACCCAACGCAAAACGGTAAGAAATCTGCAAGAAGCTATCGAAGCGGAGCCAGAAGATACCGACGCTGAAACCCAATCCAAATTAGGCAAAGCATGGCAAGAGTTGCAAGGCATTACTGACTTTACTAATAACAGTTTGGAAGTAGGGTCGAAAGTTGCGCAACATTGGCCTGCTATTACGGGTTGGTTAACGGCGGTTGGGACTTATTTCGGGGGTTAGCTTTCAGCGCAACTCCTGCAAAATCGCCTGCTGCGTATCCAACATCGAATCGGCGATAAACTCCAAAAACGGTTCAATGTCGCCCCTGTCCGCTGCCGCCAGCGCTTGCAGATAAAACCGCCGTTTAGTATTGCGCACAATCGCGGGCGTATAGCCTTGAATCAACAGGATCAAGTTCATCACTATCCGCGCCCCACGCCCATTGCCATCATCAAACGGATGAATCCGCACCAGATTGTAATGGGCAATCCCCGCCACCACTATTGCGTGAAGCTGATTGAGATTCGTGTTCACCCAGTCGCACAACTGCTGCATTTCCAGCGGGACTTGCAGCGGCTCCACGTAATAGTGAATAGAACCATCCTGCTGTAACACATGATTAGCTTGAGATTTATAGTGTCCGGGTGTAGCGGGCTTTTGCACCCGTTGTCCTTGCGAATTCAGCGCCGGAGTTGATTGCACGCCCGCTAGCAATAAAGCATTGATTTCTTTAATTAACCCTGTGCTAATCGAGCGCTTTTGCGTCACCACATCAAACAGCAAATCAATGGCTTCCGCATGATTACGCGCATCCAGAAAATCCTTAAACGGCTTGCCTTCTACCGTTAAACCTTCCTGCAAAAAGAAAATCGTTTCACCCAAAGTCAAAGTACTACCTTCAATAGCATTGCTGTCATACGTCCATTCGGCGCGGAGTTTTTGCTGAATAGCCAACCAATTGTCTGACTTCTGGGCGCTTAATTGCTGGATAGTGGCTTGTGCAGTGTCAATGGCAGCTAGCTTACTGCTGAGTTGATCGGAAATTTGCAACTGATAACAAGAATTTTGCATACATCACACTATTGAAAAGGGACTAACTGATTGTAGCAGAGAGCAGCAGATGACAAGACCATTGTACAAAACTTCAATGGCTGGCTAACATGCGCGTCTTTAAGCCAAGGATGCCCCAAGCTTGAGCACCACTAACCTGATTGCTAATCAAACCATGCGCGGCGTATCGCTAACACTCGCGGCCTTACTGTGTTTTGCGGCGATGGATACGACCGTCAAATACTTGGCTGAGTCTTACAATATCCCGCTGATTGTGGCGATTCGCTACATTGTTAATACCCTATTCGTGATCGCAGTATTCGCTCCTCGCCAACGCAAGGAAATGGTCAGAATACAGCGTACCGGCTTAGTTCTGCTGCGCGCCGCCAGCCTAACGATTATGTCCTTGTTAGTCGGTTTAGTGCTGAAAGTCATGCCGGTTGCTGAGATGATCGCGATTAGCTTCCTCACACCGTTAATGGTGGCACTGTTAGCGCGCCCTTTGCTGGGTGAAACGATTGGCTTACTCGGCTGGTTAGCCACCTTAACCGGCTTTGTCGGCGTGATGTTTATCGCTCAACCCGGTAATGGCTTAGACTCCGGCGCTGTACTGATGATGCTGGCTGTCGTCGTCGTCAACACCTTTTACCAACTCCTATCGCGCATCCTCGCACCGACTGAAACCACGGTGGCTTTGCTATTTTATACCACCTTAATGGGCACGATTGTGTTTGGTTTGACGCTGCCGTGGGCATGGTATGGCCTCGAACCGACTGCTTGGCAGATATTCTTATTTATCAGCACCGGCATCACCGGCGGCATCGGGCATTATTTATTCACCGCTGCCTACCGCTATGCACCTGCAACCGTAATCGCACCGATTACTTACTTCCAATTACTGTGGGCAGGTTTATTCGGCTGGTTAGTGTTTGGTGATTTGCCAACGGCTTGGAGCTTGGTGGGTATGGTGCTCGTGATTGCATCGGGCTTGATTATGATGTTGAAAGCACGCAAACGCTCTGCACCTAAAGAACCTAATCATGCCAGTGACTAAAGAGACTAAGCCTTAATTCGGCTTAGTCTCCATCCGCAAGTTGCAGCTATAAATTGGCCTCACACAGACAGTGAGCCACCGTACTAAAAGGCTGATCAGGCTTAATTAAACGCTGAAGGCGGCTGGCCTCTTGCTGAATAAGTTTCAGCTCAGGATGTAAGGCATTCGGCACTAACCAGCTTGGTAAATAAGCTTGCAGATCGGCTGCCCCTTTAGCTCCCATTAGCTTTTCTAAGAACCAGTCGTACTCGGACTGATCAGTTTCGATATAGCGTACTGAGGCAGTTTCCTCTAATTTTGCCAATTGCTTAGCGGTAGTCACTGCATCTTGCAAACTACCCAAAGCATCCACCAAACCACGCTCTAGCGCTTGTCGCCCCGTCCAAACTCGCCCCTGAGCGACTTCATTGACTTTCTCAACTGGCATATTACGGGCTTGGCTCACATGCCCAAGAAAGCCTTGGTAAGTATTTTGGATATAAGACTCCATCAGCTTTTCAAAGCGTGGATCGGGCGCTTTGCGTAAATCCCCGGCATTCTTTAACCAAGTCGTCGCATAACCGCCTTGGCGAATCCCCATTTTATCCATTAAACCTTCAAAGGTAGGAAATAAGGTAATCACGCCAATGGAACCGGTGATCGTGGCGGCGTCAGCATAAATTTTGTCAGAGGCGGTCGAAATCCAATAGCCACCCGAAGCAGCCACATCGCCCATTGACACCACAATCGGCTTGCCTGCTGCACGTGCTGCCGCTAGTTCACGCCGAATCAACTCTGAACCAAAGACCGCACCACCCGGAGAATTCACCCGCAAAACAATAGCTTTAACCGTATCATCCAAGCGCGCTTCACGCACTAAAGCAGCGGTTGACTCGCCGCCAATCGTGCGGCGTGGTGCTTCGCCATCAATAATTTCGCCTTCCGCAACGATGATGCCCACACCATCGCCACTGGTATCCGGTTTAGGCAAATTGGCGAAATAAGCCTCATAGCCTATTTGGCGGAAGGTATGATGTTCAGTATCAGCCTCGCCCGCTTTAATGAACTCATCACGCACTTGCTGGATGTCTTTCAAGCCCGTTATTAAACCGTAATCCAAAGACATCTTGGCTAAATCACCACCGGCTGCTACTAAAGGTGCTGGCAAGTCATTAATCAATTGCATGATTTTGCCTTTCGGTAGCTCACGCGCCTGTTCAATTTCAGTCGTCACGACCGACCATAAATCATCCAGTAAATAAGAAGAAGCTTCCAATGTGGCGGCTGAAGGCGCTTTATCAGTAAATTGCTCAGCCATATTTTTATAAGGCCCGGTGCGCACGACATGGAATTTGACCCCGAATTTCTCCAAGGCTTCGGCGTAATAATTGCTTTCACCGCCTAAACCATTCAGCATTAAGCCGCCCATCGGATCGAGTAAGACTTCATTCGCATGTGCTGCCAAGAAATATTGTGCTTGCGAATAATTGCTGGACCATGCAATCACCGGTTTACCGGACGCCTCAAAGCGTTTTAAAGCCGCCGCTGCTTCCCGTAAAGAAGCTAAACCGCCACCATCAAACTCATCCAGCTTCAATAAAACTCGGGTGATTTTAGGATCTTTAGCCGCTGCTTCTAATAGGGTTAATAAATCGCGTAATTGCACTTCGGAATTCAGTTCACTGCCACTAGCGAGCGCTAATAACGAGTCATCAGGCGTGCTTTTTTCTTCGACTAATTGACCTTTTAAGTTCAAGACTAAAGCCGTTTTATCTTTAATCTGTAGCCCTGACTCAGTGTTCGAGCAGCCTCGAACTAAGAGTGTCACTAAAAAAATTAATACCAATAGGGTTAAAAGGTTTAATCCCCAGCGTCTAATCGCTGCTAACCAACGACTGACCCCACGAAAAAAGCGGCTGAATACGCCGGGACGGGGCTGCTGCTCTAGCTGAACCTGCATCTTTGGTTGTCCATCCATTGAAATAAACTTGGATTCTAGCCTAGCTTTAAGCCAGAAGCTCAGCAGATTTCGTTTATTTTTCGTCAAAATTTCAGGACAAAATGGTGCGATCCACGGAAACTAAGGGTCATGAAACCTCAATTCCTAGCCAGTTTGCGAGCGTTTGGGTGATTGGGTTAAGTGAAACAACGAGTGTCGTCAGTTCGGAGGGAAGCGATGAACATCTTGATCAAACTACCGATAATTGCTTTATTATTGATACCTTCAATAGGAGCCGCTGACCGCTTTATTCATCAAGCTTTGCCTGAGTTAATAGTCAATAGCCAGTATAGTGCTGAATATTATGCGGATAATAGTTGCAAGGCTAATAAAAAACCCAGATCCATCGGTTGCAAATTTACCTGCAAGCCCTGCCTTATTCCAGTTTGCAATAATGGTGTATGGGAATTAGAACCACAAGACCCTCCTGATTCCTGCAATCCGCCCCGCATTCCAGTTCCTACCGAGAATATGACTTGCAAAATTAAAACCTATGAATTTTGCCCACCCTCATGTCGTAGCTGCACACGTGAATAATCATTCAGAGGTTTAAATAGCCCACCCAAGCTTAAGAAATTTTATCCATCAGGGAGTTATCATGAAAGTTCAATTATTATTGGTTAGCTTGCTACTCAGTGGGTGTGAACTAGCTTTAGCCGAAAGCTATGTCAATCACCCTTTGCCGCTAGGTGGTCAATGGAATAAGGGTGCTGAACTCATCATCCAAAATGGCACTAACCTAACCGTTTATATTGATCATAAAAAACGCGGCCCATTTAATGGCTCTTATTATAAATATCATAATGGTGAACATTTAATTTCTGTAGATTTTACAGATGCACCGGGTTGTTGTACAGGTCGGATTGATATGAATGGGCGAATCATTCAATGGAGTAATAACTCTCAATGGACAAAGGATGAATTTAAACCTGATCCAGTTATGCCACCACCGAGTTCCTCTAGAACTCCGCCTTCAAAAAGAACTTATCATGATGACAGGATTCAACTAAATGGCTATCGCTTGGATTGGTGCTTACATCGTGGTACTCAATGTGGCAAACCGGCGGCTGACTCTTGGTGTGCAGCCATAAAAGGCATCTATCAATGGCGATCCGTTCAGTTTACACAAGCGCCGGATATAGGAAGAATCGCCCCTACTTATATTTTAGGCGATAAAACCCTTTGCCAAGCCCCTTCTTGTGACGGTTTTGCATCTATTACTTGTGAACCTGTTCCGGGGGTTTTCATTCATGACAATTAGTTTGATTAGTTTCCATTAAACTTGAAGAGGCTATTAATAATAAATAACCTATCTTCTATAAAAAATTTCCGAATAACTTTCTAATTTTTTTGGGAGCTTATTAATGTTTATTTCAAAATTTAAAAATAACCATTACTGGTTATTCTCTATACTAATTCTGTTATTTATCCTTGCAAGCAAGCCGAGTTTAGCTGCGACCACTGCCAGTAGTCAGTCATTATTTACGCTCAGCTCGACTCCTGATCTTAAGTCGACTGCTAAAGACCTTAGCACTATTCAAGCCGTGCCGATCAGTTTAAATACTCAGTTTTTAGCACAGTTTCCCTCAACAATGGCAGCTGTTAGTGCTAATAAACTCAGCAACTCACAATTAGCCGCTTTGGATTTTCAACTTAATCTATTTGGGCAAGTCTTGCCTGTTTCGGTGACGCGGCTCGAACCCGCTTCGGTAGGAAGTTTAGCTATTATTGGTAAGATCAAGGATGATCCTTTAAGTAGTGTTGTTTTGATTAAGCGTGGTGATATTTTACAAGGCAATATAATTTACAAACTAAGAACTTTCCAAATTCGCAGTTTGCCAAAAAAATTACAACGCACTATAGAGGGTAAGCAATTTAATCATATTTTACAAGAAACTGATCCTAGCAAACTCCCACCCGATCATCTTCCGGGTGAAATCCCAGACGAGTCTAGAGCGATTGATCATTTAAATGATAACCACGAATCCGCATTAAAAACAGCGAGCGATGATGGTTCTATTATTGATGTCCTAGTCATGTATACCAAAGCAGCGCGTGAAGAACTCGGCGAGGTCAATGATATGGAAGCCTTGATTGACCTTGCAATTATTGAAACCAATGAGGGTTATGCTAACTCGGATGTTAAGCATCGTTTACGCTTAATCCATCGGGCGGAAATTGATTATACCGTGGTGGATCGCACCTTAAGTAAGCCACTCAAAGAATTGGCTCGGACGAATGATGGCATTATGGATAATGTCCATAAACTCCGTGATGAATACAGAGCAGATTTAGTGACCTTATTAGTACGAGTCCCCCCTACACCAACTACCCAAAAAGCCGTCTGTGGACGCGGCTATCTTAACGTAGAGGCAAGCAAAGGTTTTTCAGTAACTGATTATCGCTGTGCCACCGGCCCTGGTAAATACACCTTTGCTCATGAGCTTGGGCATAACTTTGGCGCACAACATGATCGTGCCCAAATCATTAAGGGCGGTAACAATCCAGGGGCAGGCTATAACTTTGGCTATATTAATACCACAGAGGGCTGGCGTACTATGATGGCCTATAACGACAACATCAATTGCCCTTTGAAACTTTGTACACGACTCAATTATTGGTCTAACCCTAATATTCTTCACGATGATCAACCGATGGGTGTAGCTGATATTAATAATGGTGCTGATAATCATCGTCAACTTAATACTACTGCTCAACGGATAGCTAACTACCGAGTTTCACGCCCTGCCCCAACCTTAATCGCGCCTAAAGGCAATATTGCCAGCACCACACCGACTTATCAGTGGCAAGCTGTGCATTATGCCAATTGGTATCAATTAATTGTTAATGATCGTAGTGGCAAACGAATTGAAGCTTGGTATACCGCTACTAGTTTAGGTTGTGCTGAAGGCCAAGGTATTTGCAAGGTTACACCTAATATTAGCGTAGCTGGCTTTGGAACTTGGTGGGTAGAGGCGAATAACAATATCAATGGCTACTCCGCTTTAAGTGAGCCATTATCGTTTAATCTTGTGAATTTACCCGGAGTAGTATCGCTATTAGCACCTGAAGGTGACTTAGGTTTAAACCAACCTAATTATCGCTGGCAGGCCTTAACTGATGTGGATAGTTATGAATTGAGCGTTAAACATGCTTTGGGTCAAGTGTTAACACAACGCTATAGCCCTGAGCAAGCTGGTTGCCTTGATACTTTATTGGTTTGTTCAGTCACCCCTAATCTCACTCTAGCTAGCAACAATTACTCTTGGAGTATTAGGGCTATTAATGCAGCAGGCATAGGAGCATGGAGCCCCGCTAAGAATTTTACTGCCTCGACCCCAAGACCGCCACTTGCAGCGAGCTTACTAGCGCCTATAGGTACAATTGCTAATAATAAGCCAGTTTTCACTTGGAAAACGGTAAAAACAGCAACGCATTACCGTCTTAAAGTAGGTAATATTATTGCTATCACCTTGTCTTTTGAAGAAGCAGACTGCCCTCCAGAAAGTATCACTCAAACCTGCGAATATACTAGCCCCTTACCTATTCAAGATACCAATTCGATTACGTGGTCGATTCAAACCTTTAATAGCGCTGGTGCAGGTACAATTGCAAGTCAAACCTTCAAAATACTAGGTGCAGGCAGTCCACCAACTGCACCGCAGTTACTCTGGCCGATTGGTGGCGTTGAGGCGCGTTCATTTGAATGGTCAGATGTCAGTAATTCTGAAAAATATAAACTCTGGGTTGCCAAAAAAACCACTGACACAATTCTCCTTGAAACTACTTATGATAAAAACCAACTTACCTATGATTTCAGTCGTAACTCGTGGAGAATAGAAAGCAGCATAAGCTTCACAGAAGGAGAGGAATACCTATGGAAAGTGCAAGCCATTAATTCTAATGGAGCGAGTCCTTGGAGTCAGACTGCTAGTTTTATCTTTTCACGAATTGAATAAATCCTAAAATTCTACTTTCTAGGTTTACATCCTAGAAAGTAGAGAACTTTTTTAAGGATTAAATTATGAGAGCAGTAAAATTAAGCTTATTAACGATATACTATTTCTAGGAGAGTCTTATGAAACTTAGATTTATATTACTCAGCATACTAATTACTTACACTAACCATCTCAATGCTGAGCTTAGTACAGGCACGATTACTCATGTGCTTTATGCCAATACTCCATTCATGATAGGAGGCTATTGGAATAACGGTAATGAGCTTATTCAACAAGACCATACTAAATTAACTTTTTATATTAATCATAAACAACGTGGTCCATTCAGAGGAACTTACTATAAGTACCAGGATGGTGAGCATTTAATTTCAGTCAACTTTGCTGATGATCCGGGCTGTTGTACGGGACGAATTGAAAACAATGGAAAGATCATTCGTTGGAATAATAACTCTGCATGGTCAAAAGATACTGTAGCGACGACACCCGTTGTTCCGCATCCACCTCCAGCTACTCATAATTATGCAAAAATAACTTATCATAATACCACTATTACTATACAAGGCTATCGCTTAGATTGGTGTTTAAAACGTGGCGTGCAATGTGGCAAACCTGCTGCTGACGCATGGTGTGAACTCAACAATAAGACCAAACTATCATCTCATGCAACTGCTTTTAAACAAGCAACAAATATAGGTCGTTATGCGTCCACTTATATTTTAGGAGATAAAGCACTTTGCCAATCAGTAAGTTGTGATGGCTTTGAATCTATTGCTTGTGAGCTTCATGGAGATTAGAGGAGATAGATTATTTTAAAATACTTTAAAAATGAACTACCAAAATTTTTTCGTTTATTTTTCGTACAAATTTCAGGAAAATCGGCTCGATTATAGCTAGTCTAGTGCTGTTGATTAAACAACAAAATCTTATAAAAAAGATTTTTCTGACTCCGTATTTAAAAACTATATAGTATTCAGTGAGGCTTACTTATGAAGTACAAAATTATCTTAGCTGTCAATCTATTATTTGCGAGCCTGAATGCTCAAGCATCTGATTGGGATTTATTGCCGGGAGCTGCTAAAGATATTGGTGTAGGTGCTGATGGATCAGTTTGGGTAATAGGCACTAGTCGTGAAAGTGGTGGTTATACCATTCATGGATGGGATAAAGATAAAAATGGGTGGTACAAAGTAGTAGGTGGTGCCGTCCGAATAGACGTAGAACCAAACGGTACTCCTTGGGTAGTGAATTCTTTAGGGAATATTTATCGTTGGGATGGACGGCGTTGGGAGCAAAAACCTGGAGCAGCTAAGGATATAGGTATTGGTGGTGATGGATCCATTTGGGTAATAGGTACTGGTGCTGTTAGTGGAGGTTACGGTATTCATAAATGGAATGGTTCAGGTTGGGATAAAGTAAAAGGTGGTGCATTAAGAATAGATGTTGATTCACAAGGTACTCCTTGGGTCGTGAATTCATCTGGTAACATATATCGTAGAAATGGAAGTAGTTGGCAACAAATGCCTGGTGCCGCTAACGACATCGGTATTGGTGGCAATACTGTATGGGTAATTGGTAGCGACTCCACGAGTGGTGGTTATGGCATTCATAAATGGGTGGAGAATGAAAACTCATGGCTAACTGTTAGTGGTGGTGCAACACAAGTTTCAGCGGAAAGCTCTGGTAGGCCATGGGTTGTTAATTCAAGCGGAAGTATTTTTCGCCGTAAGTAGATATTCCTACAAAATTTCTACAAAAGCTTTGTAGCAGAAGCACTGTTCCTATCTAAATCATGATGGATTAATTACTAAAACTGAGGTTGGTTATGAAAAGAGTATTTTACATTAGCGCATTCACAATAGCTTTCATGGGATATACTAATTCTCTGTATGCATTGCCAAAAAATCAAGGATATGCGAAATGCAGCTGCGTATGTGCAAGTGATAATGGCCACAATGAACATTCTACATCTGATATTGCTGCACCAAGCGGAGACATAACGGCTTGTGGAAAATTTGAGGGAGCAGATTGCTCCAAAATAAGTGGACAGAAAGGTTCTGCTTTAAAAGAGTGTGAGGGCTATATCAGTCCAACACCTTATAAATACAAACCGTTACCTTCGGGCATCCTTGCACCAGTACGCCCTGGAACACTTCAGCCCAATTAATATAGCTTGCTCAAACTTTAAAAAACATCAGATTATTGCAGTAACTCGCTAAACAGGCTTGGCTATCGTTTCAGCAAGTGTGTTATTGAATATTGCCTCAAGCGTACTTACTAAAGCTAAATGCCCCTGCAAAGCCAAGTCGCTCGCGCTCAGCCCTTGTTGAATCCGTTGTTTGGCTTCATTCAACAAGGGCTGATACTCTGTAAAACAGGTTAACCCTAGATGCTTAGCTAAATCCTCAGCGGCTGCTAGACACTGCCAAGCTATTTTTAAGTCGCCCTGTGAGGCTTTCGCTACCCCAAAACCTTGCATCACTGCAATTTGCCCTTCTCGATCCCCTAAATGTAGATAATCAATCATACTGCTCTGTAAAAATCCCCAAGCTGGTTCGAGATTGCCTTCACTTAGCTCTAACCAACCTAAAATGCAGAAGGCTTGAGCACGATATAGCAAAAAACCTAATTTTTCAGTCAGTTGAATACTTTGCGTTAAATAAGCACGGGCAACTTGGCCTTGCTGCAATAGTGCATTTACCCTGCCTAAGTTAATCAGCGCATAAGGCATACTTAAGGTCAAACCAATCTTTTGATTTAAACTAATGCACTCTTCAAATCGAGAGATCGCCTCATCATAGCGCCCCAGCTTGAGTAAGGCATGCCCGAGCCTTCTCCAACATAAAATGAGCCTGAAGCGTGTGCGAGATTCCAGCATAAAATGAGCCTGACGGCGTGGCGTAACCTGTTCATGATCCCTAGGATGAAAACGATCATGAACCTCGAAACACTCGA
>JBATOI010000036.1:0-185357 GCA_049290875.1 Thiolinea sp.
GCGGCGGAACAGCTCAACACGGCCCGCCGGATGTTGTTTAAAACGATTCATGAACAGGCACAGAAGCAGGCTTAATGGCTGAAATCCCTGTACCCGTTCAGGCTCAGTTCTTAATTAGAAAATACTAGCCCTACTTTCCTGATGAGCGTAACATTTTTCCTTTATTGCTTAAATTTAATTCCACTTGACGTATACGTTAACTTATTCTAGTATGCGTTAAGAGGTGTTTATGCAGCAAAAGCTTTGGACTATTTCTGAATTAGCGGACGAGTACGAAATCAGTGCTCGAGCGATACGCTTTTACGAAGATAAAGGTTTATTGGAGCCTCAGCGTGTGGGTGCAAATCGGGTCTATAGTTATAAAGATCATGCACGTCTAAAGCTAGTTTTGCGCGGTAAGCGTCTGGGTTTCTCCTTGGAGGAGATCAGGGAGTTCATTGGTTTATATAATTCTGAGCTGGGTCCTGAGCAAACTGATCAATTACAGTTCTTGCTAAAAAATGTTCGGGAAAAGGTCAGTGTCTTAAAACAGCAACAGTTAGATTTGGCAATGACACTCGATGAATTGACACATATCGAAACTGAGTGCTTAAGTCGCCTAGAAAACAAAAATTAAGACAGTTAGCTGAAATACATAACCAATGACTCCTCATTAATTCACGAGTAATAGATGGAGAGCAGATATGAAACAAGTTGTGATTGCAGGTTATGCCCGCACCCCTTTTACCCTAGCCAATAAAGGTGAACTCATTCGCGTTCGCCCTGATGAGTTGGCTGCTGCTGCCGTTAAGGGCTTAATGGCCAAAACGGGCATTGATGGTAAAGCAATCGAAGATCTAACGATGGGTTGCGCTTTTCCAGAAGGTGAGCAAGGCTTCAATATTGCGCGCTTAGTCGTATTAATGGCTGGTTTGCCGCTGTCAGTCGGGGGCGTGACTATCAATCGTTTTTGTGGTTCTTCGATGCAAGGCATTCATCAAGCGGCGGGTGCTATTCAGATGAATGCAGGCCATGCTTTTATTTGTGCAGGCGTAGAATCAATGACACGGATACCCATGCCCGGTTTCAATCCTTCACCTAATCCAAAACTCTATGAAGCGATGCCGAGCGCTTATATCAGCATGGGTATCACGGCTGAAAATCTCGCGAGTAAATACGGCATCTCCCGCCAAGAGCAAGAAGCCTTTGCCGTTACGAGTCATCAAAAAGCGGCTGCTGCCCAACAAGCAGGCAAATTAGCTGATGAAATTATTGCGGTGGGTTCTGTCACTCAAGATGGTTGTATTCGCCCGGATACTACACTCGAAACCCTAGCCAGCTTGAAGCTCGCCTTTGATGAAAAAGGGACAGTGACAGCAGGTACTTCTTCGCCTTTAACCGATGGTGCTTCTGCCACTTTAGTTTGTAGTGAAGAGTTTGCTAAAGCGCATGGTCTGCCAATCCTCGCCAGAATTAAAAGTATTGCGATTTCAGGTTGTGCACCAGAGATCATGGGCATCGGTCCAGTACTCTCTAGCCAAAAAGCGCTGGAGCGTGCGGGCATAACGGCACAAGATTTAGATATTATTGAGTTGAATGAAGCCTTCGCTTCTCAATCGCTAGCCTGTATCCGTGATCTGGGTTTGGATATGGCGAAAATTAATCTTGATGGTGGAGCGATTGCTTTAGGCCATCCTTTAGGTGCGACCGGTGCGCGGATTACTGGCAAAGCCGCTGCTTTATTAAAGCGTGAAGGCAAGCAGTTTGCCTTAGCTTCTCAATGTATTGGCGGCGGTCAAGGTATCGCAACGATCTTGGAGGCGGTGTAATGGAAATACGTAAAGTTGCCGTCATCGGCGCTGGCGTAATGGGGGCTGGCATTGCTGCTCACATTGCCAATGCCGGTGTACCTGTCGTCTTACTCGATATTGTCCCGCAAGGTGCTACGAATCGAAATGTAGTGGCTGAAACGGCGGTTGAGAAGCTCTTAAAATCAGATCCAGCCGCCTTCATGCATAAGCGTAATGCGCGCTTAGTCACGACCGGTAATATCGAAGATCATATGGATCTGCTGGCCGATTGCGATTGGATCATTGAAGCGATTATTGAGCGCTTAGATTTAAAGCAAACTCTGTATAAGAAGATTGATGCTGTGCGCCGTGCGGATGCAGTGGTGTCTTCCAATACGTCCACCATTCCTTTGCATGATTTAGTCGCTGGCCTGCCCGCAGGTTTTGCCGAGCAATTCATGATTACCCACTTCTTTAATCCGCCACGTTATATGCGGTTGCTGGAAGTCGCGTCTGGCTCACAAACTAAACCTGCAGTGGTACAGAAGGTTAGCCAGTTCTGTGATCTTAAATTAGGTAAAGGTGTCGTCGGTTGCAAAGACAGCCCCGGTTTTATTGCCAACCGGATTGGAATTTATTGGATTCAAACCGCTATTTTAGAAGCGATGAATCTTGGCCTCACCGTTGAGGAAGCCGATGCGGTAGTTGGTAAGCCGATGGGTATTCCTAAAACGGGCGTATTTGGCTTATCCGATTTAGTTGGTATTGATCTGATGCCGCATTTAATGGAAAGCCTGAAGCGCACGCTACCGGCTGAAGATGTTTTCCATGCCAAAGCCCTTATTCCGCCTGTCGTGAGCAAGATGATTCAAGACGGCTATACGGGGCGCAAAGGCAAAGGCGGCTTTTATCGCTTGAATCGGGCGGGCAGTGAAAAGATTAAAGAATCGATTAATCTGCAAACGGGCGAATACAGCAAATCCCGCGAAGGTCGTTTAGAGAGTGTTGCGAATACGCGCAAACTGGCAGATTTAGTCAGTTATCCAGATAAAGGTGGCCAATATGCGTGGAAAGTGCTCTCACAAGTACTAAGTTATGCGGCTTCCTTAGTGCCAGCGATTGCGGATGATATTCATTCGGTCGATACCGCGATGCGTTTGGGCTACAACTGGAAATATGGCCCGTTTGAATTGATAGATCAGTTGGGCGCGCAAGTTTTGGCTGAGCGCTTAGCTGCGGAAGGCTCTGCAGTTCCAGCGCTATTAAAGCTAACCGCTGAAGTGGGCAGCTTTTATCGGGTGCAAGAGGGCAAATTGCAGTATTTAACGACTGCAGGCCAGTATCAAACTATAGAGCGCCCAGCGGGTGTTTTACTGTTGGAAGATATTAAGCGCACTAGTAAGCCAGTTGCGAAAAATGCTTCGGCTAGCCTGTGGGATATTGGCGATGGCGTACTCTGTTTAGAGTTCACCAGCAAGATGAATGCGATGGATCCACAAATCCTCGGCATGATTCAACAAGCGATTGGCATTATCTCCAAAAATTACAAAGCTTTGGTGATTTACAACGAAGGCAGCAACTTCTCCGTCGGCGCTAATTTAGGTTTGCTGCTCTTTGCCGCGAATATCGCTTCTTGGGAGCAGATCGAAGGCATGGTGAAAGGTGGGCAAGATACTTACAAAGCCATGAAATATGCACCTTTCCCCATTATCGGTGCACCGGCAGGGATGGCTTTAGGCGGTGGCTGTGAGTTGTTATTGCATTGCTCTGCCATTCAAGCGCATGCCGAAACTTATATGGGCTTAGTGGAAGTCGGTGTGGGCGTGATTCCGGGTTGGGGTGGTTGCAAGGAAATGCTGCAACGCTGGGTCACCAATAAAAAGCGCCCCGGTGGTTTGTTGCCACCGGTGATTAAGGCGTTTGAAATGATTAGCACCGCTACCGTTTCAAAGTCTGCGCAAGAAGCCCAAGACTACTTATTCCTACGTCCAGCGGATGCTATCACTATGAATCGTGACCGTTTATTGGCGGATGCGAAAGCACGCGCTTTAGCGATGGTCGAAGGCTACAAGGCACCTGAGTCCATTGAGCTGAATCTACCTGGTGCAACTGCACGTGTCGCGATGGAAATGGCAGTGAATGATTTCCGGGCGATGGGCAAAGCTACGCCACACGATGTAGTCGTTTCTAGGCAATTAGCCCGAGTGCTGAGTGGTGGCGACACCGATATGGTGGATAAGGTCAGTGAAGATCAGTTGCTGCAATTAGAGCGCACCGCCTTTATGAATCTGCTTCGCAATAATAATACGCTAGCCCGCATGGAAACCATGCTGGAAACTGGCAAGCCGCTGAGGAATTAATCATGCCAACTTATCAAACTCCGTTACGTGATATGCGCTTTGCTTATAGCGAATTGTTTAATCCAGCGGATATTCAAGCACTACCCGGTTTCGAGGAAGTGAATAGCGAGCTGGTGGAAACGATTCTGGAAGAAGCGGGCAAGTTTTGTGAAAGCGTCCTGCAACCTTTAAATCGTTCAGGCGATGAGGAAGGCTGTCATTTTGAGAATGGCACCGTCACCACACCGAAAGGTTTCAAAGAAGCTTATAAAGCCTATTGTGAAAATGGCTGGGGCGCGCTGACGACTTCAACGGCCTATGGTGGGCAAGGCTTACCGAATATCGTGGGTACGATGGTCGAAGAGATCATCTGTGCCTCCAATATGTCCTTCGGTATGTATCCGGGTTTAACCCACGGTGCGTATAACGCGATTGAGCATTACGGTACGGACGAGCTGAAAGCTATCTATTTGCCAAAAATGGTCGAAGGCAGTTGGAGTGGCACGATGTGCTTGACCGAGCCGCATTGTGGGACAGATTTAGGCTTGCTGCGCACCAAAGCCGAGCCACAAACCGATGGCAGTTATCTTATTACCGGTACTAAAATTTTCATTAGCTCCGGTGAGCATGATCTAACGGATAATATTATTCATTTAGTCTTAGCACGCTTGCCCGATGCACCGGCTGGGATTAAAGGCATTAGCTTATTTTTAGTCCCTAAGTTTTTGGTGAATGCGGATGCTTCTTTAGGTGCGCGCAATGCAGCCGTTTGTGGTGCGATTGAGCACAAAATGGGGATTAAAGCCTCCTCGACTTGCGTGATGAATTTCGATGCAGCAACCGGCTATTTGGTGGGTACGCCTAATAAAGGCATGCAAGCCATGTTCGTGATGATGAATGCCGCGCGCCTCGGTGTTGGGATGCAGGGTTTAGGCATTTCTGAAGTGTCTTATCAAAATGCAGTTACTTATGCCAAAGATCGCTTACAAGGTCGTTCTTTAAAAGGTGCAGCACAACCCGATAAACCGGCTGACCCGCTAATGGTGCACCCGGATATTCGCCGCATGCTGCTCACAATGCGTGCTTATACTGAAGGCAATCGGATGCTAGCGGTGTGGATGGCGCGGCAATTAGATATTTCTTTGCATTCTAGTGACCCGGTACAAAAGCAAACAGCTGAAGATTTCGTCGCTTTAATGACCCCGATTGTGAAGGCTTTCATGACCGATTGTGGTTCTGAAATCGCTAATTTGGGTATGCAAGTTTATGGCGGTCACGGCTTCATTCGCGAATGGGGGATGGAGCAATTTGTACGTGATGCACGCATCTCGCAAATCTATGAAGGCACGAATGGTGTGCAAGCGCTCGATTTAGTCGGGCGGAAAATGCCTGCCCATCTGGGGCGGACGCTGCGGCCTTTCTTCCATGAAGTCAGTGGCTATTTAGCAGATAAGCAAGCTGATACTCGGCCTGAAGTTCAGCCTTTTGTGCAAGGCTTGGTGAAAGCTTTTGGACGTTTGCAAACAGTGACAGGTTGGCTAGCAGAAAAAGGCTTATCCAATCCTGAAGAAGCAGGCGGGGCAGCGACTGATTATTTACGCTTATTTGCGCTAGTCACTTTAGGTTATTTGTGGTTAAGAGCTGTCGATATTGCTTTAGAAAAACGGGCTGGTGATGAGGTTTTGTTCTATCAAGCTAAACTGGATACAGCACGCTTTTACTATGAGCGTTTACTCCCACAGACAGGTGCTTTAATGAGCATTATTATGTCGGGTTGTGGCAGCATGATGAGTTTTAATATGGAAGCTTTTTAAGCTAATTCAAGCTCCCCACCCCTTGGTGGGGAGTGTATAAAAAATTAAGATCCATTTGTCCGATCTATTTATAGCGTTGTTTTTCTTAGTCCTAGAATGAAACTTCATGTACCCCTACGCGAAGTATCAATCGTGCGAACCTTAGTACTAATTAGTCTCTTATGTTGTATGACGGCTGCATCAGCTGAGATTTATCGTTGGACTGATGCTAACGGTAAGCAAATCTATGGCGATGAGCCACCTGAAAATGCTCGCGCTATCGAACCTATCGCTTTACCTACGTTAACCGTAGCAGAGCGCTTCAAAACCAATGCTAAGCCAGCGAATAATCAAACTACCGCTCCTCAAGAAGCTAATGAAGAATCACAGCATAAAACGGTGGTGGTACAAGATACTTCTAAACTAGACGATGAGCCATTAGCTGCGGGTAGTTATAAAAAATTTAGCATTTTAATACCGAGCGTTGATGAGGTTGTGCGCTCTAATTCAGGTGATTTGAATATCAAACTAGATATTCAGCCAGCGCTGAAAAAAGATCATGGTGTGGTGATTTATATTGATGGTCGCCAAGCCAGTGAAACAGCTAGCGACTCGATTGATATTGCAGGCATTGAGCGTGGCGAACACAGCGTATTCGCGGTTCTACATGATGGTAAAGACAACCTCTTAGGCAATACTGAAGCAGTGAACTTTACCGTTGTTAGAGCTTCAGTCGCGTCAGCGAGCTCCAAACAACGCAGTGCCAAGGCGGACGAGAGTAGCACCCTCAGCAATAGCCGCTTCTAAGTCATTGCTCATCCCCATTGAGAGAGTATCGAGCTGAAAACCTTGAGCATTTAATTGCTCCCATAAACAGCGTACCGCTGCAAAAGCGTGGCGCTGTTTAGCAAAATCATCTTCTGGTGCGGGAATAGCCATCAGGCCACGTAGTTGTAAATTAGGTAGCTGCTTTATCGCGCTCGCTAATTCAGCTAATTGCCCAGCTTGAACCCCTGATTTGCTAGCTTCATCACTAATATTTACTTGCAGGCAGATTTGCAGAGGTCGCTTTGGGTCTGGGTTTTGCGCATTCAAACGCTCAGCAATTTTTAAGCGATCTACTGAATGCACCCAAGTGGCTAAATCGGCAATTTGCCTAGTTTTATTCGATTGAATTGGGCCTATAAAATGCCACTCAATCGGGTACTGCTGTAGTTGAGCGGCTTTCTCGGCCATCTCCTGCACATAATTTTCACCAAATGCGAACTGCTGAACTTGTAAGGCCTCTTCTATTGAAGATAGAGGTTGATGCTTACTCACAGCTAATAATTTCACGCTACCGGCTGGGCGGCCATACTGGCTTTCAGCAGCACGCATGCGTTCTCCGATTGTCAGAAGATTATCCTTAATAGTCATGTTTTGTGTTAACTTCGATTAAATCCTAAAAATTATAAAAAACTCAGTAACAATGGATATTACTCAGCTGTTAGCGTTTGGCGTCAAAAATAGTGCCTCTGACTTACACTTGTCAGCAGGTTTGCCACCCATGATTCGCGTCGATGGCGAAATGCGCCGCATTAACCTGCCGGTTTTGGAGCACAAACAAGTGCATGGCATGGTGTATGACATCATGAATGATAATCAGCGTAAATCCTATGAGGAGTTTTGGGAATGTGACTTTTCCTTCGAAATTCCGGGGGTAGCACGGTTCCGGGTCAATGCTTTTAACCAAGGGCGCGGTGCGGGTGCGGTCTTCCGTACTATTCCAAGCAAAGTGCTTAGCTTAGAGCAACTCAATGCACCCACTAGTTTCCGCAAAATTGCCGATAATCCACGGGGTCTAGTCCTAGTCACTGGGCCAACAGGTTCCGGTAAGTCCACCACTTTGGCCGCGATGGTGGATTATAAAAACGAGAATGAATATGGGCATATTCTTACCATCGAAGACCCAATTGAATTCGTACATCAAAGCAAGAAAAGCTTAGTCAACCAACGGGAAGTGCACCGCGATACCCGAAACTTCGAAGCTGCCTTACGTTCAGCGTTGCGTGAAGACCCTGACACGATTCTAGTGGGGGAGATGCGCGACCTTGAAACGATTCGCTTAGCGCTGACTGCGGCAGAAACTGGCCACTTGGTCTTCGGTACTTTGCATACCACCAGTGCTCCGAAAACGATCGACCGTATCGTCGACGTCTTTCCGGCAGCGGAAAAAGAAATGGTACGCTCGATGTTATCCGAATCTTTACAAGCAGTTATCTCTCAAACCCTGTTGCGTAAACGCAATGGTGGTCGGGTAGCGGCTCACGAGATTTTGATTGGTACGCGTGCAATTCGTAACTTAATTCGCGAAAACAAAATTGCGCAGATGCGCTCAGCCATGCAAACCGGCCAAGGTGATGGTATGCAAACGCTTGACCAATCACTGCAAGCCTTGGTGATGAAAGGCATCATTGATAAAGAAACGGCGCGCCGTAAAGCGGACAATCCTGACGCTATTTAAAACGCGGCATGACTAAATATAGGGGTAATCATGGATCGCGATAATGCAATGGCTTATGTGCAGAAACTGCTGCGCGGCATGTTGGAGAAAGGCAGTTCTGACTTATTTATCACCGCTGAGGCAGCACCTTCGGTGAAAGTGAATGGTGAGATGCTCCCACTCACGCAAACGATTTTGTCAGAGATGAATGCCCGCATGTTGGTACGTTCAATTATGAACGACTATCAACTACAACAATTCGAATCTGAAATGGAATGTAATTTCTCCATTAGCTTACCTGGCACGGCTCGTTTCCGGGTAAATGCCTTTACCCAGCGCGGCTGCTCCGGGATGGTATTGAGGCATATTCCAACCAAAATCCCTAAGTTTGAGGAGTTAGATTTACCGCCGATTTTGCGTGATTTATCGCTAACTAAGCGCGGTCTGATTATTTTCGTGGGCGCGACAGGTTCTGGTAAATCAACCTCATTAGCAGCGATGCTTGATTATCGGAATGAAAATTCACGCGGACATATCGTTACCATTGAAGACCCGATTGAATTCATTCATCAACATAAAGGTTGTTTGCTGACTCAACGCGAAGTGGGTTTGGATACGAATAGCTATGAAGTTGCCCTGAAAAATACCCTGCGCCAAGCACCCGATGTCATTCTGATGGGCGAGGTGCGTGATAAGCAAACGATGGAATATGCCATCGCTTATGCAGAAACTGGGCATTTATGCTTAACCACCTTACACGCGAATAGTGCAAACCAAGCGATTGAGCGGATTCTGAACTTCTTCTCTGAAGAGCGCCATCCACAGTTATTGATGGACTTATCACTGAATCTCAAGTCGGTTATTTCTCAACGCTTAGTGCGCTCAGTGGATGAAAAATCACGTATTCCAGCGGTTGAGGTTATTATCAATACGCCGTTAATGGCGGATTTGATTTTGAAAGGTGATGTGTCTGGGATGAAAACACTGGCGTCAAAGTCGCGTGAATATGGGATGTGTACCTTCGATCAAGCGCTGTTTGATCTGATTGAACATCGCAAGATTACTGTACAAGAAGGCTTGCGCAATGCGGACTCAGTGAATGACTTGCGTTTACGTCTGAAGTTAGAAAGCCGTTTCTCCAAAGACAATGATTTCTTCCGTGGCACTGAGCAGCTTGAAATCGAACCTGTAGCGAATAATGTAAGAAGGTAAAAGATGGCCAATGTAATTGAAGAGGATATGCGTCTGTCACCATTATTACACATGATGGTGAAACAACAGGCTTCGGATATTTATCTAACCACAGGTGCACATGCCTCGGTAAAAGTACGCGGTGCTTTGCGCAAGATCAGTAAAGAGCCGATGAAACCGGGCAATATTCGCCAACTCGCTGAAGAGGTTTTGACCTCCAGTGAAATGGAAACCTTTTATAGCAACCGTGAGTTTAATAAAGGGATTGCACTGAAAGGCATTGGCCGCTTTCGGATGAATTTGTACTTCCAGCGTGGCGAAGTGTCGATGGTGGTGCGACATATTCGCAGTAACATTGCTAATCCCGATGATCTAAATTTACCGCCCGTTTTGAAAGAGCTGGTGATGCGCCGTGATGGTTTGATTCTATTTGTCGGCTCCACGGGTTCGGGTAAATCCACGTCAATGGCCTCCTTGATTCAATATCGAAATGAACGCCATTGCGGGCATATTTTGACCATTGAAGATCCGATTGAATATACCTTCCGGCATGGTCAATCGATTATCGGGCAGCGCGAAGTGGGCTTTGATACCTTAAGTTATGCGAATGCGATGCGCGAAGCGATGCGTGAAGCCCCCGATATGATCATGGTCGGGGAAGCGCGTGACTCTTCAACCATGGGTGCAGTACTCGGCTTTGCGGATACTGGCCATTTAGTCCTGTCTACTTTGCATGCGATTAATGTGGTACAAGCGCTTGAGCGTATTTTGTACTTATTTGGCAGCGAAGATAAAAATCGCGTGTTGATGGATTTATCCCTTAACTTACGTGCGATTGTCGCACAACGTTTGATTCCCGCCTCCAGTGGCGAAGGCATTCATCTCGCCGCTGAAGTTTTAGTGAATACACCTTATGTCTCTGAATTAATTCGCAAAGGGCATTTCAATGATTTACCAGAAATTATTGAGAAAGGTACTTCCGACGGCATGGTGAGTGTTGACCAATCCTTATTCCGCTTGCTGCGCGATAAGAAAATTACCAAAACGCATGCTCTGGAATATGCAACTTCACGCAATAACCTGGAGTGGCAAATTAGCTTCGGCAATGGCAGCTTTGCAGCTGATGCGAATAAGCCTGCCGAACCAAGTGTGTATGAAAAGGTCTTGGAGTCTACCAAGCATAAAATCACCAGCAATATGGATGCTTAAGACTTTTATTCCCAACGAATAATCGGTACATCCAGCAGGGCTTGTAAGTCTTGCTGGTTGTCCATGCCTGCGGGGGCGGGATGCATCGGGTTGAGGAGCACTGCGGCTAACTTTAAGTGGCGTGAATTAATCGCTTCAACCGTAAGCAAAATATGATTGATGCAACCGACTCGATCTTCACTGACTAATAAAATGGGCAAATTCAAAGCCTGTGCTAGATCAGCATTCAAACCGTCGGTAGCTAAGGGTGAATAAAATCCACCTGCACCTTCCACATATAGAAAAGTCTTTTGCGAGTTATTAGGCTGGCACTGAGCGGCTAATTGTTGGATGCTTAAGGTTTTGCCTTCTTGCTCGGCAGCACGCGGAGGCGAAAGTGGTGCGAGTAATGGGTTAGGGCAAACCTGCTGCAACGGTTGAAAGCCGCTCGCATTCGTAGCCAGCTTCCAGGTATCTGTTTCAGTAATCTGCTCTGCTAACCAGCCGGATTCCACGGGTTTGCGAGGAGTGATATGCACGCCCAGCCTGCGTAAATGCTGTAATAAGCGTGTTCCCACCCAAGTCTTACCTACACCGGTATCAGTACCCGTCATAAAAGCACCCGGTAACTCGCTGAGCTGTAATAGCCACGTGTCAAAAGAACTTGGATTCAATCGGTAAACTCTAAGTTGGGGTAATTTTCTATTATACTGCAGGCTCTTCAACTGCATAGCGAGCTTAACCATGCGCGCCCGATTTTGGCATGAGCGTTGGCAGCAAAACCAAATTGGTTTTCACCAAGACGAAATTAATCCCTACCTACAAACTTATTGGTCAAGGCTTCAATTACCAGAAGACTCTAAAGTGTTTGTGCCTTTGTGTGGCAAAAGCATTGATATGCTCTGGTTACGCGCTGAAGGTTATAAGGTTTTAGGTGTGGAGCTAAGCCCGATTGCAGTGAAAGATTTTTTCACTGACAACGATTTAAAGCCAACGATTAGCCAACAGGGTGTTTTTGAGTTATGGGAGGTGGATGGCTTAAAAATTCTATTGGGTGATTTCTTTCAGCTCACCGCAAACGATTTAGCAGATTGTGCTGCGATCTATGATCGGGCTTCGCTGATTGCTTTGCCGCCCGAGATGCGTGAGCAATACGCAGCACATATCAAGCAAATAGCACCTGCTAAGCCAACCCTACTCATTACTTTGGAGTATGACCAAAGTATTACTGGTGGCCCGCCTTTCTCAGTCACACCTGCAGAGGTTCAGCAGTATTATGCCAGTGCTTATCAGCTTGAACAGCTAGCGCAGATAGATATTAGTGCTAGCCAACATGGGCTTATTGCTAAAGGGGTACAAGTGCTTTATGAGAGCATTTATTTGCTAAGTTCTAAGTCTTAGTTTCTTCTAAGTAATGAACCCCGGTTTCAACTTGCCCATCAGGATAGAGTAAAAACTCACGCCAGCCGGGGCGGGCATGTTTGAAACTTAAACGATCCTCATCATGTGTGAGTTGCACGCAGGTTGCAGGCGTACCATAAACTGCGATGGGATTACCTTGTTGATTCGTCACTTGCCCAACAAATTCATCATGAATATGCCCAAACGCGACGGCTTTTACTTGCGGGAAGGCTGTCACCAGCTCCCAAAACGGTTCTGGATGTTGTAAACCCATTTTATCCATCCACGGGCTGCCAATTAAACTAGGGTGATGGTGCAGGAAAATTAAAGCATGATGATCAAATGGGAGCTGGTTCAAAGCCTGCTGGAGTTCAGCAAGCTTTTCGGTCGTTAAATAACCTTCCCCATGTAAGGGGCGGCTGCTATCTAAGAATAGACAATGCCAGTTCTCATAATCAGCCTGTTCTAATACATGGATATTGGGATTGGTTAGCTCTGCATGCATTAACTCTGGGATATCATGATTGCCGGGTAATACATAAATAGGTGCTGGAAAGGGCTCCAGTAAAGTATTGATGCGCTGGTAAGTAGCAGCGATTTCTTCTTGGGCTAAATCGCCGCTAATGACTAAGGCATGACACGGTTCACGTTGTTTGAGGTGATCTAAAACTCGACTGAGTGACTGATTCGGGTAGACAGGCAAAGGTACCCAGACTAGACGTGAAGAATCTTCGGCATAACAGTGGGTATCACTAATTTGCCAAATACGCAGCGGAGTTTTTTCTGCCATAGCTTTAAAGCCCAGTTAAAGATTGATCTTGTGGATAGCTAACGCTATAACCGTAATTTAAGTGAACCTTAGCACCTGCAGGTACATCACGTACCCAAGCGGTGACGCCTTTTTTATTCTCTACATCTTTGAAGCTAGGCACATCGCCCGTAAGCGTGACACTAATATCAGAAGTATTGGCAACGGGAATTGTGTCATATAGCTTCACACTGCGGTTATCAGTATGCTGGTTATTAATAATAATCTGATAGTTATAATCTAAACGCTTACGGCTGCTCAACAGGCCGGGTTGGGTGGTTTTTTCAGGTGTGGGTTGGAACAGAATCTTTACCCGATCATCTTCGCCAAACGCTAATTTCATTAGCTCGCCAGTTTTTAGCTCAGTTAGTTGTGAGTTACCAATAAAATTACCATCGCGATATAAAGCAACTGTGCCCGGAATGAGCGGTGCTTGTCCTTGATAGCTGGCTTCAGTAGTGAGAATGGCGCGTGGGTCAAGCCTTGGAACGCTACTCAATTGCAGCTTAGCTTCAAGCACTTGGCTTTCTAAGGTGATGCGCCGAGTATCACTCCCTGAAGCGATACTCAATGCACCTGCAACCTGATATTCAGCATTATAAGAGCCACTCATGAGAGCACTATTATCCTCCGTCATGCTCACTATAGGCTGCGCTTTTTCTTTTATCATGGCAGGAGCTGAAGGTGCAGATGCTATAGTCTTTGCCATGTACCTGTCTGTCTCTGTACCAGCGGCTGATTCATTGGCTGACATCAATTCAGGTTGATATAAAGAAATTACCCAACTATTTAACTCAGGCAAGCTAGCACTAGCATTCGGACGTAGGGTCGATAAATTTAATTTTACATTTGTCCAATCTTCGCCCGTATTTTGTTGGATAGCTGCTTGGGTTTTGAACTGCAGTTTACCTGTCGTGCTATCTAATTCAGCCTCATACACTGGCGCCCAATTCGCCTCGGGAATTTGATAGCTTAAAGTCAGCGTTAAATTACCCGCTTCAGCTGCTTTTACATAGAGGCTAGCGGTACGATTGCTGGTTTCGCCAGTGGCAATTTGGTCAAGTTGTTCTTGAAGTTGAGCTAGACCTTTATCAAAGTCTTGTAGGGTTTTATCTGCAGTACGCACTTTAGTTTGCGCATCAGCTGTAGCAGCTTCTAAAGTTTGCCAAGCTTGTTGCCATTGATTTAAGGGGAGGGTATTCGCACCTTGCGCTTGATTTTCTTTATTGGCTTGTTGCAGGCCAGTGGCACGGATAAAGGCTAGTTGCTGTTCAGCGCGGGTCTTCGCATCAGCTACTTCTTGGCGCTTCTCTTGCCAGCGCCGAATTTCTTCCTGTAATTGGCGTTCGCGTGCTTGTACCGCATCTGAGCTCATTTGCTCAGCGAGTTGTACACTGCCTAAACTCACCGCAGCCGTGCTAGTACCTGATACACGCAGAGAGCTAGCCTGCATTTGTAGGGGTAAACCGGGTAAAATAACTTTAGTTTCGCCAGCAGGCAGGCTGAGGGTAGTGGTGCGCGTAATGCGTGCACTGTCAGGGTATACTGTTACTGCACTGATGTTTGAATTAGCTTGCAAGTCCGCGTAAGCAGCTTGCGGCAATAGGAAATGAAGGGCGAGACCGCCAATAACCGCTAATCTAATACGCATGGTTCGAATGACTCCAGTTTATTTTTTTCTTAATTTATGATGCGGTATCTAGCATAGCAACAAAAATAGGAGTTGGAAAATCGCCCGTTTGATTGATACCCACTGCCATTTTGATGACCCAAGTTTTGCTCCAGACCAAGCGCAAATCTTGATCGAAATGCAAGCACTTGGCGTGAGTGATTTGATTATTCCTGCTATTACTCAAGCTAGCTGGGACGAGATTTATGTATTGTGTAAGGGACAGCCACAATTGCATGCAGCTTATGGTTTGCACCCTATTTATTTAGCAGAACACACGGATACGCATTTAAAGCAGCTTGCTCGATTTTTTCACGATCATCATGAACAGATAGTCGCTGTGGGCGAATGTGGTTTAGACTTCTATTTGCCCGAATTAGACGTACAAAAGCAAACTGATTTATTTATAGCTCAATTGAAACTCGCTAAGAATTTTGATCTACCTGTGATTGTGCATGCTCGTCGGTCAGTGGATGCAGTTTTGAGTTGTATTCGACGGATTGGCGGTTTACGCGGTGTCGTGCATAGCTTTGCTGGTAGCCAGCAGCAAGCTGAGCAGTTGATTGACCATGGTTTTTACTTAGGAGCGGGTGGCACTTTAACCTATGAGCGTGCCCAGCGCTTAAGGCAGGTATTGCAAACTGTGCCAGCAGAATGTTTGTTATTAGAAACCGATGCGCCTGATCAGCCGGATAGCCAATGGCGCGGGCAGCGTAATACCCCCTTGCGTTTGCCGATTATTGCTAGCACCTTGGCTGAGTTACGAGAATGCTCGCTGGATGAAATAGCTAGGATCACGACAACAAACGCACAACGATTATTTGGAATGGTATAAATGAAGTATTTTTTTCCAGCTTTAATGGGAACTGTAATTTTATTTGGTATTGGCCTAACTTTCACTCCCTACCTTGCCGAGTGGCTATTACCTGTACAGGCTTCCACTTATCAACAGGCAAAAGCAGAGGAAGCGCGCCAAGCCGTAGCCGATTGGTTTGGGGTCAAAGCAGAGCACATTAAATCTGCTCAAGCGATTCGCCGTCGTACTGCTGAGGGCAATACTTCATGGTTAGTATTTGAAGCAAGTCGTGAGCCTGTTGCTCAGTTTGTCGTCAATGCTCGCTTGAGTCAGCAAGCTTTAGATCAAGCCACTTTGCAGTCTGTTTGGCTGAATAATCCACCTTCAGTGAATTGGTGGCAACCTGCTGAGCTAAAGCGCGAGACTTATTTTGCAGGGAACACTGAAAATCGCACAGTAAGCTTGGTTTATAACGAAACGATGCAAAAGGGTTATTTGTTAATTCAGACAGTTGAAGCAGCTAATGACAAAACTAAGAATAGCTTTTAACTAGCACTAATTGGCGAGGCTATTGGTAGCTTGGGTTTGTTGAGCTAAGACACGTGCGGCTTTTACCCACTTGGCTAAAGGTACAATACTATCTTCGCTGAGCAAGCGTTGAATCATTCGCAGTTGCTCAACGCTACAAGTCGCCAGCTGCTCGCAGTTTAAAATGCCTAACATCTGGAGCTTTTGAGCGCTGACAGCATCAATCTCTTGCAAGCAGTTAAGCTCATGAGTCGCTGTTGGTAGGTTGGTACTACCTAAACTAGCTTGATTAGCGACATGAACTGATGAGGGGCGCGCTTGTTTGCGTAGCAGTTTGGCTAAATCGCTTAAACGGTGTAGTTGTTGTTCGCGTTTGGTGAGTAAAGCTGAGCTGGTTTTGAGCTGATTGCGGGTACGCATGAGTTGAATGCGTAATTGCTCAAACTGTTGTAAGTCTTGAGAATCTGCCAGCTGATTGATTGCTTGGGTTTTTTCTGCTTCGCAGTTTGCAGCTTGCTTGCTTAATTCAGTGAGATCTTGCTGCAAGCGCTGATGTGCATAACGCAGCCGTACAAGCTCTTGATAACAAGCGGAACGTGATTGCCGCTGAAAGAAGTGAGCTGCCCACCAACCTGCACCCAAACCAACTAATAACAGGCCAATACACAGGGCTGAAAGTTGGATGCTGAGGGCATGCATGTTTACTCCTTAAGGACGGTCAACTCAATCCTTTGATTACGAGCGCGCCCAGCCTCATCTTCATTGCTGGCTAGAGGACGAGCGGATCCATAACCTTGGGCTTTCATCCGATTTAAATCGATACCTTTACCTAATAGATATTGAAGCACAGCCTCTGACTTTGCTTGAGCCAGTGCAGTTTGACCGAGGGCAGTCCCCTGATTGTCGGTATGTGCAGCGATTTCTATAAGGGTTTGGGGGTGTTGTTTTAGCAACTCAGCTAATTGATCAAGAATAGGATAAGAGTCTTCAGTGAGGACGGCTTGAGTGGGGATAAAGCTGAGCTTGCTTAGGTCAAACTGCTCTAAGGGATGATTTTTAGGTGGAGTATAAAAACCACCTGGTGCTATTTCTACAGGTTTAGCAGGCGCAGCTTCGACTTTTTGTGCCGTTACAGGGGCAATGGTAACCTTATCAGTCACTACATGCACACCATCAATGCCCCCCACTACTTGTAAAATGGATTCTAATGAAGTTTCTTTGGTGAGAATCCCGCTAACTGTGCCCTCACGACCTTGAAAATGCACATTTACTGCCGGTAAATTGGCTTCAGCTAAAGCGGTACGCGCCTTTTGTGCCAAGTCATTTTCGATTGCTGATTGTTTCCAAAGGATGGCGAGGCCAGTCAAACTAAAGGCAATCAGTAGTGCCAAAATTGATAGGCGCGTATAAATTTGCCGCTCATAGTCATTATTGCCAAGCATAAAAACTCCAAACATCACTTGAGATGGCATTTAAAATAAAATAGCCCCTTGCTGAATAACATCTCAGTCAATGGGTATCAGTCGATACCTAATAAAGCAGCTTGTTGCTGATTCGTCAATGTGTTTACGCAAGGTTGAGTTGGGGTACTCAACCTTGATTAAGTGTTGCATCTAACCGAGGAATGAGAGAATTTCCCGTGCTTCTTGCTGTTGTTGACGACCACCTTCATGTAGCACTTCCTTTAATAAGGAGCTAGCGGCAGTGGGGTCACGTAAGTCTAGGTAAGCACGTACAATATCTAATTTAATCGCTGCATCTACATTGTCATCATTCGCCGCTATCGTTTGGTTGGCGATGCTAGGGTCGGTTTGCGCAAGTTCAGCTACATTGGGCAAAGTGCTAGCCGTATCTTGTTCAAGTGGCTGAGCAGTCGCCGTCGCTGTTGCTACAGCAGCAGTTGCAATAGCTCTAGTCTCCACTGCTTTATGAGTATCGGGTGTAGGCTCAGGCACTTTGCTACGACGGCCTAAGAACCAACCGACCGGTAACATTAATAAGGCCAATAACCACGGTAACCATGAGCCACGCTGTTTTTCTAGGCTGGCTTTATTGAGTTCAGCGCTAGCACGAGCAGCATTGGCGAGTAATAACTCTTGTTGAGTTGTCTCAAGTTGTTGTTTGTTTTCTGTTATTTGTCCTGATAAGGCCGACATGGTTTGTTCACGCTCTTTTAATTGTTGTTGCGCTGTGTCTAAATCAGATTGGAGCTTATTTTTATCAGTTAAAAGTTGCTCATTAGCAGCTTCAATTTCGTCTAATTGCTGCATAAGAATTGCCGGATCAGGGGCATCCACATTGGTAGCAGCATCAGGCGTTGTAGTTGAAGCGGTTGCAGTGGCTTCAGCCTGTTTATTACCAGCTTGTAGGGTTTGTACTTGTTGTTTTAGTTGATCTCGTTCTTGTTCTAGTTGTTTTTTGTCCGCAAGAATCTGTTCATTCGCGCTTTCAATCTCATCCAATTGCTGCATTAAAATCGCGGGGTCTATTGCATCGGCTGGTACACTTTCCGTAGTACTAGCTGCTTCATTGGGAGCAGCTGGGCTAGCTTGTTCAGCAAGCTTAGTCTCTAACTGTTTTTTATCAGCCTCTAGCGTTTGCAGTTGCTTTTTTAAATCCTCCTGTTCTTTGGTTAGTTTATTTTTCTCAGCGAGAATCTGTTCATTTGCGCTTTCAATTTCGTCTAATTGTTGTATTAGAATCGCAGGGTCGGGCGTATCTGTCCCTGCTGCACTAAGTTCTTTGACTTGAGTGGCTAGCTGGGTTTTATCTGCTTCTAAAGTTTTAAGCTGATTTTTTAACTGAATGAGTTCTTGTTCAGTTTGCGCTGAATTTGTAATTGTTGCGGTTTCAGTTTTAAGCTCTGCTGGCTGTAGATTTGGAATGCTAGCAGCATCAGGCAACCGTAAGGTTTTCCCAACAATTAATTGATGAACACTTTGATTTTTAAAGCTAGCTGGATTTGCTTCCATCAGCGCCTGCATGATGGCTTTGTTATTTTTATAGTTGGGATAGTGCTCCGCGATAATAGTGCTCAGCGTGTCTCCTGCTTTGACTTCGATGTTTTTATCTTCAGCGTAGGCTAAAGGAATTTGACAAAGAATAGCTAAACTAGCTGTTAAAGTTAGAGCAGGGGAGCGGAGCAGGCTTTTCATTTAAGTCACCAAGGTATCCATTAAATCAATCATGAACTCCGTGTCTTCTTGCTGCAGAATTTCCCAATCGACAAATCCTAGATTCGCCAAGGCATCACGGCCTTTCACATCAGAGCTCATATTCGCCAAGATGGTTTTCAGTGTTTCATGCTCTGCTTGTAAGTGGGGCTCTACAAGCAAAACATGCCGAATGTCATGAATTTGGCTACGAAGTAGCTCACGTAACTGACTACGCACGACACGAGATAAACCATCATAAGCTTCTGCTAAGAAAAAGCCGACATCTACTTTGCCCTGTAATACTAATTTAGCGACGACTACATAGGTGTCCGCCGTTATGCTTTGGAGCGTTTGACGCGTGATATCAGCAGGCTCTAACAGAATAGAACTTATTGTATTCACATCGGGTGCTTCTGTCACAGCTGCTCGGCAAGTTACTGGCAAATCTTCAATGGATTTAACAGGTGAGTCGACGTTAACAGCAATAACCGCTTCATCGGATTTGCCAACAGCGGCTGCAATAGCCTTGAAGCCTTTTTCACGCACGAGCATGGCTGCATCGAACGGGTTAGCATAAATAATGCCAATTTTGTCACGTTGGATCGCTTCTCGTTGCTTTTGAAAGCTAGAGAACAACTCTAAACGGATCGGGTGGCCCCATTGCTTTTGCAACCAAGTATTAAAAATATACCAACCTGCAATTCGATCTGGGCCAATGTCGGGGCTGATAGTCATAATAGGTCGCTTCATGTTGCCACTCCTTCAGCATTCATTTGTGCATAAAGCTTAGTGCACTCAAGAACTTTGGTGCGCGAAGGCTTGCGGCGTACTGAAGTATAGCCGGCGATCTTACCTTCCCGAATATTCGGAATGACAGTCGCATAAACCCAGTAGAATCGGCCATCTTTACGTAAATTTTTGACGTAACCATTCCATTGTTTGCCGTGTTGAATGGTGTTCCATAAGTCCTGAAAAGCAGCGGCTGGCATATCAGGGTGACGAAGAATGTGGTGAGGCTGACCAATCAGCTCATCGTGTTCGTAACCTGACATTTCTACAAAGGACTGGTTACAGTGAGTAATGACTCCAGTTAAATCGGTGCGTGACACTATTAACTTACCCTCAGGGAAGGGTACTTCTTCATTTTTAATCAGCACTTCTCGCATAGTGCCATCCTGATATATCAAATGCACGAACGGGCTTATCATTGATATGACCCTCTAAAGTCGAATGGATGCTGTTTGTTGATTATTGTTATGGAGTATCCATGTGGGGATAAAAGCTTACCGCCTAGATAAGCTTTGCAATACTCTCAGATGCGCGTTTAACGTCTAAAAATATTAAACCTAAACGAGCATTGGGTTTGGCTAACACAGTGACCACCGCATCTTTACCCGCATGCGTCATGAGAATATAGCCATGACCACCCTTGATCAGTACTTGCTCAAGGCCACCACGAGCTAATTCTTCTGCAGTGCGATCGCCTAAAGATAGCATTGCTGCACTCATAGCACCTACACGATCCTCATCCATGCCAGAAGGTAGCATAGAGGCCATCATTAAGCCGTCAGTTGAGAGGACTGCTGATGCTTCAATATCTGCAGACGAGCCATTTAAATCACTAAGTATAGAATGCAGCATTTCAGAGCGCATTGATGAGTCTCCATTCGGAATTAATTAAAAGTATCTGTAGTAAGTTATGCTATTTCGCACAACAGCCCCCTTTTTATAGAGAGCCTAACTCGCTATTGCCATAGCGCATTTCTAATGCCCACACCAGCTGCTTAAACGCAGGTTGGTTTAATTGGGGGATGCCACCAATAATTAAAGTGAAACGATTCTGCCCAATGTAAACAGGCCAGAAACCAACTTCACTATTACCACTAGCATCAATCAAGCCCCAAGCACGCTGCCGATAACCTAGGTTGCCTTGCAGCAATTCTTTGTGCCGTGCATAAACTGCGGTGAGATTCGCGCTTAAAGCCGCTAATTCTTCAGCAGCCTCATGCGGAAATCCAGCACTACCTAAGTAAAGGCCTCGGCTTTCAGCTAAAACTGCTTTGCCTTCATCGGATAAGGTGCGTAGTAATTGCGGGAGCAAGCGCTCAAGGGTTTCAGGCGGTGCTTGCTCGGCATGCTCTAAGCCAATAATTAAACCAGCTTCTTGCAACCAATGCACAAACTCAAGCGCCCGCTTTTTCTTTAGGTTACTGATCTCACAAGCCACCTCGATATTAAATAGAGGTGTCTGTGGATATTGCAGCAACTTATGAATAAAGTCTCGGCCTGATTCTGGGGTATTATCTTGGACTGCGTAATAAACGCCACCCGGCGTCGCCCCAAGATAAAGATTTTCATTGAGGATGTATTCGCTCATCAGGCATTAATTCCAGGGTCGAGTGAGTACAGAAGGGCTTGCACCAAAGCTGTAATATCCGCACGACTGCGTGCATCTACTTCAAATATGGGTGCTTTGATAGCTAATTGATCTAAGCATTGGCGGTAATCATACAGATTAGGTGAGCGCTGAATATCCATGCGTGTCACACCCACCACCATCTGTTGCTGTTCAATGAATTGGCGAAAAGCATTGGTGTAAAAGCGCATGTCTTGAAAAGGATCTTTGCGGGTATTGTCTAGTAACAGAATAAGGCCGATGCCACCCTTAGTCAGAATATCCCACATGAAATCAAAACGTTCTTGGCCAGGGGTTCCATATAAATGGACCCGTTCCTTATCCCCTAAATGAATCAGACCATAATCCATCGCAACCGTAGTTTGCGGTTTACGGCTTTTGGTCATATCAGAGGCTTGTTCATCGGTGGTAACAATTGCAATATCACTAATAGATGCAATTGCAGTGGTTTTACCCGCTCCCACTGGTCCAGTAAAGATGATTTTTTTGTTGGTGGTACTCATAGCTTATTCTCCGCCCCCTCCGAGTAAGCGCTTCAACAGCCGTGAGAACAAGCCACGATTTTTCTTCGGAGCTTCTTCTTTCTCTTGGTATTCGACTTTACCTTCGTCCATCGCCATTAGTCCTAATACACTGGCTGCTGTGTAGAAAGCAAAGACATTACGCTGTGGAATGTCGAGCCATTTAGCAACATCAAACACAGTACCTGGACGTTGCTGCCAAGCTGCTGCAATACGCATGACATGCGGAATATTTTCAACTCGTGTTAAATTTGGCCAATGCTTTAATAACCAACGCTGACTAAGATTCACATCTCGATTCAGTCGACCATGTGAGGCTAGTAAAGTCACCGTCCAAAGAATACTTTCAAGATCGTGTGTATGCTCTTTATCAGCACGATAAGCTTGTTCTAAAGCAGGTAGTTCAGCACTAGTTGGTATATATAATTGTACCTTGCTCGCTTGGATTGGGGTATTGCAAAGCACTGCAAATTTGTCAGAAGTCAAATCGAAGCTAGTATAAACAAGGTTCAGATTGGGTAGTAACAAAATTTGATCATAAGAATCAAATTTAAGCTGAATGGGTGTACCCGCTTGTTTGCCTTGTTGGAGAGCACTCAGCAATAGCTTTAACAAATAATTATCGGGTGTAAAACGTTGGAGAGTTGTTTGTGCATTGGCTGGGCTTACATCAGCCTGTGTACCACACAGTAATTTCCAGCGCTGCTCTAATTGCTCTTTATTTTTTGCAGGTGTACTGATTTCACCAAAGGTTAAGAAGCTATCCGAGGTCTCTTCCGCAGCAGCAGGTTTAGTACTATCGCGCACTAAAATCTTTGGTACAGAGGCAGGCTTAATAGCTTCTTTAGCGAGAGGCGGTTTTTCAGCGATAGCAGGTTTTGGTTTAGTGATGGTATCAGCATCATCTTTACCAAAATCTAACAGCATAGAAGGGCGAACTTTACGCTGACCCAAACCAAAAGGCTGAGCAGCATTAGTGGCTTTATTTAACGTAGGGCTTGCTGTTGTAGGTGCATATTCTTTTTCAACAGGTACGGCAGTGCTTGCCCCGGTTTGTGGCAATAAGCTTCGAATTTGCTCTGCAGCTTTGGTTAATGCTTGGGAAGTGAGTGGTTTTGGAACCCAAATGCTATTAGGCAACTGAACTTCGCGGACTGATAAAATAATGCCCGGTTTATTGATATCTGCACGTTGTTGCCACTCAAGATCTGCGCCAGGGTGGTCAAAGTCTATAATTAGGGTTTCAGCATCAGTGAGTGAGGTGACTCTAAATAGCTGCTTGCCTGCACCTGCAAAGAAAAACTCCAGTATTGCACGATTGTGCGGGCTAATACTGAGCAATGCAATCCGTAAAGGATTTCCCGATGAATTCAGCATACGTCCTGCCCGTTATAATTAGTCCTCACCAATTGTCTGCCTCGCTTTGGTGAGCCTTCCATGTTTCAGAAGACTCAAGGCCGGCTGCTACTAATTGAGCAGTCAATTGGGTCAGTTTATCCTTATTGCGCGTATATTGGTAAATATTTAACAGCTCTTGTTCGATAGCTGGGTCGTTATGTCCCGCTAGCATTTCTTTTTCTAGCAACTCCTGTGCAATATCAATTTGTCCATACTCTAAACAAGCCTGAGCCTCTTCTAAGACGGAGGTATAGCGGCTGACTTCTAATTCACGTTCCACCCGAATTAAGGGGTGATGCACATTGTTTTCACCTGTAGCCAACACAGCGCCTAGACGCCATTCACGGTCTAAACCTAGATTTTCACCCTCGGCCTGTAGCTGTGTAAAATACTGAACTGCTTCCCCAGATAAATAAGGTTTGCATTGCTCTAGCATACGCTCTTTAAGCATGACGCCTGCATCCTTGCCTAAAGCTAGGTAAAGATCCATTAAGCTGCCTTCCATACGATCCGTTAAACCCTCTTGATGGGTCAACAAAATCCGCTGGGCGTGGGCCCGCAAATCTAAAGGATAGCGTCGAATTTGGTGCGATAAGAAGCGCCAAGTTTGTAAAGGATCATAGTTTGGCGAGAGTCTTAAACTTTTTTCATCCGACATTCGAAATGCTAATGGTAAAGTAATGGAAGTAGGTGCACTTCCTCCCGGAAATATTTTTTCAAGCATGTCAGGCCAATAGGAGCTAAAAAATTCTAATATTCTATAGTGTTTAACTATAAAGGTGATACAGCTTCTTGAATGATAGCCTATAAAAGATTACAGAAAAGTTTTTTTGATCAGTGGCAAATCCTAAGTACAGAGCTTGATGTTGCAGCCTGATTAGGTCAGCATTGCCACCAAGCAGAAGAGACAGGGGTAGAAGCGTGTTATATCTAATTGGACAAATATTAGTTATTGTTTTAGTAGCAACTTTTGCTGGTTTAGGCTTGGGTTGGTGGTCGAGGGGGTTGATGGCTGATTTGCGTCCGCAGGCTACTGAGAGTGAAAGTGAAACCGATCCTTTTGGTGCTCGCTCACGTTTAGAGCAATGTCATCGGGATAATGCTGCATTACGTCGCGATTTACGCGAAACTGAAGAGCAACTGGAGCAGATGCAAAAAGCTAAAGAGCTAACCCGCGAGGGTGATATGGTTGGTCGTTTGCAAGCTGCTGAAGTGCGTACTCAAGCTTTATTGGACGATTTGCAGGTTCGTGACGATACTATCGCCGTGCTTGAAAAAGAGCTTGATGCCTTACGCACCCGGTCATAAGTGATTAATATAAACTAATAACATACATCGAGGAATTTTATATGGCAAAGAAGGGTGCCGGCGCAGCTTCATTATTTGAGGCTGATATCGAGATTGTAGGTGATATTTCATTTGCAGGCGAATTGTATCTGCAAGGTCGTGTGAACGGGAATATTATGGCTCCGGGTGAGTCAGGCGCTTCTCTCTTTTTGCAGGAGCACAGCGAAGTGAATGGCGAAATTCGTGCGCCAACACTGGTTGTGTCTGGGCGTGTTGCGGGTGATATCTATTCAACTCGGCGTGTTACTTTAAAAGCCAGTGCTGATGTAGTTGGAAATATTCATTATGCAGAAATTTTAGTTGAGCAAGGTGCTAGTGTGAATGGCATGCTGGTTTCATTAGGCCAATCAGAACAAAAACTATAAAACGTAAAAAAATCAAACAATATCTAAAAATAGTGCTAGCTTCTATTCTGTGGGTATTTCAATGATGTAGGTACGTGCATTGCTAAAAAAAAACGGTTATGATGCCGCGCTGCATCAATTAATTTTTTCGTGATGTTTTTTGCTTTTGTGGAGAATTGAAAATGAATTATCGTATCGTATTAGCTACTTTATTGGCTGCTTTAGCTTTAACTGCTTGTGGTAAGAAAGAAGAAGCTCCAAAAACTGAAGCAGCTCCAGCGGCGGCGGCTGCACCTGCACCTGCACCTGCAGCTGATGCAGCAGCAACTGCTCCAGCAGCCAGCACTACTGCTCCAGCAGCTGGCGAAGCTCCAAAGCCACAATAATTTGATTTTGGCTTGCTGAAGCCGTATTTCTTATAACAGGGTGGTTTTTCCACCCTGTTTTCATTTGAACTCCTAAATACTCTTCAAGCTCTGGCATAATCTGTAGCTAGTCTTCAAATAAGGATCATGCTATGTCTTATTACAAACACCACGTTTTCTTTTGTACCAACCAACGCACTAATGGTGAAACCAGTTGTGAGGACTTCCAATCCTCCGCTATGCGCGACTATGCTAAACAGCGTTGCAAAGAGTTAGGCCTACACAAAGATAATCAAGTGCGTATTAATAGCGCAGGCTGCTTGAACCGCTGTGAACTCGGCCCTGTTGTGGTCGTGTATCCAGAAGGTACTTGGTACACTTGGGTTGATAAGGCAGATGTGGATGAAATTATTGACAGCCATTTAGTGAATGGTAAGCCTGTGGAACGCCTGCTACTGGATTAATACATGCTGCTTGAGCGCTTGAAACACTATGGCCGTTTGATTCGTTTTGAACGTCCCATTGGTACCTTGTTACTACTATGGCCGACTTATTGGGCTTTATGGGTTGCAGCTCAAGGATTTCCGGGCTGGAAGCTATTAATTATATTTAGCTTAGGCACCTTTTTAATGCGCTCAGCAGGTTGTGCTATCAATGATATTGCTGACCGCAAAGTAGATGGGCATGTCGAACGTACTAAATTGCGGCCTCTAGCAACGGGAGTTATTTCTGTTAAAGAGGCGCTCGCTGTGTTTGGTGGCTTAGTGTTCGTAGCGTTTATTCTGGTACTGCAACTCAATAATTTAACGATTCTGTTTTCGGGAGTAGCGGTGCTCTTAGCGGCTACTTATCCTTTCATGAAGCGCTATCATCACTGGCCACAAGTCTATTTAGGCTTAGCCTTCGCTTGGGGGATTCCGATGGCCTTTACGGCTATTAATAATCAAGCGCCACCTTTAGTCGCTTGGCTGTTATTAGCTGCCAATGTTGCTTGGACTACCGCCTATGACACCATGTACGCGATGTGTGATCGTGAAGATGATGTAAAGATTGGTGTTAAGTCCACGGCGATTATCTTTGGTAAGCATGATCGTTTAATCGTAGGCTGCTTGCAGCTTGCCACTTTAGTGTTATTAGCATGGGTTGCTTACCTAGCACAATTAGGCCCGTGGTTTTGGTTGAGTTTAATCATTGCTGCTGGCTTCTTTGTGTATCAGCAATATTTAATTCGGAATCGCGATCGTTGGCTGAGTTTGCGCGCCTTTTTAAACAATAATTGGGTAGGTTTAGTGGTATTTATCGGGATTGTTTTAAGTTATAGCTTCGCTTAACGGTTTTGTGCCTGCGTTGAATTCCGCTACAATTGGTCTCTTTTATGTTCGGAGCTTTTGAGCCTGTTATGTCAAAACAATCTAGTTTTAGCCGTGAAGAGCTGTTGCAATGCGGTCGCGGTGAAATGTTCGGCCCCGGCAATGCACAGCTCCCTGTGCCTAATATGTTAATGATGGATCGCATTTTAAATATTAGTGACCAAGGCGGTGTACATGGCAAAGGAGAGATTTTGGCCGAACTAGATGTTAAGCCTGATCTTTGGTTTTTCGATTGCCATTTCCCTGGCGACCCGGTGATGCCAGGCTGCCTCGGCTTGGATGCAATGTGGCAGATGGTTGGTTTCTATTTAGCATGGTTGGGTAATCCGGGGCATGGGCGTGCTTTAGGGGTTGGTGAAGTGAAGTTTTTTGGGCAGGTTTTGCCCACCGCACAAAAAGTAACTTATAAAATCCAACTCAAGCGGGTGATTACGCGCCGCTTAGTGATGGGGATTGCGGATGGTAGCCTTGAAGTGGATGGACGCGAAATTTACACCGCTCAAGATTTACGAGTCGGTTTATTTACTAATACTAGTAGTTTCTAGGAATACAAAATAAATACGGCTTAGGTGAGCCTTGGTAGGCTGTTCGTGTCAGCATTCATTTGCGCGCCACCTAATCTAGGTGTTTAGTTTTATAAATAGTGTTTGCGAGAAGGGTACAGTGTTTGTTACGATAGCGCCCTTTTCGTATCAACCGATAAATTTTGAGGACGCTCGGCATGAAGCCCGAAATTCACCCTAATTATAGAGAAGTCGTATTCCAAGATCTCGCCAGCGGCTTCACTTTCCTGACCCGCTCTACTGTAGACACTCGGGAAACTATTGAGTATGAAGGCGCTACTTATCCACTGCTAAAAGTGGAGATTTCTAGCCAATCTCATCCTTTCTACACTGGCAAACAATCCATTAAGAGCACAGCTGGTCAGATTGACAAGTTTAATCGTCGTTTCTCGCGCGGCGGTAAGTAATTACTCGTTTCGAGTATTTCACTTAGGCTTTATTAAAACACCCCTACTTAGGGGTGTTTTTTTATTTAAACTTCAAACTTAACAACTATTAGCCTCATCAATTAATCATTACCTTGACGTAAACGTCAATCTAGCGCTAGATTTGGCTGCTAAACTCAAACCTAGAGCAGCTACTATGTCCGATAATACTCCTTTAGACTTCGTGGAACGTGTTCAAACTAGTTTTGCGCGACAGAATGCTATGCACTTGATTCAAGCGACTTTGCCGGTTGTTGAGCAAGGACTCACAGAAATTCATTTACCGCATTGGAGTGGTGTTGAACAGCAACATGGCTTCATTCATGGTGGTGTGGTTGGAATGATTGCAGATTCTGCTGCTGGCTATGCCGCAATGACGATGGTGCCAGCGAGTGCATCCGTATTGACCGTGGAGTTCAAAATGAACTTGGTTGCACCGGCAGATGGCGAGACCTTGATTGCACGTGGTCAAGTGGTACGTTCAGGCCGTACTTTGATTGTTACTAAGGCTGAAGTATTTGCGGTTAAAGCTGGCAAAGAGTCTTTATGCGCGCTCATGCAGCAAACGATTATGGTCATGCAGGGCAAGGCAGAGAAGTAAGTATAATTCTGCCTAACTCGTTAAAATCAAAAAGTGGGAGCGGGTTGGTAGCTACCTTCTGCTGTTTTCTTGGGGCGTTGTGACGCTGCCAGTACCAAACGTTCACCTTGTTGGCGAATACAATAACGCAAGCCTATTCGATAACAATGCTCTGCATTGCCTGTTTCGCCCATGATTTCTAGTAGCTCGGCTAATTCTAAATAACCTTCGGGATCAGGTGCTTGATTGAGGCTAGTTTCATAATAAGATTTAGCAACTCCCCAGAGTTTTTGTTGGCGGTGTAAGCGCGCTAGCAGTAATAAACTGACTGGATTGGCAGGTTGTTGAGCTAGCCATTTTTCAGCATTTTGCACTGCCGTGGGTAAGCTTGGGTGTTGGATGCGTCCATATAAATTAGCTAACTTAGGCTGCCAGTCTTTAGCATGTATGCTGGTAATAAACTGCTCAGCTAAGCTATCAGCGCTTGCTTGATGCAAAGATGATGCATAAACGTACATAGCTTCTGGCTGCTTATGAATAGTACTGGGCAGTCTTTTCCAGAGTGTTTGCAGCTTTTCGGTATTTTTTTGCTCAGCATATTTACCAAATAAACCGACTAAAGTAGCCGCTTGGACATTGCTCATGTTTTCAGTATTGAGCAGGTTTTGCTTTTGCAAGTCAGGCAGTAAATCTAACAAAGCTTCCCAATTTTGTTGCTTGTACAGAACCTTCGCTAATAGTTTAAGCACATAAGCATTTTTCGGGGCTAAAGCACGCAGATTCAGCAAGGTCGCATTTGCTTGTTCTAATTGCTCAGCAGATAGCTGCATTTCAGCTTGAGATACACCCACAGCAATTTGTGCGCTACTATCACTCTCAATGGCTTTTTTCAGTAGCTCGTCACGGCGTTCAGGGGCTTCGCGCATATGAGCAGCGCGGGCAGCACCCAAATAGTTCAACAAAGGCGTTTCACTGTGATCCGCATGTTCAGTGAGTAGCTGTTCGGCTTTATCCCAATGGCCTTCGGTTAGTTGAATCAGACCTTGGTTGAGGCTGCGATTAGCTTTCGTATGTAGACGAGTATCACGTATGCGTTGGTAGCGTTGTCTTAAGCCTAATACTTCGCGTAAGACTGTTATGCTGAGGTAAAATATAATGCAGGTGATTAACACTAAGACCGCAAGTGTGGCGGTAGTCACTTCATACACTTGCTCACCCCATTTAATGAAACTAGGGCCAGAATGTGCCAACACCTGTTGTGCTAACCAAAAGCCCCCTAATCCTATTAATAGGCAAAAGAGGATGAATCGTATCATGGTTTCTTCTCTCCAACTAAGTCAGTGCTTCGTGCTTTTTCCAATTGCTTTAAGCTAGCAGAAATATCAGGTAGCTGAGGTTGTAAATGCAAGCGGTCTAAGTTATTTAGGCTTGTTAGCAAACCAGCCGCTTGTTCTTTCGGATAGTAAGCTTGCAAAGTGTCGCGGATTAAAGCGATTTGTTGATGATAGTTCTTATCTTGCTGCTGAAGAGCCATTAAGCGCAGATTCTCCAAGCGTAATAATAGTAACTGATAAAGGCTTTGGCGGGACTCGCTATCTAGTGCGCTGGCTAAAGGCTGGTCTACCTGATGAACGATGACTGCTTCATTTAAAGTACTGATTGCCTTTTGTTTATACTGCTGCCAAATAGAACTGTCACTATTGGCTGGTTGATCAGTAGCAGTAGTTTGTTCTTCAGCTTTTTGCGTTGGATTAGGTAAAGCATTCGCTAAATGCGCAGACAGCTCCACCGTCAAAGCATTAATCCGTTGGGAGAGATCCAGCAAATCGGGTTCAGCAAAGGCCTCTAGAGTCGCAATATCCTTAGCTAATTGCTGGCGGACTGGCAGATAGGTCACTGAACCTAATTTGCCCAGTAATAAATCAGCTTCTTTCATTGCGGCTAATGAGGCTGATTTCATGCCGGTTAAATGCAATTCTTGATTCGCCAAACGTAACAGAAACGCGACTTCTTCAATTTGCCAATCATGATCAGTCTTTGGTGCAAGATTGTGCTGTAAGCGCGCTTGTAGACTAGTGACTTGCTCGACTTGAGCGGTGACTGTTTCAGCAAATTGACGAGTTTCAGTATTCATTTGTGCCATTTTTTGTAGGTCAGCACTGGAGGCGGCGGCAATATTATCAACTGTTTGTTTGATATCGTTACGTAAACTTTCAAGTGCGCGCGTATCTGCTTTTTGAGTAACAGTTTGCGATAAGCTGGTGAGCTGATTGTTGTTATTATTGGCTTTGTTATTCATGCGCTGCCAATGCTTATAGCCAGTCGCAATCCCGATCACTGTAAAAAATAGGGCTAAAAAAGCAATAAATAGGGCAAAGCTAGCTCCCTTAGCTTTAGGTGTGGTCACCAGATTATTATCATCAAAAGGAGTGGTTTCAGATTTTTCGATCATTCTTGATTGTCCTGTCGCCACTGGATTAAAGCAGCCAGCATCGCATCGTCGGCTGGGCTGGTGGCAACAATTATTCTGTTATTAAAACCTATTCGCTGAGCATAAGCAGCGATTCGTTCACTGCCAACTACAAGAGGTAGCTGGTAAATCCAAGTCTCAGTATCAAGTAGTTGTAGGAGATTTTGTAAAATCTCACGGCTAGTAATGCAGATTATATCAAGCGATTGTGCAGCATGAAGTTGTTTTAATTTAGCCCCTGAGCCTATCGAATAACGCTGATACACATTTGCATAGACAACGTTCGCCCCGCGTTGTCTTAAAGTATCTGCTAATAATTCGCGTCCCGCATCTCCACGTACAATCAATACTTGTTGATTGTGCAAATCTTGCAAGGCATTTAGAGCTAAAAAATCCTCACTGGTAAAGCCTGTTTCAGGAGTTATCACTTTAGTTAAGCCATATTTGCCTAAAACAGCCGCCGTTTGTTTGCCAATAGCACCGATCTTCAGTTTTTCTAAAGATGCATGCTGGTTGAGCAGTTTTAAGCTAGATTCGACAGCATTCGCACTGATAAAAATGACCCAATCATAAGCGGCATGATTGATTTGTAATAGGCTATCTGGAACGGCTCGCACTGTTTCAATGGCTATCACTGGAAACAGTTCAGGTTGAGCACCCGCAGCTAGAAGTAGTTCATTGAAGCGCCCTGCTTGATGAGCAGGGCGAGTGACTAATACCTGAAGTCCTTGGAGCGGCAACTGCATAAGTTATTGGCGGTGATCTAGCCCTAATACGCTGAGGATTTTACCACCACCTTGAGCTAGCAAGGATTCAGCAATCGCGACGCCTAAAGCTTCAGGCTGGTGAATGCTGCCAACTAACTCCGCTCTAAATAAAGCCGAGCCATCGGGATAGCCAAGTAGGCCGCGCATCCGTAGCTGTTCACCTTCTAATTCTGCAAAGCCCGCAATTGGTACTTGGCAACCCCCATTCAAGCGTTGATTCATGGCTCGCTCGGCACGCACTCGCAGCAGAGTTTCTGGATGAATCAGTGGAGCTAGCAAGCTTTCCACACGCGGATCATCCACTCGACATTCAATCCCAATCGCACCTTGACCTACCGCTGGCAGGCTTTGCTCTGGAGATATGTAGGCAGTAATGCGTGCTTCAAACTTCATCCGAATTAAACCGGCAGCCGCTAAAATAATTGCATCGTATTCGCCATTATCGAGTTTGGCGAGGCGGGTATTGATATTGCCACGCAAGTCTTTAGTTTTTAAATGCGGATAGCGTGCCAGTAATTGCATTTGCCGCCGCAAGCTACAAGTTCCGACTACTGCACCCGCCGGTAACTCATCTAAAGATGAATAAGTGTTAGAAACGAAAGCATCCCGTGGATCTTCACGCTCCATAATCACGGCTAAATGCAAACCTTCTGGAAATTCCATTGGTACGTCTTTCATGGAGTGCACCGCAATATCAGCTATCCCTTCCAGCATGCCTACTTCTAGCTCTTTGACGAATAAGCCTTTGCCGCCGATGCGCGAGAGGGGGCTATCGAGAATTTTATCACCACGAGTGGTCATGCCTACTAGTTCAACCTGTAGATCACTATGTAGGGCGGTCAGTTGGGCAGCAACATGCTCAGCTTGCCATAAAGCAAGTGGGCTAGTGCGAGTGGCGATACGGATGATTTCAGCCATAAACTTGTGGGGAAGCCGTTAAAACTTTAACACTTTACGGTAAATAATTTGAGACTTCCAGCAGTGCCTTAAGCAGCAGGGTATCGCTTAGGCGTAGGGTACTAAATAACGCACGTCGATATAGCAAGAAGGCCGATGCGATAAGGGCGGATAAACATGCAACCAGTAAGTATCATCACGCTTCAGCATACCTTCTTCAAGGGCGACTAAATCTACTAGGCTGCCGTTGTAAAGACGAATCATCACATCAGAATTTTTTGCAGGCGAGCGACGGCATTCAATCGGCGCATAATCGATGGTGATTGTATTGACCTTATAAACCGTGGCAATCGGTCGACTACTAATGTCGGCAATATTTAAAATATTGCCATTGTCCATACAAGCAGTCAGTAAGCTCGTGCTGAAGAAAGTGAAAAAATAAAATAGGCCTCGCATGCGGTACTCGCTTGTTTTTGCATATAGTCCTGCTATCACCACAAAGTTTGGGCAGTTTCCTAAGTTCTGCTCTCTATTTGGCTTATAAGGCAGCTTTCGGCAATGCCTTTTGGAGTGAAAGTTATGTTTTTACCTCTGATCGGTCATTGCTGGTTGAAACCCTAAAGCATTCTGGCTTTAATGAGCGCACTTTAAATTTAGGTGTCAGCAGCAGGAGCAGGTATGAAAGTTCTAGTCGTTGGAAGTGGTGGGCGTGAGCATGCGTTAGCGTGGAAATTGGCGCAGTCGCCGCGTGTTACCGAGGTTTTAGTTGCCCCTGGGAATGCTGGCACAGCGCGTGAACCGAAAATGCGTAACCTACCGATTGCGGCTGAAGACATTGATGCGTTGGTTTACTTCACCCAAGAGCAGAGCGTGGACTTAACGGTCGTTGGCCCAGAAGCGCCGCTGTCGAAAGGCATTGTTGATCGTTTTCGTGCAGCGGGTTTACGTTGTTTTGGCCCAACCCAACAAGCAGCACAATTAGAATCCTCCAAGGCTTTTGCCAAAGATTTTCTCGCGCGCCATCAAATTGCTACCGCTGAATACGCCAATTTCACCGAAGTCGAACCTGCGTTGGCTTATATCCGCGCTAAAGGCGCGCCGATTGTCATTAAGGCCGATGGTTTGGCCGCAGGCAAGGGTGTCATCCTTGCGCAAACTGAAGCTGAGGCAATCGCCGCCGTTGAAGATATGTTGTCTGGCAATGCTTTCGGTGCGGCAGGTAGCCGGGTAGTCATTGAAGAGTTTTTAGTCGGCGAAGAGGCGAGCTTCATCGTGATGGTTGATGGCGAGCATGTGCTTGCCATGGCTAGCTCGCAAGATCATAAGGCCCGCGATAATGGCGACCAAGGGCCGAATACTGGCGGCATGGGCGCGTATTCGCCAGCTCCAGTGGTCACGCCCGCGATGCACGAGCGCATTATGCAGGAAGTGATTTACCCGACAGTGCGCGGGATGGCTGCGGATGGGATTGTGTATACCGGTTTCTTGTATGCAGGGGTGATGATTACCGCCGACGGTACGCCTAAGGTTTTAGAGTTCAATTGCCGCTTTGGTGACCCCGAAACCCAACCGATTATGGCGCGTTTAAAATCTGATTTTGTCGACCTACTGGAGGCTGCTTTAGATGAGCGCTTAGATCAAGTGGCGGCGGATTGGGATAGCCGCGCAGCGGTGGGAGTGGTGTTAGCAGCCGGTGGTTATCCTGATGAGTATGCCAAAGGTAGCGTGATTCATGGTTTGGATGCTGCGGCTAAACTAGACGGAAAAGTTTTCCATGCAGGCACTACAGATAAAGAGGGTCAAGTGGTCACGAAGGGTGGGCGCGTTTTATGTGCGGTCGGTTTAGGTAATTCAGTCACTGCAGCACAGGCTCAAGCCTATCAATTAGTGCAAGCTATTCAATGGGATAAAGTCTATTACCGTACTGATATTGGCTATCGTGCGATTGCCCGCGAGCAGGCATAAACTTAATAGGGTTTGCTGCATTCGTGTTGGAGCCGTGCTAATTTAGCGCTTTTACCTTAACGTAAAGGTCAATTAGCATGAGCTCAACAGCTACCCAAGCGACTTCAACCGTTACTTATCCTGAGCTACCCCTGCCTGTGGGTGGCGAAATGGTTGAAGTCGCCGCAGGCGTGTATTGGATACGCATGCCTTTGCCCTTCGCTTTGAATCATATCAATCTCTGGCTGCTGAAAGATGGCGATAGTTGGGTGCAAATCGACACGGGCTTGGTCGAAACTAGTGTCATCGAATATTGGCATCGGATCTTTGAAAGTTATTTAGGTGGTGCGCCCGTTAGCCGCTTGATTGTCACGCATTTACACCCTGATCATGTTGGTTTAGCGGGGTGGCTCACGCATCACTGGGGCACGACTTTGCATATGTCGCGTACCGAATATTTGCTCTGCCGCACTTTGCTATCGGATATGCATAAAGAAGTCCCCGAAGCTGCGATTAATTTCTATCGGCATGCCGGTTTTGATGAAGAGGCAATTGGGATTTATCGTGCTCATTTTGGTGGCTATGGCAGCTTCGTAGGCGCTTTACCGGACTCTTATCAGCGCCTAGTGAATGGCGACAAGCTCAAGATTGACGGGGCTGATTGGGAAGTAATTATCGGTCAAGGCCATAGCCCAGAGCATGTTTGCTTGTATTGTGCAGAGAAAAAGATCTTTATTGCTGGCGATCAACTGCTGCCGACGATTTCTTCCAATGTTAGTGTCTGGCCGATTGAGCCTAATTCCAACCCACTGAAAGACTGGATTGATTCCTGCCATCGACTACGCGCGCGCTTACCTGAAGATGTGTTGGTGTTACCTGCGCACGGTAAACCGTTTTATGGTGCTCATTCGCGCTTAGATAGCTTGATTGCTGAGCATGAACAAGCACTTAATGATTTATATGAGTTATGTGCTGAGCCTAAGCGCGTGGTGGATGTGTTTTCGGTGTTATTCAGAAATCCGGTGACCAAGCGTACGTTGATTTTTGCTACCGGTGAGGCGCGTGCGCATTTGAATTATTTGGTGCAGGCGGGGCGGTTGATGGTTGAGGTGAATGGGAAGGGTGTGGGGTATTATCGGCAGGTGTGAGACAAGACTGAAACGGTTAAAGATGTCTTTGCTAAAACACCATGCTTGTTAAGTTGTCATCGAGTAGTCGTCGCCTTATGCTAAAATGCTGCAATGCAATAAAAGTAATTAAATAGGAGGCTGCAAAATGACAGAACGTAGTTTAGTTGATGTTTTTAAAACGGCTCGTGAATACGGTTTAGGTGAGTTTTTAGAAATTATTGGCGAGCTTTCCCAAGAAAGTACTAAGAAAGGCTGTATTGATCGTAAACATAAAGAGCTGATTACTTTAGGGATTGCTTTAGCTAAAGACTGCCATCGCTGCATTGAAATCCATACGCATGATGCGAAAAAAATGGGCGCATCAGATTTAGAAATCCAACAAGTATTCAAAATCGCCTTGTATACGCAAGCTTTGCCTCAGGAGCATCAAGAGCCTTTATGGTGTGCTTGGGACAGTTCTTGGCGTGAGTTTTCGTTAAGCCGTGGCGTTATTGAAAGGCGTTATCGCGAGTTAGTGGGTTTAGGTATCGCACTCGTCAAGCAACACGCACGCCTGATTCGTTGGCATGCAGAAGCGGCTTTCGCTTATGGGGCAACGCCTGAGGAGTTATTCGAGGTAGTACCCATCACTCTACTCATGGATGGTGCTCCAGCCTTATCGCAAATTCCTTATTTAACGCAAATTATTGAAGAAAATACCTTAAGCATGTCCGAGTAGTTATCCGTATAAGTGGCTCTAAGTCCTTAAATATCCATAAAGTCTGCTTCCTTTCATTCATAGCGCTGAAGCGTAAAGCTCTGCCTTAGTCCAGTATTATCAATAAACTCACTTGCTTTCCTAATGAGAGCAAGTAGTCGGTTATTTAATAATAATTTTTTATAACTAAACTTACATATTAACTACTTTAGTTATAACTCTATAACTAATTATGCTTGAATTTTATATAGGTAGCTGCTATTTTTCTAAAAGTGGCTTGAAAATTAGTATTGGCATAGCTATTTATAGAGGGTCTTATGAAAAAATTATGCTCTCATTAAATAATTTTAGCCTAGATAAACCTCCTGATTATGCGGTAAAACTAAAGTTCAAGGCGATAGATAGTGAGGTTTTTGCAGAATGAGCTTTTAAGAGGGTTTTATTTGTATTTAAGCTATGAAGGTAAAATAGCCGAATTTAGGCAGAGGGTTTTTGAAAAAATGCGTTTGGATTTAGAAGTAGCTGATAAGCAAGTAACCAGCAAAAAAGAAGTGAATGAGAAGGAAGAGCATCTTAATCTAAGTGCTTGGAGTAAGCATGCTTGTCCTAATTGTGGGAGCTTAGCATGGATTAGGGTTCATCGTAGTTTTTGGCAGAAGCTACTCTATTTGCATAAAAAACACTGTCAGTGCCTAAGCTGTTATCATAAGTTTTGGATTGACTAGGCTCTACAGTATATGAAAATTTATCCGAATTAATTTAGTCTAAATGCAGTTGATTTTCACAGCTAGATTTAGTGTAAAATCTAATGGATCCTAGTCGTTTTAATCTAAGCCTATAAAACTTAAGTCAGCGTTCCTAATACTCCACTTTGTTGAATATAGTCAACCAAAGCAGCATAGCGTGGTGCTGTTTTTTGATAAACATTCACAAAAATATTTGCTAAAAACTGATGCTCACCACGCTCATAAAAAGCTAGCAGGCCAAGCATATAATCACGTTTACGCAAATCGGCAAATGAAAAGGGAGCTAGTTGATTTTTTAATAGAGGGATATTCATGGCTAGACGTGAAGTTCTTTTATTTCCATCTTGGAAAGGTTGTAGATAAGTAATAAAAGTCATCGTAAAGAAGGCTTGTTCAAAAGGATGGTTGATTAAGTTGGCTTTTTCACAAAACTGCTCAAATGCCTCTTTTAACAAATGTGGGTTGTCTGGCGGCAAGTAGCGACTATCGGCAAACTGTACAACCCTTAGCTTGCCAACTGCTGTAGGAAAATTTCAAGAATTTGCTGTTGCCGTTGGCTAAGTATGACTAGAGTCTTGAGTCGAAAACCGTATTGTTGCAAACATTGATTCAGCTCTGCAACAAAGGGTGCAACAATCACGTTGCAAATCAAGGACGCATGAAGTGTTCAGAATAAGTTATGCTATATTTTAACTATGCGTACCTTATTTATCCTCAGCATTCTGCCTTTCACCTTCGCCGCGAGCCAGCTAGAAAACTCCCTCGCTGCAACTGCGGTTGCAAATTCTTCAGCGATTGAGCAGTTTATTCCGAAAAACTTCAAAGTGCTAAGTGTGGCTGAAGGTAAACTTAATACAGACAACAAAACCGATTATGCGCTAGCCGTGGAGCGTACTGCTTCAGCCAGCAAACCTGCCCAACGCCGCTTATTAATTATTGTCAGTGATCCAGAAGTGGAAGGCGGCTTGAAGATAGGCCAGCAATATTGGCGCTTTATTCCTCTACCCACTGCTGAAGGCGAAGATCCCTTCGCGTATCTCGCTATTAATGATGGGTCGATTGATGTGCAGTTTAAACCACCGAATGCAGGCCGCTCATCGACCACTTATACCTTTAAACCCGACGGCAAGCGTTTTGTTTTGAGCAGTTTGCAGCGCTATCAAGTAAAGCCTGCCACCGGTATGTTTAATGAAATCGTGATTAATCTGGAACAAGGCGAGCGCGCAAGCACTTCGGGCAGCATGTCGAGTCCACGCCATATGAAAAAGATTGAAAAGTTTAAAGCATCGCAGGTTTGGACACCCTGTCGGATTGATGATCCGCTCAATTTCGAGCCTTAAGCGCGTCAGTTAAGCTGCACATTTCCTGCAAAATATCTTCGTTAAGTTTCCGCAAGCTGTTGATAGCGCCTGCACAGCTTATCAGTAAGCTTGGTTGCTGAACTTCCTTGACTCCAACCGAAAACCTGGAAACGAGACGATGAAAAAAATAACGGTTTTATTGCTAGTGTCCGTTTTCATGCTGGGATTTATGATCCCAGAAACCTCAAGGATTCCGGTCAGTGGAGCAACAGCCGCCGACTGGAATCCCCGCTCTTTCTGGTATTATCCTTGGGGGCGTTCTGGCACGCATAAAGGCATTGATATCTTCGCTTCCAACGGTACTGCTGTGTTAGCCGCGACCGATGGCTTGGTGGTTAGTACGGGTTTTGATAGCCTTGGTGGGAATTATGTCTTGATGCTTGGTGCGAAATGGCGGTTTCACTACTACGCACATTTGCAGTCTATCGACACGACTGGCGTGCGTTGGGTAAAGGCAGGTAGCGTAGTGGGTAAAGTCGGTGATTCGGGTAATGCCCAAGGCAAACCACCGCATTTGCATTATCAGATTCAGACTCTTTTTCCACAGCTCGCGCATTATGAGCAACATCAACCGCAAGCTTGGAATAAACTGTTTTATATTAATCCTCATCAGTTTTTAACGCGTCACAAGGCCTCCTGAGTCAATATGAGCAAACAAATTTTAGTCGTAGATGATGATCTGCATATTCGAGAAGTGATTAGTTTTGCGTTAGAAAAAGCAGGGATGACCGTGCGCCAAGCGGGTGATGGACGCGAAGCAGTACAAAGTTTTCGTGAGCAAGCCGCTGATTTATTAGTGCTCGATATCAATATGCCCGAAATGGATGGTTTAGAGGTTTGCCGAGAGCTGCGCAAAACTTCAAATGTGCCGATTTTATTTTTGTCTTCGCGGGATGATGAAATTGACCGGATTCTCGGTTTAGAAATCGGTGGTGATGATTATGTCACCAAGCCGTTTAGCCCGCGTGAATTAGTCGCACGCATTAATGCGATTTTGAAGCGCTTGCAACCTGTGCAACTGGAACCCATTGTGCAGTCAGATGATTTAACGCGTGGCAAATTAAACATTAGCCCGCAGCAGCATTTAGCCGCTTGGGATCAGCAAACAGTGCATTTAACGGCAACCGAATTCGGGATGTTAATGCTGCTCGCGCGCCATCCGAATCGAGTCTTCAATCGCGATCATATTATGCAGCAAGCCTATGATAATAATGTCTATGTGAGCGACCGCACCATTGATAGCCATATCCGGCATATTCGCCAAAAATTTGTGGATGTGGGCTGTGCGAATATTATTGATACGGTACATGGAGTCGGTTACAAACTCGCACCATGTTAGTGAGCAATCGGTTGCCAGCACCGAAAAAGATTCGTTTTAGCTTACGTAGCATCTTGCTGATTATGATGCTCACTTTGCTGCTATTGCCCTTGGCGACGCTGTATTTCTTTCGTATTTATGAAAATGAATTAGTTCGCCAGACTGAGCTGGAGCTGATTTCGCAAGGCGCTACCTTCGCGGCGAGTTATCGGCAGATTATGCGCCTCACTAATCCGAAAAGCGTCGATTATGGTTATATATTGAGCTATTCGCCCTTGATTCCGGGGCAGCGTCGCTCGTATATGCGTGATGAAACCCTAGACCCTTATTACACTCCGATCACGCCTGAACTAGATTTAGTTAAACCTGTTTATACCCCCAGACCCGATGCGATTGCGACACCTCAAGTAGCGGATAAATATGCCCAGCAAGCAGGCGCTTTATTGACGCCGGTGATTCTAAATACCCAGCAAGTGATGTTGGCGGGTGTGCGGATTTTAGATATGAAGGGTTTAGTGGTGGCAGGCAAGGAAGAGAGGGGGATGTCTTTAGCGCATGTACCTGAAGTGAAGGCTGCGCTTAAAGGCTATTATTCAAGTATGATTCGTCAGCGTATTTCCGATGAACCGCCACCGCCTTTATATTCTTTAAGCCGTGGCACGCATATTCGAGTATTTGCAGCCTTTCCAATTATTGAAGGGCATCGTTTGCAAGGTGTGGTTTATCTATCACGCACGCCGAAAAATATCCTCAAACATCTCTATCTTGTTCAAGATAAGTTGTATTTCGCCGCCGCTATTTTATTGAGTGTGGCGGTGCTGTTGGTGCTATTTATTTCTTCCAGCATTTCGCGACCTATTCGGGCTTTAATTCACCAGACTCAGCAAGTCGCCGAAGGGGAGCTGCCCTATGTCACCCCACTTAAAAATCCAGTCACTTATGAAGTCGCCCAGCTTTCTGAGAGCTTTGCGAATATGTCGCAAGCCCTCTCAGAGCGTTCCGATTATATTCGCCGCTTTGCCTCGCATGTTTCACATGAGTTTAAAACTCCGCTGACTTCCATGCAGGGCGCTTTGGAGCTGCTGAATGAACATATTGACAGTATGCCGACCGAGCGCCGCCAGCGTTTCTTAGATAATTTGTTGAGCGATACGCAGCGCTTAAAAAATCTGGTGAATCGTTTATTAGAATTAGCTCGTGCTGATGCTCTAGAACCTACTCGCCAAAGTAGCCAACTGCCTGAGCTGATTCGTTCGATGCAGAATCGCTATCATGAACGTGGTTTAGATATCGAAGCAGCCACTTTGCCAGCCGTGCCACTAGCTATCGCCCCCGATGCTTTGGAGTTGGTGTTAGGTAATTTATTCGATAATAGCCTGCATCACGCAGCCACCACGGTGTGCCTGAAAGCTAGTTTCAGTACGGATCAGCAGCAGTTGATGCTCTCAGTGCATGACAATGGGCAAGGTATTTCCCCGGCGAATCGCGAACGCATCTTCACACCTTTCTTTACCACTCGCCGTAATGAGGGCGGAACCGGCCTAGGTTTAGAAATTATTGCCTCGCTACTCAAAGCCTATAACGGCACTATCCACCTCGGTTTTCCTGAGGCGGGAGCGGAATTTATACTGGAATTGGCACTAGTCCCCTAAATCAGCTATCGTCTGCGCCGTTTTCCAGTTCAAATCTATAATCGCTTTTATAGAATGTTCTGAGCGAAACATTTCATTTTTATTTACTTGCTAGTGTCTTTATACTGCGCTGCATAACAAGTTGGTCACCTTTAAGCACTAAAACACTGAGTTACCCATTTTTAAGGAGAAAGAAATGTTCCCGAATAGTGAAGGCAAAAAAGTTCCTAATGTCACTTTCCACACGCGCAAAGATAATGCGTGGGTTGATGTAACCACTGATGAGTTATTCAAAGGTAAAACCGTCGTCGTGTTCTCGTTACCGGGCGCATTCACTCCGACTTGCTCTTCTACGCATGTGCCACGTTACAATCAATTAGCGGATGCACTGAAAGCGAGTGGTGTTGACGACATTATCTGTATGTCAGTCAACGATACTTTCGTCATGAACGAGTGGAAAGCGTCTCAAGAAGCCGACAAAATCACCTTCATTCCCGATGGTAATGGTGAGTTCACTCAAGGCATGGGTCTGTTAGTCGACAAGGATGCTTTAGGCTTTGGCAAGCGTTCATGGCGCTATTCTATGCTGGTGAAAGACGGCGTTGTTGCCAAAATGTTCATCGAGCCAGAAAAAGACGGCGACCCGTTTGAAGTGTCTGACGCTGACACCATGTTGAATTATGTTGCGCCTAAAGCCGCTAAGCCTTTGGATGTGACGGTGTTCACTCGTTTGGGCTGCCCCTTCTGCGCGAAAGCGAAAGCGGATCTGAAAGCTAAAGGCATTGCCTTTGACGAACTGATTTTGAACAAAGACTATCGCAATGTGACTTTACGTGCCGTTGCCGGTCAAGATTCTGTTCCACAAATTTTCATCAATGGCCAGCACATTGGTGGCTCTGACAAGTTAGAAGCTTGGTTAGCTAGCAACGCCTAACTCAGTTTGCGCTAGCTCGCTTCACTACTGTAGCGAGCTAGCCGCAACTTTCACTGATTCAGATCAAGAGAGAATTTTATGAACCAGCATTATGATGTGATTGCTATTGGCGCAGGTAGCGGTGGCTTGTCGGTGGTGGAAAAAGCCGCAGCATACGGTAAGAAAGCTGCAGTGATTGAGGTCAATGACGATCTCGGCGGCACTTGTGTGAATCGCGGTTGCGTGCCCAAGAAAGTCATGTGGTATGCCGCCGAATTAGCGCATACACAAGATCATTTGCTGGATTATGCTTTTGATGCCAAGCCCGGCAAAGTCAATTGGACGAAGCTGGTGATGAAGCGTGAAAGCCTAATTGACGGAATCAATGCTTGGTATTTAGATGACTTTCTAGTGAAAGCCGGTATTGATTTAATTCATGGTCAAGCACGCTTTGTCGATGCACATACAGTTGAAGTGAAAGGCGAACGTTACACGGCAGATCATATCGTGATTGCGACCGGCAGTCGCCCGCTAGAGCTTAAAGGTATTCCGGGTTCTGAATTGGGCATTACTTCGGATGGCTTTTTCGCTTTAGAAGAGCAGCCTGGCAAAGTTGCAGTAGTCGGTGGTGGTTATATTGCCTTGGAATTAGCGGGCGTGCTGAATGCACTCGGCACTGAGACCCATGTATTGCATCAAGGCTTTCCGGTATTAATCGGCTTCGATGCGATGATCCAATGTGGCTTACGTCGCCAAATGGAAGCGGATGGCTTGGTCTTCCATGACAATGACAAAATCGCCAGCGTCGAAAAGCAGTCAAATGGCAAATTAACCGTGCATTATCAAAGCGGCGAAACCCTAGCTGATTTAGATCAGTTAGTTTGGGCGATTGGGCGCGTACCGAATACCGATGATATTGGCTTGGACAACATTGGTTTAGCACCGGCCAAAAATGGCCTGATTGATGTGAATGAATATCAAGAAACTTCGGTTGCGGGTGTGTATGCGATTGGCGATATTATCAATAAGCGTGGCGTGCAATTAACACCCGTGGCAATTGCAGCAGGCCGACGTTTATCCGATCGCTTATTTGGCGGCATGCAAGATCGCAAAGTGGATTACAACTTAATCCCGACCGTGATGTTCACCCATCCACCGATTGGCACGATTGGCTTATCTGAAGAAGCCGCCCGCGAGCAATACGGCGATGAAGTCAAAGTATATCAAACTGATTTCACCTCAATGTATTACTCCTTCGTGAAGCACAAAGTCAAAACCTATATGAAATTGGTTGTAGTCGGTAAAGACGAAAAAATCGTTGGCTGCCATGCCATGGGCAAAGGTGTCGATGAAATGATGCAAGGCTTTGCGGTCGCACTGAAAATGGGTGCAACTAAGAAAGACTTCGACGATACGATTGCGATTCATCCGGTCAGTGCGGAAGAAATGGTAACGATGAAATAGTTGTTGCTGGTTTGAGGATTTTGAGAGCCTCATTAAGGTGAGGTTCTTATTCAACGCTACAGAACTACTTAAAAATAAGATGATTATTTCTGCAATTAGCTTGATCCCTAAACCTCAAATGGATTGAGCAAGCTAACCCCAAAATTCTTAAAATCTGCAATATTCTGTGTCACCACTACTAAATTATTCACTTGCGCAATCGCAGCAATCATCGCGTCTTCATATAGCGTATCTGATTTCCTATGCATCAGCTTTGCCGAAGCTCTAAAAGCAATTCCATCCAAAGGCAAAATATTATAAGTAGCCGCTACTTGGTCTAGCCAAGCTTCCAATTCTGCAGCTCGTTGGAGGTCTTGATCGCGAGTAATTTCTATACCCGCCTGAATTTCAGCAAGCGTTACGGCTGACAAATACAGGTCTTTATCATCAATGGATTGAAGCCATGCAAGCACAGCGCCATGCGGTTTTTGTCGGCGTAATTCAGACACAACATTCGTATCCAACAGATACATTTTATAGAATCTCTTTTACAGGTCGACGCTTAGCTTGTCGACGTGCAGGCAGTATCCATTCGCCCCGCGCTTCATCCGACAGTAGTAAATTCTTCAATGATGGCTTAGCCGTTGCTTGCAGCCGCCGCCAAATATTTATTGGTACAAGCACGGCCTCTTCTGTCCCGCGCCGCGTAACCACTTGCGGCCCTTGGGCGAGGCAGGCATCAAGGAATTCACTAAACCGCGCTTTTGCATCCTGAACAGGCCAAGTTTGCATAATCAATACCTCAATATGACTAGTTAGGTGACTGGTTTATTTGTATTTCCTGTACAGCACAAGCTGTACCACCAGCCTTGTAATCATTTGTAGCATTACACTTCGCTGCTTAAACTTTTTTTAATAACATCACTCATCCTGATGACCGATCAATAACATTAACTTTTCATTACCAAACCCTTACTTATCCGTAACTGGACGCTTAACCGAAAAAGCTTAAAATCTCCTCGTTGCAAGAAAACTTAATCAGTTGATTTTCACTTCGCAGTTTGGGGCATTGAATCTATTCAATTGCTCCTTTTTTAACGGCGGCTAACCTTTATAAAATAACTCCTGAGATCCAATCTTGAATCCCACTAAGCTTGGCTCGTAAGGAAATCCTGTCACACCGGGGTCTGTGGCCTCGGTGTTTTTGCTAGTTGCTACTCAAGCCTAAACTTTAAGCTGTCCTTGCATCTCTAAAGTGGCCGCTTAATTCCACACAAGTGCCTGTAGGGCAGTTTTTGCAGCAGCAAAATTAGGTAAGTTAAGGCTGACTAAACTAAAGGCTAAGACACTCGTTCTGAACAGGGACATAGGGTTGACTTCGTAGATTTAACTTATCTTTATTCGAGCACTAGCTTAAATAAATGTTCAACCTCGGCTAAGAAAATCTGTACTTTCGGTACGCGCACCCGACTGGGTGCATAGCAGGCGTAAATATATTGGCCAAAATTCAAATGGGGTGTGTAGTTCGTAAGCACCGCTTGTAACTTGCCTTGTTTTAAAGCGGCTCCACATAAATATTTGGGCAAAATCGCGATACCCTCACCGGCCAAAGTAGCTTCAAAGATGCTGCTTAAATCATTAAATTGCAGGCGATTCTGGATGGGAATATGAAATTCTAAGCCATCTGCATCGGTCAGATGCCAACTATACTGATCGACCAACAGATAGCTAAAACAGCGCTGCTGGCTCAAGTCATACGGTACTTGCGGGATGCCATAACGCTGAAAATAAGCAGGTGTAGCGCAGATTGCCCGTTTCAAAGCCCCTAACTTTTTCGCAATCACTTCTTCAGGTGGCTGCTTGGTGATGCGTAAGGCAATATCAATATTGTGCTCGACTAAATCCAAGATCTGATCGGTCAGAATCAGTTCGCATTGGAGCAGAGGATAGCGTTCAGTGAGTTTAGGTAGCAGGGGTGCAATATGCATCCGCCCCAAAGTCGAGGTAGCACTAATCCGTAAGATGCCTTGCGGTTCGGTAGCACCAAAATTTTGCATCGCTACTTCGGTGTTTTGCACCGCAATGAGCGCTTGGCGGGCTTGCTGATAAAACACTTCGCCAGCGGGGGTGAGTTGTAATTTTCTATGGGCGCGCTCAAACAATTGAGTCCCGAAGCTGCGTTCTAAGTCGCCGATTTGTTTACTAATTTGTGCGCGCGTGCAAGACAAGCGTAAAGCAGCAGCGCTCATACTGCCTGCTTCTACTGTTTTCACGAAACTATCCCAACTACTAAGCCATTGCATGTCAATTATCCGTTGACAGAGTGACGCTGATTATGGGCTATTTTCTTGCCTGATGTCTGTCTAGAATGGCTCGTCTTACACGCAAGATTGCAGGATTCGCCATGTTTCAGGCTTTACGCAGACCCGATGTGCTAATCACTACTTTAGCCGCTGCCGGGATTTTGATGGTGACGATGGGCACCCGCCAATCCTTGGGGCTATTTGTAGAGCCAATCACCACCAGCACCGGCTTAACGATTGCCACGCTTAGCTTGGCCTTAGCGATTGGTCAATTTACTTGGGGTGCGATTCAGCCTATCGCTGGTGCGCTATCGGATCGCTATGGCCCGCAGGCGATTTTGGTGGTGGCTTTAGTCGTTTTAGCTTTTGGGGTTGGCATTACACCCTTTATGAGTTCTGGCTTTGGCATGATGGTTTCGCTGGGTTTATTCATGGCGATAGGCTCCGGCGCAGGCAGTTTCTCAGTTTTGATTGGCGCAGCCGCACAACGTTTGCCAGTCGAAGCTCGCGCTGAAGCTTCGGGGGTGATCAATGCGGGCGGCTCATTTGGGCAATTCGTATTCGCGCCAATTATGCAGAAATGCATTCAAGTTTTCGGCTGGATGGGCGCGATGTGGGCGATGATGCTTCTGACACTGGCTGCTTTACCGTTGATAGCGCGCTTGATGGGCAAGGAAAAATTTGTTCCCGCTCCCAAAACCAATGATGGCGGCGTGATGCAAGCTATCAAAGTGGCGATGAAAGATCCCAGCTACTTATTGCTGCATTTAGGCTTTTTCACTTGCGGCTTTCATATTGCCTTTTTGGTTACACATTTACCGGGTGAAGTGAACCTTTGTGGTTTACCACCGACGGTTGCCAGTTGGTCGTTAGCGCTGATCGGTTTGGCGAATATTTTTGGCAGCCTCTATGCAGGTTATTGTGTTTCACGTTATCGCAGTAAATACGTATTGGCTGCGATGTATGCCTCACGCGCTTTATTAGTGATTTGGTATTTAATGATGCCGCGTACTGAATGGACCTTTTATATTTTCGCGATTGGTTTAGGTTTCACTTGGTTAGCGACTGTGCCGCCCACTGCGGCGATTGTCAGTAAATTATTTGGCGTGCGTTATCTCGCGACCTTATTTGGCTTAACCGTCTTTACTCATCAAATTGGTGGCTTCCTTGGCGCTTATTTAGGTGGCTGGTCGATCACTCGTTTCGGTGATTTTACTTGGATGTGGTATGCGGATATTGCTTTAGCCGCGATTGCCGCCATTGCTAATTTGCCGATTCGGGAACCGAAGGTCGTGCGTCCGGCAATGGCTGCTGCGTAGGTGCTGATTTGGCGCTTGGGCGTTGCGTATACAACAAGCCCAAGCCCGCCGTCGATACCAACAAACCACCCCAAAGCGCATGGGTGCCCGGCAATTCGTGCCAAATGAAAAAGCTGAGCAGCATGCCCCAGATCAGTTGTGTATATTGCATGCTACTGACCGCGGTGGGCGAGCCGCTATGAAAAGCAGAGATGACCAAAGCTGTCGCAAGTGCATAGCAAATACCACCACCTAAGCTAATAGCTGTTGAGGCTAATGTCATGGGTTGGTAATGGAAAAGAGTATAAATGCCAGTACTCAGCACCACTAAGCTCAAACCATACACTGCAAAGCTTTGCGGGCTTTCTTCAGCACGATAGCGCCTGACTAACAGAAAGCCTAAAGCTTCAACGATTGCACAACCCAAAGCCGCTAGCAAAGCAATTTTTAGGTTGCCAAAGCTTGGATTTAAGGTGAAATAGGCGCCAATAAACCCTAATAGAGTTAGCAATAAAGTCGCAGGCTTGAGTTTTTCTTGCCGGAAGACAAAAGCGAAAAACGCAATGAACAGCGGCATAGTGAGGATCAAAGTATAAGCTTCGGCTAACGGCACTTGCCCAAAACTGTAAAAGGCTAAGAGATCGCCAATCAGTACCATGCTAGCGCGCAGTAAATGGATCAGTGGATTGCGAGTTTTCAATAGCTCAAAGCGTGGATACACCCAAATCAATAAACCCAGTAGCGCAAATAGGCAGTTAAAAAAAGTGACTTGCAGTAGCGAATAGCTCTGCAACGACCACTTAATACTAATATCCATCAGGGTGAAACAGAACGCACCTAAAGCGGCAAAACCAACGGCTTGCATAAGATTTATCTCAAAAATTGAACTAGAGTTAGTTTGCCGTCTTCCTTAAAATAAATAAAACGAATCTTTTTCATTTTAAAAACAAAATATTTTTATTTATATGCTCATTCCAGCGCATTTGTTTGCTCATTTACCTTATTTCTCAGCCGTGGCGAAATATCAAAGTTTTACGCTAGCGGCTGAGAGTTTATTTGTTTCGCAAGCGGCGGTTAGCTATCATATTCGCCAATTGGAAATGAAATTGGATGTATTGTTAGTGGTGCGTCAATCAGGGAGTTGCTGAGCGGAAGTGTTTAAACTTGCGCTTCAGCAGGCCATTGCTTCAGTGTTAAAACAGCGTTTTCAGACGGCGTTTATCGTTTAAGTGAGTGTGCCATTTGCACGCATAGCAGCTATTTGTTCGCTGCTATAACCTAATTGAGTTAAGACTGTTTCTGTGTCGCCACCAACCGCAGTAGGTGCAATGGGTGCCTTGGTGGGTGTGCGGCTAAAGCGCGGAGCTGGAGCGGATTGCAGCACTGCATTCACGCGCACAAAACTGCCGCGAGCGGCATTATGCGGATGAGCTTCGACTTCATTGAAATCTAACACCGGTGCTACACAAGCATCGCTGCCTGCAAAAATCGCCAGCCATTCTGCTTGAGTTTTTTGCCGGAAAATTTCGGCATACTGCTCAGTGCGTTCTGACCAAGTATCTTTTTGATATTGACTGTCGTGATGTTCAGCAGGGATATTGGCTTTTGCTAGCAATTCTTTAAAGAAGTGTGGCTCTAAAGGAGCAACAGACAAGTATTTTCCATCTGCGGTGGTATAGCAGCGATAAAAAGGCGCGCCACCGTCTAAGAAATTACTTTCGCGTTGCGTCGTCCACCAGTTACGCGCAAACCAAGTGTGTAGCAAACCCATCATGGCCGGTACGCCATCAACCATTGCAGCATCAATCACTTGGCCTTGCCCCGAGCTATGACGTTCATATAAAGCGGAGAGAATGCCTAGCAGCAGAAACATGGTGCCGCCACCATAATCAGCAGCTAAATTCAAAGGTGGTACAGGCGGCTGATCCGCTGCCCCGATTGGATGTAATGCCCCAGTGATGGCGAGATAATTCAGATCATGCCCGGCGGTTTGTGCGAGTGGGCCAGTTTGCCCCCAACCGGTCATGCGCCCGTAAATTAACTTCGGATTTGCACTCAAGCACTCATCAGGCCCTAAGCCGAGTTTCTCCATCACTCCGGGGCGAAAGCCTTCGATTAAGATATCGGCTTGCGCGATTAATTGCTGTGCCGCTTTTAAACCTTCAGGGCTTTTTAGGTTCAAGGCAATCGAACGTTTGTGGCGACGATTAATGTCGGTCGGATCAGCGGGTGTTGAGGCTCGGTCGATTACAATCACCTCAGCACCGAGGTCAGCGAGTAGTTGTCCGGCTAGGGGACAGGGGCCAATTCCAGCCATTTCAATCACTTTGAGCTGATGCAGTGCTGCGGTCATAGGGCTTACCTTTTTAACGAAAATAATAGCCTATAGTTTAGCTGATTTATTGTACATAAATCCTGTTGCGGTGCACTAAAGACTGGCGTATAAGTTGCCAACAAAGCGTGGAACTTCGGCTATATATCTAAGTCTACCCAGTAGAAGTTTCATGCCAAATGGGGCTTAAGTTAGAACAGTATATTTTCCAGGAAATCAATTTATTATGAAATTAACAAAAACAAGTTTAGCGATTGTGGCAGTTTTCCTTTGCCTAGGTTCAGCATCTACGTTTGCAGCTGATCCTGCAACACAGCCAGTTGAAACCTTAGCAGTAACCGATGCGGCGACACCTGAAGTATTAGATGCTACTGCAGATGTCGCTGAAACAGCAGATGAGGCAGAAGCTACCAATCCAGAAATGGATTTAGCTGAATTACAAGCTGAAATTCGGATTGCTTGTGATGAGTTTGCAGTCGACGAGAAAGTAGCTGACGACAAACTTGCAGACTTCGTGGATGCTTGTATCGCTGAGAATATGCCAGCTGAAGAAACTGATGCTATTGAAGCGGTTGATAACGAGGTCTCTGAAGTGGAAGAGGTTGAATCTGTTGATGCAGCCACCGCTCCCATGGTCACAGGTCAAGCGGCTACCCAAGAGTGACGCTCGGCTAAAACTTGGTTATAGTCATAGCGGGGAGAACCATGAGGTTGCTCCCCGTTTTTTTGTGGCTCACCAAGTAGTTTGTTATGAATACAGTAGCGTTCGCAGCGGTCAATGAGTGGCTCGATTTTGACCGTGAGCACCTTTGGCATCCTTATACCTCCATGCACAATCCCTTGCCTTGCTATCCAGTCGAATCAGCGCAAGGTGTGCGGATTAAACTGGCCGATGGCCGTGAACTGATTGATGGCATGGCTTCATGGTGGTGTGCGATTCATGGCTATAATCACCCCTACTTAAATGCCGCTGTCGAGACTCAGCTTGGAAAAATGAGCCATGTGATGTTTGGTGGCTTGACTCATGAGCCAGCCGCTCGTTTAGGTAAATACCTCGTTGATTTAAGCCCAGAGCCTTTGCAGCATGTATTTCTGGCCGATTCTGGCTCTATTTCTATTGAAGTGGCTATCAAAATGGCGCTGCAATATTGGTATTCACAAGGCCAAGCTAACAAACACAAGCTGCTCACGATTCGCGGTGGTTATCATGGCGACCCGTTTGCCTGCATGAGTGTCTGCGATCCAGTGAATGGCATGCATCATATTTTCCAAAGTATTTTACCTAAGCAGCTATTTGCTGCACGCCCAAGTACGCGCTTTGAGCAAGTGTGGAATCCAGAAGACCTCGCCGAATTTGAACAGCTTCTGAAAACGCATCAGGATGAAATTGCTGCCGTAATTTTAGAGCCGATCGTGCAGGGCGCGGGCGGCATGTGGTTTTATTCGCCTGAATATTTGCGCCAAGTGCGGTGTTTATGTGATGACTATAATGTACTGTTGATTCTGGATGAAATTGCCACCGGCTTTGGACGAACTGGCAAGTTATTTGCCTCAGAACATGCAGGTATTAGCCCCGATATTATGTGCGTCGGTAAAGCCTTGACGGGTGGTTATATGACGCTGGCGGCGACTTTGGCTACCCGTAAAGTTGCGCTGGGTATTTCCCAAGGTGAAGCGCCGATGTTGATGCATGGCCCCACCTTTATGGCGAATCCGCTGGCTTGTGCAGTGGCTTGCGCGAGTATTGAGTTGTTGCTGGCTTCACCTTGGCAGGCCCAAGTACAGCAAATTGAAACGATTTTAAAACAAGAGTTATTGCCTGCTTTAGAGCACCCCAAAGTTGCAGATGTACGTGTCTTAGGGGCGATTGGCGTGCTTGAATTGCAAGAGCCGGTGAAGGTTGCAGAAATACAAGCGCGCTTGGTGGATGCTGGTGTTTGGATTCGCCCCTTCGGTAAATTAGTTTATGTCATGCCTGCCTATTTAATGAATGAGGCGGATTTGTGCCATTTAACCCGTGGAATGAAGAGTATTTTAAATGATTGATGTGCAATGGATTTTAGCTTACCTCGCCTTGGGGGCGGTGGTAGGGTTTTTCGCGGGGCTACTGGGTGTGGGTGGCGGTGGGATTATGGTTCCAACCTTAACTACTCTGTTCGCTGCACAAGGGCTGCCGTTTGAGCATTTGGTGCATGTGTCTTTAGCGACTTCGATGGCGGCCATTATTGTGACCTCGGCTTCGAGCATGTATGCCCATCAAAAGCATGGAGCGATTCAGTGGAATATAGTCAAAGGCATCACCCCCGGAATTTTAATCGGTACCTTTGGAGCAGCGCTGATTGCTGCTTATATTCCGTCCTTACCGCTAGCAATATTCTTTGTGGTGTTTATGGCTTATGTTGCGCTGCAAATGTGGCTGAATGTGAAGCCTAAGCCTTCACGGCAATTACCAAGACCTGTGGGCTTAAGTGCAGTTGGCTTGGTGATTGGTGGCGTGTCGGCTTTGGTGGCGATTGGCGGTGGCTCTTTATCCGTGCCCTTTATGACTTGGTGTAATGTAAAAATTCAGCAAGCGATTGCCACTTCAGCCGCGATTGGCTTGCCGATTGCGATTGCTGGTACGCTTGGCTATTTGATGAGTGGTTGGGGTGTTGAAGGTTTGCCGAAATATACCTTTGGTTTTATCTATCTACCTGCGGCAGTGTCGATTGCTTTAGTCAGCTTTTTTACGGCTCCCCTCGGAGCGAGGCTGGCACATCGTTTGCCGGTGGCTAGTTTGAAGAAAGTATTTGCTGTTTTGTTGATTGGTTTAAGCTTGAAAATGCTCCATACCATTCTGACTAGCTAGAAAATACCCAATTTCAAACCTTCTGCCATGCCTGCGCCTAAGTCGCTGCAGGCTGCGAAAAACTCCGGTTTTACTTCACCTTTCATGATCAGCGGTGCTTGGACTTGCCGCCAACGCAAGCCCAGAATAATTCGCTCCATGCTTCTTAAAGCACCCGTGCCATCATTGCCCGCTTTCACATACAGCGCGATGGGTAAACCTTGAGTCTGTTCAAGACAAGGATAATAAACGCGCTCGAAGAAATCCTTCACTGCACCACTCATATAACCAAAATTTTCAGTCGTGCCCAAAATCAAAGCACCTGCTTGCAGAATATGTTCAGGCATGGCTTCAAATGGTGTGAGCACTATCGGTTCAATTTCAGCCGAAACAGCGCCAGCTGCTACGGCAGCGCGTAGCTGGCAAGTGTTGGCTGAAGGCGTATTGGCAATAATCACAAGCGGTTTCATCACTAAAGTTTAGCTGGAAATAAGCAAACTGTCCGTAGCTGAACTTTATTAGCGTTTGAGGCTTCTAAATCGAAGATTATTAATCAGAGTTCAATCTATGAAGCGTATTTTATTAGTAGCCATCGGTTTATTAAGTTGGTTATCTGTGCAGGCTTGGGCGGGGGATTATCAAAAAGAAATTAACCACTTACTGAATTATATTAAAACCACTTCCTGCGAATATGAGCGTAACGGGACAGCTTACAAGGGTAGCGCAGCGGTCGTGCATGTACAGAAAAAATATGATTATTTCAAAGAAAAAATTGCTTCGGCTGAAGATTTTGTGCGCTTGTGTGCGACTAAAAGTGAGTTAACGGGCAAGGCTTATCAGGTGCAATGCGCTAATGAGCCTAAGCAAGAAAGTGCCAGTTGGCTACTCAAAGAGCTAAAGAAGTTTCGCCAGCCTTAAGTTTAAATAGCCAAATAAATGCGCTCATCTTGAATGAGCACCGGATAAGTTTTGAGTTTACCTTCGGCGGGTTCAGCGACGGCTGCACCCGTTTTTACATTGAATTGCCCACCGTGCAATGAGCAATGAATCAATTCACCTTTCAAGCAGCCTAAATACAGCGATGAATCTTCATGCGTACAGCGATCATCCACAGCAAATAGTTCGCCCGCCACATTACAAATCAGCGCTCGTTGCCCTTGGCCTAGCTCTACACGCTTAGTTTTGCCTAGGGGAATTTCGTTTATACTGCCTGCATCAATCATCGGGAGTGCTCATGAGTCGTTTATGGATAATGGGTTGTGGTGACATTGGTCGCCGAGTCGCTCGTTTATATCAAACTCAAGGCGTGCAAGCTACTGGCTGGGTGCGTAGTGAAGCCTCTCTCTCTTTAGGGATGCAACAAGGTATTAGTATGCGCCTTGGGGATATGGATCAAGGTTGCTTTTTCCCACGTAATGTATTTGAAGGGGCTGAAATTTTCTGGTTCATGCCACCATCGAATAGTGGCTTAATTGATAGCCGCTTACGCCGTTTTCTCTTAGCCGTGCAAAAAGCCCCCAAGCGTATCGTGCTGGTTTCTACTACAGGTGTGTATGGCGATTGTGCCGGACGTTGGATTGATGAATCTGAACCTATTAAGCCAACCGTTGAACGCTCTAAACGTAGGGTTGACGCTGAACTTGCTTTACAGGAATGGGGTGAAAAATACGGCGGTGATTGGGTCATCTTGCGTGTACCGGGGATTTATTCAGCGGAACGCTTACCCATAGAGCGCCTACAACGTGGTGAACCTGTCTTGTTGGAAGCAGAAGCTCCATGGACAAACCGGATTCACGCTGATGATTTAGCACGGATTTGTGAGCGAGCCATGCAAGCCGCGCCTCAAGCTAGCATTTACAATGCTTGTGACGGCCATCCATCAACCATGACTGAGTATTTTAATCAGGTTGCCGATTATGTAGGTTTGCCGCGTCCGCCACAGCTGAGTTTGGCTGAAGCTAGCTCGGTAGTGAGTGCCGGAATGCTGTCTTATCTACAAGAGTCGCGGCGCATTCGGAATGATAAGCTGCTACAAGAGCTAGGTTTGCCGCTCTTATATCCGAGTTTAGCGGCTGGTTTGAATGCTATGCCCAAGAGAGATGCAGAATGCTATTAGTGATTCCTCAAGTGCTCGATGCCGAGCGCGTACAAGAGGTGCAAGGCTTGCTACGTCATGCGGATTTTATAGATGGCAAATTATCCGCTGGCAAAGAAGCCCAACAGGTTAAACAGAATCAAGAACTCTCAGCGAATAGCCCACAGCGCCGCCGCTTAGATGCGCTTGTGATGTCTGCTTTAGTGCAACACCCGCAATATCAAGCAGCCGTGTTGCCCTTGCGTGTAGCGACGGCCTTTTATGTGCGCTATCAAGTCGGTATGGGTTATGGTTTTCATATTGACGATCCGGTCATGGGGCCAATGTCTGGGCGCTATCGGAGTGACATATCTACAACCGTTTTTCTTAATGAGCCTGAAGCTTATGAAGGTGGCGAGTTGGTTATCCGTAGTTCTTTCGGTGAGCAACGGATTAAAGCAGCCGCTGGCTCAGCGGTGATTTATCCCTCCAGTACTTGGCATCAAGTCACACCTGTCACGCAAGGTGAGCGTTTAGTTGCAGTGACTTGGGCGCAGAGTTTGGTGAAAAGTGCAGAGCAACGAGAATTGCTTTATCAATTAGCACAAGCCCGCGAAGGTTTATTAGCCAAAGCACCGAATAGCGCAGAGCTAGCTCAACTCAGTACGGCGTATAGCAATTTAGTTAGAATGTGGAGTGAGGTTTAAATCAATGATCTTGGTTTTGTTCAACATAGAGTGCCAATTGCAGATCAGCTTTATGTTGGGTTTCGACGATTTCTTTAGTTTTTTCATTCTTCATGGCTAAAGCATTCATCTCAGCACGGATCTTGGTTAAAGCTTGATTGGCCTGTTCTAAAAGACTTTGTGCATTCGGAATAGCAGCGCGTAATTGTTCTTCTTGTTGAGATAAGGCAAGCAACTTAGTTTGATATTCTTGCATGCTGTGGATGGTGCAAGCTTGGGTTTGTAAGCCTTTAAATAGTTCTTCTTGATGGCTCAAGCGCCATTCATGGAACTTTTCCATCTTGATAATCGTCTGTGCCAGATTACGCTCAGCATCCGTGACCGCTTGCTTAAACTGCATAACTTCAGTTTGCTTTTTCTCCAAGCGGCGTTCGCGAATTTTTTGTAGCTCGACTAGGCTCATCCAGTAAATCCAGAAATTTGAATTAGGCGTCCCACGGTTTCTTGAAAACTTGAATGTTCATCAGGGTCTTGCTTCAAGAATTGATTAATTGCATCAATTTTAGCTAAAGCCTCATCGGCTTGGGGATCAGCGCCACGCTGATATTCACCCACACGCACTAAAAATTCGATCTCTTTATGTTTAGCTAATAGCTTGCGCAGATGAGAAGCGGCTTGGCGATGCCCAGGCGCTGCAATTCGCTGCATTAAGCGGCTCAAACTACCTAAAGCATCAATCGCCGGATAATGATTCGAGGAAGCTAAATCCCGTGACAAAATAATGTGCCCATCTAGCAGAGAGCGTACTTCATCACCCACTGGATCGGACATATCATCGCCTTCGATCAAGACTGTATAGAAGGCTGTAATCGAGCCTTGTGCACCACAACCCGCACGTTCGACTAGCTTTGGCAACTCAGAAAAGACTGAAGGCGGATAGCCTCGGCGCGCAGGCGCTTCGCCAGCGGCTAAACCAATTTCCCGTTGAGCACGGGCAAAGCGTGTGAGTGAATCCATCAGCAGCAATACTTTCTTGTTCTGATCACGGAAAAACTCAGCCACTGCTGTAGCCACATAAGCCGCTTTCAAGCGTTCAATCGGTGGGCGATCAGAGGTAGCAACCACTAAAATCGTGCGCTCCATGCCTGCGGGGCCTAGCGATTCTTCAATAAATTCACGAACTTCGCGCCCCCGCTCGCCGATGAGTGCAATCACATAGACGTCGACTTCAGCATGTTTCACTAACATACTTAGTAGAGAGCTTTTACCTACACCCGCACCGGCGAAGATACCAATGCGCTGGCCGACACCACAGGTCACTAAGCCATCCAAAGCGCGAATCCCTAAAGGTAAAGGCTCATGTACCATTTGGCGGGTTAGTGGGTCAGGCGGAGATGCATACAATGGGTAGTATTCTTGAATAGCGATGTCTGATTTGCCACCCATACTTTGAATGCGCCCAATCCCATCCAGTACGCAACCTTTTAAATCTTCACCTACACCCACACGTAGCATTTCACCGGTGGCAGTGACTTGAGTGTGTACCGATACACCTTGCATATCCCCAATCGGAGCCAGTAAGGCAATATTCTGTTCAAAACCAATAACTTCTGCAGGAATAGGTGGCTCTTCGCTGCCATTACGCAGCATACACAATTCACCAAGTTTGACCTTAGGGATAATGGCGCGGACTACGGTGCCAGTCACTTGCACAATACGCCCATGTAACACGAGCATATTATTGTGTTTGACGGCTGCTTTTAGACGAGTAGGGATATATTCCAAAGACATTATTGAACCTACTGTGTTAAGCGAATTTCACCTACCGGTTGTACAGACACATTGGGTGTAAGCTCGGGTAGGGACATGATCGGGGTATCTGGAAATTCTGCTGCCAGATGGGTACGCAGATGTCGACGTAACTCAAAACTAGTTAATATGACTGGGCGCGGGCCTTCATTAATTAACTGACGATTACTTTCTTCCAACCTGCGCAGATTATTAGCTAGATTGCGATTAGCATCAGGATTAAGGGCTAAATGCACCCCCGCTGGCGTTTGGCGAATACTACTTTGCGCTACTTTTTCACTTTCTGGGTCAAACAAGTAAACTGGCAAACGTCCTGTGCCATTTGTATAGGTATAGGACAGTTGACGCCGCATACCAATACGTACCCGTTCGGCGAGTACGCCATTATCTTTTTCAGTTTCGCCGAATTCCACCAAGGTGCCTAGAATTTGGCGCATATCTCGGATAGAAATACCTTCACTTAATAGCCGCCGCAAAATATCTACCATCCTAGTTTTATTCACTGCGCGCTGTGCTTCTTGCACTAGGGTCGCATAGCCAGCTGCCTCTAACTTGCCCATTAATGCATGAACTTCTTGTACGCCGATAAATTCAGGTGCTTGCTTACGCAGAATATAAGCCACATGGCGGGTAAGAATTTGCGTTGGATTGAGCTTGTCTAAGCCACGACTTAATACTTGTGGTAAAGAGTTTTGCCCAGTAGGTGTTGTATCAGTTTGTGCTAGTAGCGGTTTTTTGATTCCTAACTGGCCTTGGCCTACCGGGATACCATGCACAGAAATACGATAGGTATCATCTTCAATCAGTTTGGAGATGCTAATGCTGATGCCGTCTAAGCCGACACCTAGATCTTTGTAGAAGTCTTCACGGATAGCAGCAAAGTTAGTATTCAATGCAGGCAAAGGCATGTTGTCACGAGCTGATTCAGGTAGTTCTACTAAGACGGCTGCGATAGGCTGCATACCTTCTAAAGCATCGAGTTCAGTACTGCCGCCGCCACCAGCTAACAAATCAGCAGTACGTTGATTACCAATAACCTGTACTGCATCATCTTCACCAAACTCAAAGCGATTCTGTACTCTCTTCAATAAGAAACCAGTTAAGCCAAGGATTGCACCTAAGAAGAAAAATACAATAGTTGGGAAGCCAGGAATCAAACCCATTAAGGTGATAACAGTTGCACCAATTAACAAGGCATTGGGTTGACCGAGTAGTTGGCGACCAATGTCTTCGCCCAGATTACTTTCTTCATCAACCGTAACACGTGAAACAATAATGCCCGAAGTGATAGATACGAAAAGGGCTGGAATTTGGGAAACTAGTCCATCGCCAATCGTGAGCAGAGAATATAGCTCCATAGCTTCACCAATCGGCATGCCGCGTTGGAAGCTACCAATGGCAATGCCACCAATAATATTAACGATAATGATGATTAAGCCAGCAATGGCATCACCCTTAACGAATTTCATAGCGCCATCCATTGAGCCGAATAATTGGCTTTCTTTTTCAAGATTGCTACGGCGTTTACGGGCTTCAGCGAGACTAATCACGCCAGCACGTAGGTCGCTATCAATACTCATCTGTTTGCCAGGCATTGCATCTAAGGAAAAGCGTGCACTAACCTCAGCAATCCGCTCAGAGCCTTTAGTAATTACAATGAATTGAACAATAGTGATAATCAGGAAAACCACAATTCCGACGATCATATTGCCTGCTACAACAAACTCGCCGAAGGTTTGAATGATATGCCCAGCCTCACCTTCGCTTAAAATGACGCGGGTTGTTGCGATACTTAGTGAGAGTCGGAAAAGGGTGCTTAGTAGTAGTACTGAAGGGAATGATGAAAACGATAGTGGTGAGGGCAAGTAAATGCCCAGCATCAGCATAATGATTGCCAGTGACATATTAAAAGCAATCAAAGTATCAATCACAATAGTAGGCAAAGGCATGATCATCATAAAGATAACCATGACCAACAATACCGCTAACGCTAAATCACTACGTCGTGTAATTTTATGAAGAAAGCTTTGTGCCTGAGCATTTTGCATATAAACCTCGCTTAATTCGCTGTCATGGTAGGCTCGTCTTCAGCGAGGCTGACGTAGTTCAAGGTGCCAGTCAGATCTAGCAGCTCAATAATGCTCGGATTAGCATTGCGTAAAACAGGTTTAACCCCAAAGCTTTGGTAATAACCCAAAATAACTCGTGAGCCAGCTGCAGTTATGTAACTGACTTGGCGCAGATCAAACACGATTGGAGGAGCAACTTTGGATATTAAAGGCACCAAATTACCGGATAGCTCTTGATCCATAACCCCTTGTAGGGTGATCACAGTGTGGTCAGCCTGCCGGGCAATACGAATGCTATTTTCGTTGCTCATGCTATACCTGCGCGATGGAGGCCAGATTTTGGCACTACATAGAGCGTCTTGGCATCTAAGGTTACAATCTGAACCTCAGCACCCGCTGGGCAATCAGGGCCTGATACCTGCCATTCGCGCCCCTCTAAAATGGTTTGTCCACGACGTTCAGTAATTGGGCGGGTTAAATTAATGATTTTCCCTACTAAATGTTGATGCTCAGTATGTCCAAATAGACTATTTATAGCCGCAGGAATTTCAAAAATAATAGGTGCTAGCACGACTGAGAGCAAAACTAAGGGCAGTTGCCAAATCCAAGTTTTCTGTGGGCTAGCAAACATCATGAGGGCTGTTAGCAGCAGGCCTAAGCCTAACCACAGCTGCCAATCATCCATTAAGCGGCGTTTGTATTTTGAAAATAAACTATTAGAGCCTTTAGCCTGTTGAGTTTGCTGGAAAAGGAAATAGTGCAGGCGTGCTTTTAGCTCGCCCGAACGAATACGATCCAGTGTACTCGTAAAGAGCTGGCTGGCTTTGTTTCCATCCTTGGTATTAGCTTGATCCCTGTTAGCACTGGCTGTTTGTTGTTCCTGAGTTTCCATTGTCTCTGTCTAATCTGCAGGGGTAGGGAATAACCGAGTTCAATTATCGTTTGTTATTATTACGCATAGCTTTAGCGACTCGGTCGATCGTGGATACTGGGATGTATTGGTCGATTTTTCCTTCTTCGATTAAATCACCCACAAGACGTGCATCACTAATGATGGCTACGTTCTCAAGTTGAGCTATTTCAATCATTTTCCTCGCCATCCCAGCTTTACCAATCGCGACTATAACTGGCAAAGGAGTAACATCCTGCTCATAGTAGAGTGCAACAGCTAGACCGATGTCTATGATCACCAGACGAGCTGTCTTAATCCTTGACTGAATGTCTTGTTCAGTCAATTCGCGGCGCATACCTTGGCGTGCGCCACGGATGTGTGGATCACCATAGGCATTCTTCATTTCGCGTTTAATCTCTTCCTTAGTCATACGCTGGTCTTTATCAAACTGTGTTTTCTGAAAGATAAAATCCAAGGCAGCCAACGTAATAATTAAGGGCAAAATCATCATCATCAGTTGCTTAATCAACTCGGCGGTGATTTCTTTCTGACAGGGAATATCGCATTGTTTGATTTCATTCATAAACTGAAAGAAGCCCACATGCATAACGATATATAAGGCAAGACTAATGGCTAAAGTTTTAACGAGTGACAGCAAGGTATTAACCACTTGCTTCATTGAAAAGATCCGCTTAAAACCATCACCTGGGTTAACTTTACTTAAGCGTGGAATGACGGGGTCCAAAGAGAACATAATGCCAAACTGTACAATATTGCCCAGCACACCCATGACAGCGGCTAAACCGACAAAGGGTAGAACAATCGCAAATAAACCGATCTCTAGGCAGATCTTAATGGCAGCACTCAAAGCTTGATTAAAAGGTATAGTAGGTAGCTGATAACTAATAATATAAAGCTCAGCCATCTTGGCTAGCATCCAGTCACTCATGACCCATAAGTAAATAGTCGAGGCCAGCAAAATCAGAGCAGCAGGCACATCTTTGCTATTGGGTACTTGCCCCTTTTTCTTCGCATCGCGAATTTTCTGGGGGGTGGCTTTTTCGGTTTTTTCGCTACTACTTTCCGCCATTAAGTAGCCTGTCCAGTAGATTTAAATTCGAACCAAACTCTAAAAAGCTATCATGTAGGTAGCGACCAATAATGCCGATATAAACAATCAGAATTAAAAATACCAAGGCACTCTTAATCGGCATTGAGAGTAAAAATATATTAAGTTGTGGCAAGTAGCGCCCTACTAAACCAGTACCAATATCAATTATGAGCATAATGCCAATAAAGGGGCCAGCGATTAGTAAGGTGGTATACATTAAAGCATCTAATTGCTTCACAAAGTATCCTGCTGTTTCTGGGGTTAAGTCAGGAAAAAGCCGGTCTAAAGGCCACACTTGATAGCTAAGCATAAGTGTTTGGAGTAGCAGCATAAATCCACCACTGGTAAACACTAAGGTAATAGCTAATTGTGCCAAGAGATTGCCTAAGGGCGACACCATATTGCCGATAGTAGGTGAGAAAAACATGCCAGTCATAGCGCCGCGTTGCATATCCATCACGAGACCTGCGCCACGTGCTGCCCAAAATGGCAAACTCATGGCATAGCCAAGTAATAAACCAATAACACCTTCTTTAAAAATCAGTAAGGCAAACATCGGAATATCAAGCGTGATACCAGTAAGTTGTTCTTTGGTTAACGGCAATAAAGATAGGCACATCATCATCATGACTCCATTACGAATCATGGCGGGGAAAATCGGCTGCGAGAAAACAGGGATAACACTAAAGGCTACTAAAATTCTCGGCGCGGTGAGAATTAATGCAAGTGACCATGAGTGCCAAACGTCGATCATCGGTGCACCAAAGCAATTTGGTCAAAGATGCTGATGGTATAGTTATAAAGCTCAGGGCCTAACCAGCGTACAGTTACCCCAATAGCAATCATCACGGCGACTAATTTGAAGCCATGTGGCAGGGTTTGTTCTTGGATCGAGGTTAGTGCTTGAAATAAGCCAATGATTAAGCCTACTAAGGTTGCTACCACGATAGCTGGCATGGACAAGTACAGCACAAGCTTCATGGCTTGAGCGGTGAAAAATAAGAAACTATTCTCATCCATGTCAGGAATAACTCAATAATAGGCCATGAATCAAGCGTGACCAACCATCAATCATCACGAATAACAGCAGTTTAAAAGGCAAGGAGATGATGACCGGAGAAACCATGATCATGCCTAAAGAGAGCAGAATATTGGAAACAATTAAGTCGATAACGATAAACGGCAAATAGATCAAAAATCCTACTTGGAAGGCTAAAGTCAGCTCACTCACCAAAAATGCAGGAATTAATACAAGTAAGTGACGTTCGTTCACATCTTTGGCGTATTTAGGAGGCCAAATTTGCTGAGTGGTTTTAACAAAAAAACTGCGCTCTGCTTCTGAAGAGTGCTTCGTTAAAAAGTTTTGCAAAGGTCCTGCACTTTGAGTGATAGCGGTAGTGAAATTCGGATTTTGAATATCCGTTATTTGCACCCCCTGCTGTTGAAACAGCTCATTCGTCTCCATTGCTACGGGAGCCATAATGTAAATTGATAAAATAATCGCAATGCCACTAATAGCCATATTAGGTGGTTCTTGTTGTAGGCCTAACGCACTACGTGTGAGCTGCATAACAACCACTAGCTTAATAAAAGAGCTCACCAAAATGGCTAAAAAGGGAGCAAGTGCTAGTAGGGTAAGTAGCCCTGTTAGCAATATGGGATTCGGAAATGTCGTTTCCATGGCTGGCTAACCTGTCTTAGAACGATTACCGAATAGGCTCAGGATTCGTACGCCAATGCGCCCGCTAATATCCACTAATTCACCCGTGCCAATCAGCTTATTTTGTGCTCGAATTTGGACTACCTCAGGTAGACTCTGAGAAAGATCAATCACATAGCCTGGGCGCAGTTGTTTCACTTCATTAAAGGAAAGGGTTTTCTGTCCTAAATCGAACGACAATTGCACAGGCAGTTGATTAATTTGTTGAACGCTTTGTTTTTGATCATTGTCGCTCATAATATTCCAGTCCGTCGTAATGGTGATCTGCCGGTTGGGTTCAGCAATAAGTTGTGCCCCACAATAAAGTAGGCTGTTTAAGCGCAGACGAATTAAACCCTCGCTACGGAAGCCATTCGAATCTAATAAAATAATGTCTGAGGGTTCAAAATTATTAACTTCTTGTACCGAAACGTTAGCGGTGCCGATTTCTAAAAACAAATGGGCATCTAAATTTTCCCACTCTACTTCTGTTTCAGATGGCCAAAAACGTAAACGCTCTTGAATCAATGGGTAAAGACGCTCTTCGACCATTAATAAACCACGAATTAAGGTCATCTGCTCTTGTTGAGGCGCATCGTGTTGGCCTTCAAGTAATTCAAAACTCAAGGGCAAGGTGTAAAGCGTGCTATTTTTGTCCGCAGACAGCGATTGAATTTTTATTTTGCTACCCAAGCCGTTTTCAATGCGCGTAATGAGTAGATCAAGCGCATTCTCGGCTAAGGCAATGCCTAAATTTTCTGGTAAGCGTGCCAGCATTCCTTCTGGAATGAAGCTACGAATCTGGTCTAGTAAAGGCCAATCGGATAGCCATAAACCCGCAGTAGTGTCACCGACACCCAAAGTGAGACCTATTGGAAAGATCGATATATTTTCAGATTCAGTAGGGAAAATTTGTAGGCGGAAAGCCTTGGTCTTACTGAGAAAAAACGTAAGCGGTTGCGTTTTATTCAGCAGTAAGTTATTCATACGCACCGCTGCGGGCGTCCAAGAGGGGGGCACGAGTGGCTTAAGGTTTATACGACGGCGATCATCAGTCATTGTTATTATCTTTATTGCCTACAATGTCCAGACCCATACCAAGCTAGGTTTGATGAACATAGCTTGCTGGCACATTTTGAGAGATTGAGCTGCTAGCTTATAAATTATTCCATAAATCGAGTTTATAGATAACCATTCGTGCTTGCAACTTGCACCGTTTATCTGTAGCTAACCGATAACTGAGCTATCATCATCCCAAGCCTGTAAGCGCTCGCTATTCGGATTCGATACGACTGCACCTAAATAATAGCCGCTCAATTGGCCGGTGGTTAAGTAATTGCCGCTCGCAAAATCGACACTAATCGGGCCAAGACTATTGCTCCAGAAATCGTGACTGCCTTCTTCATTTTCACCTAGATAGAGAGCATTCCAGCCTTGTACTGAACTGGTGTTATCTCCTGGTAAATCAAAGTAGTAGGAGTTACCAGGAATGAGCTTGTCACCCTTGTTAGGGTCAAATAGCGCTGTTTCGCCCGCCAAATTACGAATGCCATTAATATTAATTTCGCCAGCATTGGCGGTTCTGACTTCGGAAATATAACCACCATCAAAATTCGAAGAGTCATACTGGTCAAACCAAGAGGACAACATTAATTGACCTGCATTGCGATTGAAATCTTCTGCACCAATGGTGTCTAAACTACTTTTTAAGTTAAGCAAGGCCATTGGGCTAGCACAATCAAACGCATAGCTTTCACGATTCGCGAAGATGTCATTTACAGCGTCCGAAGCGTTAATAGTTTGATTCTGGTCATTAGTGCTACGCATGAGTAAATAACGACTATCCTCACGCTCGACCACTTCCCAAAATTGATTGCGTTCCACCACAGTCTCAATCCCTGAGACGCCATTTGCGCCAGTAAATTGACGTGTTTCGGTAGTTTCTAAACTAGCATCTTTAATGCTGATGAGTTTGTCGGTAAATTCCCAACCTGTACCGATCGCCAAGCCATTTTTCAGCATATTTTCGCGAAAACGTAATTCGTAGATATCGGCACTAGTTAAAGTACTCCGCTGCAGTTCTTCGCCTGTTTGGCGCTGAACTACGAGTGTGTCACCCACACTTAATTGGCCATCTTGATTATTACCATCGAGCACCGAAACGCTAGTTTGCGTACCAGCAAAGCTAGCATCTAGGATAGTTTGCTCGTTTGCATTCAAAGTAACGGTAGTTGGGCTTGGTGTTTCTGTGCTTTTAGGTTGATTGAGCTGTTGCATCAACTGTTGTAACAACTGCATCACCAACAACATGATTTGCATGTGCTGATTTGGGCTGTTGTTAAGCAAACTGAGTGAATTTGACCAGCTAAAAACACTGGTATTGCTTAGGTTTTGTGTAGTAGTACCAGCTTTGCTGGTCTGAAAATTATTATTAGATGAGATGGCTGTGGTCATAATTGTTATACAGCTCCACGAATGATGTTGTTATTAATCCTGATCGTATAAAGCAGGATGATTTTATTATGCGGCCCCATTTTAAAGTGCTTATACCTGCTACCTACTCATTGAAGCTGATAAGCGGTGTTATTTTGCTGATAGCAGGCTTAGGGCTGGCTACTGAATTTGGCTATGCTTTTTATAAAGCTACCATACAGTGGAGTCTCGTATTTCCCTAACGTAGTCAGCTATTCCGTCATTTTGTTGCGTTCATCAGGGTGTTATTCGACCTATGACGCTATTTTTGGAATGATTGCCTCCATAGAAAATACTTAGGCTGGATTAAGCATGTTAGTAAGAATACTAGTCGTTTGCTTGTTGCTACTAACAAAAGCGGCATTGGCGGCTCCTTTAACTTGGAGTGAGAAAAGCTATTCACATTTCTCTGATCAGGAAGCCTTAGGAGATCTCTTACAAACTTTAGCATCCACTCAGAAAGTGCCAGTCGTAGTAAGTCCTAATATTAAGGATGTAGTGAGCCTGCATTACAAGCAACAATCGCCTAAAGATATCTTTGATGACTTAGTCAAAACCTATGGTTTAATTTGGTTTTACGATGGTGAGACGCTGTATGTTTATAAGGAAAATGAAGCACAGCGCGGCTCTGTCAGTTTAGAAAAAATGACCCCACAAGCCTTTACGACGGCCATGAAACGCTTGAATGTCTTAGATAGCCAATATCATTGGGAAGTGTCTGAAGTGGATAATGTTATCTATTTCACTGGCCCTGAACGTTTTGTGAGTGCGGTATTAGATATGGCAAAAATTATGGATACGCAACAGCTAGAGCGTCCGCAGGTCTATAAGTGGGTGGATGCCAATGGACGAGTGAACTATAGCAATGAACGTCCCAAATCAACCAACACGCAAGCTGATAAGGATGTAGCTACTAAGGATCGCTTCCCTGGTTTTGATGTGGTGGATGTCATTAATCGTTAATTTTTCGTGGTGCGTTTTTCTTGTGGAATCATGTACTCCTCACCACGTTACCTAATGAAGAGCCCCAAACAATATGAGCATGCAGCACACCCCGTATCTATTGAAAGTGCTAAGTGGCAGCAATGCTGGTGCTTTAGTTCGCTTAAAAGTTGGTGAGGTTGCCATTGGCAGGTCAATGTCTAGTGACATCATTTTACACGATGAAAGTATCGCTGACTTGCATATTAAACTAAGAGTAGATGGGGAAAACATCACCTTAGAAGTGCTAGCTAAGCCGGTGCTGATTGATAACAAGGAAGTTGAATTAGGCATTCATTCTCTTAAGCCTTATCAAGTGGTAAGCCTAGGTAGCATCGATTTTTTCATCGCAGATGTGCGTAAGCCGGGTAGGCGGGCCAATGAAGCTAAAACAGCTGAAGCAGTTCCACCTACGGTTAAAGTTACAAGACTCGCTGATAGTGCTACAAATGTTGGTAGCTCAGCGATTTTACGTTCTGCACCCATGGAGCAAAAACCAAAGTCTAAAACTTTGAGTTGGACTTTATTAATAGCAGGCTTAGGATTATTGCTGTTAGCGAATTTCCTATTTTTTAAGCCTTATATTAGCGGCCTTGCTGAAAAAGTGGGCTTAAGTGAGTCTGCTGAACAGCGTGCTCAGGATGTATTGAAAAAGCTACAACCAACCGATTTGGCGGTGGTGCGAGATCCAGATGGTCGAGTTGCCATTAGTGGTTATGTGCAAAATCGTGATGACAAGCGCGAATTGATGAATCAAGCCCTCTTAGCGGGGAATGGTATCAATTATCGTGTATGGGTACGTGAGGATTTAGTCGCCAATGCAACCCAAGTCGCACGTGCTTTAGGGCAAGTTGATCTGTCTTTTAGTAATTTAGAAGAAGGTAAATTAGCAGCACATGGTTATGTGAGCGATGAGGCAGATTGGGCACAAATTAAGGCAAATATTATGTCTGATGTGAGTGGTATCCAAGCTATTGATGATCGATCTGTACAAACACTAATCAAACGTAAGGAAGCTTTGGTGCAGTTTATCGAGAAAAAAGGCCTGTCTAGCCGCGTTAAGGTTACTATCGAAAATGGGCGTATTAAAGTTGACGGAGAGTTGACTCAGAATGAATTGAAGCGTTGGGCAGCTCTATATGGAGAATTTACTCAAACGAATGGAACAGGCCCTACGATAATCGAGAATTTATATAATGTTCGTGATCGCCTGAAATTAGTTATTAGAAGTGTCAGTGTAGGTGAAACGCCGTTCCTAGTCTCAAAAGACGGTAAGAAGTACATGGAGGGCTCTAATCTGGGTAATGACTACTTTATTAAAAAGATTACGCCAGACCATGTGCTGCTTTCAAATAATGGTATCGAAATACCAATGTATTATGGTGTAGAGGATAAATAATGATTTTACAAATAGAGCAAAACCTCAAAAACGATATTTCAGGCATTTACAAAAATGAAATCCTTGAAAAGTTTAGCCAAGTAGCGTCAGAGGTGCGGTTTGAGTTAAATCAGGGGGTTGAGCCAGCGGAATATGAAAAGTTAAATAAATTTCTGCAGGCTTTAGAAGCGGGTTCGGAGGTAGTGGAACAGGTCTGGTCTCAAAAATAATTGAGAAGTGACTTGGCATGGAGCGCAATGCCTCTATATTCATTGTTCCCTGCGTTTGATGTAGAAGTCATCGGGAATTTTAAAAGTTTAATTAGGAGTTAATTAATAATGCCAACAATTGATACTGGTTCATTTTCGGATGCGATTAGTAAAATGCAAGCAACCAACAATGCTATGTTACAGTTTCAAGAGCAATCTGTAGCAGAGAATAGACGGTTTAGTATTGAAAGCACTACACTTGAGCATGAAGCCTCTGTAACCGAAAGGATGCAGGGTATTATGCAAACACTGGCCAGAAACTCATCTAGCTAATAGCTAGTTAAGGAAAGGTGCAGTACTACATCTAATCGGTGTAGTACTGTATGAAAGAATTAATATTGCATTAATAAAGAGAAAATAATGAAAGCAACGACTGAAATTCTTCAATTGTTATCTGAAGTAGGGTATATGGCCTGTTTTAAAGGCGATTCAGTACGTTCTCAAATGATTATGGAGGGCGTAGATGCAATCGCTAGAGAACAGTCATCGATTAAGATGGGGGTAGCGGTAGCAAAAATGTATGCGGGTGATATGAATGGTGCGATTTCCATTTTCCGCGACCAGGTTTTGGCTAAAGAGCCAGACCATATGAGTGCTAAGTGTTTCCTAGGCATAGCTTTGAATCTTTCAGGTGATGCTGATGAGGCCCGTACCTTATTTGAAGAAGTATCGTTGCGTGGTAACCCAGATGAAAAAGGGATCGCCGATTTTTATCTGTCTAAGTAGTTAAAAACTAGGATATTGCCATGGTAGATCCGAGCTTATTGGGCATTCAATTGCCCACACCTAATGCCCAAGTCACTCCTCAGCCTTTGCCTACTCCTGAGGTTGCGGACTCGACACGCTTTCAGGATCTATTAAGTGTAGGCCAAGGGGGGCAAATAGACTCCCCTTCAATGCGTGATCAGTCCGTCTTACAAAGAGTTAGTCCTACGGAAACTGAGGGTACTCAAAGTTTTACAGATGCTTTTGTTGAGCGTGTTACAGGGATGGATAAGTCTTACCATTCGATTATGGAGCAGCTGAAAAATCGCCCCCAACTTTCTTCGTATATGGATGAAGTGGGAGATAGTAGCTCTACAAATTTACGCACTTATCCAAATGTATCTGGCAGTGGTAAAGGTCAAGAAGATACTCTTAAAGACATGATTGATAAGACACGTAAAGATAATGTCGCTATGCTTAATTATGAGCGAGATGTTAATACTTGGACTAGAAACTTTCAGATGTGGTCTTCAGGAGTTGAATTAGCTTCATCTATCGTGTCACAACTCTCCAGAGGTTTCCAAACTCTCTTCAGAGCTAGTGGCTAATTATTAGCTCATACGGAAGGTTGCAATGAAGAAAAACATAATAAAAGGCACCCCAGCAATTTATCTTTTTACCTTGTTAGCTTTAGCCGGGTGTAAGACAGATTTGTATAGTGGTTTAGGCGAGCAAGATGCTAATAGCATGTTAGCGATCATGCTTAATCAAGGTATTTCGGCTGAGAAAATTGTCGACAAGAAAACGAGTACTTATACTTTAAGTGTAGATAAATCTAGCATTCCTGCTGCTGTTAAATTGTTACAGGAACATGGTTATCCGAAAGAAAAAGTTTTTTCGATTAACGAAATGTTTCAAAAAGATGGCTTAATTTCCTCTCCAACCGAAGAGCGTGCACGTTTTATATTTGCTCTATCACAGAGTGTTCAAGAAACGCTGACTCAAATTGATGGAGTCTTAGTCGCTCGTGTTCATGTGGTCCTGCCGGAAAGTAGCACTTCAGGGCAGCAATTAAAACCATCCTCCTCTTCAGTATTCATTAAGTACCATCCGGCCTATGATTTAGAAAGTATGAAATCCGAAATCAAATTGATTGTCGAAAAGAGTATTGAAGGCTTAAGTTACGATAAAGTTTCAGTAGTAATGGTACCTGCACAACTTAATAAAATGGAAAAGTAGCTTACTGCCATGATTAGGCCTTATCATCGGAAGGATTTAGCCACTGTATCTGAAGTATATGGTCTCGCCAGACCCTATGAGTTTGGCCTTGATCCCCACCCCTTTAAATTTAAAAATTTAGTAGATGAACCGGATAATCTAAAAAGCTTCTTATTATCGAATATTGTGGTACTGGAAGAAGATGACGAGATTAAAGGTTTCGGTGGCTATGTGGGTGACTATATTGCTTGGCTTTATGTCAACCCAAAGTTTCATCGGCAAAAAGTAGGCTTGAGACTACTAACACATATTTTGCAAAAGCTAAAAAATAAAAAATTGCTACGTATTTCGATTGTTAAATCAAATATTGCTGCTCGTGCTTGCTATGAATCCTTAGGTTTTCGAGAAAAAGAAACTTTTAACTTTAGTTTTCAAGGACAAGAGCGTGAGGGCTTAAGGATGACCCGCGAGCTTTAGTGTTTTAGATAGGGGTTCTCACCTTTAGTCGGACGAGTTCTAAAGATTTTAAGCAGCCACATATATTGAGTAGGGTATTGATGAATCAGCCGCTCAAAGCTAGCATTCATATTCGTAGCATCTTCTTGTGGGTTGAGCGCGCCAAAATCCTCCAAGGCAGGTTCTACTTTTATTTGGTAAATACCCGTTGCAGCATCAAAAAAAACCATAATCGGAAAAGCACAAGCTCTGCCTAGCTTGGCGATACGCGCAGGGGTAGTCAGTGTAGATTTATCAGTAGCAAAGAAAGGCGCAAATACTGAATGCTTTTCACCATGATCTTGATCAGGTAGGAAAAACAATAGTTTTCCTGGCTCTAAGGAGCGTACTAGTTTAATCATACCTTCTTCCCGCGAGACGACAAACTGCACATCACGCAGGCGGCTGCGCATAATCAGCCAATTAAACACCGGATTCTTAAACGGCTTATATGAACCATAAGCTTTGAAGTGCTCACCAATCGCTACAGGTGCAAATTCCAGCCAAACACTATGCCCTAGCAGTAGCATAATATTTTGATTCTGGGCAATGGCTTTTTCTAAGCGTTCTTGGCCACTTAATTGAATTCTTTTGTATAAAACAGTACGTGAGCGGAAAAATAGTACGCTGTAATCTAAGAGTGCAGCGGCATATTCTTGTAGATTCTGCTTAGCGAATTGCTCTCGGTTTTCCTTGGATAGTTCAGGAAAAGTAAACTCCAGATTTACTAAAATAATTTGGCGACGTTTCGGATTATGCTTATATATTAAGTTGCCTAGTTGTTTTCCAAACCAACGCCGTGTTTGCCAAGGTAAAAATGCGAGTAAACTTAACCCCCCCACCCCCCACCAGCTGGGCCAATAACGCGGGTGGAGGAGATTTTTGGGAAGTTTACTGGAGTTGGGCACAGCTGAACTCAAAAAGCGCTTGTATTGATTCGGTCGCAACTGACTTTATCATTTTGCATCCGGCCTTCAAACCACGCAGCAGCTTGAGCTACCGCAGCACGTTTACCTTTTAAACCAAAATCGATTTGGTAGCGATTTTCTGTACTGGGCAGACTAGACAAACGTACGTCAGGAAAGCTTTGTAGCAACTCTTCCATCATCGGAATCAATTCACTTTCGGGGGCATTTTCTAACATCCAGCGCTGATCAATCGCAGGTTCCGTATCGTGCAAATGGCGATAGTGGGTATCCAAAACCCATTCGATCATTGGCCACGACATAGTCGGAAAGCCGGGTACGAAATGGTGATTTAAAACCTTAAAACCCGCTATTTGATTAATTGGGTTAGGAATTAAGCTGGCACCATCCGGTAAATCAGCCATCCGAATCCGATTCGGATAAGCACTTTCACCAAAGCGGCGCTCAATAATCGCTTGTAGTTGAGGATGGCGAATTAAGCGTCTACCAAAGGCAGCTGCTGCGCATTGGCGGGTTAAATCGTCAGGTGTGGCACCAATGCCGCCAAAGCTAAAAACGATCTCTGTGGTTTGCAGGGTTTCATGAAAGGTTTTTAGAAGTAGAGGATATTCATCGCCAATCATGCGTACCCAAGCTAAAGGCAAGCCGCGTGCTTGGAGCATGGCGAGTATGGCGGGTAAATGTTTATCTTGGCGCGAACCGTTTAATAATTCATCTCCAATGAGTATCAAGCCAACTTTACCGCTGGTTTTCATTGTTTTGCCCCTTGGTCTTGTGCGCGTTTCTGGGTTAATTCTGCCTGCTTTTGCAGCATCTGACCATTCCAATCCTGAGAAGTTTCCGCCCAACCTTGAGTATGCTGCTGAATCAGATCACAGAGCATTTGAATATGGCGATAACTCGTATTTAAAGCCGGAATATATTGATAGGTTTGCCCACCTGCTTGCAAGAAAACCTCTTTATTTTCAAGCTGAATCTCTTCCAAAGTCTCTAAGCAATCGGCTGCAAAGCCTGGGCAAATCACATCGACTGATTTTACACCTTCTTTAGCTAAGGCTTCTAAGGTTTTATCCGTATAAGGTTGCAGCCACTCAGCTTTACCAAAGCGGGATTGGAAGGTGACTCGGTATTCATTCGGGCGTAAATTCAAGTTTTCTGCCAATAAGCGCGCCGTTTTTTGGCATTCACAAAAATAAGGATCGCCGAGGGTTAAATTGCGCTTAGGAATGCCATGAAAGGACATGACTAAGACTTCACCACGTAGATTCTTATTCCAATACTCAAACAAGCTTTGCGTGAGAGCCTCAATATAACCCGGATGATCGTGGTAATGGGTAACTGTCCGTAACTCAGGTATCCAGCGCCAGCGTTGTAGCTCCTTGAAGCTTGCATCGAAACTAGTCGCCGTAGTGGCGGCGCAGTATTGTGGATAAAGCGGCAAAATCAGTAAGCGGCGTACCCCTTCAGCTTTCAGCTTTAATAAACTGTCGCGAATCGATGGGTTACCATAACGCATCGCTAGCTCAACTTTGACTGGCCCTGGAAAACGGCGCTCTAGCTCTTTTTGAATGGCTGCTTGTTGTTGGCGTGAGATGGCCAGTAGAGGCGAGCCTTGCTCAGTCCAAATCTTTTTATATTTTTCGGCACTGGCGGCTGGGCGCTTGGGCAGGATCGCTAATTTAAGGATCGGATACCAAGCAATACGTGGAATCTCAACCACACGTGGGTCGGATAAAAATTCGTTTAAATAACGACGTAATGAGGGTGCATCCGGCGCATCCGGTGTGCCTAAATTGACTAACAGTACGCCTGTACAATCGGCCTTGCCGTGAAAATAGTCTTGTTCGTTGACAAATCGGCTCATGGTATCATCCTTATTTTCGACACGAAGGATACACCATGCAGCCTGACCTGCAAGCAATTGCACAAAAGATACGTGAGATAGCGCGTGCTGAAATTCTTTCGCGTTTTGAACGAGTGGGTTACGAGTTCAAAGATGATGGCAGTGTGCTTACTGAGGCTGATTTAGCCGCAAACCAAGCCATCACGGATTATTTGCAAGCCAACTATCCAGAAATCCCTTTATTAAGTGAGGAAATGGAAGAGGCTGAGCAGCAGCGCCTTCTAAATGATTCCTCCTCATTGTGGTGCTTAGACCCTTTGGATGGCACTAGCAATTTTGCTTCAGGGATTCCACTATTTGCTACCTCTTTAGCCTTATTCCAAGACGGAAAAGTAGTATTAGCGATTACTTATGATCCGGTGCGTGATGAGTTATTTACTGCGAGCCTTGGCGGTGGCGCTTATTTGAACGGTAAGCCCTTAAACTGCCATAAAACCGGCTTTAAATTAAAGCATGCAGTAGCACTGGTGGATTTCAAGCGTTTACCTAAGTTGATGCAATGGGTGCTGCTAGAATATGTGCCGTATGGCTCACAGCGGAATTTAGGGGCTAGCACTTTGGAATGGGTGTGGATGGCAGCCAATCGCGGACATGTGTATTTGCATGGCGGGATGAAGCTCTGGGATTTAGCCGCAGGTACGTTAATCTTAGCGGAGGCGGGTGGTTATTCTTCTGCTTTAAATGGTGAGCCTGTTAGCCTCACTCAATTAGCGAATAGCTCTGTCGTTGCTTCGCCTGACCCTGATTTATTTGCTGAGTGGTTCGGATTTTTAAAGACTTATAATGATTAAGCAGTCTGCGCCGATTGGTGTGTTTGATTCTGGGCTAGGCGGCATTTCAGTGTTACGGGAAATTCATCGCCTGCTGCCCGCCGAACAGCTGATTTATATTGCTGATTCTGGGCATGCGCCTTATGGCAGCAAATCTACCGAATACATTAGTCAACGCTGTTTGCAGCTGAGTGAGTTTTTGTTGGAGCAGGGCGCGAAAATGCTAGTCGTGGCCTGTAATACGGCTACTGCGCATGCAATAGATACGATGCGTGAGCAGCTCTCTGTACCCGTGATTGGGATGGAGCCAGCCGTCAAACCGGCTGCTAGGCTGACAAAATCCGGCGTAATTGGTGTGTTGGCGACCCAGCAGACCGTAAAAAGCCAACGCTTGCAGCGTTTAATTCACGACTACGCCCATGGCGTGAAAGTAGTCGCACAAGCCTGCCCCGGTTTAGTCGAGCATGTCGAAAAAGGTGATTTTGCAAGTTTAGAGCTTCGAGCTTTATTGACCGATTACACCACACCTTTACTGAAGCAGGGTGCGGATGTGCTGGTTTTAGGTTGCACGCATTACCCTTTTTTAGCCGCTACTTTGCATGAAATTGTTGGGCCAACTATTACGATTTTAGAAACGAGTAATGCAGTCGCTCAGCATGTGAATCGGGTGCTGGCTAAGCATGAGTTACAAAATAGCAGTGAGCAGCAGGGGCTAGTGAGTTTTTATTCCAGTAAGGTGGATGCAGTCCATTGGCAAAGTATGCAATTGCTCTGGCAGCAGCGCCTTGAATCCGCCTTGCTGCCAGCGCGTTATTTAACTATACCGCCGCAAAGGCCTGTTCCAGATCCGCAATAATATCGGAAATATGCTCAATCCCGACACTAATCCGAATCGTTTCAGGGCGAACACCGGCACGTACTTGTTCTTCTTCAGTCAATTGCCGATGTGTAGTGGACGCAGGGTGGCAAGCTAAGGATTTAGCGTCACCAATATTTACCAAGCGCTTAATCAATTGCAGTTGATCATAGAATTTAACGCCCGCATCAAAGCCACCTTTAATCCCGAAGGTTAATAGGGAAGCGGGTTTGCCTTGGAAATACTTCTTAGCCAGCGAATGATATGGGTCGGTATCTAAACCGGCGAAATTCACCCATTCGACTTTGGGGTGGGACTGCAAATAGTTAGCTACCGCTAAAGCATTATCGCAATGCCGCTCCATGCGTAAGCCTAAAGTTTCCACACCTTGCAGAATTAAGAAAGCATTGAAGGGTGATAAAGCCGAGCCGGTATTACGTAGTGGCACTGTGCGGGCGCGGCCAATATAAGCAGCAGCGCCTAAAGCTTCGGTATACACCACTCCATGATAGGCAGGCTCAGGCTGATTCAGGGTTGGATAGCGATCTTTATGATTCGCCCACGGGAATTTGCCAGAATCGACAATAATTCCACCAATCGAAGTACCATGACCGGCAATATATTTGGTCAAGGCATGCACCACGATATCAGCGCCATAGTCGATGGGGTTACATAAAATGGGCGTAGCGACGGTGTTATCTACAATCACCGCAACGCCATGTTTATGCGCGGCAGTCGCAATGGCTTCGATATCGACGATATTGCCGGCTGGATTACCGATCGTTTCGCAGTAGACCGCTTTAGTTTTAGCATCAATCAGTTTTTCGATGGCTTCAGGGCTATCGTTTTCGGCAAAGCGCACTTCAATGCCTTGTTTAGGGAGCATGTGCGCGAAGAGGGTATAAGTACCACCATAAAGTTGTGGGGTGGTGACAATATTATCGCCCGCTTCCGCAATAGTCAGAATCGCATAATTAATTGCCGCCATGCCCGAACTGACTGCTAAAGCCGCAATCCCGCCTTCTAAAGCAGCAATGCGTTTTTCCAACACATCATTAGTCGGGTTCATAATCCGTGTATAAATATTGCCCGGAACGACCAAATTAAACAGGTCTGCACCATGCTGGGCATTATCAAATTCGTAAGCGACGGTTTGATAAATCGGCACTGCGACGGATTTCGTTGTTGGATCGGTTTCATAGCCCGCATGAATGGATAGTGTTTCTTTTTTCATCAAACTGCTCCTTTAGGGTAAGGGAATTGCGTAAAACAGCGCTGGTAATCTTGCATGGTTTGCGAGCCTGCTACCATCTAAGTGCTTAGTTTTTATTGGAATAAGGATTGCTAAAATCATGGAATGCGCCTGCAATATCCCACTTTTTAAGTCAAAAAGATACGCAGTGCAATTACAATCAATACGACCCCCAAAGCACGCTCCACCCAAAGCTGGTTGCGCTTTAGCCAAGTTAAGATAGGGCCTTGCGATAGCACTAATGAAACGAGGACATACCAAAGTCCATCAACCAGAATAATGGTGAGCACAAAGATAGCTTTCGCATCGAATCCCATCTCTGGGTGAATAAATTGGCTAAATAAGGCTAAAAAGTACAAACCAATTTTCGGATTAAGCAGCGCAATCATAAAGCCATCACGCGCTGCATCCCCTAAAGAGGCCGTTTGCTGAGTTTGCAATTCCGCATGAGCAGCGCCACCATTGGGTTTAGCCAAAATACCTTGCATCCCAATCCATAATAAATAGATAGCGCCTGCGTAGCTGATGATCTTGGTCAGCATCGGTGATTGTTGCAGGAGTAAGCCTAAGCCTAATACTGATAGCAGCGCATAAACCCCAACCCCTAAAGCATGGCTAATCGAGGTGACTACCCCATGCAAAGGCGAATTATTCAGTGTTTGGCGTAATACCACCGCTAAGCTTGCGCCTGGAAACATAGCACCCATCAGGCAAACCAACACTAAAGATAACCATGTAGCAAAGGCCATGAATCACCTGTAAACCGAAAGGAGTTGCTTACTTTAACGATTCACCCAGCTAGGTAGCAAGTGCATTGAGCGGTTCATCACTCGGTGAATCTCAAGGTAGTTAGGTACAAACCTAGCTACCAAAGCCCAAAAACGTGGGGAGTGATTCATTTCGCGGGTATGGCATAGCTCGTGGATTAAAACGTAGTGAACCCATTCGCTAGGTAAGAGTAAGAGCTTGGCATTTAAACTAATACTTCCTCGATTCGAACAACTCCCCCAGCGCGACTGCTGGTTTTTAATAGAGCAGCGTTCATAGTTAAAGCCCGTTTCGGCGGCTAATTGCCTTAAGAGTTTGGTGAGATGTAATTTGGCATATTGTTTGAGCCAAGTTTGTAGGAGAGCTTGGCAGGCTTCGGTTTGCTCAATATTACCTTGAATAAGGATTAGTGATTCGCTAGGTTTAAATTGCAGGTGCAACTTAGCTGGTTCTGTTGGCTCATAGCATACTTGAATCGTTTGCTGGAGAGCCTTTAGCTCGATCTCGCTTGGCAAGCTCAACTCTATAGCTGATGTAGTTTTTGGCGGCTGCCAGTGGCGAATAATCCAATGCGCTTTACTGAGTAGCCAAGCCTCTACAGCGACAATACTGACACCCCAAGGCTTAGTAACCACTAAACCTTGGTCAGAAATCCGCATGCGTAAATAGCGGCTACGTTTTGAAATGCGCAATTCATAACGCAACAAGAAGTCTTCAGTGAGACTTAACGAATAAAAGCTGGGAGCCACTTAGAATTGATTATCGACATCTACATAAGTATGCGGCGGCTGGTAATATTTGAATAAAGTACCCGCTGCTGTGTCCTTGCCAAAAATACGTGGCAAATTCAAACCTACCCCGACATAAGTATGGCGCTCGGGTTTATCCCAATGGCCTTTATCATAAGTACGGAAGCCACGCGTATAGTAACCCGCTTGTAATTCTAAATATTCTAGTGGAGTACCTTTTAAGCGTTGAAAACCATCGCCTTTAATTGCGACTAAATGCTTCATGCCGGAATAGTCGGCAGCCGCATCATATTTACCACTGAAGCCGGGGGAGGGCCAATATTCCATACGTAAATCAATACGGTCACCCCATTCAGGGTTTTTAGACAGCCACCACGAAGCACCTACCCCTAAAGCATCTGAAACTAAATCCTCACCCGAAAAGCCATATTTAGACGAGGTAGCATCACCGATTTCAATTAAGGTCATAGCACCCATTGCGGCTAGCGCTGCTTTACCTTCTGGGTTATTCACTTGCTGACGCTTAAAATCCCAAAGTAGGCCTTCAGTGAGCAAATAGGACATATATAAATGTCCGGTCTTGTCTGAACCACCTGCATGAGTATCGGAGCCAAACCAACCTTCTTTTTTGAACACAGGCGAGTATTTAAACCAATCCCACTTGGTCACGCCCCAAACAGTGAAGGCTCCAGCCGCGATGCCGAAATCACGTGCTACGGCTCGATCTTGTGGGGTTTGCAAACTAGCACAACCAGATAAACTAGTTAGCGTTAGTAGGGAAATGCATAAAATAGGCAAGCGCATGCAGAGAGTCGTCCAGTTAGCGGTTTAAACGCATAAATAAGTCGCGCACCATATACAGGGCAAGCAGGCTACGCCCTTCGGTGCATTCGTTACCTGCAATCAAGTCATCAAGATACTTTAATTTCCAAGGCACTACCTCTAAAGGCTCCGGCTCATCACCGGGTAGAGCCGCTGGGTAAAGATCACGTGCCAATAGTAAGTTGGTATAATGCCCCATATAGCCTGGTGCTAAGCTTACACGCTTTAAGAGTTGAATATGGCGCGCACCATGTCCTACTTCTTCCATAATTTCGCGGTTGGCAGCTTCTAAAATGTCTTCACCCGGCTCGACTTTACCTTTCGGTAAACCCAGCTCATAGCGTTCAGTGCCAGCAGCGTATTCACGAATGAGCAACACTGTTTCATTATCGAGCATCGGCACAATGAGTACGGCGCCATCTGCACGACTGGCGAGGCGTTCATAGACACGATGCTCGCCATTGCTGAACTCTAATTGCAGCTCTTCCACTTGAAATAAGCGGCTGCTAGCAACTATTCCTGCTTGATGAATAATAGGTAATTTAGGCATCTAGCGATTTTAGCACTAGGCTCTAGGAATGCGTACCCTCCACGTCATAAAGCTGGAGTAATTCCTTTTAATAGGTAGAACTTGAATTTTCAGTTTATGCTAAACACTGTTTTAACTCACTAAGCCCATTCCTATGCCCACTATTCCTTGGTCAGACATCCAAACCGTTTTTTTAGACATGGACGGTACTTTACTGGATTTACATTTTGATAATCACTTTTGGCTGGAGCATCTCCCTAAGCGCATTGCAGAACAGAAGCACTTATCGGCGAGTGAGGCTGAGCGTTTAGTCCTTGAACACTGCGCAGACATCGAAGGCTCTCTGAACTGGTACTGCCTCGACTATTGGCAAGATTATTTACAGATGGATATCGTGGCTTTAAAGCATGAAATTGCAGATCGCATTGCCATTCGTCCTGATGTTGCACCTTTTCTCAGTTATTTAAGACAGTTGAATAAGCGAATTATTTTATTAACTAATGCGCATAGAAAAAGCGTTAATCTAAAGTTCGAGTATGTGAATTTAGAACCTTACTTTGATCGGATTATTACTTCGCATGAAATTGGTTTAGCCAAAGAGGAAAATGGTTTTTGGGAGAGGCTAAGCGAATTTGAATGTTTTGACATTGAGCACAGTTTGTTTATTGATGATAACTTAAATGTATTACGTAATGCTAAATTATATGGAGTCAAACACTTATTGGCGGTACATGAGCCAGACTCTAAATTATCACCTAAAGATACTGGCGAGTTCCACGCAGTAGTTAGTTATCAAAAGCTAATGGTATGATTTAAGATGAGTGGAAGAATGGAGTGGAAAAGACTCGCCGACTTTTCCACCCCCTAAGGTTGCAACAATAGTTTCAAACTTACTCATAGCTATAGCTTTCACTCCACGCTGATCGGTCAGGTTAATCAGCGCTTCAGCCGAGTATTATGCACCTATTTCAGTTCGGGATGCACCTTTTGATAGCCATTTAATAAAGATTCGTGTAAAGCGCAAGTATCTAAATTCAAACTTGGTGAATTTAGATTCCAAAATCGGATCTTTCCGCTGATCAAGGCTTGAGCGTTGGCTAAAGTTTCAGCTCCATACAGCAAGTTCAGATTAGCGAGGTAAGCTTCTGGCGATTCCATTTCTAACAAAGTTTGGATACAACGATAAGTACGCGTGCGTGCTGGCGGTAGTTGATCAAAGTATTGAATCCATTCACAAGCTTCCAAAGTGCTTTCGGTATCGCCAATGGCTAGCGCTAATAAGGCTTTGAGTTCGCCTACCCGCAAATCCGCCCAGAGTGAATGGGCATCGGGTGCTAAGCCAATCAGAGCTGAAATCGGTTGGATATTGTCTAAAGATAAGTCTTCGAGCGCCTCTAAGAGATCCGCACATTCTTCCTCTTCTAAATCAGCAAGGTTCAAAATCGCTGAGCGCAAATCGTTGCCGGTATTATTGTTATCCCACTCAAGGTCATCGACAGTATAAATCTCAGACATACCCGGCACGAGGATACGACAGGAGTAAACCCCCAAATGCTCGTAATCCATGATATAGATTTCAAAGCCATCTTCGTGAATTTGCTGGCAAAGATGCTCAAATTCTTGCTGAGTACTCCCTTCAAAATTCCAGTCGCTGAATACAAAGTCAGCCTCGGCTTTTAAGAAGTTCCAATGAATCAAACCGCTGGAGTCAATGAAGTGAGTTTCGAGATTATGCGTAGCAGCTACTTCATCCAGATCAAAATCGGGTGCAGAGAAACCGGATAGCTTTTCTAAAGCGCGGCCTTGCAACAGTTCAGTCAAAGCACGCTCTAAAGCCACTTCAAAGCGAGGATGAGCGCCAAAGCTGGCATAACAACCTTGGTCTTCTGGATTCAGCAAGGTGACGCACATCACTGGGTATTTGCCGCCCAAAGAAGCATCTTGTACTAAAATTCCAAAACCAGCGGCGCGTAATTCAGCAATACCGGCTGCGATTTTCGGATAACGCGCGATGACTGCCTCCGGCACTGCAGGCAAACACAGACCTTCGGCAATAATGCGGAATTTAATGGAGCGCTCGAAAATTTCTGAAAGCGCTTGAGTGCGGGCTTCAGTCGCGGTGTTACCTGCCGACATACCATTACTGACATACAGATTGCCAATAATATTCACCGGAATCCAAGTTACAACGCCATCGCTTTGGCGGGTGAAGGGTAAAGCGCAAATTCCTCGCTCGCTATTTCCCGAATTAGTATCCACTAGCATGCTAGCGGTTAGCGATTTTTCTGGATTATAGAAAGCATTTAACTCTGGATTTAGCAGCTCTACAGGAAGCTGGTCGCCGGTAATGGGAAACCAGCGCTCTTGCGGGTAATGTACAAACGCTGCATGGGCAATCGATTCGCCTAAGTAATAATCAGCCCAAAAATAATTGGTACTTAAGCGTTCAAAAAATTCACCTAAAGCACTGGCAAGTGCAGCCTTTTGTGAAGCACCTTTGCCATTAGTAAAGAGCAGTGGGCAATCACGGTCACGAATATGCACTGACCACACATTGGCTATGGGATTCAGCCATGACTGTTCAATAATGTGAAAATCTAATTTTGCGAGTTGGTTTTGCAGTTTTTGGATGGATGCTTCTAGCGAAGCGTCTTTGCCGGGAATAAAACTATCAGTCATGGGGTCGGTTCCAGAGTGGGTGTGCGCGCTATTTTAAAGCAAGCATGAGGAATTGTTGCAGTTAATGTTTATAATTTATAAAGAATTTATTTATTGTTTAAGCAAGGATGTGTCGTGAACTGGAAGCAGATGCTAGAAAAGTACAAGTATGCCTTGCTTACAGTCGCTTTATTAATCTTGCTGATTGCCGCTTTACAAACAGTTTACCGCTGGTGGGTACCCAATCAGTCGGTATTGGCTGAAGGTAATGCGCAAGCATATGCTGAACTGAAAAAAACACCAAACACGAAAGGCGGCAATTGGTTACGTACTTTAAATAGTGAAGTTCAAGCCGTACAGGGTGATTTGCTGTGGAACGGCGAAACTGAGAGTGGCATGATGCGCTTGGTGAATTTACCCAATCCCCAAGCTGGTCATCAGTATCATATTTGGGCTTATGATTCGCATCGGCCAGCGGATCAGCCAATCTCTATCGTGGTGTTAGATCGTGGCTCGGGGCAGCAGGAGTGGTTTGTGCCACTCACTGCTAGTGAATTAATACCTAACCCGTATAAATTTGAATTGACCCTCGAGCCAGTGGATGCTCAGCAAACAGCTAACCCTTTGGTTTTATTAATGGTGCAGTTTTAATTAAGCAATACGTGCTTTTTGATGAGCATAGTGATCCAAATCAAGCAGCATTTTAATGAGTTGATTAGACAGCTGATGCATTTCGGTAATCGCACGATATTGGGCAAGTTCATCGCCTGCTGCAAAATGTGCTAAAGCACGGGCGCTGGCTTCATGAAATTTTTCATGCGGTTCAATTAATTGTTCAAAAAGTTTGTGTACATCAGCCCCTAAAGCTTGTGCTTCGGCAGCACCTTCAGCGTATAGCCATTTACCCAACGCACAGTGATGGCAGTCAGTGCCTTTAAAATCACTACGTTGATTTAAAGTTGCCTTGATTTTGCTCATATATTGCACATGATCATTCATGCGCTGCAAGAAAAACGCTTGTTTTTTCATTATTGAAAGCCCCAGAAATTATTTTTGCGAACGGTCTAGTGAATCATTTTTAAAGCAGCGGCATGATCATTAATCAAACTGCTCACTTTAGTTAATAAGCCGGGCTGACCCATTTCAGCGGGGATTTGTAAACCCAACATGCAATCTTCATTCATGGCAGTGACTAAATAAGCAGAAGGCTCACAACACACAATCAGCCCGTTTGTCTTTTGGCTGCTACCTAAACATTTGGTGAGTTGGCTAGCACCACTGAGTAGCATGGCGCTTAGTGCAGAGATTTGATCTTCGGCAGCGTCATTGGCCTCAGATAATAAGGTCAAGCCTTCGGTGGTCAGAATTTGCATCGCTTCGATGCCGGGTAAATTTTGCTGCAAATGCTGAGCAAATGCAGATAAGTGCTGTTGATTTAACATAGTTATCTACCTGTCGTTGTTGAGAAAGTTAAAGCCACGGAAACACTTAATGAGTTTGATTAGATTTATGTTCTAGCAGTTGTTGTGCTGAATTAAGGCTTTTCAAATTAAACTCCTGAATGAGGCTTTTGCTGTTATTCAGTAGCGAATAGGCATGTTGGTATTCGTTAGTTTTCAACATACTACGCGCTATTTGATGCTGATACATCACAACAGAACGTCCTAAGCGTTCTACTTGTGGATGTAGATGGTCGCGCATCTTAATTTGCCTTGTGTAGAAAAGTACTCCACTTTTTTGGTTAAAATTACCCTCATCTAAAGCTCGATTGGCACGCTCAATCAAATCATTGATCGTTAATGTTGGCGGCGCAGAGTTTGATAGTTTTTTCAGGTGTGTAACTGGAGTTGTTTCTACCGAGGCGGTGTGATAGATCGCGCCACCATTGACTATTGGAGAGCTGGCTTTGATTGAAGCTTGCGCCACAGTTTGTGCAGTCGGTTCAGTTTTTACTGCGGGCACTGTTTCAGTGGCTTTAGGTTTCGGTATTACAAGTTGATGCTTTTCTTCAAATTTTGTTGTTGCTGCTGTTTTTTCTTTAATCGGTTCAGGCTTGATGAGTTCTAATTTTTCTAGGGGCTTTGCTAAGCCAATATTGGTATTGGCTGGCTGATTTTCTGCAGCTTTAATAGCTTGGGAACTGAGCGCAACTAAAGCTGGTTCGATAGCAGGTAAAGGTTCTTCCAGTGCTAAAGGTAACGCTAAATTCGGATTCTTTATAGGTATATCATGCGCAGCCAATTCTGGTTGAGCCAACAAGATTTTTGGCGAGCTTAAACTGCCAAGTATGGGCTTTTCTGTGGTTTGTGTTGAGCTACTTTTTGGTTTTGCACGGTATTCGACTGCAAAGGTACTCAGGGCAATAGCCATAATACCCATTAAAGCGACGGTGCGTTTAAGCGTAGTAGGCTTATATAAACGCAGCCCAGTGTGGCGAGCGCGTAATCTATGTAGCTCAGGGATAAAAGCGGTTGCTAGTAGATAGAGATTGTTGTTAGGTAATGTGAGCAGAAGAGCGCTATCTAAAACCTCAGGCAATTGTTGAGTTTTGACTAAACCAGCAAATTGTTGAGCTAGCTTGCTAGTCGACGGCAATTGTTGACTAGGCAGGCTCATTACGCTTTGCGCCCCTAAGCCTTCAGGGCTTTGCAGTACAAAGTAAAATCTATTATCAGTTTGACCCTGTGCCAGCAGAGGCAAGATCCATGGTTTGTTTACGCTTTGAGTTAATTCTTGAGCCTTAGCAAATTTGGCGGCACGATTAGTTAGGTGATAGTCACGTGGTAACAGGTGAATCAAGATGCGTGAAGGGCTGTCTTCAGTTTGGACGATTTCTAAATCACGTCCACGATAAATCTCACCCATAGCAGACACCGCTAGACATTCCAATAATACATAGCGTGCATCCAGTATCTTATGCCCCATACCAGAGGTGTTCATAATTTTTGCCCTTTACTCAATGCTGTTCATATTAGGTTTATTTTTATCCTAGAGCCGATTTCCTAAACAAAGAAGTAAACCTCTGCCTGTTACCCGTAACGTTCCAGCTAAGCTCATGTAGAAAAGCAGCGTTATTTATAGCGAACTATTTATTTGTAAGCCTATTTTTTTGAAAGAAAAACTCTGTTTTCTCGAGGTAACAAAATTATTCGTGACTCGTGTTCATGAATTGTTCACAATAGCCCAAAAATTGACATTCTAAAATGGTGTCGAATACTAATGTCCATCCAACGGGCAGAAGGCATATGTAAGAAGAGAGCTATGGTCAGCAAGGAAAGCATCCAGCAAGAATTGGGGCGCATACTGGCGAGTGAGCTATTTGGAGGCAAGCGGCAGGCTGGAAAGTTTCTGCACTATATTGTCAACGAAACCCTTGACGGAAGAGGGGAGCGCATCACTCAATACGGTATCGCCATTGAAGCACTGGGCAAGCCAATGGATTATTGCCCCACTGAAAGCCCTGCAGTACGAGTGGAAGCAGGCAGAGTTCGCAAGTTACTGGAAGAGTATTATGCTAATGAAGCGCATAGCAGCCAGCATGCTTGCCAGATCACTTTACCTGTAGGTGGTTATACGCCCGTTTTTAAGCCCATCGACCCCGCACGTGTGCAATGGCGACGCTTAGGCGGGAAGCGAGTTCAATCCTCCGGCCCCAAGGTTTATATAGCCTGTCAAAATCCAGCTTCTATCCGTGACGACCGCTTGCGGAGTATTTTTTACAAGATTCGTTCGAGTATGCCCGTGATGCTAGGCAAGCTAGGTACTGTGCAAATTGCCTTGGCGGATCCGGGCTTTGCGTTTAGTTACGCTGATCATGCTTTGGAATATGCTTGGCGGCAGCATCAGGCAGAATTTTTATTGTATTCTGAAGCAGCCTTACACAGTGATACACCTAAACTGCGTTACGTGTTAATTCATACCTTATCGCGTGAAGTCGTTTGGTCGACAGAGTTTGTCCTCACTGATACTGATAGCGAGCAGTTATTAGAAGAAATGTATGCTCGCTTGGCGAATGAAGTCTTTAGTTTGTATCAAGGGATTGCACTCTCATTTTGGAGTCATTACTGGTATCAGCAACCTTCTATGCCGGAGCCTTACCAAGTCTTAGCAGCGCATGTACGTTTCTTACAAGACGAGGTTTCTGAGCCTAGTTTCAACATGCTTTGGCAAGTCTGCCAAAAACGTACCCGTCAATATCATGATGATGCCTTAGCACATTTGCATTATGCGGTTGCCTGCTTATATGCACATATGTTGAAAGCGAATATTGGTGAAAACTTAGAAGAGCTTTGGCAGCGCCAAGCCTTAGCCGCCTTAGAGCGAAATCCGGGTAATGCTTTAGCGCATGCTATTTTCGCTGTTAATTGTTATGCACGCGGCGAAAATGAGTTGGCACGTGTTGAGGTCGAGATTGCACGCAAATCAAATCCATTTGATATTGGTTGTGAGCGTCTGATTGCGACCGGTTTATGCGCTCTGCGTGCTTGGGATAAAAGCTTGCGTTTATTAAAGGATACAGCTTCCCTAGAGCCTAGTTATCCAGACCCCTTGCGGACAGTGCCTTGCTTATATTATTTCCGACGTGGGCGTTATATTCATCAGGCTAAAACAGAGGCAGGTTTCAACGACCTAGGTGGCTGGGAGCAGTTCGGAAGCTTAGTGAATCATTGCCGAGCGGGGGAGTGCAAGTCTTGTGTACAAGTCATCAGCCGTACAGTTGATCGTTTGCAGCCTGATACCGGAGTAGGTCTGAGCGAATATTCATGGCAGGAAAAAGTAGCCCCTGCGGATTTGCCTAGTGAGTCTATCAGCTAGCTATTTAGCGTTTGCATCATCATTTTCTGCGAGTTTAGGCTCGAAATACCGATAATGTCCACGAACAGGCCAAGCAAACAACACATCTTCCACCTTAGCGCCTGCACCTACATTGTGACCGATCAGTGGGCGCGCTTCATCATTGCTACGCTCCGCGAGTACTACGCCAATATGTTCTTGGCCGCTAGGTAATTCCCACACCACCAAATCCCCTGACTTATAATTATCTGGGTTTTCGCTAGGCTTTAAGGATTTACCTTGGCGATCAAAGTAGGTCATTAAATTGGGTACGCGGCGGTGATCAATATTGGTATCGGGCGTGCGCAAGCCCCATTTTTTCGGATAGTTTTTGAAAGCTTTGCGCATGTCTTCATGTACTTGTTTTTGTAGATCAATCCCTTGTGCGCGGAAGGCGCGGATCACCACATCGGTACAAACGCCTGTACTGTTATCCACATCGCCATTGGGATAGCTTAATTTGACGTAAGCCGGATCATACGAATGCGTCTGTTTGGTTTGTTCGTAGACTGAAGTAATCAGTTTGGCGATATGCTCAGGTGGCTTCGGACGCAGCTTGGGTGGAAGGCTGGGCGTTATATCCGTTGGGAAGGGTAAGGGATCGCTGGGTTTATCCGTGGTAAATGAGGGGATGGAGGTTTGTGGTTCGATAGGTAAAGGTGTTGGGCGCAAAAAATGCTGCGCTACCCAATAACAAAGCAGAGCAAACAGTAAAATCAGCAGCAAGTCATAGAGTAAAGAAGCTAGGCGCATAATTCCTTCAGGGGCAAAACCCGCTAAATCCTAAGTCATAGTAACAGGCAATTGTGCAGTATTAAGCATTTCCCCATGCCAAATAATGGTTGGGCTTTGAATGGATTTCGCCCAATACATGGAGGAGTCAACCTGTTCTAATACATGGCTCACATTATAGTTGCATAGAGCAGCTGATACGGCTCCTGCACTCAGGCTTATAGGTAATAGTTTATCGCCAAATTGCAAAGGTTGGCGCAAATGTTGAGTAAGTTGATTATAGTAATAGCTAATCTCAGCTTGATCGGTATGCGGAATGAGCCAAAGAAACTCATCGCCGCCAATCCTACCTACGGTGCCAATTTTTTCTAAACTAGTTTGAAAATGTTTAGCGACGGTCATTAAAACCTGATCCCCCGCTTGATGCCCGTAAGTATCATTGATGCTTTTAAATTTGTTTAAATCAATAAAAACAATGCAAAAGTCGCGTTGTTTTTTACACAGTTCATTTAATTTTTTAAGGATAAAGTCGCGACTGTATAAACCAGTTAAGGAATCTTTGTCGATTTGAGTGCGTTGCCGTTCTTGTTCGCGCACGAGAGCATAGATGAAATGCCCAATCAGCAATAACAGTAGCAAAATAGCTAAACCTACCGAGCTGATCGAGGTTAGCAAATCATGCCAAGCTGAGCGTGAATAGCTACCACTACCAGCAGAAATCTCATTGACTAAGCAGTAAGTGAGGTTTTCACGGTCACGTTCTAAAGCACTAATCCATTGGCTTAAGCGCGTTGTGTCCAGTTCCTGCTGGCTCGTAAAGGCAGGCTCCATCAATTTCACACGCTCAAAAATATCAGCCACCATTTTTTCCAAGCCCGGAATGTTTTTGAGATTCGGGTCTTGATGCAAGCTACTTTGCACGACAGGTAGGCGACTCCATAGTAGCTCGTATTGAAAACGTAATTGATTGATGGTGCTCGCTTGGGCTAAATATAATTGGCTTTCATGAATCGTGCTTTCAATCTCACGATTTAAATGCTCCAAACTCCAAATAGTTTCATGCCGATATTTTTCCAATAAAAAAAAGGTTGAAACTACATTCATGGCTGATAAATAGATTAATATCAGCATCAGTGGGACTAAAAGCCACTGGTAAATATATCGAGCGTGTTGTGCAAGTTTTAACATAGTTATTCAGTTTATTATCAGTTAGTCACTGGTAAGTGCCCGAATATAATACAGTTGCCAAACAAGCATGTTATCTAAAGTACGGGCTGCTATATTTAAACCATCAGTATTAATCATTAGCCAAATTGGACTTTTTTCTCGAACAGTTAAAGGTCTTCCAGCTATTTTTAAAGCTAAGATAGCTTCGTATTTTGCTACCTTTTTAACATCAATTGTGATCGAATATTGGTCAAGTGAGCGTAAATACACTTCCTTGGCTTGGGGGCAAATCTGCTGAATAACATCTGTTAGCAGTAGACCGGAGAATTCTTGGGCTACTGTCGCCCAAGTATGCTTAGTTTTAAAGGTTTTTTGTGGTAAGGCTTGTAGTTGCTGCTCACTAAAAACCAGCTCTTTAGACCCACAACTAGTGCCAGGATCTGTATTTACAATCAATAGCTTATCAGGATTGTCCGCGAATTCCTGAGTGGGCGGATAGAGTGAGGTAGGCGGACTATGATTAGCATTAGTAATAATTGGGTTATCTTTGCGTGGATTGATTAATTTATTGGTTAAATAAAACCCAGAAATTATCAAAACACTAATTAAGCACCCAATGAGAACCCATGATTTACCACATTTCATAGCGTTTATACCTGCAGTTCCAGTAGCTTAAGATTGTTATTATAAGAAATAAATCAGGTTTTTTAATGGTTAGCTGCTCAACGAACTAAGTGTTTTTAATTATAAATATAACGGCTTGGAATAATCCACGGTACATTTGTACAGCCTATCTCACATTCTATATGGTAAACGTTTTTTAAATTCTCAGCAGATAGGACTTTAGCAACACTGCCAGTGTCGACAATACAACCACTTTTTAGTAAATACAAGCGATCACAATATCGAGCGGCGAGTGAAAGTTCGTGTAGGACAACAATACAAGCCCGCTGCTGCTGAGAGAAAGCGCGTAATAGCTCCAAAGTTTGTAATTGATAACCTGGGTCAAGCGCCGCAATCGGCTCATCAGCTAGTAAAACAGTAGGTTCAGCCGCTAAAGCACGCGCTAACAGTACTCGAGTACGTTCGCCTCCTGAAAGTGTCGTCGCATCGCGGTTGCGTAAATGTTCAATACCTGTTTGTTGAATGGCTTGGTCAATAGCCGTTTGATCAGTGATGCCAGCTTGTTGCCAAGCCGCTAAATGCGGTAAACGCCCCAAAGCAACTAAGCGCTCTACCGTTAATGGCCAGTGAATGCTGCCACCTTGAGCCAGCCAAGCAATCTGCTGGCTGCGTTCTTTAGCATTGAGTTTAGTTAAAGCTTGATCTTGGAATTTAATAGTACCCGTCAGGGGTTTTTGTAGACCTGCTAGAATTTTTAGTAAGGTTGATTTGCCTGCCCCATTGGGGCCAATCAAACCGATTAATTCACCTGCATGTAGCTCTAAATTAATTGCTTCTAGCAGTAATTGCTGATTACGTTTAAAAGAGATATTGGCCGCTTCAAGTAAACTCATACATGCTCCTTGCGGCTGCGTAGAATTAAATATAAGAAAAACGGTGCACCGACTAAGGCGGTTAATACGCCCACTTTAATCGCGGACTCGGTGGGGATTAAACGTACCCCAATATCAGCGGTTAGCAACATCGCTGCACCACCCAAGGCAGCAGCAGGTAACAAACGTGCGGGTTCATAGTTAACCAAGGGGCGTAATAAATGCGGCACCACCAGTCCAATGAAGCCAATCATCCCCGTGGTAGCCACCGTTGCGCCGACTGCAAAGGCAATCGCAATAAAAATCCGCCAACGTATCCAACTAGGGCGCACACCTAAAGAAGCCGCAGTTTCTTCGCCTAAGGTCAGCGCATTTAATTGCCGCCCCACCCCTAACATTAGCGCCCAGCCAATCAAGGTAAAGGGTAACATCAGCCAAAAATCATCCATGCTGCGATCGGTAATATCGCCCATCGTCCAGAGTACCAATTCACGCATCGCATAAGGGCTAGGGGCAAGATTCAACAATAAGGACATCGCGCTAGTCGCGAGCGCATTCACCGCAACCCCTGCCAAAATAAGGGTAGTAATACTGGCATCGCGCCCGGCTAAAGCAAACACTAAGCCGGTAGCAATCAAAGCACCCAACATAGCGGATAGCGGCAACATCTGTGCTGAGATACTTTGCAAACCAAAATACAGCACTATCACCGCACATAAGGCAGCACCGCTACTACTACCAATTAAATCGGGACTAGCGAGTGGATTACGTAAGAGGCCTTGCATCGCTGCCCCGCATAAACCAAGCGTGGCGCCTGCGAATAAGGCAATCAAAGCACGCGGCAAGCGAATTTCAGTGAGAATAATCGCCAAGACCGAGCGGTGATCCGTGAATACTTCATTGGCAGCCTGCCAAATCGGTAAAGGGTCACGCCCAACCACTAGCGATAGGCAAAATAAACAGAAAACTAATAGACTTAAGCTAATCAGTAACCAACGATAATTCATTCGGATGTTCTTGGCTGGGAGAGGTTTAAGCGTTCGTGTTGTAGGGTTTCGATCGTGTCCATAATCCACGGGCCATCACAAATCGTCATATTGCTGGGTACGCTAATAATATGTGGATTCAATTGCGCGCCCCGCAGTGCGGGGTGCTTGGAGAGTGCCTCAGCGCGTGAATACGTATTGATCGTGTAGGGTGAGTCGATAAGCGCATCCGGTTGCAGGCGTACCAGAGTTTCCAAATCCAGTGAGCCATAATCACGCACTCCGGCTAATTCACCGGCATTGCGCCAGCCTGCCAAGCTCATATTTTGTCCACGTAAAGATTCAGGGCCAACCGTATAGCCATTGGGATCATAGACCGCCGCTAATGGCGCTTGTGGATTGGCAGCCGGTAATTTGGCTAGGCGCTCTTGCATGGTTTTGATGATTTCAGCCCCACGTTCGGGATGGCCGCTGAGCTTGGCAATCAGTTCAATATTGCCAAATACCTGCTGCATATTATTGGCGAGTGGCAAGGTTTCGACGCGTACACCTAGTTTTTTCAGCAAGTTGACCGTTTGAATACCGCCATATTCACCCGCAATGACCAAGTCAGGTTTAAAGGGTAAAACTTCTTCAGCCAAACCTGTGGTAGTGGGGTAGAGCAGTGCTTTAGTTTGGAAGTAGGAAGCACCTTCATCATGGGAAAGATGAGTTAAAGCACGGATCTGCTTAGGATCGGCGAGCAGCAATAACAGCTCATCTGCACATAAGTTAATCGAGACAATCCGCTCTGGTGGCTGGTGTGTGTCTGCTAGCGTGATCGAACTGAAAGTAGCCAGCAGTAAGAGGCTAAATAGCAGCAGCTTTTGGCAAACGCGATACCACATAAATATTCAATCTTTAAGTTCAGATAATCAGGGTTTAGCCTTGCATAGTGGCATGTGCTAAGCCCTAGTAGCAAGCAATTGCAAGCGTGCTCTTAGCGCCATCTACCAAAAACCAAGCACTCCCCGCTGTTTTCTGCTACCGACCTAATGCTACGAAGATCGCCATGCTTTGCCCCCAAGTTTGACCTTAGCCCAAGTCATTTTCTATAGAGGAGATTAATTGAGTAGTTTGAAAACAATGTGTTCAAAAATAATGCGAATTATGTGAAATTAACGAGTTATTTTTGAATAAAGCTCAATGAGTGTAATGTTTTATCAGGAGGCATTTATGCGAGTGTATGAATGGAAACAAGGTTTAGGTTATGCGCTGTTATTGTTATTAATCAGTTTCGTGATTCAGGTTCCAGCGGCTGCCCAACCTTTGACCGCCAAACAGTTTGGCGTGCATTTGCGCAATGATAATCGGCCTTTACCGAGTCATTGGGATAGCCTCGTTCAGCAGTCAGGGTCAGGTTTGGTGCGGATTCCAGTGGTTTGGGGCTGGTTCGAATTAGAGGGTAAGGGTAAGACACCCACTTGGTTTTGGCCGCAGCTGGATGAGTATGTGAATCGTGCCAAACATGCGGGGCAAAAAGTACTGATCTCCTTTGCCTCCACACCGTGTTGGGCGACCGTTAATTACGCAGGCAAATCGTGCAGTGCAGCGGTATTAGCGGCGGGATCGTGGAAGTTTAATATGCCGCCTGCCAATGCCGCCGATTATACCGATGCTTTAAAGCGCATTGCGACGCGCTATCACGCCAATCCAGCAACACGTAATGTGGTGATTGCTTACGAAATTTGGAATGAACCCAATATTGTTAATTTCTGGGCGCAAATGAAGCGACGGACTATCCCCTTTGAATATAATAATGGTTATCCCTTCCAAGTCGATCGTGCCAGTATTAAGGCTTATACCCAGCTGGTTAAAGGGAGTTATTCGAGCTTAAAAGCGCTTAACCCCGCCTTGAAAGTTATCGCAGGCAGTATTGCCGGGACTGATACCTATTTCTTAGAGGAAATGTATAAAGCCGGCGCGAAAGGTAATTTCGATGCTTTATCGTTGCACCCTTACCCAAGCACGATTCAGGCGGAGCGCCATCCCTACTATGGGCGTGCAGCACCCGCCAATGACTGTATTAAATTCAGTGCGCTTCCCCATGAAGGTTGTTTAAAGCAAGGTGTGGAAGCGATGCGTGCGGTGATGCTGAAGTATGGGGACAACAAGCCATTTTGGTTCACTGAGTTTGGCGTCTCGTCTAGCCCTGATTGGGGTGGAGCAGGGCAAATTAAGAGTTTGAATGCTGCTGAACAAGCGCAAGCGACAGAAGCCTTTAAGCTCATCCATTTAATTAAAAGTTGGGATTTTGTTGAAGCTGCGCTTTGGTATGAGCTAATCAATCGGCCTAAGCAAGCTGATTATGCGAGCAATATTTGGGTGCAACCGGAACCGTACTTTGGTTTTTATCGCGAAGATAGCTCTGCCAAGCCGGTACTCACTGCCTATCAAGCCCAAGTGAAGGCTCAGCCACTGCCAGTGCAGTTATATCCAGCAGGTGATATCAGCCAGCAGGAATATCCTGCGGAATTTAGCTGGCAAGCAGTGCCTAACGCAACAGGTTATGTATTGTGGCTAAATTACAAAGCGACACCGGCACAAAATGGCAAAATTAATCGCTATGTAACGGCGGCTCAAGTGCAATGTGCCACCGGTTATACGTGCAAACTTAAAGACAGTACCGCCTTTGCTAACAATATCAGTAGTGATTGGTGGGTTAAGGCGTTTTTCGCTGATGGGTCGAGTCGAGATAGCCGTGCGGTGAGCTTTAAGTTAATCGCACCGCCTGCACCCAGTTTAATTAGTCCTAAGCACAATACGACGGTCACCACTTCAGCGGCCATCAATGTGCCCCGCTTTGTTTGGAAGCCGTTTCCTAATGCAGTCAGTTATCGTTTGTGGGTGAGGGGCTATACGCCGTATGGAGTCGATCAAGCCGATCAGAACGGTGAAGAGCAAATCATTCAACACAGTTTAACGCCGAGCCAAGCGACTTGTAATGCAGCTTCTTGTCAGTATAAGCCTAATTTAAGTTTGGGTTATGCGCCGGCACAGTGGACAGTGACGGCGATGTTAAGCAATGGCAAACAGCTCACCTCGCCTCCACAAGGCTTTACCCTTTATCCTTCTAAAAGTGTGTTTATGAAGCCTGCGCAAATTGAGCCGGAAGGCAAAATCACTACGCAAAAACCAACCTATGCGTGGACACCGGTAGGTGCAGCGACTGCCTATCGCTTATGGGTGAATGCAGGCAATGGTGCGGGGGTGGTGCATCTCAGCGTTCCTAGCTCGGTATGTAACAGTGGCGAGTGTCGGTATACGCCTACGATTGCAGTCGGAAATGGCGATGCCGTTTGGTGGGTAACTGCCTTACAGGGTGGGCAAGAAGCGATGAGTGACGGTATGGCTTTTCGCGTCCAATAAATGCAAGCTAAGCGCCTTTTGCAGATAGCCTCAGCGGGGTTTTATGGCAGCGCCTTCGACTCACACTTGGCGAGCAGATATTTATTTGCTCATCACCACGCTTTTAGCCGGTTTAGGCTGGATTTTTTCTAAAGAGGTAGTGGCGCTGTGGCCGCCTTTATTGTTTTTAGGGGTGCGCTTTTTGTTGGGTGGATTGCTACTGTTGCCCTTTGCTTGGCCGGAGCTAAAGCAGCTCAAAGCGGTGGAGTTTAAAATTATTCTGCGGGTCGGCTTGTTATTTTCACTCGGTTTAGTGTTGTGGATGTGGGGCTTAGCGCATGCGCAGCATTTGGGGGTGGGGGCGTTTTTAAATACGCTCGGTATTGTCCTCGTGCCGGTGATTGCGATGGCTTATGGTGAGCGTCCGAATGTGTTGGTGTGGCTGGCTTTACCCTTGGCGATTCTGGGGATGGCGTTTTTGTTTTTAGAAAGCCATTTTGCGTTGGGGTTGGGGGAAATTGCGTTTTTAGCAGCGGCGGTGGTGTTTGCGCTGAATTTTACTTTAACTAGCCAAGCTTCTTATCACTTGCCGATTTTAGCGCTGACCTCGCTGCAATTAATGATTGTGGGGGTGGTGGGTTTAATGCTGTCAGCAGGCGTGGAAACTTGGAGTTTCCAGCAGCCTGCGAGTTTATGGTTGTGGCTAGCTTTGAGTATTGTGGTTTCAACCAGCGGACGTTTTCTATTACAAATCAAAGGTCAAGCATTAGCGCCTGCGAGTCATGCGATTTTAATTCTGACCTTAGAGCCGGTTTGGGTGGCGATTATGGCAGCACTCTGGTTTGGCGAAAGTATGAGTGCATTGCAAATCATGGGCTGTGGGTTAATTTTTGCTGCGGTGCTCCTTAGTCGCTGGAAGGTTATTTGGCAGCTACTAAAGGGCTAGCTTGTGTAAAACTCACGCAGCATTGACTTGATTTCCTTAGCTACACTTTAAATAGTGAGAAATGTAATTAAAATAATTGAGCTAAGGATAGATCATGAAAAAACTAAAGCTAACTGCAATGAGTGTGCGTTCAAGTTGGACGCTAATGCTCAGCTTAGGTCTGTTCGGTACGGTGAATAGTGCAGAAGCAGGTTGGAAATTAGAGTGTGTTGGGCGTTCGCCCGCTTGGAGTGTCGAAGTATTTCCCAAAGCTTTGAAAGCACGGATTGACGGCCAGAGTGCCATGTTGCCGATTTTGAGTAAACGCCAAGCCCATGGCCGCCATAATAAGGTCGCGATCAAAACCCAAATTCGCAGCGCCAATCGTACACATCGTTTGGACTTAACCTTGAGCTTTACGAAATCCTGCCGTAGCAGTGTGAATGGCAAGCTGATGAGCTTTCTTGCCAAAGGGGACTTTAATCGGACACCTTTGAATGGTTGCTGTCGGGCGGTTCGGGGGTGAGGAGCTTGGTTTCCCCCATCCCCGGCCTTCCCCCGCAAGGAGGGAAGGGAGCCAGCCCCTCAGATCAAGCGATAAACGCCTTGCTCCAGCTGCACATGACCCATGTCACATAAAGTTTCGAGCACTTCTTCCAGTGCTTTGGGTTTGGTTTTAAATTGCAGATTTAAGTCGCCTAAGGTTTTAGGTTGATTTAACAGGCTACGCACCAATTTGAATTGTTCCGGCAATCCTTTAGGCCAAGCTAACTTACTGGCGGGTGTAAGGCTCACCCCTTCGCTTTCCTCGGTTTCCACGGCTAATTCAGTCTGCTGGCTTGCCTGAGTTTGTGGCGCTTGGAATTCAGGGCGCAACCAGCGGATGTGGCCTTGGGCTTCTTCATTAGCGCGTTCGGCATTTAAGGCGACTAAACGGCTGAGGAGTTCTTCTTCGGCTTGGGCTTGCGCTTCGGGTTTGTCGGGGAGTGGGGTGGTGGCTCCAGCTTTGCCGACCAGTTGCGCGGCTAAATCGTCCCAGCCATAGGCTGCAAATACGGCGCGGTCGAGGTCGTCGTGCAGTTCTCTGAGAAGGGTGATTAAGCCTTGTTGGTGGGTGAGTTTGTCTTTGTCGTTGAGGGGTTGTTCAAGGCGCAGTTTTTCCAAGACGTTGTACATGTTGGTGAGGGTGAGGTCGGGGTGGGCGGCTTGTTGGCGTTTGCGGTGGGCGTCGAGTTGTTCGGCTAACGCGCGGATTTGGGTTTTTTGGGCTTCGGTGGGGGTGGGGAAGGGAAAGGTTTCAAAGCAGGTGGTTTTTACGTAAACGGGTGTTTCACCTAAAGAGCTGCCCTGTGCTAGTACCCAACAAACATGGATGCGACTTGAAATTACACCAAATAAGAATGCGTCATCTAAAGCAAGATTTATCAACTTGTTATCTGGAGAAATTTGCGTAGGCAAAAAGACAAAGAAACGATGTTTGCTAGTTTCTATGGTCGTAACAAACCGCGAAATATCTTTAAGTGCTTCACGTAAATCTTCACGTGGTCTGCGATGAAGCCACCACCGTTCACGTAGTAACTTATCACGATTTTGATCACGTTCTGGCTTAACTCTTTCCAGTAACCACTGATAAATAGCAGGGTATTTGCTAATCACATTGTCTTTTTCATATCCATGTAAGTCTATAATTAACGCATTACGTGAAGTTTGTGCCAGATCACGCCCATTTATATAGTTTTTAATAACAGTTGATTCACTCGCACATAATTTTTCTGCAATTGTACGGTCAATAATGAACCCAGCTCCACCAATTTCAAATCCACGTTGGCTTATTTTGATGTTAGATTGCAGTGCTTTTATGCTAGTAGCATTTACACCCACAGATATGTCAGCATAGATTTTCCCATCGCGCTTTTTCGACTCAATACTCTGCGCATCAGCACCTGCAACAACCGCTTCACTAATCACCGTTTGCAGCGTACCGGTCGCTTCCCCCGCTTCGCCCACCGTCATCGCAATCCGCACCGCCGCGCCATCCACACTATCCACCCAAGGATGATCTGGAATTGCAAAAATCAACGATAAAGGTTCTTTCGCTTCCAATTGTGCTTGCACCACGCGCCGATTAAAGGTCTGGCGCAAGCTATTCGTAGTGATAAATCCAAAACGTTGTGCTTGACCTAAACGTACCGTTTCGGCTGCTTGATGCCACCAATACATCACAAAATCACTCGAATCCGGCACTTCTTTCCACGTTTTGCGCAAGGCTTCCACATAGCCATCACCCAAGGTAGCCCGCATCGGAGCAGCGCCAATAAACGGCGGATTCCCCACAATAAAATCCGCTTGCGGCCATTCTGCCTTGCGCGGATTCACATAGCGCTGCATCGGCAAACGTGCGGTTTCATCTGGAACTTCCTTACCCGTCACCGGATGCCGCTTCGTACTCACTCCATCCCAGCGCGTCACTGCTTGCCCCGCCGCATCCACCACCGGCTCAATCGCATCCCACGCCAACACCGCATCGCGACATTCAATATTATGAAAATCACGCAAAATCGGTTCAGGCGGCGCTACATTGCCATGCGTGCGGAAATGCCATTGCAAATAACCAATCCACAACACCATTTCGGCAATTTTCGCCGCCCGTGGATTCACTTCAATCCCTAAAAACTGCTGCGGATTCACCGAAACACTTTCCATCTCTAGCGAAGTTTGCGCAAACCCCAATTGTTGCAAAAAGTCGAGAATTTCGCCTTCCAACTTTTTCATATGCTCCAAAGTCACATACAAAAAATTCCCCGACCCACAAGCCGGGTCAAGAATGCGCAAGTTACACAGCTTGGTATGAAAGGTACGTACCAACTCCACCGCTTCGCTGTGTTTTTTGCCTTTCTTGCTCGGTTTCTGCTGCTCTAATAACACCGCAGCGGCTTGCACGTTTTTCCATGCTTCACGTAATGGCTCAATCACGGTCGGAAATACCAAACGCTCCACATAAGCACGCGGGGTATAATGCGCACCGAGTTTATGGCGCTCTTTCGGGTTTAAAGCCCGTTCCAACAAAGTCCCAAAAATGGCAGGTTCGACAAACCGCCAATCGGCCATGGAGGCTTTCAGCAATAATTCAATCTGTGCTTTATCCAAAGGCAAAGCATCCGCCTGCGCGAACAAACCCCCATTAAAGCGGTGAATCTGCTCCATACTCACGCCCTCAAAACCGCCTTTGTCCATTAAGGTCCAAAGATTTTTCAAAGCAGGCGCACAGCTTTCTGGTTTGTCTTTTAATTTTTCTAATAACTGCGTGAAAATCTTCTCCGGCAATAAACCCACATCCTCGGCAAACATGGTGAACAAGCAGCGCATTAAAAAAGTCGCCACTAATTCGGCAGAATGGTGCTGCTCCAAGGATTTCGCTAAACCGGCTAAATGCGTAGCAATTTCACGCGTGACTAACGCCGCTTTCTTAGATGGATCAAGGCTATGCGGATCAAGCCAAATGGCGCGTAAACGCTCACGAATTTCCGGCTTGTGTAAATCATCCAGCTTAATGCGATAGGAGTTTTGATCAGGGAAAGCGGTATAAGTCGAACCCGAACAGGTAAATTCGCTATACACCTGCAATACATGCCCGACATCGGTCACGATTAGAAACGGCGGCTTTTTCTCAAAGCTGGGCAAGTTAGTAATATAAGCTTTGGCTTGGTTATAAGCGCGCTCTAGCGCCATATCTAAACCACCCGAACCGATCTTTTTACCCGTGGATTTAGCTTCTAACACGAAACTGTCACGCTTATATAAATCAATAAAGCCGGTGGATGCTTTACCTAAAGATTCCAGCATATCCACGCGTCGCTCAAATACATAAGCGTTGTGCTTATTATCCGCTTGGGCAGGCTCAGGCTTGTCTACCGCTAATAACTCACATAGTTCGGTGAGAAATAATTGGTAATTAGCTTTCTCTGAACCATTTTTTCCTTGCCAACGTTGGATAAATGCGCTGCTTGCCTCAATCGCGACCGTCATGAATAGCCCTTGCTCAAAAATCAGGAAGCAGGAATTTAACTGATTTAGTTAACAGGGGCTAGCGAATGGTTTTTCAAAGCCAGCAGTTTTTTCGATTAACTCAGCCTTTAATTCAGTTACAAGGCCGAACATTCAATGTGAATAAATTCGGCTGCGCCGTATCGGTGGAGCTAATCTTGATTTTCGCCTGACCCTCGCCACCTTTAACTAGGATGCGGGTATTTGCACGAATATTGGTATCTTGCCCGCAAAGCGACCATTGTAAACTGTCGTCAGGATTTAACTGGTCACTCAGCTCAAAAGGGTTATCAGCAGGTAAAGCTAATGCGCTCACTTGCGGCGTGCCGGTAGTACCCGCAAAGAAGTATTCGCGGCGTACTTCAATTTTTAAGCCATTGCCGGTTAAGTTGCCCGCAAAATGCAGCGGGATGATGGAAACTTGATAACCGGCAGGCACTGTGACCGGAATAGCAAAGGTGCAGGTGATATTAGTTTTCTGCCCTTGAGTTGTGCCGACTTCAAGCTCAGCTAAGCTCAGTTTAAAGCTAGTTTGTTGAGGCTGAAATTCAAGTTGAGCACTACCTTCGATACATCCCGAGCCAGCAATCGCAGGCACATCAGTAATGACAGCTGTGGCGGCATTATTGGTAGCCGCTGAGGTAGTGGGTGTTGCCGTCGTCGCTGCTGCCGGATTGCTAGGCATGGGCGCAAGATCAGGCGAAGTCGCTTGGTTATTCGCTGGTTTATCACCACAAGCGCTTAACAAGCAGCAACTTAAGGCCAAGATGAGATAGTTAAAACGCATAACTAAATCCTTTTAAGTATTGTTCACTTAACTTTAGGCCAGCTCAGATAAATTGTTAGGGTTTAAATAGGAAAAAGTTAAATCTTAAGCTGTTTAAGCCTAGCCATCTTTGTGGATCAAGTCGTTTCGCCCAGTTACTTCAACCACTTATTGCTGCACTGCATTAATCCAAGACATCAAATTCCGCTGCAACACTTGATCATTTGATCAAATTTAGATAAAAATAAAAACCACCAATATTTTATAAATAATTGATTTAATTAATTTTTATTAAATGGCATGTAGCTTGCTATAGATCAGCAACCCGTTTGGTTAAATGTTTGGAGGAACAGAACCAATGGATGCCAACTCAACTGAACCGTTTTTCCAGCCGCGTTATGTGCGTGTCACAGGCGTGCGTGATAAGCGCTTTGTGGAATTCGATTTTTCCATCGGCGACCCGAGCTTGTTCGTGGAATTGGTGCTGCCCTTTGTGCAATTTCAGCAGTTTTGTAAGCGTAATCAGGTACTAGAAGTGAGCGCTGAGCAAGCCGCGCAAATTGATTACGATCAGCTGAAATGGCGCTTTGGCAAACCGGGTGTTCAGTCTTAGAGGCAAGTTTGTTACTGGAGGAGAACCTGCATGTCTTTGAATATTGCTGCAAAAGAAATTAAGCCGCTGCGTCTCAACTATGCGCATATTGCGCGGCGCATTGGCGAGAATAAGCCTGCGACCCGCTATCAAGAGGCTGTTTATGACGTTCAGCCAACCACTAATTTTCATTACCCACCCAGCTGGGACCCTAGCCGCAAATTATACGATACCGCCCGCACTGCGATTGTGATGCAGGATTGGTATAGCTTCACCGATCCGCGCCAATTCTATTACACCAGCTATGTCGCTGCGCGCGCTAAGCAGCAAGAAATTATGGAAAGTAATTTCGAGCTGGTTGAAAAGCGCGATTTGCTCCAAAGTCTACCTGCTGATTTAGCCGATCAAATTCGCCAAGTCCTGATTCCGCTGCGCCATTACGAATACGGCGCGAATATGAATAACCAAGATATTTGCCATCGCGGCTATGGCACGACCATTACTTCGCTGGCGTCCTTCAATGGCTTTGATCGGATTGGCATGGCGCAGTATTTGTCCCGGATTGCGCTGCTCTTGGATGGGAATGAAGAAACTTCACTCAATGCTGCTAAAGAGGCTTGGCTGAATAATCCTGCTTGGCAAGGTTTACGTCATGCGATGGAAGATAGCTTCGTGCTGGATGATTGGTTCGAGATTTTGGTGGTACAAGATGTGGTCATGGATGGCTTGCTCTATCCGTTGATTTACGAGCGCTTTATTAGCCAGGCCGCCGCCCAAGGTGGCAGCACCTTCTTAATGCTCACTCAATTTATGAATGAGTGGGGCGAAGAAAATACCCGCTGGACTAACCAACTTTTAAAAGTCACGGCCAGTGAATCGGCTGCAAATGCAGAGCTGCTCACGCACTGGATACAAACTTGGTTAGCGCGGGTTGAGCAGGCGGTATTGCCGATAGCGCAATTAGCCGTTGGTGCGAAAGGGGCTGAGCAATTAGCTGCTGTGAAAACCGAATTGCTAGCGCGTTTAGCCAAGCAAGGCTTGAAGGTTTAAGGAGTGGGGTATGTCTGAACATAAAGTATTCATGATTTTCCAAAATACCGCCGATGCGCAGCCTTTTATTTCTGCCTTCGAGCAAGAAAACCCTAAAGCCACTTTAGATTATCAGCCCGGCATGGTGCGAATTGAAGGCTTAGGCGAGCTGGGTATCACTCAAGAAGTGGTTTCCGAGTTGGCGGGGCGCGAAGTGAATTTGCAGGAGCTGCATCTCACCTTGATTTCGCTGTCCGGCAATATTGATGAAGACGACGATTATTTCCGTATTACTCGCCACTAAGGAGCAAGCAGCATGGCTAAGAAGTTAAATATGCGTAAACGTTATGAGCTGCTAACCCGTGGTTTGGGTTGGGAGCCAACGTATCAGCCGAAAGATAAAGTATTTGCCCAAGAAGCTTATGAAGGCATCAAAATTACCGACTGGAGCAAATGGGAAGATCCTTTCCGTTTAACCGCTGATGCGTATTGGAAATACCAAGCGGAAAAAGACAAAAAACTCTATGCCGTGATGGATAGCTTCGCGCAAAACAATGCCCACCTGAATTTAGCGGATGCGAGTTATGTGAATGCGCTCAAATTATTTATTCAAGGCGTTAGCCCCTTGGAGTATGCGGCGCACCGTAATTTTGCGCGTTTGGCGCGGCAGTTGAGTGGTGAAGGCGCACAAATTGCTTGCCAGATGCAGTCGATTGACGAGCTGCGCCATGCGCAAACGCAGATTCATACCATCAGCCATTACAACAAGCATTTCCACGGCATGCACGACCCTTTCCATATGTTTGATCGGGTATGGTATTTGTCGGTACCGAAGTCTTATTTTGATGATGCCAGTTCTGCAGGGCCGTTTGAGTTTATTACTTCGGTGTCGTTCTCGTTTGAGTATCTGCTGACGAATTTGCTGTTTGTGCCTTTCATGTCGGGCGCTGCTTATAACGGCGATATGGCCACCGTGACTTTCGGTTTCTCGGCGCAATCGGATGAATCGCGCCACATGACGCTCGGCTTGGAGATCATCAAATTCTTGCTGGAGCAGCACGAAGACAATCTGCCGATTGTGCAAGGCTGGATTGATAAACACTTCTGGCGTGCCTATCGCTTACTCGGTTTGGTGGCGATGATGCAAGATTATTTCTTGCCCGAAAGCCCGATGTCGTGGAAAGAGGGTTGGCAGATTTATTTCGTGGAAAATGCGGGTGCGCTGTTCAATGATTTAGGCCGCTATGGCTTACAAATGCCGAAATATCACGAGATTGCCACCGCCGAAGCGGATCATATTAGCCATCAAGTTTTCGGGATTTTCTACAACTATATTCACGCGGCGGCTTTCAATCTCGGTTTGCCGAGCGAAGCGAAGATGAATTGGTTATCCGAAAAATACCCCGATACCTTCGACAAATACTATCGCCCGCGCATGGAAATGTGGGCGCAGATGGAGAAAGAGGGTAAGCGTTTCTTCAATATGGGCTTACCGCAGCTCTGCCAAGTCTGCCAAATTCCAATGGGCTTCACGGAAGTCGCCAAAGACGACCCGATGCAAATTGCCTATCGCGTCAGTGAGTATCAAGGCGAGAAATTCCATACCTGCTCAGATGGTTGCAAAACCATTTTCGATCATGAGCCAGAAAAGTATGTGAATGCATGGCTGCCAGTACATCAAATTTTCCAAGGTAATTGCGGTGGCGCTGCTGTGCCCGATGTTCTGAACTGGTATCACTTCCATCCTGAAGATGGCGGCGATTATGCAGGTTCCGCTGACGAAGCCCGCTGGAAAGCCATGAAAGGTGAAGCGGCAGCCGAAGCGCCCAAAACCAGCCAAGCCGACGCAGCTTAAGGAGAAGAATCATGACCGTTAAATCCATTCATGGTGAATATCCTTCAGTTTTCATGGATAGCGTCGACCGTTTTCATGGCAATCAATTGGTGTATATCGGCTGGGATAATCACACCAGCATTTGCACCGCGAATGCCTATCCTTTGCCACCCGACATGCCGTTTGGAGCTTTGACTGAGGCAGTTTTGCCGAGTGTTTGTGGCCCACATCCTGACTTTCCACTGATTGAGTGGAGCGAGGTGAAGTGGCTATTGGATGGCGAAGCTTTCACTCCCGATATGGGCAAAAGCCTGAAAGAAAATGGCGTTGGGCATAAATCACTGATTCGCTTTAAAACGCCGGGTTTGAATGGCTATAAGGGAACGGGGAATTAAACCCCTCCCCCAACCCTCCCCTTATCAAAGGAGGGAGAAAGATAGTGGTCTCCTTCCCTGATCAGGGGGGGCTAGGTGGGGTTTCTTAAAGGATCAAGCAAATGAGCTATCAATTAACCATTGAGCCAATTGGCGAAACCATTGAAGTGGAAGAGGGCCAGACTTTGTTAGATGCAGCGCTGCGTGCCGGTGTTTATCTGCCGCATGCTTGTGGTCATGGCTTATGCGGAACCTGCAAAGTGGATGTTTTGGATGGCGATATCGAGCATGGCGAAGCTTCACCTTTCGCCTTAATGGATATGGAGCGTGCGGATGGTAAGTGTCTAGCTTGCTGTGCGCGTGCCGTGGGTGATGTCACGATTGAAGCCGATATCGAAGAAGACCCTGATGCTCAGCACTATCCAGTACGTGATTTTGTAGGTGTGGTTTCCAAAATTGAAACTTTAACCCCGCGCATTAAAAGCATCTTCCTTGCGATTGAAAATGGTGGGATTGAGTTCCAAGCAGGGCATTACATCAACCTGTTGATTCCAGGCTTGGAGGATACGCCGCGTGCTTTTTCAATCGCTAGCCCACCTTCAGAAAAGAATCTGATTGAGCTGAATATCGCGCTGGTTGAAGGCGGCAAGGGTACGCAGTGGATTCATGACCGTTTAAAAGTCGGCGATGAGCTACGTTTCAGTGGACCCTATGGACGCTTTTATGTGCGTGAATCGGCCAAAGAGTCGATGCTGTTTTTAGCAGGTGGCTCGGGTTTATCCAGCCCTAAGTCGATGATTCTGCATTTATTTGAGCAGGATGAAAATCGACCTGTCACCTTCATTTATGGCGCACGCAATCAAGCCGAGCTTTATTACCGCGACCTGTTTGAAGAGTTAGCGCGCGATTATCCGAATTTTACTTATCTGCCGGTGCTGTCCGCAGAGCCAGAAGATTCCAATTGGCAAGGTTTACGCGGCTTTGTGCATGAGGCGGCTAAGACACATTTCACCGGTAAGTTTGCGGGGCATAAGGCGTATATGTGTGGCCCGCCAGCAATGATTGATGCTTGCATCACCACCTTAATGCAAGGGCGTTTATTTGAGCGGGATATGTATATGGAAAACTTCTATACCCAAGCCAGCCGCAGTACTGCGCCGAAAAGCCCCTTGTTCAAGAATATCTAGTTCCCTTCGACTACGCTCAGGGAACGGTAAGTATGATGGTGTACATGAAAGGGTAAGTATGAGGGTATATAGAGAATCGCAATGGTTGGCTGAGCGGAGTCGAAGTCAACATAAGGAATCGAGATGAGTAGTAACACTAATCCAGAAATCGCCAACAGCATTTCAGCAGCAGGCATCCAAACCAATTATCACGACGTGGGGCAGGGTGAGCCAGTGTTATTGATTCATGGCTCAGGCCCTGGCGTGAGCGCTTGGGCGAATTGGCGCTTAAGCTTACCAGCACTCAGTCAACATTTTCGGGTAATTGCACCTGATATGGCGGGGTTTGGCTTTAGCGAACGCCCAGCCGATTATCAATACAGCATGGAAAATTGGGTCGCCCAAGCGGTTGGCTTATTGGATGCGCTGAATATTCCTAAGGCTTCGGTCGTGGGGAATTCGTTCGGTGGTGCTTTGGCGTTAGCACTGGCGATTTGCCATCCTGAGCGGGTGAATAAGCTAGTGCTAATGGGGAGCGTCGGTGTGCCTTTCAAAATCACGGAGGGTTTAGATCGGGTGTGGGGTTATCAGCCTTCGCTGGAAGCAATGAAAGGCTTGCTAGATATCTTTGCTTATAACCGTGCTTTGGTGACGGATGAGCTGGCTGAGCTACGTTATCAAGCCAGTATTCGCCCCGGTTTCCAAGAGTCGTTTGCAGCGATGTTCCCCGCGCCACGCCAGCGTTGGGTGGATGCGATGAGCAGCCCGTTAGCGGATATTCGCGCTTTGGCGCATCACACGCTGATTATTCATGGGCGTGATGATCAAGTGATCCCGCTACAAAATGCCTATGATCTAGTTGATCTGATTGAGCATTCTGAGCTGCATGTATTCGGACAGTGTGGGCATTGGACGCAGATTGAGCATGCGCAAAGTTTTAATCGCTTAGTTGCCGAGTTTTTGCAGCAAGCTTAATAGATATGAATTAATATCGATATTATTGGAATTAGCGATAATGTTGAATTATCTGAATCAAGGCTACACCATTCGCATTAATGAGATTGACGAGCAATTTATGTGTCGACCCCAAGAAATGCTATTAGCCGGAATGGTGCGTTTGGGTAAACGCGGAATCCCGATTGGCTGCCGTAGTGGTGGCTGTGGGGTTTGCAAAGTACAAGTCCAGCAAGGCGAGTATGCCACTGGCAAGATGAGCCGAGCGCATGTCAGTGAGCAAGAGGAGCAAGCTGGCTTTGTTTTAGCCTGCCGTTGCCAACCGAAAACTGATTTAGTGATTACGGTGGTAGGGCAGATGCGCAAGGCAACACACGCTTAAATTTTATGATCTAACTCTGGAGGAGAATCTAACTATGTCAATGACTGGAGTGTTACGTCCTGGGCATGTGCAAATACGTGTACTGGATATGGAGGCTTCCTTAACGCATTATGTCGAGCGGATGGGTTTATTAGAAACTGACCGTGATGATCAAGGCCGTGTGTATTTAAAAGGTTGGGATGAGCATGATTGGTTCTCGGTCGTTTTGCGTCCTGCTGATACCCCCGGCATGGATTTCACCGCCTTCAAAGTGGATAGCGTTGAAACCCTCAATCGTTTAGAGCAAGGCTTAAAGGATTTTGGCTGTGAAGTAAAACGTATTCCAGCAGGTGATCTCAATCACTGCGGCGAGCGTGTGAGTTTCGTTTCACCGATGGGTCACACCTTCGAGCTGTTTGCCCAAAAAGATACTATCGGCAATGGCCTTGGCAATGTGAATCCACATCCTTGGCGCGAAGATCTAAAGGGCATGAAAGTCCACCGCTTCGACCATTGTTTGCTGTATGGCGATGATCTGGATGGCGCAGTGAAATTATTCACTGAAGTGCTCGGTTTCCAACAAACTGAAAAGGTAGTGGTTGGCCCCGGTGGTTCAGTGCAGATTGCGAGCTTCCTCACTTGTGGAATGAAAGCGCATGACCTCGCGCTGATTCGCCATGAAGAGAAAGGCAAACTGCACCATGTGTCTTTCCTACTCAGAAGTTGGGAAGAAGTACTACACGCTGCCGATATTATGGGACGCTATAAAATCCCGATTGATATTGGCCCCACTCGGCATGGCATTACACGCGGACGCACGGTTTACTTCTTTGACCCTTCAGGCAATCGCAATGAAACCTTCTGTGATTCTTATGATTGGTATCCCGATCATCCTGAAATCACATGGACTGAAGACGAATTGGGAGGGGCGATTTTCTATCACGATCAGCAATTGAATGAGCGGTTTTTGAATGTGGTGACTTAAAAAGACTCTGCCATTTTGGTTACTTTAACTACTGCCTAGCATTAGCTAGGTGGTGTTAAACTGTAAACGATGAATAAAGTGATTATTAGTTTTTATGTAAGTTTCTAATTTTTAAAAAATTCGCCGATTTTTATGGCAACAAGATGCTCTTTGGATTCTTAAATTTATCCAACGCTTGGAGCATTAGCAATTTTTTGTGTAGGTATGGCTGATTATCAGCATACACAAGTCAATTAAAAAATACTAAATATTTGCTGAATTTTACGTCAATTTGAGTTACTCTATGCTATAAAGAAGAGAGTGTTATCTTTTCCATAAATATCTAGTTTATTAACTTACATATTCAGACAGATAAACATATGTACTTATCAGAGTTGTTAATTGTTAACTATAAAAGTTGTCAGAATTTTCGTATTATTCTTAATAAAGAAAAAACAAATATTTTAATTGGCGTTAATGATTGTGGTAAGTCAACTATTTTAAAGGCTATTGGTTTATTGTTAGACCAAAAACCAAAGTTTAACTATAGCAGCAATGAAAAAAGAAAAGATGATATATCTAATACGAGGCTTGAAAAATCTGTTTTTAATAAATTTTTTATAGAAAGAGATATACCAGTTATTTCTTATAGTGAAAATGAGTGCGTAGTAGCTGGAAAGTTTTTTTTAGAGGAATTTGATTTTGAGAAAATTAAAAATGAGGATTGCTCTAGTCATTTAGCTTGGGTGCTTGAAAATGCAGATGGTAATGACTTATGGCTAGCTAGAGTTTTTGATGGAAAGCAGCTAACACATTATGATTTTATATTAACGCCTGATAATATAGAGGAGCCTAAGAAAATATACAAGGAAAGTAGCTCAGTGCTTAATAAGATTAAAACTTCTTTATCAATTACTAATGCTGAAATAGAAAACGAAAATAGGATAGGGCGTTTTAAGAATATCGAATTGATTAGAGTAATATATAAGAGATTTGAAAAGAAATTATATTGGGTGGATTACAAAGTTGATAAAGGATTTTTCCCTGATTATAGATATTTAGATTGGAATATTTCTCTTGAGCAGTTAGCGCAGTTTACTAACGATCTTATAAAAAATAAAATTGAGGCACAGATAAATTTAGCGATTGATTACGCGACGAAGCAAGCTGAGGAAGCACAATCTATTTTAAATAAAGAGCTAGCCGATTTTACTAAAGAGTTTGCTGTAGATTTGCCAAGTATTAGCTTTGTCAAAGCTAATATATTATTTCAAGTCAATTCCGTCTTAACAGATTTGCTGATTAATAAAAACAACTCCGATGGTGACATCCATTTGGACTCACAAGGTGATGGAGTAAAGAAGCAGCTATGGTTTGCCCTTTTGAAATGGAGTGCCTTAAACCCTTATGAATCACAAAATTCGTGTACTAAATTTATTTGGTGCTTTGATGAGCCAGAGACACACCTTTATCCAAAGGCTCAAAGAGAGTTTTTTGATATAATAAAAGGACTATCACATAAAAATGTACAATCAATTGTAAGTACGCATTCGACGGTTTTTATTGATAGAGCAGATTTTAATAGCATAAAAAAAATTTACCTGCATGATGGCTATACTTCTCTAACTGAATGCTTGGATATTGATGGTGTTTATGAGGCCTTAAGGTTAAAAAATAGTGATTTTCTATTTTATGATAAGTTTTTAGTAGTTGAAGGTGATACCGAGCAAGAGTTAATTCCATATTTATATAATCTTTATAGAGGAAAGAAGTTAATTTCTGATCATGTTCAAATAATTAACTTAGGTGGAAAGGGAAATAGAAAAAGAAATCAATATATTTTAAAGAGTATTTTGACGAATTTCAAAAAAGATATCGAGGGTAGTGTTTTTTATCTTTTTGACAGTGATGCATTTTGTGACTTTACTGAGCAAGAATTAAAGAATATAGATTGTTTTTTTATCGGCAAGCAAGATATTGAAGACTCTATTTGCTCGACAGTATGGTGTAAGTTAATTAATGAGAGATTAGGTAAAGTTGTAATAAATTACTCAGAGATTGAAGGAATTAAAGAGAAAATACCTGATGCTCGTGAAAATAAAAAATTACAAGCAAATCAAAAATTTTACCCTAGTTTAAAGGCTTATTTAGCAACTAAAATTGGGCCTGATGATATGAAAAAAACCATGCCAAGTAAGGGTAGTGAATCTGGTCAACTCATAGCAAGCTATATTAATGATATAGAACTAGTTGATCCGAGTATTAGAATATTGTTTGATAAGCTGAGCTGTTAAAAAATGATAAATATCTATCCCAATTGCTTTTCCCGCAAAACCTGCTGCGTAATATCCGCCGTCTGCCGAATATGTGCTTCAGTCTCGCGGCAAATCGTTTCCGCATCGCGTGCTAAAGCCGCTTCATAAATCCGCTGATGCTCAGCATGCACGTCACGCATGCCCAAATTCGCAATCAAAGAAATATTCCGATAGCGCTTATGTTGATCGTAAAGAATATTATAAAAATGCAGCAGCCATTTGGAAGTACAAGCTGAAATCAGTGCCCAATGAAAATCATGGTTGCGCTGTTCCCAAGTTTCTAAATGGGCGAATAAATCTAATTCTTCGATTTTGCTGAGTTGATAATAGGTCGCGACAACGCGCGATTCCCAATCATCTTTGCCGTGCAATAAGCTGCTACGTAGTGCTTTGAGTTCTAAAGTCACGCGCAATTCGGTGACATCATCCAAATCTTCGGGCGAAATCGGCGAGACACGAAAACCACGCTGACCTTCAGTAATCACAAAACCATCTGAACTCAGACGGCTTAACGCCTCGCGCAAAGGTGTCGCACCTACATTGTATTCATTACGTAAATGCTCAATCTTCAGTTTGCTTTCGGGGGCAAGTTTGCCGTCGATAATATCGGCACGAAGCTGCCCATATACATAATCTGTTAAAGTTTTCGGGGCAGAGTCAACAGGCTGCAGGCTGGTCATAAAAGGTGGTTAGGCCATCAAAAAGAATGGCGCGATTATAACAAACAAGCCAGCGAACTGTGACAGTTAGCTGGCGTTTTATCAGCGGTTTAGTTCACACTCGAACTTTGAGCCACTAGGCTGGATTAGACTAGTGTAGAGAGGAAAGTCTTAGTCATTACTGATTTTGTTGGCCCAGCGATCAGCAATTTTTGCTGCTGCATCACGACCCCCTAAACCGAACGCTAAAGCAATCGCCACCGCCACCGCACCTAAAGTAAAACCAAACGCCATATTGACGATATTGTCGGCTAAGCCCATCGCACGTAAGCCCATCGCGAGCACTAAGCCGAGGATAGCAATGCGCGCGATGTTCGCGAGGCTGCCACTACCGTATTCTTGTAGCTTGTTGTAAGCCACCGTGCTTAACAGATAGCCGACAATTAAAATCACGCTACCCACTAGAATGCCACCGCCGAATTCTAAGACTTTAGCGAAGATCACCGAGATGGTTTCAATGCCTAGCGTATTTACAGCCGCGGTAGCAGCAGTCAGCATGGCAAAGAACATAATCACACTACCAATTAATTGAGTAGGGGTGCGAGTTTCGTTGAAATAGCTGGCTAAGCCGAGTTTTTGTGGCAGGCTATCCACATTCATCCCTGCTAAAACGTCAGTCAACAGCGCGACTGCAAACTTCGCCACAAAATAAGTGACTACTAAAATTAAGCCAGCGCCGATCACATTAGGAATTGCTGCCCAAAGCTTATTCAACATATCAGAGGCCGGTACGGTGATTGATGGCACATTCAATACACCTAAAGCAGTCACCAGAATGGGCAATAAGACAGCAGCAAAGACGAAAGCACTACCTAATTTAGAAACACGTACTTGTGCATTCCCAGTACGCTCTAAAAGGTGGCGATCCACTTTATTCAGTGCAATGCCAGTTAGCTCAGAAAGCATTTTGGCAATCACCCAGCCTGCATAAGCAATAATGCCCGCGCCAATAATATTAGGAATTGCCACCAAGAATTTGTTCAGCAGATTTTTGAGTGGAGCGAGTACGTCGGTGAGGCCAAAGTGTTGCAGCACAATCATCAAGATAAAAATCGTTAGCAGGGCTTTGATCAAGGCTGCAATGGGTTTAGCTAGATTTGAACGATTCAAAAAACCAATTTTTCCTAAGAGACGCTTTAGGAAGCCAGATACAACGGCCACCGCAATTAGCCCTAGAACCAAAATCAACAAACCAATGAGGGCATGGCCTAGCCTACCTGAGGTGAAGGGAGCCACGTACTGTGTGAAGGTGGTCGACAGGTTTTCCATAGTTGTTACTCCTTGTAATGATAGCGAGATCAGTTAGTCATTGAGCGTTCGGTTATTGGATAACCGAAATTTCAATATGCTGATTTTTTTTCGATGCAGCTGAGGTTTTGTCAGGAGATGGCTGCTTGCCCATACCCATAATCGTAATCCGTTTGCCATCGACACCCGCTTTCACTAACTCAGTACCTAAGACCTTGGCACGCATTAAAGAAAGCTCATCACTGTTCTTATTCTCAGTACTGGTTTCTTTGGTATAGGCCGTGATAAGGAAGTTAGCTTTAGGGTATTGAGACAGTAAAGCGGCGACTAAAAGAACTTTAGCGTCCGATGCTGGGGTGAGTTGGGTGGTTTTTGGCTCGAATGTGATGTCGTTTATGCCAACCGGGGTTTCTAAAGTACCTTTTTCTAAATAGGCTTGGAGCTTAGCTTCTGGGCTACCGGGCGCGAGTTCTAGTTTATTGGCAGCAGTTGTACTAGCAGGCTTTGCTGCAGTTTGAGCACTGGCCTCTGTACTAGTAGCGGCTGGCGTTGCGGCTGCTGGATCCGCTGCTTTAGCTGTAGAGGGTGCTGGCGTAGTGCTGTCCGTGCCGCTAGCAGTAGCCTCTGCTTGAGTGGCTTCCATTGGGCCAGGGGGAGGTGGTGGAGGGTTAGCAGCTGTTGTTTTGGTAGTTGCTGAGGTGCTTGCTACCGCTGCTGTTGTGCCTGCTGCTACAGTTTGACTAGTGCTATTTGCATTTACAGCTGGGGTTGTAGTGGTTGTTTCCGTGCTAGCTACCGCTGCCTGAGGCGCAGTTGTTTTAGTACTGGTAGTAGTTTCTGTTGCGCCAGCTGTGGCGGTTGGCGTTGTAGTTGAGCTTGCTAAGCTACTGCGTTCAACCGTGCCGCTTGCTGGCTGCTCAGTTGCAACAAGAGTGGTCTTTTGCTCACTCTTCCATGGATTCAAATACCAGTAAAGTAGTCCAAAAAATAACAACACCAAACCAGCAATAATGCCTTCTTGGGTGGTAGTCAGGTCTTTAGTCCGCTTTGTATTCTCTGCCATAGTCACCTTCCGTTTTGGTTAGCTTGAGGTTATGCATGCAAAACATGCGATATCAAAACCAGTCTAGGTTATTGATTGAAAGATTTAGGGGAGATTGTGGATGCCCAGCGTTGAGTGTAGAAGGAATTTATGAACTTTGGATAGTAGTTAATTGATTTTTGACAAAAAATTTAACAATTTTTTACATGCTATGTATAGCACCTAAAAATATCGACAAAAATATTGAATATCGACAAAATTCTTGTATGCTAAATCCATTCAGATCGGAGGACTGTGCGCATGCAAGCAATCAAACATTTTATCAATGGCGAATATGTCGGTTCCGCATCCGGCAAAACCTTCCCGAATATTAATCCTGCAACCAATCAGCAAATTGGCGTTGTACATGAAGCCGGACGCGCTGAAGTCAATGCAGCCGTCGAAGCAGCACGTGCTGCTTTAAAAGGCCCGTGGGGTAAGATGCCTGTGACTGAGCGCATGGCGATTCTCCACAAGGTCGCCGATGGGATTAATGCCCGCTTTGATGAGTTTCTTGAAGCCGAGTGTTTAGATACGGGCAAGCCCAAATCGCTCGCTTCCCACATTGACATTCCACGCGGTGCGGCCAATTTCAAGGTGTTCGCTGACCTGTTTAAAAATGTTCCCACCGAAAGTTTTATGCTCGATACACCGGATGGTAAAGGAGCGCTGAATTACTCGGTACGCACGCCTAAAGGTGTGATCGCAGTGATTAGCCCTTGGAACTTACCTTTATTACTGATGACTTGGAAAGTTGGCCCTGCTTTGGCCTGTGGGAATACCGTGGTTGTAAAGCCTTCGGAGGAAACGCCGCGTACTACCACCCTGTTAGGTGAGGTCATGAATGCAGCAGGTGTACCCAAGGGGGTTTACAATGTAGTGCATGGTTTTGGCCCTGATTCAGCGGGTGAGTTTTTGACGACGCATCCTGATGTCGATGGCATTACCTTCACGGGTGAAACACGCACGGGTGCGGCGATTGTCAAAGCTAGTGCTGATCATATTCGCCATGTGTCGTTTGAGTTAGGTGGCAAGAATCCGGGGATTGTATTCGCGGATTGTGATATGGAAAAAGCCATTGAAGGCACCATGCGCTCGGTATTCGCGAATTGCGGGCAAGTGTGTTTAGGCACGGAGCGGGTGTATGTTGAGCGTCCGATTTTTGATGAATTCGTTAAGCGCCTGAAAGAGGGTGCGGAAGGCATGAAAATGGGGGCTTGGAATGATCCTTCAACTTCAATGGGGCCACTGATTAGCCAAGAACACAAACAAAAAGTGTTGTCCTACTATCGTAAGGCGGAAGAAGAGGGCGCTACGGTCGTCACAGGTGGCGGTGCGCCGACCATGCCGGGTGATTTAGCCGGTGGCGCATGGGTGGAACCGACGATTTGGATGGGTTTGCCGGAAACCGCCACGATTGTGAAAGAAGAGATTTTTGGTCCTTGCTGTCACGTACAAGCCTTTGATTCGGAAGAACAAGTGATTGAATGGGCAAATGATACCAAGTACGGTTTGGCAGCGGCAGTTTGGACGGAAAATGCTTCGCGGGCGCATCGCGTGGCGGCGCAATTAGAGGCGGGGATTGTGTGGGTGAATTCATGGTTCTTACGGGATTTACGCACACCCTTTGGCGGTATGAAACATTCGGGAATTGGGCGCGAAGGTGGCGTGCATTCGCTGGAGTTTTATACCGAACTGAAAAACGTCTGCGTCAAACTCTAAGAGGTGAGTATGTTATCAAGTCAACAAATCCAAACCTATGCGGACGAGCTGTACCAAGCCTTGCGCAAGCAGAAAATGGTCGAGCCACTCACCAATCGCAGCCCTGAGATTACCATTGAAGACGCTTATGCGATTTCGTCGGGGTTATTGCAGCGCCGTATGGAAATAGACGGTGAAAAGATCATTGGCAAAAAAATTGGCGTTACCAGCAAAGCGGTGATGAATATGCTGGGTGTGCATCAACCTGACTTTGGTTATTTAACCGATGCGATGGTGGTGGACGAAAGCGAGCCATTATCCCTCACCAAAAAAATGATTCAGCCCAAAGCCGAAGGCGAAATTGCCTTTGTCTTAAAGCACGATTTAGTTGGCCCCGGTGTCACCGCCGCTGATGTCTTACGCGCTACTGATTTTATTGTGCCTTGTTTCGAGATTGTCGATTCGCGCATTAAAGACTGGAAAATCAAAATCCAAGATACCGTGGCAGACAATGCCTCTTGCGGTTATTTCCTCTTAGGTTCGCAAGCCGCTGATCCGCGCAAAGTCGATTTATCCACCTGTGGCATGGTGGTAGAGCTGAATGGGCAAGTGATTTCTACCGGAGCAGGTGCAGCAGCTTTAGGTTCTTCACCGGTGAGTTGCGTGGTGTGGCTGGCGAATACTTTGGGCAAGTTTGGTGTGCCTTTAAAAGCGGGTGAAGTGATTTTATCGGGTTCGCTGGTGCCTTTGCAGCCTGTGAAAGCGGGCGATTATATGTCAGTGAGTATTGGTGGCATTGGACGCACCGCGGTGCGCTTTGAGTGAGGAGAGAGAACATGGCAAAAATACGTTGTGCCTTAATTGGCCCTGGCAATATCGGTACGGATTTATTATACAAACTTAAGCGCAGTGAAGTACTGGAACCAGTGTGGATGGTGGGCATTGACCCGACTTCTGACGGCTTAGCCCGCGCTCGTGATCTGGGTCTGAAAACCACCTCTGAGGGTGTAGATGGTCTGCTGCCACATATTGAAGCAGATAATATTCAAATTGCTTTCGATGCGACTTCGGCTTATGCGCATGCAGAGACTTCGCGCAAATTGACCGAAAAAAGCGTGAAGGTGATTGATTTAACGCCTGCGGCGATTGGCCCTTTCTGTGTGCCTCCGGTGAATTTGCTGGATCACCTAGACAAAGGTGAGGCGAATGTGAATATGGTGACTTGTGGCGGGCAAGCGACCATTCCCATGGTGTATGCGGTGAGTCGTGTGCAGCCTGTGCGTTATGGTGAAATCGTGGCAACCGTGTCTTCCAAATCCGCTGGCCCTGGCACGCGCAAAAATATTGATGAGTTCACGGAAACGACTTCAGGTGCGGTCGAGAAAGTGGGTGGGGCGAAAAAAGGTAAAGCCATCATTATCTTAAATCCGGCGGAACCACCTTTGATGATGCGCGACACGATTCATTGTATTACCGAAACCGAACCCAATCGCGATGCAATTATTGAGTCGGTGAAAGCCATGCAAGCTGAGGTGCAGAAATATGTTCCCGGTTATCGCGTGAAAGAAGGCCCTATTTTCGATGGCAATCGCGTGAGTATTTTCGTGGAAGTGCGCGGACGCGGTGATTACTTGCCAGAATATGCGGGTAATTTGGACATTATGACTGCTGCTGCCGCCCGCACCGCCGAAATGTTCGCCGAGCAAATGATCAAAGCGCAAGCCTAAGGAGCATGACGATGAATAATCTGAAAGGTAAAAAAATCCGTCTGCATGATATGTCCTTGCGTGACGGGATGCATTCGATTCGCCACCAGTTCACCTTGGAAAATATGCAAGACTTGTCACAAGCCTTGGATAGAGCGCGTGTGCCCTTGATTGAAGTGACGCATGGTGACGGCATTGAAGGCTCATCCGTGAATTATGGTTTTGGTCTACACACCGACCGCGAATATTTGGAAGCGGTGATTCCGCATTTAAAACATGCGCAAGTTTCAGTGCTCATGCTCCCCGGCATTGGCACGATTAAAGACTTAAAAATGGTCGAAGATTTGGGTGTAAAAACGGTACGCGTCGCCACCCATTGCACCGAAGCGGATGTGTCTGAGCAGCATATTAAGTACGCGGCGAAACGTGGTTTTGACACCGTGGGATTTTTGATGATGAGCCACATGGCGAGTCCTGAGAAAATCCTCGAACAAGCCAAATTGATGTATGGCTATGGCGCGAATTGCCTGTATATGACCGACTCATCCGGTCACATGTTGCCCGAAGAAGTGAAAGCTAAAATTGGTATTTTACGCGCTGAATTCCCTGACAATATCGAGTTAGGTTTCCACGGCCATCATAATTTAGGCATGGCGATTGCCAATTCCTTAGCGGCGATTGAAGCAGGTGCAACGCGCATCGATGGCTCGGTGGCGGGCTTCGGTGCAGGTGCGGGCAATACACCGTTGGAAGTGTTTGCAGCAGTCTGTGATCTGTATGGCATTGAAACCGGTATTGATGTGAATGCGTTGATGGATGCGGCGGAAGACGTGGCGGTGCCGATTATGGGTAAGCAGTTGCCACGCATTGACCGCGATTCACTGACTTTGGGTTATGCGGGGGTGTATTCCTCGTTCTTGCTGCATGCGCGCCGTGCCGAAGAAAAGCATGGTGTGCCAGCCCGCGAAATCCTGATGGAGTTGGGTCGGCGCGGCACGGTGGGCGGTCAAGAAGATATGATCGAAGATGTGGCTTTAGAAATGCTGCGGGCGCAAAAGGGGTAATCCATGACGACTTTAAGCAAAGAAACTATTGCGCAATTAGCCGAGCACCTCGAAAACGCTGAGTTGCAAGCGCATGATGTGAAGAAAATCACCGATGATTATCCCGAGATGGATTGGGAAGATGCTTACGATATTCAGTGGGAAATTCGTCGTCGTAAAGAAGCCCGCGGCAATAAAGTCATTGGCTTAAAAATGGGTTTGACCTCCTATGCCAAGATGAAGCAAATGGGCGTGGAAAATCCCGTGTATGCTTTTTTGGTGGATTATTTCAATGTGCCCGATGCTGGTACAGTGAAAGTCTCTGAACTGATTCACCCCAAAGTCGAAGCTGAAATCGCCATTTTCACTAATAAAGTATTGCGTGGCCCGGGTTGTACCGTGGCACAGGTTTTGGATGCGACCGAATCGGTATTGCCAGCGGTAGAAGTGATTGATTCGCGTTATGAAAATTTCCGTTTCGATCTAAAAAGCGTGATTGCGGATAATGCCTCTTCAGCACGCTTTGTCACAGGTGGTAACGTGAAACGTGCCAATCAGGTGGATATGAAAACCCTAGGCGTGGTGATGGAAATCAATGGCGTAGTGGTGGCAACGGGCGCGGGAGCTGCTGTGTTAGGGCATCCGGCGGCGAGTGTTGCTATGCTTGCCAATATGCTGGCCGAGCGCGGCGAAGAAATTCCAGCGGGAACCTTTGTTATGACGGGTGGAATTACTGAAGCCGTGGCGGTGAAAGCAGGGGATAGCGTCTGCGTGCGTTATCAAGATTTAGGAACTGTAAGTATGACATTTGTCTGAGGTCACTATGCCACTGATTCAAGCCACCATTTTGCAAGGCCGCACCATCGAGCAAAAGCGTGAGTTTTTTGCGCGGGTCACTCAAGTCGCTGTTGAAACACTCAATGTTAAGCCTGAACAAGTACGTGTGGTAATCACGGAGGTTGCACCGGAACATTGGTGTATTGGCGGATTGAGCAAAGCTGAGCTGGATCAACGGGCAGCGGAGCAAGCATAGCTGCATCTTTAGCGATTAGGAGAGACTGCATGAGCCGACACCCGAAAAAGCCAGTCTATCCGGCCGATCAAGACTTAAAGTCGATGATCCGTTTTGAGGGTGAAACCGGCAGTATTTGGCTAGGGCAGCAGCGGATGATTTTGCTGCATGCTTCAGCTTTCGGCTCGATGCGTAGTGAATTAATCGAATCCTTTGGCGAAGACTATGCGCGTGGTGTGCTGCTGCGGATGGGTTATACCGCCGCTCAATCCGATGCGCAACTTGCGCGTAAAATCCGTAGCTCTGCGGATATTGCCTCGATGTTTCTGGTCGGGCCGCAGCTGCATGCTTTAGAAGGTGTGGTAAGTGTTGAACCCGTAAAGCTTGATATGGATGTAGACACCGGGCGCTTCTATGGCGAATTTACTTGGCGTAATTCGTTTGAAGCGGCTGAGCATTTACGGCTTTATGGTTTAGCCAAACAACCAGTCTGTTGGAATTTGCTTGGTTATGCGACTGGCTATACCAGCACTTTCATGGGGCGACCCGTCTATTTCAAAGAAGTTGAATGTGTCGGTTGTGGCGATAAACAATGTCGCATTGTCGGCAAGCCTTTAGATGAATGGGAAGATGCCCAAGCACTAAAAGCACTGTACTCGCTAGAGTCGATGGCCGCCAAGCTTTCCTCTTTAGAAGAGGAGGTGCGCTTCTTACGCAAGGAAATAACTTCCAGCGCTCGCCCCGAGCATATTATTGCTGAATCAGCACCGATTAAAGCAATCATGTATCTCTTGAATAAAGCCGCTGCCACCGATGTCACTGTGCTGATGCTGGGTGAAACAGGGGTTGGCAAAGAGATTTTCTCACAGGCTTTGCATCAATTAGGTAAGCGTCACGATGGCCCTTTTATCGCAGTGAATTGTGCGGCCTTGCCCCGTGACTTGGTTGAATCTGAATTATTTGGGGTTGAAAAGGGTGGTTATACCGGAGCGGATAAATCTCGCCCTGGGCGCTTTGAACGTGCGCATGGTGGCACTTTATTCTTAGATGAATTGGGTGAGTTGAATGAGCGGGCGCAAGCGAAATTATTGCGCGCGATTCAAACCGGCGAATTTGAGCGAGTGGGTGGCACTGAGAAAATAAAAGTCGATGTGCGTTTAATTGCTGCTACCAATGCCAATCTGCAAGAACGTGTCAAACAAGGCAGCTTTCGAGCGGATCTTTACTATCGGCTCAATGTTTTTCCGATTGTCATTCCGCCTTTGCGTGAACGTTTAGCTGACTTGCCCGGACTCATACGTAAGTTTATTGAACGTTATAACGTGAAATACGGCAAGCAAGTGCAGGGCATTTCTGATGAGGCTTTACGGCGCTTCATGGTTTATCAATGGCCGGGCAATATTCGTGAGCTAGAAAATATTCTTGAACGTGGTGTGATCTTAACCGAAAGTGCTACACGGATTGAGTCCACGCATATCTGCCTAGGCATGCCCGACCCAGATGATGCGTTCATGGTGATTGGTCATAACGGCTTATTAGAGCAGGGCAGCCATCCTGAGTTAGTCGATCAGCTGCTAGATAAGATGCATGCGAGTGGCTTAGATTTCGAGCATTTAGAGCAGCAACTTCTTGAGCAGGCGCTGAAGCGTGCACAAGGCAATGTGCTTGAAACAGCAAGGATTTTAGGGATTAGCGGGCCACAATGCCGCTATCGCTTAAAGAAGTGTGGGCTGATTTAATCTGGCTTTTTAAGCCAGTGCTGTGATAGCCGCTGGTTTTTTATAAAAAATGCTGCATAGCACATCGAAATAGTGCAGACTCTGCTCAGTATTAGCAAGGAGAAGTGAGTAATGTCCGAAAATGCCCAGAATGAAGTGAATACCTTAGGTTTTGCTGCGGCGAAAGAGTTAAGAGAAAACTTCAAGCAAGTTGAAGAGATTATGGCGGGCTTTGCCAAATCTTATGAAAATATGAAGCTTGATCCGTTCAATTTGACTCAAGCCTATGGTGAGTGGTGGAAGGCAGTCAGTTCTGATCCACAAGCCCTGATGCAAAAGAATATTGAATATTGGCAAAAGTCTCTCGAGTTGAGTCAACAGGCGATGATGGCTTTAATGGGGCAAAAGCCTGATCCAGTCGTCACTGCAGATAAAGGTGATCGCCGCTTCAGTCATGAAGATTGGTCAGAAAAGCCGGTTTTCGATGTGATTAAGCAGTCTTACTTACTGACTTCTCAGTGGATGCGTACCTTAGTTTCTGATGTAGAAGGTTTGGACGACCATACTTCAGATCGCGTGAAGTTCTTTACTGAACGCTTCATGGATGCGATGTCACCCACTAACTTTGCACTCACCAATCCAGCCGTTCTGGAAAAGATTAAAGAAACCAAAGGCGCGAATATCGTTCACGGCTTGAAAAACATGCTAGAAGATTTGGAAACTGGCAAAGGCGAATTACGTATTCGCATGACCGATACCAAAGCTTTCGAGTTGGGGAAAAACGTCGCGGTGACTCCGGGTAAAGTTGTTTTCCAAAACCGCATGTTCCAATTGATTCAATACACGCCTAGCACTGAAAAGGCGTTGAAGCGTCCCTTAATGGTGGTTCCGCCTTGGATCAACAAGTTCTACATCATGGACTTGCAACCAAAGAATTCCTTGCTGAAATGGTTGGTTGATCAAGGTCATACCGTATTCGTGATTTCTTGGGTGAACCCTGACGAAACTTACGCAGACACGGGCTTCGACTCTTATATTAAAGAAGGTGTGTTGACCGCAGTGGATGCGATTCAATACGAAACAGGCGAATCTGAAATCAATGCGATTGGCTACTGCATCGGCGGTACGCTGCTGACTTCAGCCTTGGCTTATATGAAAGCTAAAGGTGATGAACGGATTAAGAGCGCTACCTTTTTCACTACCATGATTAACTTCTCTGAGCCGGGTGAATTAGGTTTGTTCATTGACGATCAACAAGTCTCTGGTCTTGAATCCACCATGGAAAAGACGGGCTATTTAGATGGTAGTCAAATGGCGGGTGCGTTTAATTTATTACGTGCAAATGATTTGATTTGGTCGTTCTACGTCAATAACTACTTGTTAGGTAATGACCCACGCCCATTCGACCTATTGTATTGGAATGGCGACTCTACCCGCATGCCTGCAAAAATGCATAGCTGGTACTTGCGTAACCTCTATCTGCAAAACGATCTTTGCAAACCAAAAGCTTTGAGCGTTGATGGTGTGCCCTTAGATGTAACTGCGATTGATGTGCCCGCTTGCTTCATTTCTGCGGTTGAAGATCACATTGCACCGTGGAAATCGACCTATATGGGCGCGCGTTTATTCGCTGGCCCAACTCGCTTCATCTTAGGTGGTTCAGGTCATATCGCAGGGATTATCAATCCACCCGCTGCGAAGAAATACGGCTATCGTGTCAGTGATGCTTTAGTGGAGAATGCAGACGAGTGGATGGCAGCTACCCCAGTCTCTGAAGGCTCTTGGTGGCCAGAATGGGATAAATGGGTACGTATTTTAAATCCAGCTGAAGTGGCTGCACGCACACCGGGTGCTAAATTAACCCCAATCGAAGATGCGCCAGGTACTTATGTTAAAGTTAAATTAGGCGAACCTGTGCCTAAAGTAACCATGACGGTATTGCCACCAGCGAGCACTGCTCCGGTGATTGAGGCTAAAGCAGAAGCCAAGAAGACTGAAGCCCCGAAAGAAGCTAAAAAGGTAGAAGCTCCAGCGGCTGAAGCCCTAAAAGCAGCGCCTATGAAAGCTGAACAGCCTAAAACAGAAACACCTAAAGCTGAGAAACCGCAGGCCAAGGCTGCAGCTGCTAAAGCGGATAAGCCAAAAGTCGTTAAAACTGAAGTGAAAGCAGCAGCGCCTAAAGAGGCTAAGCTTGAAGTGAAAGCCGAACCAGTTGAAGCTGAAAAAACTGAGGTGAAAGCAGAAGCTCCTAAAGCTGAACTAACTGAAACCAAAACGGCTGAACCTGCTAAAGCTCCAGATGCTAGTGCTAAACCGGCAGCTGAAGAAAAAAAGCCAGTGGCTAAAAAACCTGCTAGCAAGAAAACTCCGCCGCAAGCCTAAACTCGTTTAGGTCATCAATTCGGTTAGAGTAGCCTGTCTGCTCTAACCGCTTAAAAAACATCCCAATATCCCTTAATCTTGAATTTATATAAATTAGACGCATACTATGCCAATGCGCTATAACAGCTTAGAGCGATCTGTAGAATTGCGTCATAACTAATACGATCTCAAAAATTGGAGACAAGTTCTGTGAGTGAAAATATTGTATCCCTGTCAGATGCCTCATTTGAGCAGGATGTACTGAAGTCAGATCTTCCTGTTCTAGTTGATTACTGGACAGAGTGGTGCGGACCCTGCAAAATGATTGCACCTTTATTAGAGGAAGTGGCTACTGAATATCAAGGGCGCTTGAAAGTAGCGAAATTGGATATTGATAAAAACCAGTTAACACCGCCTAAATATGGCATTCGCGGTATTCCTACCTTGATGTTGTTTAAAGATGGTGCGGTTGAGGCGACTAAAGTGGGTGCACTTTCTAAGTCGCAACTCGCTGCTTTCATTGACCAAAACATCTAATTTAATGCCCTAAATGAGTGCGATTGTAAAAACTAGCAATCGCCTCATAAAATCTCATGTTTTTCTCTGGACTAAGTCTAAACTCCGTGCTAGTTTTAACTTCAGTGATCCCACATCTGGGTTCATTTCCTAGAAGCCTCGATCGTATTTTGTTCCCGAGTTAAAACTCCCGAAAAAATCATTGCTAAGTCATTAAATCGAGTCAAGCATTTTGGCGCATGTAAGTCGAAGGCATTGCTTCCATCAATTTAATCTTCCGCTGGTGAATTAACCTTCATATGAACCTATCCGAATTAAAGAAAAAACCAACTGCTGATCTGTATGAGCAAGCGCTTGCGATGGGGGTTGAAAGTATCTCCCGTGTTCGCAAGCAAGATATCATTTTCGCCATGCTCAAAACCCACGCGCAAAGCGGGGAAGATATTTACGGCGATGGGGTGTTAGAAATCCTCCAAGACGGTTTCGGCTTTCTGCGCTCACAAGATTCAAGTTATGTAGCAGGTGCTGATGATATTTACGTATCACCTAGCCAAATCCGTCGTTTTGGCCTACGCACTGGCGATACTATTACGGGCAAGATTCGCCCACCTAAAGATAACGAACGTTATTTTGCGTTGCTTAAAGTCGATACGATCAATTACGAATCGCCTGAGCAAGCTCGCAATAAAATTCTGTTTGAAAACCTAACCCCCTTGCATGCAGACGAACGTATGCGCATGGAGCGTGGCAATGGTAGCCGTGAAGATATTACTGCCCGGATCATTGACTTAGTAGCACCGTTTGGTAAGGGGCAGCGTGGCTTGATTATCGCGCCACCTAAGGGTGGTAAGACCTTGATGCTACAGAACATCGCCCAAAGTATTACCTCAAATTACCCTGAGTGCTATTTGATCGTAATGCTAGTCGATGAGCGTCCTGAAGAGGTGACAGAAATGTCACGGATGGTGCAGGGTGAAGTGGTATCTTCAACCTTCGACGAACCAGCAACCCGCCACGTGCAATTAGCTGATATGGTTATCGAAAAGGCTAAGCGCTTAGTTGAGCACAAACGCGATGTGGTCATCCTGCTCGACTCGATTACCCGTTTAGCACGCGCGTACAACACCGTAGTGCCATCCTCGGGCAAGGTATTAACAGGTGGTGTGGATGCGAGTGCTTTGCATCGTCCTAAGCGTTTCTTTGGTGCTGCTCGTAACATTGAAGAGGGGGGTAGCCTAACGATTATCGCGACTGCGTTGATTGATACCGGCTCCAAAATGGATGACGTGATTTACGAAGAGTTCAAGGGCACTGGTAATATGGAGATTCATTTGGATCGTCGTATTGCAGAAAAGCGTATCTTCCCCGCGATTAATATTAATCGCTCGGGTACACGCCGCGAAGAGTTGTTGACCACTCCAGAAGAGCTGCAATCTTTATGGATACTGCGTAAATTCCTGCATAGCATGGATGAGTTGGATGCAATGGAATTGCTCTTCGATAGACTCTCGAAGACTAAGACTAATAATGAGTTCTTCGATGTTATGAAGCGCGGCTAACGCGTCGAATGCAGGCAGTAGTAGTTAATTAAGCTGCTACTGCTACCATTTCAAGAGCAAGGCCAGCCTCGCTTAGGTAGGTTTTCAGTTTGCGCTGATCAATCACTAAATCCAGCAAATATTCGCCTTCTTCACCAATACTTTCAGCTTGAATCGCTTTGTCCGCATAGAGCTGGGCGCGCAAACGACCTTGGCTAGCGACTAATTTTATTTTGCCACGGAAGATTTGCTGTGCAAAATAATTACCTAAATATTCCAGTAATTGCTCTAAGCCTGCTCCAGTGTGTGCAGAAACCCAAGCAGTTGTCGCATGTAAGCCATTACCTTCTTGCATGCCCGCTGAATGTTGGGTCAAATCAATCTTGTTCATGATTTCGATTTGTGGCACGGTTTCAGCACCAATCTCTTCAATGACATTATTGACCTGTTCGCGGTATAAATCACGTTGCTCGTCGTGGCTATCAATAACATGCAGCAATAGTTCAGCTTCAGCGGTCTCTTGCAAGGTAGAGCGGAAAGCGGTTACTAAGTTATGGGGTAAATGGCGGATGAAGCCTACGGTATCAACCAGAATGATTTCCTGCTGATTAGGTAAGCTAATACTGCGTAGAGTGGGGTCTAGGGTCGCGAATAATTGATCCGCTGTGTAAACATCGGCTTGGGTCAAAGCATTGAATAGTGTGGATTTACCGGCGTTGGTGTAGCCCACTAATGAAACAGTCGGAATTTCAGCTTTTTTACGGGATTGGCGGCCTTGTTCGCGCTGATTTTGGACTTTTTCAAGTTTTTTATTAATTTGCTTGATCCGTACAGCCAATAAGCGACGGTCAGTTTCTAACTGAGTTTCACCAGGACCACGTAAGCCGATACCACCTTTTTGGCGTTCAAGGTGAGTCCAACCCCGTACAAGGCGGGTAGACATATGTTTCAGCTGCGCAAGTTCAACCTGCAACTTACCATCATGACTGCGGGCGCGTTGTGCGAAGATATCAAGGATCAATCCCGTGCGGTCTACTACGCGACACTCAAACAAACGTTCTAAATTACGCTCTTGCGCAGGAGTTAAGGAGTGATCAAAGACAACTAAATCTGCTTGCAGATTGCGCACATAATCGCGAATTTCTTCAGCTTTGCCCTCACCTACAAAATGGCGTGAGTCAGGGCGTTGCCTAGAACCAGTGACCAGATGCGCGATCTGGGCACCAGCTGAACGAACCAGCTCTTTGAACTCTTGTTCATCATGCGGGATATCGTCAGTCTTAAAATTTATCTGAACTAGAATCGCATTCTCGCCTGCGGTTGGGCGCTCAAATAATTCCAAGATTTAAAACCTATTCTGCAGCTAAATTTAGTTTAATAGGGCGTGCCGGAACAATCGTTGAAATAGCATGTTTATAAACTAATTGACTGACTGTATTACCCAATAAAACAACAAATTGGTCAAAAGATTCAACATGCCCTTGCAGTTTAATTCCATTAACCAAATAAATAGAGACGGGAATCCGTTCCTTTCTCAGCGCGTTGAGGAAGGGTTCTTGTAAAGTGTGCCCTTTCGACATTGGGTTTCTCCTAAAAAATATAGTTCGGGTTTGTGATTATTTGTGGTCTGGGATTAACACAGACCCGCCGATTCTTTGACCGACAGGTTAAGAGCCTACCAGTTTCACACATTTGTAAAAACACCAGTTTATCGGACATCTCCGTTCATCCGCTAATAAACGTCGAAATGTGCATGATGACCGATGAAAGGTGGTAACTTTCGGCGTTATAAAGGCTCAAACCCTGATCAGAGCGGAGCCACGTCATCTGACGCTTCGCAAGCTGCCTCGTTGCCACGATAGCACGATTACGCATCAGATTATAGTCTATTTTTCCATCTAAATAATCCCAAACTTGCCTATAGCCAACCGCTCGGATAGCTGGTAAAGCGATATTTAGATCGGGTCGTTGATAAAGCTGTTCAACTTCATTAATTAAGCCTAATTCCAGCATTTTATCAAAGCGTTGTTCAAGTCTTTGGTGTAACCAAACACGCTCATCAGGGATTAAAGCGATTTTTAATAAATTATAAGGGCAATTCTCAAAACGCTGATTGCGTTGCAGGGTCGTTAAATTTTGCCCGGTTAATTCATAAACTTCTAAAGCGCGCTGCAAGCGTTGTGGGTCATTAGGATGAATGCGTGCAGCGGCTTCGGGATCTATTTGTTGCAAGCGTTCGTGCAGGGCAATCCAGCCATATTTTTCGGCATCTTCGACTAAATGAGCGCGAATGATCGGATCAGCCGAGGGCAAGTCAGAAAAGCCAGTTTCCAAGGCACGAAAGTACAACATAGTGCCCCCCACTAACAGCGGGATGCGGCCACTGGCAGTGATTTCAGCCATTTCGCGTAAGGCATCTTCTCGAAATTCGGCGGCTGAATAGGCTTGGCTTGGGTCAAGAAAATCAATTAAGCGGTGGGGGGCCAGTGTTAAGGTTGCCGCGTCGGGTTTAGCGGTGCCGATATCCATATTTTTATACACGAGTGCAGAGTCAACGCTAATAATTTCAACCGGTAATTGCTGGCGAATGGCAACGGCTAAATCAGTTTTGCCAGTGCCTGTGGGGCCCATTAAAAATATAGCTTTTAGTGGATTCTGCATTTATTGTCCGCGCATAAATAGTTTATCAATTTGCTCCATGCTCATTTGTAGCCAAGTAGGGCGACCATGATTGCATTGTCCGCTGCGTTCGGTGCGTTCCATGTCACGCAATAAAGCATTCATTTCTGGAATAGTTAGGCGGCGGTTAGCGCGTACTGAACCATGACAAGCCATCGTACCCAAAATTTCATTCATAGCATTCTGAATGCGCTGGCTACTGCCATGGGTGATTAAATCAGCTAGCACATCACGTACTAGGCTTTCAGTATCCGACTCTTTGAGTAGACTTGGTACAGCACGAATCACTATTTTTTCTAAACCAATTCGGCTTAATTCAAAGCCTAGTGCTTGAAAGACCGTCGCTTGCGCTTCAGCTTGATCAGCTTCGCGACGGCTAATAGGCATCGCATGCGGGACTAACAGAGGCTGAGAGCGAATCGAATCCGCTTGCATACTAAGCTTGAGCTGTTCGTAAGTAATGCGCTCATGGGCTGCATGCATATCAACTAGCACTAAGCCGTGCGCATTTTGTGCAAGTACATAGATGCCATGCAGTTGTGCTAAGGCATAACCTAGCGGGGGAATATCCTCAGTTTCTGGTTGAATGGTTACCTGCGCATGGGTAGCAGACTCGGCAGATTCAGTTTGCCCATAGAGTTTCGCATAGATAGGTAAACTTTCGCGGACTGGCAAGCCTAAGCGAGGTTGCTGATAGCTATAATTGGCTGGGAAGCTTGCGGTATTAAAACTGGGGCTGCTAGCTGAGCCTACTGGCGCATTGGCTGCAAACATATCCGGGCGTGCTAAGGGCTGTACATAAGTGGGGAAATGCGCCGGGCTAGCCGTTTCTGCACTGGGGCGAACTTCAGACAGTGCTTGATGCAGGGTATGAAAAATAAAATCGTGAATTAAGCGACCTTCACGGAAGCGTACTTCGTGTTTCGTGGGATGTGCATTCACATCCACTAACTGCGGCTCCATTTCCATATACAAGACAAAAGCCGGGTGGCGGCCATGATAAAGCACATCTTGATAGGCTTGACGCACAGCATGTGCAATTAAGCGATCTCGTACTGCGCGATTATTCACATAGAAATACTGTAAATCAGCTTGCGAGCGTGAAAAAGTGGGTAAAGCCACCCAACCCCATAAGCGCAAACCAGAAGCTTCATATTCCACATAATGGCTTTGCTGAATGAACGGTTCGCCGCAAACCTCTGCCAAGCGCCGCTCGGAAGCAAGGCGATTTTGCGCGCTATTCAGCAGCATCAAGGTTTTTTGGTTATGGCGTAAGTGAAAGCTAATGTCAAAACGGCTTAAAGCGATTTTACGTACCGTTTCTTCGATATGGCTCAGCTCGGTTTTCTCGGTTTTGAGAAACTTACGGCGGGCAGGTACATTGAAGAACAAATCATGTACATCGACGGTTGTACCGGTAGCATGGGCTGCGGGTTCAAGGTTTTGTGGATGTTCGGCCTGTAAGCTCCAACCTTGCTCTGCCTCTTGATAGCAGGAGCTAAGTGTAAGGCGGGCGACTGAGGCAATGCTAGGTAAAGCCTCTCCCCTAAAGCCAAGGCTGCGTACTTGCTCTAAATCTTCTAAACTGGCGATTTTGCTGGTTGCATGACGGCTGAGTGCTAAAGCCAATTCATTTTTGGGAATACCACAACCATTATCCCGAATGCGAATGCGCTTGACGCCGCCTTGCTCAAGATCAATTTCAATCCGCGAAGCGCCCGCATCGACTGCGTTTTCCAGCAATTCTTTAACCACAGAAGCGGGCCGCTCGACCACCTCACCAGCGGCGATTTGATTGATGAGATGGTCGGGCAGCGGGCGAATGGGCATTAGATAGGCGATACCTTGGCGGTAGTGGATGTTGCAGGTGCCGTTTCAGCTTCAGTAGGTGTCGGACCAGCTACTGTCGGTGCTGTATCCACGGAATCCGGCAGTAAGTCCTTGGAGCGATCAGCGCTGATGCCATAACGGGCTAAAATACTCGGCTGTTTGGTTGCTGCTTCGGTACGATCAATCACCACTTGATAGCCATCATCGGTTTCTAAAACTATAAACTGGCTACTAGCCGCCTGCATTTTTTGATAGAAAGTTTGGAAATCAGGTACCGGTTCACCGTTCACTTTCTTAATAATCAGATTATTATCATGGTGATAGTCTTTGTTGATATCAGCGGGCAGTACTTGAGTCATTAAAATAACTGCCTTGCGATCCTCACTAGGCGCTTCTTGAGTCAGAGCCGCTAAAGAATGTGGAACTGGATCCATGCTACCCAAAATATCATGATTTAAGGGCATAAATACGAAGCCGCCATAGATGTAATAGGTAGGTTGCTTATCAAATTGATTCGGTTGTACCAATAAGAACTCTTTGCCGGGGCGATTCATTTTCAAAACCACTTCCATCGGCTGGTCATCGCGGATGATGCTGAATTTGATCTCATCGCCTAGCTGATGCAAGTCAATCCAATGCGTATAATTTAGGTATTCGCCAGGACGGAACTCGACTGTGCCATTGTTTTGAATCGTGTGGCCGTCAATTTTGGTGATGATATCGCCGACTTTCATAATGCCATCAGCGGGAGAATTTTGATAAATCTTGTGGGCTAATACGCCCGTTTGATCATCTTCCACGCTATATTTGCGGCGCATGGCCGGATTTTCCATCGATTGCACTAAAAAGCCGGGGAAGCCAAAACCTTCTGATTTGCCATCTTCCACATCTTTTAAAAAGTGCTGAATAATTGGAGTGGGAATCATATAGCCGATATTTTCAGTAAAAAAGCCGGATTGCATCGCTACACCGACCACTTTGCCACCTGAAATAACCGGGCCACCACTATTGCCGAAGTTAATCGCTGCATCGATCTGGACGGCAATCAGGTTCTCATCAGTGTGCGCATAGTTTTGCTTTTCAATCCGCGACACGACGCCACGAGTGATACTTAAGGTCGTACCACCAATCGGGAAGCCATATACTTCAACTTCTTGTTGAGTTTGCGGCAAATCACCCAATTCTAAGGGTTTAACCTCAGTGAAAATATTCACTTCTTTGGTGCGTAGTAGAGCTAAATCGGCTTCATGTGAAATATAAACGACATCAGCCTCATAGCGTTTGGTTTCACCGTGACGTTGGACTTCCAAAAAGGTGGAGTCAGCGGCGACGTGTGCATTCGTAAGAATTAAACCACCTTTAATGATCAGGCCGGAACCGGAACCTTTTTGCGTATCTGAATTCCACGGCGTCAGCGCATTGTAGGTATGCTTCACCACATACACATGCACGACAGCATCCTTGATTACGTCACGGCCTTCAACAGCTGGAGCAGTGCGGGTACTGATGTTGGTAGTAGCAGCACCTGTAGGTAGTGTTGGTGCTGCCTCAATGGTTGTTTCAGATTTTTTAGGTGTAGTCACCGGTGGAATTGGTTCGCCGATTTTCTCGGCTAATACTTGAGCGGAAACGCTCAGCCCCATAGTGAAAAGCATGATACCCAAGGTATTTGTTATGTATTTCATTTTAATTAATTCCTGAGAGTTTCTCTACCAAAAGCCATGATGGCTTCGGTAAAATTTTAGTACTGAGTTAGTTAGATAGCCGCCCATTGCCGAGGCATTTTGCATGGAAACTGTCTACCATGCATTAACCCTATCGGTTTTTAGATGAAAACTTGGTATTCTTCGCCGATTATGCGCGCAGAGTCAACAACATCAATAGGATTGCACGATGACGGATTATAAGCATACGCTCAACTTGCCAACCACCGAGTTTCCAATGCGGGGGGATTTGGCCAAGCGTGAGCCAGAGATGCTAACGCACTGGGAGCAAGCAGGCCTGTACCATAAGCTACGCCAGAAAGCACTTGGTAGACCTAAATTTATTTTACACGATGGCCCTCCTTATGCGAATGGAGCGATCCACTTAGGTCATGCTGTCAATAAAATCCTCAAAGATATTATTGTTAAAAGCCGCACGATGGCAGGGTTCGATGCGCCTTATGTGCCGGGTTGGGATTGTCACGGCCTGCCGATTGAGAAGAAAGTCGAAGATAAAATCGGGCGCGTAGGCGTAAAAGTTGAAGCGGCTGAATTCCGCAAAGCTTGCCGTGCTTTTGCTACCGAGCAGATTGATATTCAGCGCCGTGATTTCAAGCGTTTAGGTGTGCTAGGTGATTGGGATAATCCTTATTTAACCATGAATTTCCACACCGAAGCAGGCATTGTGCGGGCTTTGGGCAAGATTGCGCTTAGTGGCCACATGTATAAAGGTGCAAAACCTGTGCATTGGTGTACTGATTGCGGCTCAGCTTTGGCGGAAGCGGAAGTGGAGTATGAAGACAAGCAATCTTACTCGATTGATGTGCGTTTCCCGGTGGTCGATGAGACTGCACTTTTAGCTAAAATGCCGACTGCCAAAGGCGCAGGTGCAGTGGGTGTCATTATCTGGACAACTACACCTTGGACGCTGCCTTCTAATGAAGCGGTGGCTTTGAATGCAGAGCTAGATTATGTTGTCGCTCAAGCGGGTAGCGAACGTGTGATTGTTGCAGAAGGTTTACTCGCCGATGTGATGAAGCGTGCAAGTATTGAAGATTACCAAATTTTGGCTACCGCGAAAGGCGTTGAGCTGGAAGGCTTAATGCTGCAACATCCATTCTTGGATAAGCAAGTTCCGGTGATTTTGGGTGAGCATGTCACGCTGGAAGCAGGTACTGGAGCAGTACACACCGCGCCCGCGCACGGTCAAGAAGATTTCACAGTCGGTTTGCGTTATGGCTTACCGGTGGGCAATCCTTTATTGGATGATGGTACGTTCCAGCCGAGCATTCAGTATTTTGCGGGCGAGTCGGTGCACAAGGTCAATCCGCATGTGCTTGAAGTGCTGAAAGAACATCATGCTTTATTGGCTTCCAGCAAATTTAAGCACAGTTATCCGCATTGCTGGCGGCACAAAACCCCACTGATTTTCCGTGCTACGCCACAATGGTTTGTGAGCATGGATAAGTTGGGTTTGCGTCAACAAACTTTAGACTCCATCCAAAAAGTGCAGTGGGTTCCCGATTGGGGGCAGGCGCGGATCGAAGGCATGATTGCGAATCGCCCTGACTGGTGTATCTCACGTCAACGCACTTGGGGCGTGCCGATTGCGCTGTTTATCCATAAAGAAACTGGCGATTTGCATCCGAATACCGAAGTGTTGATTGAGCAAGTTGCGCAAAAGATTGAGCAAGGCGGCATTGATGCTTGGTTTGAGATGGACAAGGCCGAATTACTCGGTGCTGAAGCGGATCAATACACCAAAGTACCCGACACGCTCGATGTTTGGTTTGATTCGGGAACTACACACTTTTCCGTATTGGAAACCCGTCCTGATTTGCGTTTTCCAGCCGATATGTATTTAGAAGGTTCGGATCAGCATCGCGGTTGGTTCCATTCTTCGATTTTGACTTCGGTGGCGATGCACGGTTTCGCGCCGTATAAAGCGGTGTTAACCCACGGCTTTACGGTGGACGCAAAAGGCGAAAAGATGTCCAAGTCGAAAGGCAATGGTATCGAACCGCAAGACATTATGAATAAGCTGGGCGCTGATATTCTGCGTCTATGGATTGCGTCTGCTGATTACAGTCGCGAAATGACGCTCTCCGATGAAATCCTCAAGCGCAATACCGAAGCCTATCGCCGCATTCGGAATACTGCGCGTTTCTTATTGGCAAATTTGGGTGATTTTGATCCCGCCAAAGATGTGGTTGCGCCGCCAGATATGCTGGCTTTAGATCGTTGGGCCGTGGATCAGGCGTATCAATCGCAACAGCGCATTATTTCCGCTTACGATCGTTACCAATTCCATTTGGTATCGCAAGAAATTCAGCGTTTTTGCGCAGTGGAAATGAGTAGTTTATTCCTGCACATTACTAAAGACCGCCAATATACCATGCAGGCGGATAGCTTGGGTCGGCGTTCGGCACAAACCGCCGCTTGGCATATTTTGCGGGCGATGTTGCGTTGGATGTGTCCGATTTTGAGTTTTACCGCGGAAGAAATTCTGAAATATCTGCCCGGCGAAACCGAAGAATATGTATTGTTTATGCAGTGGTATGATGGTTTATTTCCGCTCGATGTGAATGAAAAAGTATCGGCAGCCGATTGGGAGCATATCTTTGCCGCCCGAGAAGCAGTGAGTAAGGAGCTCGAAAATCTGCGCATTGCAGGCAAGATTGGTTCTAGTTTGGAAGCTGAAGTCGATTTGTATTGTGCCTCCGATAGCGAGCAGGGCAAGGCGTTGGCGAAATTGGAAGATGAAGTGAAGTTTGTCTTCATTACCTCCGCAGCGCGTTTACATTACGGTGTAGCACCAGCGCATGCTGAAACTTTACTGGAAGGTTTGCAGGGTGTAGCGACGGTTTCGGAAGCAACTAAATGTGTGCGTTGTTGGCATCATGTTGCTGATGTAGGTGCTGATCCTAATCATCCAGAACTATGTGGTCGCTGCATCGAGAATGTAGCTGGCTCAGGTGAGTGCCGTGAGTATGCGTAGTTTCCGATCTTTATCTCGTATTGACGAGCGTCGTGGCATGCTGTCGTGGTTATGGGTGGCCGCGGTGGTGGTTGCTATTGATCAACTGACCAAATGGATGGCTGAGGCTAATTTAGAGCATGGCATGCCTTATCAGGTATTCCCGCATCTAAATTTTACCTTGGCCTACAACTATGGTGCCGCTTTCAGCTTTTTGGGTGATCATAATGGTTGGCAGCGCTGGTTTTTTGCAGGTTTAGCTGTAATTGCAGTCGTTTTCATCATTAACTGGTTGCGTAAACTGACTAAAGGCCGCAACTGGACTGCTTTCGGTTTATCCTTAATCGTTGGGGGCGCGATAGGTAATTTAATTGATCGCGTGCTCTACGGTAAGGTAATTGATTTTATTGATGTTTATTTTGACATTCCTTTTGTGATGGAGAACTATCGCTTTGCTACGTTTAATGTGGCCGATATCGCTATCACTTTAGGAGCCGTCACTCTGGTGTTTCTGAGTTTGTTTGCTTCAGATCGACTGGAGTAGAGCGCTATCTTGTTTCTAAGCCTTTGACTAGACTATAAAAATGCTTTAGAGTTAAATATTTAAAGCTTAAAATATTTTAAATCTTGTTGGGAGAGAGCAGGATTTAATTTAGTAGTCGAGTGTTGCTTGGTGAAGAGATTTAGGGCTTTTCACTAATATAAGCGGAGGAGTAGAGTATGATTGAAGTTAGAGATGTATCTAAGCATTTTGGCGGCTTGAAGGCTGTTAATCATGCGACGCTCACCATAGAAAAAGGCTCAATTACAGGTTTAATTGGGCCAAATGGCGCTGGCAAGTCTACTTTATTTAATCTTATTGCAGGTTTGTATCCACCCACTTCAGGGCAAATCTTCCTTGATGGCCAAGATGTCACTGGCCTTAAGCCCCACGAACTCTTCCACCAAGGCCTCCTTCGAACCTTCCAAATTGCCCACGAATTTTCCAGTATGAGCGTGCTGGAGAACCTGATGATGGTTCCCTCAGGTCAATTGGGTGAAAAGCTTTGGAACACTTGGTTTCACCGCAAAAAAATCCGTGAACAAGAAGCCGAGGTGCGCGAGCGGGCTGAGGATGTGATTCGGTTTTTAAAAATCTCCCACGTGATGCATGAGAAGGCAGGCAATCTCTCTGGTGGGCAAAAGAAACTGATCGAGCTTGGCCGCACCATGATGGTCGATGCACGCATTGTACTGCTGGATGAAGTCGGAGCAGGGGTTAACCGGACACTTTTGGGTGAAATTGGCGATGCGATTCTGCGCTTGAATCAGGAGCGTGGTTATACCTTCTGCATGATTGAGCATGATATGGACTTTATCTCGCGGCTTTGTAATCCGGTTGTCGTACTCGCCGAAGGCTCGGTACTCATCCAAGGGACGGCTGAGCAAGTTAAAAATGATGAGAAAGTCATTGAAGCTTATTTAGGGCGTGGGCTGAAAAATAAGAGCTTAATGAAAAGCGGGGAAGCAGCATGACCTATTTAGTCGGTGAGAATTTAACGGGCGGTTATGGCGCTGGCCCCAGCATTTTAAATGGCTGCAATATTAGTGTCGATCGAGGCGAAATTGCCGTGATTGTAGGCCCGAATGGCGCTGGTAAATCAACGGCCATGAAATCGTTTTTAGGCTTGCTCAATCTGCGGGAAGGTCGAGTCACTTTAGATGGCAAAGATATTACCCATTTAGCCCCCGAAGCGCGGATTAGCGAAGGTATTGCTTTCGTGCCCCAGACTGAAAATGTCTTTGTTAGCATGACCGTAGAAGAGAATCTAGAAATGGGTGCTTTTTTACGTGAAGATGATTTTACCGATACCCGTGACCAGATTTATGACCTGTTTCCCATTCTAAAAGAAAAGCGCTATCAACTTGCAGGCCAGCTTTCGGGGGGGCAACGTCAGCAAGTAGCCGTTGGGCGCGCGATGATGACTAAACCCTCAGTGTTATTACTGGACGAGCCTACGGCTGGAGTTTCACCCATTGTCATGGATGAGCTGTTTGACCGGATTCTGGAGGTCAAGTCGATGGGGATGGCGGTGTTGATGGTGGAACAGAATGCGCGGCAGGCTTTAGAAATCGCGGATCGTGGTTATGTCTTAGTCATGGGTGAGAATAAGCACACCGGTACTGGGCAAGCGCTGTTGGCTGATCCAGTCGTTCGCAAATCGTTCCTAGGAGGCTAAGCATGACGGATTTTCTAAATGCTTTAGTGGTTTTTGCCAACTTTGTTTTTGTACCTGCTCTGACTTACGGTTGCCAATTAGCCCTAGGTTCGCTGGGCGTTACCATGATTTATAGCGTGCTGCGCTTCTCGAATTTCGCTCAAGGTGAAACCATGGCGTTCGGCACGGTCATCACGATTATGATGACTTGGTTGCTGCAGTCTTGGGGGATTACCTTAGGTTTTTTGCCCACGGCTTTATTGGCCTTGCCGGTTGGGATTCTGGTCACCGCCTTGCTACTCTTGGCGACAGATCGTTATGTTTATCGCTATTACCGAATGAAGCGCAGTAAATCAATTACCTTCGTCATGGCGTCTTTAGGTGTGATGTTCATCATGAACGGTTTAGTACGCTTGCTGCTGGGGCCGAATGATCAGAACTTTGCAGATGGCGAACGCTTCTTTTTGACTGCTGATGCCTTTAGGGCTTGGTCTGGCTTAGATGAGTCTTTAGTCATTCGTACTTCGCAAGCACTGACGATTATTCTTGCCTTCATTCTAGTGGGTTTATTGTTCTGGTTTTTGCAGCGGACTAAAACCGGCAAAGCGATGCGTGCTTATGCGGATAATGAAAATCTAGCGCTGCTCTCAGGAATTAACCCTGATCGGATTGTACGGATTACTTGGATTATTACCGCCGCTTTAGCCACCGTCGCTGGCGTGCTCTACGGCTTGGATAAGGGCTATAAACCACTGTCTTATTACAATTTGCTGCTGCCGATTTTCGCAGCCGTTATCGTTGGTGGAATCGGTAAGCCCATTGGCGCTGTAGTGGGTGGTTTCATTATCGCCTTCTCTGAAGTCATTGTGACTTATGCTTATAAGAAGGTTCTGATCTATGTCTTACCAGCGGATATGGCTCCCGATGGTTTAGTGCAATTGCTTTCGACCGAATACAAATTTGCGGTGTCGTTTGTTATCTTGGTTATTGTTTTATTAGTCAAGCCAACCGGCCTCTTTAAGGGGAAAGTGCTATGAGTCAACGTCCATCTAATCAGCCCCTTCACGATAATACCGTGCGCGCGAGCCTCGCTTTTTTAGTGATGGCGGGCTTGTTGATTCTTATCGGTGTTACGCAATCTTGGGCACTAGCACTGACTATTCTTAATCTGTGTTTGATCTCAGCCTTGATGGCCTTGGGTGTGAATATTCAATGGGGTTATGCAGGGCTGTTTAATGTTGGGATTATGGGCTTTGCTGCTTTAGGCGGGATGGCGACGATTATTGTCTCGATGCCACCGGTTAAAGAGGCTTGGCAAGCAGGGGGAATGCGCGTTTTATTCGCTTTACTAGCGATTTTAGCCACGATGAGTGCGGCTCTCTTTGTGCATAAGGCTCTCAAAGGTAAGCGCTTTCATGGCTTGTTAATTAGCTTGGTCATTATCCTTGGTGTTGTCATTAGTCGTTATATCCTCGATCCCGGCGTTACTGCGATTGAGGCGGTGAACCCAGCAAGTACCGGTTATCTCGGTGGTTTAGGTTTGCCGGTAGTGTTTGCTTGGATCGTCGGTGGCTTCTTAGCAGCCGGTGCAGCTTGGCTAATTGGCAAGATTGCCTTGGGTTTGCGTTCAGACTATCTAGCAATTGCGACCTTGGGGATTTCTGAAATTCTAGTCGCAGTCATGCGCAATGAAGATTGGCTAACTCGTGGGGTGAAAAATGTCACAGGTCTACCACGCCCCGTGCCGTATGAGCTGGAGTTGCAGCAAGCACCTTGGTTTATAAACCTAGTGGATCGTTTAAATTCAGGCTCTTTAGCCGGATTGAACTCTACTGAACATGCTGCGGTCTTACAGACACTGGTGGTCGACAGCGCTAGTATTTTCGTAAAGCTCTGTTATACCGGCCTATTTGCTTTAGTATTAGTCATCATCTTGCAATTGTGCGTCTTGGCCTTAGATTCGCCTTGGGGGCGGATGGTACGCGCGATTCGTGACAATGAAGTCGCCGCTGATGCGATGGGCAAGGATGTGACCGGACGGCATTTGCAGATCTTTATTTTAGGCTCTGCGGTCGTGGGTATTGCGGGTGCGATGCTCGCCACTTTAGATGGACAATTTACCCCCGGTTCTTATAGCCCACTGCGCTTCACCTTTTTGATATGGGTAATGGTGATTGTGGGTGGTTCTGGTAATAATCTGGGGGCAGTGCTCGGTGGTTTCTTGGTCTGGTTAATCTGGGTCGAAGCTGAGCCGGTTGGTTTTTGGTTAATGGATGCTTTAACCTCAGGGATGGGAGATGACAATGGATTGCGCAAACACTTGTTGGATAGTGCGCAATACATGCGTGTGATTATTATGGGGGCGGTATTGCTACTGGTGATGCGCTTTAGCCCATGGGGACTTTTGCCTGAACAAAACAGGTAAGCTTGATTGATAATGAGGAGACACACATGAAAAAATTACTGTTAGCAACAGCGATTATGGCGAGCCTGACGGGTACGGCTTTTGCTGCTGATGATGAGATTAAAGTTGGGGTATTGATGGGCTTCACTGGGCCAATCGAGTCGTTAACTCCAAACATGGCATCTTCAGCTGAATTAGCGTTTAAAGAAGTTTCTGATTCTGGCGCGTTATTAGGTGGTAAAAAAATCACGGTAGTCCGCGCGGACTCTTCTTGCGTGGATGCTGCTGCGGCTACAGCTGCTGCTGAGCGTTTAGTGACTTCTGAAAAGGTTGTCGCTCTAGTGGGTGCTTCTTGCTCTGGCGAAACGACTGCGGTTGTAAACAATGTGAGCGCGCCGAATGGCGTATTAAGCATTTCTCCTTCAGCCACTTCTCCTGCTTTGACTACAATTGAAGATAAAGATTTCTTCTTCCGTACTGCGCCTTCCGATGCTCGTCAAGGCGAAGTGTTAGCGAAGATTGTGAAAGATCGTGGTATCAATGAAGTCGCTATCACCTATACCAATAATGACTATGGTAAAGGCTTGAGCGAATCCTTCTCTAAATCGTATGAAAAGCTAGGTGGCAAAATCGTCATCAATGCTTCTCACGAAGATGGCAAAGCAGATTATGCGGCGGAAGTAGCTGCTTTAGCCGCTTCGGGTGCTAAAGACTTAGTCGTTTTTGGCTATTTGGATCAAGGCGGTAAAGGTATCGTCCAAAACGCTTTAGATACAGGTGCTTATAAGCGCTTCATTCTGGCTGACGGGATGGTCGGTGAGAAGTTTGCAGCTGACCTAGGCAAAAATATCGAAGGTTCTTTCGGTACGATGGCGGGCGGTGAGTACGAAGGTGCTGACGCTTGGAACAAAATTGCTGAAGGTGCAAAAATTGATCCAAAAGGCGGCCCTTATCGTGGCGAATCTTATGATGCAGCCGCTTTAATTGCTTTAGCGATGGAAGCTGCAAAATCAGCAGATCGCGCTGCGATTCAAGCGAAAATTAAAGATGTCGCGAATGCTCCAGGCGAAAAAATCCTCCCTGGCGAATTAGCGAAAGGCTTAAAGATGATTGCTGAAGGCAAAGATGTTGATTATGTCGGTGCTACCAACGTTGAGTTCGATGAGGCTGGTGATGTACCTGGCTCCTACCGTGAAATGGAAATCAAAGCGGGCAAGTTCGAGTCTCTGAAGATTCACTAAACTGCCATTAATTTGAGCTTTAAAAGGGTGAGCTAGTCTCACCCTTTTTTATGTCTTGAGGTTTTCAATCTCCTAAATTATTGATCTAAGTCAATTACTTAACTCAAGCACTAAAAAGTACAAGCCGACGGCATAATTTGTCATTCAGCTTTCCACTCTAAAGCTGAACAATTACTAGCATACTGAATAGTGAGGAGGATGGAGATGGTTTGGCAAGCTCATGATTATGAAAAAATACCGGGCACTTATGTGTTCGATGGTAAGCGCTCTCATTCGGGGTATGCGCTGAATAAAATGGCTTATTCTTTCAATCAGCAGGCGAATCGCGACGAATTTGTCCGCGATATGGATGCTTATTGCCGCAAGTTCGGTTTGAGCGATGAACAGCGTGAAGCAGTGCTAGCCGCTGACTTTCTGAAGCTGCTGCATCTCGGTGGCAATATCTATTATTTAGCGAAAATCGCTATTTTTCATGGCTTAAGTGTACAAGATGCAGGGGCTTCGTTTCAGAAGATCAGCACCCCTGAATTTCAGGCTTTATTAAATCGTAATGCAGCAGGCTTTGAAGAAAAGTTGGCTAAAACTGGAGGTTATTGGCATGGCTAGAATCGTTGGTGGTGTCACTACCTCGCATATCCCCGCAATCGGCAATGCGATGAGCAACAAGCTGGAAAATGATCCGTATTGGAAACGGTTTTTTGATGGCTACGAGCCAGTCAAAGCTTGGTTGGATGAGGTAAAACCTGATGTTGCTATCGTCGTGTATAACGATCATGGTTTGAATTTTTTCCTTAATCAAATTCCGACTTTTGCGCTGGGCTGTGCGGATCGCTATGAAAATGCAGATGAAGGTTGGGGCTTACAAACCTTGGCTTCATTTGAAGGTGATGCGCAATTTTCTTGGCATTTAGTGGAGTCCTTGATTCGCCAAGAGTTCGACATGGCGATGTGCCAAGAAATGCTGGTCGATCATGGCTTTATAACACCAATGGCGCTGATGTGGCGGCACTTACCCGAATGGCCAGTGAAAGCCATTCCACTGGCAGTCAATACGGTGCAGCATCCGGTAGCCAGCGCACGCCGTTGCTATCAGTTGGGTAAGGCGTTGCGCAAAGCAATTGAATCTTATCCTGAGGATTTAAAAGTCGTTATCTTTGGCACAGGCGGCATGTCGCATCAATTGCAAGGCGAGCGTGCAGGGATTATTGATGTCGACTTCGATTTGTTCTGCATGGAAAAAATCATCAATGACCCTGAGTGGCTCACGCAGCTTTCCAATTCCGAAATTATGGAAAAGGCCGGAACAGAAGGCATTGAAACAATTATGTGGCTGGTGATGCGTGGCGCTTTGCAGCCGAATGTAAAGGTAGTGCATAAGCATTATCATGCGCCGATTTCTAATACCGGAGCCGGTGTTTTGGTACTAGAAAATGCTGAAGCTTAAAGCTGCTTAGCTAAAACTAGGATTAGGGATAGGCGAATTTGCCAAATCCCTAGTTTTCCTTGAGACTGTGTTCTACCTTAAATTAAATAAGCAGAGTATGGGAATTTTCATTTTTATCGCGGCACTTCTCGCCCTTGCTTGGTTTTGGCAAGATAGCCTCAAAAGTCGCGAGCGTGCTATTAGAGCTGCAGCCATCGCTTGCCAAGAAATTGGCGCTCAATTACTCGATCAAACCGTTGCCTTAAAAAAACTCAGACTCGCCCGTGCTGACTCGGGGCAAGTCAACTTGCGGCGGATTTATGAGTTTGAATTTAGCTTGGCCGGTTATGAGCGCTTACATGGGCGTGCTTATGTGCTGGGGCAGAAGTTAGAACAAGTCCAACTTGATCGGGCTGAAGGCACGGTCATTGATATAAAAAGCCATTCACATTCTTGATACAATCATTGTTCTTCAGTTTTAGAGGCAAGTCGCATGCAAGTCACGCTCGCTAATCCACGCGGTTTTTGTGCTGGAGTTGATCGCGCTATTGAAATAGTCGACCGCGCTTTAGAGGTCTTGGGTGCGCCGATTTATGTCCGCCATGAAGTCGTGCATAACCGCTTTGTGGTGAATAATTTGCGAGCTAAAGGGGCAGTCTTTGTCCAAGAGCTAGATGAAGTGCCTGACAATGCTACGGTGATTTTTAGTGCGCATGGTGTATCACGTGCTGTGCAACAAGAAGCTAAGCAGCGCGGCTTAAAAGTCTTCGATGCGACTTGCCCGCTAGTCACAAAAGTTCATGTTGAGGTCACTCGTTATAGCCGCGAAGGTCGCGAAACGATTCTAATCGGCCACAAAAATCACCCTGAAGTCGAAGGCACAATGGGGCAGTATGAAACTAGTTTTGGTGGGCAGATTTATCGCGTCGATTCGCCGGAAGAAGTTGCCGCTTTAGAGGTCATTAATCCAGAAAAGCTAGCCTTTGTGACCCAAACGACGCTTTCAGTGGATGATGCTGCGATGGTGATTGATAGTTTACGCAGCAAATTCCCAGCGATTGTCGGCCCACGTAAAGACGATATTTGCTATGCCACCCAGAATCGCCAAGATGCTCTAAAAATGCTGGCGGAAACTTGTGATTTAGTCTTAGTGGTTGGCTCACCGAATAGTTCGAATTCTAATCGCCTGCGTGAAATTGCTGAGAAACGTAGTACGCCTGCTTATTTAATTGATGATGCCGCTGACATTCGCCCTGAATGGCTAGAAGGTGTGCAACGTATTGGTTTGACGGCGGGTGCTTCAGCGCCAGAAGTATTGGTGAATGGCGTTTTGGAACATTTAAAGGCTTTAGGTGCGACGGTGGAGGTGCAGAACTCAGGGATTACGGAGAATATTTCGTTTGTTTTGCCGCGTGAGTTGCGACTGAATTGAAGTTTTAGGCAAAGCACTAAATAGGCTTTGCCTAAAATGTTTAAACTCTACAGTTTTCCTAGCAAGACCTGATCAGGATAGCCATCCGCAGGCAAACCTAATTGCTGCTGCACTTGGCGCACCGCATTGCGGGTATCTTCACCAATAATCCCATCAATTTTGCCAACAGGTAAGCCACGTGCGGCTAGCTGTGATTGCAGTTGCCGAACTTGTGCCACTGAAAGCTTTTGGATCGGCGCATTGCCTGCAAATAGTGGCTTGGCCCCTGCAAAACGTGTGGCTAAGTAGGCAGCCGTGGTGGCATAAACCGTTGATTCATTCCATTGGCGAATCGCATCAAAATTCGGGAAGGCTAGGAAGGCAGGGCCATTCCGTCCCATCGGTAATAAGAGCGCTGCTTGTCCGTTCGGGCGCAGTGGATCACCATCCGCTTCAGTCACGCCCATCGCTGACCATTCTGAGAGTGGCAAACGGTTATCTAAGCGTGCTTTTGACCAATCCATCTCACGTGGAACACGCACTTCAACCAGCCACGGTTGGCCTGCTTGCCAGCCGTGATGGCGCAGTAAATTCGCTGCTGAAGCTAGCGCATCCGCTTTAGAGCGAATCAGATCACGATGCCCATCGCCATCAAAATCCACACCTTGTTGGTTATAGCCGGAGGGTAGGAATTGCAATTGACCGAGTTCACCAGCCCAAGCGCCACGCATCGAAGCCGGTGTTTGATCGCCTTTTTGAACGAGTAAAAGGGCGCTAATGAGTTCGGGGCGGAAGCGTTCAGGGCGACGGCAGTCATACGCCAAGGTAGCCAAGGAACGTATCGTAGAAAAATCGCCGGTTACTGCACCGAAATCGGTTTCTAAAGCCCAAAGTGCAGTCAGCATCGGCGCGGGTACACCATATTCCTGCTCAATTCGTTGGAAGAGTTTGGCATTGGTTTGTATTTGCTTTTGGCCGTTTGAGAGGCGATAGCTAGACACTTTTTTGCCAGCAAATTCTAAAAAGGTTTGAGCGAAGACTTCTTGAGAGCGGTCACGCTGAATCACGCTTTGATCAAGGGTAATGCCATTCAGCGTATTATTGACCACATCAGCAGAGACACCTGCACTGATGGCTTCTTGCTTAAAATTATTTAACCAAGTACCGAAGTCTTGATTGTTTCGACAATCTGCCCAAGCTGTGCTTCCGTAGCAAACACTAGCCAGCAGTAAACCGTATGTAAACTGACGCATCGTTAGCCTTTATTCATATCCATAAGAATAGGATGAGTATAGCAACAGGCAGCAAAAGCGCTGCCTGTCCATCCAAAAGACCAAATTCAGCCGGAGTTAGTTCTCTTGACTGAGATTTAACTTCCAAATATCACGGTTGTATTCGAGCATGGTGCGATCGGTAGAGAAAAAGCCGCTATTCGCGGTATTCAAAATACTCATGCGTGTCCAGCGTTCTTGATCTTGCCAAGCTTTAGACACTTCTTCCTGAGCATCAATATAACTACGGAAATCAGCCAAGGTCATCCACGGATCATTCGAGCTGAGTAGGCCATTGATAATGTTGTCAAAGATACCCGGCTCGAATGAATTGAAATGACCACAACTTAACAGTTGCATGACCGATTTTAAGTCAGGGTCGCGTTCAACTACTTCCCAAGGGCGATAATGGTGGCGTAAATCTTTCACTTCCTGCTCGCGCAGGCCGAATAAGAAGAAGTTTTCTTCGCCGACTGCTTCGAGAATTTCAATATTCGCGCCATCATAAGTACCAATGGTGAGCGCACCATTCATCATGAACTTCATATTGCCAGTGCCAGAAGCTTCTTTACCTGCCGTTGAGATTTGCTCAGATAAATCCGCCGCTGGAGCAATGATTTCCATACTAGAAACGCGATAGTTAGGAATGAAAGCGACTTTCAGACGCTTACCGACTTCAGGGTCGTTATTGACCATATCGGCGACGCTATTGATCAGCTTAATGATGCTTTTCGCCATCACATAACCAGGCGCTGCTTTGCCGCCAATCAACACACAACGATTCGCCCAATGTTCAACGCGCCCTTGTTTAATGCGTGAGTACAGGTGAATCACATGCAAAATATTGAGCAGTTGACGCTTGTATTCATGAATCCGTTTAACTTGAATATCAAACAAGGAGTGTGGATCGAAATCGACTCCACATTCAGTCTTCACTAACTTAGCTAAGCGCTGCTTGTTTTCATGCTTTACATCCCGCCACGCTTGTTGGAAGGCGCTATGTTCAGGTTCAACATAAGGCTTTAAGCGCTCCAATTGATCCAACTGCGCCACCCAATCAGAGCCAATATGCTGGCTGATTAAATTCGCTAAGCCCAGATTAGCATTAGCTAACCAGCGGCGCGGGGTCACGCCATTGGTCTTATTATTGAATTTTTCAGGCCATAACTCGTAAAAGTCATGGAATAAGTCTTTGACCAATAATTCAGAGTGCAGGGCGGCCACACCATTAATTGAAAAGCTACCTACAATTGCCAGCCAAGCCATGCGGACTTGGCGTTCGGCACCTTCTTCAATAATCGACATCCGCCGTTGACGCTCTGTATCCCCCGGCCAACGCATCGAGACTAAGCGCAGGAAGCGTGCATTGATCTCATAAATGATCTCCAGCAGACGCGGCAATAGTTTGGCAAACAAATGCACCGGCCAACGCTCTAAAGCCTCTGGCAGCAAAGTATGGTTGGTATAAGCCATACATTGGGAGGTAATCTCCCAAGCTTGATCCCAACCGAGATGCTTTTCATCAATCAATAAACGCATCAACTCAGCAACCGCAATCGTCGGATGCGTATCATTCATTTGGAAGACATGCTCAGCCGCAAATTGGCTGTAATCGTTGTTTTCTGTGTGCTCGCGTTCCCAGATACGAATGGCATCTTGCAAGCTGGCTGAAGCTAAGAAGTATTGCTGACGTAAGCGTAATTCTTTGCCATTTTCGCTAGTATCGTTCGGATAAAGCACCATCGAAATGTGTTCGGCTTTGTTCTTAGACTGCACCGCCTCAGTGTAATCGCCTTGGTTGAACTCTTGCAGATTGAATTCATCGGTCGCCGTCGCTTTCCACAAGCGTAAGGTATTGACGGTTTTATTCTGATAGCCTGCAATTGGCATATCGAAAGGAATCGCGAGGACATCTTCAGTTTCTACCCAACGGGTACGAGTTTTGCCTTCAGCATCATGATAAGTTTCGCTGCGCCCGCCGAATTGAATACGCTGCGAATATTCAGAGCGCTCGATTTCCCAAGGATTGCCATCGCGTAGCCAGTGATCTGGCTCTTCAGTTTGATAGCCATTTTCAATCCGTTGGCGGAACATGCCGTATTCATAACGAATTCCATAGCCGACTACCGGCAAGCGCAAACTCGCGCAGCTATCCATAAAACAAGCAGCTAAACGCCCTAAGCCGCCATTACCTAAACCAGCATCCGGTTCTTCAGAGGCTACTTCTTCTAAAGAAGTGCAGTAATTGTAAAGCGCCGTTTTAACGCTAGGGTCAAGATCCATGTTCAATAAGTTATTGCCGAGCGAGCGCCCAATCAAAAACTCCAGCGACATATAATAAGCGCGCCGTGTGCCGGGCTTGAGATATTCAGACCAGGTATTACGCCAATCCACCATTAAACGATCACGAATCGTATAGGCTAAGGCATTGTATAAATACACGGAAGGGCAGCCCTGAAAGCGCCCTAAGTGATAGGAAAGATAGCGCTGAAAGTCACTGCCAATCGCGTCAGCACTAGCGTCTAAAGGGTCAAGTTCGACCGGAAGAAATGGAATCTGATTACTTGGATGGGTGGTCATCTACCTGACTCTCCTGTTGGCCTGTCCAGTTTATTTATTTCGATAGAGTTCGATGTAGCGCTGAGCACTTCGTTTCCATGCAAAATCTGCTTTTAGCGCATTGCGCTGCAGAGCGCGCCACAATTTGGGGTCTTCCGCAAATAGGCGCAAGACCCACCATAAGGTGCCTAATAAGGCATGGCTAAATGGCAAGTAAAATACAAAGCCATTCGCCGTATCGGCAGCGATATTTTCTGCCGTCGCATTGATTACCGTATCTGCCAAACCGCCGGTGTTATAGACGATGGGCAAGGTGCCATAATTCAAGCTATACATCTGATTCAGGCCACAAGGCTCAAAGCGCGAAGGCATCAGGAAGATATCGCAGCCTGCTTCCAATAAATGCGCTAAGCCCTCGTTATAGCCGATGTAGACCATCACCCGCCCCGGATAGCGTGCCGCTAGATCATAAAGCGCTTGCTCATAATGATGATGGCCACTACCAATTAAGACGAAAGCGGCATTGGTTTCCGCGAGGAGCGGGTGAATACATTCCATCACCATATCCACGCCTTTTTGTTCAACCAGCCGACTTACCATACCTAGCAAGGGGCGTGCCAATTGCTCTTCAGTCGGGGTTTGTCCAAACCGTTCTAACAGTGCTTGCTTATTCGCAAGCTTGCCTTTGCGCACATCACGGAGGCCATAACGCTCGACTAAGTAGTCATCATTTTTAGGATTCCAAATCTCCGTATCAATCCCATTGAGGATACCGTGGAGTTTGTAGCTACGTGAGCGCAGGAAACCATCTAAGCCATAGCCAAATTCAGTTGTACAGATTTCTTGGGCATAAGTGGGGCTAACAGTCGTTACCGCATCGGCATAAGCAATGCCTGCTTTAAGCATCGAAAAGCCCCCATAAAACTCGACGCCTTCACTTGACCACCAATGCCAAGCTAGTTGCAATTGATCATAAACTGCATGCGAAAAATGCCCGCCATAAGCGAGATTATGAATCGTAAACACGCTCTGTGGGCGTGGTTGCACCTCTTCCAACAAGGCAGGAATTAAGCCAGTTTGCCAGTCATGCGCATGCACCACATCGGGGCGCCAATTAAGCTTTAAAGCGTCGTCGGCTAGTAGCGCTGCAGCCCGAGAAAATACCGTGAAGCGTTCGGCATTATCCGGCCAATCATAGCCATCAGGATGCATATACGGATTACCAGAGCGCCCAAATAAAGCACCACATTCCACCACCCAAATGGGGAAAGGGAAGGCTTCATGAGAACCTTCCAGAATATGCACTTCATGCATCCGTCCAGCGCCTTGGATTTGCAAACTGCCAAGGCTATAGACATCTTTGAGCTTGCCCATCATGTCGTAGTAAGCAGGCAATAACAGGCGCACATCAGCACGTTCAGCATGCAATGCAATCGGTAAGCCATAAGCTACATCAGCGAGGCCACCGGTCTTAATTAAGGGGTAGGCTTCGCTGGCAGCGAATAAAACTTTTAATGCCATTAATCGTTCTCGCGAATAGGTTTCTTAGTCAAGTTGAGCCGCTTTAGGAATAGCTTGCAAGAAAACTGCCGCTAAGGGCGGGAGGGTGAGTTCAATCGAGTGCTCGAAGCCCATATAGGGATGATTTTGCACGATTAATTCGCCCGTATTACCGCAATTACTACCACCGTAATATTCACTATCCGTATTCAGAACTTCGCGATAGCTGTGCGCATAGGGGACGCCAAGGCGATACATGCCGCGCGGAATCGGGGTGAAATTGAGCGCTGCTACTAGTGGTTGCGCTCTATCTGCACCATAACGTACCAAGCTTAATAAAGAGCGCTCAGCATCATCGCAATCAATCCACTCGAAGCCTTGAGGGTCATGATCAAATTGGTGCAAAGCAGGATTGGTTCGATACAGCTTGTTCAAATCACCGATTAGAGTGCCCAAATTGCGGTGGGCTGGGAATGCGAGCAAGCCCCAATCCAATTCAACCGCTTCATTCCATTCGAGCCATTGCCCAAATTCACTGCCCATAAATAGTAGTTTTTTGCCCGGATGCGCATATTGCCAAGCATAGAATAAACGCAAGTTAGCAAAACGCTGCCAATAGTCGCCGGGCATTTTCCCCAGCATACTGCGTTTCATGTGCACCACTTCATCATGTGAAAGGGGCAAGACAAAGTTTTCTGTCCAAGCATAGACTTGACTAAAAGTGAGTTTGTTTTGATGGTATTTGCGATAGATCGGATCGAGCGCTATATAGCTCAGGCTGTCATTCATCCAGCCCATATTCCATTTCATGGAAAAGCCTAAGCCACCCAGTTCAATCGGGCGCGACACGGCAGGCCAAGTGGTGGATTCTTCAGCGGCGGTAATCACACCGGGGAAGTGGCTATGAACTACCAAATTTAGTTCACGCAGGAAGGCTACCGCTTCGATATTCTCGCGCCCACCGTATTGATTCGGCACCCATTGCCCAGCAGGGCGCGAATAATCCAAATATAACATGGAGGCGACCGCATCCACCCGCAGGCCGTCCAAGTGAAATTCTTCCATCCAATACAAAGCATTCGCGATCAAGAAGTTACGCACTTCATTGCGCCCATAATCAAAAATGAGTGTGCCCCAATCTTGATGCTCGCCTTTACGTGGATCAGCATGTTCATAAAGCGCTTCACCGGTAAAACGAGCGAGTGCGAAATCATCTTTGGGGAAGTGAGCCGGCACCCAATCGAGCAAAATCCCAATATTATTTTGATGGCAGCAATCTACGAAATAGCGTAAGTCGTCTGGGCTACCTAAACGGGCAGTCGGCGCATAATAACCGGAAACTTGATAGCCCCAAGATTGATCCAATGGATGCTCAGAAATGGGTAGCAGTTCAATATGTGTATAGCCCAAATTCGTAATGTAAGGAATTAGGGTATCGGCGAGTTCTCGCCAACTGTAAAAGCGATTATCGGGATGGCGTTTCCATGAGCTTGCATGCAGTTCATAGATGCTCATGGCCTGATGTCGCCAATCAAACTGTTCGCGCTGCTGAATCCAAGCCTGATCCTGCCAAATATACTGGCTGGGTGCTGGAATGCAGGCAGCCGTTTCTGGACGAAGAAACATCTGCTGAGCATAAGGATCAGCTTTTCGGATAATGCTGCCAAAGCGGGTTAGAACTTCATATTTATAGCCTTCACCGGCAGGTAATTCGGGTACAAATAACTCCCAAATTCCGGTTTCACCCCGCGACCGCATCGGATAGCGACGGCCATCCCAATCATTAAAATTACCCACCACACTAACGCGCTGCACACCCGGTGCCCAGACTGCAAATAAGCAACCCTCAACCCCATCCACTTGCTTTAAATGTGCACCTAAGATTTTCCAAGCTTGGCGATGCGTACCTTCACCTAATAAATGCAAATCAATTTCGCCAAGCTGTGGCTCAAACGTGTAGGGGGTAGTTGTTTCTAACCACTGTCCAGTTTTTTTATCCAGATAACGTAGAGTGGGGTGTAAGTGCGGTGCGGTTTTGCCTAGCTCGCTAGTTGAGATTGCTGTGAATGCAAAGCAGTCAGAACCTTCTAAACGTTGCATCGGCTGCTGATTAATTTCAATTTGTTCAGCAGACGGCAAAAATACGCGCAAAACCCAGTCAGTGCCTTGCGGATGCCAACCTAAAAAGTGAAAAGGATCGTGATGCGTGCCTGCTTGCAGACGCTGCAACTCGCTCATCGTTGGCGAAGTGTTCATGATTTATCTCACTGGTTGGCTACTGTGGCGGTGTGGTAACGCTGATAGTTTTGCAACTGTGCTTTTAAGCGAGTGAGTTGATCGGGCTGGACTTGGCTCCAATCAAAGCGCCAATGCCAATTGCCTTCTATGGTTCCGGGCACATTCATGCGTGCTTCGTTGCCGAGTCCTAGCACATCTTGCCAAGGAATCATCACCAAGCCCGCTGCACTCTGCAGTACTGTTGCTAACATCAGTTCAGTGATGTTACTCGTATTTAGTTCGATACTCAAAAAAACGTGTTGCTTGAGTAAATTTACTGACCAAGCTTGCTGCTCGGGTGTGAGTGCATTGAACCAACCTACCAAAGTGTCATTATCATGCGTACCGGTGTAATAGACCGTGTTGGGTACGACATTCCATGGTTTGTGTGGGTTATCGCCAAAGTGATCAAACGCAAATTGCAGCACCGACATGCCGGGTAATTTATATTGTTGGCGTAAGGCAGTAACTTCATGCGTAATAATGCCTAAGTCTTCGGCCACTAAAGGTAAATCACCTGAGCTAGCTTGCAGGCAAGCGAGTAATTCATCGCCTGGAACTTTGACCCAATGGCCTTCAATCGCGGTTGGGCAGTCAGCTGGAATAGTCCAAGCCGCTTCCAAGCCCCGAAAATGATCAATCCGCACCAAATCAAAGCAATCAAAATGATAACGCAAGCGCTCACGCCACCAAGCAAAATCAGTGGCTTGCATTAATGCCCAGTTATAGTGCGGATTCCCCCAACGTTGACCGGTCGCAGAAAAGTAATCGGGTGGTACACCAGTGACGACGGTTGGCTTACTGTCCTCATCCAACAGGAAAAGTCCAGGGTGTGCCCAGACATCGGCACTGTCATATGCAACAAAAATTGGCATATCTCCAAACAGGCGAATACCTAATTTTTTCGCATCTGCCCGTAAACTTTGCCAATGCTGCCAGCAATAGAATTGCTCAAAGATATGCAGATCTAAAGCCTTAGCATGCTCATCTTTGAAGCTGGCTAAAGCTTCAGGCGAGCGCTTGCGATAGTCGGCTGGCCAATCAGACCATTCCGCGCCCTTGAACGAGACCTTCAATTCCATAAACAGCGCGAAATCATCCACCCACTGTTGATTTTGTTGGTACCAGTTTGCAAACTCTGCCGTTTCTGCAATTTGTTCGCGAGGCTTGTTCGTAGCTCTGGGGAATAAGCTCGGATTCAACGCAAAGGCGGATACGCATTGATAAGGCGACAGGCCATTTAAGGGCAAACCTAAGGGTAGCATTTGCCAAACGCTCACACCTAACTGGGCTAGTTGATCAAGCCAACGCCAAGCATCCGTGTCTAATTGTCCAGAAGGTAAGGAGGTAGGGTGTAATAAAATACCGACCTCAAGTCGGTTGGGAATAATAGCTGTGGTCATTAGTTAGGTATTCCTACGCATGGTGCCTGCGTTTTCTACACCACCCCCACCTTTCGACAGTGGAATATCGAGCTGCTCGGGTGGTTCTAGGTTGAGTAACTTATAAACCTGTTTTACTTGGAGGCGGAATAAACGCTCGAAATCGCGCACACTTTCGCTAGCATTGTAATCACCAAACCACCAGAACCAATCCGAACCCTCACAAACTGCCAATTGCTGGGAGGCTTGGTATTGAGCTTCCGGCGATAAGCGCCCAGCGGCGAGGGCATCATCATAAGCTTGCTTGGCGGCGACTAAATAATCCCAGCCACGATTTTTATCTTCTGAGCCAATCCAAGTGGAGAACGAGCCATACACCCAACTACCCGCACAGATTTTGGCTAAGTCTTTCGGAGGCACTTGGTCGATTAAATCAGCAAAACAAGCCGTTTTAATCAGCTTGGATTGATTCAGTTCGGTATAGAGTAAATCTAAGAACTCAACTGCATTATCAGGATAGTATTCCCAAGCATTTTCTCCATCCAGAATCACAGCTAGAGAGTGCTGGCTGGCTTCTGCACCTAGGAATTTAGCGGTGTTTTCTAAGTTCTGAATAAAATCTTTAACCGCCTCGGCAGCGCTCCAATTGCTATATTTAAAGCCAATCAGATCGGATAGGCCATCATCACGGAAATGCATACGAACGGCGCTATTCGGTAAGGAGTGCGGTTTAGATAAATCACGTTTAGAGTCAATTGGTTCGCCGTAATAGCCAGAGAGATAGCTGCTATTTCGCCATACACCTTCACCGGAAGCAGTCCAACGAATGCCGAATTCATCTAAGAGTGCTATCGCACTGTCGCTGATGCCCCCTTCGGATAACCAAACACCCTGCGGACGCTGGCCAAAGTAATGCTCAAAGCATTCTAAACCGCGTTGCATATGCCAACGCGCCCGTTCTTTACCCTCAGGATAAAAAGCGGCTTGTGGAGCCGGAGCATCTGGCAAGGAGCATTTCATATTTGAAAAGTCTTGCAATAGCGGAATAATCGGATGCATATACGGTGTCATCGACAATTCCACTTGCCCACGTTCGGCTAAAGCGCGATAACGTGCAATTAAGCTTTGTAAACAATCAGCAATCACGGCCACCAGCTGCTGGCGATCGTTCTGATCAAATAACTGTGCTTTGCGAATTAAAGCCTGCACAGATGCTTGCTGCTTGAGCGATTGACCCAGCCAAGCTAAGTGATACCAAGTAATTACATCTAAGAAATATTGCTCGCCCAAATAAGCGAGTGGATACTTGTACTGAGGATGTTCTACACCTGCGACTTCAGCAGCATCGACCATATCCAATAAAGCTTGAAAATCAGCCCAAGGTTGGATCATGCGGGGTGCATAGCAGCGTTGGCAGTCTTGCAGAATCTGGCTACGGCCTGCTTCATCGCGCGGAATAGGCGCAAGACCCGCCAATAAATTTAACAAGGGGTCTTTAGTCGGCTCGCCGGTTTGTAGCAGTGTTTGCAGTTGCTGACTGTAGTCGTCCAACTGTTCTAAAAGCACCGGGGCGAAATTGACCACAGCACGCATTTCAGGATGCTGTTCTAAATGCATCGCCATATCGCTGTAGTCTTTAATCGCATGCAAATAGACCCACGGCAGGCGAAATTCCCCTTCTAATCCATCTCGATACCAAGGCTGATGCATATGCCAACATACCACCACATTCAGCTTATTATTTCCCATAACGCTCTCGCCATAATTTATCGTAGTCTCCAGTATGCAGCTTTTGCCCGAACATTTCGGCGGTCACCAGCACGATGCCTTCTTCTGATACATGGAAACGTTTGCGGTCTTCTTCAAGGTTTTCACCGATTACTGTGTTATCGGGTATCACACAAGCCTTATCAATCACTGCACGATGAATCCGGCAATTGCGACCAATATTGACCTTGGGCAGGATGACACTTTCGGTAATATGCGTGTAGTTTTCGACCGTACAATTAAAGAACACCACCGAATTTAAAATACTTGCACCCGAAATGATACAGCCGGTTGAAACTAAAGAGTCAACCGCCTCACCCCGTCGACCTGCTTGATTGAAAACGAATTTAACAGGTGGTGATTGCGGCTGATACGTCCAAATTGGCCAATCCCGATCATATAAATTCAATTCTGGCTCAATCGCACACAATTCCATATTGGCTTGCCAATAGGAATAGACCGTGCCAACATCTCGCCAATAACCGGGTTCATCTTTTTCATTGCGGAAGGGGAAGGCGCATGCATGGGCTTTAGCGATATGATTGGGGATAATATCTTTGCCGAAATCATGTGAAGAGTGAATCCTGTCAGCATCTTCGATTAAAGTGCGGAACAAAAATTCACGCGAGAACACATAAATACCCATTGAAGCTAAGGCTTTGTCAGGCTTGCCCGGAATCGGCTCAGGATTAGCAGGCTTTTCAGTGAAGCGGGTAATGCGCATCTGTTCATCCACCGCCATTACGCCAAAACCTTTGGCTTCTTCTAAGGGTACTTCAATACAACCTACGGTAAAATCAGCCCCCGATACTACATGCTCCAACAGCATTTTTGAGTAATCCATGCTGTAAATATGGTCGCCACCTAGGACTAAAATGTATTCAGGGTCATGGCGTTGCACGAGTTCAATATTTTGGAAGAGGGCATCTGCCGTGCCTTGATACCATTCACGTTTGTCAGTGCGTTGTTGAGCCGGGATAATTTCCACAAACTCACCAATTTCAACGCGCATAAAATTCCAAGCGCGCTGTAAATGCCGGATCAATGAATGCGAGCGGTATTGAGTTAAAACCCCAATTTTGCGAATCCCAGAGTTCACACAATTGGAGAGGGTAAAGTCGATAATGCGGTATTTACCACCAAATGGCACGGCGGGTTTAGCTCGCCAAAAAGTTAGATTTTTCAGGCGCGAACCTTCACCGCCTGCCAAAATTAAGGCGAGAGTTTTGTTAGCTAGCTCGCTAACGACGCGCGGTTGAGTGTAATAGCGGTAACGTTTGGCCTGCTCTTCTTTAGAGAATGTCATGTGGTGGTCTCCCTAGCTTGCTGCTGAGCTTAGTGTGTTTAGACTTTGTGAGGTGGTGGGCTGTTGGTGTGCACTTATAATGCAATGAATATGCCCAGTAACCTTCGCCATTTTTTAGAATCGTGCGAATGCACAGTATAAATAGCTTATAAAGAAGAGTTTAGCTTAAAAGTCACTGAAGGAGAGATTCAGCAACTTTGATAAGGAGCTGGGTTTTTAGTTAGCAGTCGGTTTCGCCAGTTTTTACCATACAAGAACGTACTCGTCCGGTAGTATTAAAATAAATACGTGACAAATTGTGGGTCTGCTCGTGATTGGTTACAACTAAGCTAAAGGATCTAGGTGAAGTTTGTCCAGTAGAGCGATAAGTAATCGAATTGGCAGGGTTGCCATTTGAAGTCATAGTGAATCGGTTATTAGGTGCTTCGCTAATAAATAAAATTTGCTCTGGCGTGTCGAGTAAGCCGTCACCATCGGTATCAAATAGGGTGCTTGAGTTCGTTAAGGCTAAGTTACTGTCGTAATCGGTAAAGATAATCCAACCATTGGCGAAGCTCGTTGCTTCTGTGTCACAGGAGTTTTGACTGGAGTCGCTCGCACATAAAGCCACATTAAAGCCACGCTTCGCCGCCTCACTCCGCGCAAAATAAAGGTTTGAAACCATATTATTAGTTAAAGCTTGTAGCTGATTACGTTCGATCATGCTTTGTAGACTAGGAGCAGCGACGGTTGCAAGGATGGCAACTACACCTAAAGTAACCATGATTTCGATCAGCGTCATGCCGGTTTGTTGGAGGCGTTTCATTGGGTGACACCTTAGTATTTTTATAATGAAAATGATTTTATATAAAAAATACTAATTAGTCTTGTGATGATGTGATCAAGGTAAACGATGAGGAGATAAGTGGAAAATGAATGCCCCAAGATGAGGCATTCATGAGTCTGGAAAAGAAACTACATATTGCGGCGATACTGCCCGCCAACATCAAACAGTGCTTGAGAAATTTGCCCCAGTGAGCAATAGCGCACCGCACCGACCAATTCATTGAAAATATTTTGATGATGAATCGCAGCTTGTTGTACTCGCTCCAAGGCTATTTGAGTTTGTGCAGCATTACGGCTTTGGAAATCGGCTAAGCGCGTCAACTGGCTTTGCTTTTCCTCATCGGAGGAGCGGGCTAATTCAATGGTGAATGCTTCGCGTCCCTTCGGATTGAGGAAAGTATTCACCCCAATAATCGGCAAGCTACCATCATGTTTCTTGTGCTCATAATACATGGATTCGTCTTGAATCTTGCCGCGCTGATAGCCCGTTTCCATTGCACCTAACACGCCACCCCGTTCGGCAATCCGCTCAAATTCTTGCAGTACGGCTTCTTCAACCAAGTCAGTCAGCTCATCAATAATGAAAGCACCTTGTAGCGGGTTTTCATTATTGGCTAAGCCCCATTCATTATTGATAATCAGCTGGATGGCTAAGGCACGCCGCACCGAGTTTTCAGTCGGTGTCGTGATCGCTTCGTCGAAGGCATTGGTATGCAGGCTATTGCAGTTGTCATAAATCGCAATCAAGGCTTGCAGGGTCGTACGAATATCATTGAAATCCATTTCCTGCGCATGCAGTGAGCGCCCTGAAGTTTGGATATGGTATTTCAGTTTCTGACTGCGTTCATTGCCACCGTATTTAAAGCGAATGGCCGTCGCCCAAATCCGCCGTGCGACGCGCCCCATCACGGTGTATTCAGGGTCCATGCCATTGCTGAAGAAGAAGGATAAATTCGGCGCGAAATCATCAATATGCATGCCGCGCGCTAAATAAGTTTCCACATAAGTGAAACCATTCGCGAGCGTGAAGGCGAGTTGCGAAATCGGATTCGCGCCTGCTTCGGCAATGTGATAGCCAGATATCGACACCGAATAGAAATTCCGAACTTTATTCTGGACGAAATATTCTTGAATATCGCCCATCATTTTCAGCGCGAACTCAGTCGAGAAGATGCAAGTATTTTGGCCTTGATCTTCTTTGAGAATATCGGCTTGCACTGTACCGCGTACATTCTCTAGCGCCCAAGTACGTACCTTTTCGATTTCTTCATCAGTAGGGCGACGGCCATTATCTGCTTCAAATTTAGCGACTTGTTGCTCAATCGCCGTATTGATAAACATCGCCAACAAAATCGGCGCCGGGCCATTAATCGTCATCGAAACCGAAGTCGTCGGATTGCAAAGATCAAAGCCATCGTACAAGACTTTCATATCATCTAAAGTCGCAATCGACACCCCAGAGTTGCCGACCTTGCCATAAATATCCGGGCGCAGATCAGGATCACAGCCGTATAGAGTCACCGAATCGAAAGCCGTGGATAAGCGCTTAGCCGCCGAATGCTCCGATAAGCGCTTGAAGCGGCGATTGGTGCGGAACGGGTCGCCCTCACCCGCAAACATTCGGGTTGGATCTTCATTTTCACGTTTGAAGGCAAATACGCCGGCGGTATACGGGAAGCTACCGGGAAGATTTTCTAGCAGAAGCCATTTGAGGAGCTCGCCCTGATCTTCAAAGCGCGGCAAGGCGACTTTCGGAACTTTCGTCCCAGAAAGAGTAGTACGCTTGAGGGTGGTGCGAATTTCTTTGTCACGAATTTTCACCACATATTCATCGCCTGAATAACTCGCACGCACTTGTGGCCAAATTTCCAGAAGCTTGCGCGCCCGGCTATCGAGTTGCTCATCGCGTTGGGCAATCAGTTCATCTAAAGCAGTCAGATCATTTGCTGCTGAACCGAGCATGCGTTTGGTTTCACGTAGTTGCTGACGTTCACGCGCAAGTTTGGCTTGCTCATTCACCGTTTTATGATAACCGCGCACTGTCTCGGCAATTTCTGCCAAATAACGTACCCGCTCGGGTGGAACAATCACTGAGTTACCTGAAGATTTACGCACCTGAACAGCAGGCAATTGGTTATGCTGAATCAATAAGCCTGCAACTTCCAATTGGCTTAGCAAATTTTGATAAAGTGCGGTGACCCCATCATCATTAAAGCGCGCTGCTATTGTGCCGAACACTGGCATTTCTTCAGGGCTTTGGCCGAAAGCTTCACGATTACGTTGTACTTGTTTGCAGACATCCCGATAAGCATCTTCTGCGCCTTTGCGGTCAAATTTATTGATCGCGACAGCACTCGCAAAATCGAGCATGTCGATTTTTTCCAGTTGGCTTTGTGCGCCAAATTCTGGAGTCATTACATATAAAGAGACATCCACTAGCGGCACGATGGCTGCGTCGCCTTGACCAATACCGGGTGTTTCGACAATGATTAAATCGAAGCCCGCCAGTTTGGTAGCAGCGACTACCTCTTTAATCACTTCAGGGATTTCGCCGACGGCTTCGCGGGTGGCAATCGAGCGCATGAAAATATTCGGATGATCAATCGCATTCATCCGAATCCGGTCGCCGAGTAGCGCACCGCCGGTTTTGCGCCGTGTGGGGTCGACGGCAATGATGGCAATCTTTAATTGATCTTGCTGGCCTAAACGGAAGCGGCGAATGATTTCATCGGTGAGTGAAGACTTGCCCGAACCGCCAGTACCCGTGATACCAAGTACGGGGATTTTTTTGTCTGAATGCGCAGCATGTTCCAGAATTTCAGCACGGAGTTCAGGCTTGAGTGTATTGTTTTCTAAGGCTGTAATCGTATGCGCTAAAGCGCGCCAATTGCCAGCTTGAATTGCTTCCAGCGTTGTGGGTGCTGCTGCACCCGGATCAAAATCGCAGCGGGCGATAATATCTAAAATCATCCCCTGCAAACCCATTTGCTGGCCGTCTTGTGGGGAATAGAGGCGGGTGACGCCATAATCTTGCAATAGCTTAATTTCTTCAGGAATGATGACGCCACCGCCGCCCCCAAAAATACGAATATCCGCGCCATCTTGCTCACGCAGCATATCCACCATGTATTTCAGGTATTCAACATGGCCGCCTTGATAGGAGCTAATCGCGATGCCGTGTACATCTTCTTGCAGTGCGGCATTGACAATCTCAGCCACAGATCGATTGTGTCCAAGGTGAATCACCTCCACCCCATTGGCTTGAAGAATGCGGCGCATAATATTAATGGCTGCATCATGCCCATCAAATAGGCTGGCAGCGGTCACAAAACGGACGGGGCGAGCTAATTTAGGAGACGGATTTGCGACAGGCTGAACGGGGCTATTCATAGACATGGAAAAGATCCCTAGCGGTGTTGATGGTTTTGGGCTTTGCATCACAAAATGCGAAGATTACCATAACTTACGTTGACGTAAGCGTCAATTATTATACACTGAAAATGCGCTGATTTGATAACTGCTGGATTGTTTTAAGGTCTAGGCCAAAAATTATAAAGGGTGCGGGTGCATGTCGAGTTTTGGCGACAGTGCTTGATTTATACCGCTCCCATTCTCCCTTTGATGGCAGTAATGCTGCCTAATGAAGATAAAACGAGCACTATTCTGCACGCGAGGGCAGGGGCACTGCCGGTGCTGAATGCAATTTGGCGGTGGCCGTCTATATTGCTGGAGCATTTAAAAACAGAAGTAGCGATGGATGAAGCAAAGTTATCAGCGTATTTAGAGCACTTGGAAGAAGCCAGATTGATTAATCGGCAACCGGGCGGTAATTATTATTGGGGGCGCTATGGGAGAGTATTACAAGGTGGTTAGTAAAACAGGGGGCTTCATTAGCTAACGGTCTGGGTTGTACTACACTGACTATGTTTAAACCGCATAAAGATCAAGATGAAATACAAGGCAGAGCTAAAAACAAGCCAGAGAACAAACTGGCCTTTATCAGCCTGTATGATCAGCTCAGTGAAATAACGGCAATTTACGGTGAGCCCTTAAAAATAAGGTCACGGCAAAAGTGGAAGCTATGTTATGTCGATTTGGCCAGTCTGTTAAATGCGGTTATTCCCAAAAGTCGGCTGACACCGGCTCAGGTGTTATTGTTTCTTGGCAATATGCCAAGGGCGCGCATTCATTCCGACAAGGTGATTCATGGCTTTGAGGCTTTGCTCGTCCAGTTGGACAAGTGTATTAAAAAACATAGTGACTTAGACATGGGGCTTATTGCGCAGCAAGAGAAAACCCTGTGGGCGTGGATAGGCTTCCAGTTTTAGGCTTAGTGGCAGGCAATAGCATGTTGAACTCTGATTAGCTGCTAAGTACTCAAGCGAAAGTAATCCGATATTTATCACCGACCTGTTGAAGGACATCGAGTACCTTGTCCTTCAAGTGAGCAAAGCTCTCATAAGCCGCCATCGGAAGCCAGTGATATTTAATCTGCCGCCAGCGGATTTCGATGAGAGTGAGTTCGGGGCAGTAAGGGGGAATGAAGTGGACGAGGCCCTACAATAGCCAGTGCTCGCGCCGCGCCTGAAAGGCGTGGGAGCGGTGAATCGAAGCATTGTCCAACACCACGGAAGCAGAGTTGCCGCGTGCGCCTAAAGGTGGTGGCCTCATAGGTCTTGGCGAAGGCATCAAAGGCCGTGATCACCGTCGCGGTAGCGACTGAGGCGGCGACGACTTTACGTACCGTGGTGATCCTTGATACGAGCGAAGTACCGATCGAACGTCCTAAAAAAGTCAAGACGCCTATTACAGCGGTAAACAGCATACCCACACCTTAAAATTTCAGGTCGTGATTGATCAGGCCGATGGCTGTTTCTTACAGGTCAGCTTAGCCTCTCAGCAGATGCATGATATCACCTTGGCTCGCAAACAGACCGAGGCGTTGCCGGTCGTGAATTAGAGGAGTTGAACGGTATGAGCTAGGGTCTTATACTGAGTGCTTTGCACGCCAAGGGATTATGATGGCCACCGTTCCCGTCCATTGCCGCTACTGTGCTAGCGAACGCATTTACAAACACGGTCATGCTCGAAGCGGCGAAGCGCGTTATCGTTGCCGTGATTGCCTTCGTTGCTTCCAACTCGATTATCGGTATGAAGGCAATAAGCAAGGTGTCTCGGAGCGGATCGTCACCATGGCGCTGAATGGCAGCGGGGTTCGAGATACCAGCCGTGTGCTGGGGGTGAGCACCACCACGGTGATCGCTCACTTAAAAAAAACTCAGACCCGCCGCCGTCAACCCCTGGCCGATTCAGGCACTGGTGGATCGGTATGAAGTCCAGCTCGTGTGTGAAATGGATGAGCAGTGGTCGTATGTCGGGAACAAAAAACAGCAACGTTGGCTCTGGTATGCCTGGCTTCCCCATTTAAAAACGGTGCTCGCTTACACCTTAGGCGCTCGCACCGACGACCCCTTGAAGCGCTTATTAACCCTGATCGAGCCGTGGAACATGGTCTTGTACTGCACCGATGGCTGAGAGGCTTATCAACGCTACCTCCCGGAGGATAAACAGCTGATCACCAAACGCTATACACAGTCGATTGAGCGGCAAAACTTGAATTTTAGAACGCGGATCAAGCGCTTGGCGCGGAAGACGATTTGCTTTTCCAAGTCAGTCGAAATTCATGACAAGGTCATCGGGGAGTTCATCAACCGAACCTTCTTCAACTCCTCTAATGCATGACCAAAACGAGTTTGCTATCCACCATTAGTAAACTACTCTGTAGTTAAAACAAATGGGTTCAGAATTCGCATTCCACTATCCAACACCATGCCGTGCTGCATATCTTCGCTGAGAACAATTTTACAACCCTGTCGTTCAGCTACCGCAACGATCAGTGAATCGTAAAAGCTAAAACCGTAGCGGCGGGAAATACCAAGTGCGTTCTTCGTGTCCATTTCATCTAACGATGCCACAAGCAATAACCCCAAAATTTCAGCGATGGTTGCGTCAATATGGGCATAAATTTCGGGAAATTTACGCCGGGTGACATTGCAAAATTCGTTCAAAACTTGTGCACTAACCATTGCCCGCCCGCTTTCCAGCAGATTGGCAGCTATCGGGCGTTTCTGTTCATCCTGCTTTGAATAGCGATAAAGCAGAATGTTTGTATCGAGAAAGTAATCAACGCTCATTCGCTTCCTCTCGATCAAAGCGGTAGCCGCTCAAGTCCAGACTGAAATTACCCAAGGGTGCTGAATTTGGCTGGCGTATACAACGCTTCAACTCTTCCAGCACATCGTCGTTTTGTGCTGACTGGGTTAGCGACTCGCTGGCAACGCGCTGGGATGCTTGCAAACCGAGCCGGAAGTAATGGATGAAATCCAGCACTTCCGCGAGTTTGGTGTCAGGAATCTGGCGAATTTCTTCTACCAAGCGTTCCCGCAAGGGGTTTACTGCTAACATTTTAATCCTCCGGTAGAGAATAAGTTATATTGGATTATCGTCAAGATATATCACAAAGAAGTAAATCTATTCGCGCAAAATATGTTCAAGGCAAGATAAACATTGATTTGCTTCGTTCAAAATTGATGTAAAAACACTAGAAAGTGGTTTTACATCAATACCAAAAACTTTAGATATTTTTTGATAGTTTTTAGACTTTCTGTGTCCCACGCTAGATGAGCGTAATTCTTGTAAATTTCTAAAAAAACCAATCACATTACTTACTTGATCATCAGAAATTTCTTGGACTTTCAGAAAAGCATCAAATTTCTTAATCCCTCTTATCTTTTCTCCTTCGCTCAGAACGATATAACTATTCATTGCTTCTTCATTTAGAGAGTCAATTAATATCTTGGTCAACGTTAAAACTTGATAATCAAACTCAGCTTGACTTTCATTTACGGGTATTCGCAAATGAGTGAAAAGATAAGAATCCCCATCAGACAAAGGTTTGAACAAATGCCAGTTGAATTTTAATTTCCAGTCAGTATTGAATTTCTCGAAATTTTGTTTGAAAATTAAATCAGCTTGTAATGGACTAGAAAATTGTGCTCGTATACTTCTATCATAATTAGTATTACTCATCTTTCCATCTGGAGAGATATTAAAGCTTTTCCAATATGATTGTTCTGATTCCGAAAGAAATTTACCCAGATCACCCAGATAAACAATAACATACTTTTCATGATTATTGTCTATATACATAGACCATAACGAACCACAAACCAAATTACCATCTTCTATAGTATATTTTTCAGGCTCGCTGTAGTAACGAGATAAAACATCTCGCCTGAAAAAAACTGGAGTCAAATAATGCGGAGCATCGTTATTAGCTCCAAAAAAATTAGCCAATAGATCAGGATTGCATGTATGTTTAATGACTTCACCGGTAGTACTTTCACCGATAATGAAATCCTGATAATTCTTCTCTTTTTTTATAAAAAAACTAATGGCTTTTTTTACACCAACAGGATAAATAACCTTTTTTGCTAAAAGACGTGAAAAAGCGATGTATCCATGAGAACTATAAACATCACCCCTTATGTATCTTGCATATATTAAATTATCTGCTTTAACTTCAAAATCACATTGATCAACTGAGTAGTTAGAAATACTTTCATGAGAATATCTTCCATTATCACAGCACATTACAAAACATGTGTTTTTTATTGATATAAACTCAATGATCAGCTTTGTTTTTACTTTTATTTCATCATCATTAATAATAATCGCATCAATCTCCTCACCACCCTCAATGATCTTAATATATTTATTACTCTTATCATCATAATATAAATTATGAAATAAACGAAACTCTTCAAGAACTTCTATTCTTGCAGGTTTTATATCGAAGAAATCTCTATGTATGATTAAAGGCTTTACTGAATCAAAATCCATGAAATACTCATACTCAACATATTCCTCCCCATCCTTCTTTGAAACCCAGTAGTCTGGCTTAGACTGCTCTGTATAAAAATCAAAGCTATATTTGCCTAGTGAAACATGAATTTCATCCCATGGTATAAATGCGCAAGAGAAGCAACCATAAGTATTTTCCTCATGAAATCTTTTATCAACGATAGTCCAAGTTTCATTACCCCATTTATTTTCAACAGTATCAATCAAGTCTGTTTGCAGCAAATATTCTAATTCGTTACTCATCATTTAACCTCTCTCCACCTGCAAAACCTCTTCCCGCGTCAACCCATACAATCCATAAACCACCGCATTCATTTCCCGCTCTTTCGCCTCAATCGCCACCTGCAATTCATCCAACTTTTTATCCAGCGCGATAATCTGTTTACGCAAGCTGTCATTGTCGGTAGTTTTCAGCTTGAGTAATTCGCCCAGCAGTTTTTCAGCGGTGACACTTGGTGTGATATTGGTGGAACGAATCACGCATTTCCACTGCACAGCAATCAGTTCAGCATCATCTTCAAAAATACTGTCAAAGGCGGGAACACCGTCGGCAAGCAGGCTTAATTCGCCATCCTCATAACGTACCGTCAATTTGAGATTGGGATTGAGATTAACGGTGAGCTTTTCGAGTTTTTGCGCCAAGGCGGTTTGGTATTGTGCTTTTGCCCAATCGGTGAGGGCTTTGCCTTTGAGTCCGGTGGCTTTGGCGGCATCAGAGGCTTTCAACTGTTTCTCATCAGGGAGTTCCGCCCAAATCCATTGCGGGGTTTTGGTGTCGTCTGTCATTTGTGCGGCAGATAAACGCTTTGCCAGTTTTTGCAGTTCATCGCGGTAAGCGGTATGCAATTCCTGCAACGTCTCCGCCAATTTCGCCACCTGTTTTTTCTGTTCCTCATCCGCATCAGGAATCGGCAACGGTGCAATAAACTGTTTATTCGCAGCACGGTAGTCATTCTGAAATGGCTTGGAAATACGCCGCCAAACAAAATTAGCAACGGGCGCATTCACCACACCAGCAATGTAGAATAAATCAGATGCGTGTGTAACAAAAACCCCGCCAACATCGACGTTATCCATGTAAAACATGCCATCGCTGTCAACTGAACAGAACAAACTTTTCACCAATCTTGGAACTAATAATTTGGAAAAGCGTTGTTTGTCGATACTCTGATTTCTACCAAATTGATGCCATCCATCAACGTTTAGCTTTCCGCCATCACGTTTACGCAAAACTGACTCATATTTTTCTAAATACCTCCATCCTTTTGGAAAAAGAGTCTGCATTTCAACTTCACTATAAAGTTTTGGCTTATCACCACTACAGTCATAGGGAAATAAAATAAATGTTTCAGTTTTAGGCGTTTGATAACGCTTAGCCTCAACACCTGAGACTAACGGATGCATCAGTTCATCCTCAATTTCAACTGCAACTGGCTTTTCCTTATCGACGTGAGATACGTATTTACCTTCGCCAAGTTTAGTTAAGTGATAAATACTGTCAGCACTGGTAATTAATCCTTGGAAAATAGCACTGGTAATGGATGGGTCATCAAGACGTTTGCAAGTGGTGTTGAGTTTTTCGATTAGGCGGCGTTCGGGTTCGGGCATGAATTGCCATGCGTCGGCGCTGGGCAGATTGTCGTAAGGCAGGGCGTTGACCTGCGACCAGTCGAGGCTGCTGAGGTCGTCGCCACCATTCAGCGCAAAATGCAGTTTGATGCCATCCACCGCTTTACCCGTGAAGAATTGCAGCGCGGTATAAGTAATCGCTTCGTCAAAAATCTGGTAGCTTTTGAAATCAATCCAGCGATCCATGCGCCGCGTCTCATGCAACACTTCGCGCAAGCCCTGCCCGTAATCATTCACCGCCCACACATTCGGCGCAATCAATCCCATGCGCCCCTCTGGATGCAACAAACCCACTGATTGCTCAATAAACGGCAAATAAATATCATAATTGCCCGTCTGCACACTGCGGAATTTCACCGAACCATCGGCATTTTTCGCACTCACCCAATAATCGGTGGCTTCCGGCTGAATCCGCCGCATATTCTGCAACTTGATGTATGGCGGATTGCCGATAATCACATCAAACCCACCCGCCGCGAACACCTCCGCAAACGCCTCGCGGTAACTGAACGGATTAATCCGTTCAAGCTGTGCATCGCTTAACGGCTTCTCAGCGCAGTTAATATCCCAATCCACCAAACTGTTACCGCACAAAATATTGCCATCCAGCGACGACAGCGGCTGCCCCGGCATCACCGTATGCAGCCACAATGCCAGCTTAGTGATTTCCACCGACTCGGCGTTAACATCCACCCCATACAAGTTTTTCGCCAAAATCTCGCGGTAAGCCTTCGCCTTATCAAAGACCGCCACCTGCCGGAATTCGTAATTAACGCGGCTTTTCTCGCTCACAAGCCACTCGTGTTCCTGCAACAAACGCTTGAGTGCCTGAATCAAAAACGCCCCACTCCCACACGCGGGGTCAAGCACTTTCAAATCACTCAAACGCTGTTGGTAACTATCCAACCAATCGCAATACCGCGCACTCAAGGTATTCTTTTTCAGCTTGCCATTCTTAAAATGATCAGCATCCACCGCCGCCGCATCCAACCCCGCAAACTCGCCCTGCCCATTTTCCGCCCGCAACTCGCGCAAGCGCAAACCCAAGGTTTCCTCAACGACATACGCCGTCACCCATTCCGGCGTGTAATACACGCCATCGGTTTTGCGCTTACTCAGCTTCATCAAGGAATCTTGGTTAGCGGCTTCCGCCTCCATGATTTCCAAATCGGTAATCGACTGCTCAAAGATGCGCCCCAAGGTATACAAGCCAATCGCCCGCTCGCCCCCTTCTTCAATGCCAAAGTTATAGTTGGCGGCAAAATACAACAGGGTATGCTTGTGCTTAATCAATGCCGCATCATTCGCCCCTTGGAATGGGGTGAAAAATACTTTGTTCGGCACATTCAACTCATCCAGATCACTATCTGCCGCGAATAAACCACCGTTGAAACGGCTAATCTGATGGGTGCGGAACGTACCGCCGTTACGCATCGACTTGAACAATCGCAGGACTTTTTCTTCCCATACATCCATTGCATTTGGCTGTAATTCCTCGTCCTGACTGTCTTTTATCAACAGGTCACGCAACAAATTCACAGGGAATTGCAAGTACGCTCCCATGTCTTCGCAAAACAATACGAATAACAATCTATCGAGTAACTTTTGGGTCAAGCGTACCAACTGACGTGGTTGGTTTTTATAGGTGGGGTTTGCTGCCTGTAGTGTTTTAAACAAGGCATCCCGATAAGCGCGGTATTCAAAATAAAAAGTCTTTTCTAATGACTTTTCCTGAATCCGCTGCATCGACAACAAACCGAGCAACGGCGGCTCACTACCCCGATTCAATAGCCAATCGGCATGAAACAAACGGCTGAATAGAAAACGTTGCTGACGGGCTTTTTCGCCACTGTCCAATAACACCACACCGCTTTCTGCCAAGGACTTGCGCTTAATCACAAACCGTTCGTACTGTTGCGGCATTCGTGAATTCCAATACAAACGAAACTCGTTCATATCGCTGACAATGCCCCAAGTCGGCTGGATTTTTTCCGTACCATAGGGGGTGAATTGGCGTTTCGCAAAATGCAGATAATCTGCGCACTGTTGCACCGGAGAACGATCATTGCCCTTGCGGTTCTGCTTCGCATCCAACCCCGAACGCACGTCCTTGAACTCACACAAAACTTGTGGCGTGTCAGGTAAGGCGCTTGCGCCAAACCAACCCATTGCCGCATCCGCTTTACCTACACCGCCGTTTTGTCCCGCTTTTTCAATTGCAAATTGCTGTGCCAGCGTAAAACCTGCTGCCTTTTCCTGCTTACCCGAACGCGCATAGCCCCACAATTCCACGAAAAATAGTTCCAGAAAACCGCCTTCTGCCCCGGTTTCATTTTGGAAATCTTTTTCAGCCCAATGCGTCAGCTTGGTCAACAAACGGCTATCGGTATCACCAGCGCAATACGTCGCATAATCGGCGCTCCAGCAGGACATAAGAAAAGCATGAGAGAACAGCGGAGTTGAAGTTGCCATCAGGTAAGCCCAAAATTATCTTCATCTATATATAACCGATTGAACCTAAAAAATCAGCACTGCCCATGCCGCAGCTGGTTGAAAACCATCATCCCTACAAGCCATTATCGACCCCAACCCAAGCAATGCTATACTAGCCACCTCTTGCAGCAGCGACAGATACTGAAAACATGAGCTCCTTAAAAGACCAACTTCTCAAAGCCGGTTTGATTGATCAATCGAAAGCGGAAAAAGCGGGACGCGAAGAGCGGAAAAACGCCCACCAAAAAACCGCGAAGGCACAGAAAGAAGCCAAGCGCACCGGCGAAGTCAAAGTGGATGAAGCCAAAGTGCTCGCTGAAAAAGCGCTGCAAGAGCAAGCCGCGCGCTCCAAAGAACTCAATCGAGTACAGCGCGAACAAGCTGAACAGAAAGCGATTCAAGCGCAGATTCGCCAATTGATTGCAATGAACCGCATTGATCGCAGGCAAGGTGAACTCAGCTATCAATTTGCAGATCAGAATAAAATCAAAAGCCTAATGGTCACTCAGCTACTTCAAGATCGTTTAGCTTATGGCATGTTGGCAGTAGTTCGTTTTGGTGAAGGCTATGAATTAGTACCACGGATTGTTGCTGAAAAAATTGCCCAGCGGGATGCTAAAGCCATCGTCGTTCTGAATGTGAATAAGAATCCGACTCCAGCCGAAGATGACCCTTACGCGGCCTATCAAATTCCTGATGACTTAATGTGGTAAGTGTTTAAGCCCAACCTCCTCACTTACCCCCAACGGTAACGCATGAAATCCATCACTCGCTTATTGCGTCTTTGGACTATTCAACGAGTCTTCATTCGGCATGGTCTGGATGAACTCGTCTTGAGTATCCCCGTCTTTCGACCCGTCGCTTTTCTTTATTATTTATTTCCGTGGAATTGGAAGCGCCAAAACCAAGATTTGGGACCACGCGGTGAACGCATTCGCCTGTCTTTGGAAGAATTAGGCCCTATCTTCATTAAATTCGGGCAAATGCTGTCCACTCGCCGCGATTTAATGCCGGATGATATTGCTAATGAGCTAACACGCCTACAGGATCGGGTTCCGCCTTTTTCCAGCACTGCAGCCCGTCAGCTCATTGAAAAAGCTTACGGTCGACCGGTCACGGAAGTGTTCCAGTATTTTGAAACCGATCCCATGGCCTCGGCCTCTATTGCTCAGGTGCACGCAGCTAAGCTTTGGGATGGCAAAGAGGTAGTGGTCAAAGTCTTGCGTCCGGGAATTGAAAAAACCATTCGCCAAGATGTCGAGGTCATGTATCTACTCGCGGATTTAGTGCAGCGCTATTGGAAAGATGCGCGCCGCTTACGTCCAGTGGATATTGTGGCTGAATACGAAAAAACCATCTTCGACGAACTGGACTTAATGCGTGAAGCCGCGAATGCCAGCCAAGTACGGCGTAATTTTGAAGGTAATCCGGTACTGTATGTACCAGAAATTCACTGGAATTACACCCATACCAATGTGATGGTGATGGAGCGCATTTATGGCGTTCCAGTCGGTGATATTAAGCGTTTAACCGACTTGGGCATCAACTTTAAGCGCTTGGGCGAATTGGGTGTAGAAGTGTTTTTCACCCAAGTGTTTCGTCACAACTTCTTTCATGCCGATATGCATCCAGGGAATATCTTCGTTGATGCCACCAATCCCAATGAACCGCAATATATGGCAGTGGATTTTGGGATAGTCGGCACTTTAACCCCTGAAGATAAGCGCTATTTAGCCGAAAATTTTTATGCTTTTTTCAATCGGGATTATAAGCGGGTTGCTGAACTGCATGTTGAATCCGGTTGGGTTCCGCCAAATACGCGCGTGGATGAATTTGAATCTGCGATTCGCTCGGTATGTGAGCCTATTTTTAATTTGCCGATTAAAGATATTTCTTTTGGTAATTTCCTGCTGCGTTTATTCCAAACAGCACGGCGCTTTAATATGGAAGTCCAGCCACAATTAGTGCTGCTACAAAAGACTCTGTTAAATATTGAAGGTTTAGGTCGCCAGCTGTATCCCGACTTAGATTTATGGTCGACCGCTAAACCCTTTATTGAACGTTGGATGGACGAACAAGTCGGCGTGCGGGCGCTGTTTAATGGCGTAAAAGCCAATCTACCTAAGCTATTAGAAAATATGCCTTATATGCCGAATTTTCTACATGATGTACTGAAGCAGGCCGCCAATCAGCAGTTAAAACTACACTATGAATCAAAGCAATTGGAGCTTTTGCAGAAAGAGCTGAAGCGTTCGCAGGCTAAAACACGTTTTATTATTGCCGGTGGGAGTTTGGTCGTGGGCAGCAGCTTATTGATTAGCTCACCCACGTTAATGCTTGACCCTGCTTTCAGCCTACTCAATGGGAGTCTAGCTTTAATCGGTTTGATTTTATTGGGCTATGGTTTATTGAAGCGTTAAAACCATTTGCTCACTGCATAATCAACCTAAACTGTTAATGCAAAAATAACATGCCGCGCTCAACAATAAAATCAATAATCGTTTGTAAACCGTGCTTTTCCTTTAAATTCGAAAATACAAAAGGCCGCTCACCACGCATGCGCTTACTATCGCTTTCCATCACGGCTAAAGACGCCCCGACATAAGGCGCAAGGTCAATTTTATTGATCACTAATAAATCTGAGCGCGTAATCCCTGGGCCACCTTTGCGGGGAATCTTTTCGCCTTCCGCCACATCAATCACGTAAATCGTTAAATCCGCTAATTCCGGGCTGAAAGTCGCGGATAAATTATCACCGCCGCTTTCAATAAAGATCAGGTCTAAATCGGGAAAGCGGATTTGTAAATCTTCGACGGCGGCTAAATTCATCGAAGCATCTTCGCGAATCGCAGTATGCGGGCAACCACCGGTTTCTACCCCGACAATCCGCTCCACAGGCAAAGCTTCGCTACGCATTAAAAACTGCGCATCTTCTTTGGTATAAATATCATTGGTGACCACCGCAATTTCATAGTCATCACGCATCGCTTTGCATAAAGCATCTAATAGCGCAGTTTTGCCAGAACCTACTGGCCCACCGACCCCCACTCTTAATGGATTTGACATAGCAGTTAAGTCCTTGATTTAAGATCTAAATAAACGGGTATATTGTGTTTCGTGGCGGCTGCTAGCAATCGCTAAAGCAGGTAAAGCAGCGCCTATTTCGTCGTCTGACAGGTTTAAGCCTTGCTCAATCACGCTCAATATCAACGGCGTCATTTGATGTAATAGTTTCTGCCCTTGAGTTTGTCCCAATGGAATAATTTTCACCGCTGACAGCACTAAATTTTCCAGCCAGCTCCAAGCATAACCATAAGCGGCTTGCTCTAAAGGCACTTGCCAATGCAGGCTAGCTAAGGCAAAAGCGGCCACTTGGCTTTGGCTCAACAAGGGTTTGTGGATGGCTGCTTGCGGGATCTCTAAAGCGATCAGCAAGTCAGTTAAAGCACGCCCGCGATTCTTTTCTTCTAACAGCAATTCGCTGGTTTCGCGGCTAGCGTTTGAGATGGCAATCCAGCGCTCAACAGACTGTAAATCTTGATCTTGCCAAGCCAGATACAAGCGTTTTAAAAGCGGCAAATCGACCTGAGCCATGCTGCTAGTTAATTGGCTAGCCAACCATGCTTGTAAGGCGGCGACATCCTTAATCCAGCCAGCTTCCGCGGCCCATTCAATGCCTTGTGAATAGGTGAACGAACCAATCGGTAAAGTAGGGCTAACTAGATGCATCAGCCGCAACAGCGCAAGATGTTCAGTCATGGCTATGCGCAGGCGCTCCATGATGCTGATGACCATTGCCCGCTGCATAAGCACCGGCCTCTGGCTCAAAGCTTGCTTGTTCGACCACAACCTTGAGGCCAAAACCTAGCAGCATATCGTCTAGCACATGATCATGCAGATAACGCAAACGTCCGTCACGAATTTCTAACGGTACATGGCGATTGCCTAAGTGATAACAGGCACGCGCAAACAGCAAGCGCTGTTCGCAATACAAAGTCGAAACCGTTTCTAAAGCCGCTTGCACCTGCACCAACTCGCCATTGTCTGCTTTGAGTACGTCGCCATGTTGCAAACTAGCGCCGCGCACCAAAAATAAACCTGCATCGCCACCTTGGTCTAAAGTGACGCGCTGCCGACTGATAATTCGGCGCTCATAGGGCAAAGTCAGGGTGTGTTTGGGCGCACTTTGTGGTTGATTGGGGAGAATTTCAATTAACTTCAACATGGACAAGCTACCTGCAAAAATAATGCTGGTAGCTATTCAGCAGATTTCATGCCAAGCGCTTCAGCGCAAATAGTGCCGTCGACGCACTTAAATAAAGCAACTGAGCTAATCCGTGCAGGATACGCACTTTTTTAGCAAGCGAATCTTGAAAATCACAACAGTGAAGGATTCAACTGCCAAACAGCAAAATTAAGCGCTGCGGCAAAACTGATCCAAGCTAAATAGGGCAGCAATAACATCCCCGCCACCGGTTTAATCCGCCAAAATCTAACTAAGGTCACCAGCAGTACCGCCCAAAGTACGATAATAATCCCAAAAGCCAAACTGCCCTGATGCCAAGCAAAGAAAGCCCAACTCCAAAGTGCATTGGCGACAAGTTGCAGGAGATATAAGAGGAGCGCGGTGCGAGCAACACCGAGCAATCCAGCACGCTTCCAGACCAGCCAAGCAGCAATGGCCATTAGGGAATACAGCACTGTCCAAACGGGGCCAAACAAAGAGGCAGGTGGCGCCCAACTCGGCAGGCTTAAACTTTGATAAAAGCTAGGTGCAGAGGCTGAACCCCAAGCACCAATCCCAGCTGCTATGAAAGTTATTAAAAACCAACCCAATAAACCTAAAATGGTTTTTGCCATTGTGTACCGACCTCTTCCTTGAAATGATGAGCCTTAAAAATAGCTAAACTTAGCGTAAGCTGCCGAATAATATTAAAATAATTAACAAATTTATAATTACGTTGCGGCTAGCCGCACTGCTGTCGTGAGTGTCATCTTTCCAGTCGATCAAACGACTGAGTAACTGATTTACCAAACATCAGTTTCATAACCGTAATCGCGCCCGTCAGCACCACCATCACCGCATTCGCGACAATCAAAGGTAAATCGCCGCGCAAAATGCCATACACCAACCACAACGCCAAACCAATCGTAATAATCAAATAAGTGGGCAAAGAAATGCCGCTTACATCACGGGTTTTCCAAGTACGCCAGACTTGTGGAATAAAGGATGAAGTCGTGAAAACTGAAGCAACTAAACCCAGCCAATCAAGTGAAGTCATAAGCAGTCCTTAAGATTAAAATGGTCAGCATAGAGTTTAGTGCTTTAACCTCCTAACGGTAAGCTGCTAATTATTAAACCCTTAATCCAGTTGAGATCACAGCCGATGCGCTTCGTTATTGTTGCTAGCTTACTCATTAGTGGTTTATTTTCCATGCCACTTCAAGCCCAAACGACTATGGGTGATTATGCCATCGCTTGCAATAACTGCCTCAGCTGCCATGCCATTTCATACACTCAACTGCTAGATGAGCCTTATCAACTTAATGTGCAGATCAAGCGCGCGGCTGAAGCCAACAGCTTGGTAAGTCACTTTATTTACAGTTGGGCGCTACGAATTTGAGCTTGGGCAAGCTTACAATTCAGCAGCAGAAAAGCGGCGTGATTGCTTTATCTACCGCGCAAACTAAAGCATTTTTGCAAGAAGAGTTGCAACACCCCCAAGTGACACTCCAACTAGATCATGTCTCTTAAAAGGCTTCCTTAACTGGCTTGAAAGAAGTTTTAGCTTATATCGACGAACAGCAACAGTGTGTGGATATAGCCTCAGCCTTGATTCAAAAAGGCAATCAAACAAAGCGCTTCACACCGCCCCCATTGCCGCAAGTGATACCCCTTATTGCCCCCAACCACAACCAAGCCAACCCTGAGTACACGACGCAATCACCCGAACTTTTAAAGCAAAAATACGCTGAACAATTTGAGGAATGCGACAGCTTCTGGATGGAGCGTTAAATACGTATTTATCCTTTAGATTCAAAACACGATCTGGCCTTGGTGAGCTGTATTATGGCTGCGTATAACGAGAATTTCCGTGCGATTAAGATTAATAAACACCAAACTGATCAGATCGAATTACTGACTTTTAAACTCCCTGAGCGCTCGAATGATAAAGAGGTGACCACCGCCGATTTTAATCCCGCGACGGGCAGGCTGACCTTTAAAGCCAAAGCGCGCGGGATGGGTGATTGCGGGATGTATAGCGAGTGGGTGTGGACGGGTGCAGCCTTTACGCTGACACGTTTTGATGGAATGGAGGACTGTATGTGGCTTATCCATTTTTGAATCGGTGGGTGGAGGTTATTAAATTTATAGTTCGTTAGAAATATAAAACATAATTTCAATCAATTTTTTACTTTTCAAGAAAATGAATTAATAGATAGATGGGCTTGCCCCCCCCTGACCCTAAGTCATTCAATGCATTATTTTTAGGAAAATCTAAAATAAGGAAGACAGAGTAGTTTTCAGTCTTTAGGAATTTGATGATTTTTTACTTGACTTTTAAAAATTTCTTGATTTATTTACATGGATTTTTACCATTAAAGAAAAAAGGAAATTACTAAATGCTACTTAATCAAAAGTCAATCATCCTCTTTTATTTCCTAATCATTACGTTTTCATTGCTTACAATTAGAAGCGCCCAAGCATCTCCCCACCTATCTTTAGATGAAAATCAAATATTGATTAATGAAGACAATGGCTACAAACAGATAAACTTAAAATTACTTGAAGATGGCAATCCCATTTCATGGAAAACAAAAGAAGCTCTTAAAATTTCTGAAAATATAGCCATTAGTGATTCGGTAAAAAATCAATACGGCTACAAAAATAATAAAGATATATTATTTATACCTATTGGAATAGCAGAAAATGATTACGAATACCAAATATTAATTGTACCCACTAGGCATTTTTTCTTGCCTACAGTAAAAGAGTTTTTTATTGTGAGTCCTTTGCTATTAGGCCAAAGTCCTCGTTTTTCTGTAACAGTAAAAAATAAGCAGTCACAAGTAACATCAATTAAAGATCTAGCGACTATAAAATTAAGCAAATCTGATAAAGATGAGATAATTGAGTCCGTCAAAAAGGTAAGTAATTATGAAATGCTTTACTCAGTTTTGCTAGGTGCTATAATACCTCTTGTATTTTTTGCAATAAGAAAAAATGATTTGAAAGATGTATTATCTCAAAGAATGTTAAGTACGGATAATAGATTATCGGATGAATTTAAAAATATACATAGCATTCAATTAGATGTAGTTAGTAAAAATCTAACTATTGAGCAAACAGTAAAAGAGATACATGAATTATCTGAAGAATCAAAAATGGATTTAAAAAACTTAAGTAAAATAAGTTTAAAAATAAATCCCGATATTAGAAAAGAATTTCAAAAAATACATGGCACCATTACCAATAAAATAAATCAATCAGAGCAACTATCTAAAAATCTTGAAAATAGCCTAAAAGGCTTTAGCAGCGAGTTAGTAAAATTGGATTTAGCAATTAAAAAAGTTGAAAATGAATCTATAAATGATATTTTTGATTTGCAAATAGAACTACTAGACGAAACAAAGAGAATAAAAGTTGATCTCTTAAAAGACATACATGCACATAGCAACGATATAAATCAAATAAACAATCTGATGAAAACAAGACTGGATGCATTACAACATTATATAAACGAGAAAATATCAACTCTTAGGCCAATAGATTATAATTATTTGGACAAAAGAGCTGAGAGTATTTTTGATGAAAAATATGATCGGATTGGTAATAGATAAGCATATAACCCTCAAAACAAAAAATACCGCTGTGCCAATGGCAATTTACACGCTGGCTCACACACCAACAATTCACCATCCGCCCGCACCTGATAGGTTTGCGAATCGACCTCAATCACCGGCTGATAATCGTTGTGAATCATGCTGGCTTTGCTAATGGTACGGCAGTTTTTCACCACTCCAATCAGGCTTTGCAGCCCCAATTGCTGATGCACACCCGCCGCAAATCCTGCTTGCGAGAGGAAGGTCATGGTGGTGGCATGTTTGGCTTTACCGAATGCGCCAAACATCGGGCGGTAATGCACGGGTTGCGGCGTTGGAATCGACGCATTCGGATCGCCCATCGGTGCGGCGATAATCATGCCGCCTTTGATAATCAGGCTCGGTTTTGCGCCGAAAAACGCTGGTTTCCACAGCACCAAATCCGCCAGTTTACCGACTTCGATTGAGCCGACTTCGTGAGAAATGCCGTGGGTAATCGCGGGGTTGATGGTGTATTTGGCAATGTAACGTTTGGCGCGGAAGTTGTCGTGGTATTGGCTTCGACTCCGCTCAGCCAACGGCGAACCCGTACCCGTTCCCTGAGCGGAGTCGAAGGGAACCTCCAGATGTCCGCGTTGCACTTTCATTTTGTGCGCGGTTTGCCAGGTGCGGATGATGACTTCGCCGACGCGCCCCATCGCTTGCGAATCAGAGGAGATCATCGAGAATGCGCCCAAGTCATGCAAAATGTCTTCGGCAGCAATGGTTTCGCGGCGAATGCGGCTTTCGGCAAACGCCACGTCTTCGGCAATCGCGGGGGAAAGGTGGTGGCAGACCATCAGCATGTCGAGATGTTCATCGACCGTATTGATGGTGTAAGGGCGTGTCGGATTGGTGGACGATGGCAAGATATTCGCTTGCCCACAGGCTTTGATAATGTCGGGAGCGTGTCCGCCGCCTGCGCCTTCGGTGTGGTAGGTGTGAATCACGCGCCCTTTCATGGCAGCCAGCGTGTCTTCGAGGAAGCCGGATTCATTGAGCGTGTCGGTGTGGATGGCGACTTGCACATCCATTTCATCCGCCACGGTCAGGCAATTGTCGATGGCGGCAGGAGTTGTGCCCCAGTCTTCGTGCAATTTCAAGCCGATTGCGCCCGCTGCGACTTGTTCCCGCAGGGGTTCGGGCAGGCTGACATTGCCTTTGCCCAGAAAACCGAGGTTCATCGGCAAACTGTCGGCAGCTTCCAACATGCGGTGCAAATTCCAGATGCCGGGGGTGCAGGTGGTGGCATTCGTGCCGGTTGCAGGCCCTGTGCCGCCACCGAGCATGGTGGTGACGCCGGACATTAAGGCTTCGTCGATTTGTTGCGGGCAAATGAAGTGAATGTGCGAATCTATCCCGCCAGCGGTGAGAATGTGACCTTCGCCTGCAATCGCTTCCGTGCCTGCACCAACCAGAATGTTTACGCCTGCTTGGGTGTCGGGGTTGCCTGCTTTGCCGATGCCGACAATGCGCCCGTGTTTAATGCCGATATCGGCTTTGACGATCCCCCAATAGTCGAGGATCAGCGCGTTGGTAATTACGACATCGACGACTTCGGCGTCGTTGCGCTGGCATTGTCCCATGCCGTCGCGGATGACTTTGCCGCCGCCGAATTTGACTTCATCGCCGTACACCGTGTGGTCGTGTTCGACTTCGATAATGAGGGCGGTATCGCCTAAACGCACGCGGTCGCCCGTGGTTGCGCCGTACATTTCGGCATAGGCTTGTCGGCTGATTTTCATGCTAATTCCCCCATGATTTTGCCTTGGAAACCGTAGACTTCGCGTGTGCCAGCGAATGCTACCAGCTCGACTTCGCGGGTTTGCCCCGGCTCGAACCTTACGGCAGTTCCCGCCGGAATGTTCAAGCGAAAACCGCGTGTGGCTTCGCGCTCAAACGCGAGGGCGTTATTGGTTTCAAAGAAATGGTAGTGCGAACCGACCTGAATTGGGCGGTCGCCAGTATTGGCAACGGTGAGGGTGACGGTTTCGCGCCCTGCGTTGAGTTCGATGTCGCCAGCGGCGGGGAAGAGTTGTCCGGGAATCATAAGATTAACTCCTGAAGAAGAAACCCCTCCCAACCTCCCCTTATCAGGGGAGGAGAAGACTTAGCCCCTTCCCTGATAAGGGGAGGGGTTGGGGAGGGGTTTTCTTTAAACAATCGGGTCATGCACAGTGACCAACTTGGTGCCATCCGGGAAGGTGGCTTCGACTTGCACGTCATGGATCATTTCGGCGATGCCGTCCATTACGTCGTCACGGCTTAGCAAGGTACGCCCATAATCCATCATGTCGGCGACGGAACGCCCATCGCGTGCGCCTTCCATAATCGCGCAACTGATGTAGGCAATCGCTTCGGGGTAGTTGAGTTTTAAGCCCCGCGCTTTACGGCGTTCGGCGAGTAATCCGGCGGTGAATAGCAAGAGCTTGTCTTTTTCGCGGGGGGTGAGTTCCATCGTATTGGTTTCTCCTAAGTATTCCAGATGCGTGGCGGTGTGGCGGAGCGTCCCGTCACTAATGGGCGGATGTCTTGCCAAATGGCGCGAAACAAGCGGTGTACCTGTGCGGTGCTATTGCCGAGGTAACGCACGACCAATACGCCATTCAATAGCGTCGCGCCTGCCGTAGCCATCGCCACTGCTTCACATAAAGGTCTTACCAATTCGAGCAACTCCCTATCCACCGGCGTCGCCAACAAGGTGGCAAATACTGGCTGCCCACGCAAACCCGCCGCACTCAAGACATCGAACTCACCATTCACTAATAAACGATCCAGCAATAGGGGTTTATGGTCGCGATACACAGCCGTTTTAAATAAAACGCTGCCTTGATCAAAAGCCTCGCTAATGGCAGGCCGCCCCAAGCAATGCACTTCCCAGCCGATGTATTGCGCAGCACCTTGCAAGCGTATTTCGCTACTCAAAACTGCATTCGTGCTGGGGAAAAAAATAGTCTCTTGCGGCAACCATTCCAAACAACCATCAGTGACTTGAAAATGTTGATATTGTCTGGCTTGCAAACCTGCAGAACGATAGAACTTAGTTGCGCCCGGTGTGGTTAATAAAGCATGCGCGCTTGGCTCCACCTTAAAATGCATCTGCAGCTCATCGCCACCCACTACTCCACCCGGCGGATGCAACACATAAGCGTGACAAACTTCACCTTCAGGATAAAACGGGCGCTGAATAGCTAAAGGGCCGCGTTGACTACGACTGGCGAGAATAGTTTTGGTGGCGCGCTGAACGAACTGGAGTTTAAGCTCGGCTTGCCAGCCGGTTTGTGTATTTGCTGTGCTTAGCATCTAATCGCGATGACGTTTAAAACTTAAGCGCTTCGGTGCAAAAACCTTGCGTACCAGCAGATAAAAGATCACTGCCAGCACGATTGATAGGGCTGTATGGCTTAGGGAATGCAGCAACTCACTTTCCGTTTCCACATGCGGAATAAGACTAGAATGCGCATAAGAGGTGCTAGTTAAATACAGACTAGCAATAAGGAGCAGCAAAGTTCGCATGGCAATCATCCTGATAATAAGCATAGCGTTTAAATGGCAACTTCCATGCCAAATCCAAGGCTCGACCTAATCTTTGAGTTTTAAGTTATTTTGGGTCGATTAAGCTTATCAACAAGGCTAACTAGCTCATTTGGGATGCACTAAAACCACTCATCGCTTAAAAACCTGCCTTTTTTTAGTGCCCAGACGGCTAATAATTAGTAGTTTGTTGTGCACATCCCATCTGCTTAGGTCTTGACAAGAAACCAAGCAACCACTATAGCTAGGCAGTGTCTTTCTGGTAACATTTGTTTAATAAAGAAAGACCTTTAATCATCATGCTCATCGAGCAGTGCATACCCCCAATTAATTTGTTAACAAAGGAAGCATTTCTATGAAAATTCGTCAAATGGTATTGGCTTTATCTGTATCGGTACTCGCCTTCTCTTCGAGTGCTTTTGCAGAAGGAACCTTCTATGTAGGCGCTAATGGTGGTCCTTTGTACGGCACCTATGGTTGCGTTATGTCTGCGAATGAGACGCCTTATAGCACATGTGGTGCTAAAACTGAGCCAGCCTCTGCTCCGGCACCGGCTCCAGCTGTTAAGGTGGTTACTGATTGCAAACAGTGTGCTATGCAAAAAAAGCCCAGAAAAGCGATGCCTAAGAAGAAATAATTAGCCGTTCGATACACAGCGTTTTAATGAGCTAAGGTGGTATTTACTACTGCCTTAGCTAGCCCTCCAAGCTCGCGCTCGCTACACTGAACCCTGCTTGAGGAGAGTCGGGATGAGCATTCAGCATTGCTATAATTTCCAAGATTTCCGCCGCTTAGCGAAACGCCGTTTACCTGCTCCACTGTTTCATTACATTGATGGCGCGGCTGAAGATGAATGGACGGCAGCACGCAATACGCAAAGCTTTGATTCAATGGCACTGATCCCGAATGCGCTGGCTGATTTATCGAATTTAGACATCTCCACTACACTATTCGGGCGCAAACTCAGCATGCCTTTATTCTGCGCGCCCACCGCGATGACCCGCCTATTTCACCACGAAGGCGAAGTCGCCGTCGCTCAAGCTGCAGCTAAAGCACAAACGCTGTACAGCCTTTCCACACTGTCGACAGTCAGCATTGAAGATATTGGCAAACTCAATGATCAGCCGAAAATGTTCCAAATCTATATTCACAAAGATCGGGGCTTGACTCGGGAATTTATCGAGCGCTGTAAAGATGCTAATTTCGATGCTTTATGCCTCACCGTGGATACGTTAGTCACGGGCAATCGTGAGCGTGATTTGCATACGGGTCTAGTCATGCCGCCACGTTTAAGCTTAAAAAGCCTGCTGAGTTTTGCCCTACATCCGCAATGGGCGCTGAATTATTTGCGTCACGAGAAATTTGAGCTGGCGAATGTCAGACAGCGCATGCAGAACAATAAAGATTTGCTATCCGTCATGTCCTATGTACATCAGCAATTTGATCGTTCAGTCGTATGGAAAGATGCCGAAGATATTATCCAGCAATGGGGCAAACCTTTTGCCATTAAAGGCGCGCTTTCCATCGCGGATGCCAAACGTGCGGCGGAAATTGGTGCCACGGCAGTGATGCTTTCCAATCATGGTGGGCGGCAATTAGATGGTTGTGCAGCCCCGTTTGATGTCTTGCCTGCGGTGGCGGATACAGTCGCGGATCGCTTAGAAATCATTGTCGATGGTGGGGTGCAACGCGGCTCGCAGGTGCTCAAAGCGCTGGCTTTGGGTGCAAAGGCTTGCTCGATTGGGCGCGGCTATTTATTTCCACTGACTGCGGGTGGGCAAGCGGGTGTAGAACGCTCCTTAGAATTGCTCCGCAAAGAAATCGAACGCAATATGATCTTAATGGGCTGCGCGCGTTTAACCGATTTAAGCCCTGAACAAGTGATGCGCGTGCGTTGAATTCAGCTTGAAGATTTCGCGCTTACGCTATTCTTGCTAAAGTTGAGGGATTAATTTAGCCAAGAGAGTTGCCTTATGACTGCTTTAACCACCTGTGTTTTTGTTCAAGTGCGCTGCAAACCCGGCAAGGCTTATGAGGTTGCCGACGAAATTTTTGAGCGTGAAATAGTCTCTGAATTGTACTCTACCAGTGGTGAATGGGATTTATTGATGAAAATCTACATTCCTGAAGGTGAAGATATTGGTAAATACATGAATGACCATATTTTAAATATTCCACACATTGAACGCTCCTTGACGACGCTAACCTTCAAGGCTTTTTAAATATCACTTTAAGCAGAACAAAAATAAGCACTATGATGAATATTGAACAAGATATTGCGCAGGTGAGTCGCCAAGAGCAGCGCTTGCAGTTCCCAAGTTTTGATGCGGATACCGCGTGGACGTTGGGTTCGCGCTTACGCCAATTCGCTAAAGAGCGTAATCTGGCGATTGTGATTGATATTCAAGTAAATAATCACCAGTTGTTTCATGTGGCGATGCCCGGCGTGACCCCGAATAATGCCGATTGGGTGCGGCGCAAACGCAATTTAGTCGAGCATTATCATTGCAGCTCTTATTTGATGAAATTGCGCTTGCAGCATCAAAAAGCAAATCTGGAAGATAAAACCGGCCTGAATCCGCGTGATTTAGTCGCAGCCGGTGGGAGCTTTCCGATTTTATTAAAAGGTACAGGTTGTGTGGGTACGATCACTGTTTCGGGTCTTGCACAGCGTAATGACCATGCTTTAGTCGTCGAAGTGATTGCCGAACACCTACAATTACCGTTAGCGGAGCTGGCCTTGTCAGCGCACTAAATAAAACCGGCAGCTCTGCTTCGGGCTGCTACCCACAGTTAGCACGGAGGAGAATGAGATGACGATTGGCTTCGGTTTTATTGGCGCAAGCGATATTGCCAAACACAAAATGCTCGCCGCCATTCGGAACACGCCGGATTGTGAAGTCGTGTCAGTCTACAGCAGCAATCTTGAGCGTGGGCGCGCTTATGCAGCAGAAACACAAATCGCCCATGCCGCCAGCTCCTTAGATGATCTACTCGCTAATCCTGCTGTGAACGCGGTTTATATCAGTACCACTAATGAACTCCATCACGCACAAACCCTAGCCGCCGCGAAAGCAGGCAAGCATGTGATTTGTGAAAAACCGCTAGCGATGTCCCTCACTGAAGCTCAAGACATGCTGGCGGCCTGTAATGCAGCTGGTGTGGTCTTGGCTACCAATCATCATCTGCGGAATGCTCATGCTCACCACAAAATGCGCGAACTGATTGCTGCTGGTGTTATTGGCAAACCGATTGCTGCACGTGTCTTTCATGCGGTTTATTTGCGTGAATCTTTGCAAGGTTGGCGCTTAGATAAGCCCGAAGCGGGCGGCGGCGTGGTCTTAGATATTGTGGTGCATGATGTGGATACCCTGCGCTTTGTGCTCCAAGCCGAACCGACTGAAGTGGTTAGCCTATCGCAACATTTCGGCATGAGTAGCAGCACAGTTGAAGATGGCTCGATGGCGGTCTTTCGTTTTGATAATGGCGTCATCGCTCAAGTCCATACTGCTTTCACTGTGCCTTATGCAGGCAATGGCTTTGAGGTACATGGCACAGAAGGTTCTTTAATTGCGAAAAATGTCATGCATCCCGCTGCTCAACCTGAAGTCTTATTAAGAACTGCACAAGGCGAGCAAATGCTAGAGCTTGCAGCCAATGAAGTTTATGGGGTTGGCGTAGCACGCTTTGTAGCAGCGATTCAAGGCCAAGGCTCACCGGCGGCGAGTGGTGACGATGGTTTACGCTCCTTAGCGGGGGCTTTAGCCTGTTTAGAATCCGCCCACACCGGGCAAAAAGTAGCGATTTCATTATGAGCCATTCGCCCCAATTTGCCAGCCACGAGTTTTTAGAGCAGCACATCCGCACGACATTGGGCTTTTATCAGCCTAATGCCTTCGATCCTGCGGGCGGCTTCTTTCACTTCTTTCGTGACGATGGCAGTATTTATAACCGCCGTACTCGGCACTTAGTCAGCAGTACGCGCTTTGTGTTTAATTACGCGATGGCGACCCGCTATTTCGCTGATTTGGATTATAGCGACTGGGTACGACATGGCTTAGCCTATCTCGAAAAGGTGCATCGCCAGCCTGAAACGGGCGGTTACGCATGGCTATTGGAAGATGGCAAACCAGCGGATGCGACCAATCACTGTTATGGCTTAGCCTTCGTGCTGCTGGCGGGTGCTACGGCTTTGCTGGCGGGTGTCGAAGAAGGTCGCACCAGTCTTGAGCAGGCTTGGCAATTACTTGAGCAGCATTATTGGGATGAAGCTCATGGCTTATACCGGGATGAAGCTAATGCTGATTTTAGCGTAATCGCGCCCTATCGCGGACAAAATGCGAATATGCATGCTTGCGAAGCCCTACTTTGGGCGTATGAAGCCACTCAAGAACAACGCTTTTTGGCACGCGCTGCACGCTTAGCCGATGCAGTTACCAACCAATTAGCCAGCCAAGCCCACGGCCTAATTTGGGAGCATTACGATGCTGATTGGCAAATTGATTGGCAATACAATCTCGCTGACCCTAAGCATTTATTCCGGCCTTGGGGCTTTCAACCCGGCCATCAAACGGAATGGGCAAAGCTGCTCTTAATCCTCCATCGCCATCAGCCTGATGCTTGGCAGGTAGAGCGTGCAGAAGCTTTATTTACGCAAGCTTTAGCAGCGGCTTGGGATCAGGAATACGGCGGCATTTGCTACGGTTTTGCGCCTGACGGCTCGATTTGTGATGGCGATAAATACTTCTGGGTACAAGCGGAAAGTTTTGCCGCCGCCGCTTTACTCGCGCAAGCAACGGGCAAGCCAAGCTATCAAGACTGGTACGAACGGATTTGGGATTATAGTTGGCAAAATATGGTTGATCATCAATATGGCGCTTGGTTTCGCATCCTCAGCCGTGACAATCAAAAATATGACGACTACAAATCGCCAGCGGGCAAAACCGACTATCACACCATGGGCGCTTGCTATGAAGTGTTGCGCTCTGGCTTAGTTTAAAAATGATAATCCAGCCACCAGCTAGTGGATTGCTCGGGAGCTAGCGTCGTTTGGAAAAATGGCTCCCACGAAAAGGTATGTTGATTACCCCAAATCGGAAAATAAGCCGGGACATAGGAACAAGAAGCGCCAATCAAACCCAGTTGATCGTGGCGCTGCAAAATCGTTAGCGGCTGCTGGGCTTGATGATCTAAAGGCAAATAACAGCCCTTCTGCTCAGGCTGCACTTTGCGCTGAATAAAACCACTGGCTGCTAATGCATAACCCGGATTATCCTCTTTCAGCTGGAAAGGAATATTCAAATGGCATAATTCTGCTGATTTTTGTGGCTGCGGATAAAACGGATGTGGAAACCAACTCACGGGAATAAAGGCTGCCCCTGTATTCGTGATTGCTGTCTGCGAGCGTAAGCTGCGTCCATTTAAGGTCAGCGTGCGCGTGAGTTGCAACGCATAATCGGCAAAGCTTTGCTGCGTAGTAAAAATTAGCTCATTGGTTGATTCTGCAATTTGCCAATCACAAAAGCGCTTTACTTGCTTCGCTACTAGGTCGCAGATACCAATCCCAATAATCAGGACTTCACTATCATTTTTTTGTGGCGAGCGTAACGGTGCCCAATTGAAAGCATCGGGTATGCCTTGCCCGTCAAACCAATTGAAACTATCAGGATAAGTAGGCCCTGAAAGTAGCTTGCCGTGTTGACTGTCCGAAATTTGATAGATATAGCCGCCGGTGCAATAGCGCACGCCGAACTTGTCGCGGTCGGCGAGCGGATCGAGAATATCGACTTGCAAATGTGAATTTTTTAAAAGCTGCATCAAACTTGCCTTCAACAACCCTACAGGTTTAACTATTGATTTTTAACTAGCTTCCAACATTTACTGCTTTAAAGCATCTTTTTTGATCTCATATTGCTGTAAAAGCTGTTCTAGCTCGGCTTGAAGCGTATCAAAACAGCCTAACAAATCTCCAGAATAGGTCTGAACTAAGGACTCGGTATAATTGGTTGTCCCCTTTGTGTAAGCTCGCTTCACTGCTGTTATAGAACTTGGTTCAAATAAAAATGCCACTATGACACCTTGTCCCATAAAAAATCTTAGCTCATTATCAGCTCTTACCACTCTTTTAAAATTAGCCTTGGCATTTGCTCTAAAAGAAAAGACTAATTTCTGTAGCGAAAAATTAATTTTATTTTTAGCCTCAAAGCTTTCAGATAATTTTCCCGCAAAATATTTTCTAGCATAAAGCATCAAACTTCTATATTCATTTTTATCTAAAACTGAATTTTTTATAATATGTTTCATGCCTTTATCAAACAGAACATCTATATGGACTTTCATAGCCTGCTCATAAAAATGAACATCTTTCACGGGATGAATAATTTGCTCTTCACAATATTGAATCGAGAGATTTTTATTTTTGAAGGGTGCTATCGAGAAAGATTCAAATTGCTCAGGAAAATAGCTAGAAAAATCAACCGGTTTGATACCAGCTTCCATCAAAGCATTCGCAAGCAAAGCCTCATCATTGGGAAATTGGGCTTTATGTTGTTGCCCTAAGTGTTTAACACTAATCTGTTGGCGCTTAGCCTGCATAATCTCCACTGACCTCTTTGACAAACGCGTCAATGGAAAAAAACAGGCATAAGGTGGGTCAAATATGGCTTTAGCACTCTCATACCAAACCCAATGCTCTTTTGCCACACGAAACTCTGTTACTAGCGCATCAGTTTTATTATCTTTAAAAAATTCGAAAAATTCTGCGACTGAACGTAGATTGATCAATACATCTGGCTCAATTAACCAATAAAAATCAGCCTCAATTTTTTCTTTGAATACATAATAAAAATAATGGTCGTGTAGTTAAGCAGTTGAATAGGTAGTAAACTCAGGCCAAGTGAACTGAGTTGGGAGTGACTGATGGCGCGTATCGAGGTGGTCTGTCCGAAGTGTGAGAGTGCGGTATACCGTCATGGTACG
>JBATOI010000037.1:0-62660 GCA_049290875.1 Thiolinea sp.
TCGAGTGTTTCGAGGTTCATGATCGTTTTCATCCTAGGGATCATGAACAGGTTACGCCACGCCGTCAGGCTCATTTTATGCTGGAATCTCGCACACGCTTCAGGCTCATTTTATGTTGGAGAAGGCTGGGCTTTTACAACAGTGTTGTTTATGCTACATAGTGTTACGCAGGATAACCAAGTTTAGAAGTAAGTTTTTTACTAAAGTGAAAACCTATAAAAAGGCTTTAGATGATAGAAAGCTTGAGGTTTTTTCGTTAGTTAGGTTACCAAATCGAAAAAACTATCCGGATAACAATTGTGTCTCGATAGTGTTGGCTTTATAATACAGTTCGCTGCGTTTATGCAACGGTGGAATGGGAAATTACTATGAAATTGAAAAATCTGACAATCGCCATCGCAATGGCTACTTTAGGTGCAGCTTCCTTCGCTGCTCAAGCTGAAGATGGTACATCTTTCTATGGTTCTGTACGTCTTGGTATCAACAACACTGATAACGGTGTAACAAGTACTACGCAATTCCAAAACTGGTACTCACGTATGGGCTTTAAAGCTGAAACTGAAGTCGCTGACGGCTTAAAAGGTTTCGGCCATTATGAATTCAGTGTTGACACTGATTCTGCTGATAATGCAAACGGTGCATTAGGCACTCGTAAAGCTTATGTTGGTCTAAAAGGTGGTTTCGGTCGTGTACGTATCGGCCAAGACTATCATACCTTCTATAATACTGTTATCGCTCCAATGGATATCGCTTGGGACGCTGGTGGTATGGGCTCTTCTTTCTTAGGTACCTACACTGGCCGTACTGGTGAAGCCTTAACTTATGACACGACTGTTGGTCAAGTTGGCTTAGGCGCTACCATGTATCAAGGTGATGATACTTATAACGACGGTTATGAAATCGGTGCTAGTTTTGGTGCTGGCCCTGTAAAAGTTGGTGTTGCTTATAAAGATGCTGACTTCAGTGGCACAGCTGCAGACAGCAGCAAGGCTTATGGTGTTGCTTTAGGCGGCAAGATGGGTCCTGCAGAATACGGCTTTGCTTACACTGACCGTGATAACACTGGTAACTCTATCGACTTACACTTAGGCTATGCTGGTGCTTACTTAGCTTATGGCCAAGCTGATTTAGACGCTGGTGCAAAACCAACTAGTATCGCTGTAGGTTACACGCTGCCAATCGGCAAGAAAACTTCTGCTTGGTTTGAAGCTCAACAAACTGACAATGACTTAGGCGCGAACGATAGTGAAGTTACTAAGTTGAAAGCTGCTCTGAAATACGACTTCTAATTTAGAATTAGTATTAAAGCTTATAAAAAGGATGCCCAAGGCATCCTTTTTTATGATCTAAAACATGTCAGCTAGCTAAACCAAGGCTTAAATCCTTCTGAATATCTTTAATATTTTCTAAACCTACCGAAACCCGCACCAAACCATCATCAATCCCAACTTCAGCGCGTTGCTCAGCGGTCAAACGGCTATGTGTCGTGGTAGCTGGGTGAGTGATCGTACTTCTAGTGTCCCCTAAATTAGCGGTGATTGAGAGCATGCGGGTACTATCAATCACACGCCATGCAGCGGCTTGCCCACCTTTTACAACGAAAGAGACCACTCCACCGAAACCTGTTTGTTGTTTTTTTGCCAATTCATGTTGTGGGTGGCTGGCTAAACCAGGGTAGTAAACCCTTTCAACTTCAGCTTGCTCACTTAGCCATTGAGCTAAGGCTAAAGCTTGCTGGCAATGCGCTTGCATTCTAATAGGTAAAGTTTCCAAGCCCTTCAGAAAAATCCAAGCATTAAATGGACTCATAGCTACACCACCGGAGCGCAGAACACCAAATACATCCTTACCTACACGCTCAGCATCACCCACCACAGCACCGCCTAAAGCACGCCCCTGCCCATCTAAATACTTAGTAGCCGAATGCACGATGACATCCGCACCCAATTCAAGCGGACGCTGTAAAACCGGAGTACAGAAGCAATTATCAATCACTAATAGGCTGTTATTACGATGAGCCAAGTCAGCTAAAGCACGAATATCAACTAACTCTGTTAATGGATTAGACGGCGTTTCTGCAAACAATACGCGCGTGTTCGCTTGTAAAGCGCGCTCCCAAGCCTCCAGATCAGCTAAAGCCACAAAGCTCACCTGAATACCAAACTTCTGGATATAGTTTTGTAGCAATACAGTGGTTGTGCCAAACACCGAACTAGAACAAATGACATGATCACCCGCTTTCAGAAATGCAAGCATCACTGCCAACACCGCTGACATCCCTGAAGAGGTAGCAACACAGCTTTCGCCTCCTTCCAGCGCAGCTAAACGATCTTGAAAATAACGTACCGTTGGATTAGTCATCCGCGAATAAATATTACCCGGCTCTGTGCCACCAAAACGAGCGGCTGCCTCTGCTGCACTTGCAAACACAAAGCTTGAAGTGGGGAAAATCGCCTCAGCATGTTCACCTTCTGAAGTGCGCTGGTGGCCCGCACGCACCGCCAAAGTTTCAAACTCCCAATCATTATTCTCATGCATTTCCTGTGATCCTTAAATAAAAAAGCCGGGATGAGTTCCCGGCTTGTAATCTGAACCCATCAATCCGCTTAGGGCTGACTCATTCGCGTAGTGGTAAGGTATTGCACCCGCAAGCCAGTCGCAAGCAAGCCCACTTTAGTTAAAGTGAAACTTGGCTTTTTGGACAAGGCTTTACTCAAATTAATAGGTGCAAACACAAAGAATCCTAATTTATTTACGTTGTGCGATAACGACTAAAGTATCTTCGCGAACTCGATCATATAAATCAACTACATCTTGATTTCGCATCCGAATACAACCATGTGAAGCAGGTGCGCCTAAACGTCCCTCTTCATCAGTACCATGAATATAAATAAAGCGCTGATAAGAATCGACAGCTCCACCTTTATTCAAGCCAGGCTCTAAACCATCCAGCCACATAACACGCGTAGTAACATTATCCTCACCACTACGTGCACCTGGAGCTGTCAGAATCTTAGCAACCCGCCCTGTATTTTGACGTGCTTTGAACACCGTACCTAGTTGAGCACCATCACCGATTTTTTGCGCTAAGCGATGCACGCCTAAAGGAGTTTGATTACTCCCCTTGCGGCTACCGATACCTGCTTCTGCCGTCGAAATAATCCAGCGCCCTGCGATCTGATTATTTTCAATCAATAATAACTCTTGCTTGGTTACATCAATCAAGACCACTTGTTGTGCAGAATAATTTGGGAAGCGCTGCTGCACATCCTGCAAAAGCCCAGAAAAATTACCAACCCCTTGAGCCTGAGCCTGTTCTAAAACAAGCGGTTGGTTATACATTTGATTATCAGCGCTCACATTAAAGCTAAATAGACTAATCGCTATCGCGCAGGTCAATGGCAGCATCCCGCAGCCCGTTTTTTTGTTTTTCTTGGTCATTACGTTGTGCCTCTAACTCAATAAAATAATCAGCCGTTTCACCCGTTACATATTCACCAGTGAACACCGAACAATCAAAATTCCGCAAGCGCGGATTACCCCTTTGAATCGATGCCACTAAATCTTCCAGTGACAAATAGAATAAGCGATCAACTCCAATCGCTTTAGCAACTTCTTCTTCGGTACGATCATGCGCAATCAATTCCTTGGCTGCAGGCATGTCGATACCATAAATATTAGGATAACGAATCGGTGGAGAAGCTGAAGCAAAATAAACTTTCTTAGCCCCTGAATCACGCGCCATTTGCACAATTTCTTCAGAGGTGGTGCCACGTACAATCGAGTCATCGACTAACAGGACATTTTTATCTTTAAATTCAACATGTAACGGGTTTAATTTCTGGCGTACTGATTTTTTACGCAGCTTCTGCCCCGGCATGATGAAAGTACGTCCGATATAGCGGTTCTTCATTAAACCTTCGCGATAGGGAACGCCTAGCGTATACGCCATTTCTAGCGCCGAAGTACGACTCGTATCAGGAATTGGCATAATCACATCAATATCATGATCTGGCCAAACCCTCTTAATATGTTCGGCCAGCTTATTTCCCATCCGCATCCGGGTTTTATGGACGAAGACATTGTCGATAATCGAATCAGGACGCGCGAAATACACATACTCAAAGATACAGGTATTATATCGTGGATTATCACTACATTGGCGAGTAAATACCTTGCCATCCTGTGTAATGAAAATTGCCTCGCCTGGCTCGATATCGCGCACTAAGCGATAGCCCTGTGCATCCAAAGCCACACTTTCCGAGGCCAGCATATACTCATTGCCATGTGCACCTTCACGCACCCCATACACCAAGGGACGGATGCCATTTGGGTCACGAAAACCAACCAAGCCATCACGCGTTAGCATCGTAATGACTGCATAAGCGCCTTTACAACGACGATGCACCCCTTCTACTGCTGCAAAAATATCTTCCGGGCGCACATGAAAAGCATCTTGCTTGAGCAGCTCTTGAGCAAAGACATTGAGAAGAATTTCAGAATCAGAATTAGTATTAATCTGCCGCCGATCTTGCATATACAGATCTTTGCGTAACTCGAAGGCATTGGTGAGATTGCCATTATGTGCCAACGAAATCCCATAAGGACTGTTCACATAGAAGGGTTGTGCTTCAGCAGAAGAGGATGAACCCGCAGTGGGATAGCGCACATGGCCGATGCCCATTGTACCTATTAGGCTACGCATATGCTGCTCAAGGAAAACCTCTTTGACTAAGCCATTATCACGCCGCAAATAAAGTTTACGGCCGTCGCTTGTAACGATTCCAGCTGCATCCTGACCTCGGTGTTGTAAGACAGTTAAGCCATCATAGAGCGCTTGGTTGACTGGCTCTTGACTAACAATCCCGATAATTCCACACATACGGAGTTGACCCAACTACAGAAACAAAAAGGCATTTTACCCTTCTTCAGAAGAAAAGCTATGTACCACCCTATACTGCTATCAAATCGAACCTATTAAGAGTCAATTATTCAGCAGGCGCTGTCGGTGCAGTAGCAGGAACCGGGGTGGTAGGCAAAGAATTCGTTGCACCCTTTTCTAAGAAATTAGATACATCAGCTGGAATATAGTTTTTTAATTTTACAGCAGCTAGCTCAAAAGAAGGCAATAAACGGGAATCTTTCCACCAAGCATTAGCTGGCAAGCTGGTCAAACCTAGCAAGACAACCGCCAAAGTCACTAATAAGGCGCCACGGAAAATCCCAAATAAACCACCAAAAAAGCGATCTACTCCACCTAAACCAATGGCAGAAATGGCCGCATTAAACAAATAATTAATGATAGCGCCAGCAACCAATACCCCAAAAAAGATAATGGCAAAGGCAATACCCAAGCGAGCAACCTCGCTTTGCAGTGCAAAAGGTAATTGAGCCGCTAAAGGGCGAACGTACAAAAAAGCAAAGGCGGCTGCCGCTATCCAAGTAGCTAGCGACACCGCCTCACGAATAAAACCACGTACCAGTCCAATAATTGCGGATAAGACAATTAATAGAATAATGCCTAAATCCACAAGATCAGCAGAGGGTTGCATACGCGGCTTTACCTTTACAAATTAGTTTTTGGTCACAAAACTATTTTGGACATATTGGTTTTGTGCATAACGAGCCTTCATTCTAGCCTGAACAGCTGCTGCATCACCTTTACCCGGATAAGTACCTACACGCACCCGATAAACTGTCTTACCATCGACCTTCGCATTGGTTACAAAGACCGGATAGCCTTCGCCACTCATTGAAGATTTAATACCATCCGCTTTGCCTTTATCTGAAGTAGCTAATACCTGGATCACATAACCGCTAGCGGTTGCATTTGCAGTAGTCACTTCTGGCTTATCGACTGGTGCTGGTCGAGTGACTGGGCGCTCAGTGGTGGTGACGCGAGTACTTGCAGTGTTGCGTGGTTGTGCAGCTGGAGCTGGAACTGGGCGTTCATTCACTAAGCGTGGATTTTCTGGCTTCAATTCACCGGAGCTTACAGCTTGGCGATCCTTATTACTTGCATTACCCGTATTAGAAGCTGGCTTATTGGAACCGCTACCATTGCTAGCTGCTGCTACCTTAGTAGTTTCATTGCCACCTGCTGCAGCGGTACTCTTGCCAGTAGAGGCTTTAGCTTGATCATTGTCAGCGGCGACAGTGGCATTAGCTCCCATACTACCTACGCCAGGTTGCTTCTGGCCATTCTCTACCACTTCACGTACTTCACCCCTCTTTGGGTCACGTACTTGGAAACCTGTCGTATCAGACTGAACTTGGTTCGCCAAGCCTTGGATAGCCTGCTTACCCGATTCAACAGCACCCACAACTACACCACCCGCGGCGGCTGCCGCACCTGTTATTGCAGCGCCAGTGCCTGCTGCACCTTGAGCAGCAGCGGAATTTGGATCGGCAATTGGCATGCTTGCATTAGGGTCTTGAGCACCTAATACACCTTGAGCTTGTTGTTGAGCCGGGTCAGTAGCGGCTGTAGCACCTGCTATTCCTGCACCTGTTGAGCCAATTGCATATTCTTGATTAAGGTTAGTACCAGCCGCCTGCTGTGTACCTTGGGCGGCTGGATCAGTACTGGAAGCGCCAGCTAAACTGCCTTCGCCATTTTGAGCGGGGTCTTCTTTAACACCTGGGAATCCTAAAATAGGTGTAGATTCTTGAGTTTGCTCAGCGATCAGATCCTTCTGCTCTGCTGGCCTATTCTTGCCTTTTAGCAACCAAGCTAGTAACAAAGCCGCAATTAACACTAATACGACTGCACCAATCATACGTTTGGTTGTTGACTTGTTGTCCATTGTCCCGATACTCCTTCATTAATACACTCAAATGCGCTAAGGGTTTGCTCTTGCAGCACTTAAAAAATACCGTCTAACGCTTTGGATACTACCAGAAATGACCCGAAAATCACCACTCTATCTATAGACGCAGTTTGCAAACTTACAGTTCTCCAAGCATGATTAATATCAGAATAAACTTGAAAAAACTTTACCTGCGCAGATGCGAGTGCTGATTGTAGTGTTGAAACAGGGGCGGCTCTGGGAGAATCTAGCGGAAATACATGCCACTCGTCTACTTTGTCTTGCAGTGGTCGAATGACACCTTCGATATCCTTATCAGCTAGTATAGAAAAGATCACCTTGGTTTTACCTGCAATTGGATTGCTTTTTAACCAATTTGCTAAATTTTCAGCAGCATGTGGATTGTGAGCCACATCAATCCAAACATCTGGCTGCGTTTGTAACTTTTGTAAGCGCCCCGCTATCCTTGCATTAACAATGCCTTCTTGTAAAGCCTGTAAGTTCACTTGTGGCAAGCGCTCAGCCAATTGAGCTAAGGCAATGACTGCACAAGCAGCATTATTTAGCTGTACTTTCCCTTGTAAACTAGGACAAGGCAAGTTAGCCCATGTTAAGTCTGAAGCTGGACTAGTTTGATTTAGATTTAAGTGAATAGTAAAGTGCTCTGCATCCGGCCTTTCCACACTGAAGTCTGTACCTAGCTGAATCAGCTTAGCACTCTTTTCTAAAGCTACTTCACTGATACTATTAGGTGGATTGGGATCACCGCAAACTAAAGGCTTACCCGCTCGAGCAATCCCAGCCTTTTCGCGGCCAATCGCTTCACGGTTATGCCCCAACCACTCCACATGATCAATACCAATCGCAGTGATAATCGCGGCATCTGCATCCCATAGATTCGTCGCATCTAGGCGCCCACCCAAACCAACCTCTAACACCGCGATATCAACTTTGGCCTGTGCAAAAATCCACATTGCAGCCAAAGTGCCAAACTCAAAATAAGTCAGGGAAATAGATTCCCGTACTAATTCAATCGCGGTAAACGCTTGGCACAACAGCTCATCATCAACAGCTAGGCTGTTTAAGGTAATGCGCTCGTTATAGCGCAAAATATGCGGCGAAGTATAAGCACCGATTTTATAACCAGCAGCATCTAAGATTGAAGTTAACAGCGCAACAGTGGAACCCTTACCATTGGTTCCGGCCACGGTGATAATAGGGAAATTAGGAGCAAGTAGCTGCATCCGAGCAGCTACTTGTTCAACTCTATCTAAACCAAGATCAATACTGGAAACATGTAAAGTTTCCTGCCAAGCCAGCCACTCAGCCAAACCTTGTCCGATAGGTGCTGAACTACTCACACGGCAGCAATAGCTTGAGGATTAGGATTCGGGCGGTGCTGTAAGACCGCCAATAAATCAGCAATCGTTTCTCTCAACTTATTTCGATGAATAATCAGATCAATTGCGCCCTTTTGTAGCAAAAACTCACTGCGCTGGAAGCCCTCCGGCAAAGTTTCACGTACTGTCTGCTCAATCACGCGAGGACCCGCGAAACCAATTAAAGCTTTCGGCTCTGCAATATGAATATCACCTAACATGGCGAAGCTCGCAGAAACACCGCCCATCGTCGGATCAGTTAACACTGAAATGAAAGGCAAGCCCTTCTCGCTGAGCTTAGTCAAAACCGCACTGGTTTTAGCCATTTGCATCAGTGAGAATAAAGCTTCCTGCATACGCGCCCCACCACTAGCAGAGAAGCAAACAAAAGCTGTCTTCGCCTCTAAAGCCGCTTGCGCGCCACGCACAAAACGCTCACCCACCACCGAACCCATTGAGCCGCCCATAAAGCGGAAGTCAAAGGCAGCAGCCACCACGGGAATGCCACAAACACTACCTTTCATCACAATCAGAGCATCTTTTTCATCGGTCTCTTTTTGTGCAGCGACGATACGATCTTTGTATTTTTTCGTATCGCGGAATTTAAGCATGTCGGTTGGGCCAACGGAGGCACCAATCTCTTCACGCCCTTCTTTATCCAAGAAAATATCTAAGCGCTTACGGCCATAAATCCGCATATGAAATTCGCATTTTGGGCAGACTTCATTATTGCGCTCCAACTCTGCTTTATATAGAACTGACTGGCATTCAGGGCACTGGCGCCATAACCCTTCTGGAATGGATTTTTTCTCTGCTGACCCTGACTCGGTACGAATCCGTGAAGGCAGCAATTTTTCAAACCAACTCATTTCTTTTACCTTTTATTCAAGCATCTAATGCACTACGCATCGACGCGAGCAAGCCACTAATGTTTTTTATAATCATTGCATGATCATCAGGGGTAGCTTCCACCTGTTTGATCAAGGCACTGCCGACCACCACTGCGTCAGCTACTTTGCCCACTGCAGCTGCAGTAGCAGCATCTTTAATTCCAAAGCCCACACCTAAAGGCAGCTGAGTATATTCACGCATTTGCCCCAAGCGGGCAGCCACTTGATTCGTATCTAAAGTATTCGCACCTGTGACTCCTTTTAGAGACACATAATAAACAAAACCACTGGCCGCTTCAGCAATCGCTTGCATACGATGAGTCGGCGTGGTCGGTGCTACTAAAAAGATAGGGTCTAAGCTATATGCTTTAAAAAGCGGTAATACCTCCCTACCCTCTTCGGGGGGCAAATCGACCGTCAATACACCATCAACTCCGGACTCTTGAGCAGCCTTAGCAAAAGCCTCATAGCCCATAATTTCGATAGGATTGAGATAGCCCATCAAGACGACAGGCGTCGTTTGATTAGTTTGGCGAAATTCTTTTACCATCGCCAAAATACTAATCAAGCTGGTGTTATGCACCAAAGCACGTTCATGCGCTAATTGGATCGTTGGGCCATCCGCCATGGGGTCAGAAAACGGCACACCCAATTCAATAATGCTCGCACCCGCTTCCACCATGCTATGCATCAACGGCACAGTAATCGACGGATGTGGGTCACCTGCGGTCACATAAGGAATTAAAGCTTTTTTACCCTGCGCTTGCAAAGCTTGAAAACACGCTGCAATTCGACTCATAGTGTAATCCCCTCCAAGCGTGCAATCGTATTAATATCTTTATCACCACGCCCCGATAAACACATAATAATACTTTGATCTTTAGCCATTTTCGGCGCCAGCTCCATCACATAAGCCATTGCATGACTACTCTCAAGCGCTGGAATAATGCCCTCTTTGCGCGTCAGCGTATGGAAGCCTTCCATTGCTTCTGCATCGGTCACCGCTACATAGTGAGCACGGCCCATATCTTTCAACCATGAATGCTCTGGCCCCACACCGGGATAATCCAAACCTGCTGAAATCGAATGTGTTTCAATGATTTGGCCGTTGTCATCTTCCATCAGATAAGTACGGTTGCCGTGTAAAACACCCGATTTACCTGCGGTTAAAGGTGCAGCATGTTTGCCAGAGTCAATCCCTGAGCCTGCTGCCTCAACCCCATAAATCGCCACTGATTCGTCGGCTAAGAAGGGATGGAACAAACCAATCGCATTCGAGCCACCACCCACACAAGCGACTAAAGCATCGGGTAAACGCCCATCTTGCTCGAGAATTTGCTGACGTGCTTCGCGCCCAATCACCGACTGGAAATCACGTACCATGGCTGGATACGGATGAGGCCCCGCCACCGTACCAATAATGTAGAAAGTATCATCAACATTCGTCACCCAATCGCGCATCGCTTCATTGAGTGCATCTTTCAGGGTTTTCGAGCCAGAATGTACCGGAACAACCGTCGCGCCCAACAGCTTCATGCGGAATACATTGGGCGCTTGGCGCTGCACATCTTCTGCACCCATATAGACAACACATTCCAAACCTAAGCGGGCGGCAATCGTTGCTGAAGCAACGCCATGTTGACCTGCACCGGTTTCGGCGATAATGCGGGTTTTACCCATATGTCTGGCGAGCAGGGCTTGACCAATCGTATTATTGATCTTGTGCGCGCCGGTATGGTTCAAATCCTCACGCTTGAGGAAAATCTTCGCACCACCCAATTCACGAGTTAAGCGCTCGGCAAAATAAAGTGGGCTAGGACGACCCACATAATGCTTTAAATCCTGAGCAAATTCGGCTTGGAATTTTGGATCATTTTTTAAAGAGCTATAGGCCTGTTCTAATTGATAAATCGGCTCCATCAGCGTTTCTGCAATGAAACGCCCGCCGTAAGCGCCAAAATGCCCCGCTGCGTCCGGCATGGCGTTCCAGTTAAATTCGCTGAATTTCACGAGCTGCTCCTAGGAAAAATCGGCAGAAAAAAGAAAGGAGCTTAAGTTACCATAAGAGCGCGTAGCCTGCTATGTCACAAGCTAGGTATCTGAATATCTGGAAAGATTTAAAAGAATTCACTCAAAATTTTGAGTGATTAATGAAGGACTGCACTTTAGATGAGTCTTTAATTCCCGGACTAATCTCAACCCCACTACTGACATCAACCGCATACACGCGACTCACCCGAATCGCCTCAGCCACATTTTCAGCAGTCAAACCACCCGCCAAAATAATCGGCTTAGGATAATCCTGTGGTACTTGTGTCCAATCGAAAGTTTCACCCGTGCCACCAGCAGCACCAGGTGCGTGGCTATCCACTAAAAAGCCTTGAGCATCAGGGTATTGATCAGCATAGGCTACAAAACCACCCGATTCTGCAATCCCTTTCATGCCCACTGCTTTTAAATAAGCACGCTTAAACTGCGCGCAATATTCAGGTGATTCAGAGCCATGAAACTGCAAAAGGCTTAAGGGCACTGCTGCTAACACCTGCTCAACAAAGCTAACTTCTGCATCCAAAAACAGGCCCACTGTGGTCACAAACGGCGGCAGGGCTTGGCAAATTTCAGCAGCTTGCTCAATACTGATATTGCGCTTACTGTTGGGATAAAACACCAAGCCCAAAGCATCGGCTCCAGCCGCTGACACCATTAAGGCATCAGCAACTGAAGTGATTCCACAAACTTTTACTCGACAACGTCCAGTCAACGATTAGCCCCCTAACAAAGCGCTTTTCAGATTGCCTTGCACAGGTTTCGTACCAATCCAAATTCCAAAGAACGCTTGTTTGAAATCAGCGCCTGCAATCGTGGCAGCATTTTTGCCATTTTTAATAATAATCGTGTTTTGTGGTTTGTAGACAAAGTCATACACATCGCCTTCTTTGATCGGCTGTTTGAAGACTTGGATTAAGCTTTCAATCTTAGGCTGCAGAGCAGTTAAGTTCGCACCCGCTGATTTTTGGAAACCGTCACGCACAGCCTCTTCCATATTCTCGCTAGTGATCATGCTAGAAGTAATTTCCATGCGTAGCGCTAAAGGCTGCTTCGCATCTAACAGTGCATTGGCGTCTTTACTGGCTGCGCTAACATACAAACCCGCTGTGTATAAGCTGAAAACTAATTTAGTCCGCACACCTTTACCGTTCAGGCTAAGTGCTTGACCTGCAAAGGTCTGTTTAGCGGGGAAATTATCGGCTGCTTGGCTAGTCAGTGGCAACAGCATGAAAAGCATCAAAGCTGCAGTGAAGACACGGTGCATTACTGTGGTCATGGGTTCTCCTCCTCGTTGTAATCAAGACTATCTATAACACGTTAGAGAACAATTTGACTAGCCCAGCCCCTAAAGGTTCAGCCAGCTAAACGACTAGGAACTGAGAGCTAAAGAATTAGACGGGTAGCCAGCTACGAATACGGCCTAACCAAGGGTTGTGTTTAGCTAGCTCGGGATCAATCGTGTTAGCAAGCTTGGTGTTCAGTTGCTTGCTAGCTGTGAGCTGTAGCAAATCTTTCTCTAAGGCGAAACGCTCGTCTTGCATTAACTGAATCGCTTTAGCTAATTCAGCCGCTTGTGCAGTGCGCTCCTCATTATCTACGTCAACTTGGGCACGCAACTCTTGTAGCAGCTCATTATAAGCCTTTAAAGCCTGCCCGCCTTTCCGCAAATAAGCGATCAAGCGCATCTCATACACATGCAAATCGTTATAAGCATATTGCAAAGCTAAATCGGTTTCTGGCTTTAAGGCAGCTAAGCGAAAACGTAAATGAATCTTTTTTGCTACCACTTCAGTCAGCTGCAATTTACTTTGCTGCAAACCAGACTCGAAACCCTCTAGCTGTGCAGCTAAAGCGTACAGAATCCGCGCTTGGGAAAGACGCTCGCTACCTGCATGCATTTGTGCGCGTGCCCCCGACTGCAGATCCGTAAAGGTTTTGGAGATATTAGATAGAGGTAAATACCGAGTGATAGCGTTCATAGCATTTCTCCGAGTTATAATGCAGCTATGTTTTGTATATAGCCACACTACCATTACTTCGCTTAAAAAATTCTGTTGGTCAGATAATTGATATAAACATTATGACAAACGTTAGCCCCCTTTGTTCAGCATCTAAATAGGGGATGCGCGCTTGATTTGGAATAAAAAAAGCCCCTTAAATAAGGGGCCTAATATTAGGGCAACTTTAGAGAGATATATCAAAACGGTGTTGGGAGATAGTCATATATAATTCACATAACTATATGACCTATTATCCATATCTCACTTTTAAAACAGAGTACCTGCATCACTATGGTTATGTGATCAGTGCACATAAAGCTTAAAATTTAGCCTATTTAGAAAAATCGCCAAGTTGCTCGGTTTGAGCTACTATCAAGCGCCCTAAATTATTGCATCCGCTGATTAGTTAGCATGAATCTACCAACCGTATTTGATTTCAAACAGGCTGTAGCCTCGCTATTTATTTTTTTCCTCTATAGCGTTGCCCCAACTTTATGGGCTGCTGAGCCTTTACAAATTTTTGTGAGTGTCGTTCCACAAAAACACTTCGCCGAAAAAGTGGGCGGTGATCAAGTCAAAGTAGAGTCAATGGTACAGCCCGGCTTCAGCCCCGAAACCTATGAGCCAACGGCTCAGCAAATCAGTGCCTTGTCCAAAGCTCAACTGTATGTACGGGTAGGTATGCCTTTTGAAGAAGCGTGGATGAAGCGTATTCAAGGTGTCAATCCGACCATTGCTATCATGGATGCACGTGATGGTGTGAAGCTACGTACTTTAGAGTCTCATGCACATGATGAACATGAAGCGAATGAATCAACGCATGAAGCCGCAGAATCAGATCCACACTTATGGGTTAGCCCGCGTATTGCAAAACAAATGGCTAAGCAACTTGCTGATAGCTTTAGCAAACTGCGGCCTGAGCAAACCGAATTTTTTAATAAGAATTACACAAGTTTTGCGGCTGAACTGGATCAATTAGATCAGGAATTAACTGAGCTATTTAAAGATAAGCAAGGCCTAAAATTTATGGTCTTCCATCCTGCTTGGGGCTATTTAGCGGATGCGTATGGCTTGCAACAAATCCCGATTGAAGTGGAAGGTAAAGAGCCGGGTGCTAAAGCCTTAACTGTAATCATTAATGAAGCCAAACATGAGAACGTGAAAACGATCTTTGTCCAGCCTCAATTTAGCCAGCGAGCCGCAGAGCAAGTCGCTAAAGCGATTCAAGGCAAAGTCGTTGCAGTGGATAACTTAGCCGAAGACTATATTCCCAATCTACGCAAAGCAGCGCGCTTAATTGCTGGAGTGGAGAGTGAGTAAAGTCATTGAGCTGCAAAATGTGAGCTTTTCCTATGGCCTTGTGCCCGTGCTACAACATATCGACTTTAGTGTGGATCCAGGCGAGTTTTTAGGAATTGTGGGGCCGAATGCAGGTGGCAAAAGCACCCTGCTTAAACTCATTCTTGGCCTCATCAAACCACAAGAAGGCACCGTGACTGTATTAGGTAAAAAACCTAATCAGCAGCGCACGCAAATTGGTTATGTTCCACAATATCCGGGCTTTGCACGTGACTTTCCGATCACGGTTGAACAAGCCGTTTTATTGGGGCGCTTAGGCTCAGGAAGCATGTTCGGGCGCTATACACAGGCAGATTATGCAGCAGTCCAAGCAGCTTTGCTTGAGTTAGAAGCTCAAGACTTAGCGCAACGCCCGATTAGTGCGTTATCCGGTGGGCAATTGCAACGGATTTTATTAGCCCGCGCTTTAGTTAGCGATCCGAAGATTCTGATTTTAGATGAGCCGACCGCGAATATTGATATGCGTATCGAAAGTGATATTTTCGATCATCTGCGCGAATTGAATAAGCGGCTGACCATTTTAGTCGTCTCGCATGATGTCGCCTTTATCTCTGATTATGTAAGCCGAGTAGCTTGCTTAAATCGTACTTTAGTTTGTCATACTACCGATGCGATTGATGGCCATTTGATCCAACATTTATATGGCGAGCCCATTCGGCGTGTTGCCCATGTTCATTAATTTTACTTGCGTTGCCTACCATGACTGAGTTTTTAGAGGCTTTAGTAAGCCAACCCTTTCTGCAAATGTCGTTGCTCGCCGGTTTATTAGCCAGCTTAGGTTGTGGTGTGATTGGCACTTTTGTCGTGGTGAAACGGATTACTTTCTTAGCAGGCGGGATTGCACACTCCGTCTTAGCGGGTATGGGAGCGGCTGCTTATTATGGCTTTGATCCACTGCTTGGTGCCTTGGTTGCGGCGATTGTTTCAGCCCTATTAATTGGCTGGATTCGTCTGAATTGGAAGACGCAAGAAGATACCTTGATTGGCGCGGTTTGGGCTATGGGGATGGCAATAGGTTTATTGTTTATCTCTCAAACGCCCGGTTATGCGAGTAGTTTAACCAGTTATTTATTTGGCAATATTTTACTAGTTCCAGAGCAAGATGTGTGGTTTATGGCCGCTTTGGATGTCTTGCTACTAGTGATTGTTGGCTTATTTTACCGGCAATTTTTAGCCGTGATTTTTGATGAAGAATTTGCCCGCTTACGCGGTGTGCCTGTGAGCTTTTTCTATTTATTGCTCCTCTGCTTGATTGCAGTCACTGTGGTTTTATTGATTCATGTCGTTGGACTGATTCTAGTCATTGCCCTACTCACTTTGCCCGCTGCGATTGCAGGGTATTATGTGCATTCATTAGGCGGGATGATGCTAATCGCAACTTTACTCGGCAGCAGCTTCACGGTAGGTGGTTTAGCACTTTCATTTAGCCCTGATTTACCGGCTGGCCCGACCATTATTTTGCTCGCGGGTAGTGCTTATGTGATATCTGCCATCTTTAGCCACTATCGCTTAAGGCGTAGAGCACGACAAAGTCTATCTATGCCATGATGAGTACTTAGCTGGCTCATCTAGTGGAGGACTGGATGAATACGCAAGTAAACTCTTGGTTGGAACGTTTTGGTAATTTCGCGGTCGATACTTTCCATTTACTGGGTTTGTTCGTGATTGGCGGGACTATCGTCTGGGCGGCAATTCATACCTATTTGCATGAAATTATGAGCAAGCCCTATGCGACGCTCGATGACATTCTTCTGCTATTTATCTATTTAGAATTAGGCGCTATGGTCGGTATCTTTTTCCGCACACATCGTTTACCTGTGATTTTTCTGCTATTTATTTCTATGACTGCCCTCACCCGCTATTTGGCGATTGATTTAAAAACACTGGATGATCACAAAATTCTGACGATTGTTTCAGCGATTTTATTATTAGCCATTGCCGCTTTTGTATTGCGCGTGGGCGAAGCACGTTATGCCTCGCCACATGAAAAAGTCTCAGCGCGTGAAGACTTAAGCGATCACCAAACGACCAAGATTTCTTAAGCCGCTTTGACTTCAACTAAGCAATCATAAAACGTGGCTGCTGCCCCTAAATCAGTGAGTGCTTGGCTTGCGACTTCATTGCAGTTTTTGCCATCACTCGACATTTTTTTCCACCAAATCGAATAAGCTAACACCACACCTTGCTTGACTCGATCTGTGATCACTGCTTTGACTTGAAACTCACCGCGCCCATTAAAGACTTTGAGCAGCTGCCCTTCTTGCAAACCGCGAGCTGCTGCATCCGCAGGATGAACTTCTACCGTCGGCTCGGGTAACTGTTTACGTAAACTTTCTACATTCACAAAGCTGCTATTTAAAAAATGACGTGCTGGAGGGGAAATCAATTGCAAAGGATAGCGTGCCGCTAATTCTGGATTGCTCGCAGCTGATTCATAGGGCGGCAAATAGTCAGGAAGTGGATCCAAGCCCTGCTCGGCTAATTCAGTGGAGCTGAATTCACAACGGCCTGATGGAGTGGGGAAATTGCCTTCCGCAAAAGCAGCATCAGCCACATTGAGTTTCTGCCAACCTTGCTGCTGTAAAGTCTCCCACTGAATATTGGCTGCCTGCGGATGCTGCCAATTAAAGGCCGCTTTGGCTAGAGTCAGATCATCATCTTGGAAGCAGCTATCTGTGAAGCCCATCTGTGCAGCTAATAAACGGAAAATTTCCGAATTAGCTTTGCATTCTCCCAAAGGTTGAATAGCTTGCTGGCTCAATAAAATATAGCGATGTCCATAAGATTTGTGAATATCACTATGCTCTAGCTGCGTCGTGGCGGGCAGGACGATATCCGCATAATCTACGGTATCAGTTTGGAAATGCTCTAGCACGACAGTGAATAAATCCTCCCGCGCAAAGCCTTGCTCGACTTTAGCGCTTTCGGGGGCAATCGCGACTGGATTACTGTTATAGACAATCACTGCCTCAACTTTCGGGCCAAAACTTGCATCACCTGCATGCAATAAATGAGCGCCCAGCGTGCTCATATTCAATAAGCGCGGTGTACCGTTCGGATATAAATCAGGACGCTCTAAGCCTGCAGGATTCATCGGGTAAAAGCCCGAGCTGGATAAGAGCAAGCCACCGGCTGCATGTCGCCAAGCGCCAATTAAGGAAGGTAAGCAAGCGACTGCCCGGATCGCATTCGCGCCTCCTCGTACCCGCTGCGCTCCATAGCCCAAACGAAAAGCAACCGGCTGTTTATCCTCTAAAGCCGTTTTTGCTATCAATGCAGCTAGCGCTTCAATTTCAGCCGCAGTAATGCCACAAATAGCCGCTACATGCTCTGGAGCATATTGAGTAGCTCGCTCAGCCAACTCTTGAAAACCTAAGGTATAGCGCTCGATATAATCATGATCTAACCACTGTTCGCGGATAAAAATATGCATGAGGCCAAAGGCTAAGGCGGCATCTGTACCGGGTAGGATAGACATATGTTGCTGGCATTTTTGTGCGGTTAAGGAACGATGCGGATCAATCGCAATGACAACTGCCCCATTACGTTGAGCGTCCTGCACCTTACGCCAGATATGCACACCGGTGGTAATCGGGTTGCTGCCCCAAATCAGAATCAGCTTGGCTTTATCCAGTTGCTCCACATCCATACCTACGCCTGCACCATAACTAGCGCGCATCGCTGCTGCTCCCGCTGAGGCACAAATCGTTCGGTCTAAGCGCGAAGCACCTAACTTATTGAAAAAACGGGCGGCCATACCCTCTTTCTGCACCATGCCCATGGTACCGCCATAGCTATACGGCATAATGGCTTCAGGATTACGGGCAGCGATAGGTTTAAGCCGCTCAGCAATCGTACTTAGCGCTTCGTCCCAGCTAATCCGCACAAATTTACCCTCACCTTTGCGGCCAATGCGCTTGAGCGGATAGAGTAGGCGCTCGGGATGATAAGTGCGTTCTAAATAGCGCGCTACTTTGGTACAGAGCACACCATCAGTAGTCGGATGCTGTGGATCGCCCTCGATTTTAATCGCTCGACCCTCTTCATTCACGGTGACACGCATCGCGCAGGTATCCGGGCAATCGTGCGGGCAAGCAACTGGAATTGATAACATGATAAGCATCCTTCAAAGCTGGCAATAGCGTCTTGCTATTTCTGCCAGCTAGGATACGCAATTAAGGGATGCGGCGTAAATCCACTAATTTTGATTTCATTGCAGGCCATTCAGCTTGATCAACGCCCATCAAGCGAATATCAACACTATTTCCAGCACGTACATAATGCAGGGTTAAATCACTTAAACTATCTTCGCCAGTTTGCCATTGGGCTTTATCAGGATCATTAGGAATAGCCTCTAAGCTATCCGCTAAGAACTCCTCCATCCCCTCCATCATCTGCGGATCTTCCATCACTAATTTATTCACCGTCACAGTCGCTGGCTGTTCACCGGTATACAAGCAACTCAATTGCGTACCGCCTGCGAACGGAACCTCCATCGCATTGACCACACTTAAGCTCAAACCTAAAGCTTGATTTAGCTCATCCATTGGATAGGGACAAACTGCCGGGTCTACGCTGGCATTTTTAGCAGCTACTACAGCAGGTTCTGTTTCAGCAATTGGTACGGCTGGTTGTTCAGTAGGCGTCGCTGGTTCGGCTGCAGCCACTGGAGCAGTCTCATTAGCAGTCGTGGTTTTAGTTTCGTCAGAGCCTGAGCAAGCACTTAAAGCTAGGCAGGCAAAGGTCATAAAAGCAAAACGGTAAAACATAAAAGCTCTCGTTATTCAGTTATTAGAATGATTGGACAAGGTTAGCCTTAACTAACACGAGAGCGCTTAGCTAAGGCAGAGTTTTCCGACGCAGCGCCTAGCTACGTGGACAAGCCGCAAACTCACAGTTTGGCCCAGTACGCCCCACAGAACTACGTCCATCAGGGCAAAGCTTGGCATCCATCGGGCAGAGCATCATTGCGCCCTTGCCTTTAGGGGTAGGTAAAGGCCGCTGCCCACTCTCTGAAGAGGTAGGGGACTGACAGGCCGTTAAGGCCAATCCTATAATCAAAATAAATAGATGCAAACTGGCTTTCATTTGGACTCTCCGTAGCTAAATGGCTTGTACTTATGCATTTTTTTCATAAGTAGTGCAGAAATTATCATAATTTGAATCACAGGTTTGCTGTATAAATTCAAATTATCAACCTAGAGCAATTATGAGCAATCTCGTTTTTTATTATCGACATTCAGGCTTGTGTCCTGCCTTTCAGGTGCTCAATCAAGCGCTGCAACAGCAGAGCCTACACAGTTTGACTACTGAATTTAATGAGTTTCGTGTCGATATTTACGCGCTTGCTGACTCCCCAACTTCACGCCGTGTTGCACTCGACTTTGATTGCACCATTACGGCTGACCCTAGTTTTTTCAAGGCACTCATTGCTGCTTATAGGGCGGCTAATTGGGAGCCTTTTATTTGTACTCTACGCTGCGATGACGAGGATGGCATTACAGAAATCAGGGAAAGTCTTAAGGATTACAATATTCCCATCTATACTACGGACGGTCAATTAAAACGGGCATGTTTATACGAACAAGGCATTGATGTAGGTCTATGGATTGATGATTATTTTCCGGGCATAGCACACCCGGGGGCGTGGATCTTGCAAATCAATGGGATCGATTATTAATGTAGATAACAAATCATGGACGTCAGTCAGCAAATTCTGCAATGCTTTCTTGAGGGGCAATATGAACGGATGGAATGCCCCCAATGTGAAAATACCTTCCTTACTAATGTGTACGCTATGCACTGTGATAGCAAAACCATAGCTTTAAATTGCAAAAAATGTCACCGCAATTTCTTTGCTGAAGTGGACGGCGGTGAATGGAAACATTATGTTTTGCTTGAGAAATACTCCCTAGGGCTAGAGTATTTTTGTGATGCTATCCACAAACAGCATGTCACCGAAATCCCCTTTATTCGCCGCATCGGTTTACTCTCTGAAGATAATGAGGTACTGCCTTTAGAATGTATTGAGCTTTTCAATGCACAAGAACCTGACTATCGACTGATTTATGTGATGGAACGCTTAGAGCACCTCAATGAAGAAGACAGCGCTTTTTTCACTGAACATGTGCATAACATTGATTGGATGGAAGAAAAAGATCGCTTAGAGATGTGGGGCTGGGTTAAGGAGCGCTATGGCCAAGCACTAGCGGATGATCTACGTAAGCTCTGCCGCTACTATCGTGAACATCAAGACTATGTGAGTTGGGATATGCATGGCGATAACCTGATGCATACTCGCCAAGGCCGGATTGTCATTATGGACCCGTTCACACCTAAGTTCTAAACTTAGCTTAGCTGCCTAAATAAAAAAGGCGGGTTAATCACCCGCCAATTCCTAGAGAAACACACACTTGTTGAAAGTTGATTATGCTACTTACAGGGTGTAAGCACGTTCGCCGTGAGATACCGTATCTAAACCTTCACGCTCTTCGTCTTGAGTGACACGTAAGCCGATGGTGTACTTGAGCAGAATCAGGATGACAAAGCTCACTACCCCTGACCATACAATCGCTACACCCACCCCCCAAAGCTGGCTGAAAATTTGCGCACTGCTATAAGCCGCAACTTGGCCGGTAGCATAGTCAAATACACCAGAACCACCTAAAGCAGGGTTCACCACGATGCCAGTACCAATTGCGCCGATAATACCGCCGATACCATGCACACCGAATACGTCCAAAGAGTCATCATAACCGAGCATATGTTTCAGACCGGTAACGCCCCATAAGCAAGCAGCACCGGTGACTAAACCTAGGGCAATCGCCCCCATGGGGCCGGCAAAACCAGCTGCTGGAGTAATTGCTACCAAACCAGAAACTGCACCAGAGACCACACCGAGTAAAGAAGGTTTGCCACGTAATAACCACTCAGCCGCCATCCACGATAAACCAGCCGCAGCAGTCGCCACAATCGTGTTCAGCATCGCTAATACCGCCGTACCCGTTGCTTCTAAGTTAGAGCCAGCATTGAAACCGAACCAACCTACCCAAAGTAAAGAAGCACCGATCATAGTCATCACTAAGTTATGTGGAGCCATAGAATCACGTCCGTAACCGACCCGCTTGCCAACGACAATTGCACCGACTAACGCTGCCATCGCTGCATTGATGTGTACCACTGTGCCGCCCGCAAAGTCCAAAGCACCTTTTGCGAACAAGAAGCCAGCGGGAGCATCATAAGCAGAAGGGCCACCCCAGAACCAAACCATGTGAGCCATTGGCAGGTATGAGAAAGTGAACCAGAGTACGCAGAACACCAATAAGGCTGAGAACTTAATCCGCTCAGCGAAGCCGCCTACAATCAAAGATACCGTGATAGCCGCGAAGGTTAATTGGAAGATCGCGAACACCATTTCGTGAATGACAACACCTTTGCTAAAGGTTTCGACGGTCACTGAAGTATCAACACCGTTTAGGAAGAGTTTACCGAAGCCACCGATAAAGCTATTCAAACTGCCGCCATCAGTAAAGGCTAAGCTATAACCGTAGATCACCCATAACAGTGCTATTAAGCAGAAAATACTAAAAACTTGTGCTAAAACCGAAAGCATATTCTTGGCACGCACTAAACCGCCATAGAACAAAGCTAAGCCCGGAATCACCATCATGATCACAAGGATGGTAGAAACCATCATCCACACCGTATCGCCTTTATCAGGTACGGGTGCAGCAGGTATAGCGGCTGCCGCATCGGCGACTGCAGTACTAGCTTCTTGAGCTAATGCTACCCCTGAAAGGCCTAACACAGCACCTACTAGCATTAAAGCAAATTTAAAATTCATCCCATCCCCCTTTAGAGCGCTTCGCTGCCAGTTTCACCTGTACGAATCCGCACGACTTGCTCAAGTGAAGTCACAAAGATTTTACCGTCGCCAATTTTGCCCGTATTAGCGGCTTTACTGACTGCCTCGATCACGCGTTCAACCAAGCTATCATCAATAGCAATTTCGACTTTAATCTTTGGAAGGAAATCAACCACATATTCAGCACCCCGATACAGTTCGGTGTGACCTTTCTGACGGCCAAAGCCTTTAACCTCGGTAGCCGTGATTCCCTTGACCCCCATTTCACTGAGAGCATCACGCACATCGTCGAGCTTAAACGGCTTGATAATGGCTGTTATCATCTTCATCACTAGCACTCCTTCTAATGCCATCAAACTTTAAAAATTGCAGCTTTAAACTAACTGCTATCTAGCAAGTGATGTGCCAACTATAAAAACCACGTAAAATCTTAAGGAATGCATTAAAGTTCAGGTGTTAGCTAGTGAATAGGCTCTCAAATGCACCATAAAAGTGCTCATCTAAAATGCCTATGCACCAGAATTTTCGATACAACTCAGCAAGGAGCTTGGTAAATGACGAATCCTATTGACGATATGATGAAAAAGTTCTCAGAACTGATGCCTGAGCCACTGCGGAATATGCAGGAGGATGTAGAAAAGAATGTACGCAGCATGATGGAGTCAGGCTTACAAAAAATGAACTTAGTCACCCGTGAAGAATTTGATATTCAAAGCGCAGTTTTGCAACGCACTCGGGAAAAATTAGAGGCGCTAGAAGCCCGTTTAAGTGAATGGGAAAATAAACAGGCTCCCGCGACTACATCAACACAGTCATCGGATGCTAACTAAACTTAAGCGGCATCCGGCTTATCTTCGGCATCATCAAGCCTTTCATTCGACGGACGTTTAGATCTTTCGGGAGCAATTTGTTCCCGAATAAAACCGGTTAAGCCGTCACTCGTATCACCTTTTAAATCAACTTCACGCAGCAGGCTATCAATCAACGGCACTTGCGCTCGATAACGTAAAGCGCTATCGACGATTTGATCTGCCAAGCCACTATTGCTGCCATTGCCATTCACGCCAGCAGATGAACCTGTCACCGCGCCAAAGCCATCAATATGCATGATTTTGATGCCATCAATATTCTCAATTGGCTTCACGCTCTCACGAATAATCAGGGGTAGCTGACGCACAATCTCCATTTTGACTTGCATATCAATTTGGCTTTGCCCCAAAATATTCGCCGCCTCATTTAAGGTGCGTTTGCCAATGGCTTCCACTTGATAGCGAATTTCCGCCGCTTTTGCGGCTAAGCGTTCTACTTCAGCATTCGCTTCAGCGATGATGGTCTGACGCTGAGCTTCTCGTTGGGCACCAATAATTTCCAAGATTTTTTTACGTTCGGCTTCTGCTTTCTCGCGTGCAGTGGCGATTTCTTCGGTTAAGCGGGCGGCTTCCGCTTTCATTTTATCAGTTGCCATCCACGCTTCAGCAATGCCTTTTTCAAACTCAGCGCGCGCTACTTCCATATCGCGCTTAGCCATTTCAATCGAAGTGTCTTTAGCGATGCGAATTTCCTCGAGTTCACGATCAACTCTCAGTTTATTTTCCTCAATATCTTTGGCCGTTTGTGCTTGTAGATCCGCTAAATAGCGTTCCTGTTGCTTTTGCGACTCCACTTGCTGCTGCTCGATTTGTAAACGACGCTGCTCAGATTCTTTATTCTTTTCCTGAATTTTAATCTTGTTTTCTTGTTCGATATCATTCCGACGTTTACGGCTTTCCTCGGTAATTTCATCAAGCTTGATTAAACCACGCGCATCGAAGGCATTATTTTCATCGAGGTATTCGCGTGCCGTTTGGTCGAGGCGCATCAGCGAAACAGAAACCAATTCCAAGCCGTTTTTTTGGAACTCAGTGTTTAAGTTGTCTTCGACGTTTTTTTCAAAGTCGGCGCGTTTAACATGCAATTCATCCAAAGACATGCTGGAAGCGACCGAGCGGAGTGCAGCCACGCATTGTGCCTCAACGATTTCCTTCATCCGTTCTTGGCTCATGGTACGCTCACCAAGCGTCCGCGCTGCCGTGGAAATAGCATCTCTATTTTGCGCAACCCTTAGGAAAAACTCGGCCACCACGTCAACCCGCAATGAGTCATGCGTAATCAGGGCATCATGATTAGAACGCTCGACCTCAACTCGCATGGTTTGCATATTGATGGTCATCATGTCGTGCAATACCGGTAGTACTAAAGCACCACTATTCATGACAACTAATTCGCCTCCAAATCCGGTACGCACAAAAGCACGGTCTTTGGTCGAGCGTCGATAGAAAGCAGAAAACAATGCAACGATGATCACTATTACAATAAGCGCAGTGACACCAGCAAGTATGACGGAATTATCTAACACAGCCATCCCTTTATAGCCTAGGCAAAGTTCAGTGAAATCAAGTATAAACCCTTCCGAATCGACATGCGCTATTTAGACAATAATTCCCTACCCAGTCGGACTGATCTTTCATGGATAATGCCTTACTCAACCGTAGCATCGAATTTTTATTACTACCGCCCGGCCAATTTTTAATCTTAGCCGTACTCGCCCTCGTTTGGAGAAAACGAAAAATGCTAATTTGCAGCTTGCTCTCATTAGCTTTATTTCAAGTATTTATTTTAAGCCTACCGATTACCTCTAGCTGGCTGCTTGGCAAACTCGAAGAACAATATCCACCACGCTTTGAATTGTGGAAACAAGGCAATTTACCGCAAGCGATTGTAGTGCTGGGTTCAGGACGTAATTTGAATGTACCTGAATATGCAGGCGGAGAAAGCACCTCACTAGCGGGCATCGAACGCCTGCGCTATGCAGCCCTATTACACCGTGCCACTGGCTTACCGATCCTAGTGACTGGCGGCAGTCCACAACAAGGTACACGCAGTGAAGCAGAACTGATGCGCGATGTGCTTGAAAATGAATTTCGCATACCTGTCAAATGGTTAGAAACCGATAGCCATACCACTTGGCAAAATGCGCAATTCACTGATCAGATTTTGGCAGCTGAAGGCATTCAATCCGCTTGGCTAGTGACCCAAGCTTGGCATATGCCACGTAGCCTTTATTCATTTCGCAATCGCAAAATTCAATATTTGCCTGCCTCAGTTTCTTACAGCGGTGCTATCCAATGGACTGATCACCCCATGAAATATATTCCCCAAGCGACGGCTTTAGTACGCAGCTCAATAGCCTTGCACGAATGGATCGGCTTGCTCTGGTATCGAGTCCGCGAAAAGCTGCAATAGTTAATTAGGACGCTGCTTATAAAACTGCAAAGGCATCACCGTCGGCACCGCACTCGGTGGTGGCTGCTTGAGAATATGTTTTTTCATCTTGCCCATCACATGCATTTCGCAGGGACGACATTCAAATTTCAGCGTATAGGTTTCGTCGCCATTTTTAAGAATCAAAGGATCAGCACGCACCTGCCCCATCACGCCCTGCACACCCTTGGCTTGCTTCGGGCACAAGTTATATGAGAAGCGTAAGCAATGCTTGGTGATCATTAAACTCACTTCGCCCGCTTCTTCGTGCGCTTCATAGGCTGGCTTAATTACCTCCACGCCATGCTTGCGGTAAAACTGCCATGCCAGCGAGTTATAGACATTTGCCAAATACGACAATGTGGTTTCAGGGTAAAGCGCGGCGGGTTCGATCGGAGATTTACGCGCGGGGCGCTGCCATGCATTCAGGCGCGCTTGTTCCAAAGCAGCTACGGCATCGCGACGCAATTGATTTAAGCTCGAGGCGGGCACAAACCAAGGTTGGCTAAGATTTAATTGAATATCTTGCGCGACGAATAGCGTATTGCCGAGTTTGCCTAAATTATCCCGCAAACTGGCCCACGCCTTATCGGTTTGGCGTGCAGGCTCTAAAGCCATCTCAAGCTCCGCACTCGCGCTAATCCTATCTGCATCGGTGAGGGTGAGCATCAAGCCTTGTGAGCTTTCACTCAAACTCATCCAAACCGGAATCACGCGCTCAGCCGACTTTTTCAGTAGCGCCAATTCCCAAGCATGATCTCGATTGCGTGATACTTCTGCACCCAGTTTCAAACCCACTAAGACACTCGGATCGTTCGGCACAATATGCCAAATCAGCTCGCCCGTTTTGGTTTTGCCGCGCTGCTCAACCGTGTTGGCTTGCAAACCGACCACTTCACGTTTACGCATGAAGCTTAAACCATCGCCATTGTGCATGGCTTCGGTGCTAGTAATTTCTAGCCAATCTTTGCCTATTTGATGCACTGTACCCAAACGCAAGCCGACGAATTTCGGCGAATCGAAAGCACCGATATCTGTTTTACGCGCGGTCGCAAAATAGTCAGTGCTACCGCGATGGAAGGTTTTATCAGGATCAGGTTTAAAGAAAATTTCGCTATGGCCGGAACTGGCACGCGCCCACTCAGGTCGACGCTCCAAAATTCCATCCAGGAATTGACGATAATGTGCAGTGATATTTTTCACATAGGACACATCTTTATAGCGCCCTTCAATCTTCAGCGAGCGCACCCCCGCATCCAATAAAGCTTCCAAATTCGCTGACTGATTATTGTCCTTCATCGACAACAGATGTTTATCGAAGGCGATCACCGCGCCAGACTGCTCAGTCAAGGTATATGGTAATCGACAAGCCTGCGAACAATCACCACGATTCGCGCTGCGCCCATTTTCGGCATGACTGATATAGCACTGCCCCGAAAACGCCACGCATAAAGCGCCATGAATAAAATACTCAATTGTTGCGGCATCACCCACAGTTTGAGCCACTTCACGAATCTGCGGAATGCTCAATTCACGCGCCAACACAATCTGCGAAAATCCCGCATCTGCCAGAAATTTAGCCTTAGCCGCAGAACGAATATCGCATTGCGTCGAGGCATGTAATTGAATCGGTGGAATCTCCATTTCCAACAGCGCCATATCCTGCACGATCAAAGCATCCACGCCGACATTGTACAAATCAGTCACTAAACGTCGTGCAGGCTCCAATTCTGCCTCATGCAAAATCGTGTTTAAGGTGACAAAAATACGTGCATGAAAACGATGCGCAAACTGCACCAGCTCAGCAATCTCCGCGACCGTGTTACTGGCATTATGCCGCGCCCCAAAATCGGGGCCGCCGATATACACTGCGTCCGCGCCATGCAAGATGGCTTCACGACCGATTTCGGCAGTTTTAGCAGGAGAAAGGAGTTCGATTTGGTGGGCTTGGAGACTCATGATTTTATGCAGGCTAGCTGTTTAAGGGAAAAAGTATAACATTTTACGTAGGTTAAACATCAGCTTCCGTACTGGGGACAAGGATTAATTATCCTCAGCTTGCCTATCCAACACGTACTACTTGTGAATTTTTAAAATACAAATCACTGGATTGACAAACAGCACACTCTCTAAAAAACTGCTCGCCTTCTTTGCGAATACGTGCCAAGCATTGATCTTTATTACAAGCAACTTTAATCGGCGTATTGCCTGAGCAATCAGTGCATTTAAAATAGTAGCCATACTTGCCATGCTGGGCAGTTAAATTAGCACTTTTGCAACTACGACATTGATGACCCGACTGAGAGCCAACTGGCTTAAATGGTAAGCTACTCAAGCTTGCTGGTTGATCACTAATCCCAAATTTTGCCTTATAGTTAAACGCTATAGGCTGATGTAAAGCTGCTAACTTTCTAGCAACATCTTCGACAGTTTCTGAAGAAACGATTTTCGCAGCCGTACTAAATACAGCTAATGGATTTTTTAGTGAACTTAGTACGGGCTCATCAAATTCATCCATAATGCTTTTGTGTAATACATCTGCCTTAATCACTTTGCTAGTATCAAAGTTGCTAGGGCGTTCAATCCGCGCATGAGTCGCGACTAGCACATAGGGCTTAAAATTGGGAGCTAAGCGAATACCTAAACGTTTCGGCATCTCAATCAATTGGATAGCATCTTTCAAAACTGCGATGTGGCGTTCATTCTGCTCAAGCGGTGAAGCCATACCTTCATAGGTTTTCTTATAGTCATTCCATCTTAGAAATTCGCCAACTTCATTAATTTTTACACCTGCATGGAAAGACTTTGTTTCTAGAACATAGACATCTAAAGTTCGATTGATTAATAGATGATCAATCTGCGCTACTCGCCCATTAAGCTCTAGGCGTAGATCATGAAGCACTGCATAATTTTTTGAATTCTTAAAATTGAAATCAATAAAATAAGCTGCTTCAGCCTCGGTCTTTAAACCAGCCTTCAGCATTCTTAGTTCTTGATCAATAGACTTTCTTTGAAGATCAGTAGCCTGTGCTAAACTCTTAAGCTGTTCCAACTCAGCCAAAACATCATCTTTACTATCGGCGGATTTGATTAGCATCTTCATTACTCTTACTAGATTTATTATTAGTTTTTAATCTAGCACATAGACTGGCGATATGCTCAATAAATAGACAAAAGGAAGGTTAGTGGAATCAGCCGCTAAACGTGCCGCTTGGATGCGCTCACTCGCTAAGGCCAAATCGACTAAGGGTGTAGCTTGATCTCGGGTAAAATCCTCAATATTTGCCGCCAACCACGCCCGTATTATTGGAAATTTGCGGCTTTGCTGAATTGACTGGACATAAACTGCTACCTGTAAATAAGTCTTACTGGAAAGATTAGCGCAAAGCGGTTTTTAGCGCTAAAGTTGGCGCATCTCTTCTAAACAACACTTGCTCTTAAAGCACTCGCTAGAGCCTATTCTTTATTTAATTTCATAGGTATATATTTCATGGGCCTTGCTAAATCGCTATGGCTAATAACGCCTCTCACCTTGGTCACGAGCCTATTCTTAACTCCCTTACAAGCAGCCGAACCGCTGAATTTTACAGATGCCAATTTCGCCCAAGCACTGTATCAAGCTAAGCAAGCGCAGGTTGCTGCGGTACCTTTAGAGGCGAATCGCGCTGCGGAACTTGAACTCGAACAGTTCCAAGTCTTTGCGCCCAATGCCTCAATCACTGTGAAAAGTGCAGCAGGCACACAGACATTGTCTCTACCTCAAACCAGCTATTTCAAAGGCAAGGTAGTCGATCAAGCAAACTCTGCTGCTTTTATGGCGACAGATCTAACGGGTAATACGCGCTCAATTGTACAAATTGAAGGGCAAATTTACGTTAATAACAGTGATACTAACACCGCTCAGTCTTCAGCCCGCGCACTTGATCCGGCAAACGACTTTAAACAGCAGCAATTCGCCTGTGGAATTGAGGGAAACACTCAGTTTAAACCGCCCTTACCTGCAGGCATCCAAGCCAAGCTTAGTACCGCCACTCGTGCTGGGGAAGCAAGCAGCGATACTTATGTTGCTGATTTAATTATCGAAACAGACTATGAGTTTTATAGCTTATTCAATAATACGACCACAGCCGCTCAATATGTTGCTGACTTAATCGCATATATTTCCAGTATTTATGCGACCGAAATCAATACAAAGCTACGCCTTAAAGAAGTGATTTTATATACCAGCCCTAATGATCCGTGGCATGCTGAAAGTACTGAAAGCGCTCTATATGAAGTACAAAGCTACTACCTAACCAACCGTGCGAGTATCAAGCGCACAACGGTTCATTTTCTCAGCGGTAAAGAAAATATGAATGGTGGCATTGCTTATATTGCCAGCATTTGCACTGCACCCGCTTATGGTGGCAGGCAAGGTTCTTATGACTTTGGAGTGAGTGGCGGCCTGAGTGGTAGCTTTACGCCCAATAGCCCGTTGATTGTTTGGGATGCTTATGTAGTAGCCCATGAATTAGGGCATAACTTTGGTAGCTCACATACGCATTCTTATGATGTCGATCACGGTTATAACCTACCCGTCGATTGTTGTTACGCAGCAAGCGGCGGAGCTTGCCAAGGCTATCAATCGCGGATGAATTTACCAGGTTTAGACAGCTTAACTGGCGGGATATCGGCCACTCATCCAGGCACGATTATGAGCTATTGTCATTTAGTCAGTGGTGGCTCACAAAATGTGTCGATGACCTTTGGCACGAATCATCCTTATGGTGTGGAAGCTAATCGTGTGCCTGAGCAAATGCGCTATACTGTGGAGTCTTATGCTGCCATCCTGCCTCAATGCCTACCTATTGATAATGATGATTCGACAGTCACTGGGGGTAGTTTTGGCTTTACTAATGTCAGTAAATGGCATGACTCCTTCGTAGCGGGTGCTGCAACTCCTTTGGTTGGTGATTTTAATGGTGATCACTTAGATGATGTAGCCAGCTTCACTGCTAAAAACCAGCTGTTTGTGGCTCTTTCTAGTGGCAGCTCATTGAGTAATAAAACATTGTGGAAATCTAAGTTTGCCTTAGGCCTTGAACAAGCAGCCGTCGGGGATTTCAATGGTGATGGTAAAGCTGATGTAGCTAGCCTCACACATAATGCAAAACGGCAGATTTATGTGGCTTTATCTAATGGCTCTAGTTTTGGTGCTACCCGTTTGTGGTTTGGGCTAAAAAGCGCTCAAGATGGTACTCAAATCATCGGTGATTTTGATGGCGATGATAAAGATGATGTAGCCACTCTCAAACCAGCCACTGGTTTGGTCTTCGTTAATCTCTCCGCAGGTAATCGTTTTAGGCTTCAACGTCAATGGAGTGCTAATGCAGCCTTAGGCGCTCAGCAAATCATGGTGGGTGATTATAATGGCGATGGCTATGATGATCTTGGTTTCAGCACTAGCACAGGTGAATTCAAAGTTAGCCTGTCTAGTGGCAGCAATTTTGCAGCGGCTGCTATTTGGCATAACAATCTCGCTAAAAATATCACTCAATTAGTCGCAGGTGACTTTAATGCTGATGGTAAAGATGATATCGCAAGCTACGTACCAACGGCGGAGGGTGGTATTTATCTGGCCTTAGCGGAAGAAGAAAAGCTGGGTAACCATCAAAAAGCACATGCTTGGTTTACGCCCTATGATCAAATGCTCAAGGCTGGACGCTTCACTAATGATGATGCAAGTGATGTGATGAGCTTTACGCGTGGTAGTGCTGCGGATGTGTGGGTGGGGACTAATTTAGAAGAAAATTAAACTAACCGAGACGGCTATTGCTAATTAGTAGCCGTCTCTCTCTGCACTCTATTTCGGCTGATACTCTAAAGTCAGCATGCCATTAACGCCTGGCTGGTTATAGCCCTTACGCAACTCATAGTCATGATCAAGCACATTCGCCAATTTGACACCAACGGCTACCTCACGGCTGACTTGATATTTAGCGCGCACGTCCAAAGTACCAAAACCAGCTAAAGGCTCAAGGTTGTAAGTATCATTGTAGCGCCGACCTTCAGCATGTACCGCAGCACCCGCTGAGAACCGCCCGAATTGGCGCTCTAAATCAACATTCAGAATTTGTTTAGGGCGATTAATTAACAGATCACCGGCTTGCTCGCCACTGGCTACTTCAGGGTTTTGCAGGGTTGCATTGCCTGAGAACTGCCAATCACCTAAACGCTGTACGATAGAAGCCTCCAAACCGGTGATTTTGGCAGCGGCGACATTCATTGGTTTCCAAATACTACCGCCGGTATCGCGCCATTGAATCAAATCATCGACTTTATTTTGAAAGGCGGAAATTGCCCATTCACCTTCGGCCAAACGTCCGGCAATGCCTAGCTCCAGATTTTTACTATTCTCTGGCTTGAGATCAGCATTGCCGCTATACGGATAATAGAGGTCATTAAAAGTCGGGGCTTTAAAAGCCGTGCCATAAGACACAGTCGCGCGAAAGCTCTCAGAAAATTCATGCGCAAATGCGATACCACCTGTTGCTTTTTTACCGAACTGTTCATTGTCATCTTGGCGCACAGAAACATCGAACTTATTGTCGCCTGCGGTCATTTGATAACTCGCAAAAATGCCATTATTTTTGCGCGTATCCACTGCGTAGTCGGTCGTGCCACTGACCTTATCTTTAATATGATCAAAGCCTGCAGTTAGGTTGCCAGCAGCTCCCATTTGCACGTCAGCCTGCAAACTGGCACTGGTGCGCTTGGTCTGAAAACGCGCTTGAAAAGCACTGTCTTTATAGCTGTCTTGCTTATCCAGCGAGCTACCGATTTGCGCTGTAATATTCGTGCTATTCCCAACTGGCGCAGTCAATTTACCGTGAGCGACTTGCTGCTTAAAATGGTTTTCGTTTTGATATTCGCCATCAAACTCACTCTCGCCTTGCGCTTGCAATACGCCCGCTTCTGCGCTCATACCATTTTCAAAACGATTACCAGCACGCCAAGAGAAACTATTGTTCTTATAGCCATCCTTATCAGATTCATAGACTTTTGCGGTGGAAAAATCCGGCAAATAAGTCGTGTAATAATCTTGAGCATTAATCCCGTCAGTGCGTTCGGTGGCTACATTCAGATTGAACCAAGCACCCTCAGCAGAACCTCCCGATAAGCCTAAATTGGCTTTAGCGGTATTAAAGCTACCATAGGAAGCCGCAGCATTCGGTTGAATGCCTTTAGCGCCGCTGCCTTTGCGTGTGAAGATTTGAATCACGCCGCCAATCGCTTCCGAACCATACAAACTCGAACGGGGGCCACAGACCACTTCAATGCGCTCAACTTGGGCTAAAGGAAATAACTCTAGCGGTGTCGTCCCCAAGGTGGCAGAGCCAGCTTTGATGCCATCAATCAGCACTAAGACATGGCTATCATTAGTACCACGCAAATGTACCGACGATTGCTTGCCCATAAAGCCACTACTGGTGATGCTAATTCCCGTCGTTTGTTGTAAAACTTCCGCGACACTAGCCGCCTGTATTTTATCGAGTTCTTTACGAGTGATAACAGTAACGGGTGCTAAAGCCTCATCCGCCGTTTGCGCTTTGCGCCCAGCGGTAATGATGATTTCGATTTCGTTATTTGCGGGTTCTGCCCAAACTAAGGAGGGTGCGCAAATGGATGTTAGGCCTAGGCTGCCTAAGAGAGTAAAAATAGAGGTTTTCATAGTATGAGTTCCTGCGTGCCACGCCCACCGCGCAGCTGATTGGGAAACATGACATGCTAAAAGCAGTCACAATACAAGCTAGGCCGGTATCCGGGCTTGTAAGTGACAAAGTCGAATGCTGCACCTTCCCATGCTGAAGCACAGTGGTTTATAGCAGCGAACTTACTGACCGTTGCGGGGGCAGCGCTGGCTTGTACCAGCTTCCCGTTTAACACTTCAAAAAGTGCACCTAGACGCGCTGGACGTTACGTGATTGTTAGCAGGCTGTCAAACTCATGGCCGCGATGAAGCTTGAGATTTTTCTACTAATGAGAGGGGATGCTTAAGCTCAGGTTACGCACTTAAATAAAAGGCCAATTTGAACCATGCTAACAGTCTATGGTCAAATTTGTGAGTTAAAAAACGATTAAAAACACAGGATGTTCTAGCATGTTGCAACTCACACCTAGTTTAGTGCTGGTTAGTGTATTAAGCCTCACAAGCCTCCCCGCTGAAGCTGCCTTAAATGCCTATCAAGCGAGTTATAGTGTGGCTAATTCAGGCTTAACCGTGGGTGATACGACGGTTAGTTTAAGCTATACCGCTAAGGGTTATACGTTTCAAAAAGTGACCAAAGCAAATGGTTTCGCAGCCATTTTGAGTGGCGATACTTTGACTGAGCGTAGTATAGGTAGCAAGCAAGGCAACAAGCTCCAAACTCAACAGTATTTTTTTCAACACAAAAGTCGGCGTAAATCCAAAATTGATCAATACAATTTTACCAACCCTACTGAAGTACAGGGTAGCCTCGACAATAAGGCTTATGCCGTCACTGTACCTAATGGAACGCTTGATCCAGCCTTAGTAGAATTACGGGTTAGGGAAGATATTGCTGCAAATCGTCCTTTGAAATACAGCATTACCGAACGTGGCAAATTAAAGACTTATCAATTTCAGCGCTTGGGCAAGGAAAAAGTCACTACACCCTTTGGCCAATATGACTGTGACAAAGTACAAGTGACACGAGATGGTGGTGAACGGCAAACGACGCTTTGGATCGCAGCAGAGTTAGATTATTTAACAGTGAAAATGCAACACAATGAAGAAGGTAATGTCACCGAAGTTATACTGACTAACTATCAAGCAAAATAAATGACTACCTGAAACAGAATCGCCAGCAAACTGGCGATTCAAGATCTTTCCACAACTAGCGGCCCTAAGCTGCCAGCTTGCTAATCATCCCCGCACCCACCGTATTATTCGTGCTCTCATCAATGATGATAAAAGCACCGGTTCCACGGTTATCTGCATACAGATCAGTCAATAAAGGCTGAGCCAATTTGAAGCTGACTTGGGCAATATCATTCATCTGCAAACGTTCAGCGGCTTGGCGCTCCAAGGTATTGATATCAATGCGCCATTCAATCGCTGCAACTTTCGCTTTGGTTTCACGAGTGGTGTGGCGAATCAGATAAGTACGGGCACGATCTAAAGGCGCTTCTGCTAACCAGCAAACAGTGGCATCCACTTGTTTAGTTTGGGTCGGTAACGCATTCGTTTTTACGATCATATCGCCACGAGAAATATCAATTTCATCAGTCAGCAATAAGGTCACAGACTGCTCAGTGATCGCCTCACGTAGCGGCTCGCCACCTAATTCAATCGACTTCACAATGCTGGTACGACCTGAAGGTAAGATCGTCACCGCATCGCCGACTTGAATGCTACCCGACTCAACGCGCCCCATGAAGCCACGATAATCATGCAGCTCTGGATTAGTCGAATCCTGTGGGCGGCAAACATACTGTACAGGAAAGCGGAACGGTTCATCGTGCTCAGTGTGCGCAGCTGGTGCAGCTTCTAGTAGCTCGATTAAAGTATCGCCCTCGTACCACGTTAAATGCTCACCACGATCCACGACCATATCGCCTTTCAGTGCCGATAAGGGAATGAAGCGCACATCCTTAATCCCTAACTGCTCAGCAAACGCTAAGTAATCGGCTTTAATTTCTTCAAAACGGGCTTGGCTATAATCCACTAAGTCCATTTTATTGATAGCTACAACTAGGTGCGGAATCCCAACTAAGTGGGCTAGATAAGAATGGCGGCGCGTTTGTGGCTGTACGCCTTTGCGCGCATCCACCAGAATAATCGCTAAGTTCGCGCTGGAGGCAGCCGTGACCATGTTGCGAGTGTACTGCTCATGGCCGGGTGCATCGGCAATAATGAATTTGCGCGTGCCGGTTGAGAAATAGCGGTAAGCGACATCAATGGTGATCCCCTGCTCACGCTCAGCTTGCAAGCCGTCGGTGAGGAGTGACAAATCCACATCTTGCATGCCGCGCTTGAGTGAAGTTTTTTCAATAGCGCTTAAGGTATCGGCCAAAATCGCTTTTGAATCAAATAGTAAGCGCCCAATCAAGGTACTCTTACCATCATCCACACTGCCGCAAGTTAAGAAACGCAGCAAGCCGTGATCTTCAATTAATTGCATTTAGAAGTACCCCTCTTTCTTGCGTTGTTCCATCGCTGCTTCGCTCGCTTGGTCGTCTAAGCGCGTAGCACCCCGTTCAGTGATGGTCGTAGTTGCGGTTTCAGCAATAATCTTTTCGACGCTATCTGCATCCGATTCCACTGGAGCCGTACAAGTAATATCGCCCACTGTGCGGAAACGAACTTGCAGATCAATAATTTGCTCGCCTACTCTGGCTGGTGTCACCTCAGTAACTGGCACAATTGAACCTTGGCGGCGCACGATTGGGCGTTGATGCGCGAAATAAATACTTGGTAACTCTAAACCTTCGCGTTGGATGTATTGCCAGACATCCAGTTCAGTCCAATTCGAGATCGGGAAAGCACGAATATTCTCACCTTTGTGAGCGCGTGCATTGTATAAATCCCATAACTCAGGACGTTGGTTTTTGGGGTCCCACTGACCGAATTCGTCACGGAAACTCATGATGCGCTCTTTAGCACGCGCCTTTTCTTCATCGCGACGCGCACCACCGATGCAAGCATCAAAACCAAACTCTTCAATCGCTTCTAATAAAGTCACCGATTGGTGTTTATTCCGTGACTCAGCTTCATGCTTAAGCACTACCGTGCCACGCTGCATAGAATCTTCGACCGAACGCACAATCAAACGCTCGCCTAATTCGGCTGCGCGCTTGTCACGAAAATCGGTCACTTCTTTATAATTGTGCCCTGTGTCAATGTGCATCAAAGGGAAGGGGAAACGCCCCGGACGAAACGCTTTCTCAGCAATCCGCAACATGCAGATTGAGTCTTTACCACCTGAAAACAACAGGACAGGATTTGAACATTGTCCGGCAACCTCACGCATAATATGAATCGCCTCTGCTTCTAACCAATCGAGGTGCGGTAAGGTTTTTAATTGTGTCTGTTGTCGATTGAACAGCATCATGCTAATCCTTCAAAACTTCTTAATGCGGTGTAGTATCCGCGATCTTTTAAAGCGAAAAAAGTGATATATTCCGATATGAAAATCTCTAAAAAAGATATTCATAAAGATGGCTATAGCCTACTACTTTTCCCCTATTGTTGCTATGCACAATAGATTGAGTGTTGAGGCGTACCAACAAAAAGAAAGCATTCCATTGAAGTAAAGATGCTTATTTAACTGATGCACACTGACTTTGCAAATCAAGTAGTTAAGTAGCGAGCATAGTCGGTAATCTTTTGAGCTAAGCGCTGAGCCAATAATGAATGTGCGGTATGCAAATGATCATAAATCAACTGCGCCTCGGCGCGATAAGCTAACTTACGCTCATAGGTCCAATGGGCGGGGGGAGCCGATAGATTATTAATCCGATCCGCTAATTTGACAGCCCAAACTTCTTTGGGCTGCTGCTGAATACGCTGGAGGGAATCAAGCATTTGTTCAGTACGCGGCAAGTCTGGATTTTTACTTAAGGCAGCAACACCCTCAGCAATGGTCTGCCCAAACTCTGCCACAAGCTCAGGATAAGTGCGGGGTGTATCTTCGAGTACATCGTGCAGCAGCGCACATTGCAGGGCATGATCAAAATCTAAACCCTGATTATCGGCTGCTAAACCCCACATCAACTCCATCGCGACTGCACCAACGTGATTGATATAATCCATGCGCACCCCTTCGACAGGCGTGGAGTAAGTTTGGCCGTGATGCGCTAGGGAGGCATAGTCCCAAGCTTTATTGAAAATATCTTGAGTCCATAGCTTAGACATTGGTTTATTTCCTTAGATTTATAGTCGGTCTCTAAGTGAATAATACAACATAGCGGTAACTAACAAAGGCCAACGCAGCAAAGCTCCACCCGGGAAAGGCCAATTGGGTAGTTTTGCCATTATCTCAAAGCGTTCGGCAGTGCCAGAAACTACTTCAGATAATAATTTGCCCGCTAAAGTCGCTAACGCCACCCCATGCCCCGAATAGCCACTGACTGAAAATACATTCGGCTGCAAACGGGTAAAATACGGCAAGCGATTCACGGTCACGGCTAAGGTTCCACCCCAAGCATAATCCAGTTTAGTATGAGCCAATTGCGGAAACACCTGCAGCATTCTCGGACGAACTAAACCCGGAATATCCCGTGGAAACTTAAAGCTATAACTCTCACCGCCCCCAAATAATAAGCGCTTATCTGCACTCAACCGGAAATAATTCACGACAAAAGCCGAATCCGCGACTGCATAGCGATTGGGGATTAAATCCAAAGTTTGCGCTTCAGTGAGTGGTTCGGTAGCCACAATATAATTATTAATGGGCATAACGCGGGAAGCAACTTTCGGCTCCAGATTATCCAAGTAGCCATTGCAGGCCAGAATTAAATAATCCGCAGTCACACGCCCCTGCTCTAAAACCACTTCCGCTTTCGTGTCATTGCTATAGCTTAAAACCGGCGAGCGCTCATAAATAGCAGCACCTACTTGGTGTGCCGCTTGCGCCAGACCTAAGGCATAATTGAGTGGATGTAGATGCGCAGCCCCTAAATTAAGCACCCCACCATAATACAGCGGTGAATGTAGCTCACGTTGCAGGGCGGCTTGATCTAAAAAGCGTATAGCCGAATAGTTATAATCATGCTGTAGCTTTTCCGCAAATGCGCGGCTACCCTCGACAAAGCGTTGACGATGATCCGCATGGATAATTCCAGCCTGCAAATCACAGTCAATCTGATGCTTGTGGACTAAGTCCTTACACAGCTTGACGGCTTCTAAGGATAAATCCCAGAGAGCTTTGGCTTGAGTCTTACCAAACATGGCCTCAAGTTCAGCTTGATCTTTATTCAAGCCAGTACCGACTTGCCCGCCATTGCGCCCTGACGCTCCCCAGCCAACTTGATGGGCTTCAAGCAATACAACTTTATAGCCCGCTTCCGCTAAATGGAGTGCTGCAGATAAGCCGGTATAACCAGCACCCACAATACAAACATCAGCAGTGATTGCGCCTGCAAGTTTAGGGAAGTTAGGGAAGGCGTTGGCGGTCGCTGCGTACCAAGAAGCCGGGTGTTGCCCCGGCTGATCATTTGAATAGAGAAAACCAGACGGCATCAAGTTAACAGGCCTTTGTCCTTAGCTTGTTGATAGGTTTGATCTAAAGTGAGAGTCGCTTTTTCAATCAGCTCATCCACTTCGCTATGACTAATCACCAATGGTGGCGAAATAATCATCGTGTCACCGACATGGCGCATGACTAAACCATTACTAAAGCTATTCTCACGGCACATTAAACCGACTGTACCTTTTTCCGCTTTGAAAGGTGCGCGCTGGGCTTTATTCGGAGTGAGTTCAATACCGCCTACCAAGCCAATCATACGCGCTTCACCAATCAGCGGATGCTCTCCCAGTTTCAGCCAGCGCTCTTGCATGTACGGGCCAATATCTGATTTGACACGACTGGGCAAGTTTTCACTTTCCAATATACCTAAAGTAGCTAAAGCGGCTGCACAAGCAACCGGATGCCCCGAATAGGTATAGCCGTGATAGAATTCGCCATGATTAGCAACGACATCAAAGACGCGATCACTAACCATGACGCCACCCATAGGGATGTAGCCCGCGGTCAAGCCTTTGGCAATCGTCATTAAGTCAGATTTGATTCCGAAATAATCGGCGCCAAACCATTCGCCCGTGCGCCCAAAGCCAGTGATCACTTCATCAGTGATCAGCAGAATGTCGTATTTGCGGCAAATACGTTCGATTTCTGGCCAGTAAGTTTTTGGTGGAATGATCACCCCACCCGCACCTTGAATCGGCTCACCGATGAAGGCGGCTACTTTATCCGCACCAACTTCCAGAATTTTCGACTCTAATTCGCGTGCACGCTGTAAGCCGAATTCGTTGGGATCAAGATCGCCACCTTCGCCATACCAGTAAGGTTGGTTAATGTGCACAATCCCTGGAATCGGCAAGCCACCTTGTTTATGCACCGCGCTCATCCCGCCTAAGCTCGCACCTGCCACTGTTGAACCGTGGTAGGCGTTATTGCGCGAGATAATCACACTGCGCTCTGGCTGGCCTTGTACCGCCCAGAAATGCCGCACCATGCGTAAAATCGTGTCATTAGCATCTGAACCAGAACCGGTGAAAAACACATGGTTCATGTGGTCGGGCGCTAAGTTCGTTAAACGAGTGGCTAATTCGATGACGGGTGGGTGGGTTGTCTGGAAAAAGGTATTGTAGTACGGGAGTTCGCGCATTTGCGCGCTGACGGCTTGGACGATCTCTTCCCGTCCGTAGCCGACCCCAACACACCATAAACCTGCCATGCCATCAAGAATGCGATTGCCTTTGCTGTCATAAATATAAACGCCTTCCGCGCGTGTAATGACCCGCGCCCCTTTTTGATTCAAATGCGCAGTATCAGTGAATGGATGAATATGATGAGCTGCATCTTGTGCTTGATAATTTGTCATCGTAATTCCTTAATTAAACGGTCAACAACAAGTGCTCACGCTCCCAAGGGCTGACGACTTGCATATACTCTTCAAACTCATAGGCTTTGAGTGCTTTATAAATATCAGAGAACTGATGGCCTAATAAGCCCTGTAGCTCTTCACACTTATCAAAAGCAATCATTGATTCCTGTAAGCCGCGCGGTAAACCATACTTGGTATCGTGCTGCGCATTACCTAAGAACTCAGTGCTTGGCTCTAAGCGATGCACCATGCCCAAATAGCCGGTCGCAAGGCTAGCCGCAATCGCCAGATAAGGATTGGTATCCATGCCTGCAATGCGATTTTCTACTCGACGTGCTTCTGGAGGGCTACGTGGAACCCGCAAGCCTGCAGAACGATTATCGATTGACCATTCCAAATTAATCGGTGCGGAATAACCCGGCATCAAGCGGCGGAATGAATTCACATACGGCGCCATAATGCAGGTCGCTGCTTCTAAATAAGTCTGCTGTCCGGCAATAAAATTGTAAAACAGCGGCGTTGGCTCGCCTTTTGCATCAGAGAAAATGTTCTTGCCCGTTTTGGCATCAACAACGCTTTGATGAATATGCATAGCGCTGCCGGGTTCACGTTCCATGGGCTTAGCCATGAAAGTGGCATAGCAGTCGTGGCGCATCGCAGCTTCACGGATTAAGCGCTTAAAGATGAACACATGGTCAGCCAGCATCAATGGGTCGCCATGCATGAGGTTAATTTCAAGCTGTGCAGGGCCGCCCTCTTGGATAATCGTATTGATTTCCAAACCTTGGGCACTGGCAAACTTATAAATATCCTCAATGATGGGCTCGTATTCATCCAAAGCCATCATCGAGAAGGCTTGACGGCCAACACTTTGGCGACCTGAACGGCCTATGGGTGGTTTAAGAGGAATATCAGGATCAATATTACGTTCAGTGAGATAGAACTCTAATTCAGGTGCGACAATCGCCTTCCAGCCTTTGTCTGCATATTGATTAATGATGCGCTTCAGCACATTGCGGGGTGCACAAGGAACTGGCATACCGTTTTGGTAGTAGAGGTCATGAATGACCATCAAACTAGGATGCCGTGCCCAGGGTAAAGCCCGCACGCTGGATAAATCTGGCACCAAACGCAGATCGATTTCGGTGGTGTACTCCTCCGAATCAAACTCGAAATACTTACCGGTAATGGTTTGGAAGAAGATACTAAAAGGTAAAAACGCCGGTTGTAACTCACCAAAACGAGAGGCTGGCATGACTTTGCCACGGGCTACCCCGTGAATATCGGCAACGACACATTCCACTTCATCAATGTGATAACGGCGGATTAAGTCTTTAAGGTCTTCTTGAGTTTCTGATTGGAGAGAGATATGAGTGTTTTGATCGCTCATGATTGCACACTTCGGACTAGTTTCTAGTCGGTTATTGAGATTATGTGATCACATTTTCAATGGACGCTACTAAAAAGTCAACACCAGTCTGTGAGATAAGTATAAATAATCATGCTGCAAAGCAGCAACACAAGTGATCTTAATTAGAGCTGCTAAGCCATTGGCAAGCCTATGAATTTTTTTAGAATTAATGGGTCATAACTACATCAAAGTACTTGACGCATTTGGGGGCAAAAGCCATATTGTGATCACATTCACATAAGTGAAAAAATTGTTAATCAAAAGTATGCTTAATCCCTATAATGAATCGGTACACTTGAGGAACTAGTTTAAATCTAAGGGGAAAATTTCAGATGAAGGAAACATTTGCTCATTTTAAAAAAATAGCATTGTCAGCGATGGTTGCAACAACCTTAGCGCTCGGTGTATCAACTGCACATGCAGCTGAAGAGCGTAGCCTGAATATCTATAACTGGTCTGATTACATTGATAATGATGTGCTCAAAGAGTTTACTGAAAAAACCGGCATCAAAGTCAATTACGATGTGTTTGACTCCAATGAGCTGCTTGAAACTAAGCTATCGGCTGGTTCATCAGGTTATGACGTGGTGGTACCTACTGCCAATTTCTTGGCGCGTCAAATCGAAGCCAAAATTTTCCAAAAGCTAGATAAGACTAAACTACCCAATCTTTCCAACGCTTGGGATATGGTTAATGAGCGTGTTGCGGCCTATGACCCTGGTCAAGAATACTCAGTCAATTATCTGTGGGGAACGATTGGTGTTGGTTATTCTGAAGAGAAAGTGAAAAAACTGCTGCCTGATGCGCCTGTTGACTCTTGGGATATGGTATTTAAGCCCGAGGTAGCTAGCAAATTAGCCGAGTGTGGTATCTATCTGCTGGACTCTTCCACCGACATTATTCCGCCTGCTCTGAAATACTTAGGCTTGGACCCGAATGATTTCAGTAAAGACAATCTGAAGAAAGCCGAGGAATTACTCTTAAAAGTTCGTCCTTACATTAAGAAATTCCATTCATCTGAGTTCATCACTGCTTTAGCTAATGGCGATATTTGTGTCGCCGTCGGTTTCTCTGGAGACATTTTCCAAGCTGAGACTCGTGCTGCTGAGGCCAAAAATGGTATTACGGTGAAATATGCCATTCCCAAAGAAGGTAGCACCATGTGGTTTGACCAAATGGCTATTCCCGCAGATGCTAAAAATGTCGCCGAAGCGCATGAATTCATTAACTTTGTGATGGAGCCTAAGAACATCGCCCGTATTTCTAATTCAGTGTCTTATGCCAATGGCAATAAACCCTCGCAAGAATTTGTTAATAAAGAAATTTTGGATAATCCCTCTATTTATCCAACGGAAGAAGTTATGAAAAATCTCTTCACAGTTAAACCGCTTGATAATAGCACTCAACGCTTATTCAATCGTTCTTGGACCACGATTAAAAGTGGCCAATAATCTCTAAGTTCGTGCTATTCAGCACCGGTTTCGAGCATGAAACCGGTGTGTCAAACTGCTCTTAAGCAAATCAAATGACTGTTGGGTGTCGGAAGGAGTACCACAGATGACGGATGCACCAGAACAGCGCAAAGTCTTTGCGCCGTGGTTGGATACCACTCAAAAACCGCTAATTCGCTTTGAAAATGTCACGAAACGGTTCGGCGATTACACCGCTTTAGATAATTTAACCTTAGATATTTATGAGCGCGAATTCTTCGCGCTACTTGGCCCTTCAGGCTGTGGCAAAACGACTATGTTGCGTTTGCTTGCAGGCTTTGAAATGCCTACTAGCGGGCGCATTCTGATTGGGGGTGAAGACATTAGCCATATCCCGCCGAATAAGCGCCCGATCAATATGATGTTCCAGTCCTATGCTTTATTCCCGCATATGACCGTGGCGAAAAACATTGGTTTTGGTTTAAAACAAGAAGGCCAAAGCGCTGAAGCGATTGAGCAGCGAGTGCAAGAAATGCTCACCTTAGTCCAGCTTGAGCCCTTTGCCCAGCGTAAACCGCACCAACTATCTGGCGGTCAACGCCAACGGGTGGCGCTTGCCCGCTCTCTAGCTAAACGCCCTAAATTGCTCCTGCTTGATGAGCCCTTAGGTGCTTTGGATAAAAAGCTACGCGAAAAAACTCAATTTGAGCTGATGACCCTGCAAGAAAAATTGGGCATGACCTTCATGATCGTCACCCACGACCAAGAAGAAGCCATGACCATGGCTAGCCGGATCGCGGTGATGGATAAGGGTGTCGTGATGCAATTAGATACGCCTTCGGATATTTATGAAGCGCCTAATTCGCGCTATGTCGCTGACTTCATCGGCAATGTGAACTTCATTGAATGCACCGTAGAAGGCCATAATGGGCAGGAATATCAACTCAAAGATAAGCAGGGTAATCAGTTCCGTTTAGTCAGTGAAGTGCAGTTAGACACTAACTCTGGCATCTGGTTAGCCGTGCGCCCTGAAAAAGTCATTGCCAGCAAAGAGCCGCCGCAAGGCGAGGTGAATGCGATCCAAGGTATCGTTTGGGATATTGCCTACTCAGGCGATACCTCGACTTATCATGTGCGCTTGCCGGATGGGAGCACCATGAAATCGGAAATGGCCAATTTACGCCGCGTGCGCAATCGCCCGATTACTTGGGAAGATAAAATTTGGCTATCTTGGTCGTTAACTGCGGCTGTGCCTCTCAAACGCTAGGAGGATGCTATGCAACGTCAATTTGATTGGGGACGATTTCTGCTGATAGCCATCCCATTTATATGGCTGCTGGTCTTTTTCCTCCTACCCTTTGCTATCGTTGTTAAAATTTCGTTGTCCGACACAGCCAATGCGCTACCGCCTTATGTACCTACCCTAAATTTATCCGAGGGCCTGTCGGGTATTACCAGCTTTATTAGCCAACTCGACTTTGAAAGTTTCGCTTGGTTGCTAGACGATAAAATTTATATTTTGTCTTATCTGAATAGCTTAAAAATTGCTTTTATTTCCACTGTGCTGACGTTGTTAATCGGCTATCCGATGGCTTATGGCCTGGCAAAAGCGCCACAGCGCTGGCGTACTGTACTCCTTATGCTCGTCATTCTGCCGTTCTGGACTAGCTTCTTAATTCGCGTCTATGCATGGATTGGGATTTTAAAGCCAGAGGGTTTACTCAATATGGGCTTGATGAGCCTAGGTTTAATTGATGAACCACTAGCTATTATTAACACGCCTACCGCTGTGTATATCGGCATTGTTTACTCCTATCTACCCTTCTTAGTTTTGCCGCTGTATGCCACCTTAGAAAAGTTGGATAACACCCTAATTGAAGCAGCACTCGACTTAGGCTGTTCGCCGATTCAAGCCTTCTGGAAGGTCACTTTCCCCTTATCTTTACCTGGTGTGGTAGCAGGTTGCTTCTTAGTGTTTATCCCAGCGATGGGGGAGTTCGTGATTCCAGACCTACTCGGTGGCTCTGACACCATTATGATTGGCAAGACACTGTGGAGTGAATTCTTCGGGAATCGAGACTGGCCAATTGCATCTGCAGTAGCCGTCGTCTTATTACTTTCATTAGTCGTACCGATTGTAATTTTCCAACGCATACAAGAACGGCAACAGGAGGATAATGCATGAGCGTAACCCGTTTTAGCTGGTTTAATTTAACCAGCCTAATCATTGCTTTCTCATTTCTGTATTTGCCCATTCTGCTGCTCATTCTGTTTAGCTTTAATGCTTCCAAATTAGTCACTGTTTGGGGTGGCTTCTCTACTAAGTGGTATGTGAGCTTGTTCCAGAATGAGATGTTCATGACAGCGGCTTGGGTCACTCTAAAAGTAGCGGTAGTGAGCGCCACCCTAGCCACGATTCTCGGCACGATGGCAGCGATTGTTCTAACTCGGGTAGGCCGTTTCCGTGGGCGCTTAATGTTCTCTGGCATGGTCTACTCGCCTTTAGTGATGCCAGAAGTCATTACTGGCTTAGCTTTACTCTTACTCTTCGTAGCCATTGGTTTAGATCGGGGCTATTGGACGATTACCTTAGCGCATACCACTTTGACCATGTGCTTTGTGACGGTCGTCGTGTCTTCACGCTTGGTAAGCTTTGATAAATCCTTAGAGGAAGCGGCTTTAGATTTAGGCTGTACCAAATTATCCGCCTTTTTCCAAGTCACCTTGCCGATCATTATGCCGGCGATTATTGCAGGTTGGTTGTTAGCATTCACTTTATCATTGGATGATTTAGTCATTGCCTCGTTCACTTCTGGCCCTGGTTCAACCACCTTACCAATGAAGATTTATAGTCAAGTACGCCTAGGCTTGAATCCTGAGATCAACGCTTTATCGACACTGCTGATTTTATTAGTGAGCGTGGGGGTCGTGGTGGCTTCGTTAGTGAGTCGTAGGGCTGAACAGCAAGAAACTTAAGCCAGCTTCAAATACAGCAGGTAGCTTGCAATGAGCTACCTGTTATTGTGGACGAGTCTTACGCTTACGCACCGGCGCACGGCTCAACTCATTATTACCTTCCGCCATTTTCTCTAACAACTTCAAAAGCTGAGCACTTTCTGCAGGCGTTAATGGAGCCATAATGCGCTCTTGCGTCTGTTGTACTGCCGGTAACACTTCATTCAACAGTGCTTGGCCTTGAGCGGTGATGCTTACAATTTTCGAGCGTTGATCACGCCCTGACTTATCGCGCACGATCAAGCCACGCTCTTCAAGATTACGCACCACCACCGTAATAGTCGTGCGATCTAAAGCAATCTCACCGCCTAAGGTCACTTGGTCTTGTGAACCTTGCTCAGCGAGTACAATCAAGACCGCAAATTGCAGGGGAGTCAGATCATAAACACTGCATTCATCCAGAAAAATCGCCACCGCAATTTGATGACAGCGGCGCAGAAGATGACCCGGTAAACCTGCAAAACTGCTAGGCATGTTAGGCAACTGCATCCGGTTGATTAGCAGGCGCTGCTTGCTTAAAAGCATCCAGCTGACTTAAAGCAGCAAAAATGCGCTCAATGGTGGGATACGCAGCAGTATCCACCTTAAAGCGCTGGTTATTGAACATCTGCGCGAATAAGCACACATCGGCCATCGTAGGTGTATCGCCATAACAATATTTGCCCGTATTCGGGCTAGTCGCGAGAATTTGCTCTAGCGGTGCAAAGGTCGTATGCACCCACTTTTGAAACCAAGCAGTGACACCTGCATCATCTTGCCCATAGGCACGCACTTGATCGAGCACCCGCAGATTATTGAGTGGGTGAATTTCACAAGCGATCATGTAAGCCATCGCACGCACTTGCGCGCGCCCGACGGGGTGGCTAGGTAATAAAGGCGGATTTGGCTGCGCCTCTTCTAGCCACTCAATAATCGCTAAAGATTGAGTCAGCACCGTGCCATCAGCTAACTCCAAAGCAGGCACTAAACCTGCCGGATTTTTCGCTAAATACTCAGGCTGGAAGTTTTCATTAGTACGTAGGTTATGCGCTACATACTCATAAGCAAAACCTTTGTAATTCAGGGCTGCCCGCAGCCGAATTGAAGTCGAACTACGGAAATAGTTGTGCAATAGCGGTTTTTGCTCACTCATGCAACTGCTCGCTCACCTATCGTTGTGGTTACAGAACCTAGCCCCGCAATTTCAACCACACAAATATCACCGGGAACTAGAGGGCCAACACCCGCTGGCGTGCCAGTATATATCAAATCGCCTGCTTTAATTTCCATCGTGCGCGAAAGAATTGCAACAATTTCGGGGACTGCCCAAATTAACTCTTTTAAATCGGCATCTTGCTTCACACTACCATTCACGCTCAAGCGAATCGAACCCTGCTCCAGATGCCCGACTTCGCTCACCGGATGAATCGGCCCACACACCGCTGAACGGTCAAAGGCTTTCCCCCAATCCCAAGGGCGGCCTTGCTCACGTGCAGTTAATTGCAGATCACGACGGGTTAAATCATTCCCCACTGCATAACCCCAGATGTAATCGAGCGCTTGCTCTTCAGGAATATTTACCCCAGCTTTGCCAATGGCGATCACTAATTCGGCTTCATAATGGAAGTTATTCGTTTCTGGTGGATAAGCTACGGTTTGTTGATCATCAACGACGGCATCAGCCGGTTTAGTGAAGAAAAAGGGTGGCTCACGATCAGGATCACGCCCCATTTCGCGTGCATGCGCTGCATAATTACGGCCTACACAGAAAATCCGCCGGATTGGAAAACGCTCTTCTGAGCCAGCGACTGCGACTGAAGCGACAGCAGGTGGGCTAATTACATATTTAGTCATACAACTTCTCCGTCCTAGTTAATTATTCATTCAAGCAAGACCGCGCTGCTCACGCCACAAACCTAATTTCTGCTGAGCGACCCGATCGGAATAGCTAAACATCACGGCTTCACCCTGCGCTTCATGCGTAATCCATTTCCAGCTGGGCGCTACAAAAATATCTTTTGGCCCCCACTCGAACACTTGCCCATCAATGATGCTGCGCCCTGTGCCTTCTGTCACCACAAATACGGTGGCATCGGTGCTGCGATAAGGTGCTGTTTTAAAACCTTCCGGCAACAACTGCAAGAAAGGTGCAATGGTTGGCATTGCAAAGCCACCATCCACCGGATTGATATAGCGCATCTTCAAACCGTGGCACGGATCCCATTCTTGCTGGCGCTGCATTTGATACAGAGCTTCGCGCGAACGTGCATAGGGATAATTAAAAATCGGCGAAGCCAAGCGTGTTTGCTCAAAATCCACCGGCAGCATATTCGCCCCATAGCGTGCCAAACTATCCCCTGTCGCACGCGTAATGGCTTGCTCATCCGCTCCCAAACCTTCCGCAAACGAAGCATCAAAGAAGGACACCATCGGAATATCCAAACCATCCAGCCAAATCATCGGTTCAGTGGTTTGATTACCATGATCATGCCAAGCTTGCGGTGGGGTAATCACAAAATCCCCAAACTGCATCAAAGTACGCTCACCATTCACACTGGTATGCGCCCCGGCTCCGTCCATAATGAAACGCAAAGCTGATTGGCTATGCCGATGCGCAGGGGCAACTTCACCCGGCATCACTAATTGCAAACCTGCATACAGCGAAGTGGTAATTTTAGACTGCCCACGCAAACCCGGATTTTCCAGAATCAACACACGGCGCTCAGCTTCTTTTGCGGTAATTAAACCACCCGCTTCTAATAGCCATTCTTTAGCGAGGTCGAACTTCCATAAATTCGGCACACAAGCACTTTTCGGCTCAGGGGTAATAATATCGGAGAGCACGGCCCACAGTGGAGTGAAGCCTTGAGTATCAATTTTCTGATAGAACGCTAAGCGCTCTGGGGTTTCTGTTGGTTTTTCAGTTAATGACATGATTCGATTCCTCCTTATGCATCCAAGCCCGTGCCGCCATACAACCATGCTAAACCGTTGTACCATTCTTCAGGAGTACGCCGCGACATCACCTGATTACGCACGGCGGCTTTCGCTCCATCCGGGTGATAGATATATTCACCAATCAAGCGCGAACTGAGTTGTACACGCGCAGTACGCGCCATGCGTTGGTCTAAATACTGTTGCAAAGCGGTTTCTACCTTCTCGCCATGTAATTCAAACATCTGGCTCATGCAAACCGCATCTTCCATGGCCATGCAAGCACCTTGGGCAAAATATTGCAGCATCGGATGCGCCGCATCGCCCAACAAAGCGACTCGCCCATCCACCCAATTCATGATGGGGTCACGATCACATAGCACCCACAGTTTCCAGTTCTCGCCGTGTTCAATAATCTGCCGAGCACGCGGCGCGATGTGCTCAAAACCTTGGCTAACTTCTTCTTTAGTCACGGGCTTACCCGCTACCGCTTCTTTTACGTCATTGTGATACGTCACCACCAGATTGAACACTTTCCAACCCTTCAGCGGATAATGCACGATATGGCATTTCGGCCCCGCCCAAAGCGTGGCGGCGTTCCAGCGTAAGTCTTCCGGCATTTGCTCGGTCGGAATCACTGAACGATAGGTGGTATGACCTGAAACACGAGGCTCGCCGTCGCCCACCAATTGCTGGCGAATATTCGAGCGTAAACCATCCGCACCAATCAGTGCTTGGCCTTCAAGCGGGGCTTTATCTTTGCAATAGACAGTGACTGTTTTGCCATCTTGCTCGTAGCGCTCCACCGCATGCGAAGTACGTAATTCGATTAAATCATTAGCGCGGCACGCATCCAGCAATACGCCATGTAAATCAGCACGATGGACGACCGCATAAGGATTTTTGAAACGCTCACGGAAAGGAGCATCGAGGGGAATGGAGGTGATTTCCTCACCTTTGACGGCATCCATAAGACGCAGGCTGTCGATATACACCGCTTTCGCACGTGCTTCGTCGCCCACACCGAGATAATCAAAACAATGGAAAGCATTCGGGCCGATTTGAATACCAGCACCGATTTCACCGAGTTCAGCAGCACGCTCTAACACGATTGAGCGCACCCCTTTGTGAGCTAAACCTAAAGCAGTGGCCAAGCCACCAATCCCACCGCCAGCAATGAGAACAGGTTGTGAATTCATACATCTCCTCCTGATGTCTGCCCACGATTAGGAAAATTACTCTTAATACTGAGTATAATACTGAATATCTTTGACAAGTCAACTTTAGTCAACTATAAATTAACCACTACCCCACTGTGATGTTTAAGAAAACTAACATGAATAACCTCGATTTGCTCATCGACGATACCCAGCAAGCTCCAGACTATCCAAAGCTCACTGAGCGTATCTTGCAGATAGCGCAGCAGTCACAAAGTGGCAGCCAAGGTAAAGCATGGACTCGAGATCAGTTATATGCAGTGGTATCAGCTGATAATGCCAATGAACTAGAAAAAAATTTCGCCGCCGCTACGCGGCGTTCAGAATGCTTGCCCTAGGGGCAAGCTAGAAAACAGAAGTCAGAAAGCAGAAGTCAGAAAGCAGCAGCCAGGGAGAAGGCACAAACTCGAAACCCCAGATCGCTGTCTCGAAAAGTAGGATGATACCCGTCACGAACCGCACAACGCAGAAAAGCAGAGGAATAGAACCAAGAACCGCCGCGAACAACACGCCGATCGCCGGATACATCCGGCTCAGGCTCCATCGGCTGCTCATATTTATTCAAACACCACTCCCAAACATTACCCGCCAGATCCATGACCCCAGAGGCTGCTTGCCCTTGTGGGTACAGACCCACCGCACAAGTTTGCCTAAGGAAATAGCGCTTTTCAGCCAGTAACCGCCCCCAAAGACTTTGGCTAGGCTCTTCATCACAATTAGCATAACCAAGTTTATAAGCCCCACCCCAAGGATACTCACGCCCTTCTGTGCCACGGGCGGCTCTTTCCCAGTGCTGTTCTGTGGGTAAGGAGATGGACTGCCCAGTTTTTGCCGACAACCAACGGCAGAAAGCGATGGCATCATACCAAGACACCCTCTCTACAGGGCGATTCGCGGCTGTCCACTGATGCTCTGGTAATTGATCTGCACACTCTACTAAACCCTCCCACCAAGCGTCATGCCAATAACCCTCTTTAGCTTGCGCAAAGGCTTGAAATTGAGCATTAGTCACTGGATAGCGGCTGATATAAAAACTCTCTAGGTGTGGGCGTTCACCATTTTGATAAATAAACGAACCAGCTGGAATCTGCACCCAGTCGATGGCTGGCAAGCCCGTTTGTGGATGTAACCCCACACCGGGGCGCGGATCACCCAAAGCATTTAAACGCTCACCGATAGCTAAACGGCGGGGTGGAAGAGTTTGTGGATTTTGCAATTCAGCCAGCAAGTTTTGTACTTCCGCCGAATAATGTGCTTGGAAATGAGCTGCTTCTGGGGTGGGTCTAGCCTGCGGACTGGGTTTAGCCGGAGTAGATTTGAGTGGTGCTAGTACGACTACACGTGGCTCTGGCATGATGACTTGCGGCTTGACCTCTACCTCAACATATTTACCCACACCCAGCAGCAGGCGATTCCACGGCTTGGACTGAATAAAATCAATGGCATTAATATGTGTCAACCACAACGGCAAGTCGACTGGCTCGACCAAAACCGGAATAATCGGAATACGCTTATTGGAGGCAAACAAGCATTCCCGCATCACCCAACGTTGTGGATCAAGCGCGGCTTGGGAAATAAGCACAATCAGCAAACGACTCGCCAAAATTTGCTTTTCTAGTACGTCAGCCCAATGCACTCCGGGTTCTAATCCCTCCACATCCCGAAACGCGACTATCCCCGCTTGCGTGAGTTGAGCATGCAATTCAGCCGCGAGCTGCTCGCTGACTCCGCGATCACGTGCATAACTAATAAATACTTGTTGGCTAGGCTGCATAAAGATTCAAGCTGCTTAGAAAGACTTAAAGATTAATAACAGAATTTGCAGCCGCAATAAACCCAAGCCTTAAATTAATAAAAGAAACGCACTTTCGCTCAAGCAATCGGTAAAATAGCACTCCTGATTAAAGCTTAAAGGCCAGACAATGGACATCGTTTACATCCGCGACTTACGCATCAAAGCCCGTATCGGTATTTATCCTTGGGAAAAAGCGATTCAGCAGCAGATTCGGGTTGATATAGAAATGGCTTGGGATAATCGTATTCCAGCGGCGAGTGATAAGATTGAAGATACTTTGAATTATAAAACAGCGGCACAGCGCGTGGTGCAATTGGTGGAAGCAGATCACTATGATCTGGTCGAGCGCTTAGCCGAGGAAATCGCGAAAACCCTTATGCAAGAAATGAACGTGCCGTGGATTCGTGTCACCGTGGGCAAGCCGTTTGCAGTGAAAGGTTCAGCCGAAGTCGGCGTACAGATTGAACGTGGACAACGCTAATGGCACAAGTTTACGTGAGCCTTGGCAGCAATATTGAGCCTCAGCTGCATGTTTGCGCCTGCTTGCAAGCCTTAAGTGAAAATTTCCAAGGTTTACGTTGCTCGACAATTTATCACACCGCTGCCGTCGGCTTTAAGGGTGAACCCTTCCTAAATGCGGTGGTAAGTTTTAATACTGAGCTAACCAGTGTAGAACTGAAAGCGTGGCTACGCCAGCTTGAAGAACAGCAAGGCCGTGAACGAGGCGCACAAAAATTCAGTGCACGCACTTTGGATTTAGATTTACTGCTGTATAACGATACCGTCGAGCCAGCTCACAAACTGCCTCACCCTGATATTTTGACCTATAGCTTTGTGCTACAACCCTTGGCTGAACTCGCGCCTACACAAAATCATCCTGTCTTAGGCAAAACGTTCTCTGCGCTAGCGGCAAAGCAGCTAGAACTAACCGAAGCTTTAGAGCCAATACGTTTAGATTGCGTAGTACAATGGCAAATTAACGAGCAAAGCGCGCTTTAAACTGCAGGATATAGCTTTGCAAATGCTTGTCCAGTTTAGCACCCATGTGCATACTCAAACGCTGCCACGGATTTTTCGTCACCGCAGTTTCAGTAAAGGTAATGCGGGTGCCGCCGGGAACTGCGCTTAAGGCCGCCTCGCGCGTACCAATCACCTGTGCGCCTTTTGACAATTGCACAATGATTTCTTTATTCGGCACTTCCTTTTGCTTACGCACAGTCACCTTCCCACCATGAGCGAGGCTCTCAATCCAACGCATGCCTTCATCGTCGTCTTTGAGTTGTACGCTTTTGAGATCAGTGCGCCATTCCGTTTGCCGCGATAAATCACTTAAAGCACCCCAAGTAGCATCAATAGGCGCTTTAACTAATTCCACTCGAGTCGCACGTTGATAAGGAGATAGCATCAAGCCAATCAAAAACGGAACTACGATGAGCAATACAAGAAGACCCACCAAAATCCATAACAGTAAAGGTTCCATCATTCATCCCGGAATTTATTCCAAAAGGTCATAATTATTTATCATTAATGACCTGATTTTACTGATAATTAACTAGCTGTTAACAGGTTATCCCCACCTGATACAGCGTTTTTAGTATAACGCAAAAAAGCCCGCAAGTGCGGGCTTTCTCAAGCAAGAATGATTACAACACGCCTAATTAATTAGGTTAGTTATTTAATTTTTGCTTCTTTAAAAATTACATGCTTACGTACAACTGGATCGTACTTTTTGAACTCCAATTTATCAGGAGTCGTACGCTTATTTTTAGTTGTAGTATAGAAAAAACCGGTCTCTGCAGTAGAAACTAGCTTAATCTTTTCACGTCCGCCTTTCTTAGCCATGTTTTCTACTCCAGAACTAAACTTTTTCGCCGCGCGCGCGCAGCTCAACTAATATCGCATCGATACCTTTCTTATCGATGGTACGTAAACCTTTAGTAGTAACACGCAGCGTCACAAAACGGTCTTCAGCTTCTACCCAGAAACGATGGAAATGTAAATTGGGCAGAAAACGACGTTTAGTTTTATTATTGGCGTGGGAAACGTTGTGACCGGACATCGGCCGCTTACCTGTTACTTGGCATACACGAGCCATATGATTTCTCCAAAACTGCGATTCAAACACTATAAGGCGCGCAAGGATATCAAAAGGGCTTTTGTCAAGCAATGAGATTTTCTAGAATTTCGCCGCAACTAAGCAGGTAATTTGCTAAAAACCGCACAGTGCACGGCTTTTTTATGAGTTTTAGATAAAGCCCCACTCCCAAATTTGCAGGCAGCCTACAGAGTTTGCTGCATCAATTTAGCCCAAACCCAATCCAGTTTCACAGCAGCTGCGTACTACTGCTATCAAGACCTCAATTTTCAGCCTTAAACAGGTGTGGTCTATAAATCCTCCCTCACAACCAAGGAAAAATCATGAATGCCTCGATCCTTGCTCTCGCTTCCGCTGCGGTACTTGTATCCGCATGTTCAACGACTGAAATGAAATCCGCTGAATCTATGTCCATGTCTGTGCCTAGCACTGTTCAAGTGCCTACGGGTCATCAGGTGGCGCTGGAAACGGTCGGTATTGGCGAAATCACTTATCAATGTAGCGCTAAAAAAGGTATGGCAGGCCAGTTTGAATGGGCTTTCGTCGGCCCTGATGCCGTGTTGACTGATCGTAGTGGTCAGGTCATTGGTAAGTATTATGGCCCTCCGGCGACTTGGGCTAATAATGACGGCTCGAAAGTCACTGGCAAGCAATTAGCCACCGCTCCAGCGGGTGAAGGCAATATTCCACTGCAATTAGTTCAAGCGAAGCCTGCAATGGGCAAAGGAATGATGCAAGGTGTGACTTATATTCAACGCCTTGCTACTCGAGGCGGTGTTGCGCCTGCGGATAGTTGTGACACTAGCAATTTAGGGAGTAAGGTCATCGTTAAATATCAAGCTGATTATCTCTTCTGGAAAGCGGCCTAATTTATTCAGTCCTTCGCTTATTAGCAGGCAGCGAACACTTGCCAAGCAAGTCAATTTGTTTGCCTGCTGATTTCTATGCTTTTCATGCATAAGCTTTTCGCTTTTTGTTATTTCCCCTTAAACACCAACTCCCCTACAGTCACACATAAGCTTTAACTAGGCTGCTAAAGCTTGGTTTAAGTCCAAAGCGCTAGGTTTTGTAAATAACTACCTACAATCAATTAGATATATCCCTTTTTTCTATGCGACTTATGCGGCTGATTAATGTTAGTTTTAATCAGGCGTTTTGCGCCTAGTCAATTTGGAGGAGAGACCAATGAAGCTTATTGCTGTGTTTATGACACTGGCATCTGTATTGTTTTGCCAGTCAATTGCTCGTGCTGCCGATGATGTAAAAATCACGCGGGCATCCCTACTTACTCAACCTTGTTTTGCTTGTCATGGTGCTAATGGAACCAGCACCGGTTTACCCATTCCCAGTCTAATGGGTTTATCTGCAGAATCTCTGTCTGCCAGCTTGTTAGCGTTTAAGAAAGGCGAGCGCCCTGCCACACTGATGACCCGCATTGCCAAGGGTTATAGCGATGAAGACTTAAAACTCATTGCCAACTACATCGCCACTCAACCCCAACTCACTAACTAAAGGAGCATCTGTATGGCACAAATCTCACGCAGAAACTTTCTAAAACTGGGAGCTGGCTTAGGCAGTTTAAGTTTGTTAGGTATACCTAGTTTATCGTTTGGCGCAGCCGCAAAAGTGGTGGTGATTGGTGGCGGCAGCGGTGGTGCAACCGCAGCACGTTATTTGAAGCGCTATGATCCGAGCATCGAAGTCACGCTGATCGAGCGCCATGAAACCTATTACACCTGCTATATGAGTAATGAGGTGTTATCGGGTGATCGGACAATGGAGCAAATCAGTTTCGGCTACGATGGCTTGAAAAAAGCAGGCATTAATGTGGTGATTGATGAAGTCACTAAAGTTGATCCTGCCGCGAAGAAAGTCACAACCGCCAAAGGTGAATTCGCTTATGACAAATTAATCGTCTCGCCCGGCACAGACTTAAAATGGGATGCGATTGAAGGCTATACCGAAGAAGCCTCCAAAGACATTCCGCACGCATGGAAAGCGGGTGAACAAACCAAAATCTTACGCGCTCAACTCGAAGCGATGACAGACGGTGGTGTGGTAGTGATTACCGCTCCTGCGAATCCGTTCCGCTGCCCACCCGGGCCTTATGAACGTGCCAGTTTGATTGCACAATATCTGAAGGAAAAGAAGCCGAAATCCAAGCTGATTATTCTCGATGCCAAGCCAAACTTTGCTAAGCAAGACCTTTTCATGCAAGGCTGGGAAAAGCTGTATGGCTACAAAACTGACAATAGTTTGATCTCGTGGCGAGGTCTGGAAGATCAAGCGAATGTTACCAAAGTCGATGCAGCAACCCGCACGGTCACGACCGAATTTGGTGATACGGTTAAAGCCGATGTCTTAAATATTATCCCTGCGCAAAAGGCTGGCAAATTGGCGTTTGATATTGGCTTGACCGCTGATTCCGGCTGGTGTCCAGTCGATTTCAAAACCTTTGAATCGACTAAGCATAAAGATATTTATGTGATTGGTGATGCGTGTATTGCGGGCGCTATGCCTAAGTCTGGCTACTCGGCAAACTCGCAAGGAAAAACCGCTGCCGCTGCGGTAGTTGCGTCTTTACGCTCGATTGAATTGCCAGAAACTTCGCACATCAATACTTGCTATAGCCTTGTTGGGAAAAGCTATGGGATTTCGGTAGCAGGTGTCTATCAAGTCGGCAAAACCGAAGACGGCAAAACTTCCATTATTGCAGTGAAAGACGCTGGCGGGGTATCAGCCAAAGATGGCGACGATAATGTACGAGCCACTGAGGCAGCCTATGCCCACGGCTGGTACAAAAATATTACTAACGAAATGTTTGGCTAAATTTGCTAGCGATACATCTATATAGGGTGTATCGCTCTACCTGGCTTGATCATTTTACTCCTCGATCAAGCTATTCAAATCAGCAAGCCTTTCTCATCAAACATCCCCTCAAACAATGCTGTACTTAAATAGCGCTCCCCAGAATCTGGCAGGATCACCACAATGGTTTTGCCTGCATTCTCATCTTTTTGCGCTAAACGTACAGCAGCAGCCACGGCGGCTCCGCAGGAAATACCGGCTAAAATACCTTCTTCACGCGCTAGGCGGCGCGCATATTCAATCGCCTCCTCATTGCTGACTTGTTCGATGCTATCAACTAAAGATAAATCTAAAACGTCGGGTATGAAGCCAGCGCCGATGCCTTGAATTTTATGCGGAGCGGGTTTGAGCGGTTCACCGTTTACTTTTTGGGTCAAAATCGGGCTAGCGGTTGGTTCGACCGCTACGGATTGAATCGCTTTGCCTTTGATCTGCTTCAAATAACGCGATACGCCGGTAATTGTGCCACCCGTACCGACGCCTGAGACAAAAATATCAATATTCCCATCGGTATCATTCCAGATTTCGGGGCCAGTGGTTTCGACGTGAATTTGTGGATTGGCCGGATTCTTAAACTGCTGAAGCAACACGTATTTATCAGGATCGGAGGCTGCGATTTCCTCAGCTTTGGCAACGGCACCACTCATCCCTTTCGGGCCTTCGGTGAGGATTAGTTTGGCGCCATAAGTACTTAACAGTTTGCGCCGCTCAATGCTCATGGTTTCAGGCATGGTGAGTGTCAAGGGGATACCCTTGGCAGCAGCTACAAAGGCTAGAGCAATGCCGGTATTGCCACTGGTAGGCTCGACAAGCTCTTTGCCTGCGGTTAAAACGCCACGCTTTTCGGCATCCCAAATCATGGCGGCTCCAATCCGGCATTTGACCGAATAGGCAGGGTTGCGGCCTTCAATTTTAGCTAAGACCGTAGCCTTGGCATCGCCCACAATACGATTCAGTTTGACCAACGGTGTATGGCCGATGGATAGGGAATTATCTGCATACCAATTAGACATTAGAACCTCCTCTTGTTGATTTCTTCCTAGCTGTTATACGTCATCGCTACCGGAAGCTAAAGCTTTTCGCACGGAAGCTTCGGTTAAACTCGCCGAGCACAGCTCAATAAAGCGATAAACATAGCCCCGCAAATAATGACCATGCCGCACTGCAATATGCGTGCGTGGTATTCGCTTCAAAAATGCGCGTGCAATCAAGCATTCCGGGATTGCTATCGCGTTGGCTATTGAAAGCCACCGAAGCCACGATCCCAATCCCTAAGCCTAGCTCAACATAAGTCTTCACAACATCGGAGTCTAAGGCAGAAAGCACAATATCCGGCTTGACGCCCGCCGCTGCAAAGGCCGCAGCAATATAGCTCGCGAGTCAGACCATAGGAGACGTTTTTTAGTTTTAAGTCGGCGGCATTGGCCAAGCCCGCCCAACTACTCAAACCGATGGCAAGTGCTATTGCTAAAGCCTGACGGCGTGCTGGTTTAAATTTCATGGCTCAAAGCCTTTTTATCAATTAAACAGGCTTTGAATCTTAAGGAAAGCAACTTATGAACCGAACCAAGAAAAGCAGCAATGCTTATGTCAATTTTGAATATGCGCTTGCTGCTTACTTAGTTCGTTTTAACTTATAAAGGCCAGAAAAATAGAATCATGGGGATCGTCACACAACCCGCTAAGATGTTCATGGGCAAACCAATTTTTAGGTAATCCAGCGCATTATATCCGCCTGGCCCGTAAACCATGAGATTGGTTTGATAGCCAATCGGGGTCATGAAGCTGGCTGAGGCCGCAAACATCACTGCTACCGCAAAGGGTATAACATTTGCCCCAGTTTGCTCAGCTAGAGCGACCCCAATCGGAAACATCAGAACGGCTGCTGCGTTATTGGTAATCAACTCAGTGAAAATGGCAGTCATTGCATAAACTAAAATCAAGGTCATCACTGGCGTTAAGACACCACTATTCATCACTGTTTCCGCAATGATCCTAGCAGCCCCGGTTTTTTCTACCGCTTCACCTAAAGCAAAGGAGGCACCGATCACCGTTAGCACGGTGAAATCAATCGAGCGCCTTGCCAAGCCTGCATTCATACAGCGTGTTAATAACATTACCCCTGCTGCCAACCAAGCAGCCTGTAAAATCGGGACAATTTCAAGCGCGCTCAGAATAACCATCAGCGCCAAAATGCCTAAGGCTAAATGGGTTTTCTTGAAATTAGGTGGGCTAGAGTCTTCCAACATACTGACTAGCATGAAATCTTTGCGGAAACGAAATTGATTCGCGAATTCTTTATTGGCTTCTAGCAATAAGGTATCGCCGACTTGAATGCGACTATGTAGACCCTTATCAGGCAAATTACCCTGCCCGCCACGTGCGACGGATAGTACGACTGCTTGGTAGTAGCCGAGGAAATCACACTCTTCAATGGTCATATCCAAAAATGGAAACTCAGGACCCACGACAGCCTCCACCAAACGGCGCCGATAATGCGCTACGGCTAGACGCTGGATATCTTCATTGGCTGGCTGCAAACCGGAAATACTGCGCAGCTCATGCGCACAACGTGGTGCACCAATAAACGATAACCGATCACCTTTTTTCAATACAAAATCATGCTCAGGGCTTTGTATGAGTTCATTCGCGCGCTCAAGCTCTGCTAAGTAACCATAACCAAGATTGGTTAAACCTGCCATAGACAGTGTTTTTCCGTCCAAAGAAGTGTCTACCACCATTTCTACATGGTACTCGCGTATTTTATCCAAATCCTCAGCAATACCTTGGCTATTAGGTAAGAGACGATTGCCAAAAATTAAGAGGAAACTACCACCTGCAGCCAATAAAACTAAGCCGACACCGGTAATGTCAAACATGCCAAGCTCAGGAAAACCATTTTTCTCTAATAAACCATTCACCACCAAATTAGTGCTAGTACCAATCAAAGTACAAGTACCACCCAGGATCGTCACGTAACTGAGTGGTAATAAAAGTTTAGAGGGTGGCATTTTCAAACGCTTACTCCACTCCTGAATAGCCGGAATGAGCATAGCAACAACGGTGGTATTATTTAAAAAAGCACTTAGCGCAGCCGTGGGTAATAACATACGGAATTGAGCACCGCGCACAGTGGTCGGCTGGCCGAGTAAGCGGCGGGTAATATATTGAATCGCCCCCGTCTCTCTTAAGCCTGCCGCTACAATATATAAAGCAGCAATCGTCATCAGACCTGTATTACCAAAACCTGCAAAAGCCTCATTCGGCTCAAGAATACCTGTAACCAGTAAGAAAATTAGTGCTGCCATCAAAATAAGATCAGCCGCTACTTTCGAAAGTGCCAGCATGCCTAACACAGCTAGCACGGTCAAAATCGCGACAATTGCCTCCCAGCTCATCGGTAGTACTCCATTTATGAATTTATCTTTATAAAGTGCCGCTATTATGCAATTTTATGTATAAGCTGAAAAAGTGATATTTTTAAAATTCTATATCTATTAAAGCGATATATTTGGCAGTGAAACTCATATACCCCACAATCTAAGACCTTTTATCTAAAAAAGCCCACTAGTCATGCTACGCTTGGTTAGAAAGGAAATTTGCGTAAAAATACTAGAGAACTGGAATTACGTCACAACAATAAAATGAATAAGTATGTCACTCTTCTAGTCAGGTCTTGCTTTTTCAATTCAAGTTTTAACCAACACCGTTTATTTAAGGGTTAATAACATGTTCGCTAAACCGCTTCCCCTTGTTTTATCTGCTGTGTTTTGCACAGGTTTACTAGCTGCAACTATGTCGCAAGCAGCGCCTACTCAAGCCCCAAAACCTACTCCTAAGCCACGTAGTTTTGAAACTCAGCTTATTAAACTGGATGCTCGTGTTAATGGTACTGATAGCCCAATCAAACTGGCTATTCCTAAAGGTAGTTATGAAGTGAAACCTGTTGGCAAAGCTGCAGGTGGTAACTATGAAGCTTGGAGTGTTTGGGATCGTACTAACTGCCCACGCGCCAAAGGCTGCCCACGTATTGTTCCCACCCGTTTTACAGGCATGCACAATAACTATTACGTTAGCTCAGCCGATTTGAGCCAAGTTACTGTTGCAGGCAAAGCGCTGCCTGTTGTGAAAGAGGTTCCACAATACCGCGACGCAAGTTATTTCTTACAAAATAGTACCAATCGCGCTTATGAAGTAACCGAAAACTTCACTTATCCTGATGAAGCTTCTGCTTTAGCTGCCTCTAAAGCTTCGGTATTTACGCTTGATAAAGACAGTCAAGTGTCTTTTATGCTCATGGATATGAGTCGTAGCACTGATAATCGTGGTGGTATGACTTTACAGATACGTAAAGTTAATTAACGGAATAAACAGGAGTTGTGGCAATGAAAAAGGTCGAACACAACCTGCCAAAACTAGCGCTAATTAGTGCAGCGGTTTGGCTAACACCAAGCTGCGTAACCGCAGTAGCTGCAACTCCAAACTTCAAAGCTCAAAAGCTTGCTACTTTTACACCACAACAAATTAGTACTGCGGTAAGTGATTTAGGCGTAGCAATCCCTGATGAACTATTTAAGTACCAAGTCAGCCTGTATCGCCTGAATTATCAAACTATTGATAGCTATGGCAAGCAAGTTACCGCTTCTGGAGTGGTTGCCATCCCTAATAAAGGTGCAAATATCCCAAGCCCTTTACTGAGCTTCCAACATGGAACTATCTTTCAGGATAAGGAAGCACCTAGCAATGATATAACAGCAGGCGCACCACCGACTGTTTTGGCTTCATTGGGCTATGTTACTGTAGCCTCAGATTATGTAGGCTATGGAGCATCCAAAGGCAAAGCTCATCCCTATTTGCTAAAAATACCTTCAGCACGAGCTGTTAATGATTTTATTAAACGCTCATCTAATTGGCTAAAGCAGAAGAATATTATTTTAAACAAACAGTTATTTCTTACTGGCTATTCTGAAGGTGGCTATGTGACGATGGCCGCACATCAAGCTCTGCAAGCAAAACCGATTACTGGTTTAGACCTAACTGCAAGCATTCCAGCCGCTGGGCCTTATCATATTAGCCGAACATTGAAGAATATAGTTTCTTTAAGCAGCACTTCACAAGACTTAGAGGCGTTCTCAGCAAGTTATGGCTCAGAACGATTATCACCTGTATTAGTAGATTGGCTCACTAAGAGGGTCATGGATGCTCTGATACCAGATGACAGTGATGTGGTTTTTCAGGACAAAATTATTCGCGATTTTTTAAGAAACGGCAGTTCAGGTGTTAGCCAACATGATGTCTACGACTGGAAGTCTACAATGCCAATCACTTTGTTTCATGGACGTAAAGATGTGACAGTGCCGTTTTTTAATACTACTGATGCGAATACCGCAATGACCGCCAAAGGTTCGGCAAGTGTAAATTTAATAGAGTGCACCGCTACACCAGCTGATCATGAAGGATGTATTCCAGAGTATGGGAAAGTATTGATTCAAGTATTAGGCGAGTACGCGCAAAATCTTTGACACACAGAAATAGGAAAGCCCCGCTCTTTGAGGGAGGGGGCTTTTGAAGGGGAAGTTTGGCATTGACCTACTCTCACATGGGGAAGCCCCACACTACCATCGGCGATGACACGTTTCACTTCTGAGTTCGAGAT
>JBATOI010000038.1:0-1770 GCA_049290875.1 Thiolinea sp.
GATCGAAGCCGGCATGGACTACTACTTTTTGCGTGCCCTCAAAATGGCACAAATCGGTTTTGTCGCCGAACAATCGGCCCGACTGGGCATGTCGGGTGCAGTCAAGTTGATCAGTTCGGTCAGCCGCAAGTTCATCATCCACATGGACAAACAGCAGCTTTTGATTGTCGCCAGCCATATCCGGGCGCTGACCTGATGCGGGTTTGCCGGGCCAGTTTCAACCTAGATTCCTCTACAGGGACTTCCCAAAGAGTCAACAGGTTTTTCTGCATTTTCTTGATAAACGGTATTCATTGCATTTGTGTAAACGAAAGCGGCAATAAAACGAGGAAACAGACTGCACATCTACAGACGGCCTTGTTGCACTGATATTTCGGTGCGGACCCAGATACGAACCGCTCAGCAGGGCTCCAATCGGAAACCGTGGTCAAAAGCCACTGAACCCTTATCGAGCTTACCTGCTGCCGGTCTGACCTGTTGATTGCATCTTCACATTTACGTCTGGCAAGGAAACCTTCCATCTTTCTAAAGCGTGTTCAAGCTGCGCACATGGCGGCTTGTGGTGAACCTGGCTTGACGCTGATATGGCCCGCATCAAACGGCTTATTCTTGGTGAACACGGCCCACAGAATGCGCGCATTTTTGTTCGCCAATGCTACTGTGGCCTTTTGCCAGCCTGATTTTTCACGCAATTGATGCACCCACTTGGAGATGGGGTCTTGGCGCCGGTGTGCCGTCATAACAGCCGATTTGGCACCCTGGATCAGCAGCGTTCGCAGATAGACTTCACCATGCTTGGTGATGCCACCCAGATTATTCTTGCCCCCACTGGAGTTTTGTCGTGGTGTCAGCCCCAACCAGGCGCCAAACTGGGAGCCACTCTTGAACTGCTTGAAGTTGCCCACGGTGGCCACCACCGCTGAGGCAGTGACAGGCCCCACGCCCATGAGCTCGGTGGCTTGGCGAACCTGCTCGTTTTGCTTATGGTGCGCCGCTATGCGCTGGTCGCACCAGTCGATATGGTCATCGAGTTCTTTCCACTGCATTTGGGCACGTTCAATGGTCATGCGCGCCAGCCCCGACAAGGCGTTGCTGGCATCTTCAAGCGTGTCACTGAGCTGCGCACTCAATACCCGGGGGCTTTGGGGAAATACCAGACCAAACTCCGTCAGCAGTGCGCGAATGCGGTTGATGCAGGCGGTGCGGTCAGCTTTGTAGCCTTCACGCAGCCGATGCACACTGAGCATGCTTTGCTGATCAACGGTTTTGACGGCGACAAAGCGCATGCTTGGGCGAGAGGCTGCCTCACAGATGGCTGCTGCATCGTTGGCATCGTTTTTGCCGCCTTTGCCTTGTTGGCGATAGGGTGTCACCAAGTGCGCGGCGATGATGCGGGCATCCAAGCCCAGTTCCAGCAGTTTGCGCGCCCAGTAGTGCGCGCCAGAGCAGGATTCCATTGCCAACAAACACATGGCTGGCAGTTGCATGCACCATTCAATAAACTTATCGCGCTTGAGTTGTCGATTGGTGACAACTTTTCCAGCAGCATCCACAGCGTGAACCTGGATCAAATTCTTTGCCAAATCAACGCCAACTCGTGTAATCTCGTTCATGGGACTTCTCCTTCCAAAGGTTGTAGATTGACTTTCGCACGCCAATCTTGGCACTCGATGCCGCTACATGGAAGTGGGAAGTCCCTTCTTATTCATTTCGCGCAAGCCCCTGCCCCAGCCTCACCGACAGCGGGGTGGCTTTGCACTGGATGAAAGG
>JBATOI010000039.1:0-192141 GCA_049290875.1 Thiolinea sp.
AGGGCACAAAAAAATGAACCCATTCAAGGCTTTTCACTTCCGTTTTTGAATAAACACGCTTGCCGCAATAAGGGCACTTTGTTTCAACTTGGATAATAATTGCAGGTATTGGCTTCATGCTTTCACCTTCCCTTGGTTGTCTAGCGCTTGGAAGGTGTCTTTAATCTCATCGGCTAAATCAGAACAAGCCCACAAATAGCTAATCTGAATCTTGTCGTTATAGGTAGTGAAGTCTTCGCACATGCCCACATTCAAGAGCGCCGTTAGCTGTTCTAGCTTCATGTTGATGAGGTCAATCGGGTCAATGCTTTGGGTTTTCATACTTTCGCTCCCGAAACATCCGCCAGCTCCACAATTGCTTGCGCACTGGCTTGAGCCATGCCCGATAAGGTGACGATATCGCCAGAATCCAGCATCAAGGTAGGCGTTTCTCTCACTGGCTCGTCACAAGCCCATAGGTTGATAGTTTTACTAATGGCTGCCAGTTGGTAGGCATGGCCTAGGATGTCATCCAAGCGCTTAGCACGAGATGCGCTAAGGGTATCTAGTGCAGGTGTGGGGAGTTTGCTAGTATTCATGTTGCTAGTTCCTTTCAAATTAAGTGTTTATGGGTATTTAGCACGGCTTAAAGAGTGGTCTGAATACTCAATAAGCCCTTAAGCGCCTCCACTCGTTGGGGGCGTTTTCGTTTATGCAGCCTCACTGGGCTTGTGTTGTTCTGCCTCCTTTGCTTTCCGCAACTGTCTGTTGATTTCCGCATTTATTGAACGGTCGCCTTCCTGTGCTTTTTCAGCTATCCATTCTTTCAACTCAGGCTCTAAGCGAGTTGGGTAAGGCTTTACTCTGCTATTGTCTTTCATTACTTCATTCCTTATTCTGGATACTTTAGGAGTTATTTGGATTCATTAAATGTTATGGCAATTCATTTCATGGAGTCAATAGGAGTTTTTATGAATGTTTTACCAAAAGGAGTTATTTGGAGATAATTACCGAATGAACGAAGACACTAGACCAATGCCTTATTCTTTACGCCTTGAGCCTGATACACGCGCAAGGTTAGAAGCACTTGCCAAAAAGAATGGTAGGTCATTAAATGCTCAGATAATAATCATGCTTGAATCTTTACTATACGCAAATGGGAAAGAGCAACAGATAGATGAGCAACTAGACTCGACTGTTAGGCGCATAGTTCGAGAAGAACTCGCCAAAGCAGGCAAAGGGTAAGCTAGATTAAGTGGCTATAGAAGCTTGCAGAGTAGTTTCATAAAACCAGACAGTGTTATGACTGTCGGTTTTATCATGAGTTAGCTGGGTAAGATTTAAGTTTACTTGCGGTTCAATGTGATCTTAACAGGGTTAGGCTTCAATTCATTCATTGCACCTGTGCTAGCATCAACCGCCGCACCGATGATACCACCAACTAATACATTACCTGCCATTGCAGCGCCACCAGCACCCGCCACCTGAGAAGTCACATTAATAGAGGCCGTCTCATAACCTTGTTTTGATACAGTCACAATAAGATTATCTTTCCGTTTAACTTTAAAACTGGTTGGTGTTGTTCCTGTCATACCATTAGATAACTTAACCTGAGCGCCAGAAGGTTCAGACTCAATGACTAAAGCTTCTTCTGTACCGCGCGTGACCGTTGCACACCCAGATAAAGTTAGAATGACACCTGCTATTGCCGCTAATAATTTAATACTCACGAGTCGCCCTTTATTCAGCTATTAAAGAAACAGGCAATTATGCTAATTAATTAGACATCACTCACCCTTTATCAGTGTCAATATGGAAATTTCTACCTTTTCATCCTCTCACAAGCAAGCTCCATCCTTTTGAACCTCTGCCTTTTGGTGAACTAAGCTTGTAGACAGCCATACGTCTAAGACGTACTATAAAGGCATGCTAACGATTATCGAAACCCCCTTATTTACTTCGCTATGGCCTGATTATTGGTCAGAGGATGAGCGTGGACAGTTCGCCACATGGCTAGCTACTCATCCAGACTCTGGCGATGTGATACCCAAAAGTGGCGGTGTTAGAAAAGTTCGCTGGTCAAGGGAGGGTATGGGTAAACGTGGGGGCGTGAGAGTGATTTATTACAATCAGTTAGCCAATGGTGAAATCTGGCTATTGCTGATCTACGCAAAAAATAGACACGACAATATTCCAGCCCATGTATTGAAAGCCATTAAAGAGGAATTAGAAAAATGATGACCGAAAAACAATTAATTGAACGTGATGCTAAGCGGAATCTGGGCGCTGAATTACTTCAATCCGTTCAAGAAATGAAGTCAGGACAAAAGGGCGCGACTCAGCAGGTGCAAGTATCGCAGGTGGTAGAGGCACGGCAAAAAGTGGGATTCTCTCAGCGCCAGTTTGCCGAGTTAATGGGCGTATCCCTTCGCACTTTGCAAGAATGGGAACAAGGACGACGCAACCCTAGCCGCGCTGCTAGTTCGTTATTACGCATTGCAATTGAACGCCCTGATGTATTGAGGGATATGTTTAGCCCTGTCCGTATGCCCAATGCTGAAACCATTGCAGCCATGCAGGAAGCGAGGGCAATGACTCGCGCCCGCTTTGAGTAAGTGCTCTTGGGCAGCGTTACCCAGCGTTACCCAAAACGTCCCCCTGAATATTAGGTTTTATAAGGTTCTGCCCACCTTGGAACTGAAGTTTTATGAAGTAGTTTGCCCCCACAATGTGAGGTTTTGTGAGGCTATCCCCTCCCTGAATGTCAACATTTGTCAACATCCGCTCCCCCTGAACCATAACATTTAATAACAACCTGCCGTTTTGAGTGCCCCCCGTAAATGTCAGGTTTTGTCAGGTTCTCACCTCCCCATGAATACTAACATTTACTAACAACCTTACCCCCTATTTGTACTTTCCAAAACCAACCCCAGCAGGCCACCCACGCCTAAAAATCTACGAATAGCAGGAATAGCAGAAATAGCAATAGCAACTGCTATAACTTACATTTTCTTAGTCGTTCACTAGAGGCAGCTAGCAGTTATTTATAAGTTATTGTTTTATTAATTAATAATTAATTATATTCTAATATTTAATATATATAGCTATTAATTAGCACAAAAATAGATAGTTTTGATCGAGAACTAGCAGGAATAGCAGAAATAGCAACTTTTTAAGAATTATTTTACACGATGCTAAAAGCTAACGTAGCAAGTGAACGTCTGTACTTTTCTTTTATAGTAGGCACAAAAAAGCCGGAACGTGTCCGGCCTTGTGGGTATCGTGGTTAGGTGGCTTAGGCTTGGCGAAAGGTTAGGACATTGCTGCTTGCTTGCCCGTGGATAATCTCGCTTAGTTTACGCTCCCATGCTTCCATTGCCTGCTGTTTCTCTTTGGCGTAGTCGTTGCGGTCATAGATACCACCGACTGAACTATCTATGTGATTAGCTACCTTGTCCTGTACCAATCGCCCGAAGCCTAAACAAGATAGGCCAGTAATACAGGTACGCCGTAGATCGTGAGGAGTTGGCCTGCTTAGACTGGATTCAGGCCAGCTAATCCGGCTCATAGCTTTACTTAAAATTTGTGACTCCATTACTTCATTTAAGGTACTGGGTAATAAAAGGCCGTTTCTACTATAGGGTTTGGCTTCCTCCAGTAGGGACAAGGCTAAATCAGATAAATAAGCAGTTTGTCTCCGTCCGTTCTTCGTCTCTGGAATATGCCACCAATGGCCGTTAATTTGGCTTTCGTGCATTTGGCAGATTTCGCTAGAGCGTTGGGCAGTGACTAAAATAAGCCGCAAAGCTAGGCGTACTGAAGGTGATGCGCTACTGGTTTCATCGGTTGCCATCCATAGCACTCGAATTTCATCATCGGTTAAAGCACGGTCTTTGCTGGTTTCCTTAGTGCGCTTAATGCCATTGACTGGATTTTGCTCTATATGACCCCGCTCTAAAGCATAGGCAAACAATTTAGCTAGCAGACTAATGAGGCGATTCCGTGCCACCAGCGCGCCGCTGTCCTGTTTACGATCCAGTAAGCTAATCAGTTGCGAACGCTTCACCTTATCTAGCTTCACGCTGCCAATAGCGGGTAGCACATCTCTATCTAATTGACGCTTATCTTCTGTCCATGTTTTCTTTTTGGGTTGCGCATAGCGTGTGATGTACGTTTCTGCGAACTCTGCCACCGTGGGCATAGTGACTAGTTCTTGTACCTTCAAATCACGTTCTATAGCAGGGTCAATGCCTGCTTTTATTTGGGTGCGCTGTTGGGCATGAATCGCTCGTGCTTGTGCTAGGACTGAGCTTAATTCACTTTCCTTGCTTGCTTTGGCTATTTCCGGCACTGGCAAGATAAAGACACGCCTAACGCTGTTGATCTTGTACCGATGAACGAATACACCTAAGCCAGTGCTGTACACACGCAAATATAAGCCTGTAGTGGTTGCATCCTTAGTTTCTTCATGTCCTTCATTGGGTGGTGTGCTTAATGCTGATTTCAAGCCTTTGTGGTTGGTGTAGGTGTTAGCCATAGTCATTAATCCTTACGGTGTACTTCACGGTGTACTTTTATGGGTGAAAAGTAGCGTACAGCTGGAAACAGATATGAACAATAGAACGGCCTGAAGCCTTATGTAGCAAGGTGTTTAGAAAACACAAGTGAACAGATAAAAACATAAAGGAAACTGACTTTTAATCAGGTGGTCATGCGTTCGAATCGCATACGACCCACCACCTTTAAAGCCTTGTAAGTTATACTTACAGGGCTTTTTGCTTTTTGGAGTGGTTAATTTCTTCAGAGCTATTTTTAAAACTGCTTTTGCAGTTTTACCCACCATTGATTGACTTATAAAAACATGCTTATCAATCGCGAGTTGCTCCAAATCTTAGTTGTTTACTGGCATTCAGAATACACAGAATATCCGTCTTTATGAGCATCTTGGTTATTGAGTTACCGACCAAACTGCCAAACTAGCTGTCTTAGAAAAGCTGAATATCTAGTTGCTATACTCTTACAAAATACCTAATGGGAGTGAGTCATGCGTCTACGATACACTATTCTTTATGTGGCCGATGTGGCTGCTACGCTAGCCTTTTATCAGCAAGCTTTTGGCTTTGACGTGAAGATGCAGCATGAATCGGGTGATTATGCGGAGTTGCAGACAGGTGAGACACTCTTGGCTTTTTCTTCTTTAAACTTAATGCGGCAGCTGGGTAAACATCCGGGTATGGCTGACCCGAAGCAGCCAGTGTTCGAAATCGCGTTTGAAACCGATAATGTGGCCGCTTCGTTAGCCCAAGCCGTAGCAGCAGGTGCGACTTTAATAAAAGACACTGAGCTGATGCCGTGGGGGCAAACCATTTCCTATGTGAGCGACCTGAATGGTTTTTTGATTGAAATTTGCAGCCCTGTTCCAACTTAATTGTTCGATTAAACGCTGGCGTTTTCAATGGCTACCTGATTGCCGCCACTTTGTTGTGCCTTATATAAAGCTTGCTCGGCAGCTTTAATCAGTAGGGCTGGATAGGCTACATCTTGCTGAATACTCTCTTGATTAGCTTGGTCACGGCTAGCCTGTGGTTGGCAGCTTGCAGCGCCGATGCTGGCTTTTAAGCCGGCTAAATTGGCACAAGTTAGTTGCTTGCGCTCGATTTCCACCCGGAATTTTTCCGCTAATTGCGCTGCTTCATCAATAGGAGTAGTGGGTAAGAGCACAATGAAACGCTGATCATCATAACGAGCCACCAGATCGCCAGCGCGTTGTACAGCGCTTTTAAGATAGCGGGCTAAAGCGATCAGGCATTGTTCATTCACATCAGTCGAGTTGTTTTTATCGATTCCCAGCATCAATAAGGCTAAAGGTTCGCCTGTACGTGCTGAGCGCCGCCATTCTAATTTAAAGAGCTGTTCAAATTGTCGTCGATTCGCGAGTTGGGTCACAGAGTCAGTATTCATCTGCTCTAATAATTTGCGTTGAGCGAGCTGAAAATTATTCATCAATTGAGCTAGCGGACGGCTAGCAAGTACGGCAATACTTGCAGCAGACACTAGCACTAAACCCAGTAAGCGAAGAATAGAGTTGTCGGGTAATAAGAGCATAATGGCCATCGGCAGCAAGACGGTAATCATCTGTACCGAAGCTATCGGCCAAGATAATAAGAGCATAGGCGTAGCTGCTACAGTGATTAAGAGTAGCAAGGCACTATGTACTGCCAAGACCTCTAGCTGGCTAGTAAATAATAAAATGCCAGAAGCGCCCCAAAGTGCATGCAGCAAAGTGCTCAATAAAACATAGCGTTGTGCTCGAGTATGCAGAGTTTCTTCAGAGACTTTATCAATCTGAAAATGACTACTACTCCACCAGCAACTGCCCGCTAATAAAGTGACTGCCATCAGCCAGATCAGCAAAACCAGTGCATTAAACGGCGGATGCGCCCAGATGATTAAACATAAAAATAAAGCTGCAAGAGTATGTAACCAGAATAAAGTTGCACCATAGCTAGCTAAGCAAGCCAGTTGTTCATGCATAACAGCTGTTGGCAAAACAAGAAAATTATCCGTCGATAGCTTATGTTTGCCCATATACCCTGATCCAGTTGCGCTAAGGAAGCATTGACTTATAGCAGAAGCATTTCTGCTTTCATGCTGAATATAAAATTTTTCCGATGAGCTGCATGATCATCACCATAAGCTGAAGCGTGGTTAATAGCTTATTGGACTCCAACTGGTGTAGTCTAAAAGACAATTACTCTATAAAAACAAGGGAATAAGGAGGGAAGCATGTTCTTATCTTTCGCAGTGGCGATTGTGGTTTTGATCGCAACGCTATTTTTTATGGGTGTCAAAACAGTTCCACAAGGATTTGCTTACACGGTGGAGCGATTTGGGCGCTACGTTTATACCTTACAGCCTGGTTTAGGCATCATCATTCCTTTTATTTATCGGGTTGGCCGCAAGGTTAACATGATGGAACAAGTCCTCGATATCCTGCCCCAACAAGTGATTACTGCGGATAACGCGAATGTCAGCATTGATGGCGTCATCTTCTATCAAGTATTTGACCCTGCTAAAGCCACCTATGAGGTCGCCCATTTAGAAAATGCGATTCTGAATTTAACCATGACTAATTTGCGCTCTGTTTGCGGTTCGATGGAGCTAGATCACTTATTAAGTAAGCGGGATGAGATTGGCGTGCGGGTTTTGGTGATTGTGGATGAGGCCACTAGTGCTTGGGGCGTAAAAGTCCTCCGCGTTGAAATTAAAGATATTGAGCCACCTGCTGAGCTAGTCCGTGCGATGAATCTGCAAATGACTGCTGAACGCCAAAAACGCGCCCAAATCACCGAGGCTGAAGGTAAAAAACAATCACAAATTCTCGAAGCTGAAGGGGCTAAATCGGCTGCATTTCTACGGGCAGAGGCGCGTGAGCGGGAGGCTTTAGCTGAAGCCAAAGCCACTCAATTAGTCTCTGAGGCCGTATCGCAAGGTGATGTGCAAGCACTCAACTACTTTGTGGCGCAAAAATATGTAGAAGCTTTGGGTAAATTTGCAGAGTCTCCACAGCAGAAAACGGTGTTTATGCCGTTAGATACCAGTGGTTTAATGGGGTCGATTGGCAGTATCAATGAGCTGTGGAAAACCATGCAGGAGAAGAAATAAGCATGATCGAAGTTGAGTTTTGGTATTGGCTAATTTTCGGCGCGGTGCTTTTCACTCTCGAAATGTTCATTCCCGGTGCTGTGTTCCTATGGTTCGGCTTTGGGGCGGCGATTACTGGATTAGTGTTCTGGTTGTTTCCAGATTTAGGGCTTGCTTGGCAGTTATTAATTTTTGGCACAACTTCGCTATTGAGTTTATATGCTTGGCGCAAATCCCGTTTTTTCCGTAATCCGCCTTCCACTGAGCCGGAGTTAAATAACCGGCTACTCAGCCAAATTGGTAAGCACTATGTTTTGAATGAGCCGATTGTGCAGGGGAGCGGCTCAGTACGGATTGGTGATAGTGCTTGGCGAGTACGTGGCGCTGACTTACCCGCAGGTACACGGGTGGAAGTCGTTGGGGTGGAGGGGATTATTTTGTTGGTGGAGGCGGTTTGAGTCACCTTAGCTCTAGCGATTGAGTGCTTAAACAATCGCTTGAGAGTTAGCTGTCTGCCCACCATTCTGATGCGCTATTAATAAAGAAGGCAGTGGTTTGAAGTTCTTCTGTGCAAACCACCAAAGCCAAGGTACACCCACCAATAAACCAAAGACGCCCCAACTGGCTTGATCATAGAAGTCTTGCAGGGTCATGGGCGTAAAGCCGCTCCACCACATTAAATCCATCCACTCGATACTGACGGCGATCACATTATTGAAAAAGTGCACGAGGATTGGGCCGATTAATGAGCGGGTCTTCATGTACAACAAGCATTGGATGATCCCAAAAACCAAGGCTCCCAACATATCGCTATGCAAGAATGCGAATAAGCCAGACGATAAAATCACTGCAGGAATCGCACCTAATCTCAGCGTCCAGCGATTCAGTAGATAGCCGCGAAAAATAAACTCTTCCACTACGGGTGCAAAAATCACCGCGCCTATGACAGCTAAAAGATTGCCCAACCAATAATACCCTTGTTCATCCCAATAAAATAAAGCGGGGCTATCTAATAGCCAGCTTTGTACCAAGTCAGGCGCAATAAAAGACAAGGGGTAATACATTAAATAAGTGAAGCCTATGGCTGAAATAATCATACCAACCGCTAGCCAAGCATACTGAGGCAACTCTGAGGGCGCTGGCACATTCAGCAATAGCTCGGCTAATTCATCCCGCTGCTTAAAGGTAAGCCACCAGAGCAGTATTCCAAGTAAGGGATAGAGTGCGGTGAATAGCAGGCTTTGCACAGTAAAAAGCTCACCCTTGCTAAATAGCTGCTGGTTTTCTTGAACTTGCAGCAGAAAGGCATAACCTGAGCCAATCACGAAATAAAACACAAAGAAAAATATACCTACCACCCAAGTCGAGCGGACTTCATCTAAGGGGTTGAAGCGCATGCGCAATCCTTGGCTTAGTTATCGTTAAACAGGTCGAGGCTGGTATTTTCTTGTGCAGCACTGGATGGCATCGACATCCCAAAATAATGCCAAGTATGCCGAGTTGCCACGCGCCCACGCGGAGTGCGCATTAAAAAACCTTGTTGAATCAGATAGGGTTCAAGCACATCTTCAATCGTGCCGCGCTCTTCGCCAATCGCCGCAGCTAAACTATCTACGCCGACCGGGCCACCATCGAATTTTTCGAGCAAGGCTAGCAGCAAGCGCCGATCCATGTGATCCAAGCCTTGATCATCCACATTCAGCATATTCAACGCGCGATCCGCGATTTCGGGGGTAACCTGACCATTGCCTTTGACTTGCGCATAGTCGCGCACTCGCCGCAATAAGCGATTCGCAATCCGTGGGGTTCCGCGTGAGCGCTTAGCAATTTCATGCGCCCCACCTTCTTCCATCGGTACGCCTAAAATGCTGGCCGCCCGATTGACGATATAGGCGAGGTCTTCCACATTATAAAATTCTAAGCGCTGCACAATGCCGAAACGGTCGCGTAGTGGCGAAGTTAATAAGCCAGCTCGTGTGGTCGCACCGACTAAAGTGAAGGGTGGCAAGTCCAGCTTAATCGAGCGGGCTGAAGGGCCTTCGCCGATCATAATATCTAGCTGAAAATCTTCCATCGCGGGATAAAGAATTTCTTCGATCATCGGGCTTAAGCGGTGAATCTCATCAATAAACAGCACATCATGCGGCTCAAGATTAGTTAGCAAAGCGGCTAAATCACCTGCTTTTTCTAAGACTGGCCCCGAAGTTTGGCGCAAGTTAGCATCCATTTCTTGGGCGATAATATTCGAGAGGGTAGTTTTGCCAAGGCCGGGCGGGCCAAAAATCAGGGTGTGATCCAAAGCATCGCCACGGGCACGGGCGGCTCCAATGAAAATCTCCATTTGCTCACGCACGACAGGTTGGCCAATATAATCTTTTAGGCGGCGCGGGCGAATATGTTCGTCGACATAGTCTTCTTCGCGCGAACCAGTCGGGGAAATCATACGGTTATTTTCGGACATTTTTTTACTATTCCAACGAGCCTATTAGCTCTACACCATAGCAAAACAAGCACGAAAACACATCCACAGATTAGGAGCTGGGAAAAGCCCTTTTACATCAAGCAAAAGGGCTGAAAACGCCAGAAAAATTAAGCTTATTGCTTAACGACTGCAGGATTAAAGACAGGAATAGCAGTACCAAACTTGGCTTGGAAAACAGCCGTTTCCGCCTGCATTTCTGTAGTGGCTGCTAAGGAACTGCTGGGGTCTAATAGCGAACCATGTGCACCTTCAGTGAAACGCACTACGCCATCAGGTGTCCCCGTTTGGCTAATGGATTTTAAGCCCATAATGCTAATTAACGGCTCAGTGCCAGACAGTGGCGCGCCCGCCACGCGGTTAGGGATAACTTTGTCACTACCCACACCATTTAAGCCGACTACTTCCATCATGTGAATCGGATGCTTATCCGCAGCTTTTTTACCCAAAACAATCGGATCGGCTGGATCGATCACCCATTGCGCTACGGCCATAAAGGTATCATAGGCTGAAGTACCTTTCACAATCCCGCTAGCCGCTAAACCTTGTTGAATCGGTGGGCCGAAAGTTTCAGAGCCATCTAATAGGCGCACAATCCCACCGCCCGGAACTGCTAGGGTTGCTGGAGTTTTAGTGCCTTCTTGGCTGAGATAGCCTGTGCCAACAATACTGCCTAATGAAATGCCGACAAAACCAATTTTCTTGGTATTCAAGGGAATCGGGCTGGCGCTTTGAATGCCACCTAAGCTTTGCCGCAAAACCATTAAATCGGACATGCCTTGGCGCATATTGTCGCGTGAAGTACGCAAACTACTTAGATTAATGAAATACGAACCAGAGCTATCAATCACACCATCAGCGCCGGTAGCACCGGTCGTATTGTTGCGTAAGTCTAAATTGAAAGTACGCTCCGCATCCTTGGTAGAAATTGGATTAAGGTCAGCCTTTAATGGATTCGTCGTATCCGTAATGCCATGCAAAGGTAGGTCAATAGCAACAGTGGCAAAGCCTGCATCTGCCAGCGTATCAGCAATCGCCAGCATATCTATGCGGCTACGGGTGATGCCATGCTGGAAGATAATCACCGGCCAGCCAGTGGCTGGTGGCGTCGCACCCGCTAAAGAAGTGGCATTCGGTACACTCATCAGCACCGGAATAGTTTGGGTGCTTTTTACTTTAGGGGTTGGATTATAGCGCGTCAGGTTAGTTGAGTTGGTACCTTGCCAATAGCTCGTTAATGGTTCTTTAGCTTTTAAATAATACGGTACTGCTAATGTACCTGCATGCACATTCGCTTTGCCCCGTAACAGGCTAGAGAAGGTTTTGGTTGTACCCAAAGCAGGCGACATGATCATTTTTCCAGCTTTAGCTTGGGTGACTGTCGCTTGTAATACCGGTGTTACCGATTGAGTAGTAAAGGTCCAGCTCAGGATAATCCGCGCTTTCGCCACACCTTTAGCGACAGCTGCTGCCTCTTGAGTTGCGGTTAAAAGCCTTACTGGCTCTAGCGCTGCATACGGTGTACCCACTAAGGATTGAGTCGCTTTAGCCAGCAAATAAGCTCCAGGGCTAGCAGCGGCTTTAGCCGTTTTATCCTTGATGCTATTGGTGAGTACCACCATATAACTGGTGCTTTCTTTCAACGGCTTAAGTGGGAGTAATACTAAAGTTTTACCATCAGCGGTTGGTGTGGCATAAATATCAGCCGCCGTTAACTCACCCTCGACGCTCATCACCGCACCCGTGCTAGGGTCTTTTTTTACTTCATAAATATAGACACTGCTACCCACTTGAACAGAGCTTGCATCCATCACATTGCTAAAATTAGCCGTAATCGGTGCAGTTAAACCAAAACCATCCAAGGAGTTGATTGCATCATACAAAGGTAATTGTGAGGTAGGTAAATTGGTGGTTGGGATATTTAAAGTGCCATCGGTGCTATTACGGAATAACAGGTCATTGGTACTTGGAATAATCCCATTGGCTGGATCAAATAGCGGTGCTAAGGCAGCGCTATAGTTGTTTTGAGCATCGGTTTCACTCGCATCAAAATCATAGGCTTGTGCATTCGTATAGGCTTGTAAACCCAATGCAGCAGCTAGACATAAAGCTAAGGCTGTACGCTTCATCATGTTTACGCCCCTTAAAATGACATATTGAATTGTGCGCTGATAATGTCAACGCTGCTGTCGTAAACCCCACGAACTGCGTAACCATTATCTTCGCTGGTATTATCAATGGGTGCTTCATCCATGAATAAATGCGCGTAGCCAAAATCGAGGCTAGAAGTTTTATTCAATTTATAATTAGCACCGACGGCTAACCAAGTACGATCCGTATCCGGTGTGCGTGGCGTCCGTAATTTGGCATTGGGAATCGGTGTTTTATCAATGGCTACCCCACCGCGTAATTTCATGCGGTCGTTATATTGATAATTAGCACCGACTGAGAAGCGTGAAACATCCTCCCATTTTTCATCCACATTAGTGACGATAGCGCCGGTTTTCTTATCAATCACCCGTAAGCGCTCAAAGCTACTCCAACCGGTTTTAGTGAAATCACCGAGTAATTCAACTTTGTCGTTTACTTTATGTGCAACCGATAGGGATAAAGTGTCTGGCAGATTGGCTTCAGCAGTCACATCGACATCATTAAAACGGGTGACACCGGTTGCATTGAGGATCGGCTGTAAGGCGGCATTCACGCTATAATCGGCTTTACCTTCCAGCTCATGATTGGTGCCTGCACGATAACTGACACCGATTTTAGTTTTCGGGTTGGGCTTATACATCGCGCCCAAGTTGTAGCTAAAGGATACATCGTCGCCGCTAATCACTACTTTGCTGTCAGTGGCTGGATTAGACAGAGTCGGCATAGCCTTTAAGCAACTCAGCAGTAAATCTCCGCTATTGGCCGCACCCGCAATGCTGCGGCAAGCGGCTGATGAGTCAATGGCACTGCCTAATTCAACCGTGATGTATTGCAGACTAACACCGCCACCAAAAGTGAGTTGCTCGTTCACTTCATAGGCGATGGATGGATTAATATTGACGGTTTGCATGGCGGAGTCGAGTGCGTTATAGCGCCCAATCCAATCACTTTCATAAGCAGTTTCTAAGCCGAAGGGGGCATTAATTCCAACGCCACCCGTGATTTTTTCGTTAAAGCGCTTCACTACATAACTATTCGGGACGAAGGCTGCTTTACCGCCATCATCATTGATACCGGTGAGTGCAGCTTGTGCTTGGTCAATATTGCCACCGGTTAAAGCAGGGTTGACCCAAGAGCCTTTATCGGTGAATTTCGCTTTAGGGATAATAATATGACCCGCCACGCTGGTTTGGATGCCATCACCCAATTCAGCCATCCCTGCAGGATTAAACCAGGTGGTTGAGGCATCTTCTGCCACAGCCGCCGCACCTGCAAAGGCATTCCCCATTCCTGAGGCTGAGTTTTCAATTAAAGCAAAACCGGCGGCCTGTACTGTGGTACTTAGAGCCAAGGTTATGGAAATAGCTAGAAGACTTCTAGCAGGTAAATTTATCATCGTTATTCCTCCTCCAATTGGATGCTTTACAAAAGTATCAGAAAAAGCTGCTGAAGAGAAGTTGCCTGTTGCAAAACTGCTACATCACAGCAAGCTGCACAGTATTTGCAAATACTTACGCATAAATTCCAAATCCTTTCACCCTAATTTTGCATGGATATTTTTTAGTATTAGCGTCAATGTAGAAGGAGTAAACCATGCAAAATTACCGCTTAGCCTTAAAACTGTTCATTATTTTTATGCTAATAATTCTGTTATTCATTCCACAAGCATCCTTGCTGGGCTTAGTGGGCGAACGAGCAAGCTGGCGTGCTGAAGCCTATAGCAGTATCGAGCAAAGTTGGCCGGGTTCACAAACCTTAGCGGGGCCCGTGTTAGTGGTTCCGTACTCGCTAACCTTTAATACTAAAGAAACAGTCACTGAAAAAGACGGTATCACCCGCGAAGTCGCCAAAACGCAAACGGTTGATAGGCGTTTGCTCATGATCCCCAAGCAACTCGAGATGCAAAGCAAATTGGATAGCGAGACACGTTCACGCGGGATTTATGCAGTACCAATTTATAACAGTAGCTTGCAAGTTACCGGTAAGTTTGAAACGCAAGCCTTAGTTGATTTAATTAACGAACAAAAAAATAATCAACTGCAATTATATAGTCCTTATCTTTCAGTATTAGTGCGTGATCAGCGCGGTATTGCATCACCGCCTGAATTGATTTGGAACCAACAAAAAATTGCTTTTAATCCAGGCACAAATTTACCGAATGCTAGCGCGGGTATGTATGCAAAAATCCCAGATTTCAGCACTATGCCTAACCAGCAGTTTAGTTTTAATTTTGATCTGCAATTACGCGGTATGAGCTCAATGAATTTTGCCATGTTGGCAGAAAACTCCGATGTACGCTTAGTAGCTGATTGGGCGCACCCGAAATTCAGTGGTGAATTGTTGCCAGAAGAGCGTTCTATTAATACTCAAGGTTTCACGGCTCATTGGCGTGCTTCATCCTTCTCTTACAATGTCAGCGCGGCTTTAGAACAATGCCAGAATAATCAGTGTGATGGGCTGCTGAGTCGTTCAGTCGGCTTTGATTTATTGCAACCGGTGGATGTGTATCAGCAGTCTGAGCGCAGCATCAAATACGCAGTCTTATTTATTCTGCTGACTTTCGTGGTGCTGATTATGTTTGAATTATTAAAGCAGTTGCGCATTCACCCGATTCAATACTTCTTAGTAGGTTTGGCTTTAACCGTGTTTTATCTGCTGCTGATTTCACTGTCTGAGCATATTGATTTCGCTTGGACTTATTTAATCGCAGCACTTGCTAGCACCAGCTTATTAACTCTGTACTTCGGGGCAATTTTGTACAGCCATAGACTAGGGCTGCTATTAGGTGGCGGTCTATTGAGTTTGTATTCAGTGCTGTATGTGATTCTGCAGGCCGAAGATAATGCTTTATTAATGGGTAGCTTACTGATTTTTGCGGTGCTGGCGGCCTTAATGTTAGCGACTCGCCATTTAGACTGGTATGCCTTAACGGCGAATGCTTTACCTCAGCCTAAGGCTCTGCCACTTGAGCCAGAGCCTGTTGTTGAGCCGAGCAATTAATCGCTAATTTCTGTCTTGACTAGCTGGGCGGCCTACGGGTCGCCTTTTTGCATTTAAGTGGGCTACTTATTTAACATCACGCCGCTCTTTCACCCAATCATCAAAAGTGATTTGGTTTTTCTTGATCCAATCCGCAGCGTGCCGCTCAATATCTTTCTCTTTATCTTCGTCATCTTTAATCAGGCCATTTTCGGCGGAGATGTCATTGATATCGAGTTTGGCGACTTCAAACACTGCTTTAGCCGCTGGATTTTTTCAATGAAGGCTTTGTTGGTGATGACGGCAAATCCCAATTCTTTGCCTGCGTATTTGGTGTACTCTTTGTAAAGTAGAGGATAGGTTTGCCGGTTTTATGGCGGGTAATGGTATCGACCATCATCACCGCATAAGTGCCTTGATTGTGCTCAATCGTATCGCGTAATTTGTACTTGGTTAAATGATGTTCGATGTTGCGTTCACAGCCCCAGCTAGGGATACAACCGGCTAGCTCCGCTTTGCCATCGTTATCGGTATCAAAACGTGCGGCAATTTTCGGGTCTTTCAAATCACCGATATTTTTCACACCCGCTTCATAAAATGAGGTCAGGCGAATCAGGGGCGGTAAGGCAAAAATAATGGTGACAATCACGCCAGATACATTACCAATGCCGATTAGCATCACCACCGGAACTAGATAAACAAAGGCGGGGATAGTCTGCATAATATCCAGAAAAGGCCGCATGCTGATTTCCAGCAGATTGCTTTTTCACCATGCATCGACGGCTATTCTGGAAGAGATTATGGTGTCCCCAAAGCTTTAATCGAGCGCATGTATGCCGTCACCCAAGCATTTTTTGACCTACCGCTGGCAGCTAAAGAAAAACTCAATATCATTCACTCTGGCCCCACTTTATGCGGCTATATTCCCTTTTATGGTGAGAATGTCGACCCGCAAAATACGCACGATTTCAAAGAATGTTTTGATTATGGGCAAGCGGGCAGCGAGGCTTCACCGTTCTTTGGCATGAATTTAATGTCAGAGGAAATGCCGGAATTTAAGCAGCAGTGCGAAGACTATCATGCTGCAATAGTAAGCTTAGCGAGGCAGTTAATTAGTGCAGTCGCTTTGAGCCTTGACCTGCCCGCCAGCTACTTTGAGAAACTGCAACGCAAACTGATTACGATTCAACGCATCCTGCATTATCCACCGCAAAAGGACGCGATTTCTCAGGAAGAGCTTGGTGTGGGGGCACATACTGATTAAGGTTTTCTGACTATACTTTCCCAAGATCAAGTCGGTGGTTTACAGGTGCGCAACCGAGAGGGCGAATGAGGGAAGGACGGTAGCTGAAGTTTTTTGGTATCGCCGCTATCTATGTTAATAATAAGATTCCAAATCACCAGCGAGGGCCACCCCATGCAGTTCATCCTTAGAGCAGCGGTAACCGTGTTAGGTTTCTGTCTAGTCACCCCATTCACCCCCAGTTATGCAGAAAGTACATCCGCTTATCAAGCACCTAAAATCGTTGCCGGAACGGGTGTACGGGTGCGCGCTAATCCTAAAGTCGCAGCCGCTGAAGTCGGCAAATTACCGTTTGGTACGGTACTCGTGACGCAACAACGCTCCCCTACACAAGAGACCGTCGGTGCGAAAAAAGACTATTGGTATAAGGTCAACAGCCCTGTGAAGGGCTGGGTATTTGGCGGTTTGCTGCAAGATTACGATGCGAAAAACCCTGATAAAACAGCGGTGCAATTAGTTCGTGGCAAGCTCGGCAAATCCGATAGAGTGATGGATAGTGGCGTGCTCAATTTCAGTGATGCCGTTGAAGTCAGCCAATACGCCCAACAAGCCACCAGCAAAACCAAATCAGTCGATTTAGCCGGTGATTTACAGCTCGCGTATTGGCAAGCCGTGCAACAAGGCTTATCTGCCGTCCCGATGAATCAAGACAAAAAACCACCCTATGTGGCTTGGATTAAATCGCTGGGCAATCAAGTGTTTTATCATGAATTAGCAGGCGGCTATTACATCGACCCACGCACTTGGTGGAAGCTCGCCGATCAATACAAGGCCGCCCAAATGGGCGATGTGATTGCTTGGCAAGCGGCCCATGCCACTCATGGCGGTGAATGTGAAGGCTTTGTAGAATGCATGTCGTATCGCTTGCAAATCACTCAAGGCGAATATCTCAAGCGCTACCCCAAAGGCCGCTATGTCACGCCTATTCTTGAGGAAATTAATGAAGAGCTAAGCTACATGGCCAAAGAAGCACCCAATCAGCGGGATAATGTGAAAGAAATTGATTTCGCGACTTGGGATAAAATCCTCACGCCCTTAAGCAAGAGCCCGACTTTAGATAAAACCCAGCAGCTTTTGAAAAAGATTAAGTCTTATAAATAAATGCTTCCCATACTCCCTTCACCCCTTGCGGGTGAAGGGCTGGGGATGGGGAAATTTACACTACTTAATCACCCCACAAACCATGCGTGTACCACCGCCACCCAAAGGCGCGGGATGATCAGCATGATTATCGCCACCCATGTGGATCATCAAAGCGCGCCCGCTTAAATCCGCCATTTTCAAGCGCGGAGCTAGTACTGGATTCGTCGCCTTACCTTCTGCATCCACATAGAGTGCAGGTAAATCCCCTAAATGGCCTTCGCCCCAAGGTAGATCATGCTTACCGGTTTTGGCAGGATCATAATGCCCGCCCGCTGCTTGAGCAGCCGTCATTTTCCCGTCTTTTTCTTGCGGTTCACAGCTAGGATTTTCATGCACATGAAAGCCATGCAAACCTTCGGGCAAACCCGCCAAGCTAGGCGTAAATACCAGACCATATTGAGTTTCGCTAATCACCACTTGCCCAACCTCACCACCGATGCCTTTTGCATCGACACCATTCAGGGTGACGGTCAAATCTGCTGCCTGACTAGCTGCACTGAAGAGTAATAGGGAACTGACTAAGGATACTTGGAAGAAAGCTTTCACTAAAATGCTCCTGCTAGGTGAAAGCTTGTATGTAGTGGCTAAATGCTAGGCTGTCAAATTAAACCTAGCATTGATTAAGCAAATTTAAGTCGCTAATACCGTGCGTTGTACAAAGTCACCGAAGGTTTCTTGAGTGCGGCGTGTGCCTGCATAGGCTTCAAACAGGCCATCGAGGGTGCTCAAGATTGCTTTTTCATCCTGATTTTCGCGATATAAAGTATTTAAGCGGTCGCCATTAAAGCTCGCCCCCAAATATAAATTATAACGTCCCGGTGATTTGCCGATTAAACCAATTTCACCTAAGACCGAGCGCCCACACCCATTCGGGCAGCCGGTCATCCGGATCTTGATTTCCTCTTGGCGCAAACCGTATTTATCCAGTGAGCTTTCCAGCTTGGTAATCAACTCCGGCAAATAGCGCTCTGCTTCCGCCATCGCTTGTGGGCAAGTGCTTAAAGCGACACAGGCAATCGAATTGCGGCGCAAACCCGAAAGATGGCGCGCATCCGCAGCATAACCGTGTTTATTTAAGAAGCCTTCAATGACGACTTTATATTCAGGCTTTACATTCACCAGCACCAGATTTTGATTGCCGGTCATGCGGAAAGTGCACAAATTCAAACGCGCTATTTCTAATAGTGCGGTCTTTAATTGTTGGCTTTCGGTATCGAGGATGCGCCCATATTCCAAGCGTAAACCGAGATGCCATAAACCATTCGCCGTTTCACTCCAACCAAAACGATCGCCCGTGGTCGTGAATTCAAACGGATGGATGGCAGCTAAATCAAAACCTAAACGGGTATTTAATTCTTGCTGGAACCATTCAAGGCTGTATTTATCAATCGTGTATTTAAAGCGTGACAGCTTACGATCTTGCCGATTGCCAAAATCACGTTGAATCGCCACGATTTGATAGCACACATCCAGCACTTGCTCAGGGGTGCAGAAGCCAATCACCGAAGCTAAACGCGCATAGGTATCTTCACGCCCAAAGGTCAAACCTAAACCGCCACCGACAGCGACATTGAAACCTTGCAGTTTGCCATTTTCGGCAATCGCAATCAGGCCAATATCATTCGCATACACATCCATATCATTGTAAGGCGGAATAGTAATGGCGATTTTGAACTTACGCGGCAGATAATGCTTGCCATATAAAGGCTCAATTTCTTCGGCTTCGCCACCTGCCACTAAGCGCTTACCAGCGGGTTCATTCAACCAAATCTCATGATAAGCCCGTGAGCGCGGCAATAAATGCTCACTAATCTTCAGCGCCCACGGGAAAATTTCCGCATGCAGTGGCGACAAGCTGGGATCGGGTGTGCACATCACATTACGGTTCACATCACCGCAACCAGAAATACTATCCAAAGCAGCAGCATGCATCGCTTGGATGGTTTTTTTCATTTCAAACTTGATAATGCCGTGGAATTGCAGCGCTTGGCGGGTGGTAATCCGCATCGTGCGATTGCCATAATTATTGCTGATCGCATCCATTTTTAGCCATTGCTCAGCGCTCAACTCGCCACCCGGCACACGCAAGCGAATCATGAACGAATGCGCAGGCTCCAGCTTTTTATCTTGGCGCTGCAAACGCACATCACGATCATCCTGTTGATAGAAGCCGTGGAATTTCACCAGCTGTACATTATCTTCACTCACCGCAGCGGTGATCGGATTCAGAAAATCCTCCACTAAATTGCCGCGCAAGTAATCGCTACGATCTTTAATATGCTCAACGGCGGAGCCATTCGGCACTACTACATTCCACTCTTTCGGGATCGGCGCAGTCATTAAGCAGCACTCCTCAATTGGCTAGTCCCATCATGTAAGCCACATTCTTGGTTATGGCTTTCCCACCACCAACGTCCAGCCCGCTCATCTTCACCGACTGAGACCGCTCGCGTGCAAGGTGCACAACCAATACTCGGGAAATGCTGATCATGCAGCTTGTTATACGGCACTTGATGTTGTTTGATGTAAGCCCACAAATCTTTGGTTTTCCAATTCAACAGTGGATTGAACTTCACTAAACCGCGCTGCTCATCCCATTCAAAAAATTTCATCGTCGCCCGAAAATCTGATTGCGCCGCCCGCACCCCGGTGATCCAGACCTCCGCACCCGCTAGTGCTCGATTCAAAGGCTCAATCTTGCGGATAGTGCAGCACTCTTTACGCTGCTCGACTGACTCGTAAAAGGCATTAATTCCCTTCACGCTCACATAGTGCTCGATAGCTTGGGTTTGCGGATACATCGCGCGAATCGGCTTGCCATAATGCTGCACCGTTTCAGCAAGGGTATCGTAAGTTTCTTTAAAATTACGCCCGGTATCCAAAGTGAAAACATCCACATCCAGAGCGTTGCGGAAAATAGCGTCGGTAATGACCTGATCTTCCAAACCAAGGCTGGTCGAAAAGGCAATCCGCCCGCTGAAATGAGCGCGCAAGGCTTGCAAAGCTTCATCTAAAGCTAAGCTAGTGTAGGCGTCCTCCAGTGCGTGCAATTGTTCTTCATGTTGTGTCATGATTTTACTTCTATCTAATCGAATGCGCGCAGTATCGGTGAGATTAAACATCTAAAAAAGTGATATATTTCGATATTTATATCTCTGAAATAACTAAAAATTAAAATCCGGCTAAAGGTAGCACACGATGGCACAAACCAATGAATTGCTTGAGACCCTTAAGAAGCTGCTAAAGCGGCATAATAAGACCTATGCAGAAGTCGCAGAGCGCTTGGAACTATCCGAAGCCAGCGTTAAACGTTTGTTTTCCGAGCAAAATTTATCGCTGCAACGCTTAGACTGTATCTGTGCACTCATGGATTTAGAGATTTCTGATCTCGTGCGCGAAATGCGCGCTGAACAAGAGCATGCGATTAGCGAACTCAGTCATGCTCAGGAAAAAGAAATCGCCGATGACTTAAATTTGATGATGATCACCGTTTGCGTGCTCAATCGCTGGAGTTTGCAAGATATTCTAAAAAACTATCAATTCACTGAAGCCAAATGTATTCGCTACCTGGCCCACTTAGACCGCCTACGCATTATCGAACTCCAGCCCGGCAACCGAATTAAGCTCCTCACCGCTCCCAATTTTAAATGGCGCGAAAATGGCCCGATCATGAATCTGTTCCGTGCCCGCATTGAAAGCGAATACTTCCGCACTAATTTTAGCAAACGCACCGAAAAGTTAGTGGTGATGAATGGCATGCTCAGCGACACCTCCAATCAACTCTTCCAGCGCAAAATGGCGCAACTGGCTAAAGAATTTGATGCGATGAGCAAAGATGACTCCAGCCTAGCGATTGGTGAGCGTGAGGGTTCAACGTTATTGATTGGTTTACGGGATTGGGATTATGAGCGCTTATTTAGGCAGAAGTGAAACTGGCTCACTTCTACCTGCATAAACTGTTAGAGATTATTCACCAAATAACCATCCGACTTCTTCACAAACATCATGAAGACTTCTTCGAAATTAGCGACTACCGAATTTTTCACGGAGTCTTTAGCTAATAAAGCCGTGCTCCAAGCGCTCAGTCGTGGATTAGTTTGGAAGTTTAATTTAAAGACTTTTTCCAAAATCCCTAAGCGTACAAATAAAGGGGCAAAGGCGACATCCACCAGCGCAAAATTTGCACCGTTAAAGAACGGCTGTTCTGCGCTTAAAGCCGCTGCAACGCGCTCCAAACCGGCGTGCAGCTCTTGTTTAGCGGTTTCAAAGCCTGCTTGCTCTTTAGAGGTCACCATTTGATATTGCTTGCTGAATAAATCCGAAGCCATTTCCATCCACGCCCGTTGGCGCGCTTTAGCTAAAGGGTCAGCTGGATGTAATTGTGGTGCATATACCTCATCCAGATATTCCAGAATCACCGCCGATTCAAAGACTGGCGTACCATTTACCACTAAGACCGGCACTTTTCCCAAAGGTGATATGGCCTTAAACCACTCCGGCTGATCGTTGCCAGGGACTAAATATTCGGTTTCGTAGGCGACTTGTTTCTCTTGCAGAGCAATCGCCGCACGCTGAGCAAACGGACAAACTTTAAAACTCACAAGTTGCAACTTATTAGAATTAGACATAGATACTTCCTCGATGATGACTAGCTAAGTGAGCCGATTAAAAACCAGCTTATTATAGAGATTCTAGCAGATTGCTTATAATGCCCGTATCAACCACAAGTTTTGGAGCTTTCATGCAAGCCACCGATATTCTCAATTTCTGGTATACCCCGCCGATGTCACAGCACTGGTTTAGCTCCACCGCAGCCATTGATGCGGACATCCGTACACGTTTTGAAAGCACTTGGGTTGCAGCCAAGACAGGCGAATTAGATGCATGGAAACAAACCCCAGAAGGTTGCTTAGCACTGTGTATTGTGCTCGATCAATTCCCCTTGAATATGTATCGCGGGCAAGCGCTAAGCTTCTCAACCGAGCAACAAGCGGTAGCCGTAACTAAACATGCGCTTGCGCAAGGTTTTGATCAGCAATTGCCGCCTGAGCGCCTGATGTTTTTATATATGCCGCTCATGCATAGCGAACATTTAGCGGATCAAGAGGCTTCGGTGCGTTTATTTGCAGCATCTGGCTTGGTGGAGAATGCGCGTTTTGCAGAACATCATCGGGGAATAGTGCAACGCTTTGGACGTTTTCCGCATCGGAATGCAGCGTTGGGGCGGGAGAGTACTCCAGCTGAGCTAGAGTACTTAAACTCAAAAGAAGCTTTTACAGGCTAAAAGCTATCGACAGGGCGGCGCAAGCTGGCTAACAACATAAGCAGCATGCCGATGACTAGAATCACCGCTACAGCCATTAAAGTTTGCGCCATCGACAAGATTTGCGGGATGACCCACGGGGTATAACCGCAAGAAGTCAGCGGCTCAAAGACACTCGGTAACCAAATATTTAACGGCAAGAAGCTAGGATAATTGGGATTCATGGAACAAGCCCCAGTCACAAAGCCCATTTCTGTGCCTAAAGTCTGATAAGCACGCTCTGCAAACCCTAAGGAACACAGCAAGACTAGCAGATTGGAAATAATCAAACCTAAGCGACTATTACGTAGCAGCAAGCCCAAAATCGAAGCCACTAAGATCCCTAAAATCCACGCACGAATATGCACACATAGCACACAGGGGTCATAATAAAGCACATATTGATACACTAAGGCAGCAGCTTCGAGCGCTACGCAGAGCACAATGAACATCAGCCAAAACCAAGCAGAGCGGTTCCAGCGCGCAAGTCTTTCTAACATTTAAAATACAATCCTTGGTAGTTCTTATTAGCAAAGACACATCTTTGCCAGTTTTGTTTTAATTGTCTATGCCTGTGGGGTCAAACTTATAGCCCACACCATACACTGAGCGAATTACTTCCTGCTCGGGCACAGCGGCTTCCAGCTTGCGGCGCAGGTTTTTAATATGACTGTCCACGGCTCGATCCGTCACGATTCGATGATCATTATACAAATGATCCAACAGATGATTGCGTGAATAAACCTTACCGGGGTTGTTAACAAATTGCTGCAAAAGGCGAAACTCAACCGGCGTGAGCACTAAAGCCTGCCCATTAATGCGCGCTTCCATGCGCTCAGCATCAATTTCAATCCCCGTTTCCACCAGCAATTCGCGCACAGGCATTGAGGCGCGCCGCAGGATATTTTTCACCCTTACCACTAATTCACGTGGGCTATACGGCTTGCACACATAGTCATCCGCGCCCAATTCTAAGCCGACTAAGCGGTCAATCTCATCGACTTTAGCTGTCGCCATAATGATCGGCGTATCGGTGAATTGGCGGACTTCACGGAAGATTTGCAAGCCATCTTTGCCCGGCAACATTAAATCCAAAATGATTAAGTCTGGCTGCTGTTCACGCACCCAAGCCACCGCCTCCAAACCATTCGCTAGCCAATCAACTTTGAAGCCGGACTGCTGCAAATATTCTCGCAAGACCGCAGCGAGCTTGGGTTCATCTTCCACAATAAGAATGCTTTTTTGCTTATCCATGCTTAACTTTTCTCATCCGCGAGGGGGAATTCAACATACACCGCTAACCCCCCTAAAGGCGAGTGCTGTGCGTCAATGCTGCCGCCTAAACCTTCCACTATATTTTTGCAAATCGACAAGCCTAAACCCGAACCACCCAAAGCGCGGCTACGGGATTTATCGACTCTAAATAAGCGATCAAATAAGCGCGGCAAAGCGGCATCCGGCACGCCGGGTGCGCTATCCAAGACGGTTAACACGGCCTTATTGCCTTTGCGTTGACTGCGTAGTACCACTTGCCCCGGTGTATCGGTATAGCGATAGCTATTTTCCAGCAGATTACCAAAGACTTGGCGCAAGCTTTTATAGTCGGCCTGCACCCTTAAAGGCTGCTCTGCTAATTGCTGCTCCAAGCTCAAACCTTTGTTGGCTAAACGATGGCTATTGCTTTGGACTAAATCACGTAGCAGTTCATTCACATCTAGCAACTCTAGCTCAGACTGATCGGTATCGCCCGCATCCGATAGGGAAAGGTGGTGCAAATCGTCCACTAGCTTACCCAGCGATAAGACTTCGGCATGTAGGGAGCGAATCCGCTCAGGAGTGGGGCTACGAATCCCATCTTGAATCGCCTCAATCTCACTACGTAATACCGCTAAAGGTGTGCGTAATTCATGCGAAATATCTGCAATCCACTGTGCACGCTGCTCTTGATGGCGCTGCAAGGATTCTGCTAATTGATTAAAGCGGGTAGCTAAATCGCCCAATTCATCACTCGTAGTGACCGGGATTTGCGTACTGTAATGCCCTTCGCTTAAGGTTTTCGCGCCTTGCATCAAACGCTTGATCGGCTGCACAAATTGGCGGGCTGCAATCAAAGCAATCAGCAGCGATAGACCGACTGCAAACAACGCTATTAAATAGGCATTATGGGCTTGTTGTTGGCGGAAGGTTTCTGCAATCTGATCATTGATCATTGGGCGCTGCACCACTTGCAACCAACCGACCGTTTGTGAGTTAACAAGAATCGCTAAATTAGTGGTGCTATCGTTGCGCCGCAAGTCAGGTGTGCCAACCACCACTTGGCCATTTTTATCTAATAAGCGTAAGCGCCCTGCAAGGCTTTGCAACGGTGGCGGCGGTTGCTGCCCGCGTCCATGCTCATTCCCCAAATGCTCTGCACGCCGCGCACGGCGACCTTCACCAGCTTCTCCCAAGAGGATGGCCCAACTACGCCGATCCAAACGTAGCACTTCCCAATCCTGTTGTTCGGCCCATGTTTCTTCTAAGCGCTCCACAATCCGGTTCGCCCGCTCCAAATCATTGCGATGCTGGTAGTCCGCAAAGCCGGTACGAAAACTCCAATTCATGAAAAACATCATGAACAAGATCACCACAAAAGCGGTAGTGAGGATAGTAATGAGTAGTTTGGCGAAGATAGTCATTTTCATCCGTTTATACTAACGCGTAAATGCGTAGAAAAAATGGAGCTGCAGGTCTGCATAGTGAAAACTTTGTGCTTGCGAAAAACTTGCTTATCTATCACCTTTAGCACTAATCCTTGGCCTAAATAAGCGTTAGAATGCCCCAAAACAGGGAATTTCTATGCCGCTAATCACTACGCTTAAACACTATTTCAGCAAAATGAACGGCGGTGGCAACCACTCACCGCATCCGATTCATTGGCGCAATGCTCTGTGTTCTTGGTTAGGCAGTTTTATAGGAATCGCCTTAGTCGGTTGGCTGGATAGCCGCTCTAGTCTTACCACCCACGATCATTTATTGCTGATCGGCTCTTTTGGCGCTACCGCGGTGCTCCTATACGGTTCACCCAGTGCGCCTTTTTCACAACCACGCTACGTATTGGGTGGACATTTGATCTGTGCACTGGTAGGTGTGACCTTTTATAAACTGCTGCCCGACCCCTTGTGGTTAAGCTCAGCTTTGACGGTATCGACAGCTATTGTCTTGATGTATTTGACTCGTACTACTCACCCACCTGGCGGAGGTACAGCCTTAATTGCAGTTGCAGGTAGCGAGCGCGTGCATGAATTGGGCTATTGGTTTGTATTTGATCCGATTTTGCTGGGCGTGGTGTCACTATTAATCGTCGCTCTCGTCATTAATAATCTTTCACCCCTTCGACGTTATCCTAATTATTGGTTTTAAGCCTAGCATTGAGTTTTACGCAGTTTGCTTAAGAAAATCCTGAAAAATGGTTAAATATCATAGAAAATATCGAAGTTTTTCACACAATATTTAAGTAGACGTGCACAAATTTTGAGTATACATTTTAGCTAGTACTCAATCAAAACCAATGTTTAGTTTGGAGATGAATATTGGTTTAACCCCTCCGTACAGGAATTTACGCCATGCTTCTGGCACAACTGGCTGCATTCGATACCCAAGCAATTAGTGAAGCTTTTCTCAGCTTGCACGCTCAATCGGGTTTTACACGTTTATCGCCCTCCTCTTTATTACATGATTCGGTACCTATGTCATTTGTGATGAGTGCCGGTTTAATTCAAGTAGAAAATAATTTAGAAACGATTATTGAAGAAACGGGAGGGAAATTTACCTTCACTCAGCCTTGTTTCCGTCATTTTGATCTGCAGCAGGTTGGCTTAGACCCCACACGTTTAAGCTTATTTCACATGGCTGCCGCTTTTAACATCGGTTCTAGTGAGCGTGAAACGGTATTACCGCGCCTTTGGTATTTTTTAACTGAAGTTTTAAACCTAGCTCAAGAGCACTTGTGGATTAGTTATTTAGATGATGCTGAATTAGGCCGTGACCAAGCAAGCTTTGATTGTTGGCAAGGTTTAGGTGTGAAACCTTCGCATTTAATACCTTTAGATCAACAACATTGTTTCTGGCGGCAACGCTCCACGGGTCAAATCGCGAGTGATGGAAAGAAATGTGGGCCACATACGGAAGTGTTTTACGAGCGAATTGAAGTCGCTTGTCCTCAATGTGAACAGCGCCGTGCTCCCATCGGGACTTGTCGCTGTGGGCGCTTTGTGGAAATCGCTAATTCTTTATTTATTGAAAATTACCTGAATGAGTTTGGGCAATTAATACCAGCTCCCACGGTATTTGCTGAATGTGTCGTGGGCTTAGAGCGTCTTGAAATGATCTTGCGCCATCTGCCCACGGTGTATCACATTCAGCGCTTTGCCGCCTGGCGAAATCAGTTCAGCGCGCTACTACCACCGCATAATACTGAAGCGGAGCAGGCGTTAGGGCTGATTCTTGATCACCTTTCGGCGTTCATTAGTTTAGTGGAACATGGGGCACCTGCACCGGGACGAGGTGGGCGTAAATACATTATGCGTAAACTAGCCAGAGAGCTTATGAAAAAAATGCTGCTATTGGATTGGAATATTAACGAGCAATTAAATGCATTAGCGTCATCATCCACCCATGGTCAGGCTATCCGGTATTTACAAGAGGAATGGCAGCGTTTTTCTAAGCTATCTAAGCCTTTAGCTTATAAACAAGCTTGTATTATCTAACTCTATTAATTTGCTATGAGCAGTAAGAAGGTCTAAATAAATGAGTGATCTTATCCAAACCCCAGATAGTGCGTGGGAAAGCATTATTGAAATTACCAGCAAAATACAGAGTGAAATATTATCCGCTCAGTCATTTAAAGACCTGCTCTTAATGCTACGAGATAAAGGTTTGCCAATTCCATTAACTGAAATTTCTATTGTTTATAAAAAATACGGTACCGCTAAGTCGATTTTTTTAGTTAGTTCTGGAGAAATCGTTAGTAAAAAAGATGTCCGTTCGGATACTGACTTTTCAGCAGACTTACCGGCTATTAAAGACATAATCAATAACAATAGTAATGAGCCTGTTTATCTAGAAACTCAAAACGCATGTATGGAAAAAGGCTTTCCTGATCAATATAAAAGCCTACTATTGATTCCACTAAAAATAAGTGATATTAGAAATATTGGTGTTTTTATAGTTCATAGTTCTTCAAAAGAAAATGCTTACACACATTTGAAAAATCCTTTAGCTGCTTTAAGCAAGCGACTAGCTTTTTATTTATATATAAATTTCATCACAAGACGCGCTAATAGTTTTAAATCATTTAAAAATGAGCTATTGCAAACAACCTTTAATCAAGAACATGAAATTATTGAGTTTTTATTAAAGCAACTTAAAAAATGGTTCAGTATTGATAAGGTTAATATCTTACTTATTGACCCGTTCAGTATTGATGAATACTTTTTTGCTTGTAAAGATAGTGAAGTAATTCAAGACTATCGCAACATAAAACAAAACCTTGAAGATACCTCAAAATTAAAAGAAATTATTGAGTACTTAGAGCAACCAAGTGAATTAGCGCCAACAACTAACTATAATTCATGGTTAGGGGCTAAAATGGCAATCGCTTCTGATCAAAACGTAGGCTATATCCTCTTAGAGAATAATCCCACAGAAGTGTATACTGCTTGGGAGAGAGAGTTAGTCAGTGATATTGCTGGTTTCGCAGCTTTGTTTTTAACTGAATTTCGTAAAAATCTACGGGAAAAATCTATCCTTACCGTTAAAGATTTATTATTAGCTGATACTTTACCTAGTGATAAATGTCTATACCAAAAAGCACAAGATGAGCTAAATAAATTATACGGTACTGTACCCTTAGCAATTGTCAGGATAAATCGCACTACAAGGGGTTTAGAGCTAACTGATACGACAATTCAAGAGTTTTCTTTGGATGCTGATTTTATAAAGGAATTAGCCAATTACATCGAGACTACGGGTAAATTAAATATTAATGAATTACCTGTTGATGAATTAAAAAACCGACTAACGATTGATCACCCTAAGTTAGGTAGGCTAATCGCAGCTCCCATGAGATCGGGTGGTGATGAGTTGGGTTGTTTTATCGTTCTAGCTTCTAATTGCGACCCTTTGACAGCACGCTACATTGAGGACTTGTCTGATATGATAGCAGTAATTTTAGATAAAAAAGATAAAACCAATTTTGATCTGTTATTAACGTTTGGTTACGAAGTAGCAAAAATCAAAAAAATAACAAAAGAAGAAATTATTAAGATTACACAACAATATACTTCTAAGGCAATGTATTCTGAGAATTTATATATTGCACTCTATGATAAGCAAAAAAATGAAATTTCTTTCCCATACATAGTGAAAGATGGTAAGCCGTTGAATCAACCACCTCGCCCACTCAATCAAGCTAAGCGTGGTAAAACAGAAGAAATCATCATAACAGAACAACCTATCCTACATAAAACTAAGCAAGAAGCTCAAGCTTGGTATGACGAACCTAATCATGAGGAATTTTTAGGTGATGCATTAGCCTCTTGGATTGGTGTACCGATTATTACATCAGAAGGCGTTATTGGGGTAATTGCTACTTATCATACGCATAAAGAGCATAGCTATACGCAAGCAAATTTATTCTTTTTACAACAACTATCATTACAGGTCTCTGGTTTATTTAGGGCTTTGGCTTTAGAAGACACTAATCGTAAATTAGAAGAGGCAATGGCTAATAATACAAAGTTAAAAGAGGCTAATCGCAAACTAGAAGAAGCTAGGATTAAAGAAGCCGAAACAGCTAATACAATGAGCCAACTCCAAGAAAAAACAAGACATTTGACGCTAAAAGAAACCGATAGTATTAAGGATGATCTAGTAGATGCGCTGATATGTACAAATTCAATAAATCACTCTATAAATAGAGCAATAACTAATGATGATATAAACCATCTTAAAACTGGCATGGGAATTACAACAATAAATAAGGCAAAAGAGTTAATAAAAGACTCAATTGATCGTATGGAGAGCCTACAAAAAACCAAGAACAATAATCAAATAGATATTTCGATTGATTCAATTATTCATGAATCATATTACAATGCTTTAGATTATGTATTTAATGGAGCTGATAAGCCAGCTTTAGAAAAACAAGCTACAAATGATGTAAAAATATTTGCCATAAAACAAGATATTGATTTAATATTATTTGCAATTTTTTCTGGCATACTAAATCTACTAAAAAATTTAAATTTTAACTTAAAATATGAATTTTTTGAGGATAATGAAGTTATTTGTATTCAAATCGGAGTAGAGGTAGATAATTATATATTCATTTTAAATGAAATTGATGATGAAGCTAATATTAGAGCAGCGAAACAACTCATACAATTAAAATTTAAAAATAGTAGTATTTCGAGATCCTCTAGTGGAGAGGTAGTTATTAAATTTTCATCGAATACAAAGAAAGTAAAAATTTACTTAGCTATCGCAGATTCCTCTTTAGAGGGAAATTTAAAGCACCAAATTAACTTTATTTATAAATCTAGAAAAGAGAATGTTATTTATACTGAAGATGTAGAAGAACTGGGTCAAGTTATCATTACCGATGATGAGAGCAAAGCATTAAGTATAGCAAATAAAGGCAAAAAAGTTTTTTTAATTACTAAAGGTGATCCGATTAATAATGTCACTCAGAGTAATATTATTTATTTATCGAGGAATAAAATAGCAATGGATGATGTAATGTATGGTGGAACTTATTTGGTAAATTTCTTACTGTAGCTATCATTCTATTATGAAATATAAATTTACTCTGGTTTTTCCAAAAACCAACATAGAACAATATAAGACTGAAATAATCAAAGCATTAACGGAGCTTCTATTTCATATAATATCAATTCATGAAAATAAAAAAATATTTATTATTAATAAAGTTCGTTCAGGAGACTTAGATAAGGATACATGTAATCTTATAGTAGTTGGTGTCAATGAATTACTTTGTGGCAATGGAGTTAAGGATGTTATTTTTTATGAATCAACTCTACCTGATAGCAAAGTAAGGGCGCTATGGAAAGATATTTATATGCAATTTAATGCTTCATCAAATAAATCTAGCACCATTGCAAATCTTATCGGTGATAAAAATATAGACAATTTTGAAAATTATACAGAAAAAGAAATAAATGACTGTATAATTGTGCAAATAGATATTCATTCTGAATGTTCACAATTAGTTGATCATATTAAAGAAACAGGTGATTTTGGTCATTTAATTATAAATACCCCTGAAAATAGCCCATACCTAGAAGCATTGAGACGAACAAATTACTACGAAACAATTTCAGTCATAAATACAAGCAAGTCAAAAAATGTGACTGTTTTCGATCCGCGAAAAAACCTAATGAGAATAGAAGTAACCGGAAAAACCACCTCTCCATTACACTCATGGACGCAGATATATCTCGACTCGACAAAAAGCTTTTTCTCATATTCGACTGAGGATGATTTTGATTGTATTATGGATGATTTTAATAAGTGTATAAGTAGGTACTTTCCATTTATAAGAAAAATACATAAAGATAAAGATATAAATAACCATCACACTGATATTAATAAATATGTAGATGAGTTAGTTAATGGAAGTAATTTATTATTCTTTTTTATTGGGGAAAATTATTTAAAATCTTTTTACTCTACCCAAGAACTTTTGAAAACATTTGAAAGATATGAATTAATTAATAAAACAGAAGATGAGTTAAAAAATAATAATTCAATTAAAAATCTGATAGAAAATGGTCGCTTTATTTTAATTCAGTGCTCAGAAACTGCTAATAAAATCAGAGCCATGGGTAATAATGAAATTAAAGAACATTGGGAGGAGGAACGTAAGAAAAATACAAAACTAACATATGATGACACACAAATTGCAGAGCTTATTGAAAAAATAGACTCAATAAAAAATGTGCTTCGCGCACTAAATACTCCAATATATATATGCAAATATTATGAAGAACGATATCGAAGCTTAGTAATGCCCATTGCGGAAGCTCTAGCTAGAAAAAATCCATGGTTAAACATATATACGGATCATCATATTAATGATATACCAGACTTGTCTAATCTCGATAGATTTAAACCAAATTCTTATATTAAAGGAGTATTATGCGGTGATTTTAAAAAAGTAGTAAAGTCTAAGTAAACTACAAACTCTCGGAGAGTTTTATATCAGATCACATCACCACCCACTTCGCCAACCCCAGTAAACCCAACATCCCCAAATAAAAAGGCCATACCGACCACGATAACAAGGCAACCAAAAACGTAGCAGGCAACTTACCATCCACCTGCACTCGATATAACTCATTCGCACTCAGGGCCTGACCATGCAACCTATCTAAAAAGCCAGAATAAGCTGCACGAAACTGCTTCTCCAAGGCCAAATAGTAAGCATCCAAAAACCAGAATAACACTGCTGGAATAGCCGCTAAAGCGGCTGCTTTTACAATCCCTTCATCGACCACCAGCACCAAAATTGCCGAAACCAGCGTCACCGCCCACTGCTTACACGCAGAACTATTCGCAGCCATCCTATTAATCAAAGCCTGATACATATCCACATGCTTTAAAACAGCACTCGATTCTGGCGTTAATGAACTACTCATAACCATTACTCCTCACTTACGGATCAAACGCTTGGCTATCACCTACGGATAGCAACCCACTTGACCAAGCGTACACACCAACACTTTGCTACTCAATCCACTTGAATACCCATTCATTGTAGTAATGCCTTGCGCATTTTTTCAACCCAAAAGCCCAATAGCAAAGAATCAACCACCACTCATCGGAAAAAGCGAACAAAAAACGAATAAAGGCCAAGAAATTTTGATTGGCAATGTTCGTCTATAGTTCGTATATTTAGTTCGTGTTTTGTTCGGTTTGCAACGGGAAGGACAGGAAATGTCAAAATTAACGCGCAGGCAACAGGAAATTTTACAAACCATACGCTCGTTGTTCGAGATGAATGGCTATGCCCCTACTTTAGATCAAATTGGGAACCAAGCTGGCATTAATACCCGCAGCACGGTTCACCAACATGTACAGAGCTTGATTGGCCTAGGTTACCTAGAAGAAGCCGCCGAAGGCAAGCGTGCTTATGGTATTCCAGCCGCTTGGACAGCAGAGCCTGCGCTGATTCTTCCGAGTGGCTTACAGCTCTTAGGTAAAATCGCTGCGGGCAAACCAATCGAAGCTTTAGATAAAAACGAAATTAGCCCGAATGAATTATTTTTGGGTCCAAATCGTTACGCCTTAAAAGTTCAAGGTGAATCCATGCGGGATATTGGCGTGATGGATGGCGATTATGTCGTGATTCAACATGCAGAAACGGCTTGTAATAATGATATTGTGGTTGCTTATGTGGAGGGAGATGGCGCTACTTTAAAAAGAATTTTTTATTTAGCGGATGGTCGTGTCGAGCTACACCCCGAAAATAGCAATATGCAGCCAATGGTTTATCCAGCCAGTAGCGTACAGGTACAAGGAAAAATGGTCGGCTTATTCCGTAGTTACTAATTCAGCTCAACCGAATTTAATCTGATGCCCTGATCCCTAGACCAACCACTAGGGTCATTATAGGCAGCGTATACCGCTGCCTTTTTTTTAAAAAATTTATAAATAAATGGGAGCTTCAACATGGCTATGAAACAAAATTTAAAATCATCTGTAAATTTAAAAACCACTTTACCTACTAGCATTAATCATTTAGTCGTTGAACCCGATGCTGAGGAAATAAAAAACTCATTAGACTTAAAAGAAGCTTGGGGTGTTATTCGCTGGGTATTAGTCGCTTGGGCCATCGGTGTTTGGCTGTTATTAGTGATGATGCCCGGTATGGATAAAATCATTAATGCCACCACTGCAATGCTGCATTTACCGACAGTATTTATTGGCCTTGGGCTAATTGCAGCGATATTCGCTTCTTACAGCATGCGTTCTGATAAGCATTTATTGTGGTTTTTGGGAGTCTTGCTATTACTGGCAGGCTGGATGTAAGTGAAGGGTGCGAAGAAAGCGGCAACTCTCTCCGCACCTGATCCTGTGTCATTTGGGAAGATTCGACAGGAGATAGAATTATGACTGATTCAAGGGTAAAAACCAAATTTGATCGGCCCGGCTTTATTGCGCACAGTAAATCGCTGCGTGATTTATTACGGGATTTACGTAAAGCTGAATTATGGTTATTTATAGCGGCCATTGCCGCATTTTTAGCGTCGGCTTTTTTCGTGGTGAAATATTTCGTGGGTGGCGATATGACGCCCGAAACTTGGACTGCGGAACAATGGATGAATGCCTTTTTAGGTTTAGGCATTACCGCCGTCATTACGGCAGCCCAAGCCTTTTTATATGCTTCTGGTTATAAAGGTTCTGCAGCTATTGTCGCTACCTTTATTGTGGTTTTCTTTGGTCTATTCTCAGAAATCTCGCAATCGATGGAACGGGAAGATGCCACGGTACGTCACCGCTCTGAAAACTCTGCCGTATTCCAAGCCGCCGTCGGCAGTATCGGTACGTTAGCCAATAGTGCGAGCAGTGTTTCTACTGAGCAGCGGGCTTTAGCAGACACCCGTGCGCAATTAGCTTACTGGCAAGATTTAAAAGCACAAAAAATCGCAAATCACGAAGCGGTTAAATATTCGCATCGTAGTTTAGATCGGAAGATTGCAGATTATGAACGCAGGATTGATTCGTATAATCATCAAGTCAGTATGCAAGATCAAACCCGCTCGACGCTATTGAGCAGCGCGATTACTCAAGCCAAACAACTCGAATATGATGAAGATAAGCACTATGCAATGATTCGTTTAATTAAAGATTTTTTGGGTGTGACTGGCATTTGGGCTTCATTTTTATTCTCAGTAATTATTATTGGGACTTTTGAATATGCTTTTCACTTTGTAGGGGCTTATGTGGCTGATCATCGTGCGGCGCTGCTCTCAATGGGACGTGATTCGCATGGGCATTTAATTAATGCACCTGTGGATACTCCTTTAGCTGCACAACATGCATTAAGAGGAATTATTCCCAAAGATCATGCGAATCAATTACGTGATGAATATTTGGATTGGGTATCACCTGAGCGCTCTGAACGCACGAATGCAATTATGCCCACTGAAAATTTACAGAAATTAGAAGGTTCTGAGTCAGACGCCAACAAAGTAGCGGATATGACGCAAAAACGCTTTTTCAAAATTATTTATACCGATGTTCGCAATCGGATTTTAAATGGCGAAGTGAAACCGACTGTGCGCCCTGTCACCGATGCAGTCGGTACCATTATTCGTGAAAAAGGCGAACGCATGGGCATCAAAGCATCTTTAATGGGTAAGCCCCAGCGCCAAGAAATTGCTGAGGCTATTTTACGTACCCTAGAACAGGAAACGGTAGTCGAGCTAAATACGGAAGGTGGCGTTGGCAAGCCTAAATACGTGCTTGCCCCCAAATACATCCAAGCTATGCAACTCAATAAAGTCGCTTTTTAAGCTTCACTTGCTTGTTTATCAGCCAGAACTTACCGACAATCGGTAGGCTTTGGCTGGAATTCCACCGAGTTTATCTATTATCAAGCTGCATTCCAGCCTAAAATCAGCTATAACCCAATGATACAGAATAGCTAAATGAATGGACTTGCCGCTTTTATGTTTAAGCATACCCTGCCGATAATGCTCTTAGGGCTAGCCTTATCTTGGACTGTCGAAGCAGCCCCTCGTTCTTATGGTCCGGTGAAAGATCAGGATACTTTGTGGAATATTGCTGACCAACTGCGACCGGATAAGAGCGCCACCGTCCAGCAAACCATGCTGGCTATTTACTACAAAAACCCACAAGCCTTTGCTAGCAATAACATTAACTCTCTCATGAAAGGTGTGGTGATTAAAGCACCCACTTCGGCTGAGGCACGTCGTTATCAGCGGCTGGGGGCACTCCGCGAAGCTCGCAAACATAACAACTATTGGAAGCGTGGTGCTAATCTCCCCAAAACCACCCCCCCACCTGTTCCCAAAATTAAAGAGCGCCAATCTAATAAACGCCCCAAACAAATTATTGCGAAAACGGCAACGCGCTATGCACCGACTCCAAGAAATACTAATCGGCGGATTTCTAGACTCCAAGCGCAATTGCAGGCGGTAGAAACCAAAAATCAACAGCTCATGGCTGAATTAGACGCTTTACAAGCCAAGCAAAGTAAAACCAAACCAAACCCTGAATTAGATGCGCAAGTCAAACGGCTTAAAATTGAGTTGCAAGAACTCACTGGCGTGCTTGATCAGAAAGATAATCACATTAAAACGCTGCAAAATTCGTTAAAAAATGCCAGCGAAACAATCAAATCGCAGCATGCTGACAATATGCGTTTGTATGACAAGCTCAAGGAAGTTAGCCCAAGTAGTGTGCCTGCCCTACCCAGCTCAGAAGGCAAATCCGAATTAAAACTGAGTACTGTAGAAGCAGCCACGGCGGCTGTCGCAGCAGCTAGTAAAGCGGCGGTAGAAGCAAGCAAACAAGAAACCAACGCGAAATCAGTTTGGGCAGATGAAAAGCCTGCTACCAATGTTGACAAGACAGCAAAACCTGCTGAAGGAGCGGAGACAAAAACTAGCCCAGCACCTACGCCTGAAAGTCAGCCAACGGGTAGTGAAACAACTACGACTAAACCCAATACTGAACCACAAACTCTAGCAGCGGCAGTTCCAAGTAATAGTGCAAGCGCTACTAACAAAACGGAAGCAACTAAGCTGGAAACTAAAACTGAGCCAGTATCAACAGCTGCTACTACAGACAAACCTGCGGATACAAATAAGGCAGTTGAGAAAGCTGAAACTAGACCAGCAGATGCTAAGACAGAAGCTGGCAGTACAGCTAGTCAGTCACTTTCAACAACTAGCACTGAAACAGTTTCAGACATTAAAGCGCCTAGTAATGCCAAAACGGCCACTACTAGTGAACCTACCAATGATGTGAAAACTTTAAGCTCAGTGCCGGTTTCACAAATGTTATCTCAAAGTGGTAATCAAAGTGGCGCGACTGGTAATAAAGCAGCTACACCCGCAACCTCTACTTCGTTGCGTGGTGTGTCCCCACTTGCTTTGGCGGTTGCCTTGATTTCCTTATTATTTATTCTGGCTTTGATCTGGCGTGCTGTTTTACAACAACGCGAAATGCGGCGTTTAGAGGCAGAGGAATCTCGAGTAGCCGAACGTATGCGTAAGCGTTTAGACGACAATCAGGCTACTGTGCCCACCAGTGCTACTTTAGTCGATAAAAAAGATCCTGAACTGGAGACGGAAATAAAGTTCTAATAATCAATGGCTGAAAAAATTCTCTTACTGCATGGCCTTTGGTTGCATCCTTGGGCTATGCGCTGGTTGCAGCAACAGTTTAATGCAGCGGGTTATGAAGTTATTACCCCGGTTTACCACTCGATTAGTGCCAATTCAGCTAATAATGTGGGTTTAGTTTATCAAGCAGTCCAACGTTATGCTCTACCGGCTGAACGCTTGCATATCGTAGCGCATAGCCTAGGTGGAATTATTGCCTTGCAAATGCTCACTTCTTATCCTGACTTACCCTCCGGACGTTTAGTGACCTTAGGTACTCCAGCCAAAGGTAGCTTGATTGCATATCGCTTAGCTAAATATAATCTCTGCCGCCCGTTGATTGGGCGCAGCTTTGAAGGTGGCTTAGATGGGCAAGGCTTACCAGCAACAGTAAGCCGTGAGTGGGGGGCGCTCGCAGGCAATAAACCGATAGGTGTTGGTCGTCTATTAGGTGGAATTTCTGAAATTAATGATGGTGTTGTAGCCCTGTCTGAAACCTATCATCCTGCGCAAACTGCGCATCGCATTTTGCCGGTCTCTCATAGCAGCATGCTATTTTCAAGCCGAGTGGTGCAAGAATGCATCAGTTTTATTCGTACAGGTAGTTTTTCTACCACAGCTTAATTCAGAAATAACCATAAACTGTCAAGCAATTTTTGCTGTGGATAAGTCAAAAGCTTGCTTCTTGTGGTCAAGCATTTTTTGAACCACTAGATATAGTAGGTCTCGTTATACTTAAGCTTATTTAGCTTTTTTGGTAGATTTTTACCGATAAATGGTAGTTTTAGGGCTTTAAATAGCAAATTATCTGGAATTTTATTCAGCCTATCCCACTCCATATTAAAAAATTATTTAACGCCTCGTTGGATTGATGTGCATAAAGCTGTGGATAAGTTTGTAGATAAGTCCCTATTAGCTCGTTGTTAACGCTGATGATTTGTCTAAACTAGTCAACGATTTAATTCTAAAATAAATTGATCAGCACTCTTCTCTAGAAAATTAGTGATGAATACGGTACAAGTGCCTCCCATCTTTTTTAGCTTTTAAAGTACACCTATGAAATATGACGTATACGGCATTGGCAATGCGCTAGTAGATAAAGAATTTGAAGTCACCGACGCTTTTTTAGCGGCTCAAGGTATCGAAAAAGGTTTAATGACCCTGATTGATGAAGAGCGCCATAATCATTTATTAGCTAGCTTAAAACAAAGTTTTGGCTTGAAAAAACGGGCTGGCGGCGGCTCAGCGGCGAATAGTATTGTCGCAATTAGCCAATTCGGTGGTAAAACCTTCTACGCCTGCAAAGTAGCGAATGATGAATTCGGCGAATTCTATATGCACGACCTACATGCCGCAGGCGTCGACACGCGCCTAGATCAAGTCCGTTGCAGCTCAGAAGGCAAAACCGGCAAATGCATGGTGATGGTCACACCCGATGCTGAGCGCACCATGAATACTTATTTAGGCATCACCAGCGATTTCTCAGCCGCTGAATTGCATTATGAAGAATTAAAGCAATCTAATTATTTATACGTTGAAGGTTATTTAGTCACTTCAGATACTTCACGTGCTGCGGTGTTAGAAGCACGCAAAGTCGCTAAACAACATGGCGTTAAAATGGCCATGACCTTCTCTGATCCCTCAATGGCTACCTACTTCAAAACAGGCTTGGTAGAAATGCTTGGCGAAGGTGTGGATGTTTTATTCTGCAATGAAGAAGAAGCCTTTGCGTTTACGGGCAAAACTACGTTGCAAGACGCTATCCAAGCACTCAAACCTTTAACTCAAAAACTAGTGATCACTTTAGGTAGTGATGGTGCCTTGGTGGTGAATGCAGATAATGAAGTCAAAATAGCTGCTCAAGCCGTGAAGCCTTTAGATACCAATGGCGCAGGTGATATGTTTGCCGGAGCGTTTTTATATGGACTCACCCAAGGTTTAAGCAATGCCCAAGCGGGCGCATTAGCGAGTAAAGCGGCTGCACAAATCATTCAAGTCTATGGCGCACGCTTAGATAAACAGGTGCATCAAGAGCTGTTAAAAGCAATGTGATGCCCTGCCTATTCAGCGCTGCATTCCAAGCGAATGGAGCGCTGAATTCAAGGCAACATAAAACCGATCTTTCGTCCCGCATCGAAAACTACAAGCCGGTTTGAATTGCACTTTAAAAAATTCAGCAGTCAGCAGTTGCTGAAGCCTGAAAGCCAAAATCAAACAAATCCAAAGCATTTACTACAGAACTAATCTGCCTAAGTCTTCAGCAGTTTTCCTAGGGCACTGATAAATCTATCAACAGCTCAACAAATATTACTAATTTTATCGGGCATACCTTTGCACTTGTCCTCCTCAAGCTCTGCTTTGCTAAGCGAATCTAAGATGATGAATCCTCAGGGAAACATTTCGGGATTTTAATTGGGGTAAAGGGAAAGACCAAATGCTAACGCCTATTCAAAACGGGCAAGTACGGACTAATTCCACTAGTAGTATTCAGCCCATAGAGCAAAATCAATACGACCAACGTGATTTACGTCGCCATTCATATCTCTTTGTCAACTTCGCCTTGCCAAGAGCGTTGTATCAGCAAATGGCACGTTTAGTTGGCAACTTTCTACAACAAATCATTGGGCGCGAAGACGACGCCGAACATAAAAGCGAGAGCAAATATCAGTTTGCAACGCAACGCTTTTATAAACCGATTAGCACCGCAGGGCAGCCGAAAGAGGTACGCGGGATTGCTGATCGGATGCCACGTCTAGTTGATCCAGAAAATCCTTTTCCAGATAAGGATCTTATTCTCTTGGGCGAAGCAAAGGATTATCCATCAGCGGTGATTGCAATCCAATATGATGAGACAGTTAAGCCGGTCTTTTATGAAGGTAATCAAGTGGTTGCACGCAACTTATATTTGGACAGTACGCGTGGCTCTATTAAAGGCTTGTTGATTCTAGCCGATGGCGCACGCATGCCAGTGACGATTCGAGTCATTACGGCTGTTTAACGATTTGGGCTTAGATTTTTAGGGCAAACCAGAGGGTCGCTGGGATAATAATTAAACTACCTAGATTACCCAGCATCACCAAAGAAGCCACTTGTTCTGGCTCCTGCTGATACTTTTCGGCCACTAAAACATTAAATACCGCAGGTGGCAAGGCGGCAAACACTAATAAAACTCCTGCTTCCACTGCGCTTAACTGCAGGACGGGTAATAAAGATAAAGCGCAAAGCAAACCTGCGGCTGGCCCTGCTATTGCCCCAAATACCCCTAATTTCCAGTCTTTTAGGCTCACATCTAATAAGCGTACACCCAAGGAAAATAACAGTAAGGGAATTGATACTTGCCCGAGTAGCTTCAAGGTATTAGCCAGAGGAGCGGGTAAACTGACGTGCAAAGAGCTTAAAGTTAAACCCGCAATAGCAGCTATTATCATTGGCATTTTTAAGAGCTGCAGCGGATTGGTTTTATGATCTAGCATGTATAAACCCACCGTAAAATGCAGCAGCATTTCAATAATGAACAGTACTACCGCTGCTTGGAGTAAATCTTCGCCAAAGGCAAATAGGATTAGTGGAATTCCCATATTGCCCGAATTATTAAACATCATTGGTGGCAAAAAGGTTTTCAGATTGATTTTTAAAGCTAGGGCAATCGGCAAGAGTAATAAACCTGAGCCTAAAACTACTGCAACACCGCCTACGGCTAAACCCCAATAGCCGCTGAAATCAAAAGGTTTATCCATCAGCGCCCAAAACACTAAAAAGGGCGCGAACACCTCCATATTCAGCTTATTCACCACCGTCATATCAGGGCGAAAGCGCCAGCCGTAATAAGTACCTAGGCCAGCGCAAGCAAAGACTGGAAAGATAATGCCGACAATACGTAGAACTGCTTCGAGCATAGTCTATTAACGAGCTGCTAGTTGACCGCGTTTCCGCGCTTGGTCGATATAAGCCTTAGCAAAACGCTTACCCAGCTCTAATTGGCCATTCGCGTTATAGTGTACATGGTCATACATTTTGCCCAAGCCCTCGGTAGATACCAGAATCGTATTGCTGCTGGCTTGTTGTGCTTGCCGCTGACTGGCTTGCACTTGAGCAACTTTCGTGAAAGCTAAATCTTCAGGGTTAATCTGCCCGAGAATAAATAGGCTATTGGGGGAGTCTAAATCATTGCGCAAACCTTGAATTAAGCGATTTAAACGTCCGCCATATTGTCCTGCTAAATCAGCGCTACGTGCATCACTTTCGCCTTGCATCCAGACAATCGCATCAATTTTCTTAGCATGTTCTTCAGGCAACGAAAAACCGACTTGGCGTAATAAGCCTTTATATAAAGCCTGCCCTGGCAACCAGCGCTCAATCGTACTTCCAGTAGCGGCTTGCTTAATAATGATATGAGTATCATTCGGGAAAGCGCGCGCCACTTCATGGGCAAAGCCAATTTCAGGGCCAAAGTAAGCAAATTGAGCTAAGCCCTTCTCGCGACCTTGATAATAGAATTTTACATTGGACGGGGTGTGCCGATAACTTGTAGGGATTTCAGCGATTTTTCCTTTACCCATCATATTGGATTGCCCAGCAAGCAAATAAATTCGATCTCCTGCATGGCTAAGGCTAGCCAAACTGAATAGCATCACTGAAAGCAGCATCCCTGTTAAGCGCATTACTAATTCCTCAATAAACACGGAACAATCTCATTTTGCCCAGACTCTAGGCGGCAAAAACACAACGGCCTGTAGATTCACAGGAAAAGTGTAGTGTACAGAGGCCAGCTAGTTAAAGCCAAACATGAAAATCCGCCTACAAAAATGGACGCGCTAAACGGAAGAGATGTCCGATCCAATAGCTTTTATGTCCTATCAGACAATCTCCATACACGTATAATCACCCTCACTCAATAACCCATCGCAACACCAATGACCAAAAACCTAATCGAAATCGCCTTACTCGCCTACGATGACGCGAATGCGGTCGATGTATTTGGCCCCTTGCAGGTGTTTGCTTCGGCTAATGAATTGTTAACCCAGCCGCGTTATCGTACTCGTCTGATTTCCTTGAATGCGACACCTGAAGTCAAACTCGCTACCCAAACGCGCGTTTTATGTGATGGTGTGTTGGCAGATTTAGCACAATCAATCCCCGATACTTTAATCATGGTCGGGGGTACACCTGCACCACAAATCGCCCAAGATCCAAGCCTTATCCAAAGCTTGCAGCAGCTTTTGCCAAATGTGCAGCGCGTGGCTTCGGTTTGTAGTGGGGCGTTTATTTTGGCGGCGACTGGGGTGTTGAATGGGCACAGGGCGACGACGCATTGGAAGCGTTATGCCGAGTTTCGCGCTTGTTTTCCTGAGGTGCAACTCGATATTGATGCTTTGTTTACTCACGATGGCAAATACTATTGCTCGGCAGGTGTGACGGCGGGGATTGATCTGACTTTGCAACTGGTGCAGGACGATTGTGGGCAGCGGGTGGCGCTAGAAACCGCACGGCAAATGGTAGCGTTTTATCATCGTCCGGGCGGGCAAAATCAATTTAGTTCACCGCTGCATGCTAAGCATGAGTTGCAACATCCGGCTTTACGCAAGGCACAAGTTTATATTCATCAACATTTAGATCAAGCTTTGGAAGTGGCGCGTTTAGCCGATTTGGCGGCGATGAGTGTGCGCAATTTCTCGCGTCAATTTTCAGCGGAAACAGGTTTAGCGCCCTCACGTTATATTGCCCAAGCCCGTTTAGATCAAGCGCGTTGGCTGCTTGAATCCAGTGAGTTATCCATTGCCAAAATCGCCCAACAATGCGGTTTTCCATCCAGAGAAATCCTGCGCCGCAAATTCCTGCAAGCCTTGAAGGTCGCGCCCGCTGACTACCGCAAACGTTTTTCTGCCTACACCGAGGACTTTGTTTATGCATCCTAAAATCGTCATTTTGTCGCTGGTGCAAGCTTGTTATTGGTTCGCGGTCTTGGTCGGGATTAGCCTGTCGACCGTGATTGGTTTGCAGCTCGCGCCCAGCGAAAGTTTAGCGACTTTGCCTTACGCACTGATTAGTGTGGGTGCGCTCGCTGCGACATATTTATTGTCGATGCTGATGCAGCGTTATGGCAGGCGTTTGGGCTTTCAAATCGGTGCATTTTCGGGCGTGATTGCGGCAGTTTTAGTGATGCTGGCTTTGTCCACACAGAGCTTTGTGATTTTTTGTGCGGCGAGTTTATTAATGGGGATTTATCAAGCGTCTTCGGTGTATTATCGCCTCGCTGCACTTGATGAAATGCCACCGCAACAATCCGGTGTGGCGATGGGTTGGGTCTTGAGTGGTAGCTTACTCGCGGCGATGTTGGGGCCGAGTTTGGCACGATTTGCCAATCAGTCAGTGACTGAACCCAAGTATTTAGGCGCTTATGGATTAGTGGCGATTTTCAGTGTGCTAGCACTGATTTTAATCAGTTTTCTCAACGCCAAACCCGCCGTGCAAGCCGCCAATAAATCTACGCCTGCTAGCTTCTTAAAACTGCCCGCGTATTGGTTAGGGGTGGGCAATACTGCCTTCGGACAAGGCGTAATGATGCTGATGATGCTGGTCGCGCCCCTCGCTATGCACCAACACCACTACTCAGTCGATGCGGGCATGTCGGTGATCGGCTGGCATATTATCGGCATGTTCCTGCCTTCCTTCGTCAGTGGCAAATTAGTGGACAAATTCGGGGCGCAATACGTACTGCTAGCAGGTTTAGGCGTATTTGCTTTGAGTGCGTTGGCGTCGATCTGGGGCACAACGGAAATGCACTACCATATTAGCCTATTCCTGCTTGGCATCGGCTGGAATTTGATGTATGTCGCTGGAACTAATCAATACAACCAAGCTTATCCCGCTGCGGAAAAAGGCCGCGCGCAAGGTATTGCCGAATTGGTGATTGCGATAGCGGCGATTGTGGGTGTGGTGAGTGGCGGGGTGTTAATTCAGAGTTTTGGTTGGCAGAGTTTGAATCTTGGATTGTTGGTGGTGTTGGGTTTGGTGGCGGGCTTGAATGTCTGGGCGCGGAATCGGTTAAAACCTAAATAGCCGCATCCAATATACGCATGCCTAAAGCTTTAGCGGCTGCATTCAAGTGATTATCAAAACAGGCAAAAACCAGTGGTTGCGGCATAATTTGTAAGCTAATCGCTTCTGCCGCAGCTAAGTGAATACTGTAATAGCCGCGTAAACCAAATTGATCGGCGAAATTGGCAGCACGCTTAACCAACATTTCGGTAGGCAGAATGATGTTTAAGGTTTCCCAATCTTGATCAATTGCCGGAATGATCTGGCTCTTTTGCTCAGCGCTCAAGCGGTTCATGCGTTGTGCTTTCGCCAGTGCTGCACGTAATTCCGCATAAGCGATCAAATGTGTGCAAACTTGCTCAGCTTCGGAAACCAAGATGCTGACTTCTTCCGAACCTGCTTCCTAGATATACAGTTTCAACCAAGCCGACGTATCCAAATAGACCAAGGACACACTCATTCACGATCTTCCAGTAGTAGGTCACTCATGGAAGTGCCTTTGGTCAAACGCACTCTTTGTTCAATGGGCAAGCCCAGTTTTTTGCCAGCTTGCCCACGCCGCACCCAAGCTAATTTATCCAGTGGCTGAGAAGGTCTAGCTTGTAGGCTGGAAGCCAGCCTAACTAAACGTGCTACAGGCGTGCCGTGGGTAGTGACAATGATTTCTTCGCCCGCTTGGGCATATTTTAAGTATTCGGAAAAACGATTTTTCAGATCGCGGACGGCTACATGCATGGTAGTGTCTCAATTGTGGCCATAATTTCTAATTGTAGCTATATTTGGAGTTGATTGCCATTTTGGTCATCAGTTTTGACCTTACAAGCTAGCAGTATAGCTGCGGCCTTGAGTGACGATGTGAAAGACGATTATTAAGCTAGGGCAAGAGTTCAGTAGATTTGAGTTACCAAGCTTAATCCGTAAAAGCCGAACAATCTATTCGGAGTTTACTGTCTAGCAAGAATAACTCAAGGCAGTAAACTAGCCGCCATCACAGTTACTCAATCAAGGATTAGAAAATGTTTAAATTACTTAAAAGCTTAGTTAGTAGTTTGCTAGTAGTGGGTTCTATGCAGGTCGCGCAAGCCGCTGATTTAAGCGAAGCTCAAGCTCGCGAGGCGATTAAACCGTTTTACGATGCATTTACTATCGCGCCCGATCGTGATTCAGAGAAATTGGTTTTGGCAGGCACGGCGGATAATTGGGAATCATGCAGTGCTGATGATGTTTGCAAGCCGCGCGTTGAAGCCGCAAAAACCATTGGCGGTTTTGGCAAAGCGATTCCTGATTTGAAATGGGAAATCAAAGAAGTCGTGGTGTATGGCAATCGCGTGGTGGTGCGTGGCGAAGGTTCGGGCACTCCCGCTGTCGACTTTATGGGTGTACCACACAACGGCAAAAGCTTTAAATTAATGTCGATTGATATTCACCACATCGAAAATGACAAGATCGCAGGCAAAACCTACCATTTAGAAGATTGGGCGGGTGCTTTGCGCCAATTAAGCGCTAAGTAATTTAGCTAGAACAAGGCAGTCATTAGAGGCTGCCTTTTTCAGTAGGAATCCATTGCGCGGGTTGTTGCAACAAAAAATCAATCAAATAACGCACTCGCAGGGGCAATTGCCGTCGTGAAGGATAGGCCAAGCAAAAGGTCAATTCATCACCCTGCCACTGTGGCAGGATCAGGCTTAATTCTTGATTAGCTAATTCACGTTGAATACTAACTGGCAAATGTAAACCAATGCCGAAACCCAGCTTAATTAATTGCTGCATCACCAAGGGCGAATCACAACTGTGATAATGCTCAGGTACAAAGTGCAGCATCTCGCCATTATGTTGCAGGGTTACACTTTGGTTAGGATTGAGCTGCTTCAATAATACCCAATACTGGCGCGGCAAGGACTCAAGCGTAATCGGTTCAGGGGCTTGCGCCAAATAAGCAGCACTAGCAATAATTTGCACATGGGTATTGAACAAGGGACGCACGACCAACGAGTCGTCCTTCAAATAACCAATACGCAGCGCCAAATCCAACTGCCCCGCAATTAAATCCAACTCGTGATCCGTCAAGACTAGATCAACATAAATCTGCGGATACAGTGCTCGAAAAGCTTGTAGTTTCGGGTTGAGCCAATCCAGTGCTAAATCAGCGGTCGTGGTAATCCGTATGCGACCTTGCGGCTGCTCTTGGGTGACTAATTCATTCACCTGACGCAGTGCTTGATTCAATTGTGCTGCTTGTGGATACACGGCTTGACCATCAGTGGTTAGGGTCAGTTGGCGCGTAGTTCGTTGCAGTAAACGTACCTTGAGAGCCTCTTCTAATAAAGCAACTTGTTCGCTGACGCTGGAACGACTCATTTGCAAGAGTTCGGCTGCCTTGGCAAAACTGCCTTGCTCAACTACGGTAGCGAAAATCGCGAGGCGTTTGAGTTGGAGGAGATCAGTAGCGTACATGCAAGCCTATTAACGGGTAATCGGACTTGCATTATGGATAAGCACTTAGCGCTATGGCAATAAGTGTGGTGTTTAAAGCGCTTAAGGACTAACCTGTAGCAGCGTTTTAGTATTGCCCCGCGCACAGCGATTCACTTTATAAACTAAGCCTTCTACTTCATCGTCGCCCAGCATGATACGAGTGACTTTTTGAGCCACGCTATCATCCGCGACCCGCTCAATCCAATCCGCAGCGACCATGCTGCCATTACCCGTATAATTATTAATCACTACCTCGACCCACGGGCGCTTGGCATTAATGCCTTCAGACAATTCGGGCGTTACCCATTGCCAAATCTTGCCTTGCTTTTGCAGCCAATTGGTTTGCTGCGCGAGGGCGCGAATCAGTGCCGCCGGTAGGTTTAAGTTTTTGTCCCAAGGTGCGCGTGCTAATTTGATCGGCTTCTCTTTGCTCCATTTGGCAGGCGTATCATCCCACATTTGATCGCAGCGTAATTGCAGGCCACAAGTTTGCTTGTTGAGCAGGTTGGGGCTGTATTTAATTTCGTCCTCAAGCTGGTCGGCGGTGATGGTTTGTACAATCAGATAAGGCAGCATGAATTGATCAGAGTGCGTTTTATTGTTCAATGTCGGATCAGCGTTCTCTTTGCCATATTCTTCAACCACCGATTGATAAAGCAAGGGCGACAAATTAATCAGCTGTGCCTTCACTTGATAGCCCGACAAAACTCCATCCGCATCTAAGCTGGGATACAGCGCAAAATACAAACGCCAGGTCGGGTATGTCGGTAAAGGCACTTGATGCGCCGCCAATTGCAGCGGGCCTAGTTCCTTATAATAAGTCAGATCCTGTTCACTCAAGTTGTCTAGCCATTGGGGTGGTACTTGATTCACGCTAACTTGGGTGACTTTAGTTGGCAGTTTGTAGCTTCACTAGCATAAAAAGTGGAATAAGTGATCGCGCAACAAAGCGGCAAAAGCAGTAGATATTTGCTGAAAGTGTTCATGGTTGCCTCGCTTGAACCAAGAAGAAAAAATTCGTTTTTATAAAGACTGCTGAGCTTAATGATAGTTCGCGAGACACAGGTAAGCCTGCCTTAATCTTCCACAAAACGCGCTCGCAATTCCGGCGTCGGCAACATACAAACCTCTTTCTGCCCAAACCAACGATAGCGATTACGTGCAATAACATCATAAACGGCATCGCGCCAAGCGCTCGGCAGCACCCGAAATATCAGCAATCCACGCCACGGCCAGCGCAAATATTTAGCAACTCTTAAGGCAGCTGCGGAGCGGGTATAAGCCTGCCCGTTTTGGATAAACACAAAGGTTTTCGCATCAGCCGGATCAAAGCCATAGGTTTGCAGCAAGCGTGCGCCCGGTTCAGATTGCAGTGGGGTGAAATGTAAAATCGGAGCGGATTCGTGCTGTAGGATAAAGCGCACCGAGAAGGTACACAAATTACAAACGCCATCGAAGATAATCAGATTGTCCATGCGCGCTAAGCCTTGGGGTTTTACTTAGCATAACAGTTTGCAGGCGGGAGGGGTTGTAGCGAACCTACAACCCGAAGCCATCAGCCGAAGCTTATTTCTTCACGTAAGCACCAACGCCACAGAAGAAACCCTTTGCGTTCTTAATGACATAGCTTTTCTTGTCTTGTGGCTCAGTACCACCCGGTAAAGGCCACTTGTAATCCACCCAGCCTTTACCTTCTGCACTCATAGCAGTCGCAACCATTTTTTCAAAAGGCTTGTCGCCATACTTATCAAAGCCCATCATGTCCGTACCAACTAACTCTTGCTTTAGCGCGTGTGCCAACATTTTGCCCTTGTCATCCATGCAGAACACATACAAGTCTTTGTCTTGGAAACCACCATCTTTGGCTTTGAAAGTTTCAAAAGCGGCTTCGCCTTTTTCATCAACTAACTTAGCTGCTTTTTCGCTCATGGCTTGCGCTTCAGCTTCAGTGCCCATTTCCATAGGTGCAGCCGCCGCTGGCTTAACGTCTTCAGCCATCGCAGATACACTGAAAGCTAATAAAGCAGCACCGATCACAGTACTTAATAATTTCATCGTTGAAACTCCTCCAAGAGTAGATAAGCCAGTCAATTACGCGACACTCGGAAACTACTGGCACAATGTGCTTAGTCTTTGCACAACGGAGAATTTTAGTTAATTTTTTCGAGAATGCACTAAAAACGAATAAAAGATTTGTAAAGGAATTGTAAATAGACAAACTACTATTAAATTTATTTTTTTGCCAATTAACTCAATACCCTAAAGTGGATAATTAGTAGCCCAGCTTCAATATATCCCTCTACTTTGGCTTGAATACTGTCTTCAAACACCTCACCCAACAAGCTCAAACCACCTACATCACCCTGAAATAACTCTGTGGTGAAATCCAAAGCAAAGTCATTTTCAAACGACTGTGCTCCCCACGTGTCCATGCTTTATGCTCCTTTAATTAGACTATCCCAAGCTTTAATAATCTTATCTTGATCGTTAACTAAACCAGCTATACCCGGAACACTTTGAGCAGGAGCTTTAGGTGTGAAACCAAACAGCTCTTCGTCCCAGTCTACCCATGTAACCGGAAAGCCTACAGTTTGGCTGTAATTAAAAGCATCATCCCCATCGTAACGATAGCTATCTGCCGCACTGTGCGGCATTTGGCAAATGCCTTTTACAACAGTGCCTTCAATGCCGATAATCAAATCACCTTTTTGTAAATTAAGCAGCTTCCACATCACTTCTTGAGGGCGTTGATTCTCATCACCTACGGCTAATGCTAAAGCAGCTATAACCTGCTTAAATACCTCATGATTTTTTGCGTTTCCAGCTAGTTTGCACAGAGTTTTGAGATCACCTAGTTGAGGCCAGCCTTGAGCAACAACCTTTCGCCCTTGCAACTCAGTGTAGGATGTATTTTCAGTATCAATAGCAAGCCAATAAGTATTCATGAGCTAAATTCTTCCTTAATTTTGTTAATACTTTTGTAAGCAGGCTAATAGAGACTGCCCCAATCCCCGCTCTGTCATCGCAATATAAGCCGCATAGCCTCTTAACCGTGGCAAGCTTCCACCTTCCGGCAAGGCTTTACCTTGCTGTAAATTATGCACAGCGGCACGCATCTGGCGTTTCAACTCACGGCTAACGCGCGGTGCTTTTTCACCATTGACCACCAAGCCAGTGACTTCTTGCACATCACCAGTACGAATTACACAGGTCTTTTTTGCATTTAATGCAAAGCCTTCTTCGCCTAACACACGTTTCAGTGTGCCTAATAAGCGGCTAATTTCCGGCTTGTTTTTGCTATTTGCGGGCAAACTGAAGGTTAAATCATCGGCATAGCGCGTATAGCGCCAGCCTGCTTTTTGCGCGAAGCCAGTTAAGCGTCGATCCAAGCGTAAGCACAGTGCATTAGTTAGCGCTGGGCTGGTCGGTGCGCCTTGTGGCAAGCAGCGGTCGGCGAGGGCAACATAAACTTGCTTACCTTCATGCTCGACGATTTCGCGCGGCGATTCGGTGCAAAGTAAAGCTAGCAATGTCGCGATTTGCTCAGGATAGCCTGCTTTGCGGAACACACCTTTCACGCGCTTCCAGCTAATGCTTGGGAAGAAGTTTTCAATATCGACTTTGATCAATAATTGGCTATTGGTGTGCTCAGCGGCATTGGTCGCTATCGAGCGCCCCGTGACGAAGCCATGTGCTGAGCCGTGTACCACCAAATTGTCTAGGATATTGTGCAAAATCCAGTGCTGCACTTGTTTTAATTTGGGCAAAGGTGCCCAAATCGCACGCATGCCACCAGAGCGTTTCGGGATTTCAAAGCGCGTGTAATGGCTTTTTAGCGCCACTTCGCTCTGATAACAGAGCCAACGCAATTCACTGACTGATAAATTCAGCGCTTCGCACAATTGCGCGACTTTAGTGATCGCAGGTAATTGATTTTCTAGCAAACGTTTATTGGCATTCGGCGCGTCCCATTTATCTTCGCTGGTGTCGTCCGTCCAATAAATGCCTTCGCCCAAATGCACAATATGCTTGGCTTGGTAGGCTTGCCACGCTTCTTTATTGAGGCGGCGCTGCTCGGTGGCTTCTTTTTTCAGCTCTTGGCGGTATTTTTCCAGTTCAGCCTTCGACATATTGTCAGTCGCGCGGCGTACTACCATAAAGCCATTTTGCTGCATCTGTTCGCGCACGTAAGCATTCACACTGCCTGCTTTTTCAATGGCTTGCCACAATTTTTCGTAGCGACTTGCGTTAGTTTCACTCATGCTCTAGCCCTCAATAAAGCCGCTCATTTCCAATTGTGCGATTTTGCCTAAATACGCATGGCGCGCTTCCTGCACGGAATTGAAGGCGAATTGCTGTTGTTTGCTTTGCTGATTAAGCTCACGGCTCACCAACAAACGCTTATTATTTAAAGTCACTTGAATCTGCTCTTGCTGCTGTTTTTGGCGGCGGGTGAGCATACGCGTTTCCTGCGTAATCACACTGATATCGCGATTCGCCTGCTGCTCGGCATAAGCAATCCGCAAAGCAATCAAATGGCTGCACGCACCTTGGCTCAAACCATAAGTCATAATCTGATGGCAGGAACAAGATGCCTTGCTAATTTGCCCTTCATCAGTGAGCTTCAGCTTGGCCAGATAATCACGCTTGTCTTCTTTCACGGTGATTTCGGCTGAAATTTCAGTGCCTTCCAGCGGAATTACCGTCATCTGTAATTGGCTAATCGCTTTTTGTCGCACCACCAAGTCATAAGCCAATTTTTCCGCCGGTTGACGGAATTGGAAATGACTCATCTCCAGCGGCTCTTGGGTCAGCGGGCGATAACGATAGAGATCATGTGCTAAATCATAAATCACCAAACCTTGCTGACTCGCTTGTTGGAGCGCGGTCCGGCAGACTTTCTCGCTTAGTTTGGTCGCCTTCGCCAAGTCTTCTAAGCTAGCGACATACACTTTTTGCAGTGCGTCGACCACAGTTTTTAACTCAGCCACGCTTTCACTGCGACGTGGCAGGAGTAAATCAAAATTCAAAGCTTGCGACCAATTGCTCGCGGTAAAACCAGTCACCGCTAAAGTCAAACTCATACCCGAACCACCCAAAATCCAAAAGCTTGGCATGCCATTACCCAGCACTTGCACTTCAATGGTTTCAGCATAAGGCAAGAAGCGTTTCAATAAAGCCAAACGACGCCGACCCCATAAACGAATCACTTTGGCTTGCTTGCCTTGATAAGCTTCGGCGCTGCCTTCAATCACCACATCATTTGGTTCTAGCACCAAGCGCGGTTGCTGATTCGGCACTAATTCAATCCGCAGACCGCGCTTTTTGCCTTTCACATCCGCATTTAAGCGTAAATGGCGCAGCGCGTTATACAGATCAATCGGCTTTAGGAAAAAGCTGTCGCTCGGCAATTGCGAAGCCGATTGCACTTGCAGCAGACCACGAATCCAAGTCTGAGGCACTTGAATGTGCTTTTCGATCACTTCGGTATCTGGCAGTGCAGGCGCGGTTTCCGTTTGGAAGTTCACGGCTTCTTTACCGACTGCGAAATGCGTCGTGCGGAAGCTACGAATTTGCTCAATGCCTTGCGCCAGTTCTTGGCTGAAATCAATATTGGTGGTACCGAATTGGGTTTTGCCTTGGACTTCAAAGAAGTCATTGTCTAAGGCTAAAGCCGCATAGCAGCCTTCGTCTTTGCTGAAGACTTCTAGCAATAAACCATCAGGATGTACGCTAATAATCGGGTCGAGAATTAGCCAAGCTTGCGGGTCATTGCGCAATAACCAATCGAAGTAGGCACGATAGGCTTTTGCCAAACCGTGATTCTGCGAGCTGCGGCGCATTTGCATGAAGGCGGCATAAGCGGCGCGGTCTTTGGGCACATAACGATAATCGCTGCTGACAATCGCAAACAAAGTCGCCAAACCTTCACGGAAGGCGAGTGGTTGTTTGACCTTGCCCGCAAACTGCACCGCGTCGCGTTCTAAATGCGTAAATAATTGCACGGCATCATCGTGAAAATCACTCGGCTGCTGATAGCGCAGGGTAAAGGTTTCAGTGGCTTGAACTGGATTCGTTTCAGTACTCATGCGTGTGCTCCAGTTGAGGCTTTCGCTTGGCTACGTTGCCAGCGGCGCAAAGCGCGATAGGCGGCCTTGCTAATATCAGCATCATTCGCCGCCTCTTTAATGTGGTATAAAGCGGCTTCAGCTTCGGGTGTAACAATCCGCGCCAAACCTTCAATTGCGCCCAAACGTAAAGCTTCTTGCTGCTGCTTGTCATTGGCGATTTGCGCCAGAGTTTTCACTTCTTGCTTAGCAATCAATAGTGGCAAGACTTGCGCTTGATGTGCAGCGCTGCCCGCCGCTTCGGACAAGGCTTGCGCAAAGCTGTCTTGCATTAAGGCATCCGGTTGCGCGAGTAAACGCTGCCAATCGAGTTTGGTTTTGGGTTGATACTTGGCAAGCAGCTGACTCGCCAAGGTACTGACTTGCACGACTGGCGAAGTTTGCAGAGAACTTAGCGCTTCCAACAATGGTTTTTCGCTAACGGTATCTACTGCTAATAAGGCAGTGAGAATTTGCACTTGGAAAACGCGCTCAGCTTTGTGCTCAGTCGCCAATAATTGCAATAAACGTGCAGGCTGTACATGCTGTTGCACCAGTGTCCATAACAGTTGTTCAATGGCTTTCGCTAACGCTTTTTCAGTTTCCTGACGCTCGTAGTCATCCGGCTTTTGCTCCAAGCGCTGACAGGCGGTTTGCCAGTGGGCGAAATAGGTTTCGAGTGCTTGCTCCAAACTAGTCGCCAAGGCTTTGGATACTTTATCCATGCACCCAATCAAGCGTGCGACTAGCTCCACGACTTCAGGCTTATTCGCAGCCAATAAGCTTTGCAGCTCATCCACACTGTAATCGTCTCGACTGAGTAAACCTTGCCCCAAACTATTCACAATGAACTGTGCATAACTCGGGTCGTCTGGCACATAGTCTTGACCCAGCAACTCCAATAATTTAGCCGTGGGCGCGGTATTAACAATTCGTTCCAACAATTTCTCGTCGTTTTGCGGGAAATGGCCTTGTAAGAGTGCGTAATCGACTTCACTGGCAGTATTTTTATCGGCTTTCCACAATAAGCGCGCGGTATTAAACGCAGTCTCCACCACTTCCATATTGCTATCTTCTTCACGCAATAATTTCAGCAGGAAATCACGGGTAGTTTGGGTATCACGGTATTGCAGTAAGTTCACTGCATGCTCGCGATAAGCGCTGTAGCGGGTTTTATCAGCGGCGTAATCCTGCACCAAAACCCAAGCCTCTTGGGTATTCAACCAGCGCAAACCATTGAGCGCATGCTCGGCTAAATCAGAGTAATACTCCGCATTCTTCAAGCGCGATTTAATCTGTTTAAAGATGCGTTCACCTTGCTCACCTTTGCCTAAGTGCCCAATCGCTTCGATCGCGGCTTCATGTAAGAAATGCTCATTATCTTCGACGAGTTTCAGCAATTTATCTAAGGCACGTTCATCGCCGGACTTGCCTAAAGCCAGCGCTGCACGTTGGCGGAACTCATCATTTTTCTGATAATCCATCGCTGCCAGCAAAATGCTAAAACCTTGTTGATGCCCACTATTTGCCAAACCTTCCGCTGCTAGGAACTGCACATCCAAATCTTTATGCACCAGCATTGTCAGCAAACCATTCACGCGACCTTCGCGCTTCAGAGCACGCTGCGCCATGGCTTCTAACACAGGCTTTAATTGTGTGGTATCGAGCACAGGCAACGCATCCGCCAAAGCCTTATCTGCATCTTTGCTTTGCACCCAGCCGAGTGGATAAGCTAGGCGCGTGGCTTCATCCAAATAATTCAACCGGATTAAGCTGTTAAACAGCAGAATCAGTAAATTTTCATGACGTGGGAATTGCAGTTCTAACCAACGTTTATTCGCCGATTCATCGTCATAATCTTCAATCGGCTGGTCAAAGCCAGTAAGGGTGGTGAGCGCTTTAATAATCGCTTTGGCTTCTTTCGGTTGCCGCTCCAAACGTTTTAACAGCGGCTTGAATATTTCCACCGGACGTTGGCTGGCAATCACTTCATAAGCTTGACTCAACAAGTCATTCGCCAAGAAATCGGTGTTGAGATAATTCACTAACCACAGTGCAGGTTCAGCACTAGGGATTAAACGCATCGCATTCAGGATATCGCGTTTTTGTGCATCCGTGCCGCGCTTAAATAAGCCAATCAAGGCATTGAAAGCTTGCGGATGTTTTTGTTGTGCTAAGGTTTCGGCGGCCTTCATCGCCACAGCCATAGAATTATTTTGGCTAGCTTCTACCAGCAAAGGCTGTACGCCTGTATCAGCATAATGTGCGGCCAATTCATTGACGACTTGCAGGCGTAATTCGGCCAGATTCGATTGCAGCGCAAAAGGTGCTGCTTTCACCAAACCAACATCTGCGCTATAGAGCTTCCACGCTTCGGGCGCAAGAATCTCGTGATTGCTACCCATCAGATTTTGCAATAATTGATGCGACTGCTTGAGCGGATAATGCTTAATCAGCAGCTCTAAACCTTTGCGGGCAATGTCAGAGCGCGGCGAAGTGGTCGCAGTATTGCCGAGCAACGCTAAATCCACACTCATCGTTTGCAAGGTATCAAAAGCGAATAAACGTAGTTCGATCTGCTCGTGATTCAACAAAGTCAGGAAGCTACTCACCACACTGTCATATAAGGCTTGATCGCGCTGAGCAAGATCTTGCAAACTGCGCAAAGCTTTTAAGCGTAAGCTCAACAAACCGTGGCGTGCCGCTTGTGAATTGTCTTGGCGAACTAAGCCTAAATAAGCACCAAACGCCCGCTGATTCCACGCCGCTTGTTCGGGTTTAGCTTTGGTAGGCTTTACTAGTTTGGTTTCCGCCGCTTTAATTTCATTGGCAAAGCGCTTAGTGAAAGCATCGTATTGCAATTGCCATTCTTTGCCAGCCATACCGGAGTTTAGGCGCACTAAAATTTCCAGCAAATAAGCTTTTAAATGCCCGCTGCCATAAACCAAAATCGTGGCGATTTGCTGCAAAGTGCCTGCATTAAAATTCCAGCGCTTATCAGTATCTTTGCTGTCCGCACCTTGTTGCTGTTGTAACCAGTGCTCCAAATAAGTCCAGCGCATTGCCTCATCGCTATAGCGCACCAACACATCAGCACAGAATTGCTGCAAATCAGGTTGATTTAAACTCAAGGCCCAAGTGCTTAATTCTGGCTCATCGCCATGCAATAAAAACTCATGACTCGCCAAGGCCAATACCGCAGGAATAAAGGTGGTTTCGTTTTGCAGAAAGCTTTGCAGATTCAAAGGTGTCGCAGTTTCTAGTGCGAGCTGTGCTGCTAAACGCTGTTGAATGCTGAGTTGCTGCTCGACTACTTTGGTTTCCGCTAGCACTGCTTTAGCCTGTGGCTCGCCTAATAAAGCGAGAGCTAAACCAGCATTAGCACGAACTATGGGGCGCTCGTCAGCTTGTAGCTCCATTAAGATAGGAAGCTGTTCAGCACTGACCACATAAGGTAATGCCTTTGCTGCCACATCCACTAAGGAAGTATGGGTTGATTTTAAATAAGTTTGAATCGTCGGGAAGGCTTGCACTTGCGCGGTTGAGCCTAAGCCTGTCAAAGCTTGTGCCGTAATGCGCAACCACTGATCTTTTTCCGCTTTTACCGTCGGTTCTGGGCGTGTCAATAAAGTTTCTAAAGTCCTAAACGCTTGTGGCTCGCCCCATTTGACCAAAGCATTCGCCGCAGTGACCTGTACATCATCATAAGGACTAGTTAAAGCCGTTAATAAGGTCGTTTGCTGATCAGCATCCACCAATAATTTAATCGCTAAATTGCGTAAGGACTCATGCTCGTCATTCAGCAAGGCAGGCAAATGTGCTTGATTAGCTTTGCTAGGATTCTTTTGGATATAGACTAAAGCCTCACCCTGAACATCTGCGAACGGACTCTTTACCGCTGTGGCTAAGGCATTTTGAATATCGAAGCGTTTCTTATCGCTCAAAGCAAAACGTAAAGCCTCTGTGCGCACGCCCGCGAATTTGTCATTGAATAGTTCCAGCAAAAGCGGCTCAATCCAATCCCAAGCAGGCAATACGCGGCTTTTTGCCATCAGCTCATTTAAAACTTCGCGGTGCAGGTTTTCATAGCGGCTGCTCAATAACAGGCGCAATGTATCCACCTCCGAACCACCCAGTTGGCGATTCAAACAAGTCTTAAAAGTTTCCTGACGAATCGGTTCAAAGGGGTCGTTTAAAGCTGTTTGCAATAAATGTAGTGCTTGCTCAGCGTCATTTTTCGGGGCAGTTTTATCTGCAGCTTTTTGCCCTAACAGTGCTGTTTTCAGCGAGCCTAATAAAGATTTTTTTGACTTTTCACCCGCTTCTGGCTCAGCAACAATATCTAAGAGTGTTTTTAAACTGCGCGCATGCATGTCTTGATGCTGCGAGGCAAAACCACGTTCTGCGGTCAATAGTGCATTGGCTTGCAGTTTTTGCAAAGCAGTGAAAGCAGCATCGCGCACTTCAGGCGATTTATCATTTAGCAGAATTTCTAAAGTCGGAATACTGTCTTCTTGATTCAGCCATGCAAACGCACGTCCCACACCTGCGCGGATCGCTGGATTCGACTCTTGGCTGAGCACTAATAACATGCCAAATGCGCGCTGGTCTTGTAGCACCGCCAAAGCAAAGGCAGCTAAGAAGCTAATATCCGCATGGCGATTGCTCATGCCTTGCAAGAGCACATTGTAATCGGCAAATTCCAGCGCCTTAATCAGTTTCGCCGCCTCTTTGCTAGACGCTTTGCTGGGCTTAGCTGCTTTCGCCGCGCCATCGCCGAGTAATTCAAAGTCTTCCAATTCTTGTAATTGGCGCGCTAAATCGGGTTCAAGCGCTTTTAAAGCTTGGGTCAAATTCGCTTGGCTTAAAATTGAAACTAGAAATGCCGTGTGGCGCAGGTTCACATCATTATCGGCTTGTGCGAGCAGCAAGGCGCGCTGTACTTCCATGTCTTGCAGCAGATTGCGCTGATACAAGCGAATCAGCGCGGCACGTTGCAAATCGGGTTGTGCAACACTCAGTGCTTGTAAGGAAGCTTTCGGTGAATTGCCATATAAACCTTCCAACAAACTCAAAGCCGTCAAACGCAAGGCCGCTTGTTTGTGATTGAGCGCTTGCAGCAGCATTTGCTTAGCACTGGCTTGGTCTTTGGCGAGGGCAGCTAAAACTTTTAAAGCTTCTTTGCCAATATCGAGCTGATTGGTCGCCAGCGCGGTTTGGTAAGGGCGCAAATCCTCAGTGGCGACTTTATTTTGCCATGCGTTGAAGGCGAGTTGGCGCACCGTGTCGTGGCGCGTGTCTTTGGTGGCGGCTTCTAATAAAGTGAGGGCGCGGGGGTGTTTGGCTTTCGCAATTAGCTTGACGAGTTGTTCGCGTAAGCTACGGTCTTGTTCGCTTTTTAAACGCTCGTCCAGCAAATCAAAGGCAGGTTTATCATCATATTCGGCGAGTAGGTTTAAAGCTTTTTCGCGCTCTTGTGGATCACTGCGCCCCGCAAACTCTTTCGCCCATAGATAGCCATCATTGATGGTGACTTTGACTTCGGTCGGCTTTTCATTTTCATCCAAACCCACAATACGTAAAGACGCATCCGTGCCCGCCACCAGCAGGGCAGGCTGATCCAAGTAGTCAATCAAGCCTAAATACGCAACATCTGCCAAACCTTGCTTTAAAGTGGTGGGCTGACCGCCGCTATACGCCCAAGCCTTGACACTTTTATCGTGTGCACCGGTGAATAAGCGCTCTTTGCCAAGTAATAAAGCAGTAATCGGTGTTTCGTGACTGCTGCTTTTGCCTTTATCCAAAGGCTGCAAAGTCCCACGTGCATGTGTTAAGAACAGCTTTTTATCCGCCCCTGCTGAGTAAAACTGCAATTCATTTTGCGCAAATAGTAGGGCGGTAACTTGCCCCTGATGCACTGCGCCTTCGCTAGATAAAGCGAAGCCATCATCGGCTGTTTCAGCGTGATAAACCGCGATATTACCCTTACGAAAACCAACGGCGAACCATAAACCATCAGGGCTAGCCGCAAGCGTGTTGGCTGCATCCGCATTTTCGAACGTTTGGCTAATGCTCTGCTTTTTTAAATCAATGATGCTGATTTGCTTGGTTTGCAAAACAGCTAAACGATTTTCCGCTAAGAGGACTAGGGCTAAGACTTCCCTTTGGCTGAAATCTAAATCGCCTAAAGCTTTGGCTTTGCCTTCTTGGAAGGCAGCGCTATACAGTTTGCCATCGCTGCCTGCGAACCAGATGTGCTCGGCATTGCCGGTTAAAGCGTTGGCACTACAAGGCAAAGGCTCGTTTTTTAGGCTAGTGTATTCAGTGCTGGTATTGAGGCGGTATAGCTGGGTGGCTTGGTTTTCGGGGTGCTTAGTGATGAAAACCGTTTGTGCGCCTTGGCTCAGCAAACCCCGAATTTGACCGCGATACAGATGAATTAAATTAAGCATCGTCATTCCTTACACCACCAAAGCAGGGTGGGCAGTTTGCAAACGTGTCACCGCGACCAAGCAGGCGGACTGTTCCATCGCACTGTTCGAACGCGTGAAGTTCTTAAACAGTGGCAGGACTAATTGCGCAAATTCGGCATCATCCAGTGCGACATCGCGGAAAGTTTCAATCAACGCTTTTTTCGCCTTACTTGCTGATAGCGGTTTCAAGCGTGTGGTTAAGCGCTCCGTGCCCCTGCGTCCGGGCGGAATTTCATACAACCAGCGGCGCAATAATTGTTGTAAGTCAGCTTTATCCGCAGGCAAATTCTCGGGATGTTTCGGTAAGCCCGTGCCCAATTTTTTCAAAGTATCTTCGCGTTTAGCTTTATCTACTGAACTTAAATTCGCCATCACGGGCAGGCTTGGTTTCCAGTGCGCAGTTGTCGAATAGCGGCGATACAGCGACCACAAAATCCTCACCACCAAGCCGCGCAATTCACGATCAGGGCTTTCAGTGAGTTGGAATAAGGCTTCCGGCAATTGAAATTTTTCATGCTGCTGAATCAACTGCATCCCCAATTGGCGGGTATGGGGTGAGCGCGCTTCGCAGAAGCTATACACATCGCTGGCAGGCAAGAGACTGGCATCCAAACGATAGCGGCGGTTTTCTTGGCTAGCTTCTTCGGTCAAAGCTTTAGTGACAAATTCGCGCACATCGCCGTATTTCGATTCGGTCAAAGCCAATAAATCAGCCACGCTTGGATTCCAACGTGCAAATTCATAATTCGCATAATCCAAAGCCATATTGCGCAGCGGCGGATTCGCATGATTAAACAGTGGCTTAAACTGCTCGAAACTCGCAAAGCTATCGGGAATTTCACTGCCGGGGTCAACGGGTCTGTCGGTGAGTTTTAAGCACAGTTCAGGGTGGTGATAGCGCAAATACTGAATCGCGAATTTGCTAATCGGTGTGTCAGGCTTGTCTACCGCCATCGCCCATAAAGTCTTGCAACCTTCCACTAAGGAGTCTTCGGAGAATTCGCGCTGTTCACCGGCAAGCATTTGCAAAAAGGCGGTTTCGGAAATGATTTTGATGCCAGCACCATCAGCGATCAGCTTTTCTGCGCTGACTTGCTTACTGCCTTTGCGTCCATTGCCGTATAAAGGCGAGCCTTCGTCGCCAATCACTAAATAATCCAGTTTGGCATTCACGCTGCCCGCATTTTTACCATTCGCCGCTGTGACTTTGGCTTCTGCTTCGCCGCGCGTCATGGTGCTAAGCTTGCCGGTGAACAAAAAGGTTTGCTTATTTAGATCAATAGTTTTATCCGTAGCAGCCGGAGCACTAGGCGCAGGGGTAGCCGCTTGTTTCGGCGCGAAATCGGCTGGCATAAACGCCTTAATCATCAATTTTACCGCGAAATCGTGATAAGCCGCTTCCTCGCGATTCACCAATTTCATCAGCCACTCAAAGCCGATATCCGTAGGCGAGAAGCGGCGCACATCCGACAACCAGCCACGCACTTGTTCGGCGAGGCTTGCATCAAAACTTAAGTACTTGGCCCACGGCAAATTCGACTGACGCAAATTCTGAATAAACGGATGTGCATACCAATCCGGCTCGTAGGCTAGTGCTTGGTAGAAATCGAGTAGCAATTGACGGGTTTTAATCGCATCATTTTGCAGCCAGTCTCTAAATTTCCAAGTCAAAGACGGATGGAATAAAGCGGTTTGAATAAACTCAGGCGAAAGTTCGTTTAAATCCAATTGTGCCAAGTGGTTTAGAGCAAATTCGCTGATCTCATAATGCGTGTAATCATTAGTGTCGATATGCTCCAAAATGCCTTGGAAATAAGCACTACCCAAGGTTTTGGGTGGATGCAATTCCAGTAGGTATTTCTTGGCAAATTTGAAGCCGCCCGCACCTGAGAAAATCAGCTGCTGGAACCATTCGGGGGTTAATTCTTTGCGCCCGAAATGTTTGCGCAGTGCTTCTTCCGCAAACTCGTAATAATGATCCAGCGTGAGCAATTGCCCCCAAGCTTCCAAACCAATCTCGCTGCGTGGATCGCGTTCAGCAATCAGTTGGCGAATCAGTTTGGCTAATTCAGCATTGGGTTTGAGAGCCAAGCGCAGTAATTCAGCAACCGGTATATCGCGCGCATGCGCTTTGGCATATTGAATCGCATAATTCAGCGCTTCGGTATCGTCTGATTCCAGCAAACTCAGCACGACGCTGTGCAAACCTAAATTGCGGAATTGCTGTTGCTCTAATTTCGGTGAATTTTGTAAGAGCCAAACCATGAAATTATCCACCGCTTTGCTACGCACCGGCAGATTAGATAAATCAATGAGCCATTGCGCCTCAACATCGCGCAGCATCACTTTGAAATCAGTTTTTAAGGCGCTGCAAGCATAATTGCGAATATGTTCAGCTTGCGCCATGCCTAATAAGCGTAATAGAGGCTCCGGCGAACGCTGCCACGTTGCTTTGAAAGCACGCTTATCAAGCAAGCTGGTTTTCGGGGAGATGTAGCCGAAAGTTGCTGAGCCATAAGAATGCGTTTCATGATAGAAAATATGCTTAGCCACCCAAGTCTGTTGCCAGTTGGTGTCATCGGTATAAGCGGCGAGAAAGTGTGTGGCAGTCTCAGGATAAACCGCAGGCAAGGTTTGCCCGAGTTTGCGTAAATAACGCCAAGCGCGGCGGCGCATATACAGCAGGGTCGCGGTACTAAATTCGGGCTTTTCTACGCTATCGCAACGTGCAGAAATGGCAGCTAAGAGTTGATAGTCATTTTCCGCTTCCGCCGCTTTGAAAATATGTTTCAGTGCACGCCAAGGGCCATAGACCAGCGGCACTTTAGCAATCACCTTGAGTAAAACGTGGCGCGCATAAAGGCTTTTATCGGCCCAAAGTAACAAGATGATTTTGTGTAATTTTAAACGTTCGGATAAAGGCAGTTCTGCATCATCAGCTTCCAATAAACGCATTTGCTCAAGGCGCCAAGCCTGCTGCTCTTCAAGTTTTTTGGCGAGGAAGCTGGAGCTGAAAATGGTGTTGAGAAATTTCTGGAAGGTGAGTGCTTCAGCTCGAATCGGCGTGTCGGGTGTTGGATCAGGTTGGAGAGCTAGCGCAACGATATAATCGACTAAGGCAGGGTCTTTTGCCGCCCAAGCTTTTTCAATATCAGAAAGGGTGAGTGGCATGGATATTGACCCCTGCTTTATTCAAAGTGGTAAGAGTTTTGAGTATCACAATCATGAAGCCGCATGTATGAGGCTATTATCTGCTGAGCTTAAAACTTAAGGGGATTGTTTATCCCCTTAGTTGTAGCCGAAAAATCTACCTTAATACCTGGTACATGGAAGACTCACTGACTCGCGCCCTAGAGTACGTACCGGTGACGGTACGAAATTGCGGCGGCGCGATTGACCCAGCTCGTACCGTCACCGGTACGTACTCTAGGGCAATAGCGAGGCTGAAACAGTCTTCCTTGTGTTGCAATGCGCGGTTTAATTCACAGGTGGCGCAACGCCAACCGGATCCGAAGATCAAACGCTAGACTTTTCATAGGCGAAATTGTAGTAAATCTGAGCAAAAAAACAATCATTAATTAATTTAATTTATTAATAATAAAAAATGATAAATTTAATAAGATGGCTAACTGATTATTTTTACTGAGATTTATTTTCATTGATCAGAACCTCAAAGTTCCGTTCAACCCGATTACCGGCCTCGTCAACTACCGCTAATCGGTGTTTCCCAGCTATAGGTTGAGCTGCTAACTGATGAAAGTTTTGCGTAGTCCCTAAGAATTGATTATCCAAATGCCAATACAACAAATCCTCAGGATGAGGCGGTACTGCACGAAACACGACCTCTCCCAACTTGCCATCCAATTCACGTGGCAAATAGATTTGTATGGCCTCTTGGGGATAAATCACGCTCAAAGCATCTAGTTGATTAGCGATTTGCGCTACACAATCCGCACGCCACGGCGGCAACAGCTGGTAATCGGCATGATATTGTTTGTAGAAATAGGCTTGATCGGGAGGTAAAACGAACCAGTCGCGCGTCTGCATGCTGCCCACTGACTCGCAATCACTATTCACTCGCCACTGCTGTGACTCATCCAAATAAATACGCTGATGATAAGGCGTGATCCGCGCAAAATGACTGCTACTAGGAATTTTCACCGCTTTAGTTGTGCAAAAGCCATTGCTGAGATAACCATCATCGCGGCAGATATTCACCTCGGTCATTTGCGCATCAGGGCGTTGGAACCAAACCTTGCCTACTGGCAAAAAGTTGAAGGTATTGAATAAAATCGGCGCCGCACTTTGCGTTCCGGTTAAACCGGCACGGCCTTCACCATTCGCATTCCCGACCCAAACACCGACGGTATAATCAGGTGTAGTACCTATCGCCCAAGCATCGCGTTGGCCATAACTGGTTCCGGTTTTCCAAGCTACTTTGCGACTGCTACTAAACTTATCCCAATAGCCTTCATCGCCGGGGCGAGCCACAGCTAATAGCGAATCCAAGGTGAGCCAAGCCGTAGCCGCAGACAGTGTCGCGACTCGGTCAGAGCTTGCGGTTTCGCTTTGTAAACGACGGCCCAGCTGCCAATATACCTGTTTGGTGGTTGGCGCTTGTGCTAAATGTGCGAGATTGGCATAGGCTACTGTCAGCTCCCATAAGGAAGCCTCTGCTCCTCCTAATACTAAGCTCAAACCGTAATCACGAGCAGAGCGCTGCAGGTGCTGAAAGCCCATTTGCCGCAAATACATTAAAAAGGGGTCAACCCCGCGCAAGCTCAACAAATTCACAAATGGGATATTTAAAGAGCGTGCTAAAGCCTCGCGAGCAGTCACAGCGCCATGATATTGGCGATTAAAGTTCTGCGGCGTAAAGCCAGTGTAATTTACTGCTACATCCGCAACTAGCGAGTCGGGCAGAATCAAACCATGCTCTAACATATCCGCGAATAACAAAGGCTTGAGGGTACTGCCGGTACTGCGCTGACGCTGCACCATATCAATCGCATGACCTAGCTCAACCCGATAATCCATATCCGGGCGATTGCCGATATAAGCTCGCGTTTCCATGCTGTGATTGTCGATAACGAGGACTGCTAAATTTTGAATCCCTTCTAGCGCTAATTGATCACCCGTGCGTTGGGCTAAGGTAGACAACTGCTGCTGCAAATTAGCATCAATCGTACTGCGAAAACGTTCACCTTGCGGGTAATGCACTGCCAAGCTATCTAGCAAATGCGGCGCTAAGCGTGGTAATAAATGGGGAGCTTCAGGTAATGGCTCAGCCACTGCTAAGTCATAATCTAGCTTCGATAGCACTTTAACTTCATATAAGCGGGCGAGTAAGCGATTACGTTTTTTTAGTAATTGGCTGCGATTCCTTCCGGGATGAATCAAGGCGGGATTATTTGGTAACACCGCTAGCATGGCATGCTCTGCCCAAGAAAGCTGCCCAGGATCACGGGCAAAATAGCGCCAAGCTGCGGCTTCTAAACCGACAACATTGCCACCAAACGGGGCATGACTAGCATAAAGTTGCAGGATGTCTTCTTTGCTATATAAAGATTCCAAGCGCCATGCCCGCAACAACTCTACGGCTTTTTCAGACAAGGTTCGAGGTGGATTACTACGGGCTAAGCGAATCACTTGCATACTTAAAGTGCTGGCTCCGCTGACAATACGCTGTTGGCGGATATTGTCATAAGTCGCGCGCATTAAGGCTAAGAAATCAACACCGCTATGATCTTGAAAGCGCCGATCCTCAAATTGAATTAAGGCAGTTGCGAATTTATCAGGGACTTTTTCAATCGCGGGAAAGCGCCATTGACCATCGTCGGCAATATGCGCACTCAGTAGGCGACCTTGCCGATCTAATAAAACTTGTGCATGGGTTTTGGTAAAGAGCGGTTGTGGTAGGCTTTTAAAATACCACCAACTAAAACCCGCTAGGAAACCAGCCAAGAACAGAACGCCGACTACAAGTTTGGCTAGTGTTCGGCGTTGAACACTAGCCATAGACTTTGGCTGTTGAGCCATGATTTAGCTAGGATGAATGATTAGTTAGTGGCTTCTTCATCTTCCTCGACTGCATCAGGATTGGTATCAGTTTCAGCCTCTTCTGCGGCAATTTCAGTGTTACTAGTTGCAGTTACAGGCTGAGCCGCCGCTTGCGGTTCTGTTACTGCAGTAGTATCGGTTGGAGTTGCTGCTGCGCTCGTTGCAGCGGGCGCTACGGGTACAGGTGCTACTTTCACAATACTGACGGTTAAGCCTGCTGTCCGTGCACGTGTGGCTGGTTGATACATGGCCTCTGCACTGAGGGCTGGGAAATAATACTTTCCTAAGTAAGCTGCATTCATACGGATTTTCACGTTCTGGCTAGAACCAGCCGTTAAGTTGAAATAACTTAACACGCGATCATCACGCACATCTTGATAGCTTAAGCCATTAGTAGCAGGCGTCGTTGGTTGAACAGCTACTGACTCTGTACCCCCTTCAGTCTTCGGCTCAGTCGCAGCCACTTCAGAAGCAGCTGTACTAATTTCTACCCCAGAAGGCACTAAAGCCGACAAGGCTAAATGCTTCAGATTTTGAGTAGTACCATTGCTCACCGTAATACTTAGATCATAGTCTTGGCCTTGTTGCAGCTTTAGATTGGGGTCAGCCGTTTCTGCATCCCATATCTTATTACCTGCTCTATCTAACAACTCAGCTTGAATATGCAAACCTTGTGACTCAGCTTGCTCATTGCCAATGTGCGCAACACCCCGCTGATTCAAAGCCGCATACAGCTTGTTAGCACCTTTGTTATTTACAGCCAATAAGAAGGCATTATCGTTAGCGGTTAATAATTGGCTCAGTACCGGTTGAGCACTAGCCAAAGCAACCGCTGCACCTTGGTCAATCACATAATCAGCTGCGACGGTTTGCTTCATATTAGTCAAATAATGCGAAACTGATAACAAAGCCCAGCTCAGATCATGGGTATTGAAGGACTTCGTACCATCCCCTAACTCAGCTGAAATTTGCTGTACTACAAGATCAGCATCTTGTGGCCTTTGCAGCGCTAATAAGGTTTCCAATTGCAAACCTAACTGACCTAAGCGCTGACTAAAAGTCGCTTCAGATACGGGTACATTTAAGCTATTGGCCACCAAACCAGCAGTTGTTTGCTGGGCAGCATCTGCTTGACCGGCTTGTTGATAAGCTGCCGCCAATAACCAACGCGCTTGCTCATTCGCTTTGCCAGACTCACGTAAGCGGTTCATTGCACCTAATTGTGGTTTGCCCGCAGCAGCTAATACATATAAACGATAAGCTTGAATCGCGCTGGTATCTTCCGCTGTAGTGGCACTCGTCCAATCTTGCGCTTGGCGAATTTGATAAGCTTGCCATGCACTCATCATACTCAAAGGCACGTTGTAGCCTTGCTTCTGGGCTTCCACCAAGAAATGGCCTGCATACAAGCTCGCCCAATCATTGGCTTCAGTCGAACCTGGCCAGTACATCAAATTGCCGTTACTGCCTTGGAAGCTGCTGAACTTAGCAATAGCACGCTTCACAAAATGCTCAACCTTCTGCTGCCGCTCTGGTTCCAGTTTGATCAACTTAGGTAAATACAATTGTGGGAAAACCGCTGAAGTCGTTTGCTCCAAGCAACCATGTGGATAATTAATCAAGTAATCCAAGTGCTGCTCCAGATTCAAATTCGGAATCGGCGACAACTCAAGGCTAGCTTGATTCGTTCCTACTAACCCAAAGGGCGTAATCGTTTTTTTCCACGAACCATTCGGATCAAGTGTGCTGCTCACAGTACGCACGCTTGGTAGATTCGGCGCTTGGACTTCAATATTCACTTCATGACTACTGGTTTGATCTCCGCTGGTTGCTGTAAAGCGCAGCTTACCTTGCATCGGTTTATCGCCTGCTTTAATGAAGACGGTTGCGGTTTTCTCACCTGCTTGAGTGAAAGGCACGGTAACCACTGGACCCACGGTAGCAAAGGCAGCATCGGTTTCTGCCTTCACTTCCACTGATTTCAGATTGGCATCTGCGACAAATAAGGTCAGCGGAACTTCCATGCTTTCGCCAATCTTTAAGGTGCGCGGCAAGGAAGATTGCAGCATCAGAGGTTGCCGCACGAACACTGACTTTTCAGTCATGCCATAAGCATTATTTCCTTCGGCTGCGACCAACATCACGCGGACTGCACCTAAATAAGAAGGCAGCTCGACCGAATGCTCTCGCGTTTGACCTGCATCCAGATGGAAAGCACCTAAGAACTTCACGACTGGAGGGAAGCGTTTGGGTTTATTGGCAGCATCATCTACTTGCGCTTCATCACCACCACCAATCGCGAGCATACGTTCTAAATTACCGCTATAGGCACCAATCACGCTATCGAATAAGTCCCAAGTTTTAATCCCTAAGGCTTCTTTGCGATAAAAGCTCTTATGCAAATCAGGTACTTGGAAGCGTGTTAAACCTAATAAACCTTCATCGACCACGGCTAAGGTGTAATCCATTGGGCGACCCGTTTGCTCAGTTACTTTGAACAACTGAGTGCTTTCAGGTTTCCACTCGTCGGCAGCTTGAATCATTGGCTGCAATTTAGTAGTCGGGTCTTCGACTAACAGCGGGATCACACCATACAAACGTAGGGGGCGATCATTCTGCTTATTTTGATGACCTTGCAGCAAACTAATGCTCACATAAGCGTTTGGAGCCATCGCATTAGTGATAGGAAGGCTTACTTGACCCCGTTGACCATTAAACTCAATCCAGCGTTGCTCCAGAATTTCGCTACTCGTTTCTACCGTCAATAATGCACGGCCTGCTTGGGATTCTGGCAATTGGATTTGTGCAGTTTCACCTACCTTATAATGGGTCTTGTCGCTGGTAAAACGTAGCATCGCCGCTGCACCGCTACCTTCTTCTTGCGCACGTCCTGCCCAACCCGGCCAATCCACATACAAGGTTTTGCCGGTACAATGTTTGCCTTGCAGATCACAAGCACGCACCAAATAGCGCCCCCATTCTGGGTATTTAATCTGGAATTTCCATTCACCTTTGCCATTGGTGGTAGTCACGACTGACTGTTGCAGCTTACTACTATGGCTGGAATCTGCGTACTCAGCTAACGAATCGGCGGTTTTATCCCACCACCATTTCCAATCAATTTTGTAGAGAGTGACTTCAACTTGAGAGAGGGAGACTTCTTTACCTTCTGCATTTAAGCTACCAATGCTGACGATATGATCGGTATCGGTGAGCAGCATATTGCGCTCTGCATCGCCCTTTGGCAGCTTGATACCTACATAATTTTCAAACGGATAGTAATCAACTTCCTGCTTGCTAATACTGAAGCCACCGCCTTCCTCAAACACCCGGCTGGTAAACCAAGCACTTAACATCCCCGCAGCGGGCTGTTCCGGTTGAAAGCTTTTATTGAAGGTCAGATAGCCTTGATTATCTAACCGGCCTTCCAATAGTTGCTGATCTTCGCTATCTAATTTGCGTGTAGGGTCATCGAAAGAATAGTCACTGAAAGTTGTAAAAGCCGTGGTTTTTTCCCGTAGGCGCACACTGACATCTGCTTTTAAATTACTTGCAGTACCGCCATGCAGCCATTGTGCGAACAACTTAGCATCTGGCAAAGGTTTATAACCAAACAAAGCTGGAATGCCATAATTCAAATCAACCTTCAAACGATTGGGGCGCACCGTTTCAATCTTTAAGGACTTATTGAAAGTGCTACTACCCAAAACAGCTTTTACCAACCAATCCCCTGTTGGATCAGCTTCGGTGGTCTTGAGGTTAAAGGTATAAAAAGGGCCAGTGGGTTGGCGATTAGTAAGCGTTTGCTTGAGCTCACCTTTCGGATTAAATAATTGGACTGTCACTGGATGGCTGGGCGGCAAAGTCTTACTACGATCTTGTAAGGCAAAAGTCAGATGAATGTCATCGCCGGGACGCCAAACACCACGTTCACCATACAGGACACCTTTCAAACCTTTACTGACGGTTTCGCCACCAATATCAAACTGGCTGACTTCCAATGCTGTATTCGCATTGACCTTTAAATAAGCTTTATCAGCACCTTGTTGTGCCACCAACAAGAACGGGGCACTTGGAGTGGCTAATTCGGCAAAACCTTCCGCATTGGTCGTGCCTGTAGCTAAACTTTGGCCTTGGAAATTTTTTAAGGTCAACGTGGTATTAGCAGAAGGTGCCGCCGTACGTAAATCAGTAGCGATCACATGCACTTTACCGGTCGCATCTTGTTTGGCAATTAAGCCAAGATTGCTGGCGACAAAGTTATGCGTGGCTTTAGCGCTATCGGTGTAATTGAAATAGCTATCGGTACAAGCATCATCACGCTTATCCCAGTCGTACTCGATATTTTCACTACTCGCATAGTATTCAGAAATGCCATCCCAGCCACTCGCTGATGAGCCATCTTGATCATCATAATTCGGTAAAGGCTTATCTTGAATCTGTGGGGCAGGCGTACCCGCTGGGCAAGGGAAGGTAGAATGACGGCGATCAATGGCTAATTCTAAGCGGTACATAGCACCCGGCTTAGTTTTGAATAAATCACTGGCATTGATGCTATAACGATTCCATTGATTAGGATTCGCCGCATTGAGTGGAATGGTTTTACGCCAAATATAGCGTCCGACTCGCTCGGCTTCAGAATCACCATTGATGCTATTCACTTGTAGGAACTGCTCAATTCTCTCGGGGAAAATTTCCATAGCCGTGATTTGCACGGCATTCACACCGCGCGCTTCTAAAGGAATTTCCATAGTTTGATTGTCTGGCAAAATACTGCCTTTACCGACAAAGCGCACGCCCGGTTTCGGTGGCTCCAAAGCAATCGTTTGCTCGCTGCGCTCAGTGAGTTTACCCAACTCGGCAGAAGCTGCTTTGATTCCTGCATTTAGAATAAGTTTATATTCGCCTGGTTCTAGCTCAGCCGCTGGATAAACCAGTAAGCGATTACCCACAATCTGACTTTTAACCTCGCCACTACCTAACTGAACTAAACCGGTTAGATCTTGCTGCGGATCAAGTGGATCAGAAAAGCTAACGCTGACATAGGGTTTACCATCCTTATCATCGGTTAGCGTTTCAAAGCGAGTGACTGTAAAGGTTTTGATATTAGGAACAGGCAGTGCTTTCTGGCCATTGCTCTTCGCACCGACTGCATGGATGGCTTTACCATCCCATGCCAAATTCAAATCGGTAGCAAAAGTTTCCCGAGGAATCGCTTTGACGGTAAAGCGATGCTCAGTACCACTGTCATTATGTTCCCAAGCAATCGTCAAAGGTTTTTGCTGTACGCTAGCTTGCAGTACTTTTTCAATCTGATCGGGTTCGATATAGTCAGAACTGAATATTTTGCCACTTAATTGCAGCTGCGCGCTTTGATCAGGGACTGGATCTAAACCCGAGGTTTGCACTTCTAATTCTAGGGGCTTAGTCTTAAAGGCAAAATCTAGTTCGGGTGTATCTGCAGGAACATTAAGTAAACCTTGGGGCTTTAATTTTAAGGCATACGCTTGACCTGAAGCTAAAGGGGCATCAGGTTGAAACACAATCCGATGCGTACCATCAAACTGTGCTTTGCCCGGAACTTGCGGCGTGAGACTAACGAAGGCATCGGCACTCGTGCCCGCTTTATCTTCAGTGATAATGGCTTGGCGGAACCCCAAAGCAATGGACTGATTACGCGCTTGAATGGGTGCAGGGCGTTGGGCTAATAGCTCAGTTGCTATCCGCGCTGGGTCTAACACGGGTTTGGCTGGGGCTACATTAGCACTAGCTGTGGGCGTGCTAGCTGGTTTAGTGGGTGTAGCAGCCGGTTCTGGATTGGTAGCGTTTGTGCTTGATTTATCATCACCACAAGCACTTAAACCTAAGATACTCGCCATCAGCAAAGTAAGCGGTAGCGACCTTAGCTTTAAAGGTACTATGTTCATTATCGATCCCCGCAAGGTATGAAGTTATTATTCCTTTAGTGTAGACAGGCATTTTACGCTTTGATTGCTTTCTTTAAACGTGATTGCAAAAAATAATTTTCAGGGATTTTTAGTGCAGATTTTGCTGAGTCACAAAACAGAAAAATGCCCTAAGTGAGAAACGCTTAGGACATTAAAAAGAAAGAGTTAAAAAGTTACCGTTTGCCCACTAAACCGGGTTAGAGTAAAAGGTATATTACCTTCACTTAGCAGTAATTTTGCTTCACTTAATAAGTTCAAAGCAACCTTCTCACCTAATAAAATACCTTGAATGGCATCTTGCCGATAATGAACACCCGCGTAGTCACGAGCCAAGGCAATATTGCCCGCTAACTTATTGAGTTCTCCACCGACAGTCAGTGCACTATTGTTATAAGGCAGTAAACTTAAGCCATCATCACTAGACATCACGTTATTGTTCAGTACAAACGACTCATTGAAGAAAGCCTTTAATACGGTGGTACAAGCCCCTGCAATCGTGGCATGCCCAGATGGATAAGAAGGATGCGTTGGTGAGCCTTCTGGATAAACTTGGGGTAGCAAATGAGTCCCATAACGTGAGAACACTTGCTGAGCACCATTAGAATTCAATAAAGAACTATGTAATGGATAGCTAGCTGCGCCCCGAATATGATTGTGCACACGACCTGCTAATACTTCAGGGCGTAATGAACGATGCACATGCCATTTTTGATGCCAAGAGGCTTTCAGAGCTGCATAAGCGGCTCTAGAGATTAAATCTAAAATATGTGGGCCGCCGAAGGTAATGAAACCGGCTTGGCTAGCCGAACTTGAATACGGATGGCTATCACGTTGTGCATTCATGCCCATTAAAATCAGAGCAGCATGCTGGAAAGCTTGGAAAGTAAAGTCCTTGTGTACCCACTCTGCCAAATCATGTGCATTCCGCAGGTAACGCGGCGTATTATCAAAATTAGCGGTTGTGATCGCGGGTGCACCACGTTGAACTGCTAACCAATGATCATAATTAGTCATATGCACATCGCCCGCTACAGGTACTTTGTAACGTTGTTGCAAAGTGAAAGCGCCACAAGGTATATCTTTCCACAAGAATTGAGAGACTAAAGGGCCAGTCGCATCTCCCGGTAAACCCGCACGGAATAAACTCGCCGCATTCACACTCGAATAATTTGCGAAGCGCTTCAGGTCATTGATTGCAGCAGCCGTTTGCGGCTCCAGTCCATATTGTGAGAACGGCACATCTAAAGCTAAAGCATGCCAATACATTTCTACCATCTCGCCAGCTAGTTGCTCACTAGCGAAGGGAGAAAATTGTGGCGCGGCATAGGAATGTGAATCACCACCTTCTAATTGATAAGCTAAAGCAGCTTGTGGGTTGGCCAGCTTTACGCTACCACCCATAGGAATTGCCTCATAATCAGAGTGGCGGCCTGAACTAATCGCTGTTAGCAAGCGGTCATAAGCCACCCCATCCACTTCACCTAAACTATTGTGTGGCAAGCCTTTAGAAAAGTTAGCGATCCTACCCTTGTAGATAAATTCATCTTGATTAGGTGTCTGTGTGGGGATTCTCAAACCATATTGAATGGATGCGGCAAATTGACGCAGTGACAAACTTTTGCTTTTGCGGGTCAGCACATTGGTTGATGGGGTAGATCCATAGTAAAAGTCAGCCGCGTGGACTTTACTTAAAGCACCTGATACCAAGGGTAAAGAAGCGACCGAAGCTGCCGCATAACCTAAGCCTTTTAAAAAGCTCCGGCGGCTGCTAGTGGGTTCTGAGGTAGTGGGTGCGACTGCGATGGATTTACTCATCATGCTTGCTCTCTATTATTTAGTTATAAAAATCAATAAGCTAAAACTTGACAACCTAAGCTAAGGTCTGAGATTTGATGTTTTAAACTTAATAATTAATTTAGTTTTTCAATAGATAAAATTATTGAATATTAATGCACGCCTAAGCTATCGGCGTGTCGATAAATGGTATTTATTATAAGATGAAAATGAATAATTCATGCATCTAAACCCTTATCATGCGTGTAGTCGCAATCTCTAAAGGCAGTTTGAGTTAAAATAATCAGCAGTAATAGACAACTGACTCTCAGTCATTTATTCTTTTGTACTAGCAGCTCGCTAAGCACTACAAGAGATCCCTATGCCCCCACGCGCTATTCACCCAGAAGACAAACTTCGTAAGCGTGAATCTATTTTGGATGCAGCCCAGCATTTATGGATCACTCAGACTGATCGGTTGAGCAGTATGGATGCGCTAGCTCAGGCTAGTGGGGTTGCCAAAGGCACTTTGTATTTATATTTTCGTAGCAAAGAAGAAGTATTACTCGCCTTACACGAACGTGACATAGAACAGTTTTTTGGACGCATGGTTCAGCGAGCGCAACAAGCCGAACCCATGCAAGTCGCTGATTTAGCAAACCTGGTGACAGACTCAGTTAGTATCTCGCCCACCTTTTTGCCGCTGTCTTCAGTGTGCATGGGCCTGATGGAGCGGCATATTCCCCATGACACCGCCATTGCTTTCAAAGAACGAATTTATGAGCGTTTGGGTAATGCCTTAGCGGCGCTACAGAGCCAATTTCCTACGCTTACTCATCTCAATATGATGCAGGCCTATGCCCTGACCTTGGGTTTGTGGCAATTACTGCAACAGAACAGGCTGCATCAAGCAGCGAAACTACCTAGCTCTTTGTGTTTAGAAGTCATCAATGAAGATAATTTTCTACAAATCTTAAACGATTCACTGATGACTTTATTTAAAGGGCTGTTGGTGCCACAGGAGTTACCGGCATGAGAATTTTAAATTTATTATTAGTTGCTTGTGCACTCAGTGCTTGTAAGCAAGAAGCCACCGAACCTGAACCCATTCGCCCTGCGCAAATCTGGGAAGTGAAGCATCAAATGGCTGAGCAGGTCGAAACCTACTCTGGTGAAATCCAGCCTCGGCAAGTGGTTGATCTTTCCTTTCGAGTCCCCGGCAAATTATTAGGTCGGCATGTAGAAGTGGGTGATACTGTCACTGAAGGTCAAGACTTAGCACGCTTAGATGACCAAGATTCCAAACTCTCCGTCAGTCAATCAGAATCTGGCTTACAAGCTAGCCAAATGAACCTATTAGCAGCCCGTGATAATCAAACCGCCACCCAAGGCGCGTTAACCTCTGTACAAAATAACCTGTTGGCTGCACAAGGCGCGTTAACCAGTGCGAAGGCAAATTTATCTGCGATACATGCAGGTTTAGAATCCGCACAAGCCGCTGTTGATTCAGCTAAAGCAACAGCGGCTTCAGCCAAAGCAGCGGTGGGTGTGGCTGCGGCAGAAATGCAAAATGCCCAGATCGAATACAAGCGTACTGCACAGTTAGTACAACAAGGTTTTGCGAGTAATACTTTATTAGATCGTGATCACCAACGCTTACAAACTGCCCAAGCGAATTTGAAATCTGCTCAAGCCAATGCGGAAGCTGCTCAAGCACAAGTCCAAGCAGCGTTAGCAAAGGTAAAGACGACGCAGGCACAAGTACAGGCTGCGGAAGGTGAGGTTGCATCAGCCAATGCAAATGTCGGTGCTTTACAAGGCCAAGTGAAAACCACTCAAGCACAAGTCCAAGCCTCCCAAGCACAAGTGGGTATGGCGGAAGCACAAGTGGGTAATACTCGTTCCCAAGTGGACTTAATAAAGAACCAATCCGGCTACACCGTATTGACAAGTAATGTCGCGGGGGTGATTACCAAAACTCATGCTGAAGTCGGGCAAGTCGTCGCAGCAGGCCAACCCATTTTGAGTGTAGCGCGTGCGGGTGAATTGGAGGTGCAGATCCGGGTAGGTGAGCAAGCGATTCAAAATCTCAGGCTCAATGCACCTGCGCAAGTCAAGCTTTGGGCGAGTAGCAGTGAAGCTTTGGAAGCTAAAGTACGCGAAATCGCTCCTGCCGCCGATGAAAATCGCACTTGGTTAGTCAAAGTGGCTTTAGCGCAGCCAGAAAATCCTGAATTAAAGCTGGGGATGACCGCTACGGTTGCCTTCCATCAAGCTTTAGAGCAAACCGTGGCTTGGTTGCCTGCCAGTGCTTTATATCAACAAGCACAAAAGCCTGCCGTCTGGGTTTTAGATACCAGCAATGTGGTGAGCCTGAAAGAAGTACAGGTTGCTCGCTATTTGGATAGCGGCATTCTAGTCCAAGGCATTACTGCGGGTGTGAAAGTGATCGCTGCAGGTGTCAATCGCCTGCATGCAGGCCAACAGATCAGCCCAGTCCCTTATAATGGGCTAGCGCCAGCGGTTGTGCATTAAATGAAAAAAAACTTATCGTTGTGGGCGCTCACCCACCAAAACCTAGTCTTGTATTTTTTTGTGCTGGCGCTCCTCATGGGCGTGTTCGGCTATTACAAATTAGGGCAAGCTGAAGACCCTCCTTTCACCTTTAAAGTCATGCTAGTGCAAGTGCAATGGCCGGGTTCATCCACCCAAGAAATGGGCGAGCAAGTGGTGGATCGTTTAGAAAAAGTGATTATGGAATCACCTTATATTGATTCAGTACGCAGCTTTTATTTTCCGGGAGCGGCGAATTTATTAGTTATCGCCCGTGATGATACCGCACCCCAAAATATGCCGGATATGTTCTATCAAATTCGCAAACGGATTAATGATGTGACTTATTCCTTGCCTCAAGGTGTGCGCGGGCCATTTTTTAATGATGATTTTGGTGAAACCTACGGGAATATTTATGCGCTCACGGGCGATGGTTTTAGCTTGGCACAATTACGCGATGCGGCTGACCCCATTCGTAAAGAGCTATTACGCTTGCCGAGTGTAGCCAAAGTCTTGCTGATAGGTGAGCAATCCGAGCGGGTTTATATTGAACTCAGCAACACCAAAGCCGCTAACCTTGGTATGAGCTTGCAGCAACTGCAAACGACTTTATCTCAGCAGAATGCACTGCTAGCAGGGGGTGAATATCATACCCAGCAAGACAATATTTTGATCTACCCAACGGGTCGTTTTCAGACGATTGAGGATATTGCTAACACCCCTTTGAAGGTTGGTAATCAAACGGTCAAGCTGGCTGAAGTTGCAGATATTCGTCGTGGCTATCTTGATCCACCCGCTGATACCTTCCGTTATCAAGGCCAGCCTGCTTTAGGGTTGGGGGTGTCGATGCGTGCGGGTGGCGATATTATTCAGCTAGGTAAAGACCTAGATGCCGCTATGAAGCGTATTCAAAGCCAGCTGCCTATTGGGATTGATTTGCATGCAGTGAATGATCAGCCAGCCGCTGTTAAAAGCTCAGTGAGTGAGTTCTTAACGACCGTGTTTGAGGCGGTGGTGATTGTGTTAGCGGTGAGTTTTCTAAGCCTCGGCGTGCGTGCGGGTGCGGTGGTGGCCTTGTCGATTCCTTTAGTGCTGGCAGGTGTCTTTTTTTGCATGTATTTGTTTGGGATTGGCCTGCATAAGATCTCTCTCGGTGCTTTGATCTTGGCACTCGGTTTGCTGGTAGATGATGCAATTATTGCCATCGAGATGATGGCCTTGAAGCTCGAAGAGGGTTTTGATCGGATTAAAGCCGCTAGTTTTGCTTATAGCACGACTGCTTTTCCCATGTTAACAGGCACTTTAGTCACCGTAGCAGGTTTCTTACCGATAGCGACCGCTGCCTCTACCACTGGCGAATACACGCGCTCGATCTTCCAAGTAGTAGCAATTGCGCTGATTCTTTCATGGTTTGCTGCAGTCATTATTGTGCCGTGGTTGGGTTATCATATTTTAAAAGCAGAGTCGCATGAGGCACAAAAACCTAAGCATGGTTTTTTGCAGGCCTTGGCTCAGCTAAAACATCGTTTTGCGCTTGCCTTTGGGCGATTTTTCAAACGCTTAATTAACCTGTGTGTACGCTTTCCCCTCACTGTGATTTTGCTCACTACTCTGACTTTTGTGGGTTCAGTATTTGCTTTTAAGTTAGTGCAGCAGCAGTTTTTCCCCGATGCCACACGCTTAGAATTATTGGTCGATTTAAAGCTACCCGAAGGCTCGGCCTTGGTGGTGACTGAAACTGAAGTTAAAAAAGTGGAAGCTTATTTGACTACCCAGATGGAGTATATCGACAATTATGTCAGCTATGTCGGCACGGGTTCGCCCCGATTTTATTTGCCGCTTGATCAGCAACTACCCAACTCCAGCTTTGCGGAATTTGTGATTACCACCAAAGATATTCCAGCCCGTGAAGCCTTGCGCCTAAAGATGATCCAATTAATGGATAGCAGTGAGTTTTCACACTTACGTGGGCGGGTTTTGCGTTTAGAAAATGGCCCGCCCGTGGGTTATCCGGTGCAATTCCGCGTGAGTGGTGATGATGTTTGGGTACTGCGTGGTTTAGCCGAACAAGTGGCGGGTTATATGCGAGGCAATCCGAATTTGCGCAATGTGCATTTAGATTGGAATGAGCTGCGCAAGTCGCTAGCCCTAAAAGTCGATGAAGATAAAGCCATTGCTGCGGGTATTACTCAAGCAGCGATTAGCCAAGCGATAGCAGGCACTTTGCAAGGTACGGCGGTGGGCGAATTTCGTCAGTTTGATCAAACCATCCCGATTATTGTGCGTGGCACTGAAGCCGATCGGCGTAGCATTGATACCCTGTTGTCATTAAATATTCCGGCAGGTAATGGGCAATTTATTCCTTTGGGGCAAATCGCGCATTTAGAAAATAGCCAAGAAGAAAGCTTAATTTGGCATCGGAATCGTACTCCGACGATTACGATTCGCGGCGATATTTACAGCAAAGTACAAGCGGCTACTGTGACCAGCGAAGTGTTAGCGCGCATGGGTAAGTTCACTGAAACTTTACCGCTCGGGTATCGCTTTGAAGTCGGTGGAGCGGTCGAAGAAAGCGCGAAAGGTTCGTCCTCAATTCAGGCTGGTATGCCCTTTTTCATTGTGGTGGTGCTCACCGTGTTGATGCTGCAACTACAAAGTTTCCAGCGCGTAATTATGGTGGTACTGACTGCACCTTTTGGCTTAATTGGCGTGGCTAGTTTCTTGCTAATCTTCAATAAACCTTTTGGCTTCGTCGCAATGCTCGGCACGATTGCTTTATCCGGGATGATCATGCGCAACTCAGTCATCCTTGTAGATCAAATCGACCGCAATATTGAGCATGGCATGATTCCGCATAATGCGGTGGTGGAAGCTGCCGTGCGTCGTTTTCGCCCAATTATGCTTACTGCTTTAGCTGCGATTTTAGCGATGATTCCTTTATCTAAAAGTGTATTCTTTGGACCAATGGCGGTGGCGATTATGGGTGGCTTATTGGTGGCGACTTTGCTGACACTGTTGTTTTTGCCAGCGGTTTATACGCTTTGGTTTAAATTGACGCATGGGCGGAAGGCGTTTGAGGAGGAGCCGAGGTCTTCTTTAGCAGAGACTATTACCTCCTAATTGTCTGCAAACACAATAAGCTAATTTTAATTATTCCTATTAAAGTAGGAATAATATAGACCTACAAGTTACGCAGGGCTATTATTCCCATCTAAATAGGAATTATTGTGAGATTTGATGGCAGGAAAAATTAAACCCATCTCGACCCCTCAAGCTAATGGTTTCATCACCATGCAGCTGCTAGGGCAATATGTTAAAGCTCGCCGTACTCAAGCAGGCTTAAGAATTGATGATGCTGCACTCTTGTGTGGTGTTGCCAAAGATACTTTATCCAAAATCGAAAATGGCAAAGATACGGTACAAGTTGCTAGCCTTTTGCAGGTTTTGCAAGCCTTAGGCATTGAGCTAAAGGTAGAGCCTTGGAAGGATGAAGAATGAAGCCTGTATTGACTATTGAATTTGAAGGTCAATTAGTGGGTGAGCTGAGTTTAGACACTCAAACTGATGCTTTACAGCTTACCTATACTGAAACATGGAAAAACCAGCAATTTGCTTTATCTCCTTTTCTGCCTCTCCACGATACGATTTCACCGGTAGCAGTACAGCGTTTTTTGCGTAATTTGTTCCCTGAAGGCAATAGTTTTGAGCGTTTAATATCTAGCTATCAAATCAGTAAAAATAATACTTTTGGTTTAATGCGTATTTTAGGTACTGATACCGCCAGCGGCTTGGTCTTCAAAGCACTAGGACAAGGTTTAGAAAATGCCACACAGTTTCGCCCTGTTGCCGATGCTGAATTAATTAAACGCCTAGAAGAACGTGAATTTAAAGGTTTGGCCGTTTGGGATGACAAGCCGCGTTTATCGGTGGCAGGCATCCAAGACAAAATTAATGTATTGCTCGATGAAAGCGGCAACATTGGTTTTGGTGAAGGTGCCTTGTGCTCAACGCATATTCTTAAATTTGAACAAAGCCAACACTCGCACTTGGTGTTGAATGAATTTTTGATGATGCGTTTGGCAAAAAAAATCGGCCTACCAGTAGCTGAAGTGAGTTTACGCCGCTATGGATCCTATCCAGCCTTGCTAGTCCAGCGCTTTGATCGTAAGCGGCTCAGTGCGCAACAAGTGCAGCGCTTTTATGTGATTGATGCTTGCCAAGCTTTGAACTTACCACCTGAGTATAAATACGAGCGCAATTTTGGTAGTGGCCGAGATGTTCAAGATATTCGTGATGGGGCTAGTTTAGCTAAGCTATTTGAGTTAGTGCGCCACTCCAACACTCCAGCCTTAAACACCAAACAACTCTTAGACCAAGTTTTATTTAATTTATGCATTGATAACCATGATGCACATGGAAAGAACTTTAGCTTTTATTTAGATAACAAGGGTTTACGCCTGACACCCGCTTATGACTTAGTCAATATCGCAATTTACCCGCATCTTGATCAAGAGATGGCGATGGCCTTAGGCGATGAGTTTGATTCACATACAGTCTATGCCTATCAACTAGCTGATTTTGCGGATACTTGTAGCTTGCCGAGACGTTTAGTGGCTAATCGTTTAAAGACTATCACCCAAGCTGTTTCAAAAAACTTAGGGCAGTTGAATCTTGCTGTTGAGCTTACGGATGAAACTGAGTGGGATTTTGTTTTACGTTTGCAACAGGTAGTCAAAAAACGTTGTGAGCACTTGTCGGATCAAATAGGCGAAATTATTGCAATTAGACTTTAGCCAATACTTGACGTATTAGCTGCAGCTCCCCTCACCTAACAATTTCCGCTATACTTTCCCCCTTTCAACACCTTAGCACGACTTAAGATCATGACTGACCGCCTAACTGAAACCGCTCGCCGCCGTACTTTTGCGATTATTTCGCATCCTGATGCGGGTAAAACCACTATGACTGAAAAGGTACTGCTGTTCGGGGGCGCGATTCAGTTGGCGGGTACGATCAAAGGGCGGAAAGCAGGTCGGCATGCAACTTCGGACTGGATGACGATGGAAAAGGAGCGGGGCATTTCGGTCACGTCTTCGGTCATGCAGTTCCCGTATCAGGGGCATATTGTCAATCTACTCGATACCCCCGGTCACGAAGACTTCTCGGAAGATACTTATCGAGTATTGACGGCGGTGGATTCGGCCTTGATGGTGATTGACGTGGCCAAAGGGGTGGAAGAGCGCACGATTAATTTGATGGAAGTCTGTCGCTTGCGGGATACGCCGATTATGACCTTCATTAATAAACTCGACCGCGAAGGCAAAGAGCCGATTGAGTTGCTGGATGAAGTCGAAACGGTTTTAAAAATTAAATGCGCTCCGATTACTTGGCCGATTGGCATGGGCAAACGCTTAAAGGGGATTTATCACCTCTACCAAGACAAGGTGATTTTATATAAACCCGATACCGAGCGTCGCCAAGAATACGAAGAAATTCAAGGGATTGATAATCCAGAACTCGATGAAAAACTGGGTACTCAAGCGCAAGAGTTACGCGACGAAATCGAATTGGTACAAGGTGCGAGCCACGAGTTTAATTTACAAGATTATTTAGACGGCAAACTCACGCCCGTTTATTTTGGTACGGCTTTAAATAGCTTTGGGATTCGTGAATTATTGGATGATTTTGTGGCGCATGCCCCCGCGCCACAAGCACGCCCGACCACGACACGCAAAGTGGATGCGGCTGAAGATAATTTCACTGGTTTTGTGTTTAAGATTCAGGCGAATATGGACCCGCAGCACCGTGACCGGATTGCTTTCTTGCGCGTTTGCTCGGGCAAGTTTGAAAAGGGTATGAAAGCTAAGCATGTGCGGATTGGTAAGGATGTCAAAATCCCCGATGCGCTCACTTTCATGGCCTCTGACCGCGAGCATGTCGAAGATGCTTATCCCGGCGATATTATCGGCATTCACAACCACGGCAGCATTCGTATCGGTGATACCTTCACCCAAGGCGAAAACCTGCAATTCACGGGTATCCCGAACTTTGCACCTGAACTCTTCCGCCGTGCTCAACTCAAAGACCCGTTGAAAATGAAGCAGCTCCAGAAAGGCTTAGCGGAACTCTGCGAAGAGGGCGCGACTCAGTTATTTAAACCTTTAATTAATAATGATTTGATCTTAGGCGCGGTCGGTATTCTGCAATTTGATGTGGTGATGCAGCGCTTGAAGGATGAATACAAAGTCGAAGCGATTTTTGAAGCGGTGAATGTGAGTACCGCCCGTTGGGTTAGCTCGGAGAATGAGAAGAAATTTGAAGAGTTTAAGACCAAAGCCGCGCAAAACTTAGCTTATGACCATGCGGGTGAATTGGTATATATCGCCCCGACACGAGTGAATCTGCAAATGGCGCAGGAAAAATGGCCGGAGATTAAGTTTAATTCGACGCGGGAGCATGGAGTGGCGGGTTAGACTGCCACTCCCGAACTTTAGCTAGAGCTACGCTGTTGCTCGACATAGGCTTTTAGGACTTCATCCATACGGGTTTGCCAGCCTTTGCCCGTCGCACGGAAATACTGGGTGACTTCTGCGGATAACCGCACGCTGATCCGCTCTTTGGTGATTTCGGCTTTAGGGCGACCGCGTGGAGCTAAGGGGCGCATCTTTGCCCAAATCACCGGATCAAGTAGCTCGTAAGTGTCGGGATCAGCTGCAATACCCGCTTGAATCCTTAGTTCTTCGGCAGCATCGGGTAGGATAGTGCCTGTTTTAAGCATTGGCATAAGCTTGAGTCTCCTGTCGAGTGGCACGGCGTAGGCTAATAGCCCGCCAGTGTTCATCATCATATTCAACATAGACAAGGCAGTAGAGCGTTAGTCCGATATAGCCAAAGCCAATCATACGTTGCTCGCCGTAGTCAAAACGTTGATCTTCCGTCGAGATAAAACTGTCCCATTCCAATTGCTCAGCAGCACGCAGGGAAATACCGTGATTTCGTAGGTTGAGCCGATCTTTGTGTGGGTCAAAGTGTATACGCATCCGTAAAACTCGTGTTTTTAGTTATTGTACATACACTATTTAAGCTGTCAAATGTTGATACAGGAAGGCAAAGCTTTTACCTTACTGTGTTGTTTACTTGTTGATAAATCCAAGCTTTATGAGGCTAGTTGTTAGCATTAGATACGATACGAAATCCTAAAAGATTTCCTCGTTTATCTGGTACAACCTTCCCACGAGTTACACTACAAAGAAACCGCTCATCGTTCAGCCAAGAGCCACCATGATTTACTCTAGGTTCATTATCAGAGATATCAATAAGAGCCTGTTTGGGTCGATTGTAGGTATTTAGACACCAATCCCAGACGTTGCCAGCCATATCCATAACTTTATAAGGAGACTGACCTAATAGATAAATACCTACTGCACAAGTTTCACCGAGCATATTTTCTGCGTTGCAGAATGTAGCATTGTACTCATTTCCCCAAGGGTAATTTTGGCCATCATTACCTCGTGCTGCTTTTTCCCATTGCTGCTCAGTTGGCAAACTAATAGTTAAGCCCGTTTTAGCAGACAGCCAACGGCAAAAGGCGAGAGCTTGATACCAGTCCACTGATTCCACCGGACGATTGCTCTCTTGCCAACCAGATTGCTGGGCTGTTTTAGGCTTCCTCAAGCCTTGCCACCAGCGTGGATCAGCATAACCCTCCGCTGCGTGTACAAAAGCTTGAAATTGAGCATTAGTGATGGGGTAGCGACTGATTTTGAAACTTGGTAAGTGCAAACGCTCGCCGTCTTGATAAATAAACTCACCCGCTGGAATCTCTAGCCAATCAATTTCGGGCAAGCCTTGTGCGTCTAAGCCAATGCCGAAGCGCTTGTCCCAATCGAGCCATGCTAAAACAGTGCTAATGGCATGGCGTTCTTTGGGATTAGGATAATTAATTACATCGGTAATCGCTGCTTGCCATTCTTCCCGAAACAGCAGCAGGGCTTCAGGAATTTGTTGTGTTAAGGCAATTTCGGCTGCGAGTTTTGGATTTCCAACGGCTAGCCATTGTAGAAAAAGACTTGGCTCTGCTTCATATTCTGCCGCCAGCTTAGCCGCTTCCTCCCAGCCATTAGGTTGCCACCATTGATCAGGCGGCCATAGCTCAGCAGCAGTGAAGCCTTGTTCGCGGCGATCCTTGAAACTTTGCGCCGTGAAAAACTCCTGCAAGAGTTGATGCGAGAAACGCACACTATCACGAGTCAACTCCAATAAACTCGCGGCGGCAGCAAATTCTAAATCAGCGGCGGGTATCGTTTGCAGGGCTTCATCACGAGCCAGCACGGTACGGGCTTCTTGAGTTGTTCCGCTGCGGCTTTGTAATTGCCAAGCCAGTTGCTTTAGCGCAGTGAGCAAAGCCATGCGTTCCGGCACATACGCACGACTACTAGCCTTTTCTTCTGATTCACGTTTGAGCAACACTTCTACAAAACGCCCAAACAGCTCAATTCGGCTTTGTGGCAACTCTTGATAACGGGCATATAAAGTGGTGATTAAAAACAGCAGGTAAGGATTGGCCGCCAGCTTCAGCAAGCTGCGCTGATCGGCTAATTGGGCTTGCCTCGCATAATCCAGCCATTTTAGTTGATCAGGCCAATCATCTGGAATTTTGCGCAACTGCCAAAAAGCTTGCCATTGATCGGTTTTGCCCTGTTGTTGCCAACGCTGCCAACAGGCTTGCACCTTTTCACCCCCCGCAAGTTGCCAAAATAATCGTTCAGCTAGCTTCGTTGCAAAACGCTGCGGTTGTTGCTCCGCAAAATAATGGAAGTAATTCTGCAGAAATTGCCAGATCCGCGGTGGGTCAAGTGGCTCAATCGTCAGCCGATCTAAGTCTTGCTCTAAAGCATCCACATAGTCGCGTTGTCGACAGGTCAGAAGCAAGCGCCTAAAGGCTGGCTGATTCAGACGAGTAACCTGATTCACAAAAGCGCGAACTTGCGGCAGTTTGTGGGCGCGTTGATCAAAGGGTAGTTCGTTCAAAGCATCCAGCAAGGGCAGCACGCGCCCTGCTTGGCAAAGTTGCGTAAAATGACTGGCGAGGCTGCCCATTTGCTCCAAGACAAAAGAGGCTAAGCTTTGCTCGGCATCCGTCCAGCGATTGAGTGGAATAATCACGGGTAAAGGCTCAGTCGGATTCAACAGCGTTTTGCGAGCTTGCTCGGCGGCAATCCGCCACAGGGAAAAAGTTTTACCTGTCCCCGGTTCACCTAAAAGTACCAAGCGCTGATATTTGGCAAAAGCCGCGAGCAGATCATCTTGCTGCTCACTGGGGCTAGGGCAATCCCGTACTGCATGGCTAGGCCGATAAGCCTCAAAGAGTAAACTGGCAGACATTAAACATTCGGGCGGAATCAGGGAGCGATCTGGCTGGAATTGGCCTGAGAGCGTGATATAAGTTTTATCCGTAAACCGCAGTTGGCTTTGTTGCAGCAGGCTTTGCAAATACGCACTTTCAATACTCAAACTGGGTAGGAAGGCTGGATTCGCTTTTTCTGGAAGCTGTACCACTTGCCCAACAGGCGGTGGTGTAACTTTCGGTTGATCTGTGAGCAGTCGGTATAAATCTTGATAGTCTGTATCTAGTTTATAAGCGCTATAGGCTTGCAGTTCTAAGGGGAGATGCTCAAAGCAGCCTTGGGGAGGCAGCACGGGAATAAACTTAGTATTACGGTAATAATGATTGTACAAAGTCTGGGAGATAATCACGCCCTCAAAATTAACTCCACGCCCGCCTTCCGTATCCTCACCATTAAAGCGTTGCAGATACCGTGGCGTACAAACCAACAGTACAAAATCAGCTTGCTCGATTTCTGACTTCATCCACCGCAGCCAACCTTGCACCGGAAAGCTGGGTACATATTGATCAATCCAGCTTTCTACTCCATCATTCCGCAAGCGATTTGCTAAACCCAAGACTAAATCTCGATGGGTTTCACTATCGTGGCTATAACTAATAAACACTCGCGGCGGTTTTTGTATCATTCCCAGCGACACCTTTTGAAAACTCTTAGGGATTAATAGCAGAATTAGTGAGCAGAATAAACTCTGTTATTTTTTAAACTACTCCAGTCGATCCTCTTCACGTTCGACCCTAGTATCAATCCCCTTTAGAAAGCCGCGCAGCTCTTTAGCTGTCTTGAATGGGATCAGTATCAAGCCTTGGCCGTAAGGCAATACTTGGAGTTGTTGCCCTCTGTGAATCTGCATAGATTCACAAATAGATGCAGGAATTTTAATCTTGAATTGTGGTGAGACAGTCACACATGGCATAGTTTTTATACTCCTCTAGTTCAACATCAGCACCTGATCTTAAACGCTATTAAAAATGATACTAAATATTAAAAATAACTAGCTCACCAATTATCGGCCTAACCCCTAGCAAGCAGCCAAATTTGTTAGGCTTAAACTCCGTTTAATCACTAACAATAAAGCCATGACCAGCGGACTTTTGATTTTTCTTGCCCTATTAGGTGGGCTAGCGTTCTGGGGTATTGCGCTCTATAACCAGCTGGTATTGCTGAAAAACAATACCGATAAGGCTTGGAGTAATATCAATGTGCTGCTCAAGCAGCGCAATGAAGAGTTGCCGAAGCTGATTACCGTCTGTAAAGAGCATATGAAGTATGAACAAGACACGTTGCAGCGTGTGATCGAAGCGCGTAGCCAAGTGGCTAATGCGATGAGTAGCGGCGATTTAGGTGCTTTAGGTGCGGCTGAAGATCAATTGCGGATCGGCTTAGGTAATTTGTTTGCGGTGGCTGAAGACTACCCCGAGCTAAAAGCGAGCCAAGGCTTTTTGCAGCTACAACGCCGCATTACCAGTTTAGAAGACAGCATTGCCGATCGGCGCGAGTTTTATAATGATGCGGCGACCATTAATAACGTGCGTATTGACCAATTCCCTGATCTGTTAATTGCGCGCCCCTTGAGCTTTAAACCTTATCGCTTGATGACTTTTTCCAGCGCTGAAAAAGCAGATGTCGATGTTGCTGCGCATTTTAGTTCTTAAATGCAAGCTATTGGCGTTTTCGCTTGGGAGCAAGTCGCGCGTAATCAAGCGGCTTCAGTCTTGCGGCGTGCTGGGCTATTAAATTTTGCAGCACAGCTTAAATTCATCCCAGTTTGGCTAGCGCTTGGTTATCTGATTATTCTTAAAGCTGCCCCTATTTGGTTGCTGCTGCTCGCCTGCTGCAATTTATTGTTTGCAATTAGGTTTTTTCAACGCTATCGCTTAATGCTGGATACACCGCATTCATTTATCAGCCAGAGTGCCCAAGGTTATGTGTCTTTACGTGGGCGCGCTTTCTTACCGGCGGGCGAATGCACACGTGGTTTAGCTAATTTGCCAGTCACTTTATGGATTCCGGGTTATATTGAAGATCAGCCTTTTGTAATTGACGACGGGTATGGACACTGCTTGCTTTACCCTAGATATGCGGAAATTGTCACTAGCCCCGCAGATACTTATTTAGATTGGCTGCATGCGATTTATCCGGGGCAAGAGCTGTATGTGCTTGGCGATATGCGTACTTTGAAAACGGATAATCATCAACCGCTACGCCATCGAATGGCTGAACTTTTATCGCGCTGGAAACTCAAGCCCAACATCCTCTTAGAAAGCTATGACCGCAATGGTGACGGGCGTTTGGATGAGGAAGAGTGGCAACAAGTTTGCAAAACTGCGGAACAAGTCGCTCAAGAAGATTTTCTGCGTGAACAGCAGACGGTGGGCACGCATATGATTGAGCGCTCCAGTGGTGGGCGCTTATTTATGATTACTAATATTCCACCTGCACGCTTAGCGCATCGCTATCGGCGCGCGATGTGGATGCACAGTACGGCATGGTTGGGTCTAATGCTGATTGTCTATAGCGCAACGCTGTAAGCTTATAGGCGACTTAGTACATTCCTCGGTATAATGGTTACATCGGCGCTTCGCCCTTTTTGATTCACAGGTAAGCCTCCATGTATAAACCATTGCTTTCTTCTTCAGCCTTAGCCTTGCTAGGTGCTATCAGCTTAGTTCAAGCAGATAATACTGCTCCCATTGATCAAAGCTTCTTCAGTGTGGGCGGCCCCAATAAAACCCTCTCTGCACCTGTAACAACTGCAACTGTCGCAGCACCGACGGTCGCTAACGTTGCTCCTACTACTGTAACTCCTGCTACGCCTGCTGTTGCTGAGCCTGACCCTATGCCTGATCCAGCACTATTCACTAATGTCAAAAATCTATCTGAGCAGAGCAGCGATAATGCTTATGATATTTTTGGTTTAGGTAAGCGCGCCCGTGCTGCTGAAGCCGAAGCTGCCGCCGTGACAACAACTCCGGGAGCTGCAACGGACACCACCGTAGCCACTGCGACTCCGCCTGTAGGATCTAATATGCCTGACCCAAGTTTGTTCACTAATCCGGGCACGCCTAACGAACAGACCCGCGATCATCCATTCAAACTGTTTTAATCAAATACTGGCTTCGGGGCTGATATACTGACGCACAGTCAACCCCCGAAGGAATTGCATGAAAGATGTCATCATTGTAGGCGGCGGCCTAAAAGGCATGCTGACCGCTTTATTCCTGCATGATGCAGGTTTGAATGTTATGTTGGCCGACCAAAATGAGCTGGGCCGAGAGTCTTCTTGGGCGGGAGGTGGCTTGATTACCCCGCTCTATCCTTGGCAGGCCAGCCCCGTCGTCAGTGCCTTAGTCAAAGACAGCCAACAGCATTATCCTGCTTTATGCGAACGCCTCTATCAAGAAACTAATATCGACCCGCAATGGCTAAAATCCGGCCTAATTATCACTGATAGCAGCCAACATCAAGCCGCTCAGCACTGGGCAGCAACGTGGGGCTATCCATTAGAAATTCTCGAAGGTTCCGCCTTAAAAACCTGCGAACCGCACTTAAATCCAGCGTTTAAACACGCCTTATTTTTCCCTGAATTAGCGCAAGTGCGCAGCCCGCGCTTAAATGCCGCGCTACGGGCTAGCCTGCATATGCGCCCGATTTTAGTCAGCCAACATCAAGCCGTGCAGCAGCTGCATGTTGTCAATGGCCAAATAGGTGGGATTTACATTGGCAATGAGTTGTTTAAAGCACATAAAGTGATTCTCACTGCGGGTGCGTGGACGAGTGTGTTCCCTGAAGTTAAAGACAGCCCCCTGCAATTACGCCCGCAACTAGCAGAGTCGATTATGTTCCGCACTCAGTACAGCAGCTTGCAGCGCATGATTGTGCATCAGGATTATTACCTGATTCCGCGCCAAGATGGGCGGATTGTCTGCGGTTCAGTGTTTTCTTCGCAAGGTCTGGAAAAGACTTTGACTGAGCAGGCACAGCAAGAATTGCGTGCAGTGGCTTGCGAATTAATGCCTGAACTCACCGAGCTGCCGATCCATAATCACTGGAGCAGCTTATTATCTTTCTCGGAAAATGATGAGCCGTTTATGGGTGAACACCCTGAGATTCGTGGCCTTTATATTAATGCAGGCCACGGTAGTAATGGAGTCGCGACGGGTTTAGGCTCAGTGCGCGCGGTGGTCGCACAAGTATTGGCTTAACGCTTAGCCACGACGCATTTTGGCAAAATCAAGCATCCGTTGGGTGGAGCGCAATGCCTTCACCCGAATCTCTTCATCCACGAAGATTTCGTTTTTGCCCGATTCCAATACTTGCAATAGATTATGCAAGCCATTCATAGCCATCCACGGGCAATGCGCACAACTTTTACAAGTTGCGCCTTCACCCATGGTTGGTGCAGCAATAAACTCTTTATCTGGCGCGGCTTTCTGCATTTTGTAGAAAATGCCGCTATCGGTGGCCACAATAAAGCGCGTATTCGGTAACGTCTGTGCTGCTTTGATGAGTTGCGTGGTTGAGCCGACTGCATCCGCCAGTTGAATCACTTTTTCAGGCGATTCTGGATGGACTAATACACCAGCATCAGGGAATTTTTCTTTTAAGTCAGCCAAGGCTAAATGTTTAAACTCATCGTGCACAATACAAGCACCTTGCCAAAGCAGCATATCCGCGCCCGTGACTTGCTGAATGTAGTGCCCCAAATGCCGATCTGGTGCCCACAGAATTTTCTTACCCTGTTCATCCAACCAAGAGATCAGTTCAACCGCAATGCTTGAAGTCACCACATAATCGGCACGCGCTTTGACTGCAGCACTGGTATTGGAATAAACCACAATGGTGCGATCTGGGTTTTCATCGCAGAACTTATAAAACGACTCAGCTGGGCATTCTAAATCCAGTGAGCACTCTGCCTCTAAAGTCGGCATCAGTACACGCTTTTCTGGATTGAGAATCTTCGCGGTCTCACCCATGAAGCGCACACCGGCTACGATCAAGGTTTTCGCCGGATGCTCATTGCCAAAGCGCGCCATATCTAAAGAATCAGAGACATAGCCACCGGTTTCATCTGCTAACTCTTGTAGATCCTGATCCACATAATAATGCGCGACCAAAACGGCATCTTGCTCTTTGAGCTTTTGGGCAATTTTGGCTTTGATTTGAATTTTTTGCTCAGGCGTATAGTGCGGGCGCAAGGATTCCACATGAGCCGTAATCGGAATCTTAATCAAGGGAACGCTAGGTGTTTTGGCAGTCATTTAGGACTCTTCAGTAAGCAATCACAATAAGTGTTAAGCATGGGCTAGAACGGTTTAGGATTCAAGTTTATCCCAAAAACCCAAGTAGTTAAGTCGAACAGCCACGTCGACCTAACTACTTGTTTTCCTTGTTTAGAATGCTTCTTCTTCCACATCCTCAGCTTTTGGTTCTAAGGATAAGCCGTCGAAGGCTGATAGATGATCAGGCTTGCCGCCTTCGCCCCCTTCGGTATCCGCTTTATCGGTTGGCGATAAGTTAATGCGTAGCTTTAGGTTGCTGGCTGAATCTGCATTACGTAAAGCTTCTTCTAAGGAAATTTTCTTCTCGCGGAATAGGCGGTACAAATGCCCGTCAAACGTCTGCATACCTTGCTGCTCGGACTTTTCCATAATCTCTTTAATCGCGCCCACATCACCTTTCATGATTAAGTCACGCACAATCGGTGTGCCCAACAGAATCTCAATCGCGGCAGTACGCTTACCTTCAATGGTTGGAATCAGGCGCTGTGAAATAAAAGCTTTTAAATTCAGCGATAAATCTTGTAGGAGCTGATGATGACGCTCTTCTGGGAAGAAGTTAATGATCCGATCTAGCGCTTGGTTAGCGCTATTCGCATGCAGAGTGGATAAGCATAAATGCCCAGTTTCAGCGAAAGCGAGCGCATGCTCCATGGTTTCGCGGGTACGAATCTCACCGATCAAAATCACGTCTGGCGCTTGGCGCAGGGTATTTTTCAAGGCATCTTCGTAGCTATCCGTGTCCACGCCCACTTCACGCTGGCTAATAATCGACTTGCGATGCGGATGTACATACTCAATCGGGTCTTCGATAGTGATAATATGCCCATCCGAATTACGATTGCGATAATCAATCAAGGCTGCTAGCGAAGTCGATTTCCCTGAACCAGTACCACCCACAAATAGAATCAGGCCGCGCTTTTCCATAATCACGTTCTTTAAAACATCGGGCAGGCCAATTTTATTGGCATCTGGGATTTCAGTTTTAATATTCCGAATCACCATTGCCACTTTATGGCGCTGCTTAAAGATATTCACCCGAAAACGGCCAATGCCTTCTTCACTGATGGCAAGATTCATTTCTGGCTTATGTTCAAATTGCTTGCGCTGCTCAGCATCCATGAGCTCGTAAGCCATCGCATGCACTTCTTCAGGGGTTAAACGCTCCCGAGCTAGCGGTTTGAGTGAGCCTTGAAATTTAGCCGCTGGTGGTGCATCCGCAGTGAGATAAAGATCAGAACCATCACGAGTCGCAAGAATGCGTAAATAATCTTTGAGTACCATCTGGATAATCTCTTATTTTTATAATTAGCTCGCGCTATTGTAGCAGCAATTACCACAAAGTTGAGTTCAGCTCGTCTGGACACCTATACTTTGTCCAGTTATTAAGAGTTTAAATTATGAATTTCACCAAGCTCCTGTCTGTTCTGCTCAGCTTAAGTCTGCTTTTATTCTTTTTGCCGAACGCTCAAGCCGCCAATCAAGCTCCAAAAAAGCGCCCACGTATTGGTTTAGTGCTCGGTGGCGGTGGTGCGGCAGGCATTGCCCATGTGGGGGTTCTGAAAGTCTTAGAAGAGCAAGGTGTACCCATTGATATGATTGCAGGTACTAGCATGGGCGCGATTGTGGGGAGCTTGTATGCCGCAGGTTATAAAGCGGATGAATTAGAAACAGTGGTCAAAGCATTAGATTGGCCCAGTTTATTTGATGATCAGCAACCACGTGATCGGCAAAGCTTCCAGCTCAAACGTGACAATGCGGGGTTTTTTAATACTGGCGAAGTGGGGATTAAAAACAAATCCTTAAAACTCCCGGATGGTTTGGTGAGTGGGCAAAAGCTTATGTTTGAATTACGTCACCTTTTAGAACGAGTAGCACAGATCGAAGATTTTGATCAGCTGCCGATTCCGTTTCGGGCGGTCGCAACCGATATTGAAACGGGCGAGCAAGTGGTGTTAGGTAAAGGCAATTTAGCCACCGCGGTACGTGCTAGTATGTCCATTCCGGGCTTCTTTTCGCCGATTACCATTGATAACCGCGTCTTAGTAGATGGCTTTGTCTCGAATAATGTGCCAGTGGATGTTGCCAAACAAATGGGAGCAGATATTTTAATTGTGGTTAGCTTGCCTTATTATTTTGAAAAGCGTGATGAGCTGAATTCAGCCGTGGCTGTAACCGTGCAAGCGATGCAATTTCTCACTGCTAAAAATAGCCTGCCACAATTAAAGGGCTTGAACGCGCCGAATATTGTCTTGGAACCTGATTTGCAAGACATCGGCTCACTTTCCTTTGATCGAGTGCGTGACACGATTCCCATTGGTGAGAAGGCTGCTCGCGCACAAATCGGTGCGATTAAACGCTTAGCCGCTTATGTACCCAATCACAAACAAACTCAACTGGCTAAACAATCGACTGAAGCTGAAGCAGAACAAGGTATTAAAGATGGCCTTATTGCCAAAGTGATTTTGGAAAATAATTCACGCCTCAAGGACTCCGTGCTTTTACAACGCTTAGGTGTGCAAGCAGGCGATACCTTGGACGTCGCCAAGCTGCAACGCGGTTTGAATAATGTGCATAGCTTAGGCTATTTCGATATTGTGGATTACAGCCTCAAGCCGTCGGGTAAAGATGCTTACGATTTGCGGGTGATTGCGCGCCAACGCTCCACAGGTGATCAGCGCTTACGCTTTGGCTTTACTTTAGATGATGATTTTGAAGGCGATGCTAGCTATCAAATTGGCGTTCGCCATGTGCTAAAAGGTGCAACGAGTTCTGGTACTGAATTACGCAATAGTTTAGTAGTTGGTGATCGGTTGCATGCGGAGACACAAATTTTGCACCCGCTAAATGATCGTCAGGGTGCTTTCTTAGATGCACGTGCTTGGCATGACCGCCAAGATTTTTATGAATATGTGGGTGAAGACCGCACGGCTGAAGTTCGGTTAGGTGAAACGGGTGTAGAAGCCAACTGGCGCGCTGATGTAGGGACAGCCAGTGAGTTTAGTGCGGGCGCGATTTATCGTAATCTCACGCCTGATATTAAAACGGGCAAACTGACCTTCCCCGGCAAGTCACTGCAAATCGCAGGCATTGAGTTTGCCTACAACACCGATACTTTAAATGATGCTGATTTCCCGAATCGCGGCCAGTGGTTTCAGGCTGAATATACTCACGGCTTTCAAGCCTTGGGCGCCGATGTCGACTTTGACCGAGTCAAAATTGCGGGTGGCAAAATTTGGACCGAAGAAAAACATCGTTTCACGCTCAAAGGCCAAGTGGGTAGCACCTTGCGTGACGATACATTCATTACTGAGCAACTCAGCTTAGGTGGCTACAATACCTTGTCGGGTCTATCAGCCAACCAATTACGCGGCAATCATGCAGCGCTAGGGCGCGGTACTTATATGTACGAATTAGTGGATTACCCGGGTGTCGCTAAGGTATACGCAGGGGGGGCTTTGGAGTTAGGTAATACTTGGGAAAAATCTGCCGATGTGAATTGGGGGAGTTTATTATTGTCAGGCAGTTTGTTCGTGGGAATGGATAGTCCGATTGGCCCCGCCTTCATTGGGATTGGGCAAACCGAAGGCTATGATCCGGGCATTTATATGCATGTTGGGCGTGGTTTCTAAATGATACGTCTTGATCAATTTGTCAGTCAAGCGCTGAATACTTCGCGGAATGAAGCCCAAAAACTCATTAGAGCTGGCCTGATTAGTCTCAACGAACAAATCGTTTTGAAGTCGCCTACAGCGGTGCCTGAGGGTGCTCAGGTAAGGCTCGAAGACGAAATCCTGAGCCTACCTGGTTTGATTTATTTGATGCTGAATAAGCCTTTAGGTGTGATTAGTGCAACCGAAGATCCCAGTCAGCGCACGGTTTTAAATTTAATTAAGCATCCGCATGTGCATTTGCTACACCCTGTTGGGCGTTTGGATAAAGATTCAACGGGTTTAATCTTACTTACCAATGATGGGCAATGGTCGCATCGGATTACTGCACCGCGTAAGCATGTACCTAAAGTTTATCTGGCTAAACTAGCGGAACCTTTACCTACCACAGCGGCTGACCAATTGCAGCAAGGTGTAATATTACATGGGGAAACTGAGCCCGTTAGTGCTTCAAAAGTCGAGATTCTACCTGAGCAGCAAGTACGCATTACGATTTATGAAGGCAAGTATCACCAAGTCAAACGCATGCTAGCAGCGGTGGGTAATCATGTTGAACAATTGCATCGTGAACAAATAGGTAGCCTCCCGTTAGATCCTCAACTAGCTACCGGTGAATGGCGCTTATTAACGAGCTTAGAGCAACAACGAGTCTTGATGGCTAGTTGATCTTGCAATAGTGCGCTGAAGTTCCCTGTAATTTTTAAGGTTAGTTGAGCCTGCTTTTTTTCTTCGGCTATACTTTTTAATTCCTGACTAAAGCTATCAGGTATTGCAGCTCAAGCCTGTTTTAAGCCTGATCAGTCAAGACGAGTTTGTTTAGACTTGTTTAAGGAGAGTAAACATGCAGCAATTCATTCATAGACCTACCACTATTTCACCTGCACCTCATGCTAAAGACTTATTCAGAAGCTATCCCATCCAGAAAGTGGACGCCCGTGCTATCCCACGCTGGTTGAAAAAGGGCTGGGAAGATATTCAAGCAAACCCTGCAGCTAGCTTACTCTATGGGGTTTTGTTTTCCTTTACCGGTATTGTTTTAAGTATGTTTTCTATGGCTAATCCCGCTTTTATAGTGGCCTTTATCAGCGGCTTCTTTTTAGTCGGGCCCTTCTTAGCTTTAGGTTTATATGTACTTAGTTGGCAACGTGATCAAGGTAAAAAAACTGATTTTGGTACGTCATTAGTGGCCATTCGTTACAACGCTTTGGGATTAGGCTTATATGCGTTAACGGTCGGTTTTCTCATGATGTTATGGGTGCCTGCTTCCGGGATGATCATCGCTCTGTTCTTTAATAATTTTGCTTCAATCAGCACCATGCCTGGCTATCTGGCGCTTTGGGATGGCTTGATGCAAATGAATAATAGCGTCTTATTTAGCTTGAACTTTATGGGCGTGGGCTTCTTATTTGCTTTAGTCGCCTTTGCAACGGGTGTGGTCACAGTTCCCGTTTTGATTGAACGCAAAGCGGACATTATGACTGCTATTGCCACTAGTTTACGTGTCTGCATGACCAACCCCAAAACCATGTTGCTCTGGGCAATTACGATTACTGTTATCATTGGCTTGGGGCTAGCAACTTTTAATTTAGGCCTGATTATTGCTATGCCCTTAGTGGCTCATTCAAGCTGGCATGCTTATCGTGACCTAATTGCTGAAGGGGCAAGTATTCGTTAATGAACCACTAAGCACGCCACCGCGACATAGTTATTAACACGCATTTCTGATTCAATTTCATTTTCCTTACTTACTGTTATTTACTGGTAATCTGATAAAGGTTACCAGTGCTTTTTTGCAGCTGTGCTATAGTGCTGGCCTGTTTTAAGCCAATACGCTAACAAAAATGAGCACTGCTTTTGTCCCCCCTTATCCTAAACGCCATCAATCTGACCTTGGTGGTATTGCCACGCTCTTAAGTGCAAAACGTGACTTATTGTCCTTTTGGAGCGAGGATTCTTTCCGTTATCAATTTATGAGCCGGCGCATTTTAAATCGCTCGATTTTCATTGCGAATACACCCGAACTCGTCAAATACGTCTTTGTCACGCAAAAGGATAATTACGAAAGCAAAAGCCCGCAGATGCGTAAAGCCCTCGAACCCCTATTGGGTGACGGCTTATTCATTAGCGATGGCGAACTCTGGAAAAATCGACGCTTGCTGCAAACTGGTTTGTTCGACACAACGCATATCCAAGCCTATAGCCAAGTGATGATTGATACTTCAGTCGAGATGCGTGAGCAATGGGCAAGCCTACCCGCTGGCTCTAAGGTCGGCGTGCTCTCCGCGATGGGACAGCTCACTTCAGAAATTATTGCCCGTACCCTATTCGGTGCGCGTTTAGGCGAAGATGCAGCTGCCGTGATTAAGGCTTTTGCCGAATATCAGGCTGCGATTGAACAAATCCATGTCACCAACTTTTTAGGTTTGCCCGAATGGCTACCCATTGGCAGCTTAAAAATGAGTGCTGCAAAAAGCTCGGCTAAACGTATTCATGCGATTGTGGATAATGTCATCGCCAAAGGTGAGCAAGGTGGTTATGAGCACACCCTGCTGAATGAGTTGTTGGCTGCGAATGAGCGCACTAAAGGTGAAGCGATTTCACGGGAAGGGATTCGCAATGAGCTGATCGTGCTATTTATGGCAGGACATGAAACGACTGCGAATGCACTCTCTTGGGTTTGGTATTTACTCTCGCAAGCGCCTGAGGTCGAGGCAAAAATGCATGCGGAAATTGATACAGTCCTCGGTGGACGCTTACCCACTTATGACGATGTACCCAACCTACCTTATACCCGCGCTGTGTTTGAAGAAACTATGCGTCTTTATCCACCAGTGCCCATTCTTTCACGCCAAGCTAAACATGAGGATGTGATTCGTCGTCGCAAAATTCCAGCCGGTTCCATTATGTTAGTCGTGCCTTGGCTCTTGCATCGGCATAAGGATTATTGGGAGCAGCCCGATGCTTTTATCCCTGAGCGCTTTATGGATGTGAATAAGCGCCCTGATAAATTCCTGTATTTGCCGTTTAGTGTCGGGCCACGGGTATGTATTGGTAAAATGTTTGGCATGGTAGAAGCGGTATTGGCGATTTCAATTTTAGCCCAGCAGTTCCGCCTGACCTTACCGCAAGGCACTGCTATCACTCACGAATGTCGCCTGACTTTACGCCCACGGGGTGCTTTAGATATGTATCTGGAGCGGCGGTGAATGCACTGCCGTGCTGGTTGTGCAGCGTGCTGTATTGCTCCCTCGATTAGCTCGCCCACCCCTAAGCATCCACAAGGTAAAGCCAGTGGCGAGGCTTGCTTGCATTTATTAGCTGATTTGCGCTGCGAATTATTTGGCAGTGTTTTGCGTCCAGCCGTCTGTGCTAGCCTGATGCCGACATTAGAAATGTGCGGGGCAGAGCGCCAACAAGCGTTGAGCTATCTTTTTTGGCTAGAAAAAAACACCCTGCCTTAAGTAAATTACTGAAAAATCAAATTATTAGCTTAAGTTAATTAATTCAATATTCAGTATTGAGATTTCCAATTTTAGCCGCTACTAAATTTGCGCTATAACCAAATGTCGACAATCTTATCTAGTTTTTGAGGAATTGACCAAATGACGGACAGAATCCAGCTCGGTAGCTTGCAGGTGTCAACACTTCTGCATAATTTCGTCAATCAGCAAGCTTTGCCGGGTACAGGCATTGAGCCTGCGGCATTCTGGGCGGGTTTGGAAAAGATTGTGAATGACTTAGCTCCGCGTAATCGCGAATTGCTCGCCAAGCGTGATGCCTCGCAAGCCCAGATTGATGCATGGCATGCGGAAAATAAAAGTAATTTTGACTTCGCCAAGTACAAAGATTTCTTGCAGGAAATTGGTTATTTGCAGCCCGAAGGCTCAGCTTTCCAAGTCACTACCGAAAATGTGGATACAGAAATCGCCACGACCGCAGGCCCACAGTTAGTTGTGCCAGTGATGAATGCGCGTTTTGCATTGAATGCAGCGAATGCGCGTTGGGGTAGTTTGTATGATGCGCTGTATGGCACGGACGCGATTCCTTATACCGATGGCGCTGAACCAGGCAAGTCTTATAACCCAGTGCGTGGTGCGAAGGTGATTGAATTCGCCCGTAAATTCTTAGATGAAGCTGCGCCTTTAGCGGCTGGCTCCCACAAAGATGCGACTAGCTACACGGTAGCGAATGGTGCTTTGCAAGTCAGTTTAAAAGACGGTTCCAAAGTCGGCTTAAAGCAGCCTGAGAAGTTTGTTGGTTATAACGGCGATGCGGCGAGTCCAACAGCGATTTTATTGAAAAACAATGGTTTGCATTTCGAACTGCAAATCAATCGCGCGGGGACGATTGGTGGCAGTGATGCAGCAGGCTTGAATGACATTGTGATGGAAGCCGCACTTACCACGATTATGGACTGCGAAGATTCGGTCGCGGCGGTGGATGATGTCGACAAGGTGCTGGTTTACACCAATTGGCTGGGCTTGATGAAGGGCGATTTGAAGGAAGAAGTCAGTAAGGGCGGCAAAACCTTCACGCGCGCGATGAATCCAGACCGTGAATATACCGCAGCCAATGGTGGCAAGTTGAGCCTGCACGGACGCAGCTTGTTGTTCATTCGGAATGTCGGCCACTTGATGACCAATCCGGCGATTATTGCGCAAGATGGCAAGGAAATTCCCGAAGGCATTATGGATGGTTATCTGTCTTCGATGATTGCTATGCACAATCTCAAGGGCAATACCAGCGCGAAGAATACGCGTACAGGTTCGGTGTATATCGTCAAACCGAAGATGCATGGCCCCGAAGAAGTTGCTTTCACTAATGAATTATTTGGGCGCATTGAAGAGGCTTTGGGTTTGGCGCGCAATACACTGAAAGTCGGCATTATGGATGAAGAGCGCCGCACCACGGTGAATTTGAAAGAGTGTATCCGTGCCGCGAAAGAGCGGGTGGTATTCATTAACACGGGCTTCTTGGATCGCACGGGCGACGAAATTCATACTTCCATGGAAGCGGGCGCAATGCTGCGCAAGGGTGACATGAAATCCGCACCGTGGATTAAAGCCTATGAAGATTGGAATGTGGATATTGGCTTGGAGTGCGGCTTGTCGGGTCACGCACAAATCGGTAAAGGGATGTGGGCGATTCCTGATCAAATGGCGAATATGCTTAGTACCAAAATCGGCCATCCAATGGCGGGCGCAAATACCGCGTGGGTTCCTTCGCCGACCGCTGCAACTTTACATGCGCTGCATTATCATCAAGTCGATGTGTTTGCGCGCCAGCAAGAATTAAAGAGCCGTGGGCGCGCGAAATTGGATGATATTTTGACGATTCCAGTGGCGCAAAATCCAAACTGGAGTACGACAGAAATCCAGCAAGAATTGGAAAATAATGCGCAGGGCATTTTAGGTTATGTAGTGCGTTGGATTAACCAAGGCGTGGGTTGCTCGAAAGTGCCGGATATTAACGATGTGGGCTTGATGGAAGACCGTGCCACCCTGCGTATTTCCAGCCAGCACATGGCGAATTGGTTGCTGCACGGCATTTGTACCGAACAACAAGTGATGGATGCTTTCAAACAAATGGCAGCGAAAGTTGATGCACAAAACGCCAGTGACCCAACTTATACCAAAATGTCGGGCAATTTTGAGAAGAGCGTAGCGTTTAAAGCGGCTTGCGATTTAGTCTTCAAAGGGCGCGAACAGCCAAATGGTTATACTGAGCCGCTGTTGCATAAGTATCGTCAGGAAGCGAAGGTTCAGTTGTTTTTTTAATTTGCCCTCACCCCAACTCCTAGTATCAGTGCAATACCATCCCAAATGGACTAAACAAGGAGTTTTCAGGATGTGGCAGGCCGTAACCCCTCTGGGTAAAACCCCGTTAGAGAGCTTGGGTCGCCACATCCAATGCTTGAAGAACCCGAACAGTTGCCGGGGAACACCCCGCATCATCGGCTAGGATGGGAGTACAGGAACATGGAGAAAACCTAAGAAACCTTTATCGGCATTGATGTCTCCAAAGCACATTTGGATGTGCATAGTTTGCACTCCAGCGAGGCATGGCAAGCAGACATACCCCCGCAGGTATTATGGCATTGGTGGATAAGTTGTTACGTGGACAAAGACCTAGGGCAATTCGTGCAGGCCAGCCCAGCATGGAAAGCGAAGGAAGACCTGCTGAAGAGTTTCAAAGGCGTGGGACGTGCCAGCTTCACCTTGCTAGCCGCGCTGCCAGAACTGGGGATGCTCGACCGGAAAGCAATCGCGGCCTTCAACCGTGACAGTGGCACGATACGCGGGAAACGTGCTATCTGGGGCGGACGGGACGGGCTGAAGTAAGGAACCTGCTGTATATGGTGGCATTAGTGGCCTCCAGGCGTAACGAAACCATCAAGCGGTTTTATGAAAAGCTCGTTCAGGCGGGCAAACCCAAGAAGGTTGCACTTACTGCCTGCATGAGAAAAATCCTGATCATTCTGAATGCCATGGTCAGGGATAACCAACCTTGGAATCCACCAAGGGAACAACAGGCTTGACACTACATCAAGACAGTTGCTCTACCCTGAAGGTAGAGGGGTTTGAAGCAATAGAAAGCCGCTGTTGGGAGCGGCTTTTTTATTTATTTAAATTAATTTAGGTATTAACTACTTGATTTAAAGCAGCTAATAAACGCTCTATCTGCTGCTGAGTATGTGCCGCTGACAAGGTAATGCGTAAACGAGCGGTATTTGGCGGCACCGTGGGTGGGCGAATCGCGGTAATTAACATCCCCATTTGCTCTAATTGTTGGCTAATGGCTACGGCTTTGGCATTCTCGCCCACCAAAATAGGTTGAATGGCTGTTGACGAAGGCATTAAAGCTAAACCTAGTTGTGCGGCACCGTGACGGAACATTTGAATTAATTCTTTCAAATGCTCACGCCGCCAGCTTTCGGCTTGTATGAGTTTTAGGCTAGCTAAGCTAGCAGCGGCAATCGCTGGAGGTTGGGCGGTGGTATAAATATAAGGCCGAGCGGTTTGAATAAGATACTCAATTAAATCAGTGCTGCCTGCTACAAAAGCGCCTGCTGTGCCAAAGGCTTTACCGAGCGTACCCATTAAGACAGCCTCTTCTTGAGCTAAGTGTTCAGCTTCTAATAAACCTGCTCCAGTCTCGCCTAAGACTCCAAAACCATGTGCATCATCCACGATTAGCCAAGCCTCATGCTGCTTGGCTAAACTCGCTAAGGCTTTAACAGGGGCAGTATCACCATCCATGCTAAATACACCATCCGTGACTATCAATTTTTGTCCGGTGCTTTGTGCCTCTAACCGCTTAGCGAGTTGCTGGGTATCGTTATGTGGATAACGTACTCGTTTGGCGCTAGATAACAGAGCCGCATCTAATAAAGAAGCGTGATTGAGTCGGTCTTGATACACCGTATCCGGGCGTTCCGCTAAAGCAGCAACCAGCCCTAAATTTGCCATATAGCCAGTAGAAAATAACAAGGCACGTTCACGATGGGTAAATTCAGCTAAAGCCTCTTCAAGCTGCTGATGCAAACGCGAATGCCCATTCACTAAATGCGCTGCACCGCTACCTACACCGTATTGATTGGCTGCCTGTTGAAAGGCCTTAATCACGTCTGGATGATGGGCTAAGCCTAAATAATCATTGCTACAAAAGGTCAGCATCATTTTGCCATTCACTTGCATGACAGGTTGCTGGGGGCTTTCGGTGATGCGTAGGCGGCGGTACAGGTGCTGTTCTTGGCGCTGTTCTAGTAGTTGGCGAAGGCGTGAGTATTTGTCCATGATTGATTAATTTCTACTGATTTTCCCGTATCCAACGTGCAAACAGGGGAACGGCTAGTTGATAAGTGTCACCCACTCGCTCGACTAATTCTTTGCGTATTAAGCCTTGCAGTAGAGCAGCATGAGTTTCAGATAGATGACTACCTTGTGCGAAGGCTCGCAAAATGACTTGTTCTTCGGGGCTATTATCTTTGCGCCACGTATCGGTGAAATAAACAGCAGCACTTTTTAAGGTTTTGCTGAAGGCAAGTTCTACATCATCCAAACTAGCAAGGCAGCGCTTCTGGCTATTGAGGTAATTCACTAATTCAGAAGCAACCATCTGCAATAAATACGGCTGGCAATGGGTAGCTTGAATGATGGTTTCCACCACCCCTTCCGCATAGCTTAATTCTGGGACGGGCTGAGTGAGTAATTCATGTGCTGCTGATGGAGCTAAAAAGCTTAATTCCAGCAGATGAGTATTGATTAGGTAATTCGCCCAATTAATACGGGGTAATTCTTCAAAACGGTGGCCACCGGATACCAGCACGACGATCATTGGGTGATGCTGAATTAAATTACGCAATTTACCCAAAACCCGTTCGCTAATATATTGGTTAAGCACGGCATCTTCTAAGGCTTCATATTCATCAAAGGCCAGCAAAATACGTTTGCTACGCTGCTCAGCTAGCTTTTGTGCAGGTTCTAGGAAAGCATCTAATTGGGTGAAGGCATTTTTTTCATATTGCTCAAGTTTGGGCTGATTTAAACCTGCCAAACTGCCACTTTTAAACAAAGCCTCGAAAACTGCTTTAGCAAGGTTATAACAAAAAGCTTGGTCGCTTTCATGCCAACGGGAATCTTGGCAGTCGATATAGACCGATTCAAAGCGGCTCTGCGGCAGATTTAATAAGGTGGAGGATTTGCCAGTCCGTCGCCGCCCGTATAACAGCAATGAGGGTTTTTGCTGAGTATTGAGAATATGTTCTTCCAAGGCCAGTAATAAATCACGCCGCCCAACAAATAAATGTTGGTCACGTGCTTGCAATGGGTTGCCAGCGATATAAGGATTCGGCAGGGGATTAAACTCGGCTTGGGCTTGCAGTTTGGTTTGTTCAGCAGCCAGCATTTGTAACCAGCGAGCCGCATGCGGTTGAAAGGCTGTGCCAACCGGAGCGGGGGTAAGTTTCATTAAATCATGAAATTCGTGCATTTGTATCTGCAGCTCTTTAAGCACTTGTTGTTGCCCCGTGAAGGTTTGGCGGTTGAGGTAGTCTTGCGCGAGTTCGCTAATACGATTGAAGTGTTGACGAGCCTCGTTTAGGCCAATTGGGAGCGCTTTATCTTCGTTGGGAAAACGTTTAAAAAACCCCTTGAGTTTGAATAAGTCTGGTAGGGTGTTTGCGTGGGCGAGGTCATCACCTAAGATAATAACCAAGGCTTTGAAAGCGGTTTTCCGCTCGACAGGACGCTCATTGGCAATGAATTCAATAGCAGCGATGCCTTGGGTTTGATCGTAACGGGCTAAATGCACGAGCCAAGCCTGCATATAAGGTAATGGTAAATGGATCATTTCATCCCAATGTATGGGAGAGTATCTGAAGATTTTATAAGGATTTTGACTTTTTTTTGAATACCAATATTGCACTAAGTGAATAGGCAAATAGAAAGGCCTTAGGTAGAGAATTAAAAATGTACTTGTTAAGCTTAATAAATACCATAATACGTAATTAATTGACTCCGATTCTTTTCCAAAAAAACCTGCAGTCAATCCAAATACTAGTCCTAAAAATAGAAATTTGTCTTTTGGAGTAGTTAGCGAAAATATTATTCCAAAAATAATTCCGCCACTGAGGCCAAGATCAATGCCAAATCCATTGCTGCCTTTTAAGCCTATAATTACACCTGATATAAACTCAAAACCTAATATAAAAGATAAGCCTAGAATTAAACCAGAAGATAATTCATATCTTAGACAGTAAATTCCGCCAACTGAGCCAGCAATTATAGAAATGAATGCTATTTTAAATGATAATTTCCAGTAAAAAAAATTCCCTAATAAATTATTAAATATTCCACTAAGAATAATTAAAAGGATAAAAAAAATGCTAAAAAATAAGTAAAATTTAAAAAATATCATCATAGCTTGAGATGATAAGATTTTTTTGGATTTGCTTTCTAGTGTGTTGGTTTTAAATAGAGTCAAGTAAAACCAATACCAACTATCACTCCACCATTTAAGCATCAGTTTACTCACTTCCTAAAAACAAATCACGGCCTGCTTTCAAATTAGCTAGCCAATGTCCGAGTTTTTCACTTGAAAATAGCCCGACGGCGGTTTGCTTAGCTTTGGTTAACTTATGCCCATGCCCCAAAAACTGAGCATAAATCTTGGTAATCTTTTCCAAGGCTCTGTCATTATCCCAATCAGGGTGCTGCCGCCATTGCCATAAAACATCACAAAAGATTTGTAATTTAAGCGGCATCGGCTCGGCATACCGATCAATAAACTCTAATTCCTGCTGGGTAAACTGTACCTGTGGCTGATAATGTCTAAGGAAAGCTTCAATTGCTTGCTCACTGAAATCGCCTAATTCAACCACACTCAATAAGTTAAAAAAGGGCGAGGTCAGTTTTTCTTGCACTGAATAGACTTCTAGCGCTTCGCGTGAAGCGGTCACCAACACCACACGCCGCCCGTTGACCATGCTGCGCAAATGATTGAAAAACAGATCATTGAATTCAGTGGCATTAGCAAACAAAGCTTCAAATTCATCGAGGCAGAGCACAGCACAGCAGTCATCACGCTGGCTTTGTTCCTGCAATAATTCATCAAAAGCCACTAGATTGCGGTGGGGGCGGTTGCCCTCTTGGATACGCTCGGTTGGCAAATCCAAATGCTTCAGCACAGTTTGCAGAAAGTCCACTTGGGTTTGTGCATTTGCAGCGGTCAGCTCAATATAAACAAAGCGAAAGCGTGCATCCTGCAAGCGTTGTTGCCCCGTTTGATAAAGATGATATAAAAGTGAGGATTTACCGATGCGCCGTTCACCGACCACTGAGCAGCTTTGCTCGGTGCAGATGCGTGATAAAATATGCGCTATTTCTTCCTCGCGCCCAATAAATTCGGCTGGGTTTTGAATAGTGCCGCGAATGGTGAAGGGGTTAGACATAATCGACACTCCGCAATTTTTTAGCAGTATAGGCAGTGTCGTTAAAATCAGCAAATCACAGAGAGATTATCAAAAGCTTAATAGAGCGGGTCGGCGATAGAATAACCGTGCCCGCTAAGCCACGAGTTAGCTTAAATCTCTTCCTAACTTAGGGAACAGTGAGCCACTCGTTTGAAAAATGATAGAGCAAAGCTAAATGCCTAGTTTTTCTTAATATAGTAAGTATATTCGCCATTACTTTCAGTACAGCTGATCAATTCATTGCCAGTTTGTTTAGCATAAGCTTCCATATCCTTGACAGAACCTGGATCAGTTGCGACTATTTTTAATACAGTGCCAGCAGTCATGCTAGTCATTGCTTTTTTGGTGCGCAGAATCGGCAAGGGGCAGTTCAGGCCACGTGCGTCCAGTTCTGTGTTGAAATCGGTCATTTTCCTCTCCTGATTTCCAGTAACATGATGGGTAAAACGCAATATAACGTACTGCTAATATAGCAGGCATATCGCTTTATCGCTATATATTTGTATACTAATATACTCGATTAGACAAGGGGTAGACATGCTGGGGCAATCTGTTCAATTTACGAAAATGCATGGTTTAGGTAATGATTTCGCTGTATTTGATGCGATTAATCAGCCACTGATTTTTGATACAGAATTGGTAAAGCGCTTAGGTGATCGCCATGAAGGCATTGGCTTTGATCAGTTATTAGTAGTGGAAACTTATAGTGGTGAAGAGGCTGATTTTCGTTATCGCATTTTTAATGCCGATGGGAGTGAAGTCGAGCATTGTGGGAATGGTTCGCGCTGTTTTGCACGTTTTGTCTATGAGCAAGGGCTGACGCAAAAGACCAGCATTCCAGTCATGACCAAATCTGGGCGGATTGTCTTAGATTTACAAGACAGTAACCTAGTTAAAGTTAATATGGGCATACCTCGGTTAGAGCCTGCTGAAATTCCATTCATTTTCCAACAGCGCCAAATGCTCTATACTGTAGAGATAGGGCAAAATTCTGTGCAGTTAGCAGCAGTTTCAATGGGCAATCCACATGCTGTGCTACAAGTCGCAGATACGGAAACAGCACCGGTCGCGTTGTTAGGACCCACCTTAGAATCACATCCTCTGTTTCCAAAGCGTGTAAATGTAGGATTTATGCAAATTATTAATCCTCAACAAATTCGTTTACGTGTGTTTGAACGGGGTGTCGGTGAAACTCGGGCCTGTGGAACAGGTGCTTGTGCTGCTGCGGTAGCCGGGCGTTTACAAGGTTTACTCGCTGAACAAGTTCAGGTGGATTTACCCGGTGGGCGTTTGCAAATTGCATGGCAGGGCGAAGGGCAGCCCGTTTATATGACAGGGCCTGCAACGACCGTTTATACAGGTACAGTGACAGTATGAGCACATCATTAGAAGAATACGAACTAAGCGCTGAGCAGGTAGCCGCTTACCTCCGCGCAAATAATGATTTTTTCCAAGAACATGGTGACATCCTTGATTATCTATTTATCCCGCACCGCCACACAGGCGATGCCGTTTCTTTATTAGAGCATTTAGTACAACGCCAGCGTGATCGCCAAGCGCAACTTTCAAGGCAAATGGAAGATATGCTGCGTGCGGCACGTGAAAGTGAGCGGGTAGTTGTCAGCCTGCATCATTTAGCGTTAGAGCTAATGACCTGCGATAGCTTGGATGATGTCGTCGCGACTTGCCGTGATTTAATGTGTTCGCAATTTGATGCGGACAATGTCGTGCTGCGTTTAATTGGTCGTGGCCAATCTGCGGATAGCACCTTGCATTTTATTGACCCCGAAGATCGTGCTTTAAAGCAAATGGCTGGTTTGTTCCAAAAGCGCCAACCTGTTTGTGGCCGTTTGCGCCCTAAGCAGCAAATCTTCTTATTTGGCGAACAGAATACCAAAATTAAATCAGCGGTGCTCATCCCCTTATTCGAAGCGCGCAATATTGGCGTGTTGGCTCTAGGCAGTGAGCATGAAGATCGCTTCCATCCGGGGATGGGAACCTTATTCATTAGCCAATTGGGTGATTTGGTATCGCGGGCTTTATCCTTGCATTTAGAGGCATGGGTTGACCCCTCGATTGAATCCAGTCATTCTTAAGTGATGGATCTACAGGTATTTGAGCGCTATCAACATTACTTACAAAGCGAAAAACGTTATTCGCCTTTAACCTTGTCTGCTTATCAGCAGGATTTAGGTGATTTTGTAAAATGGCTAGAGCAAGTCAAAGACGCACCTGCAGTCACTCAAGTCAAAGCCTTTCATATCCGCGATTGGATTAGTGCTTTGCGGCGGCGTGGTTTGGAAGGTCGGAGTTTGCAACGTAAGCTTTCATCACTGCGCCGCTTTTACCAATTTCTGCTGCGCGAGGGTTTAGTGAATGCTAATCCTTGCTTTGATGTCCCCGTACCGAAAACACCGCGCCATCTTCCTGAAGTGCTGAATGCTGATCAGCTGGACTATTTGCTAGCAGCTGATCCCGAAGGCCCTTTAGAGGTGCGTGATTGCGCAATGATGGAATTGTTTTATTCCTCCGGTGTGCGCTTGGCTGAGCTAGTGGGTTTAAACGTCAATAGCCTAGACTTAAATCAAGGCATGATGCGTGTTTATGGCAAAGGTGGTAAAGAGCGTGATGTGCCGATTGGCAAGCAAGCGGTTGAGGCGTTACGCGCTTGGCTGAGTCTGCGCAATGATTTATGTGATATTGATGAGCAAGCTTTATTTGTTAGCCAACAGCGTCGTCGCATTAGCATGCGCAATGTCCAAGCGCGCTTGATTTATTGGCAGGAAAAGCGTGGTTTGTCGCAACGTTTACATCCCCATAAACTGCGCCATTCCTGTGCCAGCCATTTATTGGAATCATCTAGCGATTTGCGTGCCGTTCAAGAGCTACTGGGTCATGTCAATATTGGCACAACCCAGATTTATACCCATTTAGATTTTCAGCGTTTAGCAGCTGTCTATGATAAAGCTCATCCAAGAGCACATAAAAAGCCCTAACTGCGTGAGCCCTAAGGGTTAGGTGGCATTATTTGGGGGGCCTCGTAGAAAAGAGATTGCCCGCCTGCGTAGTCACTAAACTCAAAATAGACATAACTTTCTTCTTTGTCCGCAACGCCATTCAGGTTGGCATCTAGGTAGCCATTACCGAAACGATAAGGGCGGTCACCACCTGAGTTGGTACCTGTCGCAGTACTAAGCTTGTCGATTTTGACAAAGCGCCTAACTAATTTTTCGCCAGCATAAACTTCTAGGACACCATTAGTACCTGTCCAATTGTTGAGGACTCGCCCAATTTGGTTCTGGGTTTCTTGGGTACAGCCCACCATTAACAAACTAGCAGCAGACAAGGTCAGCAGTGCTTTACTGATATTTCGCATATCCCAACTCTTTGGTTATTTGTAAAACGCCAGTTTAACAGTTCCTATTGATACCCCAAAATTCGCGCCATTCTTACATCGTTTTTATCCATTGCTAGGTCAATAGGGGTTTTGCCCGCATCGCTCGTTTGGACTCTTGGGTTAGCGCCTGCTTGCACTAAATAGTTAGCAACATTAGCATGACCAAAGCGTACTGCATGGTGCAAAGCAGTCCAGCCATTGCTAGTGCGCGCATTGATACTAACGCCACGCTTGACCAAAAACTCAATAATTTGCATATGACCACGCGCCGCTGCGGCATGAATCGCTGTTTCGCCGTAACGTGTAGCAATCCGTGGATTAGCGCCTTGGTCAACTAATTCACTCACCATACCAATATTGCCAGCTAAGGCAGCTAGCCATAAACGCTCATCTAAATCACGCTGGCTCATTTGTGGTACAGGTTTGTTATCAACTGCTACGGTAGGAGCAGAACTAACAGCAGCGTTATTGCTCGGTAAAGCTGTGCTTGCAGTTGCGCTAGAACCGTAGTTATAGCTGGATTGCATGGGAGCAGCAGTAATCCTTGTAGTAGCCACAGCAGGCTGAATAACCACAGCTGCTGTTGGTGCAGTCGCGATGGGGGTTAGAACCGTTTTAGGTACAGCGGCAACGGCTTTAGCAGCTGCAGCGACCGTAGGTGTCTCGGAAGACCATACATCAGCTGGCTCAGCGTAAGCTGTACCGACTGAAGCGGTAACGAAAAGCGCTGTTACCGATAAGCGCAGATGTGTAGTTTTCATAGTTTTCTTACATATATATTTGGTAATGGGTTAGGAAATGACGTGCGGTACGTCCACTATATCCACCTCGATCTGCTGCAAACCGTAAGGCTTCCTCATGCAAAGCACTACGATCAATCGCTTTTCCTTTAAACAGTTGGTCAACAATGGCTAAGTAAATCTCTTTATCCATAGGATCAAAAGACAGAGATAGACCAAAGTCATCCGTTAAAGAAAAATTTTCATCCTCTACAGTTGGCTGTGCTGGCTCTAATCGTGGATTACGATTTAAGTTAGCAGCCCGCTGTGCAGGCAGCAGGGTACGGCTATTCGAGGTGGCATAAATCAGTACATTGGTAGGTGGTGTTTCTAGCGATCCTTCCATCATACTTTTGAGAAGACCGTACTCGCGTTGTCCCTCTTCAAACGTCAAATCATCACAGTAAAGAATAAAATGATGATGATGCTCACGTAGGTCATCAGTAATATCCGGTAGTAAGTGAAGGTCTGCCTTGGGTATTTCGATAATCCTCAAACCATAGCTGTGGTAACGGGTAAGTAAGGTCTTGATTAGTGAAGTTTTACCTACCCCGCGCGCTCCCCAAAGAAGAGCATGACTCGAAGGCTTTCCACGTAGAAAGTTTTCAGTATTTTTGTATAACAGCGCTTTCTGTTCATCAATTCCTAGCAGGCTATCCGGTGCAATTAACTCGACCTGAGTGATTGGCTTGAGAAAATGCCGGTTCGAACGCCACACTGCTGCTACGGTCGAACGCCAATCAATACCTGTTTTACCAAATGCCATACCTTCTCCTTGATAGGATTGCTATCCCATCATTCCAAAGTTTAGTTGTTAATGTAAAAAGTTGCCGTTAAAAGGTTTCTAGCTTTTGCATAAACCCTGAGGTGATTTAATGACGCGCCAAAATTAAGACAGCTTTATGATACAGAATACTCAAGTTTCAGGTTGTGGGGTCTGCGGTTTTTCAATTGAATGAACCTAGGCTTAACTTTAAGTGCACATTAACAATTTTGTAGCTTTTCCGCAAAAGTTTATATTACCCAACAATCTATGAGCGAGCTAATCATATAAATATTGACATTGAGCAACTAGGAGGAAAGAAATGGACGAATTAGAGAAAAATCAGCGGCATAAAGAACGTATGCAGCGCAAAAAAGCAGCGATTGACGCCAGCATTGCCCAAGCGAGCCAAGATAAAGGCGTATTTGTGTTGCTGACAGGCAATGGAAAAGGCAAATCCAGCTCAGCTTTCGGGATGGTGGCACGTGCACTGGGTCACGGCATGAAAGTCGGCGTTGCACAGTTTATTAAAAGTAGAACTGATACCGGCGAGGAGGCTTTTTTTAGCAAACAAAATAATGTGGAATGGCATGTGTTAGGCGATGGCTTCACTTGGGATACCCAAGATCGCGCCCAAGATATTGCCACGTCTGAACGTGGCTGGTTGATTGCCGAAAAAATGCTAGCTGATCCAAGCTACGATTTGGTGGTGCTGGACGAGCTAACTTATCTGATCAATTATAAGTATCTGGATGCTGATCGTGTCTATGATGCGTTAGAAAAGCGCCCAGTTATGCAGCATGTAGTGGTAACAGGGCGGGCGGCAGCTCCTGAGCTTAGAGATTTAGCGGATACTGTTTCCGAAATCAGCGATGAAAAGCATGCTTATCGCGCAGGTATACAAGCACAAAAAGGCTTAGACTTATAAGCTCAGCGCAATCCCAATTAGCCAAGCCGCTTCACCAAACTCCACACCTGCACCGGCTGTATCACCTGTACAGCCGCCTAAGCGATGGAGCATCAAACGCCGCAACAGCCAAAAGCTAATTAAGGCTAAAGCTAAACCTTGCCAATTTAAGAGTGCTGCCACACCAATCACTGCTAGCACCAACCAGTACGCGGGTTTTTCTGGCAAGTTATTTACCGTCGTACTCGCTAAGCCACTCGCCCGTACATACGGTGTGGTGAGAAATAGTAGCAATACAAAGTTACGCCCGAAAGCAGGGGCAAACAGAATCAGCCACCAAAGTTGATATTTGATCAGCACCGTTAAAGCAGCGAACTTGAGCAACATCGTAGCGATTAGTGCAATTGCCCCAGCAGCCCCCACTAAGGGGTCTTTGAGAATGCGATGAGTTTTTTCCAGATCACCCAAGCCACCTAGCCAAGCATCGGCTCCGTCCGCGACTCCATCAAGATGCAAGCCTCCCGTAATCGCAGCCCACAGCACGGTTAAAATAGCGGCTAATACGAGTGGATCAGCTTGGGGAAATAGCCAAACGGGCAGGCACAAAATCCCGCCGATAAGCAAACCGACTAAGGGATAAAATAAAGCTGAGCGCCCAAAGTCGGCATTCGTCAAATTAGTTAGTTTAGGAATTGGAATGCGGGTGAGCAGCGATAAAGCGAGAAAAAAGGCGGTTGATGCTTGCTTTAACATGTGAGTTGTTCCAAACCTAATCCATAGACACTGCTGGTGCCATCGGCATACACATGGAAACGTGCAGCTTGCCCATAGCCCAATTCAAAGCGCAGCGTTTGCGCATAACCGATCCCTAAACTCTGTGCTAACAGCACGCGAATCACCCCACCATGCGTGACTAATAAGAGGCGCTGACCGACATAAGTTTGGGTGAAATCAGTCCAAGCGGCTTGTACCCGTTGAATAAAAGCCTGCATGCTTTCGCCATCCGGTGCAGTAAAGCTTAAAGGCTCAGACCAGAGCTGTTGCATCCCAACTTGATCGAGCTCCCAAATGGCTTCGCTGCTTTTGCCAACCCAGCTACCAAAATTCATTTCTTGAATGCGTGGTTCAATTTGTAAAGGCACAGCTCGTTTGCTGCTAAGTTCTTGGGCAAATTGAGCACAGCGCAAACTCGGTGAGCAGAGAATTTGATCTGGCTTATAATTGCGGGTGGCTCTACGTAATTGCCGCCAACCTTCAGTACTTAAAGGTTCAGTCGAGGCAGCGCAAAACAAATGGGGTGTGAGCACGCGCCCATGTCTGAGTACATCAATCTGCGTAATCGGCATCGTCGAGTTAACCGGCACGCGTTAGCACGTTTGAGCTGAACGACTTGTTAGGTTCTGCATGCTCAATGAATTCATTAATTTCCAATGCTGGTGAATTTATTATTTTCACTATGCAATTATTGGTTTCAAGCTCAATTAATTCATTAGTTTTGTTTGTAGCCACAAGAAAAGCTACCAAAGCACCCTTTTTTTTCGCAGCAGAGGCCAATTTAGCCGCAGCCTCTGAGAGGGTTTCGTGCTCACGCTGAACTCGGATAGGTACAGGCTTAGAAGCATAGTTTCGCTTTAAAATTGCATCTATACCTGCATTCCGGTGAACAGGCAATATATCAAGGCCGGTTAATATTGCTAACGACTTTTCGTCCACATTAACATAAGCAGCGCGGCCTTTGTTTAAAAGCTCAGATTCTGTTTTTACAGGAAATTTAAGTCTCGATTTTGATAGTTCAATGGCCTCAATTGAACTATCAATGCCGATAAACCTTCTTCCTTTCATCTTTGCTGCAACAAGAGTGGTGCCACTCCCACAAAATGGATCAAGGACAATATCGCCTTCATCCGTGGCTATTTCAATGATGCGCTCAAGCAGCAAAATGGGTTTTTGCGTGGGGTATCCTGTTCGTTCTTTCGCTTTCGGGTTTAAAAAAGGTATTTCCCAAACATCCGCTAGTGGAACCCCTTTCTTTTCATCCGAAGAAATTAAACTGCCATCTTCTTCACGAGCATAAATTGATTTATTATGTTGGTCTCTTGATCTTTTTTGCAATATCTGATCAATGTTTGTTGTTTCAGAATAGTCTGTGAATATTTTGTTGAACTTGTAATCTTCTGATTTAGAAAAAAATAAAATATTTTGATGATTTGGTGTAAGATTATTAGCAGAATTTGACCATCGCTTGTATGACCATATTATCTCCGAAAGAAAATTTTCTTCGCCAAAAATATCTTCACCGATTAATCTTAATAGGTGGTTTGCGCTCTTGTCGCAATGTATAAATATGCTTCCAGAGTCTTTTAGAATTCGCCTTGCCTCAAAAAGACGTGAAAACATAAAATCAGCATATGTTTTGTGGCACGCCCAAAGATCATCAAAGCTGTAATGTGAAGATCGGTCTCTTGAGCTTAAACTGTGTTTTCTTTTTGTGAAAAATGGGGGGTCAAGATAAATCAGATCTACTGATTTATCTGCCATGTCTTTCATTACATCTAGGCAGTCGCCATGTATTGCTTCATTTATGTTAGAATTGAGCATCATTGGGCACTCGCTCATTTGCAATTTCTACCAGAATGGCCTTCAAGTCTACGCCTGTCCTTTCTTGCACATAAGCAGCCTAAGCGCCGCCAAAGAGCCATCAAAGCTTGCCAGCGACGGCGGCTTCGGCAAAAGTCGCCATTTGGTTATGTAAAATACAAGCTTGGCGCAAAATCGGCACAGCAATCGCCGCGCCACTGCCTTCACCTAAACGTAAATTCAAATCCAATAGTGGTTGTAAGCCTAAAGTGCTAATGGCTTGTTTATGTCCGCGTTCAGCGGAGGCGTGAGACAAGAACAGCCAATCTTGAATAGTGGGCTGTAACTTGAGTGCAACTACCGCAGCGGCAGTGGTAATAAAGCCATCCAGTAAAATGGGTAAACCGAGTTGTGCAGCACGCAGATAAGCACCCGTGAGTGCAGCAATTTCAAAGCCGCCCGCACAAGCTAGCCATGCCAAAGCATCGTTTCCACAACTAGCATGACGCTTGAGAATCTTTTCGATTACTTGCGTTTTATGGGCAATACCTGCCGCATCCAAGCCGGTGCCAGCACCCGTCATCGTTGCAGGGGCGAGGTCTAACAGTGCGCAATACAACACGGTGGCTGCCGTCGTATTGCCAATGCCCATTTCACCACCGATAAAAATATCTGCTTGTAGAGCATGGGCGCGCTCTGCCGCCTCAAAGCCGACTTGCAAAGCAATCGCTAATTGTTCGTGAGTCATCGCAGCAGTTTGTGCGCTATTAGCAGTACCTGCGCCGGCACGTTGAATAATCAACCCGTGTTGCGCGGGTAGCGCTTCAAGAATGCCAGTATCAATAATCTCTAACTGTGCATTCAGGGCTTTAGCCAGCACGCTGATGGCAGCACCGCCGTGCAGGAAGTTCCCCACCATCTGTTGGGTGACCGCTTGTGGAAAGGCAGAGACACCCTCAGCGACTACACCATGATCACCGGCAAAAATACTAATATGTATGCGCTCAACAGCAGGTTGTTCGCGTGCCTGCAAACCAGCCAAGCGAATCGCAATAGTTTCTAAGTCACCGAGGGCTTGAGGCGGTTTGGTGAGCTGAGTCTGGCGTTCACACGCTAAGTTGCTGAACTGCTGATTAGGAGTGGCGCAAGGCTGGCTCATCCAATTCATAGACTATCCTAGTGAGATCAAGAAGCGAGAATGTTGGCAGCTTGGCTAGTTGAAAGCAATGTTCGACGCTGCGCTTTATTGAGTCGAACTCTGCTATAGTTTCTCTCTTAATTTTGTGCGAAGGGGCTGTGATGCCAACATTAATGGTTCAAGGGTGTACCTCGGATGCAGGTAAAAGCACCTTAGTGGCAGGCTTATGCCGTGTATTCAAGCGGCGTGGCTTGGTCGTCACTCCGTTCAAACCACAAAATATGGCGCTGAATAGTGCTGTGACTGCGGATGGTGGCGAAATTGGCCGTGCACAAGCTTTACAAGCACAAGCGGCGGGCATTGCGCCTACTGTGCATATGAACCCAGTGCTGCTTAAACCCAATACTGACACCGGTGCACAAGTGATTTTGCAAGGCCACGCGATAGTGAATTTAGAGGCTTTGGACTATCACCTGTATAAACCGAAAGCGGCTGAAGCAGTGTTTGATTCCTATCAACACTTGCTAGATGAATACCCCTATATCTTAGTCGAGGGTGCCGGTAGCCCCGCTGAAATTAATCTGCGTGCTGGCGATATTGCCAATATGGGTTTCGCGGAAGAGGCGGATTGCCCCGTGATTTTAATTGCTGATATTGATCGCGGTGGTGTATTTGCGCATTTAGTCGGAACGCTAGATTTATTATCGCCCTCCGAACAAGCGCGCACGAAAGGTTTTGTGATTAATCGGTTTCGGGGCGATATTGGTCTCCTCAAAAGCGGTTTAGAGTGGCTGGAACAGCGCACTGGCAAACCCGTATTAGGCGTCTTGCCGTATTTACATGGCCTGCATTTAGATGCTGAAGATGCGCTACCTGAGCAACAAAATTCGGATGCACGTTTTCGGGTCGTCGTGCCGGTGTTGCCGCATATTAGTAATCACACCGATTTTGAGCCGCTGCGCCTGCATCCACAAATTGATTTCCGCTATGTGCGGCACGATGAACCTATTCCTGCGGCTGATTTGCTAATTCTGCCCGGCAGTAAAAATACCGGCTTCGATCTGAAATGGCTCAAGTCCCAAGGTTGGGAGGCTGCGATCCAAAAGCATCTGCGCTATGGCGGCAAGCTCATCGGGATTTGTGGCGGCTTACAAATGCTGGGATCGGGCATTTTTGATCCGCATGGGATTGAAGGTGCTGAGTCCTATCGCCAAGGTTTAGGCTTGCTGGAGTTGGAGACGGTTTTACATCCGCGTAAGCAGTTAATTAATCGCCAAGGTGTCTTGGCTTGCAATCAAGCAGTCGGCTTGCAAGGCTATGAAATTCATTGCGGGGTTAGTGTCGGCAAAGCCTTAGATAAGCCAGCCACTTATTTAGATGGAGAGGCCGATGGTGCACTGTCAGCTGATGGACAAATCTTTGCAACTTATCTGCATGGCTTATTCGACTCACCTGAAGGACTCAAGGCGATCTTAGCTTGGGCCGGTTTAAACGATGCACAACGTATTGATATTAATGCCGTTCGTGAACAGCAACTGGAGCGCTTAGCGGATACCTTGGAAGAGCATTTGCAGATGGAACAGATCTTGGCTCTAATGCATTAAGCAGTTAAGTTGGGGAGGGGAACGATGCAAGTCTTTGGAGTAACTCCAGACGGGCAAGAAGTACACAGTTTTGAGTTAGTGGGCGGCGGTTTAACTGCGCGAGTTTTAACTTGGGGTGGCGTTTTACAGGATTTGCGCTTGGCAGGCTTACCGTATTCGCTAGTGCTCGGCTTTCCCGATTTAAACAGCTATCTGCATTCTAAAGCCTATATTGGTGCTAATGTCGGACGCTTTGCGAATCGCATTGCTCAGGGACGCGCTAATATTGCTGGGCAAACTTATCAGCTCGATACAAATTTTCTAGGCAAGCATTTGCTGCATGGCGGAACTGCTGGAGCAGATCGGCAAGTTTGGACGGTAACGGCTCATACTGAAAACACATTGAGTCTACAACTCGTTTTGGCCGATGGGCATATGGGCTTTCCCGGTGAGATAAAGGTTGAATTGATTTATCGTTTATTGCCTGCTGCCCGTTTAGAGGTCGAGTTCATTGCCACGACCAGCGCAGCAACTCTATGTAATTTCGCGCATCACAGCTATTTCAATTTAGATGGCGCAGGCAATATTCAAAATCATCAATTACAAATTGCCGCAAACCATTATCTACCTGTGGATGCAGAAGCGATTCCAACCGGTGAAATAGCAGCTGTGGCAAATACGGCGTTTGATTTTCGTGAGTTAAAGCCTATTAATTGGCAACAAGCTCAGTACGATCATAATTTCTGTACGGCAGATTCAAAGCAAGTATTGCGGCCAGTGGCTTATTTGCAAGGCCAAACCGGTGTGAGGATGACGCTCGCCACTACCGAGCCGGGTTTACAATTTTATGATGGCAAGTATTTAGATGGTGGCTTTGCAGCACATGCAGGCCTTGCTTTAGAACCGCAAGCTTGGCCAGATGCACCGAATCATGCGCATTTTCCGAGTGCGGAATTATTGCCGGGGCAAGTGTATCGGCAGGTGACTCATTACCGCTTTAGTAAAGTAGCGATTTAAGTCGACTTCAACACCTGCGGCAAACCTGCAATCATAAAAATTACCTGCTGCATTTGCGCGGCTAAGCGTTGATGCATCCGGCCTGCTTCATCCACATAGCGACGGGTCAATTCTCCTAACGGCACAACCCCTAAGCCCGTTTCATTGCTAACCAGAATCAGTTCACCACTCAGTTGGGGTAATACTGCATACAAAGTATTCAGCTCGCTCGTTAAGCGTTGCTCGCTATCTTCAAGGCATAATAAATTGGTGAGCCACAAAGTTAAGCAGTCGACTAATAAAATACGTTCGGGTTGAGCTTGCGCTGCAAGGGTGGTTGCTAACGATAAAGGCTCTTCAAGCGTCAGCCACTCGGCAGAGCGACTGGCTTGATGATGCTGAATGCGGGTTTGCATTTCGGCATCCTGCGCTTGAGCCGTGGCGATATATACCACTGATTTTTGGCTTTGCAAGGCAAGCTGTTCGGCATAACGGCTTTTACCAGAACGCGCACCACCCAGAATTAAAGTCTGCATCGACTTAGTAGTGTTCATCAATCATCTGCGCAATATGCCAAAGGCTGGGCACATATTCGACCGCCGCGCGCAGCGAAATATCCGAAGGATTAGCTTGCTGCTTTTTATATAAAGCATGATAGAAATTGGCGTAATTGGGCTTAATCCCTTTTGCTTTTAACTCTTCCATCAAGCGCTTTACGTTGCCAGAACCCCAGTTATAGGCGGTGATCGTCAGCAGCCATGCATCGGTTTCGGAATATTTAGCCACTTTAGCGAAGTAGAAATAATAGCGGCGCAGATGCAATTGTGCGGCTTGGGTACTTAAGCTCGCTTTGCTGCGAATCGTGTTGGCGCTGGATTTTTTAATTGCACTCGGCGCATGTTCTAAATGGCGAATCTCATTCACCACTTCAGGCACCATTTGCCAGTAGCCATAATCACCTGAAGGAGTCCCGCTAGTGCCATGCCACTGTGACTCCAAATAGGGAATCAGCAAAATAATGGCAGGCATCTGTTGCAGGTCGATTTTTTTAATAAACGGGAAAGAACTTGCATAAGCAGAAAGATAAGCATTGCCGCCTTTACGATTCCGCCAAGTAATATTATTCGCTACTCGCTTAATGACCTTTTGGAAGGATTGTTTGCCCTTGCCAGACAGCGAGTTATTTAAAAAATATTGGAATAAATTCTGTTGATAAGTCGCTACTTTGCTAATGGTTGGTTTACTTGGCGAGGGCACATTTTTCCGCCAAGCAGGTTCAGCTGCCTGAGTTAGGGTTGTTACCGTAAGTAGGGGCAAAATCAAGAATAGGGTTAAAAATGATCGGGGCAATTTAAAAAACATAAGGAGTTCAGTGCTTATTGTAAGTAATGCGGGCTATTGTGCCTGAGTTTCCTCAAAAAGAAACAGCACATCGGTATTTGTAAGCATCAGGCAGCTACCCGCTAAGTTGGTTAGTGCAGTATAAATTTAGTAGCCGCACTGCTTTAGTGCGATCTAATTCTTGCTGATAGTGCGTTTTTTTGTATTAGTGTTCAAATCTTCTATTGTTTGGCATTAATTTTGCATTTTAATCAGCATGGAAAAAACACGCATGAATTACGATAATCTAATGGATGTGATGTCCTGCGCGGTGGTGGTGCTGGATCAGAATCTATGCGTTTCCTATATGAATCAGTCAGCGGAGATGCTGTTTGGGCAAAGTTTGCAGCGGATGCGCGGGGTGAGTATCACTTATTTAGTGCATAGCGATGTCTTCCATGCACAATTAAGACTCGCTTGGCAAATGAATGATCCGCAAGCCGTGCGCGAGCAAGTGATGTATTTGCTGGATGAGCAGCAAGTCACCGTTGATTGCATTATCACCCCCGTTTATGAATATGAGCCGCGCAAAATTACCGGCTTATTGCTGGAAATGCAGCGAGTCGACCGGCAGATGCGCATCGTGCGTGAAAAGCACATTCTCAATCAGCAGCAAGCGGTACATGAATTAGTGCGCGGCATTGCCCATGAGATCAAAAATCCCTTAGGCGGGTTGCGGGGTGCTGCTCAACTCCTTGAAGCTGAACTAGAAAACCCTGATTTAAAAGAATACACCCAAATTATTATCGCTGAAGCGGATCGCTTAAAGCATCTCGTCAATGGCATGCTCGGGCCGGGTAAATTGCCCTTCCATGAGCCAGTGAATATCCATGAAGTGTTGGAATATGTGCGTCATTTAGTCGAGATTGAGGGTGCTGCCAATGTGCGTTTCATTCGTGACTATGACCCGAGTATTCCTGAATTATTGGGTGATCGTGGCCAGCTTGTGCAAGTCTGTTTGAATATTGTGAATAATGCGGTGCGTGCGGTGCGTGCGGTGGGTGACAGCGGCACGATTTGGCTGCGTACCCGAATTTTACGTCAATTCACCATTCAACAAAATCGTCATCGTTTGGTATTGCGTGCGGATATTTGTGATGACGGCGAAGGCGTTCCGCCCCATTTAATCGATAAAATCTTCCTGCCAATGGTGAGCGGGCATGCGGATGGCAGCGGCCTTGGGCTGGCGATTGCGCAATCTTTATTACGTCAACATGGTGGACTGATTCAATGTGAATCGGTACCAGGGTACACCTGTTTTTCAATTCTAATACCCCTAGACAGAGGAGAGGGTACTGATGGAAATGAACCAAGCTGAGCACATCTGGATTGCAGATGACGACCGCTCAATTCGCTGGGTTTTAGAGCGCGCCTTACAAAAAGCGGGTATCAAAGTGCGTAGCTTCGAAGGTGCTGACCAAGTGCTGAGTGCTTTACGCATTGAAGAGCCTGATGTGCTCCTCACGGACATTCGGATGCCCGGGACTGATGGCCTAACCCTCCTGTCTAAAATGCAAAGTGGTCACCCTGATGTACCAGTGATTATCATGACTGCGCATTCCGATTTGGATAGTGCCGTGTCGGCTTATCAAGGGGGGGCATTTGAATATCTGCCCAAGCCTTTTGATGTCAATGAAGCAGTCGAACTGGTGCGGCGCGCTTGTCGGATGCGCCAAGAAAGCCGCACGCATGTAGTCGGTGAAATCAGCGCGGATAATGGTTTCACGGCAGGTGAAATTATTGGTAAAGCACCTGCCATGCAGGAAGTATTTCGAGCGATTGGCCGCTTATCCAAATCGAGCATTACGGTATTGATTACGGGTGAGTCCGGCACAGGCAAAGAGTTAGTCGCTAAAGCACTGCATACGCATAGCCCGCGTGCGAATAAACCGTTTATTGCTTTGAATACGGCAGCCATTCCCAGCGAATTATTAGAATCTGAATTATTCGGGCACGAAAAAGGTGCATTCACCGGTGCTTATGCGCAACGTAAAGGCCGCTTTGAACAAGCCGATACGGGAACTTTATTCTTAGATGAAATTGGTGATATGCCTGCCGAGTTGCAAACTCGTTTGCTACGGGTATTAGCTGAAGGCACTTTCTATCGCGTGGGTGGGCATACGCCGGTCAAAGTGGATGTGCGGATTATTGCCGCGACTCATCAAAATCTTGAAGAGTTAGTGCGTAAAGGCTCGTTCCGTGAAGACTTATTCCACCGCTTAAACGTGATTCGGATTCACAATCCGCCCTTGCGTGAACGCCGCGAAGATATTCCGCTACTGTTAAAGTTTTTCCTGATGCGTGCTGCTGAAGAATTGCATGTCGATGCTAAAGTTTTATCGCCAGCTGTCACTGCTTATTTACAAGGTTTAACTTGGCAGGGGAATGTGCGCCAACTCGAAAATACTTGCCGCTGGCTTACGGTAATGGCTTCTGGACAAGAAGTAGTGATGGATGACCTGCCAAGTGAATTGCAAGAACGCGAACAAGCCAAGGCAGAACTTCCCGGTGATTGGGAAAAGGCTTTAGCACAATTTGCAGCGCATCGGTTAGCGAATGGATCAACCGCTTTCTTAGATGAAATGTATCCTGTATTTGAACGTATTCTGTTGCAAGCGGCTTTGGATAAAACGGGTGGCAGAAAAATTGAAGCCGCAGAATTATTAGGCTGGGGGCGCAACACCTTGACGCGCAAATTAAAAGAGTTAGGGTTCGAGAAAGGAGAAGTATGAGTTTTAGTTATTTTTAATAGACCTCCTACGAAAGTCAAAAATGGGTCAATTCAGTTCTTCTGCTAAAACTTGCTATGCATAGGGACTATCCCAAACGTGGTTAAAATTTAGTTGATAAAATTGCTTAAAAAATGACTTTCGCAGGATGTTTATTGGGTAGTTTGAATCCACTGAATCAATGGCACTAAGCATTAATTGCTAGATTCAATTTAAGCCAATAAAAAAGGCCGGAGATTTAACCATCCGGCCTTTTCAATGTCTAAGGCTCTTGATTAGCAGCTGTAGTACATATCATATTCAACTGGGTGAGTCGTCATACGGAAACGGGTCACTTCTTCAGTTTTCAGCGTGATATAAGCGTCGATCATGTCATTAGAGAACACGCCACCCGCTAATAAGAACTCACGATCTTTATCTAAAGCATCTAAAGCCATGTCTAAAGAGTGGCAAACTTTTGGAATCAATTTGTCTTCTTCAGGTGGCAAGTCGTATAAGTCTTTGTCCATTGCTTCGCCCGGATGGATTTTGTTTTTAATACCATCTAAGCCTGCCATCATCAGCGCTGCGAACGCTAAGTAAGGGTTTGCACTTGGATCAGGGAAGCGAACTTCGATACGACGACCTTTCGGGCTAGCAACGAAGGGGATACGGATAGAAGCAGAACGGTTACGTGCTGAGTAAGCCAACATAACGGGCGCTTCGAAGCCTGGAACCAAGCGCTTATACGAGTTAGTACCTGGGTTGCAGAAGGCATTCAGTGCTTTCGCATGCTTAATCACGCCGCCGATGTAGTACAGTGCAGTTTCAGACAAGCCTGCATAGCCTTCGCCTGCAAATGTATTCACTCCGTCTTTGGCTAAAGACATGTGCACGTGCATACCAGAACCGTTATCGCCAACGATAGGCTTAGGCATGAAGGTTACGGTCTTGCCATATTGGTGAGCGACGTTGTGGATAACGTATTTTTGACGTTGAGTCCAATCAGCGCGCTTAACCATGGTGGAGAAGCGCGTACCGATTTCGCACTGGCCCGCAGTCGCAACTTCATGGTGATGAACTTCAACTGGAACACCGACTTCTTCCAGAATATTACACATGGTCGCACGCACGTCTTGGAACGAGTCAACGGGTGGAACGGGGAAGTAACCGCCTTTAATGGTAGGACGGTGACCCATATTGCCATCAGGATATTTCTTGCTGGAGTTCCAGCCTGCTTCAACAGAGTCAACTTTCACGAAGCAACCGCTGGTGTCCGCACCCCAACGTACATCGTCGAAAATGAAGAATTCTGGCTCTGGACCAAAATAAGCAGTGTCAGCAATACCGGTTGATTTTAAGTAAGCTTCAGCGCGTTGCGCGATAGAACGTGGGTCACGCTCATAACCTTCCATCGTTGCAGGATCAACGATACCGCAAGTGATGTTTAAGGTCACATCTTGAAAGAAAGGGTCGATGAAAGCAGATTCTGGATCTGGCATCAGGATCATGTCGGACTCATTGATACCCTTCCAGCCACCAATCGATGAACCATCAAACATTTTGCCTTCTTCGAAAATGTCTTCATTAAACTCGCTGATGGGCACAGACACGTGATGCTCTTTGCCACGAGTGTCAGTGAAACGGAAGTCAATGTATTTGACATTCGCTTCTTTGATGAGGTTCATGACGTCTTGTACAGACATGTTGTTGTCTCCTGAAATTGCAGAAATGGGTCAATGGTCATAAAAACCAGAAAATTGGTAAATTCTATGCAATAGCTATGCCATCTTTTAATGGCTTGTTTTCTAGCATAAAACTAAACTGCCTTTGCTTTAAAGGCACAATAATGGTGCAAAATAGTTTTTCATGCACCATTATTGTTGAATCTCAGTATAAAATTTAACAGCCCCTATATAGCCTAGCTGCATACAAGCCTGTCGAAAGTCAGTTAACAGTGCAACACTTGGTTCGGCATGTACATAAACATCCAGCTCAATTTTTCCATCCAAATAGTGCATTACCAGCTGAGTAATGTGCTCTTGCAGTGCTTGGGCTAAGGGATTGGCTTGCAGAGCTTTGAGTGCATCTTGTCGATTGGGTAGCTCCATACTGACTTCACCCGCTTCATCATCTTCCGGGTCAATATGTACGGTAACATCCGTGACTTCAGGAAAATGGCTCTCGAGTTTATGGGTGACATATTCAGCGATTTTATGCCCTTCTGACACGCTGATGTGGCTTGCAACTTGGATATGGGCATCGGCGAATACATTGCCACTCATTTTGCGGGTACGCAGCATATGGACATTTTCTACGCCGGGTAGGGTATGGATGTACTCGATAATTTTGTTGGATTCTTCAGGATTAAGGCCGGTATCAACGAGTTCGCTAGTGCTTTCGAACAGCAGCTTCATCGCCATATACAAAATCATCACCGCAATAATAATCGCTGCAACGGCATCCAACCATGCGTAGCCAAACTGTGCGCCCGCAATCGCAGCTAGCACTAAAACGGAAGAAAGCGCATCTGAGCGATGATGCCATGCACTAGCTTTGAGCATCGGTGAGCGAATACGTTTAGCAACACGTACTGTATATTGATAAAGCGCTTCTTTACCGATGATGGCGAGGGCAGCAAAAAACATCGCGCTGGCACTAGGAATAGTTAAGGGTGCATCGCCTATTAACCGAGTCCACGCTTGCAGGAAAATAGCAATCGCCACTCCACCAAGCAGCAAACCCAAAATAACTGTAGCTAGGGTTTCAATCCGCCCGTGTCCGTAAGGGTGATCTGCATCGGCTTTTTTACCGGCGTGATGTGCTGCAAAGAGCACGATTACATCGCCGACTAAATCGGAGAGTGTATGCATCGCATCCGCAATCAAGGCTTGCGAGTGAGTGAGTATGCCCCCAATGATTTGGGCAATCACTAAGACGATATTGACGCCCATTCCCACGAAAGCAACACGCTGTGTGGTTTTTTGGCGGACATTATCTTCTAAACTATCGTTACTAGACTCAGGCGCGCTATTCATGCTGCTGCGCCCACTTGCACGGTAATAATATATTCGCGGCCTTCCGTAAGGGTTTCAAGCAGAGTATGTCCATGGATGCGTGCCCAAGCAGGAATGTCATGCAAAGCACCGGGATCAGTGCAATGTGCGGTAACGATAGATCCGGCGGGCAGTTCTTCAATCGCTTGTTGAACACGAATCACCGGCAGTGGGCAGAGTAAACGCCGGGCATCGAGAGTAATAGTTTGGGGCATAACAACTAAGCCTTAGGGCTAAACAAGCACCAGATTATACAGCGGCTTCCCAACAAGCGCGAATCAAAGCGCGTTCAGTTTGGCGCTGTTTGAGCTTTTGGCGAAATTCTAAAGGATCTTTTTGTAAAACTAGGCTGCCTGCACGCGGTTCTAAAATAGCAACCAAGCGCGACAGCCAAAAGCGTAAGGCTGCTGCTTCCAGCAGGTTTTGCCATTGCTCCGCCTCAGTTGAAGTCAAAGGGCGAATTTGCTGATAAGCCTGTAAACAAACGATTAAGCGCTCAGCATCCAAAGCGCCATTTTCAAAGCAGCACCAATCATTCACCACAATAGCTAAATCGTAGAGCCAATAATCTGTGCAGGCATAATACCAGTCCAAAACTCCACTGAGCTGATTGTGGACAAAGAGCGTGTTGTCGCGGAAGAGATCGGCATGAATCAAGCCCCTAGGTAAGCCCATGAAATTGAGCGCTTGTTGGCGGTTAAGGGTTTGGCTCAACAGGTTTCGGTCATTAGCTGCAACTAAGGGCAATAAGCGCTGCGCGGTTCGCATGCGCCATTCGTGCCCACGATCTGGTTGGCGCTGTGGTAGGAAGTTTTGACCTGCTAAATGAATTTTGGCTAGAACCTCACCTATTGCTGCGCATTGTTGAAGACTAGGCTGTTGGTGATTGAGAGTTGCGCCTGCTAAACAAGTAATTAAAGCGGCAGGTTTGAATTTACATTCATGCAGGAGCTTGCCTGCTTGATCTTGAATCGGGGCAGCGATAGGCAAGTGTGCCTGAGCCATATGCTGCATAACTTGCAGGAAATATTCAAGTTCAGCAGGTGAGTGCTGTTCAAAGATAGTTAAAACAAAGCGACCTTGGGTGGTATTGACAAAGAAATTGCTATTTTCTACGCCCGCCTCGATACCTTGGTAGCTAATTAACTCACCAACAGCATATTGGCTCAAAAACTCTTGTAGTTCTTGAGCATTCACAGGCGTAAAAACCGACATAGGGCTAACTTACCAAGCGAAAACACGCCAGCTAGGAATCATCATTTCATCGCTATCGCTATGCGCACTTTTCACTGAAGTAGAACCTTCATCAGAACCTATTAAGCTATAACCATTGCCCCCATTCGTGGGGACATATTGCACCGTACTCGCCACTGCTTGTACACGTTCCTCTTCAATCGTACCGAAACGGTCTTGAGTCCGAATCGTTTGTAGCTTCACTTTGCCGGTTGCTTCTTCAGCAACAATGCTGTCACTTTCAGCATAAGCAAAAGAACCTACCGCTAGCAGGCTGAGCGCTAGTAAATACTTAAAGCTGTTATTTTTCATTATTATAGCTCCATCTGATTGGCGCGCTCTTCGGCAGTTAGGCCAGAAACAGTGCGCTCATAATGTTGGAAAATGTAATCGACGATAGCATCTGCATCGTCTAATAACACAAATAAATCTAAATCTTGTGGCGAAATCGTACCTTCAGCAACTAAGGTGGTTTTGAACCATTCGATTAAACCTGCCCAGAAGGGTGTATGTACTAAAACAATGGGGATGCGTTGAGTTTTGCTGGTTTGAACTAAAGTTAAAATCTCAGCTAATTCGTCCAAAGTACCGAAGCCACCAGGCATTACCACATAAGCAGAGGCATATTTAACGAACATCACTTTACGTGAGAAAAAGTGGCGGAAATACAGGGAAATATCCTGATAAGCATTACCACTTTGTTCTTTAGGTAGCTGGATATTCAAGCCAATGCTAGGCGATTTGCCACCTTGTGCACCTTTGTTCGCAGCCTCCATTAAACCGGGGCCACCACCACTCACTACTGCAAAACCAGCATCAGAAAGCTTGCGCGCAATCTCCACCGTTAATAAATATAAGGGATGGTCGCGGGGCGTGCGCGCAGAGCCGAAAATACTCACCGAAGGCCGAATACGAGCTAAGCGTTCAAAACCTTCGACGAACTCCCCCATGATTTGGAAAATTTTCCAGCTTTCGCGGGCTAATTCTTTATCGTCAATCGGGCGTAAAACAGGATGCTGGGCACGTGTTTCTTGGTCCATAGCCTTATTTTTCTTCTCTAATAGTTATGAGGTAGTTAACGATTACAATGCTGCTTGTTCTTCGGGTGTGTAAGCGACAATGGTGAGTGCATGTAATTGCCCTGAAGTAATCGCTTCTGAAACCGCAGCATAGATGACTTGATGGCGTTTCACTTTACTCAAACCTTGAAAGCTAGCGCTAATCACTTCAGCTTGGTATTTATAGCCATCGCCTTGCACCACAATTTGTGCATCGGGTAGCCGAGTTTGGATGAGTTCTGTGACTGCCTCATTACTAATACTCATAAAAAACTTATGCCTTTATATTGCTCAGAAAGTCTATCTAATCAGGCTAGCAGGCCAGCCCTTGCTCTTTTCTCGCTTATAGCGCATATAATGCTTTGAGTCTACTGTTGGGAAGTCAGGGAGCATCAATGTCTAACGACGATTTAATAAGACAGGTACAGAATACCTGTGTTGAGTTTTGTGCTGCCTTAACACAAGATGAGGTCAGCAAATTTGTCCACTATATGCGTCCTATGGAATTGGGTGCTAATGAAATGCTCGCCGATATCGGTGATGTGGGCGCAAGTTTCTACATGGTGATTGGTGGTTCGATCCAATTATTCCAAGTGGATGGTAGTGCTGAATATGCAGTAGGTTTGATTTCTCCCGGTGGTTTGGTCGGGGAAATGTCCTTTTTTGATCGCCGCCCCCGCACGGTGCGCCTAAAAACTGGTGAGTCGGGCGCACAACTGCTTGAAATTAAACGCCAAATGTATAGCCGCTTGCGGATTGAAGAGCCTTATATTTCAACTAATCTTTTGGAATTTGTGATTCGCAGCCTTGATGAATTAGTCCGAGAATTAAGCGCTAAACACGCTGATTTGAAAAAACTGTTGGATAGTTAAGTCACTCACACTCAGGTTCTTTTTCCTCTGCTTCATCGGTTGCAGGTTGTTTAGGCTCAGTTGTCTTTTCGCTGGGGGCTTGCTGAGTTTTAACAGCGGGTGTCATGGTTTCCGTTGTAGCTTCATCTAGCTTAGCCTCTTCTGGAGCTGGAGCTGGAGCTGGAGCTGGAGCTGGAGCTGGAGCTGGAGCTGGAGCTACTTCGATGGGTTTCGTGGGCGTATCTACCGTTGAGTTTGTTGATGCTGACGGTATAATTTCAACGGGTTTAAGTTCAGGCTTTTCCTTGTCAGTACAAGCAGTTAGTTGTAAAGCTAGAATGATGGTGGCGATACTAAGAGTTAGCTTATCCATAAGAATGCCGAACAGCCTTTTAAGTCTTTAACCAGAAAGTAACAGGGCCATTATTAATTAAATGCACTTTCATATCCGTCCCAAATACACCTGATTGTAGCTCACGTCCTTGTATTTGGATTTGCTGGCAAAAGTAATCGAATAATTGTTTACCCTGCTCTGGCGGCGCTGCTGGGGTGAAGCTCGGGCGATTGCCGCGTTGTGTATCCGCAGGCAAAGTGAATTGTGGTACGACTAATAAACCGCCTTGAATATCTAACAAAGACCGATTCATGCGGCCTTCGTTATCTTCAAAAATCCGATAATTGAGTACCCGCTCTAACAAACGCTTAGCTTGCGCTTCGGTATCTTCCCGCTCCACGCCTAGTAGCAGCAGAATACCGGTTTGGATTGCCCCAACTGTCTCCCCATTAACGACTACTTTAGCTTCCAACACCCGTTGGATTAAACCAATCATTTTAGCTGGTCAGCCATAAATTCAGTGGCTTTGACTAAAGCAGCCTGAATGGCGGGTTCGCTAGCGGCATGTCCACAGTCTGGAATAATCGCAAAATCAGCGCTCGGCCAAACCTCGTGCAAGGCATACGCCTGCTCCAAGGGGCAAATCATGTCATAGCGCCCATGCACGATCATGCCGGGGATACTGGAAAGTTTATGCGCATTCTCTAATAACTGATCAGGCTCGAAGAACGCGCGATTCATAAAATAATGTGCTTCGATCCGCGCCACGCTCATCGCGGTGAAGGGGTTAGAGAAATGATCGACAGTACTTTCTTTTGGGGATAGATTGGCGGTGCGACCTTCCCAAATCGACCAAGCTTTGGCAGCTTGCATGCGGGCAATTTCGTTTTGCCCCGTTAAGCGTTTGTAGTATGCCGCTAAAAGATTGCTACGTTCTGCTTCAGGAATGGGGCTAACGAAATCTTGCCAGAAATCTGGGAAAATATAGCTCGCGCCATCTTGATAGAACCAATCAATATCCCGTGGGCGACACAGAAAAATGCCACGTAGAATTAAGCCAGCTACCCGCTCGGGATGAGTTTGCGCATAAGCCAGACCTAAGGTAGAACCCCAAGAACCGCCGAACACAACCCACTTGTCAATCTTCAACTCTTGGCGAATCCGCTCAATATCAGCAACCAGATGCCAAGTGGTATTATTGCTGAGTTCAGCATGTGGTGTTGAGCGCCCACAACCCCGCTGATCAAACAGTACAATCCGATAGCGCTCAGGATCAAAAAACTGCCGATGCCAGTTTTCACAACCCGAACCAGGGCCGCCATGCAAGAATACGACAGGCAGGCCGTCAGGATTACCGGATTCCTCGACATACAAAGTATGCATGGAATCAACCGGTAAAAAGAAATGACGATTGTCGCGAATTGGAGGGAACAAAGTTTTCATCAAGTTTTGTCCTCTGCTTCTAACAGGTGGCGCGCTTCAGAAAATTTCGCTTGCTCTTCTACGGAAATATCGGGGTATTGCAAATGCATAGCCTCTAGGGTGTCAGCGATGATTTCCGCAATGGCTGCTCGCATATAGGGTTTGTCATCCGCAGGAATAGCATACCAAGGTGCGTACTTAGTCGACGTTTCATTGAGTGCCGCTTCATAAGCTTGCATATATTTATCCCAATGTTGGCGTTCTTGCACGTCACTGGCGGAGAATTTCCAGTTTTTATCTTGTTCATCAAGACGTGATAAAAAGCGGTTTTTTTGCTCTTGTTTGGAAACATTCAACCAGAATTTTAAAACCACCGTGCCATTACGAGCGAGATGCTTTTCATGATCACGAATCGATTCATAGCGCTCTTCCCACACCTCTTCTAGCTTGCTATGTTTCGGGATATTTTGGCCTGCTAAATACTCAGGATGAACCCGTACCACTAAAACTTCTTCGTAATAGCTCCGATTGAAAACGCCAATGCGACCGCGCTCAGGTAAGCAGCGTGTCGTACGCCACATAAAATCATGATCTAACTCTTCCGCAGACGGCTGCTTAAACGAAAAAACTTGGCAACCTGCAGGATTCACACCTTTCAGAATGGCGCGAATCGTACTGTCTTTGCCCGCTGCATCCATCGCTTGAAAGACCAAGAGCAGGGCGTAATGATCATCTGCATATAAGGCTTGCTGGAGCTTATCAATTTTTTTGACTGCTTTTTTAAGCTGATCAGCTAGCTCTTCTTCGGTTTTTTTCTGGTCTTCAGTCGTCTTTGCTTGTTTGAGTTTAAATGAGCCATCAAATGGCACACGGTAGCGCTCAGGAAAATCGATCATTAGTGGCTCCTTGTAGCGTTTTTCTAGGTTGTTTATAGTCTGCCAGAGATACGCAATAGCTGCATTAGTTAAAAAATATCATTCATCTTATTTATCTTGAAATAAGGTTTTACTATGCAATAAGATTCATAAACCTAAAACAATAATTATAACAAGGGGACAGTTTCATGAAGAAGGTTCTTCAGCGCAGTGCATTAGCGTTATGTGTGCTCACTTTGGCAGGCTGTGGCGGTGGCGATGGCAATCAACTTTCAGGTGGCACTGGCGATACTGGTGGCACTACGGATACGGGTGCGAAATCTTTAGAGGTTTCTGCTAGCTCTCGGCAGTTAGGCTCAAGTGGCGATAAGCCAGTCACTATTTCAGCAATTGCGAAAGATGCGAATAATAATGTATTGAAAGATGCTGCAGTCACCTTCTCGGTGAACAATGATGCAACTATTGACGCGGACACAACTACTTCTGCTGGGAGCGTTAAAACGGCCTCTTTGACACCTGGTTTAGAAAATCCTGAAAATCGTACACTCACTGTAACAGTAAAATCGGGCGCCTTAGTTAAAAATATTGATGTATCTGTCATTGGCACTACGATTGCCCTAGATGGACCAACACGTATTGGCTTAAATGCACCAACTACGTTTACTGCTAAGTTGAAAAACTCAGCAGACAAAGCGATTGCTAATGAATCAGTTACTGTCAATTCTAGCTTAAATAACTCACTGGCTCCTGTATCAGGCTCAGGTTTTGTGACAGATGCAAATGGTGAACTCCAATTTAAGCTGAATGCAGCGGTCAGTGGAGCTGATACCATTAAGGTGTCTGCTTTAGGTACAACTAGCACAAAAAATGTTGATATCTCAGGTGATGATTTTGCATTAACAAGTACTAATAACGAGATTAAAGTTAATACACCTGAAACCTTGAGTATGCTGTGGACCCGCAATGGCCAACCTCAAGCTAATAAAACTATAAAATTAGCCGCTACTCGTGGTGTTTTACAGTATCCAAGTGTCGTCACTGATGCTCAAGGTAAGGCAAGTTTTGGTATTGCTTCAAAAACCGCAGGTAGTACTATCATTAGCGCAACTGACGCAGAAACGGGTTTATCTGCGAGCCTGATACGTGAATTCGTAGCTATTAGTCCTACAGCTTTAAACATGCAAGTTGAGCAAGAGATTATTGCTCCTGAAGCGAGCACTAATGTGATTGCGGTTGTTCAGGACGCTAATGATAATCCAGTTAAAAACCAAGTAGTTGAATTTAGCTTTAACGACACAGTCGGGGGCAGTTTAGGCAGTACGACTGCTACCACCGACTCTTTAGGTAAAGCGACTGTAGGATATACAGCAGGTAATGCTTCTAGCGCTAAAGATGGTGTTGTAATTAAAAGTACTTTACAAAATAACCCTTTAATTAAAGATGAAGTGAAACTTACGGTAGGTGGGCGTGCTCTGCGGTTAGTTTTAGGTGAAGACGAAAAAATAACTGAAAGTGATGTTTTTTATAAGAAAACTTTTGGGGTGATTGTTACCGATAGTTCTGGCAACCCCATGGCTGGTAAGAAGGTGAATTTTTCAATTACACCAACAGCCTATTACAAAGGGCAAGCTGTTTGCGCGATCCTTGAGGGAACTACAACTAAAAAGTGGATTTATCGTGCTAGTAAAACCTATATAGATAATGACATGGTTGAATGTGCTAATGAGGATATAGATAAAGATGGTTGGTTAGATATGCCTAATGAGGATACCAATAACAATGGCACCTTAGAGCCAACTCACGCAGCGACTGTCACCTCTAGTGGTGTTACTGATGCAAATGGTGCAACTACGGCTATTATAAGTTATCCACAAAGTGAGGCATTTTGGAGTAAGGTGCGCCTGACTGCCACCATTCAAGATGGTGGTACAGAGTTTATAGAAAGCACCGAGTTTGTTTTGCCAATGTTAGCGGGTGATGCAGGTAGTTGTGATATTACTCCACCTAATGCAATTAGCCCTTATGGGGTGGCAAATGATACTGGTACAGAGGCAGATTGTAAGACGCCTTAATTAGCTAGCTGGTTTAAGTTAAGAAAAGCCACCCATTCGGTGGCTTTTCTCTTTATAGTAGTTAAGATAATTCGCTGCTGTTAGAGGCACTAGATGAATCAAACCACCCAATTACTCGAACTCTACAATCTCGGTCTCAATGCGGTAAAAGGTGACAATGCAGTGTATAACGCCTTAATGGCTCAGGGCACTCAAGAGTCTTGTCATGTTATTGCCATTGGTAAAGCCGCCGAAGCGATGTATCAAGGTGTGCAACGCTATTTAGACAAAGACATTAAAAGCGTCTTGCTGATTAGTAAGTATGGCCATTTTTCTCCAGAGGTATTGGCTGATCGAAAGCTGACCGCTATAGAAACATCGCATCCAATACCCGCTGAGTCATCCTTATCAGCAGGGAAAACGCTCTTGCGTTATTTGGGGCAGCTTCCTGCTAACGAACCTGCGCTGTTTCTTATTTCGGGTGGGGCTTCTAGTTTATGTGAAGTGTTGGAAGACGGTTGGACACTGGCTAAGTTACAAGCAGCGACTCAGGAAAAACTCGCGAATGGCGCTTCCATTGCTGAAATCAATGCCATGCGTAAGCAGCTTTCCAAAATTAAAGGTGGCAAGTTATGGCAATTTATTAGTGAGCGCCCCGTATCTTGCTTGTTGATTTCTGATGTGCAGGGCGATAGTCCAGCAGTCATTGGTTCTGGCTTATTATTTCCAGCGCCAACCGATCGAGCTTTTAGTTGGGAGATCGTGGCAAGTAATCAGCAAATGCTCACGGCGATGCAAGCCTCTGAAATTTTTCCCAATATTCAAATCTTGCCCGAGTTTTTAAGTGTTGATGCCGAGCAGGCTGCTAAAAGCTGTGTCAGTTTCCTGAAGAATCAAGCGGATGGCGTTTATGTTTGGGGCGGAGAAACTACAGTAACTCTCCCCGCAAATCCGGGGCGTGGTGGGCGTAATCAGCATTTTGCTTTGGCTGCCGCCTTAGCGCTTGAAAATACAGAAAATTTCATACTGCTTTGTGCTGCAACTGACGGTAGTGATGGTGTCACCGAGGATACGGGGGCTTTAGTCGATGGGCAAACACTAGCACGTGGCAGATTGGAAAATCTTGATCCAGTGGATTGCTTAACACGGGCGGATGCGGGTACATTTCTGGCTGCCAGCGGTGATCTGATTCATACCGGGCCGACTGGTACTAATGTTATGGATGTTGTGATTGCACTAAAAACCTCATGACCAACTTAAATAATGATCTTTATGCAGCCGCGTTACGCTGTTTATTAGCAACCGACCCTGAGCAGAAAATCCGCCTAGCTCCGCAGTTGCAACAAGCTTGGTTAGCAGGTGAATTGCAACGTTCAGCTCAAGCCTTGCCCGCGCAAAAAATCGAAATTCCGGGGCGGCCTGCCAAGCCGGTATTAGTCCTGCCAAAGCAAATGAAGCAGCGCAAATTACATCATTTAGAGGGTCGCATCGCTTTACTACATGCGGTGGCACATATCGAATTCAATGCGATTAATTTAGCGCTGGATGCTGTGTATCGGTTTCGAGAAATGCCCGATGCCTATTACAGCGATTGGCTACAAGTCGCAGCAGAAGAGGCGTATCACTTTGCTTTAGTGCGTACTCGCCTGCGTGAATTGGGCGCAGATTATGGGGATTTACCGGCGCATAATGGCTTGTGGGAACATGCGCTAAAAACCGATCATGATGTGCTAGTACGCATGGCGTTAGTCCCACGAGTACTGGAGGCGCGTGGTTTGGATGTCACTCCACCCATGATGGAGCGCTTACGTGAAGTAGGGGATGAGGCTACTGCAGACGTATTAGCGATTATTTTACGCGACGAAGTCGGGCATGTGCGCATGGGTTCACACTGGTATCGTTACTGCTGTGAATTGCGCAGCGTCGAGCCAGAATCCACTTTTCGCCAATTATTGCGTGAAGTCTTACAAGCGCCCGTTCGTGGCCCTTTTTATAGGGAAGGGCGCTTGCAAGCTGGCTTTAGTACTGAGGAATTAGAGCAATTGAAATCCTTAGAAGACAATTGGTTAGCTGAAATCAGCGTCTAACTGCTCAATATTTTATTCACATGTTCAGTGAAAATATCTGGTGTTTGTACATGCGGCAAATGCCCAGACTCTTCAATCATTGCTAAGCGTGCTGCTGGAAAATAGGTTTGCGCAACTTGCCAACGTTCTGGCTGCAAATAGTCGGATTGTCCACCGCCAATAAATAAAGTCGCGCCATCATAGCGTTGCTCAGTTCCATGAAAAGCGGTAATACTTAAATAGTGTTTGGCAATCTCCGGCAAATTGCATTGCCAAATAAACTTACCGTTTTCATCCCATTTTAGATTCTTCAGCAAAAAGGCGCGTTCAAACGGTTGTTTAATCGTGGGTGCTAGCCAAGTGTCTGCTTCTTTACGGCTTTTAAAGCTGGCTAACGGCATGCCTAGCATGGCTTGTAAAATGGCTTGATGGCGGGGGGGATAGTTAACCGGAGCAATATCCACAATGATTAATTTCTTTAAGCGCTCTGGATAATCCAAAGCCAACCACATGGCTGCTTTGCCGCCCATTGAGTGTCCCATAAGGTCGAATTGGGCTAGTTGCAAATGATCAGCAACGGCCAAAACATCCTGAACCATCAAACGATAGTTCATGCCGTCCACATGTGGCGATGCGCCGTGATTACGCATATCAATCGCGATAATACTACGCTCAGTTTGCTGCTTGCTTGCAAAGGTATGCCAATTATCTAGCGAGCCTAATAGGCCATGCAATACCAGTAAAGGACGTTGCAAATTTTTAGCATCGCCATAAATGCGATAATTAAGCATTAAAATTTTCCCCTAAAGCGGTAATTTGCTGGAGAATCTTTTCGCGCTCTTCTAAAGGCAAAGTCGGGACATTATAAAAAATTTCATATTGAATATTTTTAATGCCACAGAAAGATAAAGTACCATCGGTCATTGGCCGATGAATTAAAGTTTCCGAATCATTCGCTTGGAAGAAACTTTTATCGCTGCCTGCAGTAATTAGCACTAGTGCTTTTTTATGCTTAAGCAAGCCAATTGGGCCTGCTGGTGAGTAAGCAAAGGCAACACCGTTGGTAAGAATATGATCGAACCAGCCTTTTAAAATCGCTGGGCGGCCATACCACCAAAGTGGATAAATAAACACTAAACCTTCTGCCCAAAGTAGCGCTTCTTGTTCATGCGCGATTTTTTCAGGGATTACGCCAGTTTGTAAGCTGGCTAGGTCATTAGCACGCAGCACAGGATCAAAGTTTTCGGTATATAAATCTTTGATGCGAACTTCATGACCAGCAGCTAGCAGCCCTTGATGGGTCGACTCCAGCATTGCATGATTGAAACTAGCTGGATTGGGGTGAGTATAAACGATTAAAACGCGCATAAATGGCCGCTACTTTAGTTAATGAAGGGTGGTATTGGTCGAATCCACCACGTTTTCCGTGAACAGACGCGCAGCATCAACAGAATCCACCACATACTTAGCATTACAAAATTCACAGGTAACACTAATATTGCTTTGTTCGTCTAGGATAGCTTGGACTTCTGCTTGACCTAGGGAGCGCAGCATGGTTTCTATTTTTTGCTGGCTACAACTGCACTGAAATTTAACAGCCTTAGGTGCAAACAGGCGTGGTGTTTCTTCGTGGAAGAGCCGGTAAAGTAAATCTTCAGCCGAGAGGTCACGTAATTCTTCCACGGTTAACGTATCCAGTAACAAGGAAACCCGTTGCCAATCTTCGGCTTGCGCTTCGGTTTGTTCAGTGCTGGCATATTTATCTTCCGGTAGGCGTTGTAGGAGTAAACCCGCACAGCTATTGTGGTCGGAAGTGAGCCATAATCGAGTCGGTAACTGCTCAGAACGTGCGAAATATTGCTCTAAAGCTTGAGTTAAATTCTCACCTTCTAAAGCAATAATGCCTTGATAACGTTCATTATTACTTGCAGCTTCCAAAGTGATGGCAATATGCCCAGTGCCGAAGATTTCTGGCAGGGTGCTCTCATCAGGTGGTATACTATTCCATTGTGCTAAACCACGTACTTCACCTTGTGGGGTGGCGTGTACTACCAGTAAGTTCACTGGGCCGTCGCCACGAATTTGCAAAATCAAAGAACCCGTATGTTTAACCGTGGCGGATAATAAAACGGCAGCACTTAAAGCTTCACCTAATACATTCCGAATGATGGGTGGGTAGTCAGCACGTTCTAAAAGTTGATGCCAACTACTTTCTAAATGTACCCATTCGCCACGAATATTCGCTTTTTCGAGTATAAAACGACGTAAAATATCTCTTATCATGTAAGATTCAGCCTTGTAGCTACTACCTTTCGTTTCAGTGTGTGATAAAATTCCCGCGCGATGCCTACTTGGGGAATATGGTTTGTGAACTTATCATATAAGTTGGCTTGCCCAAAACTCTTCTGGTTGCTACATTTGCGCAGGAAATTTGGGCCGACCTGTTGAGGCATGGATAACTAGGATCATTAAGGACAACTTCTCGGTCCCCCTCTCATAATTTTTAGCTTTTGCCGGACTTTATAACAATGTTCAAAGCCATTTCTGGTTTATTTTCCAATGATATCTCAGTAGATCTTGGGACAGCCAATACCCTCATTTACATGCGCGGAAAAGGCATTGTTCTCAATGAACCTTCCGTGGTTGCTATCCGGCAAGATCGTGGCCCTGGTGGCCCTAAGTCGATTGAAGCAGTCGGCACAGAAGCAAAAAAAATGTTAGGGCGCACCCCAGAAAACATTACTGCAATCCGCCCGATGAAAGACGGGGTTATCGCTGATTTTACCTATACTGAAAAAATGCTTCAGCATTTTATCCGTAAAGTCGATTCTGGACGTATCCTCCGCCCCAGTCCGCGAGTGGTCATCTGTGTCCCTTGTGGCGCAACGCAAGTGGAACGTCGCGCGATTAAAGATTCTGCTTTAGGTGCAGGTGCGCGCAAGGTTTATCTGATCGAAGAGCCAATGGCTGCTGCGATTGGTGCCGGTATTCCAGTCGATGAAGCGATTGGCTCAATGGTTTTAGACATCGGTGGTGGTACGTCTGAAGTCGCCATTATGTCATTGCGTGGTATTGTTTATTCTGCCTCAGTACGCATTGGTGGCGACCGTTTAGACGAAGCAATCATCAGCTATGTACGCCGTAATTACGGTATGTTGATCGGTGAAGCCACCGCTGAGCGGATTAAATGCGAAATCGGTTCGGCTTATCCGGGCAAAGAGTTGTTAGAAATTGAAGTTAAAGGCCGTAACCTCTCTGAAGGTGTGCCACGTGCCTTTACGTTGACTAGCAATGAAATCTTGGAAGCACTACAAGAGCCTTTATTTGGGATTGTCAGCTCAGTAAAAACTGCCTTAGAGCAGACTCCACCAGAACTGGGGGCAGACGTTGCTGATCGCGGGATTGTGCTAACGGGTGGTGGCGCTTTACTACGTGATCTTGATCGTTTATTAATGGAAGAAACTGGTATTCCAGTGGTGATTGCGGATGACCCATTAACTTGCGTAGCACGGGGCGGTGGTAAAATTCTAGAGATCTTAGAAGCAGAAGGTGATGCCTTCCTAGCGACTGATTAAATGTGGCTAGGGCTTGCTCAATAATATAAATAATGACTTATAGCAGCGACTTTTAGGGTAGATAACAGGGAGCGTAGACTGCCATTAACGATACCGATCATCACGCAACGCCAGGTCTATCCTTTCAGTTTGTGCTTTTAGTGCTGGCAGCTTTATCTTTGATGGCAGTGGATTATCGCAATCCTGATGCAACAAGACCTGTACGTACAGGCTTTTCGATCGTTGCCTACCCGTTGCAATTAGCAGTTGACGCACCTTTTAATCTCTATACTAAGGTGACAGGTTTTTTTGCAAATCAATCCCATGTAACCGGTGAGAATGCTGCCTTAAAAGAGCAACTGCGTTTATATTCGGTGCAATACCGCGATATGCAAGTGCTTGAACAACAAAATGCCCGCCTGCGCGAACTACTTAAAATTGATAAGCGAGTTGGTTACACCTTCACGATGGCAGAAGTGATTGCTGCAGACGAGCGTGGTCGCCAAGTGGTTACCTTAAATAAAGGTTCGCGGGATGGCGTGCATGAAAAGCAAGTTGTCTTGGCTGAGGGGGGCAACATTTATGGTCAAGTCGTTGAAGTGACTCCCTTTAGCTCTAAAGTTATGGAGCTGACTGATCGTCAACATGCTATTCCAGTGCGTAATCAACGGACTGGCATGCGAGCACTGGCGAATGGCACTGGTAAGTCAGATATTTTGGAGCTGAAAAGCATTGCTGCTAGCAGCAATGTGCAGGATGGGGATGTGTTTGTTAGCTCTGGTTTAGATATGCTGTTTCCACCCGACTTTCCTGTTGCTAAAGTTATTCCTAATGGTGTGCAATATATTTCAGGCGATCCATTTGCGAATATTAGTGCCAAGCCCCTCATTAATTTCGATAATACTCGAGAAGTCTTGTTGCTTTGGCGGGTTAATCCTTTGCCTACTGAGATGACTCCTCCAGCGCCACCTACTACACCAGTAGCCACTTCAGCTGCGGCTAAACCTGAAGATAATAAAAATAAGAAAGAAGACAAAACTAAAAAAGCAGAGAAACCAAGCAACAAACCTAATGCAGCTAAACCAGCGGAGCGCCCACCACAATGATTGAGAATGTGCCACGCTTTCCGGGTGCAATTTGGCTGACACTGCTGTTGGGTCTAGGTCTAAATAATATTCCACTGTCTACAGATTGGGCGTATTGGCGGCCTGATTTCTTGGTTTTAAGCCTGATTCATTGGGCTATCGCTATGCGCCAGAATGTGAATCTATTTATTGCCTTTTTTATGGGGCTGTTGGCAGATACGATTTCTTATTCATTACTCGGACAGCATGCTTTAGGCTATGTTTTAGTCATTTATCTGGCGGTGCGTTTAAGTTTACGGATGTCAGCCGAGGCTTTCTTGCAGCAATTTGCCTTAATTTTCATAGTAGTTGGCATTTTCATGCTGATTAACCTGTGGATTCGCGGGGTGACAGGCAATGTAGGCCCTGGCCTGCTGTACTGGATGCCACTTTTAAGTAGTATATTAGTTTGGCCGATTTATCACGGCATCCTTGGGTATTTTTATGTACCACGCAAAATGGTCTGATCCCAATTTGTGTGCCGCTCTTCTTTATACTGCCACCTTATAGTAGGTGAATTGCTACAGTTCCTTGAGTTTTGTTACCTTAGACCCCATTGATAGAAGTTAACTTCAAGTTAAGGAGCTTGTCCATGAGTGCCACTAATGCCTGCACTGATTTGTCTTGCAATGTTCTACCGGATATTGCGAGCCAACCGCATGCAGGGCCAAAAGGTACCTTAAACTGGGTCGGCATGAGCTCGATCGAAATCCCTGTTTTTGTACTGAACGCCACTGGCGAAAAAATTCAAACACTGGCACGAGTACAGGCCTATGTGAATTTAATTGATCCCAATAGCAAAGGGATTCATATGTCGCGCTTGTATTTAGCGCTCGACAATCTGCTAAGTATGCATGAACTTACTCCAGAATTGTTACGTAAAACCGTCACTCAGTTTGTAGAGTCACATGGCAGTTTAAGCAATGCAGCTTATCTTGAATGCCGTTTCAATTATTTTGAAAAGCGTAGCTCTTTAGTAAGCGACAATATGGGCTGGAAGAATTATCCAGTACGGATTGTAGCCACCTTGCGTGGTCAACAGTTTGATCTAGAAACACAAGTCGAAGTGCCGTATTCATCCACTTGCCCTTGCTCGGCTGCCTTGGCGCGTCAACTTATTCAAGAAGGTTTCCGCGACCAGTTTGGTGAGGGCGCCGTGAATGCAAATAGCGTCTACGAATGGTTAGGAACGACTCAAGGTATTCGCGCTACTCCCCACAGCCAGCGCAGCATGGCGCAAGTTAAGGTCAAGTTAGCAGAAAAAATCCGCAACTTACCACTGACTAGCCTGATTGATCGCATCGAAAATGCCTTGCAAACTCCGGTACAAGCTGCAGTAAAGCGTGAAGATGAACAAGAGTTTGCGCGTTTGAATGCAGCGAATCTGATGTTCTGTGAAGATGCTGCACGCCGTTTGAAAGTAGCGATGTCGGAAGATATTTCGGTGCGTGACTTTTGGATTCGCGTCAATCACTTAGAAAGTTTGCATGCCCATGATGCAGTCTCAGTCGTTGTGAAAGGTGTTGAGGCTGGTTATCAAGATGACCCGCACGATTATATGACTTGCTAATGTATAAGTTAGATAAGCTACCTTTTAGCAATCGCTTCGCTCAATTACCTGCGCATTTTTATGCGCGGGTAAAGCCCACGCCCCTAGAAAATGCTCGCCTATTTAGTTTCAATTCAGCCGCTGCACAATTAATTAATTTAGATTCTGCTGAGGCACAAAACACCCAATTCGCCCGCTATTTTAATGGTGAACACCCATGGCAGGGTACTCAGACTATTGCAGCGCTCTATGCAGGCCATCAATTTGGTACTTATGTCCAGCAGTTGGGCGATGGTCGTGCAATCTTGCTGGGCGAAAGCCAAGGCTGGGAATTACAGCTCAAAGGTTCAGGCCCCACACCCTTTTCACGCGGCAGTGATGGTCGCGCGGTGATTCGCTCAACCGTACGTGAGTATTTATGCTCAGAAGCGATGCAGGGTTTAGGCATTCCCACAACTCGCGCTTTATGTATGTTGATTAGTGATGAAGAGGTTTATCGTGAACGGCTTGAGCGAGGTGCCTTATTAGTCAGAATGGCGCCTTCCTTTATTCGCTTTGGCAGCTTTGAAGTATTTTTTCATCGCCGCCAATATGAGCAATTAAGGCAATTAGCCGATTTCGTCTGTGCTAACTATTTTCCTCAGTTGCAAGCACAGGCTGATCCGTATTTAGCTTTGCTGGAGATAGTGGTTAAACGTACAGCTCGCCTTATGGCGCAATGGCAAGGCGTTGGCTTTGCGCATGGGGTGATGAATACCGACAATATGTCGATCTTAGGCTTGACACTCGATTACGGCCCCTTTGGCTTTTTAGATGTCTACGATCCACAGTTTATTTGCAATCATACTGATACGGGTGGGCGTTATGCGTTTGACCAGCAGCCTTCGGTAGGTTTATGGAATTTGAATGCGTTGGCGCATGCTTTTTTACCGCTACTGTCCGAAGATTCTGACGAGGCGGTAGAAAAAGCCCGCTCAGCTTTACTGCAATATCAGCCAGAATTCGATCAAGCTTGGCTAAGTGGAATGCGCGCTAAGCTAGGTTTAGCGCAAAATAACGACTCTGATGAGCTATTAATCGCTGATTTGCTGATTAAGATGCAGCAAAATTTAGTCGATTACAGCATCTTCTTCCGCCGTTTAGGTAAGCTGAGTACGCAGCCTAGCGAAGTTGATCAAGCAGTGCGTGATTTGTTTTTAGAGCGTAGCGCCTTTGATGCATGGGTTGAACAATACCGACAGCGCTTAGCTCAAGAAGGCTCAATAGATAGCGACCGCCAAGCACGTATGCATCAAGTGAATCCAGCTTATATTTTGCGCAATTACTTGGCACAACTAGCGATTGAAAAGGCCGAGGCTGGTGATGCCAGCGAAGTAGAGCGCTTATTAAAACTCTTACAAGACCCCTTCACTGAGCAAGCAGGCATGGAGCGCTATATGGATCACCCACCGGCTTGGGCCGATAGTATTAGCGTCAGTTGCTCTTCTTAAGGCTTTCTTCGACAATGCCTGCTTTGTAATTATCTTAGGCCAGCAATGACTCATCCAGATTGGCAGCGGCTCGAGCCTTATCTTAAGCAATATGGGCAGAGTTGCCTCAGCTATTCGACGCTACAAGTAGGCATGCACTATTATTTGGAAGAAGGCATTGGCTTTATTGCTTATTTGCCCTTTCGTCACCCGCTTTTTGCTCCGATGGGGCGAAAAATTGTTCTGGCTGATCCCATCTGTGCACCTGAACAAGCTGAAGGTTTGCTGCAGCGTTTCATTGCCCTGCATAAGCGAGTGATTGTCCTGCAATGTACCGCACCGATTGGGCAAGTCTTAGAAAACTTGGGCTATGAGGTGAATCATTTTGGTCAAGAAACTGAACTGCCGATTCCATTTGATCTAGCCGGTAAAGAGCGCTCTAAATTGCGCCAATGGCGGAATAAATGTGAGCGCGAAGGGGTCACCGTTGAAGAGCGCGCAATTTCCACTTGCGATACGGCAGAAATCGAAGCGCTCTCCAAAGAATGGATACAGGAAAAAGGTGGCAAAGAACTAACCTTGCTGACCCGCCCTTTCGTGCCTGCCGATGAGCCAGATGTACGCTGCTTTTGGGCGCGGCAACATGGCAAACTCATTGGTTTAGCGATCTTTGACCCCATGTATGCGCAGGGCAAAGTAGTCGGCTACTACCATAATTTTGACCGGATTACGGCGGATGCACCCAATGGCTTGAGTGTGTTTATTATTCTAGAAGCGATACGCCGTTTCGAGCAAGAAGGTGTACAAAAGGTTTCCTTAGGCTTAATGCCTTTATACGTGTTGCGTAAGCATTTCCGCCATAATGAATTCACTATGAAAGGTTTAAAATATGCTTATCGTAAGTTGAATCATTTATATCCTTTCCAAGGCAATATTACGCATAAGAAAAAGTTTAATGGTGCACGTCAGCCTGTCTATTTTTCTTCAACTCAAGGTAATCGCTTGTGGGAAATGTTTATTTTGATGAAAGCGATGCGCATGATTTAAGCTTTTGAGCGGACAGCGCGACGCTCGCCTGTTCCTGTTGTAAACTAATTGACCATCTTTAAGCAGAGAGATACAGCTACCATGACTCCACAATTATCCCGAAAATTAACCACGGTTGCTTTTATTGGCGCAGGTAATATGGCACGCAGCCTGATTGTGGGTATGCTGCAAGATGCGGCAAATTTACAGATTCGTGTGGCTGATCCTGATCAAAATCAGTTGGATGTGATTCGTAGCTATGGCAGCCAGATTTTTACCAGCATTGATAATCAGCAAGTGATGGATGGCGCTGATGTGGTGGTACTCGCGGTGAAGCCACAAGTGATGCGTGAGGTGATTGAGCCTTTACAGGATGCAGCGCAAAAGCAGCGCCCCCTGTTTGTCTCAGTTGCGGCGGGGATTCGGGAAGAATCCTTAAATAATTGGCTGGGCGGCAATTTGCCAATTGTGCGCTGTATGCCAAATACGCCTGCTCTAGTCAAAGCAGGTGCAACGGGCTTATATGCTAATCCGCAGGTTTCTAAAGAGCAGCGCAGCCTAGCAGAAAGCATACTCCGTACTGTTGGAATTACCTTATGGTTTGAGGATGAAGCTAAACTAGATACTGTTACAGCCGTCTCGGGTAGTGGCCCAGCTTATTTTTTCTTAGTGATGGAAGCGATGCAAGCAGCGGCTGAGTCTTTGGGGCTGAAAGCAGAGGATGCCCAATTGTTAGTCGTACAAACTGCTTTAGGTGCGGCACGCTTAGCTTTAGAAAGTGAGCAGCGCCCCGCTGATTTGCGCAAGCAGGTGACTTCTAAAGGTGGGACAACTGAAGCAGCTTTAAATAAATTAAATGCAGGTGGTTTAGTGCCTTTATTTGCTGAGGCTTTACAAGCTGCTGAGCAGCGCTCAAAAGAATTAGCACAAGCGAACGCTTAGGAGCTTTTATGGTTTTACAAAATATTGCTATTTTTCTAATTTCTACTGTATTTTCCTTATATATCGGTGCTGTGCTGCTGCGCTTTTTATTGGCTTTAGTGAGAGCTGATTTTTACAATCCGCTTTCGCAATTTTTAGTGAAAATCACTAATCCAGTCTTGGTTCCCCTGCGCCGTTTTATTCCACCTATCAGTAAAGTGGATACGGCTTCCATTGTTCTAGCCTTTGCGCTCAAACTGATTTCAGTAATTTTATTGATTAGTATTCAAGGTGTGGAGGCTGGGTTTATTTCGATCATTTTAGCAGTCATTGCCGATTTGATTCGCACGGTTGTGTGGATCTTTATGATTGCTTTAATTATTCAAGCCATTATGAGTTGGGTAGGGAATAGCTATGGCAATCCAATGTCTTCTTTGTTAGATAGCCTAACTGCACCTGTATTAGAGCCTATTCGGAAAATTGTACCTTTGATTGGTATGGTCGATTTATCACCCTTGGTCGCTATCTTATTACTGCAAGTGGTGTTGATTGCGCTCTCAGGGTTTCCAAATATTTAAACGGTTTTGCTAAGCAAACGATGGGTTTTGTTTGCTTAGCCTTCTTTTTCAACGATCTGTATAAAAATCACATAGGCTAGAGCTGTTTTATTAGCAGCTCTTTTGGATGTGGTTTAAATGACTTGCTTAATCAATCGCTCATTCATGGTGTTAAACCCCCAGCCAATCAAGGTTAACCACAAGCCGGAATGAAGCAATTCCACTGAAAGTAACATGCTGAGCTTGGCATTAAATTGGAGCAGATTAGTCGCTAACAACGCTGCTAATAACAAAGTAATCAATCCAGAAATGATCAGCCAAGACCATTCACGAGCAGGGCGCAAGTGATAGGCATAGATGATTTTTAAACTACCTAAGAGAGCCAATAAGCCAGCCACTAAATGTGGAGTAGAGACTTCTTCAGTGAACGGGTTTTGCAAGGCAGCTACTGCTAACAAGACAAGCGGGATACCAAATACCAACCACCAACGAAAAGTGACAGCGCCAGTAATACGCAATGATTGAAAGAGTTGAAAGAAGCCGCAAGTAAGGAAGACCCATCCCACCACTTGTTCTGCTGCAAAGCTGGTAGTGATGGGGAGTGTAATAGCTAATACCCCGCCTAGTAACAATATGCAGCCCAGCACTAAAAAGTGATCCCAATTTTTGCCCAGCTCAATCACGCGCAGGCGCGCCTCACGGGATATACCGATCAACAGTTCCATTGTAGAGAGTCTCCCAATCTTGCAATTTGGTAATTGTAGTTCATAGTTCTAATGACGCGTGCAATAACTGATCAGGGATTTTGTTCCTCGGGCGGAATGCGGGTTGCCATGACTTTATCAATGCGGGTTCCGTCCATATCTACAACCTCCAGGCGCCAGCCCTCCCAGTCACAATGGTCGGCTTCTTGTGGTAAGCGCCCTAAAAGCAACATCAGCATTCCACTAATCGTATGATAGCGTCCTTTATCTTCCTCAGGGACAGTCCGAATATCCAGACGATCCTTCAATTCTGGAATCGGAATCAAGCCGTCTAATAGCCAGCTACCATCGTCCCGTTGCACGGCCCAAGTATCATCCTGATGCTGAGGTTTAAACTCACCCATGATCGCTTCCATCATATCATGTAGGGTGACAATCCCTTGGATTTCACCGTATTCATCAATAATGAAAACCAGCTGACTACCTGAGTCTTTAAAGTTTTCAAGCAGCTCAATCCCAGTCAGGGATTCTGGAACAAAAGCGGCAGGACGTAAATTATTGGTGAGATCAATTTGCTCACCCGCTAGTATTTGATTCAGTAAGCGACTGGTACTTGCAACGCCTAAGACTTCTTTCCAGTTACCGCTCACTACGGGGAAGCGTGAGTAGCGGCTGGTCTGAATCATCGCCAGATTTTCTTCTAAAGGGCGTTCGATATCTAAATAAGCGACATCGCTACGCGGCACCATAAAAGAAGAAATTTGCCGATCATCCAAGCGGAATACATTCCGTACCATCTGATGTTCTTGTGCTTCAATCACACCGGCTTCCGAACCTTCGCTGAGCAATAAGTGAATATCTTCTTCCGTCACTGAAGAGCGGCCATCATCTTTAGCACCTAATAACTTTAATAATAGTCGAGTTGAGCCAGAGAGCAACATGACGAAAGGTTTAGTAATGATCGCCAACCACCACATAGGCGTGGCAACTCGAACCGCAATACTTTCAGGATCCATTTGCCCTAAACGTTTAGGAACCAACTCACCTAAAACTATCGAGAAAAAAGTAATGCTAACCACCACTAAGCCAATCGCCACTGGATTAGCAATGTCTTCCTCAATACCGAAGCTTTGTAGCCAAGCACTAAACGGCGGACTCAAAGCGGCTTGGCCGACAATTCCGTTTAAAACCCCAATTGAGGTAATGCCTATTTGGACGGCAGAGAGGAAAAAGGTGGGATCTTCACCTAAGCGTAAAGCAACTTCTGCACGGTGATCGCCTTGTTGGGCTAGGTTTTGTAAGCGGGTTTTTCGGGCAGCAACTAACGAAATTTCTGACATGGCAAAAAAGCCATTTAACAATATCAAGCCAAATAAAATGGCAATGTCCACGGTTTAATAATCCCCGACCAATTAAAATAGTAGGGATTATAGCATTTTCTGCTGCATCCTGCATGGGTTGCACTTAATCGATGTAAAACTCAGTGAAAGCATTCACGGCTTCACGCTCAGTCCGATAGCTATTAATATCTGCGCTAGTATCTTCATAACCTAAGGCCATGCCGCAAATCAGAACCTGCTGATCATCGTAACCTAAGTGTTCACGCACAATATTGGGGTATTCGCCTAAAGCAGCTTGTGGGCAAGTCGCTAAGCCCTGATCCACAGCCGCTAACATCACTGATTGCAAGAACATGCCGTAGTCTAAATACGAGCCAGTATCCATAATCCGATCAATGAAAAACAGCAGCATGACAGGTGCATCAAAACAGCGATAATTGGCCAACCACTGCTCAGCCCGGCGCTCTTTATCTTCTTTAGCGATCTTTAAAGCACTATACAGTTGCAAGCCGCAAACACGGCGGCGCGCTAAGAACGGATCTTTCCACTCATCAGGATAGTAGGAATAATCCATTGCGCCTTTTTCGCCACTGCGAAAAGCTGTTTCGATTTTCTGTTGCAGTGCAGTCTTTTTTTCACCCATAAAGACGGCGACATGCCAAGGCTGGGTATTGGTACCTGAAGGCGCCCAACGGGCAGCATCAAGGATTTTTTCAATCGTCTCGCGGCTGACGGGTTGATCTAAAAAAGCACGGGTCGATTTACGGGCTTGCAAGGCTTCGCTTACATTCATAGGTCTCTCTTCCTGCTTTGGAGGTAAAGTGGGTACTGTAGCGGAAGCTGGGGTTAGGCTCTAGTGTCAAGGTATCGAGTACGTTAAATCAGGCCTGACTCTGCCACTCGTTAAAGCGTTTCGCGAGTATTGGTGAAAGTTGATCATAATTCTTCCAAGTATCAGCCACACTACAAAACTCCACCATAGTTTCACCGCATACTTTGAAGACTTGGGCATAGTCGTCTAAATAGTTAGCTTCATAATACCAACTGGCAAAAGCATTGCCGTCTTCGCTTAAGTCATCATCCAATAGTTTGCAGTCGCAGAGATCGACCAGAAATGCTCTGCCAGTCATTTTTTTAGACTTCACTTGTTCAAGTTCTGCTGCCGCATTAGTTTGCAGATTTTCGGACACTAGATCATGTCTAATCAGCCATGCTATGAACATACCGATGTGTGTAGCCCCTGCTTCGTTAGGTAGGTCATCGGTTTCAAAGTTGAGGAAGTAAAATTCTGCATCATCGTATTTCATAGAGAGCCTGCTAGTTATTTTTATTAGAGTTATTCGGGCCGATTAACTATGTACCTACTATGGCGAACCGTGAATGAATTTGCTCGATCAATGGGGGGCAAGTCCATATTTCTGCCTGCCAAATTTGTATGGTCGGGGTTTAAGTTTTTGCTGGTAATTTGCGCTTTTGGGCTGGCTTGGTCTGTAGCATCACACCGTGTTCAGTTGTCACTAGTGTTCTGGCAGTGACTTTGTAATGCGACTTTGATTCAGCTATTCCAAGCTCTAGCTGACCAGTCGAAGAAAATTTATTTGAATCTGCCCAATACATGTACTCATCTTTCAATCCGCTTTCTTCGGCAACCGCCTTTAGTGATAAGCGCCTTAAAACATCAATCGTTATCGGTCTTTTTTCATCCCAAAATATTATTGAATCAAGAAATTTTAATGCCGATGTTGATGTGAGCAGGGAAAAAACAAATTTTGCTTCTTCTTCTGTGTCAAAAGACAAAAAGTTTACGGTGTCATCAAAAGCCACCACTTTCCCTCCTATTGGCCCAATAAGATTAAATTTCAATTTCTTATAAAGAGCAGATATTGCGATTTTCCACTCTTTGAAGGTGTACGCACCTATACCGAAAACAGAATACAAAGGTTTGTTTTTATAAATCGAGCTTTGTCTTTTTTCTAAAAAATCTTTGTGATCGCAAAGGTATTTCCATGTCTTGGGTGCTGTCACCTGAATAGTGGACGTATCTTCCCCGACATATTTTTGCGTTATTAATACTACTTTTCGATAATATTCAGTCCTGCCGTTTCCAATATCTGAACTTTTAAATAATGGGTATATGTAGTCTTCTTCAAGGTCGATATGCTCACCAAGACCATTTTTGAATTCAGCATTTATTCGTTCCAACTCCATAACCTTGGAGCAATCATGTTTGATACCTGAACGCCAAATATATCTGGGGTCTTGTCCTGACAAATGCTTCGATTGTTCGTATGCCAATACATCATTTACAATAATTCCATCCCTTGCTCCTATAACACGCGAAGGGGTTGTCGAGTCTAATCCGTCGTAAATATCGCAATCAGAATTTCCACTGCCTGTGACTAGCACAAATAAACAGGCTTCTACTGATGCATTAAAATGCTCTTTCGCATCTATTGGATATATATGACCGAAATATAGGGGGGTTGGGTTGCTCATTATCTGGCGCATAACCTTGCGCGCGACAGAGTACTTGCACAAAACTGCGATTGCCCCTTCTCTTTTTGAAAGCCAATCAACATGGCGCAAGAGCATCCATTCTGAAATGTCAAAGTTACCCGAGCCAGTGATGGCCTCAATGCCTCTACGGTTTTGAAAATTTGATTTATCTGGAAGATTTTCGCTATTAAGAATTCCAAGCTCACTACTGGTAACCCATGGCGGATTCCCAATTACTAGAATAAATCCAGATTGAGCTGAAATTTTTTCCTCCCAATCCACAGAGAAAAAATCTGAGTCATCCAAAAAAACTGCGTTTTTGTCGTGGCAATTCTCCAGAGATAAATTAGCTTCTCTGATGTAATCACGGTTTATATCAAAACCTAATACTTTTGCACCAGTGAACCCATCAATGGCTGCTCGAATAAACGCACCCTTTCCACAGCTCGGCTCAACAACAACTGACGGTGAAAGTTTGTGATTTCGCTTTAAAACTTCTACAACGGTATTGGCCAATACATCGGGTGTCTGAAAATCTCCGTATTGCCACTTATCAACTGACTTGGTTGCCATGATTTAACGGACTCTGTATATGCCAGTGATTTCTCCAGCCATTTGGATGACCCGACTGTACTGTAGCCTCCACTGGAGAGCATTTGAAATTGTCAGGTAGCCTTGCAATGGAGGTGTTTGTATAATTCTCTCAGCAAGCTGATGCGCTCCTATTTCATCAACAGGAAGATTTCTTTCCGCAATAAAGGCAATGATATCGTCAAGATTTCCATCTCTTGCAATAATTTCCAGCAACCCCTTTGTTGTTTGAAAATCTGCGGTTCGCTGCTTCTCAACAAAGATCGTGTGCTGCATATTTAGTCTTCCAGTTTTATTTTCATGATCATCGTACTTGTCGTAAACAAATATAAGCAAATGATAGTCCAGCCCAAAAACTTTTTGAGATGCTGACTTAAATGGACAAGATGACTGAGGTTGTTTAACGCTTGTAACTTTTATATCGACCCCCAAACCGGGAATATCAATGCCCGCAGCAGAATTCCCTTGTCTGTAATTGTAGGTGCCTGCCAGAAACGTAGTAAATTTATGCTCAAGGTAAGTGCCTACAGCCTTTCCGTCAGTGACACCATAAAGCGATGGTTCATCGTAGGCTGTCTCGATCTCCGCAAATTTTGCTGCCTCTTCTTGTAATAATTCAATCGACAATTCTGGTTTCATATTTCTCTCGGATGATATTGAACATAACGCCGCGCTTCAGGCGCGAGCAGAGGGCGCGGCCACGTAAAGCGAATATTCAGCACACTTTTTATCCCGCGCCCTCTGCGAAGTCGCCTGCAAGCGCATCGTTAGGCTATTCTTCTATTAGCGTCAAGAATTTCTTGAGGAAACTCGATTGCTACTTTCACTTCCCCTACAGTACCGTAAAAATAATCACACGGATTATAATCAATTAATGGGGTAATACGAATAAAATTCAATAGTTCAAATGTTATTTCTAACAGTGGCGGTGTATAATTTTCTGCATCGGGATTTGAAATTATTAAACCATACGCATCTAACGGCACTGCTGTCACTTCAAATCCTCGCTTGATGTATCGTACTGATGAACCTCTTATATCTACATAGATATTCGGCCATAATTTCATATCTACGTTTAAGTTAAAAAAATTAATGAACTCGTTTTTAAGCGTTTCTGTTGATAAAGAATTTTCAGTAATAATTGCACCAAACACTTGATGTTGAAAGTTGTGCCTTTCAACGTTTCGCCCTGTCGGTAAAACAACATTTTTTCCTCTATTGGTTCTATCAAGTTTTTTTACTGATCGAATATTATTTAACGCCGATTGAAGAACGCTGCTGCTTAATATTGAGGCTTTATTTTCAATAACAGCAAGCACGGACTCAATCATAAAATATTTTACTTTCCCTATTTCAAGTACTGAATGATAGTCATCGCGATATACGACAATATCAATTTGATTACTAATCGCTCCACAAGCGTCGATGATAAATCCCGTATCAATTTTAACATTCTTCGGTAAAATACTTTTTAAATATTCCGATATAATTTGTTCTCTTGCTCGACCATTTTCTGCTGGATGTTTAATTGCTTTTGATAAATCCAACCTTTCCAAGACTTCTCTATTCAGAGAATTTATAATCGTTTCAATAAATGGTAATGGCATATTGATTCTTATCTTACTTGCCTAACGTCTGAATTGACGGGCGCGGCGGGGAGTAAGTCGTTAAAAATCGCAGGCTGTCACCGCGTCCGTCGTCGAATAACTTATTGGCGCATTAATTGAAATTATTTTTGTTGTATCTGACGCTCATGGATTAACCGAAGCATCCCTAAATGCTTTTAAAACGCTGTTTATACGTGTTTGATAACCTGAACCTTGAGCCACTCCAGCACCGTCCTGATCTATGCGCAAAGAAACGGATGCTTTGGCTGGTAAGGGTTTTAAACCTTGGCGAACAATGCCACGGACGACATGACGGACTTCAGCTTCGGGATGTTCTTCAGTTGGATCACCTTGAGTGCCTGACGCAAGGCGAACCCAATCAGTATTGGATTGAGTCATAATAGATTACCTCTTCTCGTTTGGTTGCTTTTGCGATTTTGTATTGATTGCGCGTTTTGTCTCAGACCATGTAAATCTCATAGCTTTTGTACTCGACACGTACTTTCCCGCGCATCAGCGCGGCGTGCCAATGCTTTAAAATCAGGCTGTGGTTGGCACGAAATATCACGCATCAGCGCACCGTGAACGATCAAGCAACTACCTCTTTGGGCGGATGATCGTAACCACCGCATTTTGTCGACAAGAGAAAACCCAGCTTTTTAAACACTCTAAATCTGGCGATGCTTTTTGTTTTTGCCCCACGCCAACGCCTTGCTAAGGGGCGGCTGTGTGTTTGCATATGTGTGGTAGAGTTTTGCGCAGCAAAACCACACATATGCAAATGCACGGCCGTCCAGCGAACGTAGTGAGCGACCTTGAGCAACTTGTTATGCGATTTTTGATGTGTCAGATGATTTTTTTGCATCTCTTAATATCTCAAAGCCGCCACGAACTACGATAATAGAAATAATTGTGCCAATTATAAGATCGGGCAACCTGCTGCCTAAGACTAGAACTAATATGCCAGAAATTATTACGCCAAGATTTGCGATGACATCATTTGTTGAAAATATCCAGGATGCTCTCATGTGAACGCCGCTATCTTTATGTCTGGATATTAGGCCAAGACAAATTATATTTGCTAATAATGCAACAAAACCAACTGAAATGATCAAGACGCTTTCAGGTTCGCTGCCCAATACTAATCGCCTTAATACCTCAAGAAGAACGCCAAAGCCTAGTATGATTTGAAGAATGCCGCTGACTTGAGCCGCTTTAGCTTGGTGTGCTAGACCTTTGCCTACAGCATATAGTGATAGACCATATACAGTTGCATCTGCAAACATATCGAGTGAGTCAGCAATCAAACCAGTAGATTGTGCTAACCAACCTAAAATTAGTTCGAATACGAACATGAAAGCATTGATTGAAAGTAGAACAACGAGTGTTTTTTGTTCTAGTTTATCTGCCTGTTCTTTGCCGCAATTACATTCTGACATTTATTCACCGATCTAGATTTTTCGCATAACAGTTTATTAGACGGAATTCTTGTATAACAGAATAGACAGCCTTCGCTCGATTTCTGCACAGAGACTAGCTAACAGGATAGGCGGAAATTATGAAGCTACAATAAGTGATTGTTGCCACAGTGAATTTCACTGGCTGAGGTTTAATTAATCAAAATTATACGGCCAGTGAGTGAAAACTCGCCAGTAGTTTGTGTGAAGGGTGTAGAATCTCTACCCCGTCCCATCCCATAAAACTCCTCATTCGCTCGCATCGACAGCATATTCGCTAGCCGATTACTCATCCCAAAGAATGCCGAAACTCCGCCAATATCCCAAATATCTTCATCGCTGAAACCATGCTCCCGCAATAAAGCATAATCTGCATCATTGATCTCATAAGCGGCTTGGGAAACTTTCATTGCGAAATCGAGCATGGCGCGTTGGCGTGGGCTAATATCAGCTTTGCGGTAATTAATCGCGATTTGATCAGCAATGAAAGGGTTTTTTGCACGAATCCGCAGAATCGCGCCGTGAGCAATCACACAATAATGGCACTGATTGGCATTTGAAGTCGCGACCACAATCATTTCACGCTCAGCTTTAGTCAGGCCGCTGGGTTTTTCCATTAAAGCATCGTGATAGGCAAAAAACGCACGAAATTCATCAGGTCGATGCGCCAAAGCTAAGAATACATTAGGGATGAAGCCAGATTTTTCTTGAACCGCTTCAATGCGTGCCCGAATATCTTCAGGCAAACTTTCCAAACTAGGGACAGGAAAGCGGCTGATAGGTTGGTTGCTCATGCAGCAAGTCCTCAAGATAATTGAATAGATAAAAAGCCGAACCACACAAGCATTTAACCGGCGATGCATGTGAGGAGGGACATGCATATTCAACTCCAGCAAGGCTCGCCATCATCATTTGGCTGCGTTGAGTCCGTGTGGTCGGCTTTAAAGCGTAAGCAGCGCTAAGCTTTAGTCGTATTTGCGAATATCGCTAATCACCACACCATCATTGGCAAGGCTGCCGAGTTTGGCGAAGACGACTTCACCGCGTAATTTGCAAATATCACGAATACTAGCGGCAATCGCTTGAGCTAAGTTTTCGCTCGGTGTTGCGGTTTCACACTGCAAGCTAAGCTGATCAGCTTGATCACGCCATTCCACCACTAGACGTGCTTTGGCAATTTCCGGGTGGCGTTTAATCACTTTATCCACCTGCGAAGGGTGAATAAACATCCCGCGTACTTTCGCGGTTTGATCAGCACGTCCCATCCAACCGCGAATGCGCTTATTGGTGCGCCCACATGGGCTTGAGCCGGGCATAGTCGCCGAGAGATCGCCAGTCGCAAACCGAATCAATGGATAGTCTGGGTTCAAATTGGTGACAACAATTTCGCCGACTTCACCTTCTGCTACTGGATCGCCCGTACCGGGGCGGACAATCTCTAAATAAATCCCTTCATCCACCACTAAGCCTTGCGCTGCTTCCGTTTCATAAGCAATCAAGCCTAAATCCGCTGTTGCATAGGCTTGGTAACAAGTAATCCCATGCTCGGCGAATTTAGCGCGGAACGCAGGCGGATAAGCTTCACCACTGACTAAACCATGCGTGATCGAGCTAATGTCGATGCCTAATTCGGCTGACTTATCCAGCAAAATATTTAAGAACGAAGGCGTGCCCACATACGCATTGGGTTTTAAATCAGCAATGGTTTGGAGCTGCAATTCAGTTTGCCCGACACCGGCTGGAATCACTGCACAGCCGAGCGCATGTGCGCCACTTTCCATCATCATGCCCGCTGGGGTGAGATGATAAGAAAAAGTATTGTGAGCTAAATCACCCTTGCGGAAGCCCGCACAATACAAAGCCCGTGCTAAGCGCCAGAAATCAGGGCGATGGATCGAGCCGGGTTCATAAATCGGGCCAGGGGAGGCGAAAATATGCGTGAGTGCGCTACCTTGGATCGCTGCTAAGCCACCAAACCGTGGGGTGGCTTTTTGCAAACTCGATAAATCGGATTTGCGGGTAATGGGCAAAGCAGCAATCGCAGCGGCTGAAGTGATTTCGGCTGGATTCACCTCAGCCAATAATTGGGTATAAGCAGGAGCATGTGCTTTAGCATGAGCCACCTGTTTGGCAACCGCAGCGATTAAGGCAGCTTCGCGCTCGCTCGCATTTTGTGTTTCTAAATGATCATAATAGTTGCTCACGCAGCCTTCTCCTCAATGATTTAAGCTAACCAGCGCTTACGCCGACGGTATTGCTTCACATCACGGAAGCTTTTCTTATCTCCACCACTAAGGCCGAGATAGAACTCTTTAACGTCTTCATTGGAGGCTAGATCGGTTGCTGCGCCATCCATTACCACCCGCCCATTTTCGAGGATATAGCCATAAGTGGCATAGCGTAGGGCAATGGAAGCATTTTGTTCGGCTAGTAAAAAAGTCACGCCTTCTTTCTGATTGAGCGTGCGCACAATCGTGAAAATTTCTTCAACTAATTGTGGTGCTAAGCCCATTGACGGCTCATCCAGCAAAATCAGCTTAGGTCGAGACATCATTGCTCGTCCTACGGCAACCATTTGCTGTTCTCCACCGGAGGTATAACCGGCTTGGCTTTTGCGGCGTACTTTCAAGCGCGGGAAGTAGCTGTAAACCATTTCCAAATCATTCGCGACCGCTTTGCGCCCATCTTTACGAATGTAAGCACCGGTCAGTAAATTTTCTTCGACGGTTAAATGTCCGAAGCAATGGCGACCTTCCATGACTTGTACGACGCCACGTTGTACTAACTCGGTTGGCGATAAGTCTTCGACGCGCTGGCTTTCAAACTCAATCGAACCTTTGGTGACTTCGCCCCGTTCAGTTTTGAGAATATTGGAGATGGACTTAATCGTAGTGGTTTTGCCCGCCCCATTCGCACCTAATAACGCCACTATCCCACCTTGGGGTACTTCCAGCGAGATCCCTTTAAGTACCAGAATGACGTGATCATAAATCACCTCAATATTCTTGATACTGAGCATTGAGTTTTCTGTCGTCATGGCTGTCCGTCAGTATGGAGTTGCTAAGATTCCCCCCGTATCTGACCGAAAAGATACGAGGGGAGAGTTAGGCCTTAGCCTTATTTACACTCACGTGGAGTGATATTGTTCTCTTTTGCGAAAGCAGCAGAGTCTTCAGCAATCAACGGGTCAATTACTTCGCGGTCAGAAGCAATGAAGTCAGTGATTAATTTCCACTTACCTTCTTTTGCATCCCACTGCTGGATAGCCGCGAGGCCAGGGCCACCATGATTCGCACAAGAAACATTAATTTCTGGTGCAAAATTTGGTAGGCCTAAGGCTTCTAGACGCGCTTTATCAATTTTCAGGTTTTCCATTCCATCACGCATTTGCGCGCCAGTCAGGTCTTTGGTGTTATGCATTTTCTGCGCAGTGGTGGCTGCTTCCACCGCGAGCATCGCTGCATACAAACCACGGTTATACAGAACTGTACCGATGTTCTTGCCATCGTTGGTGGCTTTGCCAGCACCTTTCACATGCTTTTCAATGTCTTTGAACACAGGATAGTCAGTGCCTACACCGTGGAAGGTTGCGGCTTTGTAGCCATTGGCGGCTTCACCTGCTGGGCGTACATCGTTTTCAGAACCTGCCCACCAAATACCAATGAATTTATCCATGGGGAAATTGATATTGCCCGCTTCTTTAATCGCGACTTGGTTCATGACGCCCCAGCCCCACATGACGACGTAGTCTGGATTGTCACGGCGGATTTCCAGCCATTGCGATTTTTGCTCTTGGCCGGGATGTTCAATGGGCGTGGTTTTCAGCGTATAACCATGTTTTTTGGACAGTTCTTCCAGCGTGCGGATCGGCTCTTTACCATAAGCAGAGTTGTGATAAATCAGAGTGATTTTTTTGCCTTTCAGATCACCTTTGTTTTCATCCAGCAAGTGCTTGATGATGACTGAAGCGCCATCCCAGTAGTTAGCTGGGTAGTTGAAGATGTATTCAAAAACTTTACCGTCAGCGGCAGAAGTACGCCCATAACCCATGGAGTGCATCGGGATTTTGTCCGAGGTCACTTTCGGGATCAGCTGATAAGTAATGCCTGTTGAAAGAGGTTGATAGATCAGTGAGCCTTGGCCTTTAGTCGACTCATAGCACTCAACGCCTTTTTCAGTGTTGTAAGCAGTTTCGCACTCAGGGGCCTTAATTTTCACACCGCCAATACCTCCGTCACGCTCATTCACTAAGGTGAGATAATCGGCATAGCCATCCGCAAACTCAGTACCGTTTGGCCCATAAGGTCCAGTACGATAGCTCAGCATTGGAAAGGTTAACTCAGCCATCGCGGCTGGCATGGCTGTGACTAATACACCGGCCGCTAATAAAGCTAGCCCGATCTTTTTCAATTTCATCTGTTTCTCCTCCAAATAAAACATAGTTCACAAGCTGCTAACGCAACTCATTACAAACCGTACTTGTGCCTAGTGCGGGAATGGCCACAAGCGTAATTTTTCCTTAGTCACCCGCCAGAGTTGAGCCAGTCCATGTGGCTCAAGAATCAAGAACAACATAATCAAAGCGCCGATCAGCAATAGCTCAATATGGGCGGCTAAGTCAGCTGGCCAACCCAAACCATTCACCATCACGTTTTTCAGTAAGACCGGCATTAGTGTTAAAAATGCAGCACCCAGAAACGAACCTAAGATGCTGCCTAAGCCACCAATAATGATCATAAATAGTACAAGGAAGGATTTGCTGATACCGAAAGCTTCAGTGGGTTCAGCCGTCCCTAAATAGATGGCGAACATCATCGCGCCCGACATACCAATGTAGAAGGAGCTAATCGCAAAAGCAGACAGCTTCGCTTTCAAAGGATGAACGCCGATGATTTCTGCTGCAATATCCATATCACGAATCGCCATCCAAGAGCGCCCAATCCGCCCCCGAATCAAGTTGTGCGCAATGAAGGCAAACACAACCACTAGCGTTAAGCAGAATAAATAAGTCAGCCACGAAGGCGACTCTGCACCGGTTAACGGCATACCAAACAAGGTACGCTCAGGCGCTACGATCATGCCGGAAGCCGAATTGTTATAGAACCACGGCACTTTATTGAAGAGCCAAACTAAGAAGAATTGCGAAGCTAGCGTCGCCACCGCTAAGTAGAAACCTTTAATCCGTAAACTGGGGAGGCCAAAAATCACACCCACCATCGCTGTGATGATTCCAGACAAGATGATCACAACGAACATATTCATCCACGGAAAGGCCACCATCAATTTGTAGCAAGCATAAGCGCCCACCGCCATGAAGCCACCGCTACCTAAGCTCACTTGCCCGCAGTAGCCGGTAAGAATATTCAAGCCTAAAGCCGCCATCGCCCAGACTAAGAAGGGTAGGAGTACCGATTTTTCCCAATAGTCATTGATGAAAAAAGGTACTACAAAGAAGGCTATTGCTAAGATACCCCAGACTACCTGCCGATCCAAACGAATAGGGAAGGTTTGCTGGTCTGCTGAGTAAGAGCTTTTAAAGTCACCCGCCTCACGATAAAACATGCTTAAACCCTCTCAATAATGCGGTCGCCGAACAAACCTTGCGGGCGGAACATCAGGAAGAATAGTGCCAATACATAGGCGAACCAATTTTCGGTTGCGCCGCCAATCATGCCACCAATGAAGTATTCGAACAGCTTCTCACCCACACCGATAATCAAGCCGCCGACAATGGCTCCCGGAATCGAAGTGAAGCCGCCTAGAATCAATACGGGTAAAGCTTTCAGGGCTATTAAAGACAGCGAGAATTGCACGCCCGATTTCGCACCCCACATAATGCCAGCCACAAGGGCGACGAAGCCAGCTATCGACCAGACAATGATCCAAATCGTGCGTAGTGAGATACCGACGGTTAAGGCGGCTTGATGGTCATCAGCGACCGCACGTAGGGCACGTCCGGTCTTGGTGTACTGCGAGAATAAAGTTAAGGTGATAACCAAGACAATCGATACGCCTGCTGCACAGAGATCCAGCACATCAATATACATACCACGATAATTTGAGCCTTCTGCTGCCCAGCCTACTGTTAAGTTTTCTAACCAAACTGAGCCACCAGAAGGCAAGCCTACATCCATCGTTTTAACATCAGCCCCCCACATTAGGTCACCAAAACCTTCCATGAAATAGGCTAAACCAATGGTGGTCATAAACAGAATAATCGGTGCTTGATTCACCATATGCCGAAGGACAAAACGCTCCAGTAAATAGGCAAACAGCACCATCACACCCATCGTCAGGATGATGGCTAAAAGGGTAGGTAAGCCCGGCCCCCAGTTATCAAGATGCGTACCAAAGGCTGCATTGATGACATGCGCAAACGGGATTTGACCCGTTTGAAAACCTACCAAGGTTAGAGCGGCAAACAAGGCCATCACACCTTGGGCATAATTGAAAATGCCTGATGCTTTGTAAATCAACACAAAGCCTAAGGCGACGAGCGAATACATGATGCCCGCCATTAAACCATTAAGGATGACTTCTAAGACATTTAAGAGGGCTGGGCTCATTTAGACACCCTCCCTATCATTGATAAGCAATGCTTAAGCATGCGCACCCCCTAAATAAGCTTTGATAACGGCAGGATCGTTACGTACTTCATCGGGCGTACCGTCCGCCAGTTTGCGTCCATAATCGAGTACCACCACCCGATCCGATAAATCCATAACGACACCCATATCGTGCTCAATCAGAGCTACGGTGGTGCCGAATTCATCATTCACATCCAGAATAAAGCGGCACATATCCTCTTTCTCTTCCAGATTCATCCCAGCCATCGGCTCATCGAGGAGCAGTAATTTGGATTCTGCGGCTAGAGCACGCCCAAGCTCAACCCGCTTTTGTAAGCCATAAGGCAAGCGTCCGACGGGAGTTTTACGGATTGCTTGAATCCCTAAGAAATCAATGATGTGTTCGACGCGCTCGCGATGCGCAATTTCTTCACGTTCGGCGGGCCCTTTCCAGAGTGCTTGCCAGAAGATATTGGTGTTCATTTGTGTGATGCGCCCAGTCATCAAATTGTCGAGAGTCGACATGCCTTTGAAGAGCGCGATATTTTGGAAAGTTCGCGCAATGCCTTGGCGAGCGACTTCATAAGGACGCATTGGGCCGCGCTTTTGACCACGGAACCATACTTCGCCTTGCTGGGGATGGTAGAAGCCGCTAATGACATTCAGCATTGAGCTTTTACCTGCACCATTCGGGCCGATAAGGGCGCGAATTTCGCCTTCTTTAATATCGAAACTAATGTCGGTGAGCGCTTTCACACCGCCGAAAGACAGCGTAATATTTTTTACTTCCAGCAAGGTATCGCCAATTTTGCGTCCGTTTTGATTGAGCTCAGTCATTACGCGGCCTCCTTCACAGCAGCAAAGGTTGGCACATCGGCAATATTTAAATTCGCTTCAATCGCACCCTTACGCCCATCTTCAAAGGTCACTTCAGTCCGAATGAAGCAGTCTTTCGATTGGTTGTAGAGGGCATCAATCAGCACACCGTATTTCTCGGCAATAATCCGCCGCCGTACTTTGCGAGTACGGGTGAGTTCACCATCATCAGGATCAAGTTCTTTATGCAGAATCAAGAAGCGGTGAATTTGTGAGTTCGATAAGAGCTTGTCAGCCGCAAGGCTACGATTCACCTCTTCAATACTTTTCAGCATCATTTGGTAAACTTGTGGATTACCTGCTAATTCTTGGTAGCTGGCGTAAGCCACATTGTTGCGTTCTGCCCAGTTACCGACCGCTTCAAGGTCAATATTAATGAAAGCAGTGCAGTAATCTTTTTCATGCCCAAAAGCGACTGCTTCTTTAATATGCGGGAAGAACTTAAGCTTATTCTCAATGTATTTGGGTGCAAACATTGAGCCGTCATTAAAGCGGCCTACGTCTTTAATCCGGTCAATGATTTTTAAGTGACCATTTTCCGCGAAATAGCCCGCATCACCGGTATAAACCCAGCCTTCTTCATTCTTGGTTTCACGGGTAGATTGCTCATTTTTGAAGTAGCTGTGGAAGACGCCAGGGCCACGATACAGGACTTCGCCATTGTCAGCGATTTTTACATCAACACCGGGGGCGGGTATGCCAACAGTATCCGCAAAAATTTGCCCATCCGGCTGCATGGTAATAAAAACAGCAGCTTCAGTTTGACCATAAAGCTGCTTAACGTTAATACCAAGAGAACGAAAAAAGTCGAAAATTTCTGGGCCAATCGCTTCACCTGCGGTATAAGCGAGGCGAATCCGGCTGAAGCCCATGGTATTTTTTAAAGGTGCATAGACCAGTAGATTACCTAAGCTGTACAACAGTTTGTCTTGAAAACCAACTGACTCGCCATTTAACAGTTGAACACCGGTTTTGCGCGCCACCCCCATGAAATAGTTATACATGCGCTGCTTAAGTTTGCCCGCATCATGCATACGAATCGTCACGGTAGTGAGGATGTTTTCAAAGACGCGCGGTGGCGCGAAGTAATAAGTTGGCCCAATCTCACGTAAATCAGTAGGAATAGTGGCTTCACTTTCCGGGCAGTTAATGCAAAAGCCGGTTACATATGCTTGGCCGTAGGAGAAAATATGATCGCCTACCCACGCCATTGGCAGATAGGATAAAACTTCTTCTGAGCTAGTGAGCTTATCAAACTCAGCACTATGACGCGCTGTGAGAATAATATTGTCATAAGTCATCACTACACCTTTAGGCTTGCCAGTCGTACCGGAGGTGTAGAGGAATATACTAATATCGCTGCCTTGACCTTGAGCGATGACTTGAGTTAAGTACTCAGGATTTTTCTGTGCAAACTCGCGTCCCAGCGCTTGCACTTCAACAAAGTCATGCAAATGATCATGTTGATAAGAGCGCATGCCGCGTGGGTCGTCATAGATAATATGATGCATATTCGGGCAGCGATCCTGAATCTCTAGCATCTTATCAACTTGCTCTTGGTCTTCGGCGATGACGAATTTGGCTTCAGCATGTTCAAGGACATACTGCATTTCATCTGCCACTGAGTCTTGATAGACGGGAACGGGGATGCCGCCTAAACATTGTGCAGCACAAATACCCCAGTAGAGGCGTGGGCGATTAGTGCCAACAATGGCTAGCTTATCGCCGCGCTGAAATCCCAAAGCGGCTAGGCCATTTGCCAAGGCAAAGATCTCATCGCGCATTTGCGCCCAAGTCCATGACTGCCAAATGCCATAATCTTTCTGACGCATTGCCACTTTATTAGCAAAGCGCTGAGAGTTTTCGCTCAGCAATTTAGGGAAAGTATCACTTTGGTGATCCACGCGACTCCTCCTCCGCCTGATTCCTATTTTTATCCTAAGCGTAAAGAGGTAGGAGTGTCCAAGGGTAGTTTGTAAAGCTAGTGTAAAAATAAAGGATTAGCTTTTTTAGTTAGTCGCTGGCGTATTGAAAATTAAACTGAACCAAGCGCTGAAGCCAAACTCTCATTTAATGTGAGGTTTACACACAAGGAGTCCCGTCATGCGCAAGTTAGCCGCCTTAGCCTTCATAGTCAGTATTTTAGTTCCTGCTCATGCTCTAGCAGCCAATTGTACCGAAGCCAACTCTATTACCCGCGTTACCAATACCAGCCCGGCGGGTGCTTATGAATATGTTATTTTCGATTTGAAAACCAACAGCCCCAACTATCAAGTTAGCTCCAAGTCGCCACCGTTTACCTTTGATCCGAGTGATGCCCCTGTTTCGGTCGCAGGGAATAAGTTTAAGCAAATCATGTTCCCGTCAGTGTATTGGATGTGCAGCATTCAAGAGTTGTTGAGCCTACCCAAAACTCAAGTTAAAGGGATAAAGCGCACAGGCCAGTTTGAAGGTGTGGTGTCCTATGTGGTGGGTTATAAAACGCTGGGCAAATATGTGACCACTTATCATTATGCAGTCACGACTAATCGCAGCAAGGTGGTGATGAAGTTTAAGAAGCATTGATTGGATGTGGGTGGCTTGGAAAGTAGCCTAATGCTGTAGGCTACTGTTGAATGGATAGTCACCTAAGGCTTAATGCAAAATCCGTTTTACGCCGCCTTTTTTCGGGGGGCATTGGAAACAGCCATCATGCATATGTATTTGTACTGGCGCACCTGTATCTGTCGTATTCTGGTCGGGTCTATGCACATGTGTGAAGCCTAAAAGCTGATCGGAGCAGCCGGGTAGTCGTACTACATGCCTGTGAGCTTGGCCGGGGATATTCATAGCCCAAGCTTTATCTTCTTCCGTTTGTGGAGCAGCAGGCTCAGGAGTGGTAGCACAACCCGCCAAGAGTAGGGAAGGAAGTAATAAACCCAAAAGCTTAACTTTGCGTAGTTGTAGCATTGAAGTGAATCCAGTATCGGGGTAATAAATGCTGGATTCTACTCGTCTTCAGGCAGGCGAACTAGAGTGGGATAAAAACGGAACCTAAGCAGAAGAAGGCTGGAGCTTGCCAGCCTTCAGCGCATTCGACTTAGTTTGAAAGTTGAACTTTAAAGCCGGGTTGATTGCTTGGATGGCTTTGGTTCACAAACACTGAACGATCATGCTTCAGCATGATCACTTCAAAGAAAGGACGGAAGCGTTCTTCGCTAATACCAAAGGATTGCATCACTTTTGCGAACAGGGCTTGTTCTTCCGGCTCAGGTTGACCATCTGCTAAAGAAGAGTCAATCAGGTTAACCAGAATACACATCTTCTGTGCATCGCTCAGCAGTGGCGTAGCTTCTTGCAAGAAGGTTTCGATTGGATTTTTGCGGCGATATTTCATCGCATTATCCAGCAGCGCTTTATTGTTAGCACCGACGCCGATATTGCCATGACCATCATCACTACCACCTAACACCGATAGCAAGTGACCGACTTCTTCATTATCCATTTCACCGTCAGCAGACATCATATACAACAACGAGGTTGCAAACGCCAAATGAGGGGTCATTTGCGCGCCAGTGTCGCCTTTGAACATATCAAACAGTCCCATACTATTCTCCTTACTTTAGATTATTTATTAACAATGGATACGCAGGTTAACAGCTAAAGTCGTAAGCACCAATAAAACCCTAGTGAGTGGCATGGTCTTTAACGGGTTTGGGCAAAGCTGCGAAAAATGGACTAAGTAATTTGTAAACCAAGCGTAAAGCTACTCCCATCTCTACTTAGACTGCGTAATACTAAGTATATGATGAGTACAGAAACAATCCTTGGACACCACAGAGCCTTAACGCTGGATGTTCTGAATTACTTAGATCAGGGCATTTCGGTATTTGATGAAAACCTGCGTTTGCTGGCGTGGAATCGGCGCTTATTTGATTTGCTCCAACTCCCCGAAGCTTTTGCCCAAACCGGCTTGTCTATTGAGGTACTGTTTCGCTTTAATGCAGAGCGCGGCGAATATGGTGAAGGTAATATTGACGAGATTGTCGCTGAACGCATGCGACTGGCGCGCACCTTTGCACCGCATGTATTTGATCGAGTGCGCCCCGATGGAACTGTGATTGAGGTGCGTGGTAATCCACTCCCGAACAATAGTGGCTTTGTTACTACTTATACCGATGTGACCCAGCAACGGACGGTCGAACTGGAACTAGAGCGCCGTGTTGAACAACGTACCGAAGAATACCGCCTTGAAAGTGAGGCCCACCGCAAAACCGCCGATGCTTTACGCAAAAGTGAACTGTGGATTCGGCAAATCGCGGATGCAGTACCGGCCTTAATTGCCTATGTGGATAAAAATGATAACTACCAGTTTATCAATCATATGCATGAAGAATGGTTCGGCTTAAATCGTAGTCAGTTACTCGGTACTTCGATTTTTGATCTCGTCGAAAACCGCAATCTTGAGCAATTTCACAAAGATATTGATGCCGTTCAACAAGGCCAAGAAGTCCAAACTGAATATGTACTTGGGCGCAAAGGCCGTAGCCCCCTCGATGTCTCCATTTCCTTCATTCCGCATTTCGATGAACAAGAGCAAATGCTCGGTTATTTTTTCTTGGGGCAAGATCTCACCGAATACAAACAAACTCAGCGTGAACTGGTTGAATCGCAAAAGATGCAGGCTTTGGGGCGTTTAACCGGTGGGATGGCGCATGACTTTAATAATCTACTCACGATTATTTTAGGCAATTTGAATTTTCTCGAAGATGATGAGGATCTGAATTTAGAAGAAGTGCGCGAAGCTGTGCAATATAGCCTGCAAGCCGCACAGCGCGGTAGCGAACTGATTCAACGCATGCTGACTTTTTCCCGCCGCCAAGCTTTGAAGCCGACTGCGACCGATGTGGGTGAATTGGTGGATGATTTTAGTGTGCTCTTGCAGCGCACCTTGGGCGAAACGATTTATGTACAAAAGCATTTAGCGGAAGACCTTCCACCGGTATTAGTCGATCAAAACCAGCTTGAAACTAGCCTATTGAATTTGGCCTTAAATGCGCGTGATTCGATGCCGCGCGGTGGGCGCTTAATGATTCGCACGGAGCTGTATCGCAAGCTAATTAGCTCATCCTCGTTTAGCGATTTGCCTGCCGGTGAATATGTAATGCTCAGTGTGCGCGACGAAGGCGAGGGCATGAACACAGAAACGATTAGCCGTGCTTTTGAACCCTTCTATACCACCAAACCAGCGGGAGTTGGTACCGGTTTGGGTTTGAGCATGGTCTATGGCTTTGTGAAGCAATCCGGCGGGGGGATTGATATACGCTCGCGTCTTGGTGAAGGCACCACGATTCGCTTAATTTTCCCGATTGCTCACCAAACTCCTAGTCAACAGCAGGAACGTCAACTACGCTTAAAGCAGCATGGTCAGCAGGCGCAGGTGTTATTAGTGGAAGATGATGTGGGAGTGCGGCAGTTTGTGCAGCGCGCTTTGCAGAAAATGGGTTATGCCGTCGATCTAGCGGAAAATGGCGATTTTGCTTGGGAAAAGCTCAGCCACCACAAACCTTATGCGCTCGTGTTGACGGATATCATCATGCCCGGCTCAATTAGCGGTTTGGAGCTTTACTCACGGATTCGACAAGACTATCCTCAAACTAAAGTGCTGTGCATGACCGGCTACAGCGAACAGGTGGAGTCAACCTTGAGCGAGCAACACTTGCTACGTAAGCCGTTTATGCGCAATCAACTTGCCCACAAACTGCAGGAACTGTTGAAGGCGGAGCATGCTTGAACCAGTAAGCCCTACACCGAATCACATTCTGATTGTCGATGATGAGCCAGCGATTCGCTCCCTCGTCAAACGCTATTTTGAAAAACAAGGCATGGTTGTGCATTGCGCGGCTTCTGGCGAAGAAATGCATGCGCTGCTTGATGCAGAAATCATTGATATCGTTTTCTTAGATGTGCATTTGCCCGGCAAAGATGGCTTCAAGCTTCTTGATGAAATCAAAACTGAGCATCAAGCCGGAGTCATTATGCTCACCGTGGAAAATGATCTGGATGCACGCTTACATGGCTTAAATGGCGGTGCTGATGATTATGTGCCTAAGCCCTTTGCGATGAGTGAATTACATGCCCGCTCCAATGCAGTGCTACGGCGCTTAGGTCGCTTTAAGCAAACCCCTAAATTAGAAACTAGTTGCTATCATTTTGCAGGCTATGCGCTTGATTGCAAATTGCGTGAAGTACGCGATGCCGAGCAGCAGCTAGTCGATTTATCCCCTGCCGAAATTGATCTGTTGTTAGTATTTGTAAAGCACCCACAAACCGTTTTGAATCGTGATTATTTGATGCAGCAAACCCGAGGGCGCGATGCGACTCCTTTTGATCGTACCATTGATGTACGGGTTGGACAATTACGCAAAAAGCTACCGGTTGCGGATGAGCAAACCCTATTTAAGACAGTGCGGGGCGGTGGATATATGCTGACGCAAGCGGTTGAGCGAGTACGTAGCGTGCAGACTTAAGCGGCTAAATCTTGAATTGAATCAGCTTGTTGTAGTAATTCAGCGAAATAAACTTCCACCGCTTTTGCTTGCGTAGCCGTGGATTCCTCTGCATACATCGCAGCCCGAAAAGCATTACTATTCGGCAAGCTGGTGGTGTACCAAGCGATATGTTTACGCGCAATCCGGCAGCCTGAGTATTCCCCATAAAACGCATATAAATCCGCTAAATGCTGCAAGACGACTTCACGAATTTCGCTAATGTTGGGCGCGGCTAATAGCTCACCGGTTTTTAAATAGTGGGTGATTTCGCGAAAAATCCACGGGCGGCCTTGGGCAGCACGGCCAATCATAATCGCATCAGCCCCCGTTTGTTCGAGCACAAATTTCGCTTTAGCGGGGCTATCAATATCGCCATTGGCAATCACTGGAATTTTGAGGAGTTGCTTCACTTCGCGGATTAGTTCATAGCGCGCTTCGCCGGTATACATTTGTTCGCGTGTACGCCCATGAATCGCGAGTGCTGCAATCCCGGCTTGTTCGGCGCGCTGGGCAACCCGCAGAATATTTTCTTGGCCATTTGCAAAGCCTAAGCGAGTTTTTAGAGTGACTGGCACCTCGACAGCAGCTACCACTGCATCCAAAATCGCAGCGACTAAATCTTCATCTTGCAATAAAGCGGAACCCGCTAAGCGCTTACACACTTTCTTGGCGGGGCAGCCCATATTGATATCAACAATTTGGGCGCCATTCGCGACCTGATAGCGCGCTGCTTCAGCCATCTGCGCCGGTTCAGAACCCGCAATTTGGGCAGAAATCGGCGCAAGTTCGCCTTCAAAGTTAGCGCGAAACATCGACTTCTTTTGCGCATATAAAGTCATGTCCGAGGCCATCATTTCGCTAATCGCATGGCCTGCACCGAAATGTTTACACAATGTGCGGAACGGGCGATCCGTGACTCCCGCCATCGGAGCCACAATCAGATTATTGTTTAAGATGTAAGAGCCGATTTTCATAGCGGCTAAGTTTATCAGCTTCTAGCCGCTATGCGAGTGCTGCAGCACTTAGAGACGTTGCAAGACTTCCATGCGCTGCTGAATTTTTACTTGCCAGCTTAAGGTCAAGCCTTGCGTGCGAGCCATGCTGCGCAAAATTAAAAAGTTAGGGCGATGTTCTTCATAAACCTCTAAAAAATTGCGCAATGACATGGGGTTAAAGCGCTCGACTAAATCCATACTATCGCCTAGTTCCACATTGCCTGCTTCCAGCACCCGATAGTACCAACCCCGAATATGCTGAGTTGCGATGAATTTAGCTAAGCGTTCATCATCAAATTTGCTATTAATTTTCCAACACGGATTGCGCGGCTGGGAAACTTGTACTAAGGCACTGCCAATCCGGTAGATATCGCCGATATGTACATTGTCTTCATGCATCCCAAGCACGGTAAGATTCTCGCCCATACTGCCAATGGGCATGCGTACAGCTAGTTCCGGGAAAGCCGCATGCATGCTCGCATAACTTGGAATCGCATATTGGTGCAGTGCTTTTTCAGCGCCACCATGTACACGTCGATCAACTTGAATATCGCCTTTGATGCCCTCCGCATCAATAGCTGCTTGTTTAATTGAGTCTTTCCAAATCCCTGTGAAAGCCTGATTTTCACCAATACGGCGGGGTGTTGTTGTTGCGTATAAATGTCCAACCACAAAAGAACTCATGCTACCTCTCCCCAGTTGCATGATTTAAAAACTTTTGAGCTTAGGCACGACCCAATCCATGCTTGCAAGCTCTAGGGTAGCGTATTTCAACTACTCTTCTTTTCTTGTAGCACAAAGCTCGAAATAATTCTGACTGACGCAAGCGGTCGTTGCTAGATGCCACGAAATGCGGCTTTACGCTTTTCCACAAAAGCAGCCATCCCTTCTTTTTGGTCGGCGGTAGAAAAGCTTAAACCAAAAGCTTGCTCTTCCAATAAACAAGCTGTTGCTAGCTCTACATCCTGCCCACGGATGACTAATTGCTTACACATTTGTACAGCTAAAGGTGCTTGGGCGGCAATTTCGCGGGCGATTTTCAGGGCTTCATTCATGAGTTCATCCGCAGGGTAGACATGATTGACTAAGCCCCAAGCTAAAGCAGTAGCTGCATCAATGCGCCGCCCCGAAACTAACAGCTCAAGCGCCTTGGACCGGCCAATTAAACGGCTTAAGCGTTGTGTACCCCCAAAGCCGGGCGTAACGCCTAAAGCCACTTCTGGCTGACCAAATTGGGCAGTTTCGGAGGCAAGAATCCAATCGCAACTCATAGCTAATTCACAACCGCCGCCTAAAGCAAAGCCATGCACCACCGCAATCACAGGAATGGGGAGTAACTCTAAACTGCGAAAGGCAAGCATGCCTTTGTGGCCGAAAGCTTGGCCTTCAATCGCAGTTTTGGTTTGCATTTCTTTTATATCAGCGCCGGCTACAAAGGCTTTTTGTCCCGAGCCAGTCACAAGTAAAACCCGCACATCTGTTTGAGTTTCAAGCCATTTAGCCGCAGCATGAATTTCTTCTAAGGTTTTGGCATTAAGTGCATTGTATTGGGCAGGGCGATTGATGGTCAGGCAGTAAATGCCCGGCTCGACGGCTGCTAATAGGATGTTTTCAAATTCCACGAACTACTCCTCCAAGTGGGTTGCTTAGAGTATAGCGACTGCGCTAAAGCGAGGCTATGCACTAACCGTTTAGCGCAAATATCCCAATGCAAAACAGTGCTATCAGACGTTTAAATTGAAAAATGATATTCTTAAAACTGATAAAGTCCCATAAAAATATTAGGAGAAGCTGCCTGTGTACCAACAAATGGAACAGCGCTTAACTGCGATTGAAAAGCATCAGTTACATGCCGCTTTGCGAGATAGCCGCACTGGTTTAGAGAAAGAAAGTCTACGCGTCACCTCTGAAGGCACTTTGGCTCAAACCGATCATCCTAAGGTGTTAGGCTCAGCTTTAACCCATCCGTGGATCACCACCGATTATTCAGAATCCTTAATTGAACTGATCACGCCACCCCAAGCGCGTGCACCTGAAGCTTTGGATGTTTTGCTGGATATTGAAACCTTCGTCTATCAGCATTTGGATCATGAGCTGCTATGGACGACTAGCATGCCCTGTGTGCTACATGGCGAAGATGATATTCGCATCGCTGAATACGGCAGTTCCAATGCAGGTTTAATGAAGCATGTCTATAGGCAGGGTTTAGCGTGGCGCTATGGAAAAACCATGCAAGTGATTGCTGGAATTCACTTTAATTATTCAATCGCTGAATCCTTTTGGGAGCCTTGGCAGCAGGTTGAAGAGCATCGTGGTAGTTTGCGTGAATTCCGTGATGAGCAATACATGGCGCTCACCCGCAATTTGCTGCGCAATGGTTGGCTGATTATTTATTTATTCGGCACTTCACCCGCGATTTGTAAAAGTTTCTTAGGCGGGCGTAAAGCACCGGAAACGATGCTGGAGTTGAATGAATATACTCTGTACGAACCTTATGGAACTTCTTTGCGCATGGGCAATATCGGCTACACCAACAGCAAAGAAAATGCGAGTGGGGTACAGGTTTGTTATGACTCCGTACAAAGTTACACCAATAGCTTATGGAAAGCGATTCATCGGCCCAGCCCTGAATATGAAAAGATAGGGGTGAAAGTGGATGGCGTCTATCGCCAGCTCAACACCAATATCCTGCAAATTGAAAATGAATATTACAGCACGGTGCGCCCTAAGCAGCCCTTGCAGCGCTTTGAGAAACCAGTACATGCACTGCAAGAGCGCGGCATTAAATATATTGAGTTACGCTCGGTGGATATTAATGCTTTCCACCCAGCTGGTTTAACGCATGAACAGTTGCGCTTTTTAGAAGTATTTATGCATTTTTGCTTATTCCAAGCCAGCCCAAAAATTGATGCGACAGAGCGGCAGATGATTAATAGCAATCAAATGCTAGTGGCTCATCAAGGACGCAAACCTGACTTAATGCTGCAGCAACCTGAGCGCGCTATTAGTTTGCAAGCTTGGGGCTTAGAATTGTTGGAGCAAATGCTTAAAGTTGCAGACTTATTGGATGCTGTGCACAAAGAAAATCATTATCACCAAGCTGTGAAGCAACAGATTGAATTAGTACTTAATCCTGAACTGACACCTTCCGCACAAATGATGGCGGAAATGCATGAAAAAGGTGCCAGTTTCTTTAGTTTTGCACAGTCTAAATCAGCCCAGCATCGTGATTTCTTTTTAGAAAGACAGTTATCTCAGGAGCGTAAAGCGGAGTTTATTCAGATGGCCAAAGAGTCACTTGAGCAACAGCAAGATATTGAAAAATCAGATCAAATTGGCTTTGATCAATTCCTGCATGCTTATTTTGCTGAGGAACTATAAGTAAATGAGGATTTGCTTATGCAAATAAGCGGTTAATGCAACCAAAATTTATCAATATTTTTCTTTCATTGAAACAAAACTACTATACACTAGTAATTGCTGAGGGCTTGATGCCTAAGTGTTGCGGGTAATTTGTGTGTCTGCTTGCCCGCCAACTAATTGAATTTCCGCAGCACACAATAGATGAGATGACTACAATTGAATATTTACGTTGGAAACCTGGCCTACGCGACTACTGAAGAAGACCTCCGTAGCATTTTTAGTGCCTTCGGTGATGTTAGCAAAGTTAGCATTATTAAAGATAAAGAAACTGGCCGTTCAAAGGGTTTCGGTTTCGTAGAAATGCCTGATAACAGCTTAGCGCAAGCGGCCATTAATGGCTTAAACGACACTGATATCGGTGGTCGTAATGCCAAAGTAAACGAAGCTAAACCACGTGAAAACAACGGTGGCGGCGGTGGTGGTGGCGGTCGTCCTCCACGTCGTGACGGCGGTGGTTTCGGTGGTGGTGGTGGTCGCGGTGGTGACCGTGATGGTGGCGGCTATCGTAACCGTTATTAATTAATACGGTTTACCCCAATACTGTAAAGGCTGGTCTAGTACCAGCCTTTTTTATTTCTACTCATTGAAGTATGTTGTATTCAATTTTTTATCTAAAAATGTAATATTTTAATCTTTTTATATCACTTTAACAGAAATACTCACTGCGGCATACTGGCACGAATCCTTAATTTTTAGCCTGAATGAGAGCAGTTATGACCGTGTTGAGTGCCCAACAATTAGAGCGTATCACCTCCGCTGTCACAGATTTGAACCCTGTCCAACTGGCTTGGTTAGGCGGCTATCTCTCAGGTTTGTCGATGGGCAAGGATAATGTGATTCCTTTTCCACAACGTAGTACTGCGGTCTGCACTACTTCAGCCATTACACCAGTAGTAAGCGCTGCTGTCGCTGTAAAAACTTTGATTCTGTATGGCACACAAACGGGCAACGGCAAGAAGATTGCAGAGCAATTATCGGCTGGCTTAAAAGCTCAAGGTGGCGAAGTTAGCGTCACTAGCATGAAAGATTATCGCCCGCAGCAACTCAAGCAAGAACAGCGTTTAGTGGTCATCGTAAGCACCCACGGCAATGGCGAGCCACCGGATGATGCACGTGCCTTTTTTAATTTTATTCAATCTGCCCGTGCACCGCGTTTGGAAAAACTTGAATACACCGTCTTAGCGTTAGGCGACTCTAGTTATGATGAGTTCTGCCAAGCCGGTGCGGTACTAGATGCACGTTTTGCAGACTTAGGCGCCAAGCGTGCCTTAGAACGTGTGGATTGCGATGTCGATTTCGCTAAACCTGCCAAAGCTTGGCAAGCACAAGTCTTAGCGCAATTTAAGCCTGAAACTGAAGCGGCGAATACTCAATTTGTCGCTAATCCAGTCGCTACGAGTGTGAGTGAGACCTTATATTCAACGGAGAACCCCTTCAAGTCAGAATTGCTGAATAGCATTAATTTGACGGACACGGGTTCTAGCAAAGAAGTCTTACATTTAGAGTTTTCTTTAGATGGCTCGGGCATTCAATATCAACCCGGCGATATCCTTGCGGTGCAAGTGCATAACGATGCTGCGCTAGTGGATGAGGTTTTAAAGCAAGGCAAATTCACGGGTGCTGAAAAGGTTAAGTTAGACGATAGCAGCTTAGATTTGCGCTCTGCTTTAACTAGCCAATTAGAACTGTCTACGGTGACTAAGCGCCAATTGAAGCAGTACGCACAATTGATTAATCACACTGAATTACTCGCTACGTTGGAAGACAAAGAAGCACTCAAAGATTTTCTCTGGGCGGCTGATTGGGCGGATGTTTTGCAGACTTATCCCAGCACTTTGAATGCGCAGGCGCTGACCGATTTATTACGCCCGCTGCAAGATCGCCAATATTCAATCGCTTCTAGCCCGAATGCACATCCTGATGAAGTGCACTTGCTGGTGAAGCGTGTCACTTATGAGCTCAATAAGCGTGAGCATTTAGGTACCGCTTCAAATGGGTTAGCGCGCTTACAAGCCGGTGATCTGAGTGGGATTTATATTAAAGAAAACCCCCATTTCCGTCTGCCGCATGACCCACAGACCAAACTGATTATGGTGGGTGCAGGTACTGGGGTAGCACCCTTCCGTAGTTTCCTGTTTGAGCGTGAAGCCCAGGGTTTAAGCGGTAATACTTGGTTATTCTTCGGTGAACAGCGCTTCCGTACTGATTTCCTTTATCAAACCGAATGGCAGAGTTTGCTGCAATCGGGCGTACTTGAGCGTATGAGTGTGGCGTTCTCGCGTGACCAAGCTGAAAAAGTCTATGTACAAAATCGCTTGTTAGAATCAGGGGCGGAGGTTTATCAGTGGTTGCAAACAGGTGCACATTTCTATGTCTGCGGTGACATGCATGGCATGGCGAAAGATGTGCACCAAGCGTTGTTAGATATCGCAGTTCAGCACGGCGGCAAAACGCCAGAGCAAGCGCATGATTGGTTAGAGTTATTGATTTCTGAGCACCGTTATCAGCGTGATGTTTATTAGGTCTTATCTTATTACTAAATCTTATCTTAGTGCTTTCTAGTAGACGATTTGTGTATATGAAACCTTGAAGTGACTGCCAGAGGTAGACAGATAACTTGAATAGTCTTAGACAGTTAGTTTATGAATAAAGTTGGTCAATGTACACGTCATTGGGCTGACCCAAAGCGCAGGGATTGGACGAATACTGCGCCTCGTCCTTTGCAAACGGTGATTTGGTATCCAGTTGCTGATTTAGCAAGCGAAACGTTTATCACTATAGGCCCACCCGACCAGCCTTTGTTTGAAGTGGGTAAAGTTTCCACAGATGCTGCCTTGCATACTACTGAGTCGAGTTTACCCTGTGTAGTCCTTTCACATGGGACAGGTAGTTCGGCACTGCAATTAGCTTGGCTAGGCATAGCGCTTGCGGCTCAGGGGTATGTGGTTGCCGCCGTGAATCATCATGGCAATAATAGTCTAGAGCCTTATACGGCTCAGGGGTTTATGTTGTGGTGGGAACGGGCGCAAGACCTGAGTGTTCTGTTGGATCACTTACTTGCTGATAAAGTCTTGGGGGCTGCCATTGACCCTAAACGTATAGGTGCTGCGGGGTTTTCGTTGGGGGGGTATACGGTGATTGCCTTAGCAGGCGGGCACACCGATTTGCAAGCATTTACAGATTTTTGTCATAGCTCAGAACGCGATGCAACTTGTGAGGCGCAGGCCGAGTTCCCTGAGATGCTCGCTCAGTTCGAGCAGCTAAAATTGACTAATCCACTAATACAAGCTTCACTTCAACGCCATTATGCCTCATTTCGTGATCCTCGTGTGCGAGCAGTGTTTACGATTGCACCGGCATTAGGTGGTGCGTTTACACCCGCAGGCTTGGCAGAGATTAGCATTCCTGTTGCTATTGTTGTGGGTGAGGCTGACACCCTCGCACCCGTCGTTACGAATGCCAAACGCTTTGCGAACGGGATTCGACAGTCTGAGTTAACGATTTTGTCGGGGCAAGTGGGGCACTACACCTTCCTAAGCCAAAGCACTCCTCAGGGTAAAGAAGTTTTCCCTCACTATTGTGTAGATCATGCTTCGATTGATCGAGGTTCGGTGCATAAACAGGTAGAACAGATGGCCATTAAATTTTTTGCCCAGCATTTAACCATTCAGTTGCCCCATACTGGCTGCTAACTGCTTAGGTTTTTCTAAGCGAGGCACGTTTGGCTAAGAACCCGACGCCCACAAGAAGGCCCACCGCAGCAGCGACATAAGCAAACGTAAACATCGCAAATTTAAGGGCGGCAAAGCTCGAATAAATATAAGCCCAAAAACTCGAAAACTGTAATGGGTTAGCGAGCATCACATAAGACACCGCATTTTCTAGCGCATCTGCTATAGGAGCGAGGGTTGAAAGCAGGGCGCAAATCACCATTGCACTACGCCATGTTGAGCCAACCGGAAATAATGTCATTGGTATGAACACTTAGCATAAAGGTCAGATAAAGCGAGAAAGTTTGCTAATCTAGCTAAAAAACCAACTCAACGCGTTATATCACGCCAAACGCAAATGCCAACGATGATCCAATTCACTCACCTCCGCATTAAAACGCTCACATTCTTCCCGCTTTAAAGCGCTATAAATACGCTGGAAATCGGCGCCAAAATACTCAGCAATAAATGCAGACTTTTCAAACGCTTCTAAGGTGTCATACCAATTCAAGGGTAGGGTATTGCTTTGTTCGCCATAAGCATTACCCTCGGCAGGTTTGCCCGGATGAATTTTGTGTTTAATCCCGTGATGCAAGCCTGCTAACACCGCCGACACTGCTAAATAAGGGTTGGCATCCGCACCCGAAGCGCGATGCTCCACATGCCGACTGGCTGCCGAACCGGTAGGCACGCGGAAGGTCACACTACGGTTATTAATCCCCCAAGTGGCAGCAGTAGGTGCATAGCTATTGGCTTTAAAGCGCCGATAGGAGTTCGCGTGCGGGGCGAAGATTGCCATGCTGTCTTGCACCGTTGCTGCCATACCACCAATGCTATACAGCAGCAATTCATTAGTTTCGGTTTCGCCGGTGCTCATGAGATTCGCGCCCTCGGCATCATTCAAGCTCACATGAATATGCATGCCGCTACCCGCGCGCTCAGTGAAAGGTTTAGCCATAAAGCAAGCAATCATGCCATGTTGCTCGGCGACCCCTTTGATGAGGCGCTTGAATTGAATCGCTTCATCTACGGCTTGTAGGGCATCTTTGCGGTAGACCAAGGTGATTTCAAATTGTCCGGGGGCGTATTCCGAAATCGCAGTTTCAGCGGGCAAACCTTGAATCGCGGCATACTTATAAATATCCGCAAAAAACGGGCGCATAGCTTCTAAATCATCCACGCTGTAGACCTGCGTTTGCTCCAGTGCTAAGCCCGAGGAAGCCGTTGCTGGCACTACTTTGCCTTGCTTCCATGCTTGTGCATCCAGCAAATAAAACTCTAATTCGCAGGCCAGCGCCGGATTGAGATTGTCGGCTTTGAGATTGGCAATAATTTCGGCTAAACGTAAACGCGGATCAGCCGCAGCGGCAGGCATTCCCGCGACTTTATCCATACTCACCAGCACTTGTCCGGTATTGGGTAGCCACGGGCAAATTTTTAAGGAATGCGGTACAGGTTTGGCAATGCAGTCCATATCTGCCACTTCCCAGACCAAACCTGTGGTGTCCACGTCTTCACCCAACACATTTAAGGACAGTATCGAGCTAGGCAGGGGACGGCCATTTAAAAACAGCGCATGCAGTTCATGCGGACGTAGAAATTTGCCGCGTGCAATGCCATTAATGTCGGTCAAAATCAGTGCGATTTGCGATAAATGGGGGTGGGCGCTTAAAAAGCTGGTCACGTCTGGTGAGCGAGCGGGTGCAGTCGGTTGCATGAAAAATCCTTAGTATAATGCTTGAATGAAAGCGTCGAGTGTGTGAATAAGATTATCAATATCAGTCACTTGAGTAGCAGGGCACGCTAGCATCATATTGTGAAACGGGGTAATCATAATACCACGATTGAGTAGATACAGATGGATGCATTGCTCTAACTCATCATCAAAGGCCAGCTCCGCTTCATGTCCGGTACGCGGCGCTTTTGCGCTAAATTGAAACTCGACCCGAGCGCCAATTTGAGTAATGCACCATGGCAAATCGTGCTTGGCAATCACTGCTTTTAAGCCTTGCGCTAAATACTCGGCTTTAGGGATCATGTCTTGGTAGGCGGTTTCAGTCATCACTTGTTCGAGATTCGCCCGCATCGCCCGCATGGTGAACATATTCGCCGACAGAGTGGTTCCCATGCCGCTGTGTCCATGTCCGTCGTGATCATCGGGGTGGTTTGCGGTTTGCAATTGCTGCATTTTTTGCGCAACGTCCGTACTCACGCCAAATACTGAACAAGGCAAACCGCCTGCAATCGGTTTCCCTAACACAAATAAATCGGGTTCCAAGCCAAGCGTTTGGGTATAGCCGCCGTAGCCGGTGGAGATGGTATGGGTTTCATCAATGATTAAGAGCGTGCCGTGTTCGCGAGTCAGGCGGCGCAATTCGGCGTGAAAACCTGCATCGGGTAACACCATGCCGATATTGGTCATGGCAGGTTCGCATAAAACAGCGGCTACATCATTGCTTTGTAAAGCGTTTTGGAGGGCGGGTAGATCATTAAATTCTACCACACGCATGTATTGAGTGAGATCAAGCGCTTGGCCTTTTAAGCCTTTGCGGTGCACGGCTTTGCCGTTTTGTAGGCGTATCATGGTCTCGTCCACCGTGCCGTGATAGCAGCCATCGAATACTAAAATCACGTTGCGCTTAGTGATCGCCCGTGCCCAACGTAAAGCCCAGCGATTGGCATCGGTGGCCGTGGTGGCGACTTGCCAAAAGGGTAAACCAAAGCGCTGGCTTAATGCTTGGCTGACGGCAATCGCATCTTCACTCGGCAGCATAGTGGTATAGCCGTGTGCTGCGTGTTCCGCTATGGCTTTTGCCACCGGAGCAGGCGAATGCCCAAACATCGACCCCGTATCACCCAAGCAAAAATCTGCGTAGCTATGCCCGTCCACATCTTTAAAATGTGCACCATTGGCTTCGTGTACGAACATCGGAAAGGGTGTTGACCAATCCGCCATCCAATGCATCGGCACGCCGCCGTATAAATGCTGCTTGGCTTGCTCGGCGAGTTGGGCGGATTGGGGGTGATTGTGGCGGAAGGTTTGGGCTTCGTGTTGGGCTAGGGTGGCGAGTTTATTAGGGTTGTAGTGACGTGTTGTCATAGGCAGATTCCAAAGAGCTAACTGTGTCTAACTATTCTCTCTGAATTCGGGGTGCTTAAGCAAACGCAGGTTCAAGGTAACATCGTCAGCTTGTATTAGGTAAAGGTTAGAGTACAGCCCTATTCAAACGTGTTGTCTCTATTCAGAATAGCCTTAAGTGAGGCACGTCGTTTTCAGTAGGCAGTTCGGTTCTAAACAGGCTATGCTGATAATTAGTATTCTTAATCATTGCCGAGGTCGTTGTGTTAAGTCTTAATTTCCTACTCACTTCACTGATCGTGGTCTTAATTCCAGGGCCGGGTGTGTTATTCACCGTTACAACTGCACTAATGCAAGGGCGCAAGGCTAGTTTTTATGCGGCACTAGGTTGCACTTTAGGCATCGTGCCGCATTTATTAGCGAGTATCTTAGGCTTAGCAGCGATTTTGCATGTCAGCGCAGTGGCTTTCCAAGTGTTGAAATTTGCAGGTGTTGCCTATTTACTTTATCTGGCCTATTTAACTTGGCGTGATCGTGAAGCTTTTAAATTTGAGCAAGCGCCTAGCCAAGAGCAAGCCAGCAGTTTGGTACTTAAAGCCTTTTTAATGAATATCCTCAATCCGAAGCTATCGATTTTCTTCTTAGCTTTCTTACCTCAATTTGTCAGTGCTGAGGCAGGTTCTGTCTTAGGGCAGATGCTGATTCTTAGTGCAGTATTTATGTTGATGACTTTTGTGGTTTTCTTACTTTATGGTCTATTAGCTAATGCCTTCCGCCAATTAGTGATGCAATCAGTGCGTGTGCAGACTATCTTGCGGCAAGGCTTTGCAGCTGCCTTTGCAGGCCTTGGAATTAACCTTGCATTTTCAGAGCGCTAATTAGCAACTTGAGTTCAAACTGCTTCATTGATAGGCCAGCTTCTACCTTAGGGTTCGAGGCGCTGGCTTGTATTAACTCTTTAGAGATAGAGGGTTTACCCCTTAGTATTTAGCTGTTATTAATGATAGTTACTCATTTTATATTTATCAGTTTGATTGATAGCCGCTGGAGGAGGTGGTGTAATGAGTCTTACTGCTATTGCCCACACAATTTATTCAACTACCTATTCTTTTGCGTTCTGCTTATCATTCATTAATTCATTTAATTTTAGCTTTAGTTTTAGACTATGAGCTCTAAGCTATTGGCTACAAACACGCACAGGAGAGTTTATGAAACGAAGAAAGTTTCTCACGAATACCTTAGCGATTAGCGCTGCAGGTATTGCCATCGGTAGTGGTTTAGTGAGTCCACAAAGAGCACTAGCTGCTGAAGAGCCAGCTACCAATCCCTTTACCGCCAAAACCCTCGATGAAGCCTTAAAACTCATCAATGCCACTGACCATAAACCCTCGACCGACATTCAACTCAAAGCCCCTGAAATTGCTGAAAATGGTGCAGTTGTGCCCTTGACGGTGAGTTCAACCTTGGCAGGAGTTACGGGAATTAGTATTGTGGTGGCGAATAATCCCACTCCCTTAGCGGCGACTTTTACCCTTCCTGAAGGTACTAAAGCCGAAGTATCCACCCGCATTAAAATGGCGAAAACCTCGGAAGTGATGGCTCTGGTACAAACCAAAGATGGTCTGTTTAGTGCTAAGCAAGAAATCAAAGTTACCATTGGCGGTTGTGGCGGTTAATCAGGAGAAAAGTTGAGATGGCAAGCGTAAAACTCAAAGCAAAAGCAATTGATGGTGGTTTGATTGAAGTCAAGGCACTGATGACTCACCCGATGGAAACCGGATTACGTAAAGATTCGGCAACGGGTGAGGTGGTTCCCGCGCATTATATTACTGAAGTGGTAGTGACCGCGAATGACAAAGAAGTGCTGAAAACCAATTGGGGCGGCTCTGTCTCCAAAAATCCTTATTTGTCCTTCCATTATAAAGGGGCGGTAGGCGATAAAGTTAAGCTGACGTGGAAGGATAATAAAGAAGGGACAGATTCAGCCGAAATCGCAGTTGAATAAGTCTTAACTGTAGCGCTAGGAGAGGAACAATTAATGGTTAAATTACTGCTGCCCGGACTGCTCATTAGCAGTCTAGCGCTCACTGCTGCTTATGCAGCGGGAGAGCCGAATGCGGATGCTTATCGCCAAATGACTTACGGTGACCGTGATGCGAATCCGGCCTTATTGGTCGTGGATCGAGGTGAGGAGCTATTTAAGGAAAAGCGTGGCCCTAAAACTGTTTCGATGGAAGAGTGTGATTTTGGTTTAGGCAAAGGTGTAGTGAAAGGGGTGTATGCGGAGCTGCCGCGCTATTTCAAAGACACCGATCAAGTACAGGATTTAGAGTCGCGCATGATTACCTGTATGATCACCGTGCAAGGTTTTGATGCCGCCGAACTCAAGAAAAAAACCTATGCCAATGAAAAAGCTAATGAAGATAATACCGAATTAGAAGCGATTGCGGTGTATATCGCTTCCCAATCGGATGGCATGAAAATCAATCCCTCTACTAGCCACCCTAAAGAACAGGAAGCGATTAAAGTCGGTGAAGCGCTATTTTATCATCGCGCTGGCCCCTTGGATTTCGCCTGTGTGTCTTGTCATGGCGCGGATAAACAGCGTATTCGCTTGCAAAACCTCGGTAATTTCTCTAAAGCGGGGCCTGATGCGCAAAAAGCCATTGGTGGTTGGCCGACCTATCGGGTTTCGCATAATGCAGTGCGCACTATGCAACATAGGATTTGGGATTGTGAAGGGCAAATGCGCTTGCCGGATACCGAATACGGTGCACCTTTGAGTGTGGCTTTAATTGCCTATCTCGCCGCACAAGCCAAAGACGGCACTTATGTTTTACCCGGCATGTCACGTTAAGGAGCAAAGGCTATGAAAAAATCACTACTAGCTGCATTAGCTTTAGCAGGGCTTGCGGGCGTGGCGTGGTCTGCGGATGATGATAAGGCCATTCAAGCCTTGGTGGAGCAATACATCTCTACCGGTTATCAACAAGGTGAAAAGCAACATTTAGAGCGTCTTAAGCAAGATGAAACCTTAAAAACCTGCTCGGAAACGCGCAATAAGCCTTCAGATGACCAAATGAAAGCGATTATGGAGCGCGAAAAAGCCACTATCAAATACCCAGAAGGCAACAAAATGCTGGGTAATTGGGAAAAGGGCAAAGAAGTGTTCAATACCGGTTTTGGCATGCGAGTGGGTGTGATAGCACCTGATAAAGCCGATAAACCACGCGGCGGCAATTGCTATGCCTGTCACACGGGCGACCCCAAGGAAGTAGCAGCGGGTAATATCGGTAACTCACTCACTGGCTACGGCAAAGTACGTGGCAGTAGCGAGGAAACTGTTAAGTATACCTACGAAAAAATCTTTAATTCTCAAACTTATATGGCCTGCTCGAATATGCCGCGCTTTGGGCATAATGGCGTGCTCACCCCTGAGCAAATTGCCGATGTAGTCGCTTTCTTAGTCGACCCGGCATCACCTGTGAATAAATAAGTTTGAGTTGGAAGAACCCCTCCCTGCCTCCCCTTGTTAGGGGAGGAGTTAAGAGTACTGGCTAAATTTCTTTCTCCCTCCCTTGATAAGGGGAGGGTTGGGGAGGGGTTTAGGCAAGGGGTTCAACATCAGGAGTAGTAGCATGGGCATGAATCGCCGTGAGTTTTTGCAATTATTAGCGGCTGCGAGTGTCGCGGGTTTTAACCTCAATCCACGCTTGAGCTTCGCGGCTAATCAACCCGCTAATCCCTATGAATTACCTGCGTTTGGTAATGTGTCCTTGCTGCATTACACCGATTGCCATGCGCAGTTAATGCCGATTTATTATCGCGAACCGAGTGTGAATTTAGGTATTGCGGGCATGCAAGGCAAGCCACCGCATTTGGTGGGCGAGCATTTTCTCAAGCTCTATGGGATTGAACCCAAAAGCCTCGATGCCCATGCGTTTACTTATTTAGATTTTGCCGAGGCCGCTAAGCAATATGGCAAAGTAGGTGGGTTTGCGCATTTAAAAACCTTAGTCGATCAAGTCCGCGCCCAACGTAAAGGTGCGCTGCTATTGGATGGGGGTGACACGTGGCAAGGCTCATGGACAGCTTTAAAAACCAAAGCCCAAGATATGGTCGATGCGCAATTAGCCTTAGGGGTGAATGTCATGACCGCGCACTGGGAAATGACCTATGGCGCGGATCGGGTCAAGGAAATTATTGAAAAGGATTTTGCGGGCAAGATTGATTTTGTAGCGCAAAATGTGATGAGCACTGACTTTGAAGAGCCGGTATTTGCGCCCTATGTGATTAAAGAAATCAATGGCGTTCCGGTTGCCATTATTGGACAAGCCTTCCCCTATACTCCGGTCGCCAACCCTAAGCATTTTATCCCCGAATGGAGCTTTGGGATTCGCGATGATCGCATGCAGGAAATGGTCGATGAAGCCCGCAGTAAAGGTGCAAAAGTGGTGGTGCTGCTGTCGCATAATGGCATGGATGTTGACCTGAAAATGGCGAGCAAAGTCACTGGAATTGACGCGATTATGGGCGGGCATACGCATGATGGCGTATTCCAACCTGTAGTCGTGGAAAATGCCAGCGGCAAAACCCTAGTCACCAATGCAGGCTCGAATGGCAAGTTTTTAGGCGTGCTGGATTTAGAGGTGAAAGACGGCAAAGTCGCAGATTATCGCTACAAACTCTTGCCCGTATTCGCTAATTTACTGCCTGCTAATCCCGAGATGACTAAGCTGATTGAAAAAATCCGCGAACCCTTCAAAAAAGAGTTAGCTGAGGAGTTAGCTGTGTGTGATGAAGTGCTCTATCGGCGGGGCAATTTCAATGGCAGTTTTGACCAACTGATTTGCAATGCACTGATGGAACGCTTGGATGCACCGATTGCCTTCTCGCCTGGTTTCCGTTGGGGCACAAGCTTATTGCCCGGTCAACCGATTACCTTTGAGCATGTCGCCGATCAAACCGCGGTTACTTACGGCACGGTCACGCGCAATGAATTGACGGGTGAAACCATTAAAGCCATTCTGGAAGATGTGGCTGATAATCTGTTTAACCCTGATCCGTATTACCAACAAGGCGGCGACATGGTACGTGTCGGTGGCTTGAAGTTTAGCTTTGATCCGACTGCAAAAATGGGTGAGCGCGTGTCAGATCTGGAGTTAGCCGGAACTGCTTTGGATATGACTAAGAAATATCCGGTAGCAGGTTGGGCCAGTGTGCAAGAAACCGTGCCAGAAAATAAGCAAATCTGGGATGTGGTGGCGGATTATTTACGTGACAAAAAGACTATTAGCAAGGTGGAGTTGAATACGCCTAAATTGAAGAATGTTGAGGGAAATCAGGGGTTGTCTGTTTGAACTAAGTCAGTCAGTAGCTGCCTAAGATAGGCAGCTCAGCTATTGGTTGCTAAGGGCTTAAATAATTCCAGCCTTGATCTTGGCGCTCCATAATCCGCGCAATCCCTGCCTGCGCCATTTCCACATCATCAATTAATGTTGGGCGTTTGCCCTCTTTGGCTTCCACCGTATCTAAAGTATTGCCGCAAGCGGTGAACACCACATTTTGTAGCAATAGGCTTTCGATCCGTTGTTTATGTGGGCTTTTATCGGTTAAAAACCAAATGCCTGGGCCATAAGCGACCACTTCAATTTCAATGTTATCCATACCAAAGTGCTTCTGTAGATTGACAATATTGGAAAGTATGTGGTCTTGCAGCTCCTCATCTTTCTTATTCACTTGAATCACAAGGCGATGTAGATTTGGCTCAGCCTTTTCAACATCAGTTACTGTTTCGGCTGCCCAGCTATTTGGGGTTAAATAGCCAATACTAAAACCTAAACACAGGCTCAAGACTAATGCAGTTACAGTATCTTTGCGCATAATGGCTCCTCGTTATTCTCCAATATCTACTGTTTTACCTTGCTTAAGCTGCTCTGCTTGGCGCATACCTAAATGCTCAGGAAAACTACGTTCCTTATAGCCTTGGCTACTGACATAGTTTAAGAGTTGCTGGAAGTGAAAGTTATATAGCTTGCCTTCCAAACGAGTCACCTCTTTGCCTTCATCAAAAAATACCATGCCTGGCTGATAACTCAGTTTGAGTTCTTTCAACCAGTCTTTGGGCGTGGTTTTGTTACCATTTATAGTAGTGATTTCAGTGCCGTCATTAGCATCAAAACGCACTACGGTTAAGGCGTTGAGTTCAGCTTTTATCGCTTCATCCCTAAAGAGAGTATCGTGAAGAAAGCTGCAATCAGTACAAGTTTTGGATTCAAAAATCACTGCTAAGGGTGTCTTCAGGGTTGAAAGATCTTTAAGGTCTTTAAATACTTCATTGGGCTGCAGTGTATACGCACCTTGCTGGGTTTGCTTGGCTAAGTAGTCGCTGAGTGTTTCGGTTTTATAAGTCTGATTCGCCACATACTCTAAAACCGGTTTGAACTGCTCCGGCGAACGATAACCATTTAAACGCGCTACTGTTTTCTGCTCAGAATTAATAAAAATAATCGTCGGGGTTAAGCTGACTTCTAATTCATCGGACAATTCCTTTTCAGAAAAGGCTTGGTCTTTAGTGTATTGAACTTGGCGATCACCTTTGACATTGATCGCAATCACATCAAACTTTTCTTGAATATGGCTTTTGAGTGGGTCTTGTAGAAAATTATCATCCAGCATCTTGGCACAGTAAGGGCAATTGTTTAGATGAAAAAATAGCATGACATGTTTATTCGCATCGGCAGCTTCTTGAATATCGTCTTGGATTTCTAAAAAACTTTCCTTAAACCAATCCGGCATTTCGTGCTCGACACCGCCTACTACTTTGCCTTCTGTTGGAGTTTCAGCATAGCTCTGCGTCGTAAAAGCCAGAGAAATAAATAGTGTAGCGACCCAAAGCCACGGCTTGGTTAAAGTTTGCATGAATTAATCTCCTTCCTCATCCACCGTTTAAGCATACTTTGACTATCAGGGAGAGGCGAGAAGCTAAGAGAGATATAGGGTTTTGCCGGTAAGCCGCTAAACCAAGCAACCAATTTAAGGTTTGTTATACTGAGTGTCAGAACTTCAAGCATGAATAATAATTATGTCTATTAGCTTTAAATGTTTGGCTCATGATTTCTCTCCTCTGTGAAAAATACTCTCAAACTCTAGGATTTTTTGCACTAGCTTTAACGGTTTAGACTTGAATTCCGAAAATTAACCCTTATTTCTCTCAGGCGATTCAGTGCACGGAGCCTTTAGCAACGTGAAAAGATTTTGGAGATGGAAGATGAACCCAGCAGAACAAGATAAGCAAGATCAAACCCTCGACCCGGTGGCGCAAGCGAATGCCGAGTCGGTCACAGCAACGATCTACGCAGAGAGCGATGATTTAGTCAATGCCCAAGCAGAAATTGCCCAGCTGCAACAAGAACTAGAAGTAGCCCAAGCCAAGGCCAATGAAAATTGGGAGCTGTATTTGCGTGGACAAGCGGAGGCTGACAATCAGCGTCGCCGCTATGAAAAGCAAGTGGAAGATGCGCATAAGTTTTCAGTACAACGCTTTGCAGAGGCGATCTTGCCTGTAGCCGATAGTTTAGAAATGGGCATGCAAGCCCAAGGTGATGCGGATAGCTTGCGCCAAGGCATGGATTTGACCTTAAAGCAGTTCGAATCGGTGATGGAAAAATTCAAAATGGAAGCAATCAATCCACTCGGCCAGCCGTTTAATCCTGAGCAACATCAGGCTGTGGGTATGCAGCCGCATCCTGACTATGACAACAACACGGTCTCCTTAGTGATGCAGAAGGGTTATACCCTGAATGGCCGCACGATTCGCCCTGCCATGGTGATGGTCAGTAAAAAATAGCAAAAAAACATTTTTTCTGGGGTTTTTAGGCTTGAAAAGTAATTAATAGCCCCTATCTAAGGATGCAGTTAGCAATCTCAGATTGCAGTAGTTAAAAAGATTTCTGGAGAAGCAAAGTTATGGGAAGAATTATTGGTATTGACTTGGGTACTACCAACTCGTGTGTAGCGGTCATGGAAGGTGATAAGCCACGCGTTATTGAGAACTCAGAGGGTGATCGCACCACCCCGTCCGTGGTTGCTTTCATGGATGAAGAGGTATTAGTCGGCCAGACTGCCAAGCGTCAAGCAGTGACTAATCCTGAAAATACTTTATATGCCGTTAAGCGCTTGATTGGCCGTCGCTTCCAAGAAGATGCGGTACAAAAAGATATTAAATTAGTCCCCTACAAAATTGTCGCGGCTGACAATGGCGATGCTTGGGTCGATGTGCGCGGTAAAAAAATGGCTCCGCCAGAAATCTCTGCGCGCGTGCTGATGAAAATGAAGAAAACCGCTGAAGATTATTTAGGCGAGCCAGTCACTGAAGCGGTGATTACCGTTCCTGCATACTTCAATGACTCACAACGCCAAGCGACTAAAGATGCGGGCAGGATTGCGGGCTTAGAAGTTAAGCGGATTATCAACGAGCCAACCGCTGCGGCTTTAGCCTACGGGATGGATAAGTCTAAAGGCGATAGCAAAATCGCTGTCTACGACTTAGGTGGCGGTACGTTTGATGTGTCGATCATTGAAATTGCTGACGTTGATGGCGAAATGCAGTTCGAAGTATTGTCTACCAATGGTGACACTTTCCTAGGTGGTGAAGACTTCGATATGCGCTTGATTGATTACTTAGTGGATGAATTCCGCAAGTCTTCAGGCGTCGATCTGAAAGGTGATCCATTAGCGATGCAGCGTCTGAAAGAGTCTGCAGAAAAGGCCAAGATTGAATTGTCGTCTAGCCAACAGACTGATGTGAATTTGCCGTATATCACTGCTGATGCGTCTGGCCCCAAGCATATGAACATTAAAGTGACGCGCGCTAAGTTGGAATCGTTAGTTGACGACTTAATCAGCCGCACCATTGAACCCTGCAAAATCGCGCTGAAAGATGCGGGTTTGAGTGCTTCTCAGATCAATGATGTGATTCTGGTTGGCGGTCAAACGCGGATGCCGAAAGTGCAAGACGCGGTGAAAAACTTCTTCGGTAAAGAGCCACGTCGTGACGTGAATCCAGACGAAGCAGTAGCTGTCGGTGCTGCGATTCAAGGTGGCGTGTTAAGCGGTGGCGTGAAAGACATTCTGTTATTAGACGTGACTCCATTGTCCTTGGGTATTGAGACTCTGGGCGGCGTTATGACTAAGCTGATTGAGAAAAACACCACGATTCCTACCAAAGCGAATCAAGTGTTTTCAACCGCCGATGACAATCAAACCGCAGTGACCGTGCATGTAGTGCAAGGTGAGCGGCAAATGGCACGTGACAATAAGTCACTAGGGCGTTTTGACTTACAAGATATTCCACCTGCACCGCGTGGCATGCCACAAATTGAAGTCACTTTTGACATTGATGCAAACGGTATCCTGAATGTATCGGCGAAAGACAAGGCGACTGGTAAGCAGCAATCCATCGTGATTAAAGCATCTTCGGGTTTGTCGGATTCTGAAGTTGATCGTATGGTCAAAGACGCTGAAGCACATGCGGAAGAGGATCGTAAGCAACGCGAATTGGTGGAAACACGTAACCAAGCCGATGGCTTAGTGCATGCCACTGAGAAATCCTTGCGTGACTATGGCGACAAAGTGGATGGTGCGGATCGTGCCAATATCGAAAGCTTAATCCGCGAAGTGCGTGATGCTCTAAAGGGCGATAATAAAGAGGTTATCGAGCGTAAGAGTGAGGCTTTAGGTGAAGCTTCTGGTAAGTTGATGCAGAAGATGGCAGGCATGGGCGCAGGTCCTGAGGCCGGTGCTGCGGGGCAAGCGGGTAGTTCTAAGTCAGCAGATGACGATATTGTTGATGCTGAGTTTGAAGAAGTGGACAAGAAGTAAGCTATTTAAATAAGCTTGTGCAGGCGTGGTAGAAAGCTATCACGCCTGTTTTTTCTTTTGTAGAGCCCTAATTTGTAGCAGGGGATGCGCATGTCGAAGCGGGATTATTACGAAGTCCTCGGTGTACAAAAAAATTCGAGCGAGGATGATTTAAAAAAGGCGTTTCGCCGTTTGGCCATGAAATATCATCCAGATCGCAATCCAGATGATGCTGAGGCTGAAGCTAAATTTAAAGAGGCCAAAGAAGCCTACGAAGTGCTCTGTGATCAGAATAAACGCGCTGCCTATGATCAATTCGGTCATGCCGGTGTTGATCAAGCAGGCATGGGTGGAGCACGTGGTGGTGCGGGTTTTGGCGATATTTTTGAAGATATCTTCGGTGATATTTTCGGTGGTGGTGGTCGCCGTGGTGGTGGCGGTACACGCGCTTATCGTGGTAGCGATCTCCAATACAATTTGGAGCTAAGCCTCGAAGAAGCGGTGGCTGGTAAAGAAGTTGATATTCGCATTCCAGCGATGAAAACTTGTGAAACCTGCTCCGGTACGGGCGCGAAAAAAGGCACGCATCCACAAACTTGTTCGACTTGTCACGGTCAAGGCCAAGTACGTATTCAGCAAGGTTTCTTCTCGATTCAACAAACCTGCCCGCAATGTCATGGCAATGGCAAAGTGATTGCTGATCCTTGCCCAGAGTGTCATGGCCAAGGCCGGATTGAAGAGCATAAAACGCTCTCTGTAAAAATTCCAGCGGGCGTTGATACTGGCGACCGTATTCGTTTATCCGGCGAGGGTGAGGCTGGCTTAAATGGTGGTCCGTCGGGCGATTTGTACGTGCAAGTTTTCGTTAAAGAGCATGAGTTATTCACCCGTGAAGGTGATAATTTATTCTGCAATGTGCCGATTCGGTTCACAACAGCAGCGCTCGGTGGGGAAATGGATGTACCGACCCTCAATGGTAATGTGAATTTAAAAATTCCCGCTGAAACGCAAACTGGCAAGAAATTCCGCCTGCGCAATAAGGGTGTGAAGTCAGTCCGTAGTTCGTCGATTGGCGATTTGGTTTGTACGGTGATTGTGGAAACGCCGGTCAATCTCACTAAGCGTCAGCGCGAACTTTTAGAAGAGCTAGATACAACCATGAGCGAAGGTGGCAAGCGCCATAGCCCAAAGGAACATAGTTGGCTAGACAAGGCAAAAGGTTTCATTGATGATGTGAAGCACGATCTTTTTGGTGACAAAAACGATTAAAGCCTAAGCAAAACGATGAACTGAAGGATGCTGAAATGACCGAAGTGACACGGGTAGCGATTGTAGGTGCTGCAGGGCGAATGGGTAAAACTTTGCTGGAAGCCTGCAATGCAGCCGAAGGTATGGTGGTTACGGTGGCGACTGAGCATAAGCATAGTCCACTGATTGATACGGATATTGGCGCGGTGGTGGGTATTGGTGCGAATGGCGTATTGATTGCCGCTTCTTTAGATGCTGCGGCAAATGATTTCGATGTATTAATCGACTTCACTCGTCCAGAGCCGAGCCTCGAGCATTTAGCTTGGTGTGTGGCACACAATAAGAAAATGGTCATCGGTACGACCGGCTTCGATGAGGCAGGCAAAGCGGCTATTCAAGCGGCTTCTGAAAAGATCGGTATCATGTTTGCCCCGAATATGAGTATCGGTGTCAATTTGTGCTTAAAGCTCCTCGACATGGCGGCACGTGTGCTTGGCGATACAGTCGATATTGAAATCATTGAAGCACATCATCGCCATAAAGTGGATGCACCTTCCGGTACAGCGCTTAAAATGGGTGAAGTGGTTGCTGCTGCTTTAGGTCGTGACTTAAAAGAGTGTGCAGTCTATGGCCGCCAAGGTGTAACCGGTGAGCGTGATCGCAAAACCATTGGTTTTGAAACCATTCGTGCGGGTGATATTGTCGGCGATCACACTGTGATGTTTGCCGATGTGGGTGAACGCATTGAAATCACCCACAAAGCCTCTAGTCGTATGACCTTTGCGAAAGGTGCAGTGCGTGCAGCGCAGTGGCTGCAAATCCAACCTGTGGGCTTATACGATATGCAGGATGTGCTAGGGTTAAAATGAATAACAATGCATCAACGACTCCCGTCAAAATTTGGGACTTACCCACGCGCATATTCCATTGGACGCTAGTACTAGGTATGGTCTTTATGTGGGCTTCTGCTGAGCTAGGTGGCTTGTGGATGGATTGGCATTTGAAGGCTGGGATTTTCATGTTAGCTTTGATTATTTTCCGCATTATTTGGGGCTTTGTGGGTAGCCACACCAATCGTTTTACTGCTTTTATCAAATCCCCAGTCACGGCTATGCATCATGCTAAAGAGCTTAAAGAAGAGGGTACAGCCTACTACGCAGGCCATAATCCTTTAGGTGCTTGGATGGTGGTGTTTTTGTTGGGTGGTTTATTGCTACAAGCAACCACAGGCTTATTTGCAAATGATGATATTTTAGTAGAAGGCCCTTTGTATGGCTTAGTCGCTGAATCCACCGCAAAAACAATGACCGGTTTACACCATTTATTGTTTAATATTTTGTTGTTAGCTGCTGTGATACATATTTTGACCGTGGGCTTTTATAAAATCCACAAGCGTACTAATTTAATCAAGGCAATGGTTGCTGGTAGTGCAGATTGGCCGGTTAATCAACAACCTATTCCCAGCCATTTAAATTTTAAAAGCCCTGGGTTGGCATTGAGTATTTTTATTGTGTGCTATGGCTTTGTGTATTTTGGCTTGCAATTCTTAGCTGGTTTGTAGTTCTTCATTTAAGTGGGCTAGCGGTATTGATAATCAGGAAACTCCTGTTTAAAGCGCTCAGCCCACTCGTCATTTAATTCATTTCGAACTTGCATTACCGGTACTTCGGCAATCTGGTTAATCTCAACACCTACTTTTCTGGCTAAATCGTTTAAGTATTGCTTAGATGAGACAATCACTTCATAACTTACAGTTAATGGTTTGAGCTTATATTGTTTAAAAAAAGCTAGCCAATTAGCCTCTTCTTGGCAGATTTCTTGGATATGTGTTAGTAAAGTTTGAGGTTTATAAATAGCATTTTCATTATAATTGATAGCGTGCTCCCACTCTAAAGCTTTTCCTATTGTTGCGCTGGATGCACCAGGCTTTATGATATGGCAAACCTTAGTTTGGCGCGCCATTTCGCGCGAGATTGCTTGATAAAGCTTATCTTCGCGACGCAAAAAAACCCAAGTTGCTTCTTTATAAAAAGAATAAAAACTATCCATCTGAATCGTATTTTTTTTAAGAGTAACTATAGCTTTGAGTTTCTTTAAATTAGTTTCTAAGAAGGAATCTGGCGCTTTTAGGTAACTATGTAGCTTCTCAACGACAGGCCATTGCTGTTGCATGACTTTAATTGCGAACACACCATTATCAGAACTACCTCTTTGCACTACACCTTTCCAAAATTCAGGCGCTTTTTCCGCATCAGTGTTTTTAGCCTGAATATAATATTCTTTGGGTTTTCCTAATACACCACTGGCCTCAAGCTCTTTACATAATAAAGTCGAGCCACAACGGGCAGTAGCGCAAATGATGATTTTTTTCATGGCAATCTTTAAAAGAAACAACCTGCTTAGTTTAAAATAACCAAGCAGGTTTAGTCGACGTGAGATTAGTCTTCTTTGCGATAAGTGTCATGGCAAGCTTTGCAAGACTCTGCCACTTTACCAAATTGAGGTTTTAAAGCATCTGCATCTTTTGCACCTTCAGCGGCTTTCGCTAAGTTGGCAGCTTCTACTTTGAAGGTTTCCATTTTGGCTCTGAAATCTTCCATCTTGGCGGCAATCTCAGGTTTTGCGCCTGTCTCACCTTCATAGCTGCCCTCAATGAAGCCATTCAATGGAAATTGGCTTAAAGTAGCCACTGCTTGAGCATTCTTTGCAAAGGTTTCTGCGTTGAATTCAACTTCACCTTTGATCATGCCCGCCATAGGGCCAAAGTGATTCTTAATCATGGTGAACGCTGATTGGCGATATTCAATCGCTGCTTCTTGTGGGGATTGTTTTGCAGCCCAAGCGCTACTCATAACGATAGCAGCCGATAACAGAGTGCCAGTGATTAATGCTGTTTTCCCTAATTTCATCGTGTTTACTCCTTGATATTTAAAAAATAATTACTATTTAAAAGGTATTGGCAGTCTAAAGGGAATTGGCAGTATAAATGAACCACAACTTGAGGCAAGTTACAGCCTTCTCCAACATAAAATGAGCCTGAAGCGTGTGCGAGATTCCAGCATAAAATGAGCCTGACGGCGTGGCGTAACCTGTTCATGATCCCTAGGATGAAAACGATCATGAACCTCGAAACACTC
>JBATOI010000040.1:0-1932 GCA_049290875.1 Thiolinea sp.
AGGGCACAAAAAAATGAACCCATTCAAGGCTTTTCACTTCCGTTTTTGAATAAACACGCTTGCCGCAATAAGGGCACTTTGTTTCAACTTGGATAATAATTGCAGGTATTGGCTTCATGCTTTCACCCCCACCGAAGTGACTTTCCCTTCAAATTCATTGGAAAGCTCTACAATCCGCTGTGCTCGTCGAATCGCCATATCAGACAAGGAAACAATGTCGCCCGAATCCATATCTAAAATCCCACCGTCCATTGGGAGCGCTTTTTGTTCCAATGACCAAGAAAAAATAGCTTTCGTGATAGCCACCAGCTCAAAAGCTTCATCTCGAATGCCCGTTTCTACGAGATCACTGACCGCCTCAGGCAATGGGTAGCGCTTGGCGGCTTGTTCTTTGCGTAGCCATTCCAGCACCTTGGCTTGTTTCTCTGGTGTGGCTTTGCTAAACAATAAAATGGCTTCATGCAAATGATTAGAATGACTCATACCTGCACTCCTTCATTCGCTGACGACTGAACCAAGGTAAGTACAAAGGCTAAGGCTTGCTCTTGGGTGCTGAAGGTTTCAGTATCGAGCATGAAACCGTTGGGGTTGCCCATCGGTGAAGTGGTCGGCTTGATATAGGCCACATCGACAAAGCGGTCGGTTTTGCGTCGAGTTTGGCAGATACCCGAAAACAACCATGCAACAGGATGTTGCTGTTGTAGAACGACCAAACCAGAACGAGTGGGAATAATTGAAATCGTGGGCGTGAATGTGCCCGTGCTGAATGCAGCTTGCATCGTGTAACCTCGTATGGTTTTTTACAGTTGGCACAAAGTGTCAGGTGTCTGTAATCGTCCATACGGAAACGACGTGCTTATTTCCGCTTTAGCGGTCTTGTATGCTGCACACCACCCGACGCAAACCGCCGAAGTGGGCATGATACAGGCATAAAAAAACCGCCATGCTGTGGGCGGTCTTGCCGCCGTATGTGGGATTACAGTCCCGAATCAATTTGTATTTTTACAATACGCCGTTCGCTGCTTTTTTGCGCTGAAATATTTTCAATGAATCGTGAATAAAGTTGAAATTATTTGAATAAACTAATCAAGCTATAGCAACCCTGCTTTCCTTGCATTGTGAAAGCGTGATGGTTGAAAACTAAAGCCTTGCCGCTTTAACAACTCAAATATGCTTTCAATCCTCATCATGTCTACGCCCAAACCATCTCGTAGAGCAAGACCAACAGGCTTAACCAAGCGCTTCTCCTCTTGCGTTAAACCAGATACCCATAATTCCCGCAATAGCTCTACACAAGCCTTTCTATCTATTTCCTGCTTTCTTTTAGTGAACTGGCGCTCAATCTCTTTCTTGTTCGTTATCTGCTTTCCGTTAGCATCAAACACAGCCACACCAAACTTTTCTATGCAGTCACTACCGACCCACAAACGACTATTGGTTTTGGTATTTTTTATCTCAAACCGATGGTGTAAACCTGCTGTTGTGCAAATATCACATACGCAACTAGGCGTACAGGGCAGGCCATTAGTAGCATCCTCCCATTCTTTTTTGGCTAGATCGAAGTCTTTAGACTCGCTATGTATTACAAGATTTTCACGCGCCCGCTTTTCTTTCCAATGCATCGCTAGGCTATCCGCATTAGATTAATCGCTCTTTCTGCGTGCTCTTGTTCTGTGAGAAGAATGATTTCAGCTTCTGTCCCATCCAAGTTATAGCGCTGTCCACCTTTGCCCTGACTAATCTTTAACAAGTAATCACGGTTGCGCGTATGTCGATACAGCAGCTTTTGCACCACGCGCTTAGAGGCGCTCAAGTTCTGCTGTGCAATCAGTTGGAAGATTTGCCGCTCAATCCCCAAAGCTAAGGGCTTGCGCTCCCTCCACACCGCAAACGCATTTAAAGCCGCATTCAGGTTATCCATCCGAATATCAG
>JBATOI010000041.1:0-141022 GCA_049290875.1 Thiolinea sp.
GCGGCGGAACAGCTCAACACGGCCCGCCGGATGTTGTTTAAAACGATTCATGAACAGGCACAGAAGCAGGCTTAATGGCTGAAATCCCTGTACCCGTTCAGGCTCAGTTCTTAATTAGAAAATACTCACCTTCCTTACTACGTAGATTATTCTGGGTCACCATTTCTAACACTTTCCGAATAATCCAGCGGTCAATTCGGCACATCATATCTAAACGATCTGCAGCGGGTAGGAAGCTTCCTGGGCTTAAGAGATGTTTTCTAAAAGGTAAGCGCAGCAAGACTTCGTATTGATGGAAAGGAAAACTAGTTGAGTCTTGTAGAGGCATAATCGGTTGGACAAAAAGAATAAAACGATCATTCTCTATCGCTTTTTCTAATACTTTGCCCCAATCAGTGTGCCTTTGCTCCGAGTGATAAACTTCTTCGGTATTCAAGTGTGCAAACGTCTGGTTGCGCCCGAGAGCCTTTGCGGTATAGCAAGCCCTGTCTGCATCAGAGAATAGATTTTTTAGTGGCAGCTCTGGAGAGGGTACAAACTCCACTAAACCAATACTGCCGGTTACTGTGAACACCTTTCCTTCCCAGCTAAAACGGAAATTACGCATTTCTACCAGAATAGAATCCATAATAGCTCTAGCCTTCTCAAGCGCACAATTTTCCAAGAAAATAGCGAACTCGTCTCCACCCATGCGTGCTACTTTGTCAGTCTGCCTAACAAAACGCTGAAAGATATGCGCGACTTGCTTCAATAGCTCGTCGCCTGCTTGATGCCCGCAGGTGTCGTTTACAATTTTAAAGTTATCTAAATCGATACTAACTAAGACATGCGTCTTGAGTACTGAGGTTTCATCATGTGCAACTTGCTCAATACACTCTTCAAAGCTACGCCGATTCATCAAGCCAGTGAGCGCATCATGCGATGCCTGTTGATAAAGCCTATTAATGACTTTGCGATCTGCGGTGACATCCCGAAAGATAAATACCAGCGTATTTGCTCGGTCATGCAAGTGGGTAGTGTGCAATTCGACATAGCGTGCTTCACCTATTTTAGGTATAAGCTTGACTTGACCAAACTGCAAGAGATGCTGAGGGTGGGCTTTATGCACTTCCATAACGCGTGGAACAATAGCTTTCCCTTGACTATCCTCAATTTGTAGAATGTCATTAACAGGCTTACCAACTACTTCAGACTGGTTATATCCGGTTAGTATTTCAGCACTTTTGTTCAAATAGATGATCGTTCCCTCACCGTTAACAGTGATAATCCCACCTGCTAGCTCTTCCAGAATCCACTCAGTGGTACTACTTTCATCATCTATTAAAAGGCTGCCAGCCTTCAAATTCTGAGGGCTAGCACTTAAAGTACTCATTGAATTAGTTACCACTTTGCTCGGTCTAAAACCTCCACGAGCAAATATAATAAGCGTTTGTGTAGCTAATAAACCTAATAGTATCAATAAGATTACGGGTGCGGAGGACGTGCTACCCTGAATAGACTGCCATGCGCCTACCCCTAGCCCAACCACTAGCAGTGCCAACGAGAAGAAGGTTTTGAAGAAACGCATTGCGCCCCCGCAGTCAGTTTAAATTATTTTTATATTAATTACGTTTATGACTATACATGGATACGCTCAAGGATGCTACACCGCCTATCGCATCCACATTAAACTACTTAATACACCTCAAAGAGGCCGTTTTAAAAGCTACTTGCTTAATTTTTGTTTTTTTAGACTCGCTCTCTATTTAAGGCTAGTAATATTTGAAAAAACTAGCCCCTTTTCAATACTGTTATAGTTGACATGATTTAAAATAGAAGTATATTTAACGGTTTCTGAACAACTGTAGAGAGACAGTAATAACATGGCAAACATTAATTTAGATACTTTAAGTGTTGCTGAATTAGACAAATTAAAATATAGCGTTGAACATGCAATCAATAATCGTAAGCAGACAGAATTAGTCGATGTCCGCAGAAAGTTAGATGAGCTAGTTGAAAACTCAGGCTTCACTCTTCAAGAAATATTAGAGGCCAAGTCTGTACGTAAACCTGTGCAACCAAAATATCGTAATCCTGAGAATTCAGAAAACACTTGGACTGGTCGTGGCCGTCGCCCTATATGGGTAGAACAAAGCCTGAGTGCTGGTAAAACTTTAGAAGACTTACTGATTTAATCTGCTGGATCAGACTAAAGCAGTCAGCGATAAAAGTCTGCTAGTCAGGCTTTTATCACTAGCTTTTTGCGCTAATAAGTACCTTTAACCTCTCACTAAACCACTAACGACCCATCATTCTTTTGATTTTAGCTGCTAACTAGTCGAAGATTTTTGCTGTTAATGGCTATTTGCTCTACTATAAGCAACTTCCCGCGCAAAGACGGGTGGTAGTTAGGGTTTGACTGCGGCTAAGGAATACATCAGCAGTTGCCTACTACCCATTGAGGGCTGAGCCCCAACTCTTTAATGTTGTTACTTTTGACAGGATACAAAAGAGCTTCCTTGGCATGAAAAATCTGTTTTTAACCTGCTTGCTATTCATAGTTAGCTTGAATGCAGCAGCCTTCCCAGAAGTGTTGCCAGTTGAAAAAGCCTTTCAAGTTTCGGCAGAAACTCTTGGTAAGGAGCATATTCGCTTAACTTGGAAAGTAACTGACGGTTACTACCTGTATCGAAAAAAATTTGCGCTCAACTCTACTACCCCTGATATTCCATTACCCGCCACAGATAGCCTCCCTTTCCCTAAAGGCGAGCTAAAGAGCGATCCTAACTTTGGTGAAATGGAGGTCTACCATAAAGATGTAGTCCTTGATATACCTTTAAATCGCACAACCAACACCCAACAAACTGAACTTCAACTGGAAGTTAAATACCAAGGCTGTGCTGATGCAGGCTTATGCTATCCACCACAGAAACAACTACTTAAAATTCAACTTGCCGCTTTAGAAACAGATTCATCCTTAACAAAGACTGCTAATGGCGGCACTCAAACACCAGATACACCGATACAGCCGATAGTACCCGCTGTAGACGACCCTACTGTCGAACCTTTGGCTGCTGAAGAAGCCTTTAAATATAGCCTAGTCGCGGTGGATCAAAAGACCTTAGTGGCACATTGGGATATACAACCTGATTACCAGCTCTATAAAAGCAAAATAAAATTTTCCGTGCAAGGTGCTGAAAATATTCAATTAAGAGCACCGCTATTTCCGGCCGGAACGGTGGTTGAGGACAGCTACTTTGGGACTTTGGAAGTATTTAGCAATACGCTAGATATTAGCATTCCCTTAGTTAACACGGAGGATCAAGCACCACTTCCTAAAAAACTAACTATTATTACTGATTACCAAGGCTGCTCTAACAGTACAGGCATCTGCTATCCCCCAGTCAAAAAAACTATAGACTTAGATCTAAGTGCTGCACCACCTAAATTAGACACGCTGCCAGAAAATCCAAAAGCCAATGCTATTGATCAGGCTGATACGGCCTATGCGAACGCACTTGAGGGGGCTGGTTTTTTTGGAACTATCGCTTTATTCTTCGGTGGTGGTTTGTTACTGGCCTTTACACCCTGCATTTTCCCCATGTTCCCGATTCTTTCAGGGGTGATTGCTGGACAATCCGATCTATCCGCACGCAAAGCCTTTTTTCTGTCTCTCGCTTATGTAACAGCTAGTGCCACCGCCTACGCTTTGATAGGTATTTTCTTCGGCCTGTTTGGCGCCAATTTACAAATGACCCTACAGCATCCAGTGGCTGTTGGGATATTTGCTGCCTTATTCGTGATTCTGGCACTTTCTATGTTCGGCTTCTTTGATTTACAAATGCCTAGCAGTCTGCAATCGCGCCTTAATGAATTTAGCAATCGCCAGCAAAGTGGTAGCCTGATTGGGGCTGCGATCATGGGCTTCATCTCTACACTCATTGTTGGTCCTTGTGTTGCTCCCCCATTGGCTGGAGCACTCACTTATATTGCTCAGAGTAAAGATGCCTTGTTAGGTGGAATCGCTCTATTCACAATGGGCTTTGCGATGGGTATTCCCTTGTTGATTGTGGGTACCTCTGCAGGTCATTTACTGCCCCGGGCAGGCACGTGGATGGACACCACTAAAGCTATTTTTGGCATGATCATGTTGGGGCTAGCTATTTCAATGCTCAAGCGCATTATACCTATTGAAGTTACCATGGTTCTCACCGGCACATTGTTAGTAGCCTCGGGTACTTATATGGGGGCTTTGGACAAACTGTCTGAAGAATCGACGGGTCGGAAGCGTTTCTGGAAAAGCATTGGCTTGATTATGGTATTTTATGGTGCAATGCAGCTATTAGGCGTGGCGATAGGCAGCACTAATCTATTTCAACCATTAAAAGGTATAGCTACCTCATCAAGCCTGAGTACTACACAACCCCAAACAGCAAATAGCTTGAGCTTTGAAACTATTAAAACTCTAAAAGATTTAGATGAAAAATTAAGCACCGCTAAAGAACGCCAGCAACCCACTTTGCTTGACTTCACAGCTAGCTGGTGTACAGAGTGCGAACGTATGGAGAAAACTACATTCAGTGATCCTAATGTGATTAGAGAGTTACAAGGTGTTCAGCTGTTAAAAGTAGATATCACTGAGAATAATGAAAATAATCGTGAAATATTAAAAAAATTCACCTTATCGCTGCCACCGATAGTGTTACTTTTTGACAAAAATGGTAATGAAATCAAAAATATACGTGCTGTCGGTTATAAAAATGCGAATGACTTTCTGAAAAGACTAAAGATTTTACATAGCCGTTAATCTAGGATAAATATTTTACTCAGCAAAAATTCATCTAAACCAGCTATACTCGGCTCATAATATAAAAAAAAAGGAGTGATTAGCATGCGTGAACATGAAAATGAGTACGATCTAGAAGAAGCCCCAGTCAATCTAAATGAAACTACCAAAAAAGCAAAACCACATGTCATAAAACGTAATATCGAAGACTATCTAGAAAAACAAGCCTTGCAGCGGCGTTTGAAAGATGTATTCGATGAAGACTTTCTGTTAGATTAAGGCGTTAAGCTATGATTGGGGAAGATTTCTTGAATTAAGTTACGAGTAATCTTCCTACCTTTGTGTAGACTAGATTTATCTAGCTGGTCTAAAACCGTCATTAAAGACTGAATATCTTTGGGAAAATGCTTATTGATATATTTAATGATGTATTCAGGTATTTGTAAACCGCGTTTGTAAGCCCGCCATTTAAATGCTTCTAGGGCAGCTTTTTCATCTAAATTATAAATGCGATAAGCAGGCCCCCAAATTAAGCGTGAACCTAGATCGGGTAATAGACAGCTTAATTGATGAGGGTTATCGTGGGCTGCTAATAATAAGGGTTGTCTATTTTGCCGACAGCGATTAATTAAATGAAAAACAGCGGTTTCCCACTCTAAATTACCAATTATATAATCTAAATCATCTATAGCGAGCAGAGCACATCGATCTAAACCCTCTAAAACTTTTGCACCGTAAGGTGCTAATTGCTTAAGAGAAAGGTAGGAAGCTGAATCGTTCGCCTCTTGAGCTTTGTAACAACAGGCTTGAAGTAAATGTGACTTGCCACTGCCCCCATCACCATATAAAAAAACTTGTTGAAAGGACTGCCAGAAAGCAGAGTGGAGCAAAGCCAAGGCATCCCGATTCTCTGGCATTGGATAAAAAGAATCGAAATCAAACCCATCTAGTAAAGTAATTTTTAAGGTCAGCTGGCTCATGAAGGTGGTACATCACTATACATATTACTTTGCTTATACTTGCTATGCAGATGACGCATAATCACAGCTAATACCGCAGCTATCGGCAAAGCCAATAAAACACCAACAAAACCAAAAAGTTGCCCCCCTGCTAACACGGCAAAAATCACCGCTACCGGGTGTAAACCAATCCGCTCACCAACTAACCAAGGCGTTAACACTGAGCCCTCAATTACCTGCACGACCACAAATACCGCTAGTACCCACAACAAGTTTAATGGATCTTGGGTTTGAAAAAGTATCGCAATGCCGGCAATAGTGATGCCAACAATTAAGCCTAAATAAGGTACAAAACTCACTAAACCCGCAATAAACCCGATCAACAGAGCGAAATCCAAGCCAATTAGCGTCAAACCTAACCAATACAAAATGCTAAGCCCAATCATCACCATGAATTGGCCACGTAAAAACGCCCCTAGCATTTCGTCAGACTCTTTAACCAGTTGAGTAATGGTCGGCTCTACCGCACGTGGCAGCAAATCGTGAATATAGGCAACCAAGGTATCCCAGTCACGTAGCAAATAAAATAAAATAACCGGAATTAGAGCCAAAGTACCAATCCAACCAACAATCATAAAGCCTGATTTAGACACCGTTTGAATGACATTCTTAATCAAGCCACCCGTTTGCTGCAAATTGGCGGCCACTAATTCTTTGAGCTTTTCACCCTCAAGGATGGAGGGATCGACACCTAACTGATCTTGTAGATAAGTCCCAAACATACCTAATGACCAATCTAAATAGCCGGGTATTTTTTCACCTAGGCGCTTGATTTGCATCTCAAGCATCGGCACTAAAAATAAGAAAAATACTAGAATAATCAGTGAAATAGTTACAAATACGACAGTTACGGATAAGGTACGCGATAGCTTCATATTTTCTAAGCGATCCACTAACGGATCACCCAAATAAGCTAATAAAGCAGCCACGAAGAAAGGTGTGAGCATTGGTGAAAGCAAGTAGAACAGAACCGCTGCAATGGTAACGACCACCAACCAAAACCAAGTTTTTGAGTCCATTACTTAAACACGCTCTCGGTTTGCAAAGGCATCATAGCTCCAGAAAAATACATAGGCTGCACCACTTATAATAGTACTCGCTGCTACCAGCCATTCTAAGTTATCCATCACTGTTTGCGGCAAAGTATAAAAACCTACATGCAGTAAAGTAGCCGCCAACAAAATTAACTGTAAAGCTGTATTCACCTTACTAATAAAAAGTGGCTTCATTTCTAAAGCGCCTGTTACCCAACGATAAATGACTGCGCCGCCCATGATCAAAGCATCACGTCCAAAAATCAGCCAGACTATCCACCACGGTAAAAAGCCTTTAAAACCGAATACTAACATGATTGTGACGATAAAGAGCTTATCTGCCACAGGATCAAGCAAAGCTCCCAAACGAGTAAACCAGTGGTAACGACGAGCTAAATAGCCATCTAAGCCATCACTTAGGCCCGCTAGTATCAATAAGAGTAAGGCGGTTTTATACGACTCAACCCATAGACACCAAGCGACCGGCACGACTGAAATAATGCGGGCAATCGTAATAATATTCGGGATGTACTTAAGTGCAGACATTGCTACCGATCACTAAAAAATTAATTGTACTGCGTCCTGCCCCAACTTCTGGCGTAAACTCCGTAAGTTATTGTCATGCAAGGGAATATAAAAACTGTCACTCAAGCGCAATTCAGCACGCGCTAACTCATTACTGTAATCAATCACCACCGGATAGCGTGGTTCTGTTGATTCTACCAACCAATTTTTTAACTCCGTTAAAAAGCTCTCTGCTGCTTGACTGGCATCAAGTTTCAGCTTCAAACGTCGTAAAAAACTTTCGCGTAAGGTTTGCATATCATAAATCGATTCTATTCTTAAACGCCCAGCACCGGTACGCTGATCTAAACTAACGGTACCTTCTATCGCGACAATCGCTTCTTTTTCTAATAAATGACCAAACTGTGCGAAAGCATCTGCAAACAATAAGACTTCGTATTCGGAAACAGTGCGATCTTCGAGTTTAATAAAATAGCGCTTCCCACGATCGGAGCTTTGAATACGAATGCTGGCAACCAAAGCACCAAATAAAACTGGCTCTTTAGCGTAGCGCTGCGAACTACTGCCATCATATTCAACAATATCACGCAGGCTCATTTTTCTGACCGCTGTCAACTCTTGCTCGTAGGCATCTAAGGGATGGCCGGTGAGGTATAAACCTAAGGTTTCCTTTTCTAAGCGTAAGCGTTCTTTTTCTGGCCATTCAGGTAATTCTGGCATGGTCGATTCAGCTTTATTTGCCACAATCGCCCCACCAAATAGATCAACTTGCCCTACCCCTTGATCACGATGATATTGCTCAGCACGCTTAAGTGCTTCAGGCAGGAACTCAATTTTTGCGCGCCGCGAACCGGGTAAAGAATCTAAAACACCCGCTTTAATCAGCGTTTCTAATACACGCCGTGTGACTTTATGCGAGTAAATGCGTTGGCAGAAATCGAGTAAAGAAAGATAAGGCCCATTAGTAGCGCGCTCCTGCATAATCACAGAGATGGCTGATTCGCCCGCACCTTTGACTGCGCCAAGGCCATAGATAATATTATTTTTGTCATCAACGGTGAAATGGTATTCCGACATATTCAAATCAGGTGGCAGAGTTTTTACCCCTAATTGCCGACAGTCGTCTAGCAGCATCACCACTTTGTCGGTGTTATCCATATCCGCTGATAAAACCGCCGCCATAAATGCAGCCGGATAATGTGCTTTCAGCCAAGCGGTCTGAAAGGCAACTAATGCATACGCTGCCGAGTGCGATTTATTGAAACCATATTCCGCAAACTTTTCCATCAAGTCGAAGATGAAACCAGCTTGGCTCTCATCAATTTGATTACCGCGTGCACCATCCATAAAAATCGAGCGCTGCTTAGCCATTTCTTCGGGTTTTTTCTTACCCATCGCCCGGCGCAGCATATCTGCACCACCGAGTGTGTAATTCGCTAGCACTTGTGCAATCTGCATCACCTGCTCTTGGTAAACAATAACTCCGTAAGTGGGTTTAAGGATTTGCTCTAGGCTTGGATGCGGATATTCAACCTTAGCGATGCCTTTTTTCCGGTTGATAAAGTCATCGACCATCCCAGATTGCAAAGGCCCGGGGCGAAACAACGCAACTAAAGCGATAACATCCTCAAACACATCGGGCTGTAAGCGGCGAATCAGATCCTTCATTCCGCGCGATTCCAGCTGGAATACGGCGGTGGTTTTCTGGGCTTTTAATAAATCGAAGGAAGCTTTGTCATCCAGAGGAATACGATTGATATCAACCAGCGATAATTTTTTAGCAGCTCGCTGGCGGTTAATCGTTTCCAGTGCCCATTGAATAATAGTGAGATTACGCAAGCCCAAGAAGTCGAACTTCACCAAGCCAACGGCTTCCACATCATCTTTATCAAACTGAGAAACAACGCCTTTGCCTGCTTCATCACACAAGATCGGCGTGAAATCAGTTAAATCCGAAGGTGAAATCAACACACCGCCTGCATGCTTACCGGTATTCCGCGTCAAGCCCTCTAAGGATAGCGCCATATCCATCAACGCTTTGACTTCCTCATCCTTTTCATACAGCTCAATCAGATCAGGTGAAACACGTTCAGTATCTTCTTGCGATTTAGCAGTACGCCCTAGTGCATCCTCCAAAGTAATGCCGATGACAAAAGGAATCAGCTTAGCGACTCGATCCACGAAGCCATAAGGGTGGCTCAACACGCGACCTACATCACGCACGACCGCTTTCGCCGCCATCGAACCAAAAGTGACAATTTGCGAAACCTGATTACGCCCATAGGCTTGCGCGACGTAGTCAATGACTTTATCGCGATTGTCCATACAGAAATCGATATCAAAGTCAGGCATCGATACCCGCTCTGGATTTAAAAAACGCTCGAAGAGCAAATCGTAAGCGAGTGGATCAAGGTCAGTGATTTTTAAGGCATAAGCGACCAATGAACCCGCGCCCGAACCCCGCCCTGGCCCTACCGGGATATCATTATCTTTTGCCCATTGAATGAAGTCGGCAACGATTAGAAAGTAACCGGGGAAACCCATTTCATTAATAACATCAAGTTCAATTTTTAAGCGCTCATCATAAGGCTCGCGCTTCTTGGCGAACTCTGGCGTGCCACGTGGAAAGCGCTCAGCAAATAGAAAATCCAAGCGTTCCTCTAAGCCCTTCTCACCTTCCTTGCAGAAATACTCTTCTGTAGTCATGCCAGCAGGAATTGGGAATTGTGGTAAATAATTCTTACCTAAAGTCAGGGAAACATTACAGCGCTTAGCAATTTCCACTGTGTTTTCAATGGCAGAGGGAATATCTGCAAATAACTCCTGCATCTCTGCCGGAGAGCGTAAATACTGTTGCTGGCTATAATTTTTGGGGCGCTTTGGGTCAGCTAAGACATGCCCACTATTGATACAGACGCGGGCCTCATGTACATCAAAATCACCGCTGGCAATAAAGCGTACATCATTGGTGGCCACCACCGGCACTCGATGAACGACGGCTAACTCAACGGCTGAGTGAATATAATCCTCTTCGCCTTCCCGCCCAGTCCGTTGTAATTCTAAGTAATAGCGGTCAGGGAAAAACGCTAGCCATTCTTGTAAACGCTTATCTGCCAGCTCTTTATTACCTGCTAGTAGAGCCTGCCCCACATCACCATCTCGTCCACCCGAGAGCATAATGACGCCTTCGCTAAACTCTTGCACCCAAGCGCGTTGCACGCGCGGCACACCTAAGACTTGGCCTTGTTGCCAAGCGCGTGAAATTAAACGAGTGAGATTACGGTAACCGGTATTATTTTGACAAAGCAGGATAATGTGAAACAGTTGATCAGATTGTTCATTCGCTAGCAGCAGATCCACTCCAAAGACTGGTTTAATCCCAGCACCCATTGCAGCTTTATAAAACTTCACTAGGCCAAAGAAATTATTTTGGTCGGTGATCGCCACCGCTGCCATGCCTGCTTTTTCTACTGCCTTCATAAGGGGCTTAATACGAATCGTACTATCGACTAATGAGTATTCAGTGTGCAGGCGAAGATGAACAAATTGAGTCATAGGTGATGGCTATACTGTGGCTACAAAAATTAAAATACGCGCTAACAAAACTCAATGAATTTTGCCCAGCCGACCCTGAATGATACCCTATCTTTACGCTGATCAGAACGAGTCCATCACATGTTGAAATTTCTTCCCGGCCTGCTATTGCTAGAAATTATTACCGTAAGCCTCATGCTACTGGCTCCCGAAAATCTAGTCGGCTGGGGCTGGCTACGTTTGCTCGTACCTTTGGCTATTATCGCCACTTTAATGGCTTTATGGTTTAGCGCAATGTCCCATCAGCAGCGTAAAGATGAGCTGATGCGCTTGCAAGAAAGCCATGCACGTGAACGGGAAAAGATTAAAGTCAATGCAGAGCGCGCTAAACACCAAGTAACTAAAGAAGCTCAGAAACAAGTCCAGCAAGAAATCAAACGCACAACTGCGCAAGCTAACTTTAAAGTAGGTCTCGCGGTAGCAGGGGCGGCTAGCCTTGGTGGTTTACTGTTACTCACTCAATTTGTCACTTTAGGCATACTATTATTAGGTACTTCAGGTGGGGCTTTAGGAGGGTACTTATTGCGCTTAAAGCAAGAAAAACGGCAGCAAGCCGCCCGCATTGCCAAAACAACTGCAGCTCCCCCGCGCTTAATCAACTCAAAAAATCAAACAAGTTAATAGCTCCTTACTAAATATCTGCAAGCAAAAGCAGCTTATCGTTGACTGCTTTACCCGCATTCACTGCAAAGATAATAATCGTAGAAACTAATTATTCTATTTACAAAAATGACGGGTCAAACGCTATGCATGAAACATTATTAGAAGATATTAAGTTCAATCTAGATCATTTGGATAGATACGATCGCACCTATTTTCTAACAGGTTGGGTACTGAGTACTGGCCGAACCATAGAATCCATTCGTGTTGATACTTCAGAGCAGTACAGCAGTGAACTCTATCACCTAGATGCTCGCCATGATGTAAACAACTTCTATAAACTAGCTGAAGGGACACAAACGGGCTTTAAGTTTATCCTCACCCCTGATGAGCCATTTGACACAATTACTTTCAGCGTTAAATTTCAAGGTGAGTCAACTTACAAAGTCTTTACTGAAATCAAACAACAAGCACAAGCACCGAACAAGCGCCCTCAAACTGCTCAACCACCAAAACCAAACTTTGGTATCAATCAACATGCACCAGCAGTCGTCGTAGTTGATAACTATTACAGCAATCCTGATCAAGTGCGTGAATATGCGATGAGTTTGGACTTCAATCCCAATGTCAAATATCACAAAGGCTCACGTACTGAAGTTAAAAATATCTTCAAAGGTACTAAAGAGTCTTTCGAAAAACTATTAGGCAAAAAAATTACTGTGTGGGAAGAACATGTCTATAATGGTGTTTTCCAATACTGCACCGCTCAAGAGTCCTTGGTCTACCATACTGACAATCAAAGCTATGCTGCTGTGGTCTTCCTAACCCCAGATGCTCCACCCGAATGTGGTACCAGCTTCTATAAAAGTAAAGTCAACGGCTTAATGGCCTATCCAACACCAGCAGATTGCAAAAAATCGGGCAAATCAGAAGATGAACTATTTGATGAAATGTTCGCTGGTAATTTCTATGACAAAACTCGCTGGGAATTAGTTGATGTAGTTGGCAATGTCTATAACCGTTTAGTTATTTTTGATGCCAAGCGTGTCCATGCTGCCTCAGCTTATTTTGGCGATAATATGGAAAACAGCCGTTTATTCCATATGTTTTTCTTTGATGTAGCTAAGTAAGACCTAGCAGATTTTGTTCAATAAAAAAGGCGCGAAATTCGCGCCTTTTGCTTTTAGCCTAGCTTAGTAGCTTAGATTTTAACTAAACCCGGCTGACGCTGACCTTTCAGAGCCACTAAATCGGCGTAAACATAAAGGATATTATTTTCCTTATGCCAGTCTGTAGGAAAGCCTTGCCATAAACGTGAATCTTGGAAGCGGCAATTGATGCCACGAACATAAATTGCTTGATCTCGATTAGTGTAATACCAGAATGAGTTCTGATTCCAGAAGGAAATATGGGTTGGATCTTGGAACGCACCACGGCCATCAGTTGATGGCGTGCGTGACACTAACCAACCACCGGGTACCAAGACACGGTAAATTTCATTCATTAAGCCTACAGAACACAGAAGCCCACCCGATGCGCCATGATCGCAATTAGAATCAGCACAATGGGGTATATGCTCTAGAAAATCATAGGCACGAATGCAACCCACTGAACTATCAGGGAATGGCAAACCTTTGCGAATATCACAATTCACATCAGCATCGACTAAATCGATACTTTTAAACCCTGCTGGGGAATTGTGAGCCCCCCCTAAATCTAGCATCGTTAGATTCTCACGGCGGCACCACTCAGCGATCATACGATAGACATACTTATTAGATACTTCTTGCTGCATACGTTGGATGTCAGCATTGAAACGTAAGTAGGTGTTATCCTCATTTTCTAGTAAACGATAGAGATACAAGCATTTTGGAATATATTCAAAATGTGCGCCCACCAAATAAGTACGACAAATCAGATCATGGTCATCAACTACATGCAGCTCAGGGTCGTGTCCACCTGCTTTGAAATAAGCCTCACGTGACCACACACGCACATGATTAGGTGCATAGAAAATTTGATGTAAGGAGCTAGGATTAGTTTCAAACGCACGCATCGCTGTATAGCGTTTATCTTGCCAGTTAAAGGGATAATTCTCCCAACCGTGACTTGCAATAAAAACTTGGCAAGAATGATCTGCACGGAAATTAGTAAAATCTGAATACAAAAATCCAGCATTCGTTGCATGTGCTCTAGCATCAATCACTTGTAAAGCATCAGGCGTGAGTAAATCATCATGATCTAACTCTACAAAAAGCTCCCCTTGGCAATTTTGACAGGCAAAACGCTTCAAAGAGCCAACACCCTTAACTGCAACTTCATCAGGTGCTCGAACCACTCGAACTTGCGAGTGCTGGGCGATATGCTCTGGAATAACTGCTGTACCATTAGGTACAATAACCCATTCCCAATCAGTAAAAGTTTGTGCTAATAAAGTTTCAAACGCTTCACCAATAAAGGTGGGTTTATGAGTAGGGGTAAAAATACTAAAACGCATAACTACTATCTCTTCTTTTTTATAATCAAGCAATTAGTGGGTAATTTTTAAATTAAAGCTAAAGAATAACAAACACTTAATTAATAGACTATGGCAATTATCTTAATTCTATAAACGATCGTCGCAATATCAACTCTCATTTTAGATACTCACCATACCCCCTCCACTCAAGCAATGGTAAACTATGCTCACGCATAATTTCATCCATTTCGCCTAGGTGATGCTGGACATGGCGCATCTGTACCAAACATTGATCTAAATAGGTAATTTCGCGACCTCCCATCTCACGCACTTCTAAAAGCTGTTCGGCTGTCATAGGCATTGCTGCCAACTTATGCTCTATTTTCCCTAAATAAGCTAAGAGAAAGCGCCGTGAAATAGCATCAGGAGCTATTTTATGCATCTGAGCCGCATCAAGATCTAAAACTTCATTGAAATTATAATGACTGGGTTTGTCAGTAAACCAAACATCCATGCCAACTAATGAATGATAAAGCTGCTCCCGAACCAATAATTTATCTCCAGCAAAAACTCCATCTGGGCAGCTTAAAATCGTATGACGCAGCATCTCTAAGATCGGCTTTAAATGCCGGAGAAGTACGACAGATAAGTCCTGTTGCATAACTAATAACACCTAAACAATAAACTAGAAATTATTTTTGTAGTTAGCCAATTTTTTTTGCAAATTACCAATTTTCAAGATAAACGAGTCGAAAAAGAAAAACCCCACAACTTGAGTTGCAGGGTCTTCTCTAGATCAGACTAGCTAGCAGATGATGCTAAATTAGCACCACCAGCCGCCCCAGCCGATATCACAGCCGCCACCCATGCCGCCAGTTGCGCCTTGTGCGCCTTGTGCGCCTTGTGCGCCTTTAGAGCCTTGAGCACCAGTAGAACCTTGAGCACCCTTATCACCCTCAGCACCTTGAGCACCAGTAGAACCTTGAGCACCCTTAGAACCTTGAGCACCAGTAGAGCCTTGAGCACCAGTCATACCTTTATCGCCCTGTGCACCAGTAGAGCCTTGAGCACCAGTAGAGCCTTGAGCACCCGTAGAGCCTTGAGCACCCGTAGAGCCTTGAGCACCAGTAGAGCCTTGAGCACCAGTAGAGCCTTGAGCACCCGTAGAGCCTTGAGCACCCGTAGAGCCTTGAGCACCCGTAGAGCCTTGAGCACCCGTAGAGCCTTGAGCACCGGTTGCACCTGTATCACCTTTTAGCCAAGCTTGTACGTCGAATTGGTCGATGTCACCATCACCTTGTACGTCACCGATGGTTTGAGAGAACCAATCGAAGAAGCCTTGACCATTAGAGCCGTTTGTACCATCAGTACCTGTAGAGCCTTGAGCACCTGTAGAGCCTTGAGCACCTTGTGCGCCATTAGTACCTGCTGAGCCTTGAGCACCTTGTGCGCCATTAGTACCGTTGGTACCTGCTGAGCCTTGAGCACCTTGGGCACCATTAGTACCGTTGGTTCCATTAGTACCTGCTGAGCCTTGAGCACCTTGTGCGCCATTAGTACCGTTGGTACCTGCTGCGCCTTGAGCACCTTGGGCGCCATTAGTTCCGTTGGTGCCATTAGTACCATTAGTCCCTGCTGCGCCTTGAGCACCTTGGGCGCCTTGAGCACCTTGTGCGCCATTAGTTCCGTTGGTGCCATTAGTTCCGTTGGTACCTGCTGAGCCTTGAGCACCTTGTGCACCATTAGTACCGTTGCTACCTGCTGCGCCTTGAGCACCTTGTGCACCATTAGTTCCGTTGGTGCCATTAGTACCATTAGTCCCTGCTGAGCCTTGAGCACCTTGTGCGCCTTGAGCACCATTAGTACCGTTGGTTCCATTAGTACCGTTGGTTCCATTAGTACCTGCTGAACCTTGTGCGCCAGTTGAACCTTGTGCGCCAGTTGAACCTTGTGCGCCAGTTGAACCTTGTGAACCAGTTGAACCTTGTGCGCCAGTTGAACCTTGTGAACCAGTTGAACCTTGTGAACCAGTTGAACCTTGTGAACCAGTTGAGCCTTGTGAACCAGTTGAACCTTGTGAACCAGTTGAGCCTTGTGAACCAGTTGAACCTTGTGAACCAGTTGAACCTTGTGAGCCCTGCGCACCACCATGACCACCACAAGTGTTGCAGCCACCCTTGTCACCGCCGCTGTAGCCGCCCTGTCCTTGGACGCTTTGCAGTAATTGCATGATCAGAGAGATCATTAATGAAAGCATTTGGAACTGGGAAGAAGAGCTACCGCCAGAAGATAGTAAAGAAGAGAAATCGATACCTGATGTAGCACTAGTGGTAGCTGCTGTATTACCAACTGAACCAGAATTAGTAGTACTTGTATTATTATTTACAGAAAGTGTCATTATTAGATTCTCCTAAACACTCATTTAACGTTGGCAAAGCTTTTTAAACTCGTCTATTAGCTTTGCGTTTTTGATCTATTCACGCATGCAGCAATCCATTTGAAGCATTAAACCGAGTACTTCTTCCTTGTTTGGTCTTGTTGATCGCTGTCAGGTATTTGTAACGGAGACAGGTAGAAACATCCAAAGCTAATAGGACGAGCGTGAATGAATTAAAAACGAGTGGTTGACAAGCAGAACTAACGAGAAACTAGGGTTTTAATAGGCTGGAATGAGCGACGATGAATCGGTAAAACACCGTGCTGACGAATGGCGTTTAAATGGGAAGGAGTGGGATAGCCCTTATGCTGAGCGAATCCATAAGCGGGATATAGTTGATCTAAACGCACTAATTCAGCATCACGGCTGACCTTAGCTAAAATAGAGGCAGCACTGATCGCCGGTACTAAGGCATCACCACCAACAATAGCTTCCATCGAGTAATTAATTCTAGGGCAACGATTGCCATCAATCAGTACATGTTCAGGTTGGATAGCCAAACTTTCTAAGGCACGTTGCATGGCTAAGAAGGTAGCTTGCAGAATATTCAGTTGATCAATCTCTTCGACTTCAGCACGCCCAAGGCTCCAAGCTAAAGCTTTTAAACGAATCTCAGCCGCCAAAGTTTCTCGCTTTTTGGCAGAGAGTTTTTTCGAATCGGCCAAACCCATGATCGGTTGGGCAGGATCAAGGATTACTGCCGCTGCTACTACAGCACCCGCTAAAGGCCCACGTCCTACTTCGTCAACCCCAGCAATAAGTTTGAATTGACTCATGTGAAACGTTCCATAATAGCTTTCGCAGCATTAGCGCTGGCATCACAGTGCAGCTGAGTGTGCAACCCCTCAAAGCGTTGCAGCACATAAGTACGGCGTTCTGCAGGTAAAACCATTAAGCTTGCGATTGCAGCGACTAACTCAGACACCGTCGCTCGATCTTGTAAGAGTTCAGGCACTAACTCTTCACCTGCTAAATTATTCGGGAGGGTGACATATTTTACTTTCGCCAGCTTAAAGGTATGAATCAGCCACCAAGTCAGCGGTGAAACCCGATAAGCAGCGACCATTAAGCGCCCTGCTAACATGCCTTCTAACACGGCTGTACCCGAAGCCATCAGTAAGTAGTTAGCGGCTTGCATTAACAAACGCGACTGACCCTCTAAATAGGTAACTGGCAAATCAGCAGCCACTTGCTGTTGGATGGCTTGTAGTTGTGCCTTTAAATCAGCACGAACTATCGGTACCACAATTTGCAAATCAGGATGTTTAGCCTTTAATTCTTGGGCTGTTTGTAAGAACACAGCACCTAAAGCTTGCACCTCTTTAGTCCGACTACCAGGCAGAACACCCAGCATAGGTTTAGTAAGATCCAAACCTAGCTGTTGGCGCGCATCACTTGCACTGGCATTAAACTGCACCTCATCTGCTAACGGATGGCCGACAAACTGCGCGGCAACTTGGTGCTTTTTATAGAAATCCACTTCAAAAGGGAACAAGGTCAGCATGAGATCAATATTGCCTTGTATTTTTTTCACGCGCTTTTCACGCCAAGCCCAAATGGACGGGCTGACATAATGCACGGTGGGAATACCTTCGGCGTGTAATTTAGCCGCTAAAGGCAAATTGAAATCGGGCGCATCCACACCGATAAACAGATCAGGCGGGGTGGCCGTCCAGCGTTCTTTTAATTGTTTACGGATGGAAAGTAAGGAAGGTAAGTCTTTTAAAACCTCAACCAAGCCCATCACTGAGAGCTTTTCCATCGGGAACAAGCTAACACAACCCGCGGCTTGCATTTCAGGGCCAGCAATGCCCTCAAATACCAAATCAGATTTGAGTTCTTTTAAAGCTAAAATTAAACGAGCAGCAAGCAAATCACCTGAAGCTTCACCAGCAATAATCGCGATGCGTTGCATAGGGCTAACGAATTAAGCCGCGTTGGCTGGCTTGAACAAATTCAATGAGGGACTGAATATCTGCAAATTCACCATACTCAGCTTCAATTTGTGCCAGTGCTTCTTTAACCGTAATCTGCTGGCGATAGAGCAAACGGTAGCTTTCTTTAATGCGCTGTATCGCTGTAGACGAGAAGCCATTGCGTTTTAAACCTTCGGCATTGATCCCGCGTGGGACTGCGGGTGCACCATTGGCCAGCGTATAAGGCGGCACATCTTTACCAATCGCACTGCCCATGCCCGTAAAGGCATATTCACCAATGGTACAAAACTGATGTACCAAGGTGAACCCCCCCAGAATCGCATAATCACGCACTGCTACATGACCTGCTAAAGTGGCACTGTTAGCAAATACGGTATGGTTACCGACGATGCAATCGTGGGCGATATGCACATAAGCCATGATCCAATTATCATTACCGATAATGGTTTTGCCTTTATCTTGAGCGGTACCACGGTTCAAAGTGCAGCTTTCACGAATCACATTGCGATCACCGATGATCAGCTCAGTGGGTTCGCCTTTGTACTTTTTGTCTTGTGGAATCGCACCCACAGAGGCAAATTGGAAGATATGATTATCTTCACCGATACGGGTAGGGCCTTCAATCATCACATGCGGAGCAATACGCGTCCCGCGCCCAATCACTACCTGCTCACCGACGATGCTATAAGCACCGACCTCAACATCAGCGGCTAACTCTGCACTAGGATGAATAATCGCGGTCGGGTGAATCAAATAGCACCTTCTTTCGCTGCACAGATGAGTTCAGCCGAAGCGACCAACTCACCATCTACGGTAGCTTTGGTATTGAACACCCACATGATGCCTTTTTTCTTAACGATTTCCGCTTCCAACAATAGTTGATCGCCAGGTTCGACCTGACGCTTGAAACGTGCTTTATCCACAGCAACTAGCATATACAGAGTATTAGGTTGTGGCTCAGCACTCATGGTGCGAAAACCCAATAAACCGGTGGATTGCGCCATGGCCTCAATAATTAAGACACCGGGCATAATCGGTTTACCCGGAAAGTGACCGTTAAAAAAAGGCTCGTTCACTGTCACGTTTTTGAGCGCTTTGATATAGCGCCCCTCTTCCAGCTCAAGCACCTTGTCTACCAACAAAAAGGGGTAACGGTGGGGAAGAAAGTTTTTAATTTCACTTACATTCATGCCAGACATAGCGCCTTAATCCTTATTTTTTTGTAGCTCAGCTAATTGTTTTTCTAGGCTAGCTAAGCGTCTTGCCATTTGGTCTAACTGCCGGAAGCGTACTGCATTTTTACGCCATAACCCGTGCTCTTCGACGGTCACACCTGAAGAATAGACGCCCGGCTCAGTGATTGAATTAATCACAAAACTTGTACCCGTAATAGTCACACGATCCGCGATGGTTAAATGCCCAGCAATAGAGCACATCCCTGAAATTTGGCAATAACGCCCAATCTTCGCGCTACCGGCTATCCCCGTACAAGCCGCAATCACGGTGTGATCACCAATCTGCACATTGTGCGCCAGATGAATTTGGTTATCTAACTTCACGCCATGACCAATACGGGTACTGCCCATCGCTGCACGGTCGATACAAGTATTCGCACCAATTTCGACATCATCGCCGATGCTCACATTGCCGATTTGCGGTATTTTATACCACCCTGTTGGCTCAGGCACAAACCCGAAACCATCGGCACCAATGACTGCACCGGAATGAATAATGGCGCGCTCACCCACTTCAGTATCGCTATATAAAATGACATTGGGATAAAGAAACGAATGAGCACCCAAGCTAACATGACGTCCTAAATTGCAACCTGCACTAATCACAGTCCCCGCGCCCACTTGCACACCCGACTCTAAAACCACATTAGCACCGATATGCACACCCTCACCCAACTCGACATCATCCGCAAGCACAGCACTAGGATGAATACCTGCTGCGGGGCGATGCATAGGATTGAAGAGCGTGACCACACGGGCGTAAGTCAGATAAGGATTGGTACTAATCAACGCATCGCCTTGATATTGCGCGGCTAAATCGGCAGTGAGAATCAGAGCACCGGCTTGAGAAGTATTGAGCAAGTGAAAGTATTTGCGATCACGGATATAACTGAGTTCGTGCGTTTGAGCTTGTTCAATGGAGGCCACTGCTTGAATTGATTTAGCTGCATTTCCTTGAATCGTGGTTTGCGTCGCGGCTGCAATTTCGGCTAGCGTCCAGCTTTTTGTCATGATTATTCTTCGCTTGCAGGCTTAGCAGGATTTGCCTCAGTTGCATCATTCGCAGCAGGCTGTGCACTATCAAACTGTTGCTGCAAATAAGCCAAAACTTTATCCGTTAAATTAACTCGTGCACTCGCAACAATGTAATTGCTTTCCCTGAAAACAATATCAATCTGGCCTTCAGCACGCACTGCGTCAACCGCTTGTTCGACCTGTTCTTGAACTTTTTCTAAGGCAGCGTCTTTAGCGAAACGAATTTCTTCGCGTAAGTCTTCTTGTTTACGGCTGTAATCACGCTCTAAAGTGCGTAATTCACGCTCACGCTGAACTTGTTCTGCTTCTGGTAAAGTATCACCCGTCGCCTGTAAAGCTTCGCGAGCACGTTGTAATTCAAGTTGTTCTTGGGCTAAAGCGGCTTCACGGGCAGCAAATAAAGACTCTAAGCGCTTACCTTCAGCAGCTGACTGTGGCGCTTGCTCAAGTACTTTGACCAGATTAACCACAGCCATCCGATAAGGCAGATTAGGATCTTCCGCCCGGACAGAATTGAATAATAAACTCAGCAGTAAGCCAATTAGCGTTAAACGCAGCACCCTAAATTATCCTAATCCTTGGATTAGCACCCCACTAGAAGGAGGCGCCAATACTAAATTGCAGACTTTGCTCTTTATCGCCATCTTTAGAATTTAATGGCTTCGCGTAGCTGACTTCAAACGGCCCAATGGGCGACAACCAAACCACACCTAAACCAGCCGAATAGCGTAACTCAGCAGTATCGAAATTATCTGAAGTATCAAACACATTCCCTGCATCCACGAAAGCACTCATCTTGACGCTCTTCACATCACTCGCCAGTGGCATAGGAAACAAAATTTCAGCGGTAGTCGTCAATAAAGCATCGCCACCTTTGGCATCTCCATTGGAATCAATGGGACCTAAGCTATTTTGCTCATAACCACGCACAGAGCGAATCCCACCGGCTGTATACTTTTCAAAGAAGGGCAAGCCCGTTAGATCACCTTGGCCATCCCCCACTGCCACTTTGGCCTTGAGTGAGAAGGTGAAATCATCATTGATAGCTTTGTAGTAAGCCCCATCATAAGAAAACTTGGTGTATTGCAAATCACTACCTGGCAGAGCGCCTTGAACCGATAAGCGATGCCGCTGCCCTGCACTAGGGAACACGCTGCGATTACGGGTGTCATGCACATAACTCAGGGTTAAAGGCAGCTGCTTATATTCAAGTCCATGCTTGTCGGTGAATTCTTTAATATGGTCAGCTGGATCAGTACCTAGAATGATTTTACGCTGCTCAGCACCCGCGGTGAAGCTCACCGAATCATTTTCACTCATCGGGAAAGTAAACTTCACATTGGCACCAAACTTATCGGAAGCATACGCAGAAATATCTTCAGCAGCTGCATCGTATTCATTGTAATAAATACTAAAGCCGCGACTTAAACCTTCTGGGGTGTAATAGGGATTATCGTAGGAAATCAGGAAATTACGATTCGATTCACTATTATCAATATTAACTTCTAGCTGCTTGCCTGTACCCATGAAATTATCTTGAGTAACCGCCAAGTTCACCAGCAGACCTTGGGATTGCGAGTAGCCTGCACCAATACGGAATTGGTTGGAAGAGCGCTCACTGACAATCACAGTTAAGTCAACTTGGTCGGGGGTGCCTGCAACCGGTTCGGTAGTGATACGCACGTCTTCGACATAAGGTAAGCGTTGCAAACGCACTTTAGAGCGCTCGACTTGCTCAGCAGCAAACCAAGAGCTTTCTAACTGGCGTAATTCACGACGATAGACCTCGTCTTTAGTCCGATTGTTACCACGGATATTGATCCGGCGCACATAAGTACGTTTACCACTATCGACATTGAGGCTGATGTTTACAATCTTGCTTGCTTCATCAATATCAGGTTTTGCACCAATCTTCGAAAACGCATATCCCTGCTCACCTAGATAAGTTGATAGGCTTTTACGGCTTTCTTCCAAAGCTTTTTGCGAGAATACATCACCCTGCTTCAGCTTCATTGAATCTTGGACTTGCTGCTGAGTTAAGCGCTCAACCCCCGTAACATCCACAGTACCAATTTTGTATTGATCACCTTCATTCACACTAATCGTGATGAACACACCTTGCTTATCAGGTGTGAGGGAAACTTGGCTAGAAACAATTTCAAAATTCAGATAGCCACGATCACGATAGAAAGAATTTAGCGCTTCCAAGTCACCAACTAATTTTTCTTTAGCAAACTTATCACGGCTGCTGAGCATCGGGATCGAGAGAGTACGTGCTGTACCTGATTCTAATTGCTTGAGTAGCTCTGCTTCAGAAAAAGCGTTATTGCCGACAATTTTGACTTGCTTAATCCGTGCAATACTGCCTTCTTGCACTTTGATATTTACTTTAACGCGGTTATTCGCTAAAGGTTCAATGGTGGTATCAATCTTGACACCATAATGCCCCATCGTCAGGTATTGAGCCTCTAATTCGCGCTGCATCTTCAATAAGGCAGCCTTATCCAACATATCGCCTTTACCAACATTCGCACTTTTTAAAGCCTGCAAAAGTTGGTCGGTAGTTACTTTAGAATTGCCTGTGACATTAATCTCGCCAATAGCAGGGCGCTCGACCACTTTAACGACTAAGACATCACCTTGGCGTGCTAGCTGCACATCATCAAATAAGCCCGTTTCATAGAGTACCCGAATTGCATCGGCTGAACGGCTATCATCAAAAGGCTGCCCAACTCGAGCGGGCAAATAATTCAATAGGGTTGCCTGAGCGACACGATCTAGGCCACTTACTTGAATATCTTGCACCACAAAACTAGCAGCCCAAACTGCTTGGGATGCTGCTAACAAGCCGCTGACAATGGCCCAAGAAAGTGTTTGTTTTTTCATTAGTTGATTAACCGCATAATGTCGTTATACACCGCAAGCACCATGATGCATCCCACCACAGCCATGCCAAACCGAAGTCCATATTCCTCGACACGAGGGGACACCGGGCTGCCCTTAACAATTTCGATCACATAATACAGCAGATGCCCACCATCCAACATTGGAATTGGCAATAAATTCAAGACGCCTAAGCTAATGCTCACCACCGCTAAAAAGCCTAAATAATAAGGCAAACCAGCAGAAGCGGTTTCACCCGAATATTTAGCAATCGTGACTGGCCCACTAATATTTTTGAGAGAAACCTCGCCTGTCAGCATTCGTCCCATTAACTTGAGGGTGACAATCGACATTTGCCAAGTTTTTTGAATGCTTTTAGTGACTGAATCAAATAGGCCTAAACGCTGCTTGAATTGTAAGGTCGGTAAAATTTCGGACGGTACGACTTCGCCCACACCAGCACCTACTTGTCCTACTTGTTTGCCTTCTTTTTCTTTTAAAGCGGGCGTCACTGTAATATCCGTCACCCCAGAAGCGCGCTCTACTTGCAAAGTAATAGGGGTATTTGCATGCTGTTGAATATATTTAACAAAAGCCTCAGCACTCTCAGGCTTAGTACCATCAACAGCCAAAATCTTATCTTTAGGTTGTAGACCTGCTTTTTCCGCAGGTGAATCAGCAACGATTTGGCCCAGCATTATATCGAGCTTAGGTGACCAAGGCTCTAAGCCTATTTTGGACAAAACATCGTTTTCTTCTTTAAACAGCGCCACATTATTTAAGTCTAAACTACGTTCAGCTGGGCTACCAGCTTGAGTATCAACTTGAATTCTGAGCGTTTTACTGTGCAGAAACTCTTCAACCAAAGTCATTGCCGCTTCTTCAAAAGTCGTCACAGGCTGTTCATTGATTTGAGTAATTTTATCACCGGGTTGGAAGCCTGCTAAAGCGGCTGGAGTATTAGGCAAGGGCTTAACCAACGGATACATCGCTGGATTACCGGTGACACCAAATACAAAGAAATAGATTAAGACGGCCAACATGAAATTCGCCAGTGGTCCAGCCACTACGACTGCCATGCGCACCCAGACAGTTTGGCGATTAAACGCGCGATGCACTTCTTCAGCAGGTACTTCGCCTTCACGCTCATCGAGCATTTTGACATAACCGCCTAAAGGCAAGGCTGCAATCGCGTATTCGGTTTGGTCTTTGGGAGAAACATAAGTCCAAAGTGGCTTACCAAAGCCCACTGAGAAGCGTAGGACTTTGACACCCAAACGCCGCGCCACCCAAAAGTGGCCGAATTCATGTACGGTCACTAAAATACCGATGGTGAGTAAGAAGGCCGGAAGAATAATCAGCAAGTTTTGTAGGTTCATAGCGCTCTATTATTTTTTATCCACGATGATGAAGCGGTTCGGCTTACCTCATCCTGAATAATGATATCCTCTAAGTGTACAGGGGTTCCTGTATCCGCTAATTTCATCACATCGCTGATCAAACGTGGAATATCCATGAAACCGATACGCCGTTCTAAGAAAGCTTGTACGGCTACTTCGTTCGCAGCGTTCAAAGCAATCGTGGCAAAACCACCACGCGCATGCGCATCATAAGCCAATTGCAAACAAGGAAAACGTTGCAAATCAGGCTTTTCAAAATCTAAACGTGCTACCGCAAATAAATCTAATGGGGCAACGCCTGACACTAAGCGCTCTGGCCAACCTAGAGCATAAGCAATCGGTGTACGCATATCCGGGTTGCCTAATTGCGCCAACACCGAGCCATCGTTATAAGCCACCATCGAGTGAATGGTACTTTGCGGATGCACGACCACTTCAATGCGCTCTAAAGGTGTCGCGAACAACCAACTGGCCTCAATGACTTCTAAGCCTTTATTCATCAAGGTCGCAGAGTCTACCGATATCTTTTGCCCCATCGACCAATTCGGATGTGCCACCGCTTGTTCGGGCGTTACTTTCTGTAAATCAGCTAAAGCACGCTGACGGAAGGGCCCGCCAGAAGCAGTTAATAAAATGCGCTCCACACCTTGCTTGCCACCTTGTGTAGGCAAGCACTGGAAAATCGCATTATGCTCACTATCAATCGGCAGTAGTTCCGCTTGGTGTTCACGGACTGCATCCATGAATAATTGCCCAGACATAACTAAGGCTTCTTTATTCGCTAGCAGCACACGCTTCCCTGCTCGGACGGCTGCTAATGCTGCTAATAAGCCCGCAGCTCCCACAATTGCAGCCATTACATACTCGGTATTTGGGTGCGCGGCTACTTGCTCTAAGGCGTCCTTACCGGCTAATACTTTAGTGATGGAGTCGGTTGCTTTTAAACGCTGCTCTAACTGCTCAGCAGCTTGCTCATTGAGCATGACTGCATAATCGGGCTGACAGGCTAAACACTGCTCTAACAGGCGCTCTACATTATGATTGGCCGTTAAGGCAAACACCCGAAAACGCTCTGGATGGCGCTGCACCACATCTAAGGTGCTGACTCCAATACTGCCGGTAGAACCTAAAATAGTTAGTGCTTTTAAACTCATACCTTAAAGTCTACCGATGATCAAAAGACCCAATGTTAAAATCGGAATAGCCGCCAGCAAGCTATCAATACGATCTAAAATTCCACCATGACCGGGCAAAATAGTGCCACTATCCTTCGCGCCTGCTTGGCGTTTGATTAGGCTTTCAAATAAATCGCCCGCAATCGACATCACCACCGCTAGCATTGAGAAGAAAATAAAAACGAGTGCTCCACCAAAACCTAAATGTATAAAAATCGCACCAACACATGACCAAACGAAGGTAACCACTAATGCGCCCAGCGCTCCTTCACGGGTTTTTCCTGGGCTTAAGCTAGGAGCGAGTTTAGTTTTGCCAAAACGCTTGCCAGAAAAATAAGCGGCAATATCCGCAAACGCAATCAAGCTGATCACATAAAAAACATAACCATAATGTAAGGCATGCAAATAAGTTAGGGCATACCAAGCAGGAATTAGCACTGCTGTGCTCAAGATACGCAATAACCAAGAACGCTGCTTATAATAAGTAGTTTCGGGTTGGTAGCTGCGCAATAAATATAAAATAAATGCCCATACTGCTAGGCTAATTAATAAAATCAGCACCATTGACGGCTCAAGCAGAAAAAATAACTCTGCTAACCCTAGATTTGAAGCGACTTCCAACCAGCGTGAGCGTTTAGCAGTAAGTCCAGTTAATCCCGCCCATTCCCAAGTACCAATGCCAACAATAATCAACAGAGCAAGTTGGTCAAAAACGATATTAGGCAAAAAGAAAATAGCAAAAGAAACTAATAAGGCAAGGATCACTCCAGTAATAACCCGCTGCTTAAGCATTTACATCTCCTTGCTGGTTTTGTATTTGCTCACTGGTCATACCAAAGCGGCGCTGTCGGCTGGCGTAGACTTTAAAAGCCTCTTGTAAAGCTTGCTCATCGAACTCTGGCCACAATTTATCAGTGAAATACAGTTCAGTATAAGCCAATTGCCAGAGTAAAAAATTACTAATCCGCTGCTCACCTCCGGTACGAATGAAGAGATCAGGTTCTGGCAAACCAAAAGTTGCCATGTTCTCCTCTAAATCACGCTCTGTTAATTGCTTAGGTGCTAATTCACCACTGGCTACTTTTACTGCTAATTTTTGTGCTGCCTGTAAAATGTCCCAGCGCCCACCATAATTAGCCGCAATTAATAAAACCATCCCTGAACAGTGCTTAGTTTGCTCTTCAACAGCCACAATTTTTTCTTGGAGGGAGATAGAAAACGCCGCGCGATCTCCAATAAAGCGCATACTTACATTGTGCCGAATCAAACCTGCCGTTTCGCGCTCTAGCACCAACATAAACAGCGACATTAAGCCGCTGACTTCTTCAATCGGGCGCTTCCAGTTCTCACTACTAAAGGCAAATAAAGTGAGACACTCCACGCCTGCTTGATTGCAGGCACGAATCACTTTACGGACAGATTCAACTCCGCGTTGATGCCCAATCAGGCGGGGCATAAAGCGTGCTTTTGCCCAACGCCCATTGCCGTCCATCACGATGGCAACATGCCGAGGAACGGCGTTTGTTTCAGCTTGCATGTGCCAGCTCCAAGGCCATTAGATAGCCATCAGATCCTTTTCTTTTTTCTCGAACACTGCTTCAACTTCTTTAATATATTTATCAGTCAGCTTCTGTACGTTCTCTTCTGCACGCCGCTCTTCATCCTCAGAAATTGTTTTATCTTTTTCTAAGGCTTTCAGTTCACCATTGGCATCACGACGAATATTACGAATCGCCACACGCGAACCTTCCGCTTCATTTTTAACAACTTTAACTAAATCACGCCGACGTTCTTCAGTTAAGGCCGGCACAGGCACACGAATCACCGTACCTGCTACCGCTGGATTTAAACCCAAATCAGATTTATGGATGGCCTTTTCAATCGGCCCAATCATGGTCTTTTCCCAAGGTGTGATGCTTAAAGTACGCGCATCTTCAATGGCGATATTAGCCACTTGGCTTAGAGCGGTGGGTGTGCCGTAATAGTCGACACTGATATGATCTAATAAGCTCGGGTGAGCGCGTCCAGTGCGAATCTTGGTTAATTCATTCTTCAGTGATTCGATACTTTTTTGCATGCGGGATTCCGCACTTTTCATAATGTCGCTAATCATCGTTTAAACCTCTACTAACGTACCTACAGACTCACCACGCACAATCGCATGCAAAGCACCTGCAGCAAACATATCAAACACTCGCAAGGGTAAGTGATTATCACGGCACATTACCATTGCAGTTAAATCCATCACGCCTAATTGTTGAGCAATCGCTTGGTCAAAAGACAAATGCTCATAACGCGTGGCACTTGCATCCTTTTTCGGATCAGCCGTATAGATGCCATCAACTTTAGTTGCTTTCAGCAATAGATCCGCCTGTAACTCGACTGCACGTAAGCTCGCTGCGGTATCAGTCGTGAAGAAAGGATTGCCCGTACCCGCCGCACAAATTACGACATCACCTTGCTCTAAATAACAGCGCGCTTGATGTGCTGAATAGGCTTCGCCGACCTGAGCAATAGTTAAGGCAGGCATCACGCGGCAAGCGCCACCGAGTTGCTCGATTTGATCTTGCATAGCCAGCGCATTCATCACCGTTGCAAGCATACCCATTTGATCGCCACGCACGCGATCCATGCCAGCAGCCGCTAGAGTAGCGCCACGAAATAAATTGCCTCCGCCGATGACCAAAGCGACTTGAACACCCAACGTGCGCACTTCCAAAACTTCGGTAGCAACGCGTTTTAAAATAGAGGGATCAATACCGGAATCAAGATTACCCATTAAAGCTTCGCCACTAAGCTTGAGGAGAATTCGGCGTGGTACTGTGTTCATACTGAAAATTTCCAGAACCAAAGATGGCGTACTTTATACAGCTGAAAAGAAAAAGGGGCAACCATGTCGCCCCTTTCTGGAACACTTAAAACGTGTTTTAGCCTGCTTGACGAGCTTGAGCAGCAACTTCTTCTGCGAAGTTTTCTTGCTTCTTCTCGATGCCTTCACCCGCTTCGAAACGTACAAAACTAGTCACAGACGCATTTTTGTTTTTCAACAATTGTGCAACGGTCACTGAAGGATCCTTAACGAAAGCTTGGCCTAATAAGGTTAGCTCTGCTAAGAACTTGCGCATTTTGCCTTCAAGCATTTTCTCAGCGATTTCACGTGGCTTGCCAGTTTGCATCACAATATCCAATTGGACATCACGCTCACGCGCTATACGCTCAGCTGGGACGCTAGACTCATCCAAACCAGCTGGGTTATTAGCGGCAATATGCATCGCCAAGTCTTTACCTAAATCAGCTTCAGAACCGGTATGAGCGACTGCCACACCGATCTTGTTATTGCTGTGCAGGTAAGTTGCTATCTGGCCTTCACCTGCTTCAATGATTTGCGCCCGGCGAACTTGAATATTTTCACCAATTTTCGCAACTAAAGCAGCACGAGCTTCTTCAACGGTTTGACCGCTGGCTAATTTGGCATTAGCTAAAGCGGCTACATCAGTCACATTGTCAACTAAGACTGTTTCCGCTACGGCTTCAGCAAAACCAACGAAGTTAGAGTCTTTAGCCACGAAGTCAGTTTCACTGTTAACTTCAACTAAAGCTGCTCTCTTCTGATCTGCACTTAACTTAATAACTACACGACCTTCAGCAGCGATACGGCCCGATTTCTTTTCCGCTTTTAATGCGCCAGATTTACGCATTAAATCGATGGCCGCTTCCATATCACCACTTGTTTCAGAGAGTGCTTTTTTGCACTCCATCATGCCTGCGCCAGTACGCTCACGCAGATCTTTTACCATTGCCGCAGTAATTGTCATTACTAGACTCCTAAATTCGACCTAATAAGCTAAACGGGATTATGCTTCGTCTGCGCTATCGTCAGCTTCTGCAACAACCGCAACTTCTTCTGCATCGACTTCTTCCTCAGCTGGCTCAGATAAATCTACGCCAGAAACTGCGGCTGAAGCATGGCCTTCTTTGATCGCATCAGCAGCGGCTGATACATATAATTGAATGGCACGAATCGCGTCATCATTGCCCGGAATCACATAATCCACATCTTTCAGTGAGTTGTTAGTATCCACTACACCGATGACCGGAATACCTAACTTTTTCGCTTCTTGGATAGCAATTTTTTCATAACCTACGTCGATGACGAAAATCGCATCGGGTAAGCCTTTCATTTCTTTAATACCGCCGAGGCTACGCTCTAACTTTTCTTGCTCACGCTTCAGCATCAGCACTTCTTTTTTGTTTAAGCGTTCGATGCTGCCGTCATCCGTCATCTTTTCTAATTCTTTCAGACGACGAATCGATTGCTTAACCGTTTTGAAGTTAGTCAACATGCCGCCTAACCAGCGATAGTTCACATAAGGCATTTTGCAAGATTGAGCCGCTTCACGGACTGCATCACGTGCAGAACGCTTAGTGCCTACGAACATGATACGACCACCACGAGCAGCCAATTTGCCCACGAAATTCATCGCATCATTGAACATCGGTAGAGTCAACTCAAGGTTGACGATATGAATCTTGTTGCGTTCGCCGAAAATGTACGGACCCATTTTTGGGTTCCAGTAACGAGTTTGGTGACCGAAGTGGACACCCGCTTCCAGCATTTGACGCATAGTAACTTTAGGCATGTAAATCTCCTGATTTGGGTTACGCCTCCACGCATCCCAAACTGCTTACTTGATTCAAACTTAGCTTTAAAATCAAGCACCCTTGCAGCTTGTGCCGATGCGTGTGTGGATTAAATAATTACAAGTTAAAAGTAATCTTGTTTGCCAAAAAGGCGTGCGCTTTATACCATGATTCGCTTTTAAGTGCTACTCGGAATAAATAACAGATGGCTATCTCTCTAAAAACACCAGAAGAAATTGAAAAAATGCGCGTTGCTGGCCGTCTAGCAGCCGAAGTGCTGGATATGATTGGGCCTTATGTGAAGCCCGGCGTGACCACTGGCGAACTGAATGATATTTGTCATGAGTATATCGTCAATGTGCAAGGTGGCATTCCCGCGCCTTTAGGTTATGGCACTCCCCCCTTCCCTAAATCTATTTGCACCTCGGTTAATCACCAAATTTGCCACGGCATTCCTAGTGATAAGATTTTGAAAAAAGGTGATGCCGTCAATATTGATATCACCGTGATTAAAGATGGCTATCACGGCGACACCAGTAAAATGTTCCAAGTCGGTACCCCCTTATTACCCTCAGTGCGCTTGGCCGAAGTCACTCAAGAATGCATGTATTTAGGCATTCTGACAGTCAAGCCAGGTGCTACCTTAGGCGATATTGGCGCAGCTATTCAGCAGCATGCTGAAAAGCATCATTACTCAGTGGTGCGTGAGTTTTGTGGGCACGGCATTGGTGCCAAATTCCATGAAGAACCACAAATCGTCCACTATGGTAAAGCAGGCAAAGGCGATGTCATTCAAGCGGGGATGATTTTCACCATTGAGCCGATGATTAATCAAGGTAAAGCAGATCTAAAAATCCTGCCAGACCAATGGACTGCCGTCACTAAAGACCACAAGTTATCCGCGCAATGGGAACATACCGTATTGGTCACTGAAGATGGTTTTGAAATTCTAACTTTACGCGCGGAAGAAGCTGGCTGGCTAGAACGTTTACAGGCAAAACTCAAATTAAAATGAATACGGATACACGCTTGAACCCTTTATTAGATCATTATCAAGAGTTCAAAACGAATAAAAGCCAATCTCTAAAACCTAGCGATTATGCTCAATTTTTAAAAGAAGCGCGCAAACGCTTGGCGGGCTATTTCTTGGAGAAATACCCAATTCGTGCCTTGCTTTATTATCATGCAGGCTTAATTGATGTCGTCCTACAAGAAATCTGGCAACAAACGGGTTTTGCTGTTTCTGAAGCCTCCTTAATCGCCGTCGGTGGCTATGGACGCAGAGAATTGCATCCTGCTTCCGATGTGGATTTGCTCATTTTATTGCACCAGCCACCGGATGAAATCGCACAAGAGCGCATTTCTAAATTCCTGACCTTTTTATGGGACATGGGAATTGAAGTCGGCCATAGTGTGCGTACCTTGGAGGAATGTCTACAAACCGCACGCACTGATTTAACCGTCATCACTAATTTAATTGAAGCCCGCCTACTAGCCGGTAGCCGCGACCTCTACCACCAAATGCGTGCTGGCATTAGCCCGGAAAATATGTGGGACAGCCGTAGCTTTTTCCTTGCCAAACTAGAAGAACAAAAAGCACGTTACTTACGTTTTGGCGACACAGCTTATCGGGTTGAACCCAATCTAAAAGAAGGCCCAGGCGGCCTGCGTGACATTCACATGATCGGCTGGATCATTGAGCGTGAATATGGGCATCTATCGCTTTCAGAATTACATGAGCATCGCTTATTAGATCAAAGTGAGTATGAATGCTTGCGTGAAGGCCGAGCCTTTTTGTGGAGTATTCGTTTCGTCTTGCATACCCTTACTGGACGCAAAGAAGATCGTCTACTCTTTGATTATCAGCATACCTTAGCCAAGACCTTTGACTATGCTGCTGAACAGCGTAATGAGGCGGTTGAAGCCTTCATGCAACGTTATTATAAAACCATTACTGAATTAGAGCGCTTAACCGACGTATTGACTGGGATTTTACGCGTAAAACTAGCGATTGATGCGCAACCACAACCGATTATGGTCGGTGAATGGTACGAAAAACGCGGTAATCTGTTAGCCGTTAATTCGCCTGATACCTTCACCCTCTACCCCACTGCACTGCTAGAAATCTTCTTATTTCTACAAAACACTCAAGGGGTCACAGGGCTGGCACCAGAAACGATTCGTTTGATGCGCAGCAATTTGCACCGAATGGATTCAGGCTTTCGTCAACAGTCTTGGCATCGGCAAATCTTTATGCAGATTTTGCGCCAGCCTAGCGGGATTACCTTCGTCTTACGCTTGATGAATCGCTATGGGATTTTGGCTGCCTATTTACCTGCCTTCGCGAATATTGTCGGGCGCATGCAATATGATCTTTTCCATGCTTATACTGTGGATGAGCATACGCTGTTTGTCATCAGCAATGTCCGCCGCTATAGCACTGAAAAAGGCGCTGCTGAATTCCCAATGTGCAGCGAAATTTTTAAACGCTTGCAAAAACCGGAGCTTTTATATTTAGCTGCTCTATTTCACGACATTGCCAAAGGCCGATGCGGTGATCATTCTGAATTAGGTGCGGTCGATGCTTATGAATTCTGCCGTGAACATGGCTTGAATGTGCATGATGCCTCACTCGTCAGTTGGTTAGTACAAAAGCATCTGCTCATGAGCGTCACAGCCCAGCGTAAGGACATTAGTGATCCTGCGGTTGTCCAAGAGTTTGCTGGGCAGATCATTGCCCAAAACCGTTTAGACTATTTATTCCTGCTGACGATTGCTGATATCAAAGGCACGAATCCGAAGCTTTGGAATAGCTGGAAGCGCTCATTGCTGACGGAGCTTTACTTAAGTACCCGCAATTTACTCAATCAGCGCTTACCTGCTTCGGAAAAATCGGCCTCAATTATCGCCCAAAAGCGCAACTCTGCTTTGGAGCAACTCACTCAAGCAGGCTTGAGTGAACAGGCTTGTATCAGTTTGTGGAAAAATTTAGGCGAAGACTATTTATTGCAGCACTCAGTGGAATCTATTTGCTGGCATGCTCCCTATATTCTCACTTCATCACCTGAAGATTTGCCGCTAGTTAAAATGCGCTCTACCATTTCGGGTAGCAGCAATATTATTTTTATCTATAGTGCAGACTCGCCTGACTTATTTACGCGAGTCGTTTCCACCCTCGAGCAATTGAATTTAAATATTGTGCAAGCCCGGATTGTCTCGATGGAGGATAGCGGCTTCGATCTCTATACCCTACATACTTTGGGGCCTGACAATAAAATTGTGGATGATCTTGCAGATCAACAACATATTGTCGATGTGATGCAACGCAATTTGCGGCGTGAACAATTTCAAGTGCGCCAGCATCGTCCGCCGCGAATTTTGCGTAATTTTGATGTACCTACACGCATCAATTTTCGCCAACAAGAAGATAAAAATCTCACCATCATGGAGGTGAGCACTGGCGATATGCCCGGCCTGCTTTCACGGGTGGGTGAAGCACTTGATCAAGCAGAGGTACGAGTCCACAACGCACGCATTAGTACTTTGGGTGAACAAGCAGAGGATATTTTCTACATCACCTCCCGCGACGATCAAATGATTACTGATCTTACACTGCAGGAAACGCTTAGAACCGCTCTGAGCCAAGCCCTAAGAATTTAATTGGCACAATAACCTTAATCCCATTTGCTTATACATCCTAGCTAGCCTATACAAACTACTGGTACTCAACATAGTGATCAATAAAACGCTAATTCGAGTACCAGCACTCCCCCCTATTTAGGCCCCGCAGGAGATACCACATGCTAGACAAATTCAAAGATAAAGCTGCTGAATTACTACAAGACGCCAAAGAAGGTGCTGAAGAACTATTTGATACGGTTTCGGATAAAGCTGCTGAGCTAATGGATAATCTCAGTGATAAGACGGATGAGGCCAGTGACAAAACAGCCGATTTAGCAGACTCCGCCCAAGATAAAGCAGCTGATGCAGTCGATGCGACTAAAGAAGCAGCCCATGATTTAGCGGATAAAGGTGCTGATGTGGCTTTAGACGCTAAGCATTTGGCAGAAGAGGCAGCGCAAAATGTGAAGCAAGCCGCAGAAAGCCTGACGAATACTGGCTCTGATGTAGCGCTAGATGCCAAACATTTAGCAGAGGATGCTGTTTTAAGCACCCAACAAACTGCAGAAAATGTAGCGCAATCAGCAGAACAAACGCTGGATAAACTGGATTCGTAAAGTCTAAGCTTATTTCGCTTTAAAAATAAAAGCCCCAGATCGGGGCTTTTACTAATCCAGCTAAAGCTTGTGCTTAAACTGCATCCTTCATACTTAAACGCATACGGCCTTGGCGATCAATTTCGATCACTTTCACTTTTACCACATCGCCCACGTTCACAAAGTCAGTGACTTTTTCAACACGGTCTTGGCTAATTTGAGAAATATGTAATAAGCCATCTTTACCCGGCAGAATCGTTACGAAAGCACCAAAGTCCATAATCCGTGCAACTTTACCTTCGTAAACTTTATTCAACTCAACCTCAGCAGTAATTGCTTCGATCATCAGTTTAGCTTTATGCGCGGCGGCAGCATCAACCGCAGCAATCTTAATAAAGCCATCGTCGTTGATATCAATGGTAGCGCCTGAAGCTTCAGTAATACCGCGAATGGTTTCGCCGCCCTTACCGATGACTTCACGAATCTTTTCTGGATTGATTTTTAGAGTGACATAGCGCGGTGCGTAATCCGATAGCTCGCTACGTGGCTCAGAAATAACCTTTTCCATTTCACCGAGAATGAATAAGCGCCCTGCTTTGGCTTGCTCTAAAGCACGCTCCATAATTTCGCGAGTGATACCATTGATTTTGATATCCATCTGCAACGCGGTAATGCCATTGCGTGAACCCGCTACTTTGAAATCCATATCGCCTAAATGATCTTCATCACCCAAGATGTCGGTCAGAACCGCGAAACGATCACCGTCTTTAATCAAGCCCATCGCAATCCCCGCGACTGGCTCAGACACCGGTACACCGGCATCCATCAGCGCTAAGGAGCTACCGCAGACGCTCGCCATTGAGCTTGAACCATTCGATTCTGTGATTTCAGACACGCAACGAATGACGTATGGGAAATCTTCCATTGCTGGAATAGTGGCCTTTACACCGCGCTTAGCCAAACGACCGTGACCGATTTCACGACGTTTTGGTGAACCGATCATGCCCGTTTCGCCCACGCTGTACGGAGGGAAATTGTAATGGAACATGAAGGGGTCTTTGTACTCGCCGGCAATCGCATCAATCATTTGCGCATCGCGTTCAGTACCTAAAGTGGTAATGACTAAAGCTTGAGTTTCGCCACGGGTGAATAAGGCAGAACCATGCGCACGTGGTAAAACACCGACACGTACAGTGATGGGGCGCACGGTTTGCAAGTCGCGGCCATCAATCCGTGGCTTACCTTCTAAGATGCGCCCACGCACGACTTTCTTTTCTAAATTCTTGAACTCGACCCGCAGTTCTTCTTCACTGGGGCCAGTAGCACCCTCTTCTTTAGGCAGTAAGACTTCTTTCGCAGCAGCAAGAATTTCATCGACACGCGCATAACGTTCTTGCTTGTCAGCAATTTGGAACGCATCGGTCAAAGCCGCTTCTGCGTTGGCTGCCAACCCTTGTACTAAAGTTTGATTCGCTACTGGAGCGCTCCATACCCAAGCTGGATTACCAACTTCAGCCGCCAGTTCATTAATGGCATTGATAGCAACTTGCATTTGCTCATGGCCATAAACCACTGCACCGAGCATTACTTCTTCGCTGAGTAATTTAGCTTCAGACTCAACCATCAACACAGCGTCATGGGTACCCGCCACCACTAAATCTAAAGCAGACTCTTGCACTTCGGTAGGAGAAGGATTCAATACATATTGGTTATTGATATAACCCACACGCGCCGCACCAATCGGGCCTTGGAAGGGAACACCACAAATCCTTAAGGCAGCAGACGCGCCCAGCATCGCTGGAATATCGGGTGATACATTTGGATTTAAGGAAATAACCGTTGCGACCACTTGGACATCATTAGTGAAGCCTTCTGGAAACAGTGGGCGAATGGGGCGGTCGATTAAGCGGGCAATTAAAGTTTCTTCTTCAGTTGGGCGAGCTTCACGCTTGAAGAAACCACCTGGGATGCGACCTGCCGCGTAGAATTTTTCTTGATAATTAACGGTCAGTGGGAAGAAATCACGACCTGGACGCGCTTGCCGTTCTGCCACCGCAGTTACCAACAACACGGTTTCATCCATACTAACAATCACAGCCGTACTAGCTTGACGAGCGATTTCACCGGTTTCAATACGCACGGTGTGTTGGCCATATTGGAAGGTCTTAGTAATTTTTGCCATAAATAATATTCAGCCTATCGTTTTAATTTAAGGATTTTACAAACTGTCACGGGCAGGCTGTTTAAAGGCATTCTGTAACAAAATAGCTTTAAACAACCTTCCTGCATGACGACAAATAAGAGGTATTTAAGAACAGCTCAAACAAAAACACCGCAAATTCTGCGGTGTTTTCGATGCATCTGCTTAGCGACGCAAACCTAAGCGTTCAATCAACGATTGATAACGCGCTAGATCTTTACCTTTCAGGTAGTCCAGCAATTTGCGGCGCTGGTTAACCATTTTCAACATACCACGGCGGGAATGATGGTCTTTTTTGTGGGTCGCGAAATGGTCGGTGAGGTGCTTAATATTGGCGGTCAATAGCGCCACTTGCACTTCCGGCGACCCGGTGTCAGTATCTGACTGGCGGTAATCAGCTACGATTGCCGCTTTTTGTTCTGCATTCAGAGACATCGTCCAAAGCTCCAGATTAATTAAGGTTACTAAAAAGGCGGCTATTGTATCAGCCTAAGTGGTTTGGGGAAATAGTTATCTCTTAAAGTAAACGGGCTTATTCCTTATAAACGAGTAAGCCGTCTTGCGACGGCCTACCTAGTTGAGTACTTAATTATTAATAAGTTGGATGAGCAGGTCTGTAATGGTGGCTAGGCGCATGATAAGCCTGCTGCTTAGCTGCACAACGCCATTGATAATTATAGTTGTAATAACGCTTCTGGCACTCATCGACTACGCAAGCATACCCATAATGGTTTTTGCAACTGCTAACTGCGGCTTGCTCCGCTTCCCATTTGGTAGGATACCACGCACTCCAAGGATTCCATGCGACTGCGCTACCTGCTGCACCTAACACTACAGAGCCTAATAACGCTGCCATCATTAATTTTGCTTTCATGATCTTACTTCCTCGCAATTAATTGAATCAGATGATTTTTCACTGCCTTGGTAGGCTTAACTTGACTGGGCTTTGGTGATTCACTGCTAGCTTCGTCTTGTTGGGATCAGTTTATGAAAACGGCTCGTTTCGGTCATAAAGAAACGGTAAAGCTTTGGTAAGGTTTTGGTAAAGAGGCAGTAATCCAAATCATTCGCGGCAACCCGATGGCTACTCCCAGTCTGTAATAGCAATACCACGTGCTAGTAAACAACCGATTTTGTGTGCATGGAAGCAGCTATAAATACCTAAAATAAACCAAATAATACCCATCGTGCCGCCACCTAGAATGAGGGCTAACATGAAAATAACTAAACCTTTTTTAGACTGACCCAGATAGAGTTCACCAACGCCGGGAAAAAAGAAGCTAATCGTGGCAGCAAACTTGGCAGATTTAGCAGATTTAGCAGATGGAAGGATAGGTGTATATGAACTAGGCTCACTTGGCCTGCCTAGACTTCCGTCTTGTGATTCATTGGTATCGGGGGATGGGGTTTTCAATTTACCGGCTAACCAAATACCCACTAAACTAAATAGACCAGCAATAATAGCTACAGTAATTTCAGTTCCGACTTCCATGATAGACCTCTCTTTTAAATCATTAATATTGTTTTTTAACTGAGGTCAGTTTAAGAAAAAGCTGCGAAGCAGTCCTAATGAAGAAGTAAAGCTTTGGTAAAAATTAAACGCAAAGATAAATAGAGAACCAATTGCTGGCTCTCTACTAACTACTGACTAAGGCAAAACTTAAATTGTTATTTATTCGATTAATTAAATGATCTCTTTATCCAAAAAAGACCACTTTAGAAGATAGGCCATGAAGCTTCCATTCAATTTTTAATAAACTTAGATAGCCGTTAATATTATAAAAATTCAATACACTTTTTGAAATTATGGAGAAAAGTTAAACGATCTCTTTCAAACAAAATCTAACTGAGAGCTATTTAGCTTTCTGAAGTAATCCTACATAAGCCTGCATACTGTTGCTCACCATCGCTAAGCTACTCTCAGTCGAACTTCCTGCATCGCTCATACCACCTTCCTCTACGGTTTTTTGAGCAATACTCAAGCCCTGATCTAGCATCACAGCTTTAAAAGTAGTGGTATTAAAGTTTTGTTGTAAATATCCATTAGATGCCTTTTGAAAAGATTCATCTAAAGTCATTGATAAACCATCATCAGCTTTCTCTAAGTAACGCACACTAATTGAGGCGACGGTAAATACTCAACAATTTACCCTTGATAATCTAATGGTACTTTTATTTCCTCATCTTCTTTATTTAAGTAGGCATACAACAAATACCCTTGTTCATTAAAGCTTAAAACCACCTCTTGATTACTCTTACCGTTAGTTATTACGCCCTGCCATGTGCCTTGGAGTAAGCTAGCAGCCATCACTGGCTGTGAAACCAGCATTACTAACATTAATTTTACTGACGCTTTTTTAAGAAACGACATCACACACCACCTTATTGCAAATTTTCAAAAATGACTACACTTTAAAAATGATGATCAATTACATTGAAAAGACCGCTGAGCTGAACAAAATGCAGTAGCAGACTGCCCCGGAAAAACGGCACACACTTGTAAAACCCCACTACCTACGCCAAATGGGAAAGTTTCTTGGCGAGCAGCTCCATCAAATGCGGTTGCTACCGTACCAAAGGGGCTAGATCCACAACGTAACTTAATTGAAAAGGAAGATGGGTTATTACAACCATGCATCCAAGAAACTCGTCCAGTGCCCGCACCGACTCTCACTGCCGAAGTAATGACCGGATTACAAGCAGTAGGGTTAGGGTTAGAGCCACCTGAAATTGTAAAACTCGCTCCGCTACTGCAACTCGTAGCACCTGATGCAGCCACTGTACAAACTTGGGCGGTGTAAGCTCCACTTGGCAAGTCAGCAATGGTTAAAGCTTGACGTGAGCCACTACTTAGAGCGGCAGGTCGATTGAAGACAATTTGTTGTATTCCAGTTACTCGAAAAATTTTTACTAGGTAGCCGGTTTCTATGGTTGCTTGATCAGTCCATTGGACTTGTACATACGGAGTCGCTTGTGAAGTGCTAGGCCCAGTTTGCGGATTGACTAGATTGACCGCTACTACATTACTGGGAGCCGGAAGCGTTTGTGGGCTTGTTGGTGTACTACCTGTATGGCAGATAAGACCTAAACTATTGATTGAACTACCCGCTCGCCCGTGAAAACCACGTGCAGGTTTATTATTTGCACAAAAAGGAGAGGCGAAAGGCTGGAGACCTAATACGCTACCGGTAAAAACCAAACTACTAAAACTGGTATTAGTTAATGATTTACAAACCAGACTAATACGATTAATAGGCGTTGTATAACGACCAGTCACTGCTGCAATAACAGTATCTCTTGGGCAGTCACCCGAAATAAACTGCCCTGAGCTGCCTCCAACCGATGAATTAGGAAGTGAAATTGAACCTATCCAAGAACCTGTATTGCTTATACTGATACAATAGACCTCTTGCGAAAGTAAGGGAGTACCACGATAATGAGGGGCATGACCTATGAATCGATTAAAGACTTATCGGCGGCGGCCTTTAGACGTAGCATTGGAATTGAACGAGACGTGTTCCACGAGCTGGTGGAGGTACTAGCCCAAGCGGAAGCGGCAAAGAAGAAGTCGGGTCGACCGAGCTTAAGCCTTGAAAATCAACTGTGCCTGACCTTGAGCTACTGGCGCGAATACCGCACTTTGTTTCACTTAGGTATAAGTTATGGAGTCCATGAATCCAATGCTCAACGGATCGTGAAGCGGGTTGAAGCGCGTCTGGCGGCATCGGGTGTCTTAGCCTTAGCAAACCCCACACGAGCACCGACAGCACCGACGCACTAGCGACTGAGGCGGCGGCGACTTTACGTACCGTGGTGATCCTTGATGCGAGCGAAGTACCGATCGAACGTCCTAAAAAAGTCAAGATGCCCACTACAGCGGTAAGCAGCACACCCACACCTTAAAGTTTCAGGTGGTGATTGATCAGGCGGATGGCCGTTTCTTACAGGTCAGCTTAGCCTCTCAGCAGATGCATGATATCACCTTGGCTCGCCAACAGACCGAGGCGTTGCCCAAGGGGGCACTCTGTTTAGTCGATTCCGGTTATCAAGGTTTGGTTTTGGAAAACTGTACCGTGGTTTGGCCGTTCAAACCGTCTAAGCGGCGGCGGCTGGAACCTGAAGAGCACGCCTTTAATCGACGCTTGGCTCAAGTACGAGTGAAGGTGGAGCAACGTATCCGCTGCTTGAAAGTCTTCCGTATTCTCAAAGGGGTTTATCGCGGACGACGACAGCGATTCGACCTCCGTTTGAACTTGATTGCTGGCTTAGTCAATCGCCTAATCCTTATCGGATAACTTTCGCAAGAGGTCTAATGAGGATTCAATTGATTAATTGCTGCTCCACTGCGTCCTGAAAGTCCTACTAATACTTTACTGTCGCCACAATCCAAACTAAAAATAGATCCGGGAGTATTATTATTTCCACCACTAGGTAAACTAGCTGCCCCAGCATGAACAACCAATGGTAAGAAGGTACAACTTAATACGGCTGATCCTTTGAGTAGATTGTTAATTAATGCTTGACTAAACATGGTAAGCCTCCTATTGGCTAAGCTTTAAATTTACATTTAGACTGGCTTCCCGCCCTTGTCTTGTTAAACCCAGTCTATGCAACCCCCCATTTCCGGTCATAAAGAAGCGGTAAAGTTTTGGTAAACTTGTTATAAACTTACCCTACTTATCCTAAAGATCTTACCCATGCCGCCCTCGATTCGTTTTGACCCTAGCAATCAAACTCTCCTGACCGAACACGGTACGATCCAACTCCCGCCCAAAGCCTTCGGCATCCTGACTTATCTCTGCCAACGCCCTCAGCAATTAGTCACCAAAGAAGAATTATTAACAGCGGTTTGGCCGGGGGTGTTTGTCACCGATGCGGTCTTGAAAGTCACAATTGGTGAATTACGGAAAGCCTTAGCGGATGACGCAAAAGATCCGCGCTTTATTGAGACAGTTCATCGGCGTGGCTATCGTTTTATTGGAGCACTACCTGAGCTTGAAGCGGCTCAAGCGCCCACCCTGCCCCATGCATCCAGTGTTCCTACGATTGAATCCAAGCTAAGCACTCAGCCTGCTTTGTTGGGTCGAGTCTCTGAACTTGCACAATTACACAAGGCTTGGGAAGACAGTTTGGCGGGGCATAAGCAGAGTATCTTGGTGCAAGCGGAGGCAGGTTTTGGCAAAACGACTCTGCTTAACCATTGGCTAGCTGGCTTACCTACGCATCAAGTGGTCGTTAAAGTCCAATGCTTGGATCAATATGGGCAAACCGAAGCCTACCAACCGTTTGTGGATGCTTTAATCGAGCTAGTGACAGGCACACAACACGACTTAGTGCTTAGCCACCTGAAGCAGTATGCACCCATTTGGTTAGCGCAATTACCACCCGCCTATCAGCCTAGCCATGAAGTGAAGCTCGCAGAACCCTTTGGGGCAACAGCGGGACGGATGTTGCGCGAATTTGCTGATTTCATTGAGCAACTCAGCAAACAGTTGCCACTGATCTGGGTAATTGAGGATTTGCATTGGAGTGATGCCGCCTCAATCGAGCTATTAGCAACCCTGATTCAACGCCAACAGCCTGCACGTCTACTACTCATTAGTAGCTTAAGACCCTCCCATTTACAGCAACAAACCCGCTTAAAAAGTCTCTTAGGTGAGCTCGCGGCCACACAAAAATGCCAAACCCTACATTTAACGGCCTTAAACCCTGCTGATTTAGCGACTTACTTAACAGAGCAATTGCCACCCGCTTTGAACCCTGATTGGGCCGTCGAGCTAGTCCAACGTTATACCGAAGGCAACCCCCTGTTCGTCTTTACCGCCCTAGAGCATATTAAAAAAAGCAGCGCCTACATCGAACTGGCCGAGATCACACCCACTTGGTTAGAACAAGCCATTTCCGGTGGTTTAAAAACCTTGTTGGCATTCAAATTTGCCAGTTTGAATGCTAAAGAAACTCATCTGCTACAGGCAGCGAGTATTGCCATTAGCCGCAGTACCTCAGAAGGTTGTGCGGCGATTCTTGAGCAAGATGTGTTAAGCCTAGAAGATGATTATGAGCAACTGTTATTAAAAGAATTTTGGCTAATTTCAAGCGGCGAATATGTTTGGCCAGATGGTTCGATTGGGGAAAGTTATCGCTTCCGCCATAAAATCTACCAAGACTTTATTTATACAACCCTATCAGCCGCCCGCCGTCGACATTATCATTTGCGTCTCGCCAAACGTTTACAGGCTGCTTATCAAGAGCGTAGTGCTGAAATTGCTGCGAAATTGGCTTATCACTTTGAACAAGGGGGTGATCTCAGCCAAGCAATCCACTGCCTGCAACAAGCCAGCCGCGTGGCTAGCCAACGCTTTGCCTACCATGAAGCACTGCAACAGCTTGAGCACATCATCGAATTGGTTAACAGTCAAACCCAAGATAGCTTGGCTACGCTCGATTGGCTGGAGCAGCGGTGCAACCTCTTGCTCGCTAGCGGTCAGTTAGCACGTGCCCTACCCGCTTATCAGGAATTCATTGCAGCGAGTGAAGCCCAATCCAGTCAACATACGGTGCGTGGTTTATTAGGCTTAGCGGGAGCGCTATTTTGGGTGAATCGTCAGCAATGCCTAGTCACCGGGCAAGGTGCAGTTGCCTTAAGTGAAACGCTAGGTGATGCAGCACTCACGACCCATGCACGCGGTAAGTTAGCCCATTGGCGGAGTATTATCGAAGGCTATCGCCCTGAATACCGTGAAGATTATGAATCTGCCATGCTGCTTGCACAGCAAACCAATGACCCTACCCTGAAATGTACGCATTCACTACTGTATATTTATTATTTAATTATTACTTCACATTATCAGCAAGCCACTGAGATTGCGCTCGAAACTCAGCAGCTAGCTAAAGCCGCTGGGGATGCGAATAGTTATTTGGGGAGTATTTTCTTTCAAGCTTGGTCTTATTTCTATCTTGGGCAATGGCCAAAGATGGCAAGCCTAATTAAAGAGGCTTTAGCGCTAGCAGAAAAAAATGATCAAATCCATTGGGTAACACATTTCCAACTACAGCAAGCCTGGCTACTGATTCATACTCATGATTATCAGCAGGCGGCTTTATTAGTAGTGCCTATTTACCAGCAATACCAAGCAACTCCTTTTAAAACCAGTGCTTATTTCTTTAGCTTGATTATTCTCATCCATCTCAAAACGAAACAAGCTGAGTTTAATCAAGCTCAAACCTATATCCATGAGATTAATACCTATCTGCTAGCAGATGCACAAGCGATTGATTGGATTTTAAAGCTGCCCTTGTATCAAGGTATCGCTGAGTTTTACTTGCAAACCAAGGAAATTGAGTTAGCCCTAGCAGCAGCTCAACAATTAGATGCCTTAGCTCAACAATCGCAAGAGACGAGTTATATTCAATTAGCTAAGCGCCTCAGCACGGCTTGCTTACAGGCGCTAGGAAAAACCACAGCCATAATCTAACTAACTATGTTAGAAGCTAGCTTTAGTAAAAAACAGCCTAGACTCTCGATGAATAAACAAATAATAAATAGCTAAGAGTGCACTATAAATTAAGACTAATAAATAAACTAATAAGCTGAGCTGATGTTCGGGCTTGACAGTAGTTGTCAAATGCTGAATAAAAGGCCAGATTAATAATAAATCATAGGCTAAAAACCCTGCTAATTGCCCCTTAACATTACCCCACACCGGATAGATAAAGCCGTAGAGAAAATAAACCGCAGCTCCTAGATAAGTCCACCCAAACACAATCGAGGTTTGTGGTTTAAGCGGCCAAGGGAAAATATGCGGAAGGCGTAACACGAGGCTGATACCCACAATCACTAAGGCTAAGAAAAATAGCCCAAACGAAAAGCGCAGTAAGAATGGAATTCGCTCAGCATGCTTAAAAGGGATGTTTCTCGACCACGTATAGAGCAATAGATTGAATGCCAAGGAAGCAGCACATAAACCAATTACTAGCGGTGGAGCGATCCATTCTTGTACAGCAGGATAAGTGATGAGTAGCGTTGCCAGCAAACCTGCATACATCATCGAAAAATCCAAAGCACCCGCTCGAACCGCTGCATATTCTTCTGTCAGACCAATCCAGAGCACGGGTAGCGCGATAGCCAAGCAAATCGAGGCAATGAATAAATAGGAAAGCTTGCCATCCTCCCAAGGCCAGACGCTCAAGGCCCAAGGTAGTTGCAAGGCAAAACCGACACATAAGCCTAACAAACCCAGGCCGACCACAATGAATATAAAGCGCATAATGTTCCCTCTTGATGCTGCTAATGCTCTCACTAGCTTAGTTGATTTTTCTAGGGAGGATACTAAGTAACTGATACACCGCTCTCAGTCATACTTTTGTATGATTTACAAAAACTAAGACTCGCTTAAACTCAACATAACAAAACCCACTCAGGAACATGTCATGAAGAAATTCAGTTTGTTTACTGCTCTATTGTTAGTAGCCGGAGCAGCGGTTGCTTGGAGTCCGTGGAGTGCTTGGTACCCTACTAAATGGGAGGCAGAGAAATTTGCGGTAGCTAGCTGCAAAGACCACTATGGTTATGCCTGTGCTGTTTATGAATGCCAAAAGCGCTATTATAATTACGCTTATGAATGGCGTTGTGCGGCTAAAAAAGCTTATACACCACCCGCACATTATAGCCCCCCTCATTCAACTTATTAGCCATGCCCAAGAGTCAGTAGCAGGTGCTGCTGACTCATAATAAGCCTAATCTTTTAGCCTCAAGGATACAGCTAGTTCGATTATTAACAATTAAGGCTGACATTAATTTAGATATATGCGTTTTCACTGTTGATTCAGTAATATTGAGTTGACGGGCAATTCCTTTATTGGATAAACCTTTGGCTAGCAATTGCAACGTTTCTAGCTGCCGTTGACTGATATGTAACGCCACAGAAACCGTATTGCTGCACTCAGGTTTCTGCTGAGTGCTATTTAGGTTGGGAAAATAGATATTACCGCTTAAAACTTGGTGGGCTGCCTGCAATAGGCTTCTAGCATCAATGGATTTATGCACATAAGCCATCGCCCCTTGTTCCAAAGCATAACGCATCAAATCAGGCTCAATAGACGAGGAAATCATCAACACGGGGGTCTTGATAGCCTGCTTATGCAGTTGACGCATGAGACCAAAACCATCTAAGCCGGGCAAATTAATGTCCAATAGAATTAAATCGTAAGGTTTGCCATGTTCAAGAAATTGCATGGCCTGCTCGACACTCGCAGCAATATGTACAATCACCTGCTTACTCAAACGCAACGCTACTTGGCACAACGCTGAAGCAAACAAGGGGTGGTCATCGACGATCAAAATATACATAATCGTTCGTCCTAAGCAACCCTAAGTATTTGAAACTCCACTCGCTTTATCTAAAGATTTTAGCAGCTCATAAACAAATCAGGATGTTTATTTATTGTATTATCGGCTGTTCTGCTGGCAATCTAGCCCTTAGCGTGGCAATGACAGATTGAGCGATGCTGGTACAATACGCGGGTTTAGACATACACGACTTGGTTAGTACCCGAGATTAGGTAGCGGCTAGAACTACGATTAGCTTCCAATCAAAACTTAAGGATAAACTTTTGATCTTGAGGCCATTAGCCAATACCCACCTAAACCTTTTAAACTAGCTCGATTTTCAACAAAATAACAACAGACATGGATCAGACAACTGCTCAGCAAAACCTCATTCACCCCCGTTACTGGCCAACTTGGTTAGGTTTAGGCTTGTTATGGCTACTGGTGCAATTACCGTGGCGCCTGCAAATGTGGCTAGGCGAGCAAGTGGGCGTATTGATGTTTCATACGCTTAAAAAGCGTCGCTACATTTGCTGTGTCAATTTAGAGCTAGCCTATCCTGAGCTTAGCTTTGAGCAACGTACAGAGCTAAGCCGCCAGCATTTCATTTCAATGGGCAAAGGCTTATTAGAAACGGCCATGAGTTGGTGGGGCAGCGAACAGCGCTTGGCTAAACTAGCCTTTTTTGAAGGTTTAGAATACTTAAAAAATGCTCATCAACAAGGTGGGGTCATTTTATTAAGCGCGCATTTTACGAGCCTTGAATTAGGTGGGCGTTTATTAGCACCGTATTTGCCTTTGCATGTGATTTATCGCCCCCATCAAAACCCAGTGATTGAACAGCAAGTGGTTAAACTACGCTCCAAACGCTATGGTTTAGCGGTTTCGCGTGACAATATTCGCAGCATGATTCAAAGCCTGAAACAAGGCTTCACGGTTTGGTATGCCCAAGATCAGCATTTTGATCAGAAAAGTAGCTTGTTTGTGCCATTTTTTGGAGTGGAAGCAGCCACTAATACGGCAACAACCCGAATTTCATCTTTAGGACGAGCTAAAGTGGTACCTTTCTTCACAGTACGCACTAATAAAGGCTATCTGCTGCGTTTTTTACCTGCTTTAGAAGACTTTCCGAGTGAATCCGTTCATACTGACACCGCCCGAATTAACCAGATCATCGAGCAACAGGTACGCGAGTTCCCTGAACAGTATCTGTGGACACACCGGCGCTTTAAAACCAGCCCGGATGGTAGTAATCGCTACCTGAATCATCGCCGCGACCACCCAGAGAGTCGCTGCCAACCCTAAAAGGAAATTTGCATGCAAATTGCTCCCAATACCGTTGCCAGTTTGGCTTATGTATTAACTAATACCCAGGGCAATACGCTTGATCAAGCGGATGCCCAACATCCCTTCGTGTATTTACATGGCTCTCATAGCATCATCCCCGGCCTAGAAAATGCACTGAATGGCAAGCAAGCCGGCGACACATTGGAAGTCACGATTCCACCTGAGCAAGCTTATGGCCTTAAAGATGACAGCTTAATGCAACAAGTCCCGCGCTCGATGTTTGCAGGCGTGGAAGAAGAGCACATCATTCCGGGTGCTGAGTTCCATGCACAAACCAATGGCGGAATGCAGACTATTGTTATCAGTGCAGTGGACGGCGATACCATTACCATTGATGGTAATCATCCATTAGCCGGTCAGACGCTGCATTTTGATGTCACTGTACTAGAAGTGCGTGCTGCAACTAAAGATGAACTCAGTCACGGTCATGCACATGGCCCCGGCGGTCATCACCACCACTAAGTAAAGCAAGATTTGGGCTGTTACATGGCTTATTTCAGCAGGTAGCAGCCGCTAAAACTCACATCAAGCCTCCATTGCTAGCTGTTCAAGCAGGCACAGCCTCGTTCTATCTGATAAACTTCAGCTACTTAATAGAGTCAAAAACCCTACGAACCCCAACCGAAAGGAATCTGACATGCGTCTACAAACCTCGCTTGGCCTAACTGTATTAGTTAGTGCCTTGTTAGCTGGCCCTGTTGCTGCAGAGAACTGTGGCATTTCTTATTACTGTTATCGCAGCATGACACCTGGCCCTGCACCGGTAACACCTGTGGTAACAAGCCGACCCAATCCAAATGGCAGTGTACGCCCTAACAACTTACAACAACCCCGTCCTGTTAATACACAGGCAACTATACGCCCACAGCAAACTGTGCGGGTGCAAGTGCGCTCAACGACAAGCGCAGCCACTACGGCTGATCAACGTTTAGCTGAGCAACAACGTGCTCAAACTTTAGCTGATCAACGGCGTTTAGCCGCTTTGGGGCGTCAAACTACGCCTACACGGATAACACCAGCTCTACCACAAAGAACAGCACGGACTAGTACACCAACGCCAGCTGTCTTCCGCTCAACAGACACTCAGTCTTGCAGTACTTTAGCTTTGAAAATTAAAGTATTAGAAAGCCAAGCAACTAGTGCAGCGCGCAGCCAGCAACAAGCTAAAGCTCAAGATTTATTTAAAGTAGCGTCTGATTTACGCAAACAAGCACAAACGAAAGCCTGTGTAATCTAAACTAAAGCCCACCGCCCTTTAGTTAGGGCGGGAATGGTTTTAAGTTCTCCAAGGATCAAAAAAACCAGCGGCTGTTTGACGTTCTGAAAGCCGTTCGGTAGGGACAGGTTGGTTCTGCTCCTCGGATTTAGCTACTAATACGTTGGAATCTAAATGAGGTTCAGTAGTGAAAGGATCAGGCGTAACCACCAAACTCATTTTCGGCGGCCAATCTTCCCCCAAGCGCTCGTTGTAAACCGGCTTTAAGGCAGCCTCGTCAGCTAGCTGAAAATATTCTTGCTCATTGGCAGCAGCTAGCTGAGCAAAATTCGGCAAGTCTGGTTCAGGCACTGTTGCAAACGCGGTGGGTTGTCTAGGTTCGGGTGCGGACACCACAGAAGTAGTTTCGACTGTGTTAACAACGCTGGCGTTGGTTAGCTCATCAGTTTTAAGCATTGCATCATAGATCAGTTCATCAGTAGCAGGGGGATTGATGACTACTGGAGATGAAATCAAAGCAGGATTTGCTAAAATAGCAGCTTTAGCAGCTGGGATTCGTTTAAGCTTAAGCTCAGGCGTTACTACTCTTTTTTGCTGAGTCGTCTGATTTTTTTCTGCTTCAACCTGCTCAGAGCCTAAAAAAACGCCCACACCCAAAAGCACCACACTGCCATACCAACACCAAAAGCCTTGCCCTAATTGTAAAATAGGCATGTCTATTTCACCAGCTGGGATGGAGCTAAACCAAAACGCTTGGGTAGCTACTAATACAGCAAAACCAGCTAAAACCGAACCCCAGATCGGTGAGCTATACATTAAGACAATGCCTAGCAAAATAAACAGATTCGCATACCAAGCAAACTGAAAAATCGCAAAGCCCATCCAGCCAGTCGCAAACACCCAATAGCCCTCTACCGGGCCTTGGCTGGTATAAAATGCGGGGAACCAAAAAGACGCTATCCACGCCAAACCACCAATAAATAAGGCCAGCGCAGACAAAGGCTCACGTAGCGAGCGACGTGCGGTGGGAGTAGCGATATCCATATTTTATACCTATGCCGGGGGCTGACACTTAACGCACTAATTATAGGCTTTTTAACTTTAAAAATATTCCCTTTGCTCAGATAATTGCCACCATTTAACCAAGCCCAAAAATAATGCATCGACATTCCAAAAAAGTGCATTGCTCATTAAAAGCACTTAAATGGCGCAATAATTTTCTTGATTTGGTGTTTTTTTTAATTTTTTTCGCAAAATCCCTATCTTTGTGCGTGACAACACTAGTCAAGCTAGTGAAGCTGAATAAGATGAGGGCAATTTCCGCATCTAGCTCAAGAGGTCATTTCGCATGGAGCAGTTAGTTCCCGCTCTGGATACACTCTTTGTATTAATTGGTGCTGTCATGGTGTTAGCCATGCATGCAGGCTTTGCCTTCCTTGAGGTGGGTACAGTTCGGCATAAAAACCAAGTTAATGCCTTAGTAAAAATTATTGCCGACTTTGCCGTTTCAACCATCGCCTATTTCTTCATTGGCTATTATGTCGCCTATCAAACTGACTTTTTCCATAGCGCGCATGATTTAGCGGCCAATAATGGCTTTGGTTTAGTGAAGTTCTTCTTCCTACTCACCTTTGCTGCGGCCATTCCAGCGATTATTTCCGGTGGGATTGCGGAGCGCGCTAAGTTTTATCCACAATTAGCGGCAACCTTCATCTTAGTTGCCTTGATTTATCCCTTCTTTGAAGGCATTGCTTGGAATGGGGCTTTTGGTATTCAAGCGGCTTTTGAATCCCTGTTTGGCGCTAAATTCCATGACTTTGCAGGCTCAGTAGTCGTGCATGCAATGGGTGGCTGGATTGCCTTAGGGGCAGTGGTTTTATTAGGCGCACGTCATGGCCGCTACAATAAGCAAGGCAAACCGATGTCGGCGCATCCGCCTTCCAATATTCCCTTCTTAGCTTTAGGTGCTTGGACTTTAACAGTTGGCTGGTTCGGCTTTAATGTGATGTCTGCTCAGGCCGTTCAAGGCATTAGTGGTTTGGTCGCCATTAACTCCTTAATGGCCATGGTTGGCGGGATTTTAGCCGCGATTGTTCTGGGTAAAAATGACCCCGGCTTCGTGCATAACGGCCCCTTAGCAGGCTTAGTCGCGGTCTGTGCTGGCTCGGACATTATGCATCCCTTGGGTGCATTATTCGTTGGTATCGTCGCGGCAGCTATCTTTGTTTGGGCCTTCACTGCTGCACAGAACAAATGGCGGATTGACGATGTATTAGGGGTCTGGCCTTTACATGGTTTATGTGGGGCTTGGGGTGGTATTGCTGCTGGCATTTTTGGCTTAGAAGCACTAGGTGGTATGGGCGGCGTCAGCTTTATGAGTCAGTTGGCAGGCACATTACTGGGAATTGTGATTGCCGTTGCTGGTGGTTTCATTGTTTATGGTATTTTGAAGAAAACGATGGGTTTACGTTTAACTCAAGAAGAAGAGTATAACGGTGCTGATTTGTCGATTCACAAAATCAAGGCAAACCCTGAACTCTAATTTCCCCCAAGGGCAGCCTCAACACTTGGGGCTGCTGCTTACCTTCGATCATTAACTCTATTCAAAACCTCGTTTAATCCGCATTTTTTATCCATTCATCTGTCTTCTTAAAAAATAATCAAAACACTGAATGGCCTTGCCTATGCTTTCACTTAGTAAAGCTAACAGGAGATAACAACCATGGGGAGAAGCGGTAAAGCCGCTCCGCAACAAGCAGGGTACGGTCAATGTCGGCAGCGATTCTCGCCTAAAAGATACACCTATAATGTCTGGGTCTTATCGGTTAGCCCCAAAGAGCATGAGTGCAATCCGCGCGAAATCACCGGCAATAATTATGTGCCCGAACTTGATAAACGCCGCGTACTTCCTAATCCCCAAGCTCAGCAAGACATCGGTTTATGTGATTTTAAACTGGATGAATTCAAACGCGATGTGAAGACTAAAACAGTGAACGAGCTGTTAGCAAATCCTGCAAACCAAGCCAAGGTGGATAAGTGGTGAGAGTGGGTGAAGACGATGGAGCAACCGGAGTTTAAAGATCAATACAAGACAATCAGAAAAAATATTAATGATGCTAAGAAAGAGAAGCATCCTATTAGTCAACTTCCGGGTGGAGCCTTGCAAGAGGAACAAGCACAGTGGTGTCAACAAGCTACTCAGACCGAAGTCGACCAACGTAAAGAGCAAGCAGGACTGCCCACTTTACACTACTTCAGTATTACATCTACTGTAAAAGACAACCAACGTTTCGGATTGATTAAGGCTCAATATGAAACAGCTAAGCTGGAATTTGCTCCACCGGGGGTACTAAAAACTATCATTGCCAATCCGGGCAAAAGAACAGGGACAAAACTCTCTGCTTTTCCCATACAAGACCTACAAGGCTCATCACCTACCTGCCGTTTATCGGGTGTCAAAACCAATCTAAGTACGGATCCTACTCGTACTCATTGGCTTGTCAGTGCTGAACCGCCTTGCCAGCGGGATGAATTCAATCAATCACCTTTTTGGTTAGTGGAACAACAAAGCGATCAATACCGAGTAATCTTGGCGTATCGATCCGATGTCATTTATGCCCAAACTAAGCGTCATCAAGGCTACTCCCTGCTCAAAACTCACCATACCTTAGACAATGGGCATAATGACGATGCTAATATCACATGGCAATACGATGCAACACAAGGTCAATATCGTTATTTAGCGAGTCGATGCAGTAATATCAGCCGCATGGACGATACCGAACCAGCCTCTTTCGAGGATTGCTACAAAGACGAAACTTAGCAGTAGTGACCCGACATGAAACAAGCTAATGACTCACTCCTCCTCAGCAACAGGCGCAGGCACACTGTTATCTTCCTGATAGTAATAATCATATTTCGCTAAAGTATCACGGGTGAAAGCCCAAGCTTGGTTATAGGACAGACCACTATTGGAAGGAATAATGATTTTCACATATAAATCCTTGCCATGATTAAGCTTTAGATCGCCTAAAGTAGTATTTAACTGGCTCAAACCCATGCTTTGATAACCCGCATCGCCCGGTTTACGCAGACTATAACCATTGCTGGTATACATAACTTCCACCACCGTTTTTCCCTTAGAAGAACGCGAAGGTTTCACCAACTTTTGGTATTTTTGATCCAGTTGCGAATACTCACCTTCAAGGCTTTCTAGCTCTTTGCGATTTTCTTCAACTTGGGTGCGTAAAGTCGCGAGGGTAGTATCCTTCTCGGCACTTTCCGCCTGAGTTCTGCTCAAACTCTCTTGAGCCTGAGTCAACTCGGTACGTAATTGTGTAGTTTCAATTTGCTGCGCTTGTTTAGTTTGCGTCAACTCGGTTTGTAAACGCTCAGTTGTGGTCGTGGCAGTCGCTAGATTGGCACGTGTACTCGTCAACTCGCGAGTACGAGCTGCTAAGTTACTAGTTTGAGTAGCTGCTAGGGTTTTAGCCTCTTTCAATTCGGCGCGCGTTTTATCCGCCAAAGTCTCGCTACGCATCAGCTCAGCTTCAGTGGAACCGAGCTGGCGACGATAATAATCTAGCTGCTCCTCTAAAGTAGCGTTCTCCTTCAGTGTAGAGGCGGCTACTTGGCGCGCCTGATCTTTGGCAGCAATATTTGAGCGTAAATCCTGCAATAAGCGCGTATTAGACAGCAAGACGGCGACCGTCACCAACAAGAAGGTCATGAGGATCACCATCATGACATCACTAAACGACGGCCAGAAATTCTCTTCATGACCATCCTGAATTTGTAAAAGTGAATTACTGTTTTGTAGCATAAGCCACCTAGCGACTTGTCAACGACGTGGGTTTGGGAAGCGTAGGCAGCGAGCGCTCATCTAAACGGAAACCCTCACGAATTGATTCGCGAATCACGCGCAAATCATCACTATTGGTTTCAACCGTGCGCGCAACCGCATTTCCAATGGTCATAATTTGACCTTGCAAATCATCTACCGCTAACTGCAAACGTTCACCTGCGTGCAAGAAGCGATCTTGAATCTTGGAGACGGCTTCAGCGGCTGCACGTAGCTCAGTAGTCAGGATAGAAACATCGTTTAAAATGCTGGCTTCGGTGGTACGGAAATGCGGCATCACATACAGCGTGGTGGTTTGCTCTAAATTAGCTAGCAGCTGGGTACGAATATCTTGTAAGCGCAAATGAAAGTACGAATACGCGGCATAGCACAAGATGGCAGTAATCGTAGTTTTCAAGGCGGTCGACATACCTCCCAAAATCGCGCCCATTTTCTGCAAATCATCCGGGCTATTCAGTAAGCCTTCCGCATTGAACAACGCGACCGATAAGGACACGACCGTTCCAAATACGCCTGAGATAATTAAAATATTGTGCACAAACCGCACCAGCGTAAACCTTGCCGATTCACCTGCTGCCACAATCGCAGCTAGTGAGCCTTGGTTAATTTCCGCATTCTGGTCGTAGAGTATTTGCAAGGAATTGACCCGTTCCACAATCAAGGCTTTCGCATCCAGCTTATGTAAAGGATTAGCTACATTATCTTTCACACGCTCAACAAAGCGTTCTAGCACCTCTTCTTCATGGGCATAGCTGACAAACAATACCATCATGCGGATCAAGCCCATTAAAAATAAAGCAATAATGGCTAGATTTAACACAACACCCAAAGTACCCAACTGCTTCGAGTAGAAGAACGGCGTTAAGATATCTTGAAAAATAAAAATCAGAACACTTGTTAGCAATAACAAGCCAACAATCAAAAATAAGGAGGTATAAGCTCGTGCTTTTACGGGTTTCAAGGTAGTTTCCTACTGATTAATGAGGTATAGAACCGCTAAATTTCTAAAAACCAAGCACTACTGACCATCGTTGTTAAGCGGCACCAATTAATTTTGGTCAAGTAAGTCCTCAGTAAACTCTAAAACTGCCTGCATCGGGGTTCGAGGGCTAGATTCTAAGGGAGTCATTTCCGGTATATTGCGCCCAGATTCAATACCCAATTCTGCTAAGCGCTTGGCGCTCGGCATCACACTGCGCTCCATCGACCCTAAGAAGCGATTATAACTGTCTACACTAGCCTCTAAATTTTTGCCCAATCGCTCAGCATGGCTAGTTAGAATCGACAAGCGTTTATGGAGTTCCACTCCAACATCACGAATACGGGTCGCATTCTCAGTTAAAATCGCTTGTTGCCAGCCAAAAGCCACTGCACGCAGCAAAGCCATTAGTGTAGCAGGTGTTGAAAGTATAACTTTAGCTTCGAGCGCATCATTCATTAAGGTTTTGTCATGTTCGAGCGCTGCGCCTAAGAATTGCTCACCTGGCATAAACAAGACCACAAAATCGGGTGCACCTTCAAACTGCTCCCAGTAGCGCTTGGCCGATAATAAACGTACATGCTCGCGCACATGGCGTGCATAACGCTGTAAATGCTGAGTACGATCCTTGTCGTTATCAGTTTGCGCAGCATCCATGTAAGCATCCATGGGTGTTTTCGCATCAATCACTAGTTCACGCTTATCCGGCATACGAATAATCATATCCGGGCGAATCGTGCGTTCCTCATTGCTGCGTTGCACTTGCTGCATAAAATCGCAATATTCGACCATGCCAGCCATTTCAACAATACGCTTTAAGGTTAGCTCTCCCCATTCACCACGCATCCCAGGATTGCGCAAAGCCGACGATAGCCTACTCGCCTCCTGCCGCAAGGCGAGTTGATCAGTACTCAAATTACGCAACTGCTCACCTAAAGCTCCAAAAGAAGCATGCCGATCCTTTTCAATGTTTTGAATTTGCTGCTCAGTTTTTTCTAAAGCAGAGCGAATCGGTTCTAACAAATATTGAATCGACTGCTTACGCTGATCTAAATCGGCCTGCGATTCGGACTGAAAGCGGCGCATACTTTCTTGGGCTAATTGTAGAAACTGCTGATTATTGTCTCGCAAGGCACGCTGCGAAGCTGCTGTAAACGTGTTATGCAGTTTATCTTGAGCATCATCCAACATCCGCAAGCGCTCTTCATGAAGCTGCTCCTCGGATTGTAACTGGAGCTTTAAGCGTTCAGCTTCTTGGCGGGCTTGCTGCAACGGGCGACTATAAATTAAAAAGGCCACGCCAATACCCAGCAGAAACATGCACAGCGCTACAATCAAGAGTATATTGGCATCCACAAATTGGCCAAGGCTCGACACATCCTTGGTCATGAAAACATCCTAAATGCTAAGTGTGCGCATCTATCTGTGCAGGTGCTGCGTACTAGTAGTCTGTAAAATTTAAAATAGGTATTGCGCATGAATAAACGGCTCGCCACTCAAATGCTAAGCATTATCGCACTTCTGTGTACTTGGTTGCTAATCACCGCGCCTGCTAATGCGCTGACCGATCTGCAAGGCCAGCCTGTTAAAATGGAAAATATCGTTGGTAAAGGCAAATGGACTGTGATGAAAGTTTGGGCCTCTGATTGCCATATCTGCCGTCAAACCATTCATTATCTAAGTGATTTTGAAGTGAGTTTCCCTGAAGCCGATGTCTATGGCATTTCTATTGATGGTCAAGCTGGCAAGGCAGAAGCTCAAGCCTTTGTGAAGCAATACAGCTTAAACTTCCCCAACCTACTCAGTGAGTTAAGTGAAATAAACACTTATCTAAACAAAGCAGCGGGCGAAAACTTATACGGTACACCGACTATGCTGGTGTTTAACCCCAAAGGCAAACTCATTGCCGTGCAACCTGGCCCAGTGACTGCAGACGAACTTACTACCTTTATTAAGAAAGAATCAAAGTCTTGAGATGCCCAATGCTTAAGTTTTTACCTAAACTAACTGTAGCTATCACACTCAGCAGCTTATTGAGTTTCGCTCCACTCGCCCACGCGATGAGTGACCTTCAAGGAAAATCAGTCAATCTTTTAGATCATGTTGGCAAAGGCAAATGGACTGTATTTGAAGTATGGGCTTCTGATTGCCCTTATTGCCCTGATGGGGTGTTTTATATGAAAGATTTTAAAGCGCGCTATCCCAAAGCTGATTTATATGGGATTTCTCTGGATGGTGATAGCGGGCAAGTTAATGGACGTAAATTAGCTCAAGGATTTATTAAGAAACACCAAGTCAATTTCCCAACTTTCATAAGTAGTACGCTTGAGCTAGATAATTTCTTAATTGAACACGGCGAACAAGCGTTAGTCGGTACACCTGCTTTATTAATTTACAATCCAAAAGGTGAGTTAAAAGGTGTGGAATCAGGGGCTATTATTGCTCAAGATGTGATTGATTTTATTAATAGCAAACCAGCCAAGCCTTAACGAGGAAGCATGGGAAAATCGCACCTAAGAAGGGGTGCGACCTGAATGAGGGATGCGCTCTGGCAAAGTAACATTTAATTCAAGCACATCGTAATCGTCCACCTTGCCAATTTGAACATTCACATCTTTTTCATCAATCTGCACGTATTTGCGAATGACTTCCATAATGTCATTGCGTAACTTTGGCAAAAAATCAGGCCCACTACGGTCAACACGCTCATGTGCAATTAAAATCTGCAAGCGTTCTTTGGCCACTTGGGCGGTGTTGGGCTTGGGGGTGCGAAAATAATCAAAAATACCCATGAGCTGTTAACCTCCGAACAGTCGCTTGAAAAGTCCTTTTTTCTCAACCTCGAGGAAACGATGCGGCACAGTTTCACCTAAGAAACGTCTGACGAAATCATCATAAGCCTGACCTGCGGTACTTTCCTTATCTATAATCACCGGAACACCACTATTGGATGCTTGCAGTACCGAACCAGACTCTGGAATCACCCCAATTAAAGGCACTGCCAAAATCTCTAAAATATCTTCCATTGCCAACATATCGCCACTCGCTACTCGCGCTGGCGAATAACGTGTAATCAACAAATGCTCACGAATACTTTCGCCACGCTCTGCTTTGCGAGTACGGCTTTGTAATAAGCCTAAAATACGATCCGAATCACGCACTGAAGAGACTTCAGGGTTAGTGACAATCACAGCATCATCCGCGAAATGCATGGCTAAAGCCGCGCCCCGCTCAATCCCTGCTGGCGAATCGCAAATAATAAAGTCAAAGCCATCATCGGTTAAATCTTTCAGCACTTGCTCGACACCTTCCTGAGTGAGGGCATCTTTATCGCGAGTTTGGGAGGCTGGTAAAATAAACAAATTATCGCTGCGTTTGTCCTTAATCAGCGCTTGTTTAATATTGGCTTCACCACTAATTACGTTGATGAAGTCATAGACCACTCGGCGCTCACAGCCCATAATCAAATCGAGATTACGTAAACCCACGTCGAAATCGATGACAGCCGTTTTGTAACCCTTCAATGCAAGTCCAGTTGCGAATGCGGCGCTAGTCGTGGTCTTGCCGACCCCGCCTTTGCCAGAAGTTACGACAACAATCCTGCTCAATTTCTTACTCCTTGATTCACCAAGCCGTCCCGGCACAGCTGGACTATAAAGCTAAACCCTACAGATGCCAATCAAATCGGTACAATTTTCAACTTTTCTTGGTCTAAATAGATCATCACTGCTTGACCTTTTAGATTAGATTCAATGTCATCTAATAAGCGATAGCGTCCTGCGATAGCAATTAGCTCAGCTTCCAAACGCTCACAAAAAATTCTAGCTTGAGTATCGCCCTGCACCCCTGCCAAAACTCGACCACGTAAGGCGCCATACACATGCACTGAGCCGCCCGCCAAGAGCTCTGAACCTGCACTAGTATGCTGCAGAACCACAATATCTCCATGCGGGCAATAGACTTGCTGCCCTGAGCGCACTGGCCGGTCTAATACTAGCAAACGCTGTACTGAACTAGGCTGTTCAAGCTCTAAATTGACTTCAGTTGGAGGTGGTGGATTTTGAGAAACTTGCTGTTTACTAGGACGCAATAAAGCCCAGCCAGCCTCAATAGCCGATGGCTCCGCCGCTTCCACTAAATTGCGTAAACCAACAGGTACAAACCCAACCTTGCCAAGACTCATTTTAAGCTCAGCAAAATTTAGCTCAAGCCCAGACTCACCCAGCAGCTGACAATCGATGATAATTGGGCTGCGTGCTAAAAATTGACTAGCCTGTTGTTGCTTTTCTTCCAAACTTGCACTAATTGCGTGCCTATCTGTGGAATGTAAAACAAGCACCGTCAACAGAGACATTTCACCTTTCAAATCAAATACTTGCTTTTTCAAGCTGATCTATCTCCTTGCTGCAAAACTTAATGCTAACTTACTAATTCGTGGGCTGATTATGTACAGTTATCGAATTGACTTATGATATGCTGGTTATAAGTTTAGTTTGATAGAGTATTTGCTTCTTTTTTTAGTTATTTTATATACCAAGCAAGCGCATAGACTCTCGGATCTTCAACTCAGGGCTCAACCATGTACAATAAAAAACCTCAAAAAATACTTCTCAGTTTAGGCTTTGCCTGCATGAGTGCATTGGCTATGCACTCAGTTAAAGCCAGCGACACGCCAGAACTAGGTTCACTATACAACCCAGCCGATCAATTTAAAACCGCAATTCGCCTCATTGAAGGAGAAAACACTAAAGCGGATTTTTCGACAGGTTTAAAGTGGCTGAAACTCGCTGCAGCACAGCAATACCCGCAAGCTCTCTATCAATTGGGCTTTTATTACGAATATGGCATTGATGAAGTCGCACGTGACTATTTCAAAGCAGCCGACTTCTATGAAAAAGCAGCCAAGCAGGGGCATTTAGCATCACAATTTAATCTCAGTGCCTTGCTACTGCGTGCTAGCACTCCAGTTTATGACACTAAACAAGGCATGCACTGGTTAGAGCAAGCAGCCAAGCAAAACAATGGCGAAGCTCAATACAGTTTCGCCATGATGCTGGATAAACAAGCAAAAACTGACCCTACTCTCACTGAGCAAAGCTTAGCTTGGCTAACCAAAGCGGCGCAAAATGGACATCGTGGCTCAGAATACATACTCGGTGTTAAATATCTACAAGGCGAAGGGGTTAAAACCGATTATCAACAGGCCTTTTCTTGGTTCCAAAAAGCAGCTCAACAAGGTGATGCTGCCGCTCAATTCAACACTGGCCTGATGTATGAGCAAGGTGCTGGTATTGCTCAAGATATGAAACTTGCGATTGAATGGTATCAAAAAGCAGCTGCTCAAGGTGAGGCCGGGGCGCAGTTCAATCTGGGTAATAAATATCTATTTGGCACTAATATTTCGCAAGACACGAATAGAGGTGTCGACCTCATTCAAACAGCGGCGAAAAGTGGCAATCCTGCTGCCCAAACTATGTTAGGTAATATGCTGACGACGGGTAAGTTTTTAGGCGCTGATTATGCTAAAGCTTTTCAGTTATATATGAGTGCCGCTGAAAAGGGCTATCCTGAAGCACAATATCAATTATCCTTGATGTTTGCTAAAGGCCAAGGCGTGGAAATAAGTCACGAAAAATCGGTTCATTGGATTAAGAAAGCAGCAGTCTCGAATCATCCTTTAGCTCAATATGGCCTTGGTGCTTATTTAGCAAATGGAGTAGGCGTGGAGAAGAATCTAATGGAAGCCGCTTATTGGCTATCCTTAGCCGCTGCTCAAGGCCAGAAGCATGCAATTGAATCGCGTGACTCCGTGATGGAGCTACTCACCACTGAGCAAATTGATACAATCAAACAACGGATTAACACCTTCAGTAGCGCTTCCCAAAAAATCGTTACCCGCTAACGATTTATCCTTAAAACCTTAGTAGCAATAGCAGTCTGCACGCCATTGCTACTTTCAGGTACAATGCTTGCGTTTTTGATTACCCCACAAGCGTATTATGGCCGTAGCAAGCACTGCCTCTTCTCTTCAAGCCTTACAACCTGCATATCCACCACCCAAGCAAGGTAAGATTCGTTGGGGGCAACTCTATGGCAATGCAGCAGAAGCTTTAATCGCGCAAACGGCCAGCGAATTTAAAGGCTTAGTCCTACTGGTCACGAGCGATACTCACCAAGCTTATCGGATGGAAGCGAGCTTACGCTTTTTTGCACCCGAATTACCGGTGCATATTTTTCCTGACTGGGAAACCTTGCCCTACGATATTTTCTCGCCACACGAGGATATTATTTCCGAACGCTTAAAAATACTGGCGCGCCTACCTACCTTACAACAAGGTATTTTAATTGTGCCAGTCGCGACGCTCATGCAACGCTTAGCGCCCACAAATTATGTGCAAGGTCATAGCTTATTGCTGAAAGCAGGCATGAAGCTGGAAATTGATAGCTTCCGTAAGCATTTAGATAAAGCCGGTTATCAAAATGTTAGCCAAGTGATGCAGCATGGTGAATATGCAACCCGTGGAGCTTTGGTTGATCTATTCCCGATGGGTAGCACCATTCCCTATCGGATTGATTTATTTGATGATGAAATTGATTCGATTCGTAGCTTCTCCACTGAAAGCCAGCGCACTGAAGATAATTTCAAACAAGTCGAGTTATTACCCGCGCGCGAATTTCCACTCGATGATGCAGGGATTAAACTTTTCCGCTCCAACTATCGCCAGCAAGTCGAAGGTGATTTACATCGCAGCCGTATTTATGAAGCCGTCAGCCACGGTAAACCGCCTGCAGGCATTGAATATTACCTGCCATTATTTTTTGAAAGTACTGCTACGCTCTTTGATTATCTACCCACCAAAACCCTGCTGATTCTCGACGATGGCATTCCGACGGCGGTTGAGCAGTTTTGGCAATCTTTACAGAACCGCTATGAACAGCGTCGCCATGATATTGAGCGCCCGCTGCTACCCCCCGACAAACTCTTTTTAAATGCAGAACTGCTGAAAAGCTTTATCCGTGAATATCGCAGCATTGAAGTCCAAAGTTTCAAATTAGAAACTGACGGCCAGAATTATGCGACCGCTGCCCTACCCTCGCTGCTGATTCATCCGCGCCATGAGCAACCGCTATTTTTATTGCTGCAATTCCTGAAAGATTTAAAAGGTCGGGTGCTATTTACTGCTGAGTCGGCTGGGCGACGTGAAGCTTTAATTGAATTGCTGCGTGACCAAAGTATTTCGGTACAAACCGTCGATAGCTGGCAAGCCTTTGTGCAGGGCAAAGCTGAGATGGCAGTGACGGTTGCGCCCCTTGAACAAGGCTTCTGGTTGCCGGATGCGCGCAGCGCAGTTGTCCCTGAAAACTTATTGCATGGCGTACAAATTCAGCAGCAGCGCCGCCGCAAAAAAACCACCCGCGATGCAGATGCGATTATTCGCAACCTCACTGACCTGAATGAAGGCGCGCCAGTCGTTCACGAAGAACACGGGGTTGGGCGCTACCTTGGCTTGCAGATGGTCACTACTGGCGGGGTTGAAGCCGAGTACTTACTGATCGAATATGCGAATAAAGATCGCTTGTATGTGCCGGTGGCTTCGCTGCATTTAGTCAGTCGCTATACCGGCGCTGATCCTGATCATGCGCCTTTACACAGGCTTGGCACGGATCAGTGGGAAAAAGCTCGCAGTAAAGCCGCTGAAAAGGCGCGTGACGTGGCCGCTGAGCTTCTCGACATTCATGCGCGGCGGGCGGCACAAAAGGGGCATAGTTTCCCATTTGATGAAAACGACTACCGCTTATTTGCAGGCGCGTTCCCGTTTGAAGAAACCCCCGATCAAGCACTGGCGATTGAAAATGTCATTAAAGATATGCGCTCGGCTCAGCCGATGGATCGAGTGGTTTGTGGTGATGTCGGCTTTGGGAAAACCGAAGTGGCGATGCGCGCTGCTTTTGTCGCCGCGAACGCAGGCAAACAAGTGGTGATGATTGCCCCGACCACGTTATTAGTCGAACAGCATTTAACTAATTTCCGCGACCGCTTTGCAGATTGGCCGTTCCGCATTGAATCTTTATCGCGCTTTAAAACGGTCAAAGAAAGCAGCAAAGCACTAGCAGCCTTAGCAGCAGGTACAATTGATATTGTCATTGGTACGCACAAGCTCCTACAGGATGACGTGGTCTTTAAAAACTTAGGACTCGTCATCATCGACGAAGAACACCGCTTTGGGGTGCGCGATAAAGAGCAAATGAAAAAGCTGCGCGCCAATGTCGACATGCTCACCATGACGGCGACGCCGATTCCACGGACTTTAAATATGTCCCTGTCCGGTTTGCGTGATCTGTCGATTATTGCGACCCCACCGACCCAGCGGCATGCGATCAAAACTTTTGTCACCGAGTGGAATAAAACCACTATTCAAGAAGCCTGTGCGCGTGAACTAGCCCGTGGTGGGCAAGCTTATGTGCTGCATAATGAGGTCAAAACCATAGGGCGCATCACTGAAGAGCTCAGCGAGCTACTACCCAATATCGAGGTACGTTTTGCGCATGGGCAAATGCGCGAGCGCGAACTCGAAAGCCTGATGAGCGACTTCTATCATCAACGCTTCCAGATTCTGGTGGCAACCACCATTATTGAAAGCGGCATTGATGTTCCGACTGCCAATACCATTATTATCAATCGGGCGGACAAACTCGGCTTGGCGCAATTGCATCAACTGCGGGGGCGGGTCGGGCGCTCGCATCATCGCGCTTATGCTTACCTAATTACTCCACCGAAAAAACTCCTTACCCAAGATGCCGTTAAGCGCTTGGAAGCGATTGAATCCCTTGAGGAATTGGGGGTTGGCTTCACCCTTGCCACTCATGATTTAGAAATTCGTGGTGCGGGCGAATTATTGGGTGAAGATCAAAGCGGGCAAATTCAGGAAATTGGTTTCAACCTCTATAATGATTTGCTAGAACGTGCAGTTAAAGCGCTGAAATCGGGCAAAACCCCAGACCTTGATCCGCGCTCACAAAGCCGCACCACGGTTGAACTAGGTGCACCTGCGTTAATTCCTGATGATTATTTACCGGATGTACATAGCCGCTTGATTCTCTACAAACGCATTGCCAGCGCTGCCAATCAAGAGGCCTTGGACGAATTACGGGTGGAAATGATCGACCGCTTTGGCCTGTTGCCTGAGCCAGTGAAAACTTTATTTAGCGCCACCCGCGTGAAATTAATTGCGCAAGATTTAGGCGTGCGCAAATTAGATATGAACCCGAAAGGTGGACGAATTATTTTCGACACTAAACCAAATATTGACCCGATGAAAGTCATTCAACTCATGCAAAAACGTCCTTGGATGTTTAAATTGGATGGGCAGGATAAATTACGCTTTGAGGTGGAATTGGCTTCCGTGCAAGAGCGAGAGGAATGGGTGGTGAAGTTGCTGGGAGAGATTGCGTAATGGATAACAACGAAAAAAAAGCACGTGTAAAAGAAGAACTTGATGTCCTTGATGGAGTCATCAACTATGCTGACAAGATGATCTACGAAGAAGGCAAACGTGGGGAATATGGTCCTCTCCGCCGCCACGCATACGGCAAAACAGTTGTCATTGAGACAGAAAATGAAGGACGGCTAACGTTCCGCCTTAGCTCCACCTCTGCAGTCTATCCTAAATACCATTCAGGCTACGCGACACCGCACTCGCCCGTTGGGCGTTTGTGTGCCTTCCTGAAGGAAGGCAATGAGGGCGAGACACCACGTTGGGGTGAGTATACTGTCTTAGAAGTGCGTTTATTTGACCGTTTTGATGGCACACAATTTGAACCCAATGTGCGCAATTTTTTGCGTATGGATGTGCGGAAGAATAGTAAACGGGACTCCGTCAGCAATTTGCGTGCGTTTCTAACAGGGATGAATGCCATACCCCGCCAAGCAGAAGCTCAACCCACCAAGCAAACTCCAGAGGAAAAACCACCAGAGCCAATTGAGTTACTACAGCATCCCCCGTCGGTTGTAGAGGAAATTGCTCCGCCACCATTACAAGAAATGCAACTGACTGAGTATGCTGTGGTTGAAGATGACGAAACAGACGAATGGATTCCGCCCGAACAGGAGGATGGTAACGAGGATGAAGAGGCCAAACCGGCTGTCATTGATGAATACTTTGGTCTGAGCGAAAGCTTTTACCTCAATCGTACCCGTGAGCAGGATGCAGTGGTTGCCCGTTCCCCAATTGGGGCAATGTATGTGGAAGGTGTTGCCGGTTCAGGTAAAACTTCTGCTGCATTGGGGCGCACCAAAATGCTGTGTGATTTTAATGCCCAAAACGTTTATGACGAAGCAGAATTCCGCGATATTGTGGGTGATAATGGTGACTACTGGGCAGGGAGGTTTGCCGGACAGTTTTCCCAAGAAAGCAGTGTCGGTTTTGTACGTACCGGAGAGCTGATTCAATATCTTAAGGAAACCTGTCGACGGCTGGATTTGCCTAATTTGCCAGTGCAGGAATACCCCGAATTACGCAGCCGCTTGCGCCAATCTCGGCAGGTCGAGCGTAGCCGGGCAGGATCAAATCGCTGGGCAGGGCTGAATGAACCACGCGGAACCCATGTTGATACCACCATGATATGGCTACGCACTGCCGACCGAGCTATCGCCAGCTACTGGGCGGATGCCTTTCTCCATCAGTTTCCGACAGCGGAAGATGTCGCCAATGCCTTTGTGCCAGAAGAAAAAAACCGGGCATTAAACATCGTGTACCCTGCCATGGAGCGCCTGCACAAGGAAATCACTTCACTCTATCAGGAGTTGGCAAAGCCAAGGGTCACTGACCGTTTTGCCCTAGATGGTTTGGCAAAACGTATTCATGACTGTATCCAGCCCATTCGATTAGAGATTCTGGGCAGCAAGACCTTATGGATCACGATTGGGAAACGTTTCTGGAGCGCCCAAACGGAGCGTGAGTTGGCACAGGCACTCATTACCGACAAAACAGCGTTGTACCTGAAATCCCTTGCCAGATTGGTATTCTTCGATGCAAAAGGCATGGTTGATGATGGCTTAAGCATTCTCTCGAAGACTGGCGAAGAGTTGCCGAGTGATCAAGTAACCCGAAAGCTACTAGCCAGCACACAATGCCTTGTGCGTGATAATGCCAGTGGCGAGATATTAGCGGCGGTTGTGTCGGATGCAGAGGATTTGTATATCCGCCTATTGCCGGAGTCAGCCCAAGGGCTATATATCCAGCAAGACAGCAACTTGAAGCGTTTGCGTGTACAACGGGGCTTGGGCAGGTTACAACTGCCTGTTATCACAGCCGCCGCGAAAAACATTGAGAGCGAAAGCGATGAAGAGCCGCCAGCAGAAGTAGTAAAAGCACAGCAGCGGCGATCTGTTCAGGCGGCTTTTACCTCGGTGGTACGACGGACGTTGTTACAGCCGTTGGCTTTTGTGGCGGATGCGTATGCGGTTGCTTTGGCGGTCAATGCGTCCCTATTCCCTGATACTGAGCTGGCTGCACAAATTGTGGAACAGTTGAACCACAAAAAATTGGCAGATGAAGATATTGATCTACTGCTTTGCCTATACCACCTTATTGGTAGGGGGTTTGACGGCAACCCTGAACAACTCAGGACACCCTCCTTTTATCAATCCGTATTTGTGGATGAGGTGCAGGACTTCACGGAACAGCAGGTTTATCTGATGGTGGAGCAGGCTCGACCCGAATACTTTGCAGTAACCGTGGTCGGAGATATTGCCCAGAAGCTCCATAACGGCAGTAGTATTGATGTCCGCGCCTGCTTCCCCGGCAGAAATCCCCAAAATGTGCAATTGAGTAAGAACATGCGGCAAGCGGAAGTACCTGGTATTGCTTGGTTCAGCGCACGTTTCCGAGCAGAATTGCAAGACGGTCATTTAGGGGAAATACCCGATGATGAGTTGCTCCATTGCTTGCTTGAAAACCCGGCTGAATTGTATGGACCGGTACTGGAAACCTATAGTGATGAAACCGAACTGGTGGAACAGACGGTCAAGTTGTTGCAGGCTGCCCGCCCCAAACAAACGGCAGCGGTAATTTTGCCCAGCACGGAAATGGCGAACCACTTTCATGCTGCTTGCAAATCTGCTTTGGCAGAACATATGGTGGATGCGGAAGTTTCGGAACGGATTGATTTGTCGCGGCGGCATGTGCGTCATTTTACAGCCATCACCAACGCCAAGGGATTGGAATTTGATCTGGTGATCTTGCCCTATTTTGAGCAGTATAACTTGACGGATACCCAATATCTGAACCGTATGTATGTGGCGTTGACCCGAGCAAGGCAGCGTTTGGTGCTGATTGGTCATGTGGATCGCCCAACTTCTGCATTTGACCGTGTTTGGCAGCAGTATCAAGGTATTTTAGCGATGATTGATTCGTGATACTCATAAAAAATCCAAAGCATCTACCCTCACAAGGTCGCGCTACTGTTAAATTAGGCACAATCGCGCAAGATTTAGGCGTGCGTAAATTAGATATGAACCCAAAAGGGGGCCGAATTATTTTTGACACTAAGCCGAATATCGACCCGATGAAAGTCATTCAACTCATGCAAAAGCGTCCATGGATGTTTAAATTGGATGGACAGGATAAATTGCGCTTTGAGGTGGAATTAGCAACCGTGCAAGAACGGGAGAAATGGGTGGTGAAGTTGATGGGGGAAGTCAGCCTATAGCTTTTGCAAGCTGTACAAAGCATCTTATACTCAAGATTAATCTAGCTTACAGGACGACGATACCATGCAAACCTTGGAGCAACAAATCACCCAGCAGACTCGCGACTTGCCTGAAAGCGCACAATGCGAAGTATTGCATTACATCGAATTTATCCGCAGCCGCTACGCTGTCAAACCGGCCACCAAAACTACTAAAAAACGCAAAATCAGTTGGAGTGAAACACTTTTTTATGGCTTATGGCAAGACCGCGAAGACAATGAATTATCTGTAAAGTGAGTGTGGCTGTAAGGCGAACCTCAACAACCGCACTTACCGCAAAACCAAATACCCAAAAGCCTCAAATAAACCTGCTACAATAACCTCATCACTGTCACTCGCCTAACTTTGAAAGGGAGGCAATTATTATGCAATGGCAAGAAGTCTGTACACATCCCGACTTGAAGAACTTACCTTTTAAACTCGAACTCAACGAATACGGGCAAATCGTTATGTCTCCAGCTAAGGTTTATCACTCTATTTTGCAAGGTGAGATTGCTGCATTACTGAAAAACTTTCGCCCTGAAGGCAGAGCCTTAACAGAATGTGCAATTTACACCCATAAAGGGACTAAAGTTGCAGATGTTGCATGGGCATCACCTGAAGTATTCCAGCACATCAAAACCGAAGTAGAATGCTCAGTAGCACCCGAAATTTGCGTAGAAATTCTCTCCTCAGCCAATACAGGGATTGAAATGCAAGATAAAATCAGCTTGTATTTTTCGCGTGGGGCGAAAGAGGTCTGGTTGTGTTCACCAGAAGGGAAATTAACCTTTCATATTCCTGCCAATATAGTGGAACACTCTGTGCTATTTCCAAACTTTCCTCAGCAAGTAGACTATTGAATGTGCATTTTAGATTAACCCTGCTTTTTTGAAGTCGGGGTTAAATTACGGCATCTAAGCTAGAGCCTGTAGCTATAGCCTCTCCAAAAACCCATCAAACACATAGCCCGCTTTATCCAGCCACTCAATTTTCACCCAAGCGCCTTTGCGCCCGCTGATGAAATCAGTTTTTACATTGGCTTCTAGCACTTTCACTTTGCCGCCTTCAGGCACAGTGCCAAGCTTGTTAGCAGTCACATTGGGTTGATCACGCACAATCAAAAAAGGCTTAGCCGTAGCTTTGTACCAAAGCTCTTGGTCTGCTTTAGTACTTGAACTTTGAATCTTAGGCAGCTTTTTTACCTGTGCCTCTAATTTATCCGCCCGCTTCACGACTTCTTTATACACACAAGGCGCACGTTGCACGGCTTCGGCAGCAGGTGTATCCGCAAGCAACTTCCCGCAAGCATTATCTCGATCAGTTAGCCATGCCTTTTGCTTGGCCTCTAATTCAGTTTGAGCAGTAGGCTGCAGGCTATCGAAGAGAGTTTTGTAAGCTTTGTTTAAATGCTTGCGTTCAAGCAATAAATTAGCTTGTAAACAAGGCCAAGCGGCTGCACCTTGATTTAATACCGCTTCGCAACCTTTAGTTAAAGCGCTTATTTCAATCACTGGCGGTTTAGTAGCTGGAACGGGTTCGACTGGATTGACCCCATTGGCTGGTTTAGAGCAAGCCGCAACGCCAAAGCTAGCATAATCAGGGGATTTGCCCGTCTGGCAGACTTGGCGACATTGAGCATAAAAGCCGTCTCGGTTATAGCCGGGATAATCACTAATCGCCGCCACGCCACGCATATACACACCTAAGAAAGTGCCTACTGGCTCAGTACAGTTGGTATCTTCTTCGCGCGCACGTACACAAGCTTCTAAAACATCTTCATACAGCCATTTGCAATTTTCCTCGCTTAAAGCTTGCGGTGGTTGCGCTTCTAAATGCGTGCTTAAAGTATTATCGGCATTGAGCACTGCCAGCTTTAATTTTGCCTCTGCGTAGCCCAGTTGGAAAGTGATGACATCACCAGTTTGATTGAATTTGATTTCATGGGGGTAACTATCCATGAATGGATTTTCAATCAGTTTAGGCTGTGCATCTTTCTTTAAAACCGCCAAGATCAATACATCAGAAGTACAAGCACTACCGCCGCAGTTATTGCCAATCAGCACGACATCCGAATCACTGCGTTGAAAGACTTGATAGACATGCGAATAGCTATATTCATCCGCTTCATAAAGCGGCTTGCCGTCTAACAAAACGATATGTTTAGAAACGCCTTCGCTGCTGCCTGTTAAACTGAGCTTACCGAAACGTGTAGTGAGTTCATCTTTTGGATTGCCTACCTCGCTCCAAGTCAAGCTGTTGGATGGAGGCATTTCGGCAAAAACCTGAGGTGTTAATAAGAATAAACTGAGTAAGCAAATACGCAGAGCACGCATGAATTCAGATCCTTTCGCATTGGGGTGCGTCGATTATAAAGCGGCCTTGCCCATGACATAGCTTGCAGTGACTGAACGGTCATCGCTGAGCATTAACAGCGCAAATAACTGCTCATGTAAGCTTTGACAATGCTGCAAGCGCCTCGCGATTAAAGGGGTGGCCTTTAAATTTAAGACCACAAAATCGGCTTCTTTCCCCACTGCAAAATTACCTATTTTATCATCCAAATACAAAGCCTTCGCACCGCCTAGCGTTGCTAGATATAAAGCCTGAAATGCAGAGAGTTTCTTACCCAATAACTGCGTGATTTTATAGGCATCATTCAAACCACGCAGCAGGCTGAAATAATTACCGCCGCCTACATCCGTACCTAAGCCGACGCGCACCCCACTCGCTTTGGTTAAATGCAGATCGAACAAACCACTGCCAATAAATAAATTGGAGGATGGACAAAAGGCAACCGCAGCTCCAGTTGTAGCCATAGCATCGCGATCTTCCGCATCTAAATGAATGCAATGTGCCAATACTGCCCGTGGACGTAATAAACCATGCTGCTGGTACACATCTAAGTAGCTGCGACTTTCGGGAAATAAATCCGCAACCCAAGCGACCTCATCACGATTCTCAGCCACATGCGTATGCAGATACACATCAGGGTATTCAGCGAGTAACTCCCCTGCTTTGGCTAATTGTTCACGACTTGAGGTGGGGGCAAAACGTGGAGTGACGGCATAACTTAAGCGTCCGCGCCCATGCCATTTTTCGATGAGCGCTTTGCTATCGGCATAGGCCGTTTCGGGCGTGTCTTGTAAATAGCTTGGACAATGACGATCCATTAATACTTTGCCTGCAATCATCCGCAGATTGCGGTCTTCGGCAGCTTCAAAAAAGGCATCGACGGATTCAGGATGCACTGTACCGAACACTAAAGCGGTGGTCGTGCCATTCCTCAGCAGTTCATCTAAAAAGAACTCTGCTACTTCGCGGGCATGCGCTTTATCAGCAAACTGGCGCTCAGTGGGAAAGGTATAAGTCTCCAACCATTGCAATAACTGCTCGCCGTAAGCGGCAATCATATCGGTTTGCGGATAGTGAATATGCGTATCAATTAATCCGGGGATAATTAAATGCTCAGAGTAATGAATCAGTTCACAATGAGCCGGAAGCTGTGCTAATAAGACTTCGGCAGAGCCAATTTTTTCTACATACCCATCTTTAACTAACAGGATTCCATCAGGAAAATACTCGGTATTGTACGGCTCTAAATCATTTTCAGGATCACCCAAAAAATGCAGCACGGCAGCACGAAACGCACAGTAAGAGCTTTGACTCATTCAAGACCTCGCAATTCAGTAGTGGAAATCAACCGTTAAAACATTTGCGTTAAACATGGTTTTAAATAATTAAAAATCTGCCATTACGCACCAAATTGGCGTATGTTTAGAAAAAAAATCAAGTATTACAAAACACACAGGAGGAGCAACCATGGACCAAGATCCAGGACAGCAAGTTATTGAGCAAATTCAAGCAACCATCAACGAAAGTTGCAGCCGTATGGATAGCAATTTAGGCTGGCTACAGCAAGCGATGCACCCACTTTTTTTCAGCTTCAATCGCACCGAACCCGATGCCTTAGCTGTATTAGTCGAATCACTCTATCGTATTCACCGCCTACCTTATATCCGCTTGGCAGATCGTCCTGAGCGTATGTTGGTGGCACAAAATGGCATTCCCAATTCGATTTATAATACGCTTAGCTCGCTGCCAAAACGCGATAATTTATCTTACTCAGAAATCAATACTTCGCTAACGCGCCTGCCTAACAGTGATTATTTTTTAGAAGTACTGCGTTTTGACTATAACAGCATACCTGATGCTGAGGTTGCGGTTGCCTTAGCAGCTGATGACAACACGCTCCCCCTTGATATTAAAGCAACGATAGAGGAAGGCTTGCGTGTTTACACGCCAAGTTTTGATATGAGCCAAGCTGATAGCTTGACTAAGCTCTTATGGATTAATAACCCAGAATACGTCAAAGTTTCTCATCCCGAACGTACTGCCCGTGTGCTCGATTTATATCAAAAAACCCAAGCCCATGGCGGTATCCATTTAGAAATTCATTCGATTGATAATGCGGTGAATGGCGAAACGAATCGCGTACTGTTTGGCGTGAGTAACCCACCGCAACGCGATTTTTTACTGCAAGTGTTTGAAGTGTTTAAGCGCTTAAAAATCGGTGTCAAACGTACTTATACCATCACTTTAAGCAATGGCATCTTCCCAACTTTCCTAGCCACTTTCTATGTGCAACCCCGCAATGGCGTAGTCCTCGAAACCGGTAATGAACTGTTCCAAGCCTTGCAGGATGAGTTATACAACACACAAATTATTTCCTCCGACTCGACTAGTTTTAATGAATTAGTTGCCACTGGAGTCATGAGCGGAACGGATGCGACTTTCATCAAAGCGGTCATCACTTTCTGCCATACCAATCTTGCCCACAACAAACCCGATCAATTTGACCCTGAAGTAGTACAGCGTGCTTTCCTCGCGCAACCCGAAATCAGTCAGCAGTTGGTGAAGCTATTCCATGCACGCTTTAAGCCCAATTTGGCCGAGCGCGAAACCATTTATACTGAGCTGTTACAAGAAACTAAGAACAAGATTGATAACTTCAATACCGGACGACGTTTCTTAGATGAAACGCGCCGCGTGATTTTCCGTTGTGCGATGAGTTTTATCACTCACTGTTTAAAAACCAATTTCTTTGTCGATGAAAAACATGCCCTCGCCTTCCGTCTTGATCCTGTCTATTTGGAAGAATTGGGCGATGATTTCACAGCGGATTTACCTAAAGAACGCCCTTTCCGCATTACCTTCTTTGCAGGGCGCAGTGGTTCAGGTTATCACATTGGTTTCTCGGATATTGCACGTGGTGGCTGGCGCACACTGATGACCCAAGGCCATGACGATTACACGAATAGTGCGAATACCTTATTTCGCGAAAATTACGTGTTAGCACATACCCAGCATTTGAAGAATAAGGATATTTACGAAGGCGGCTCGAAGATGGTCTCCATCCTCAATACACGCCCTGGTACGCCACCAGCGACCGTGTTGCAATATCTGTATAAGCTGCAATATGGCTTTACCAATGCCTTCCTCGATTTGTATGTGACTGAAAACGGCAAAGCCAAAGATCCACGCGTCGTTGACTACTATGGTGAAGATGAGCCGATTGAACTTGGCCCTGACGAAAATATGCATGATGTGATGATTGAGCTAATCGCTCAGCTCGCAGCACAGCGCGGCTACTTACTCGGCGCAGGCATTATGTCCAGCAAAAAGGTTGGGATTAATCATAAAGAATACGGTGTCACCTCCATTGGTGTGATTCGGTTTGCCGAAGTGACCATGCAAGAAACACTCGGCATTGATATGCATAAAGACCCGTTCAGTATCAAAATCACGGGCGGCCCCAATGGCGATGTAGCAGGCAATAGCATGCGCTTGCTGTTAGAGCGCTGTGAGCAGGTGCAAATTCGCATGATCATGGATGGCACCGCAGCAGCCTTCGACCCAGCAGGTTTAGATCATGCTGCCTTACGCAAAATTATTCTCCAAGCAGACTTAGATGCGTTTGATGCAAATGCCTTGCATGAAGGTGCTTTCATTATCTATCGCAGCCAAAAGAAACATGATGGCATGCGCGATTTGTATAAAAAGCTGAAGAAAACGTCAGCCGGTTTAGAAGAGCATTGGATCTCAACTGATGAGTTCAACAAGATCTTCAACCAGCTAGCCTTCACCGTAGAAACGGATCTATTCATTCCTGCGGGGGGGCGTCCTGAAACTATCGCGCTGCATAATGTGGATCAGTTCTTCAAAGCCGATGGGCAGCCAAGTGCGCGGGTGATTGTCGAGGGTGCAAACTCCTTCATTACACCGGATGCACGCCGTGTGCTGCAGCAACGTGGCGTGGTGATTATGCGTGATGCCTCTGCGAATAAGTGTGGAGTTATTTCTTCCTCGTATGAAATCATCGCCAATCTGACCTTGAGCGAAGAAGAGTTCCTCGCGCATAAGCAGCAATATGTGAGTGATGTGATTAAGATTTTGAATCGCATGGCTGAACAGGAAGCGCGCGTGGTGATTAAGCGCCAGCGCGAAACCGGCGGAAAAATCACTTATACCGATATTTCGACCCAAGTCAGCCAAGAAATTAATGCGCATTACGCGCGTATGTTTGCTTACTTCCAAGCCAATCCGGGATTAGTACATGCAGCCAGCTACAAACAGGCCATTCTCGCGCATATGCCAGCCTTGATTCAGGAGCTTGAGTTTCAAGATCGGATTGATCGTTTACCGGAAAAGGTCAAATACGCGATTCTGGCTAGCAAGCTCGCCTCGTCGATGGTTTACTTCGGTGACGATAACACCGTGTATGGCGATATTATTGAAGCTCAAGTCAAACGCTTAGCTTAATTGACATCCTCCCCTCCCTAAAGGGAGGGGATTCCTACTGCTAGACGCTCATGTCCGAGCACGAGAATATTCTTCGCTGCATTCACATCACGATCATGCCGTGCCCCACACTCAGGGCAAGACCATTCTCTTATTCGCAAACCCGCTCTACCTTTCGGACTGTTGGGGCTGATGCAGCCGCAACACGAACAAGTTTGGGTGGTGTATGATTCATTCACTTCTTCAAACCACACGCCTGCGTTCTCGCATTTATACCGGAGCAGGGTTTTAAAACTTGACCAACCCGCATCCAGTACGGATTTAGCGAGTTTTGTTTTAGCTAAAGCTTTTGAACTGACATTGCCGACGACAATCGCGGCATAGGCTTTGACTAGTTCAGTGGAAAATTGGTGGAGCTGATTGTGCCGCGTGTTTTTAATCTTGGCGTGAATCGCTCGAACTCGGTGCTTCTTTCTGGCTCGTTGTGCAATACCTAGCTGCCGCTCATAGCGCCGATAGTGTTTAGGTGCGGCTAGTTTTTTGCCATTCGAGAGGGTGGCTAAATCCTTTAAGCCTAGATCAATGCCAACGGCTTCTGTACCTTTGGATTCGAGCTTAGGCGCGTTATCCACCACCAGACAGACATACCAGCGGCCACGGGCATCTTCGACAAAGCAGCCCGTTTTGACGTGGTATTGCTCTAAACCGTAAGAATCCCAGAGTTTGAAGGGCGTTTTGCCATATTGAACAAAACCATTGCCATATTTGATGGCGGACTTTTTAAACGGTATCCAGCCTAATGAACGCCTAGCGGATTGTTTATTAGACACCCGCCAACTGAGTTTAGCTTTCTTGAATTGCTTGCGACGGGTGATCAGCTCTTCTGTCACCGCTTGAATGGTTTGGCTATGCAGATTGAGTTCTTTGGATGCGCCTGCGGTATAACTTGCCACGTCGTAAGCAGAGAAAAATTTCCCTGTTCTTTTTAAGTGGGTGAAACACAAGTCATTCACGTAGTTCCAGACGAAATTCACTTCAGTCGCTAACTGGTTTAGCCGCTGAGCATGATTGTCTTTGATACGTAACTTCAATGTTTTCATGGGCTTAATTATATCAAAATAGACACTGAATGAATAGATCGGCTAACGCCGCCGATGCACCTTGTAGCTCCCCAGCTAAAGCAAGGGGTTTTACGGTGCAACTGATAAAATTGATAGCACTGCTTAGTTAATCGACTAAGTAGGGCTTGAATTTTATTCATCTAGCCATTTAAACAAATAACTCAGCCGTTAGTCCCCAGTAAGCTTTCATCTGCTATTAATTTAATTAATAAATAGCCCAAATTACAAAAATTGGGATAGCCTTATGATTTCCTCTAGCACTTTAAACCCTGCAACTACCCCAGCAGTTGATCTTAAACATACCCGCCCTTTGCCGTTGAGCAACGCTGCTAGTTTAGAATTTGGGAAATCAAATCATCGGCCAAGCCTCCCAAACTCTAATCCTGAGTCTAATGATCAACAACAGCTGCTTAATGAGCATGTAAATCAAGTTGTTGAGCAGCAAATTGGCAATATTACTGCTGAAGAAACAGCTCCAACTAAGCTGCACCCACCACATAAACTTTTAGCTTTAACGACTAAGGCTGAGCTGTCCTTAGAACTGATTGATTTAGATGACACTATCAACCCAAGTAGCCCTAAGTTACATCAGCACAAGCCTTTAGCTCTAGGGCAAAACAGTACGAATAGTGCCAGTGAGCTACATTACTATAAGCCCTTAGCCTTAACAGAAAAGTCTAGCAGTACGGATATTCAACTCCTAACTGAACATAGCAGTGCACTGTTGCTAGACCCCACCAAACAGTTTGCCAATATTCTGCAAGAATTATTGAATAAGACTTCACAAGAAAACCCCTTGTATTGGATTGAGAACAAGCCCTCCGCTGCTGCCACCCAAGTTGCGAGCGCGAATAATACTCCAACCCCTGATTTAGCCTGGCAAGAAAGCCTGTGGTTTTGAGATAAACCGACTGCATTTCAACTCGCTTTCACTATAATGGCCGAGCCTTATACTTGCCTCGGACTCTGCTGTGACTGAAAGCCTGTTTGCCATTATTCCTCTATTTTTGCTGATTGGCTTAGGCTATCTAGCACGTAGAACCATCCTTGATAGCACCATGCTGCCCGCTTTGAATCTGTTCGTGTATTACTTTGCAGTACCTGCTTTATTGTTTAATGCAGCGCGCCGCCAGTCCTTAGATAATCTGTTCAATGGGCCAGCTTTAACAGCGTTTGTGCTCGGGGTTGTGTTGACTGCAAGTGTTGCAGTTTTAGGTAGTCGCTATTTTTTTCAATGCAAAGCCCCCACTGAATTAGTCATGCGCGGCTTGAATAGCGTGTTTGCGAATTATGCTTATATGGGAATTCCGCTCACTTTTAGTTTATTGGGCGAGTCAGCCGCCACGATTAGCATTATTTTGGCCGGGAATTTATTGATTATTGGCGGCGCGCAACTCTGTATTGAAGCACTGCGCCAGCACAGTATGAGCCTGCAACAAATATGGAACACCTTAGATCGCTCGCTACTACGCAGCCCGATTTTCCTTTCCACCGTGCTGGGTTTATTAGCTTCTGGCTTAGGTTGGCAACTGCCAAAAGTGGTTAATACCACCTTGGATATGCTCGCCCCCGCTGCGATTCCGGTAGCTTTGTTTTGCTTGGGTGCAAGCTTACAGTTTCGGCAAATTCAAACCAGCCTTGGGGAATTAGGCTGGCTGATTGGTATCAAATTAATTATTCACCCTGCACTGACTTATTTAGCTTTTTATCTGTTAGGCGTGGCTGATCCAGCTTGGTTAGTGGCTACCGTCCTGCTCGCCGCACTGCCCACCGGCGCTTTAGTGCATGTAGTGGCGATGCGCTACAACTTATTTGAGCAAGCCAGCTCGCAGATCGTAGTGTTTTCTACCTTAACCTCCATGCTCACCGTGACTATTTGGGTCAGTTTAATGACTTAAAACTAATCGCCAGCTATAAACACCGTCATTTGCCAGCGTCCATTGATCTTTTCAAAAAAGGCGCGGTAATCCACCGAGCTACGAATATATTGGCTGGCAATATAGCCTTGCTTGCCATTATCTAGCTTCACCGTAACCCATTGCTCATTTTCACTGAATTCAACCGGCAGGATTTCATAACTCACTTTTTTCAACACGGCGGCGTTGGTGCTAGGCTTAGCACGAATGTTTACATCTTTAGCAATCACCACCCAGTTTTCAAAGGCATCTTTATCTTCTGGCCATTCACTAAAAACATAAGGCGCTACAAAAGTTGTCTTATTGCTGAAAGAACCACCCATTTTGAGCACTTTGCTGAGCTCAGCCCACAATTGGCTAGTGGCTGGTTTATTCAAGCCCCACATCTTTTTGAAATCTTCAATGCCATTCTCCATCCCGAATGAAACATGGATATTTTTATTTACCACCGCTAAGAACGCTTTAGCATCTTTACGCTCAATGGTCTTTAAGAGCTGGCTGCGAAACGCTAAGAAACTTGGGTCTTTGGAAGCATTATCCACTGGCTGAAGCATCGTGGCGGCTTGAGTGGGTAAGCTTAGAATTAGGACTAAAAGCAGCAATGAGCTTTGCAGCCAAATCAATGGGGTAGATTTGAAGAGATGCATCAACAACCTCGCTTTGTTTTCGTCAGAAAGTGAGCATTGTCTAGCTTATGAAGGATTTAGGCTATCGCTAAATTAAGGGAGCTAACTCTAAGTACCACGACCTGCAACTTAGTTAACGATCAAGCTCCCCTCTCCACATTAATTGACCCCAATCCCACCCTGCCGTTGAAACGGAACACTAATAAACGGCAGGCGCACAGCTCCATCTAATTGATACTGCACCGCACGATTCTGCCAAAGCACTGGTGCTAAGTGCATCAAAGTTGCTAGCTGCAATTGCACTGGAATTTGTACTGCGGTGGGTTGATTCGGGTACAGATACATGGATTGACGTTGATCACCGCTGGCAACCTGTGTGCCATTTAAGCGTAGATTGTATTGCACGCCCTCCAAAGGAATCGGAAAAGCATTTGGATTAGTCACATTTAAACTCACCAAACCAGTGCCTTGGGTGAGCGATAAACTTTGTAAACTCACATCCTGCACCGAAATGCTCGGCGGCACGACTACATTCGGCACTGCCGAACAGCCAGAAATTAAAGTCATAGCCCCAAAAATAAATATTGTTAGTTTCATCATGATTGTTCTTATTAAATAATAGAGGCACTTATCATAAGCCAAGCCCTTAACAGCGCAAGCCTAGATCACTTAATTTCTATAGAGACACTCACATTTTTTCTGTGAATAGACTAGCCTATATGGTTATTCAGCCATTAAATTGGCGCACGAATTGCTTCCATGCCTTAAATAACCCACCCTATTTCCCCTGAGGATACCGTATGAGCCTTATCCAAGTTGCCACCAAGTTAGATTACAAACTGGAATCGGCTACAACTTTTATTTTTAATATTATGCCCGCCTTCAATCAATATCAGACGGTTCAGCAAGAAAATTTAATTTTAACCCCCTATGTACCTTACGAGACCTTTAACCTTGGTCTTGAAGGTGGACGCAGCATTCGTTTAACCCTTGAGCCTGGATGCTTCAGTATTGACTATGCCGCAACCATAGCCTTGCATGTCAACACGGCTCATCCAAACGAAGTACCCGAAACGCCTTATACGCAATTGCCGCCTGAAGTCCTGCCTTACTTGAATCCAAGTCGTTATTGCGAAGCTGATCGTATTGGTCGTTTTGTGTATAAAACCTTTGAGGGTTTACCCACTGGTTATACGCGGGTCGCTGCCATAGTCGATTGGGTATACAAGAATATTGAATATATCCCAGGCACAACCGATGCCTCTAGCGGTGCCTGTGAAGTGCTCTTGCAACGCGCAGGCGTTTGCCGCGACTTTGCGCATTTAAGTATCAGTTTATGCCGTGCTTTAGGTATTCCAGCACGCTATGTCTCAGCCTATGCGCCAGGTTTAGAGGCCCCAGCTGATTTTCATGGCGTATTTGAAGCCTATTTAGGGGGAAGATGGTATTTATTTGATGCCACCCGCATGGCTCCACCGAGTAGCTTTGTGCGTATCATTACCGCCCGCGATGCAGCTGATGCCTCTTTCGCTACGATTGTAGGTAAAGCCTCCATGACGCAAATGAGCGTGTCAGCTTTTAATGTGACACCGCATGAATCGCCAAGTGAAGGTTGGGCGGTGACAACGAGTTAGTTCAATCTAGGCCATGCACACATGGCCTTAGCTTTAAACAGCAGCCTTAGCTTTAAGCGCTGGCTCATCCCCCAAAAACTCAATCCCTGCCCAACCATGTTTCATAAAGCTACGAATATTCGCATGATCCGAAGCTTCCGGTGTAGCCAACACTTTCTGATAATGCTCTGCAAAGCAGGCTAACGTCTGCTCGGAGGGAAGTTGCTGAAGCTTTCCAAAGGCAAATACTTTGCAGGAGCCTTCATTGGTGCCTGCGGGATTGTGCACACGATCTTCGCCTACACCATTATTAAAGCTTTGTGGGGTATAGGTGTAATTGGCCTCAATGATGGCAATCACTTCGGCAAATTTAAGAGCTTGCTGCTGTTGCAGCACATGTAACAGTTGTTCAAGCGTCATAGTTAGCCTTTTAAAAAATGATCAATTAAATCCAGCACAGCGCGATAGCGAGTGAAGCCATGATCACCCCCTGCAAACACGAGTTGATGACAGTCACGATAATAAGCTAGCCCCGCCTGCCAGTCTAAAACCTCATCGCCACGCTCTTGCATGAACAGGATATTTTCAGGATGAAGCGGCGCAGGCAGATCGAGTGCATGCAGTTCTTGCAAATGCTGTTCTGTAAATTGGTATTGCTCATCGCCGTAAAAGCTAGTGATCGTGCCTAGCGCTGGACGCAACACTAATCCGGGATGCACAGCAGGATTCACCACTGCGGCTTTTAAACCAAAGCGGGCGACTAATGCTGTTGCATAGAAGCCGCCTAAGGAACTACCAATCAGCTTAGGCGGTTCCTTAGCAGCCTGCACAATAGCTTCTAAGACTTGCAGCGCTTCCAGCGGATAAGGCGGCAGATCAGGGCAAACCCATTCCTGCTCTCTTCCACGCGCTGCTAGCCAGCGCTTAGTTTCCTGCGCCTTGCCCGAAAGCGATGAGGAACGAAAACCATGAATATACAGAATCACTACCAAGTTCCTTTACGGGCAAGGATTCGGATGTGCATCATGAATCGCCTCAATCCCTTTAAGCACTTCATCAGATAAGACCAGATCAGCACTGGCAATATTGCTGCGGAGCTGTTCCATACTAGTCGCGCCAATAATATTCGCGGTCAAAAACGGACGTGAATTCACATAAGCCAAAGCCATGTGCGCTGGATCTAAGCCATGCTTTTGTGCCAACTCGACGTAGTGTTGAGTGGTTGTTTGCGCATGCTCATGCGTATAACGGGTGAAGTATTGCCCCCAACGAGTAAGGCGGGTGCCTTCTGGTCGCTGGCCATTCACATATTTACCACTGAGTACGCCAAATCCTAGCGGTGAATAAGCCAACAAACCCACTGAGCTGCGATGCGCAAATTCCGCCAAACCAACTTCATAGCTGCGATTCAATAAGCTATACGGGTTTTGCACGCTGACGATACGTGGCAGGTTAAATTCTTTCGCAAGGCTTAAATATTCCGCTACACCCCATGGGGTCTCATTCGATAAACCAATCTGGCGCACTTTACCGGCTGCTACTAGTTCGCCTAGCGCTTTCAGCGTTTCTTCAATCGTTTCGGGGTGGTGGTCTTTGCCATAACGATAACCGAGTTGCCCAAAATAATTGGTGCTACGACTCGGCCAATGCACTTGGTAGAGATCAATATAATCGGTTTGTAAGCGCTTTAAGCTGGCATCACAAGCCTGCAAAATATGCTCTTTGCTTAAGCGTGGGCCATCGCGTAGATGCCCCAAGGCTTCTTTGCGCCCAGGGCCAGCCACTTTACTGGCGAGAATTATCTTATCGCGATCTGAGCGCTGTTTGAGCCAAGTGCCAATATATTGCTCGGTGCGGCCTTGAGTTTCGGCATTAATCGGCACCGGATACATTTCCGCCGCATCAATGAAGTTAATTCCCTGCTCGAAGGCATAATCGAGTTGCTGATGCGCATCAGCTTCGGTGTTTTGCTCACCAAAAGTCATCGTACCTAAGCAAATTTTGCTGACTTTAATATCAGTCTTTCCTAATGGGCGATACTCCATCAACAAGCTCCTTCGTGGTAGTTATTTCAGCCGCTGATTATAACTCAATTCTAAAAACTCGCGGTGAAACCCTTGACACCCACAGGTATTCCTGTTGAATTGCAGGCTATTCCTGCAGCCAGTAGACGATTTAAGATGGACTTAGAAATCATTCAGCGCTCAACTAATAATCAAGGCCAACCGATTTTATTCGTGCATGGCATTTTAAGTGCTGCTTGGATTTGGGATGTGCATTTTCTCCCCTGGTTTGCCGAGCAGGGCTATCAAGCCTACGCTTTGAGTTTGCGTGGGCATGGCAATTCCCCTGCGGATAAGCCGATTAATCGTTTAGGTTTAAGTGATTTTGTTGAGGATTTGCGCCAAGCAGTTCAGCATATCCAACAGCAAACTGGCAAAGAACCTGTCTTAGTCGGGCATTCAATGGGTGGCATGGTGGTGCAGCGCTATTTATCCGAATATCGCGCCCCGGCTGCTATTTTGGCTTGTAGCGTGCCCCCGCAAGGCATGATGCCGGTTTCGATGATTAGCACTTGGACGAATCCACTATTAGCTATGAAAATGGCGCGCATTTACAGCCAACCTGAACAAACCGATCTGCAATTCGCGCGTGATGTTTTATTTTATCATCCTGTCAGTGATGCCGATTTACAGGCATGGTTTCAGAACGCCAGCCCCGAATCTATGCGTCTGCTGTGGGATATGAATGTGAATCTGCCGTTTGTCTCACGGATTAAACTCACACCTTTAGCGGTCTTGGGCGCGCGCCATGATCGCCTCGTGCCTGCTAGCGTGGTACATTGGACTGCCGGCACTTATTGCTGTTCCTTAACTTGGATTAATGCCGGACATGCGATTATGCTCGAACAAAACTGGGCAGAAACGGCACAAGCCATGCATGAAGATATCCAAAAACTTCTAAAATGAAGGCTTGACGTGCGCCTGCTAATCCTGCTGAATGTCGCCTTTTTTGATTTACTCGCAGCGAATATAAATACATGAGTCCTTTCCTCCAAACTGCGCTTGAAGCCGCACAGACTGCCCAAGAAATCATTCTGCATTATTATCAAGGCAGTTTTGATATTGAACTAAAGGCTGACCAATCCCCTGTCACGATTGCCGATGTAGAAACTGAAAAAGCGATTAAGCAAATTATCTTAGAGCGCTTTCCTGAGCATGGTTTTTTTGGCGAGGAAACCGGCAAAACTAATCCCGACGCAGAATACACTTGGTTGATTGACCCGATTGATGGCACCAAAAGCTTTGTGCGTCGCTATCCCATGTTCTCGACGCAAATCGCGCTGATGAAAGGCTCAGAATTAATTTTAGGGGTATCGAATGCGCCTGCTTTTGGCGAATTAGCTTATGCAGAAAAAGGTCAAGGTACTTTCCTAAATCAGCAGCCGATTAAAGTGAGTGGCTATCAAGAAGTGAATCAATCTGCACTGTCGTTAGGCAATATTGCGTCACTAGCAGCCAGTTCCAGCTGGGCGAATTTAGGCAAAATCATCACCCAAGTACAACGCATCCGTGGTTATGGCGATTTCTTCCACTACCATCTGCTAGCCAGCGGTAAAGTCGATGCTATTGTTGAGTCGGATGTAAATATTCTCGATGTCGCGGCTTTATCAGTGATTGTGAATGAGGCTGGTGGGGTGTTTACAGATTTATTGGGCCAACCTTTGAATTTAGACAGTACAACTGTGTTGGCTGCCGCTAGTTCAGGTCTCCATGATCAGCTATTAAGAACATTGAATTATCAGGATTAATGCAAGCATCGTTTAAAGCGACTAGACTGAAAATAATTTTAATCAAGAGATAGGGGTCAGGGCTGTACTATGAAAATCTATCAAGCCGCTACATTAGGTCTGCTGGCACTCCTGTTTCTAACAGCTTGCAGTGATGACCAACTAGATGATATCCAAACAGATATCGATAATAACCTTTATCCTGATAAAGATTTTTCAAGCGTTATTAGTTTTCCTACTACGGTCAATACCGCTTGCCCAAATTGGCAGGCTAATAGCACCATAACCTTGCGTGAATCACTCACTCTACCAACAAACTGCTCCTTTCAAAGAGTTACCTTGGTGATTGATCGACCTAATGTCACCCTAAACTGTAACAACGCGGTATTTAATGGCTTAACCACAGTAGCACGTAACAAATACGGCAAAGCCTATACCGCTCAAACAGCGCCAACTCGCTATGGTGTTATTGTACAAAGCGATGAGTCTAATAATCCGAGAGTGAGCGATGTTACTCTCCGAAATTGCCAATTCTTAAATTATGGCGACGCACTCACTGTACAAATTAATCTATCGAAAAATACTTTATTAGGCTTGCGAAATGGCTCTATTCAAGAAAGTGCTATCCAGGCTATCGCACCGACTCGCGTCAATGTGCTGAACTCACTTATTATTAATTCGCATATCCATGGTATTTTTCTGAATCGCTATATCATCACTAACTTCCATATCAGTGATACACGTATTCTTGGCTCCTCTAACTCTGCTATTTATTTAGGTGCAGATACTGAGCAGGCGCTGATTGAAAATTCAGTATTCGAAGGCAATGGTTTTTCTAATTATGATCTAGAAACACTGAAACGTTTCCCTCGACGCGATGAACCTTCACGCCGTGAAGGCATTGCAATCGATGCATCCAGTAATAATCAAATTAGTAATAATACTTTCCGTGATAATGGAGATGGCGGTGTTTATTTATATAAAAACTGTTGGGAGCATGTAGAAAATCCACTCACTGCACCGCACCGCTACGGCTCTAATTCTAATCACATCACTGGGAATGATTTTTCTGCTGAGGAAACGGCTATTTGGGTCGCCGAACGTGCTGATCGAGATTTGGCTGACTTCACTTGTGGAGATCCAATCATCTATCAAGCCAATTCGAATAAATACTATCGAGATATTGCGCAGAACAACATTATTAGCAATAACAAAATTAACTACAATAAATTTGGTATTCGTGTGCAAGATAATGGCACTATTAGGACCAATAATATTTTTATTGGCACTAAATCAGGGCCAGATATTTGGGTATACAGTAGGGTTCGTGAGAGCATTAACGACCCAATTAAAAATACCACTATCCGCGATAATACCTTTGAGCAAACCTAATAATATCCGCTATGAAAATGGAGCTAGCTAAACGACTAAAAACTGTTGGCTTAGTAGGAAAATGCTAAGATTTACCCCGGAGCGCTGCGAGCTTCTCACGAATTTTTAGTTCTAAACCACGCTCAACAGGCTGGTAATAACGCCGACCTTTGAGTGGATCAGGGAAATAATTTTCGCCGGTGGCATAAGCATTTGCCTCATCATGCGCATATCGATAACCTTTGCCGTAATTCATTGATTTCATTAGTTGGGTAGGCGCATTGCGTAGATGCATGGGCACTTCTAAAGAACCCGATTGCTTGGCATCCGTCATGGCTTGCTTGAAAGCGCTATACGTTGCATTACTTTTCGGCGCACAGGCTAAATACACCACTGCTTGCGCAAGCATCAATTCCCCCTCCGGGCTGCCTAAGCGCTCATACGCATCCCAAGCATTGAGTGCTAGCTGCAAACCACGTGGATCTGCATTGCCAATATCTTCTGAAGCCATACGCACAATGCGCCGCGCTATATATAAGGGATCACAGCCCCCATCAAGCATCCGACAAAACCAATACAAAGCTGCATCGGGGTCAGTGCCACGTACTGATTTATGTAGTGCTGAAATTTGTTCGTAGAATAAATCCCCACCCTTATCAAAACGGCGCAAGGAACCGCTCGCGACTTCTTGGATGGTTTCGTCACTAATGACTAAACCCTGCTCAGTTTCTTCCGCAAGGTCAGCCGCCATTTCTAGCCAACCTAAAGCACGGCGCGCATCACCATCCGCCATCACCACAAGTTGCTCTAAAGCTGAAGCGCTCAACTGCAAATTACGTGCACCAAAACCTTGTTCTTGGTCAGCTAAAGCCTGTTGCAAAATAGCGCGAATATCACCGCTAGTTAAACTGCGCAGCACATACGTACGCACCCGCGAAAGCAGGGCATTATTCAATTCAAAGGAAGGGTTTTCAGTAGTCGCACCAATAAAAATCAGCACGCCAGATTCAATATGTGGCAAGAAAGCATCTTGCTGCGCTTTATTAAAACGATGTACTTCATCCACAAACAAGACCGTCGCTTTGCTGAATTGATCACGATTGGCTTGTGCAATTTCAACAGCGGCGCGAATTTCTTTAACACCCGCCAGCACCGCAGACACCGTTAAAAATTCGGCTCGCCAATAATGGGCGATTAAACGGGCTAAGGTGGTTTTGCCAGTTCCAGGTGGCCCCCAGAATAGCATCGAATGCAGATAGCCTTCTTCAAGGGCACGCCGTAAAGGTTTGCCCTTAGCAAGTAAATGCGCCTGCCCCACATAAGTTTCTAAACGTCGCGGACGCATCCGCTCAGCTAAAGGTGTGAAAGCAGTCGTCATCAAAGCTTAGGAAGGTTTGCCGATCACATCCACACCCGCAGGCGGTGTGAATTTAAAGCGTGCCGCATCTACATTCCCATCTAGCTTCATCCCTTGGAAGTGAATATAAGTTTGCTGCCCAAACTTGTCACCCAACACCATTTCTTGAATGCCTTGCTTGCTCACGCCTAAATCCATCGTCGTGAAATCAGAATCTTTCTTATGAGGCTTTAAACGGAACCATGATAATTTACTGGTACTATTTTCGGCTTCCATTGGCTCTACGGCGAATTGTTGCTCAACAGGCTGCTTATTCAACAGCATCCCCACGGGTGCTGCGGATAAGGCTTGGCTCATTGGCTTGACCGTCACTTGGTCTAGTTCAACATCATAAACCCAGACATTTTTGCCATCGGCCACAATTTGATGGGACTCAGGGGCTGCATATTCCCAGCGAAACTTGCCGGGGCGTGATAAATAAACTATACCTTTGGACTTTTGCTTAAGCTTACCTTTGTCATCGTAGACCTCTTGCACAAACCCAGATTGCATCGAGTTAACCGTGGTAAAAAACTGGTTTAAGCTTGTACGTCCATCGCTAGCAGAGGTTTCCGCAATGCCTGATGCATCTGTTTCCGCATAAGCGCCCTGCATTAAACCGGCTACCAAAAAGACGGTCGCTATTAATTTTTTCATCATAAAATCCAACAACATCCTAATTTTAATTTAATAATCATCTACTGGTGGTGGAGCCAACACATCCCGCGTGCCATTCGGTAAAACCGCACTGACTACGCCCGCAATTTCCATATCTTCAATCATGCGCGCGGCACGGTTATAGCCCACTTTCAAACGCCGTTGCAGATAAGAAATTGAAGCCCGCCGCGATTCAGTCACTACTTTTACCGCTTCATCATATAAAGGATCAGCTTCTTCGCCACTATCCAAAGGCTCTAAGCCCGGAATCGCCTCAGAACTGCCTTCCGTATCAGCTAGGACACCAACAATGTACTCAGGTTCCCGCTGCTGTTTGAGATAAGTGGCAACATCCTCGACCTCTTGGTCAGTAACCAAAGCGCCATGCACCCGTTGTGGAATTGAAGTCCCCGGCGGCATGTACAACATATCACCATAGCCAAGCAACTGATCCGCACCACCCTGATCCAAAATAGTCCGTGAGTCTATTTTAGTAGAAACTTGGAAAGCAATCCGCGAAGGAATATTCGCCTTAATCAAGCCAGTAATAACATCTACTGAAGGTCGTTGTGTGGCAAGAATCAGGTGAATCCCGGCAGCACGCGCTTTTTGTGCCAAACGTGCAATCAACTCTTCAACTTTTTTGCCGACCACCATCATCATATCGGCAAATTCATCAATCACAATGACGATGTAAGGCAGGGCTTGCAAGGCTTGCGGCTGCATTTCCAGCGATTTGGCAGGATCAAATAACGGATCAGGAATCTGCTCCCCACGCGCCTGCGCTTCTTCAATCTTGGTATTGAAGCCGGTGATATTGCGCACTTTTAACTTTGACATGAGCAAATAGCGCCGTTCCATCTCTGCAACGCACCAACGTAGCGCATTCGCAGAATCTTTCATGTCAGTCACAACGGGTGCTAATAAATGCGGAATATTTTCGTAGCTGCTTAATTCTAGCATTTTCGGGTCAATCAGAATTAAGCGTACCTGCTCAGGCGTAGCCTTATACAACAAGCTTAAGAGCATCGCATTCACGGCCACCGATTTACCAGAACCGGTCGTACCTGCGACCAACAAGTGAGGCATGCGCGCTAAATCGGCCACCACTGGGTTGCCCGCAATATCCTTGCCCAACGCTAAAGTCAGCGGTGAGACACTTTTTTGATAAACGCGTGACTCGATGATTTCACTGATGGTAACCACGTCACGCTTCTCATTAGGCACCTCAACCCCAATCGTTGGTCGCCCCGGAATAACCTCAACCACACGCACGCTGGATACACACATATTGCGCGCTAAATCATTCGCCAAACCAGAAATCTTGCTGGCTTTAGTCCCATCAGGGAGTTGGAGTTCAAAGCGAGTAATGACTGGTCCCGGCTCACAAGCCACGACTGTAGTGTCCTTCACGCCATAATGGCCTAAGGACTCGACTAAGCGAGCAGCCAGCAAATCTAAAGCCTCTTTGGGTTGGCGTACTCGATCTTTAGGCGAAGGTGGAGGATTCAGTAGCGATAAGCGCGGCAAAGTCACTGAGCTCTCGGGATTGAGCGTATAGGCTGCATCCGCCAATACATTATCACGTACTGACGCTTCTACAGCCGCATGGCGTACTCTAGGTGCTTTTTCTTCAATTGCACTATTCGCAGCAGCAACCGGCGGAGCTGCTAAAGCCTTGCTTGATTGCTGCGGGCTTTCCAGATGCTCAGCCTTTTCGTCTTCCGTTTGGTTTTTATCATCGAATAAAGGATCACGTGTACCGTAAGGGTCATTTTCTAGAGGATTTTTCTTACCAGTCACTTGTTCCTTGAGCGATTGTAAAGCAGAAACTTTACCTAGCAAGGCGCCCATCTTGCTGACTGATTCGCCGCTCGACTTTAATAAATCCTTGCTAACTGTCAAGGTAGTGCCTGAAGCGGCTGCGACGGCTGGAGCATGTTTGTCTTTCATACCTTGGGCTTTTTCAAAGATATTCAGCATAAAATCGCCGACTTTTTCAGTGACTTCACCCCAAGAAATATCCGCTACTACGGTCAAACCGCCTAAAAATAAGGATAACAAGACAAGCAAAGTGCCATAAAAGCCTAAGAAAGTACCTTGTAAACCGCCTGTCACAACCGAACCAAGAATGCCGCCACCAATACCCTCTGGATAAGGCGTAAATAGCATATGTGCTAAGCCGCTACCCGCCACCAGTGTCAAGACAGCACCGACGACCGTAATGACATCATTCAAGCCACCAATCGGATTGGCTGGGGTACGCAAATGTTTAGGGTAACGGAAAGCTGTCAAGCCTAAAGCGACTAAAACCACGGGCACGGCATAGGCGAAATAACCTAATAATCCATATAAGAAATTGGCTAACCATGCGCCCTTACAACCGGCGAGGTTTTTGCACATTTCAACGCCGATGCCGCTATTATTGTGGACAAAGGGTCCAGGGTCTCTGGGGTCATAAGACACTAAAGCTAGCAGAAGCACCGCTGCTATCCCCATAAAAATAATCATGGATGCTTGCTGTAAACTAACTCGCTTACGCTGGTTGAGTTTAATTTTGTCCTTACTCAAATCACCTACTTCCTTAATTTTTTTCAACAGCTTAGCCAGCTAAGATTATAGTCCGTTCTGTCTGACTTGAAATGTATAAACTGGATTACTACTTTACCCTACACTCGGCCTATCTTAGGATTACGCCAATTGCTTCGGCAGGATTGAGCCTGCTCATAAAAAAATGAGGATTATACATGAACACCAAACATTGCCGACTATTGATACTTGGTTCAGGACCAGCCGGCTACACAGCTGCTGTTTATGCGGCACGCGCTAATCTAAACCCTGTATTAGTCACGGGTTTGGCACAAGGCGGGCAGCTGATGACTACCACTGAGGTCGATAATTGGCCAGGCGATAATGAGGGTGTCATGGGGCCTGACCTAATGACGCGCATGCAAAAACATGCTGAGCGTTTCAATACTGAGATTATCTTTGATCACATCCACACTGTCGATTTAAAACAGCGCCCTTTTACACTAAAAGGCGATTCAGGTATCTATACTTGTGATGCCTTGATCATTGCAACTGGCGCTTCCGCCATGTATTTAGGCTTAGACTCTGAAAAAGCCTTCCAAGGTAAAGGTGTCTCGGCTTGTGCAACCTGTGATGGGTTCTTTTATCGTAAGAAGCGTGTTGCAGTCATCGGTGGCGGAAATACGGCGGTAGAAGAGGCTTTGTATTTATCCAATCTAGCCTCTGAAGTCGTGCTAGTACATCGCCGCGATAGCTTACGTGCTGAAAAAATCATGCAAGATCGCTTATTCGAAAAAGCTAAAAACGGCAATGTGCGTATTTTATGGAATCACACTCTCGACCAAGTATTAGGCGATAATAGCGGCGTGACAGGTATTCGTGTGAAAAGCGCGCAAACGGGTGAAACTGAAGATATTGATTTAATGGGTGTTTTCATTGCGATTGGCCACAAGCCAAATACCGATATTTTTGCAGATCAACTTGAAATGCATGGCGGCTATATTAAAGTGAGCAGCGGTTTAGAAGGCAACGCAACCGCCACTAGCGTCGAAGGTGTATTTGCAGCAGGTGATGTGATGGATCATATCTATCGCCAAGCGGTTACTTCGGCTGGAACGGGTTGTATGGCTGCTTTGGATGCCGAACGCTACCTTGATATACTGGCTAAAAATCATCAAGTCTAATTCATCACTATGACCCGCCAGCTTAGGTTGCACTTACTGAACCCCAATCGACCGGACGAAGCTTTTCCTCCGGTTGAGCAGGCTTGGGATGAACCAAATGGTTTATTAGCAGTAGGCGGTGACCTGAGTCTCAAACGTTTAGTCAATGCCTATCAGCACGGCATTTTTCCATGGTTTGGGCCGCGTGAACCCATCTATTGGTGGAGCCCAGACCCACGCGCTGTCTTATACCCGAGCCAGATTCGCATTACTCGTAGCCTGCGCAAATCTATGCGCAATAAAGGCTATCAAATTCGCTTCGATCAGAATTTTTCTGCCGTCGTCCGTGCCTGCTCAGCGCCCCGTAGCTATACCAATAGCACTTGGATTACTGATGATATGCATGCCGCTTATTGCCGCTTACATTTAGCAGGTTGGGCACATTCGGTTGAGGTTTATGACGAAACCGGTAGTGAGTTGATGGGTGGTTTATATGGTGTAGCGAATGGTGGCGTGTTCTGCGGCGAATCTATGTTCAGTCGTGCCCCTGACACCTCGAAAATGGCTCTAGTCGCCCTCGCCTATCATCTGAAAACTTGGGGCTTTGCTTTAATTGATTGCCAAATGGCGAACCCTTATTTGATGAGCATGGGCGCTGAAACCATCACTCGCGCCCAATTTCTGCAAGCCTTAACTAACCACTCTTACACACCTAGTAAAGCTACTTGGCAAATAGACTCTGAAGTTGACCTATCCCGCTGGGAACCTGAAGCAGCCAACTAGACTGGCTGAGCTGGCTTATAAACTAGCCAACCAAACCGGCAATTCGCGAATATCATCTAAGCAGATGCGTGGCTGAAGGGCCAATAAGCGCTGCTCGCCATGTGCGTCGTAAAGGTTTTTGTTTCATTTGGGGCGCTTTAGTGCTTTAAGTACTTCATTGATATCATCGGGTAAAGGTGCTGCAAACTGCAGTTTTTGCCCACTCAGTTCAAAATAGCATTCTAAATCTGAGGCATGCAGACACAAGCGTTTGACCCCATAATCACGATAGACCCGATTTAATTTGAAGTCGCCATAGCGATCATCACCTAAAATCGGAAAACCCAAATGTGCTGACTGCACCCGAATCTGGTGCATCCGCCCGGTTAGGATCTGCACATCCATTAAAGTGCAGTCGCCATAGACCGAAATCGGTTTGAAAATACTTTCCGCTGTTTGTCCGTCTTCGTCTTCTTCAGCGACTTGGATTTTTTGGCGCGCATTATTTTCACGCTTCAAATCGACTGTGACATGCTTTTTACCGCCCTGCCAACGCCCATGCACCAAGGCTTTATAGTGCTTTTCGATTTCGCCTTCTTGCAGCATTTTATGTAATGAAGTTAAAGCAGGCCGTGACTTCGCCAACATCACTAGACCACTGGTGTCTTTATCTAAGCGATGTACCAATTCGACGAAAGGTAAATTGGGGCGTAACTGCCGAAAAGCCTCAATCAAACCGAAACCGACTCCGCTACCACCGTGCACCGATAAGCCTGATGGCTTATTAACCACAATGATATGCGTGTCTTCGTGTAGAATGGCTTGATCAATCAGTTCTAATAACTGATCAGAGGCTTCGCTGGAACGTGGCTGCTCAACTTCAGTACGAACTGGGGGAATGCGAATCTGTTCGCCTTCAGTTAATTTGTACTCCGGTTTGACACGTTTTTTGTCAACCCGTACTTCGCCTTTACGAACAATACGATAGATGACACTTTTAGGAACTTTTTTAAAGTATTTTAACAGAAAGTTATCAATCCGCTGTCCTGCCTCATTAGCAGTAACGGTATAGTATTCAACTGACATGCGAGAAAAGCCTTATTCAGTGTGCTAATTGTCGGGAATCCGATTGAATGCAATTAGCCAACTTGCTATATTCAGGTTAGGTTACTGGACAGATGGATTTAAAAGTCTGACCGTTGAGCCTAATGGTTTCTGCCTACCGACAGACGGGTTTACAGCTAAACGTTTGCTGGTACGCATGATAGGACTCAAGACCGGATGATTCAATCAAATTCCAAGAGGAATTTGAGTAGGTAAAGTCGCAGATAAAGACGATTTTACCTTAGAGCAGCGCCTTCAGTAGGGTTTACTGAAAGTAAATTAACATAGCAGATACCTGTTATCGTCGCTGCCTGTTTTTAGAGAAGGAAACTAACATTCAGTTATGCCATACCCTAGATTGACATAACTAACGATAACCTAGTCTCATCTGATAACTCATCAGATCAGGGCAACTGCCAGCGGGACAGGGCATTGATTGGACAGAACCACGCAACAGGATGCACAAAATTAAGAGGTAAAATAAAGCACACTGGGATGATCTAAACCTTACTTTCCCCATGTTTACACCTAAATTTCCAAACTGAAAGTTTTTGGATAGGTGCTAATGGCTTTTACCTTCAGGCTTATTGTTGCCGGCTACTTCTTGATGAATAGGAAAAGCTGAGCAGGTACTGCACGTTTGTGGTGTAGTACATGAAAAGAATATTAATTAATGCAACGCAGGCCGAAGAAATTCGCGTTGCGATGGTGGACGGACAACGCCTTTACGATTTGGATATCGAGCATCCTTTTCGAGCGCAAAAAAAGTCTAACATTTATAAAGGGGTCATTACTCGGATTGAGCCGAGCCTTGAAGCGGCTTTTATCAACTATGGCGCACAACGTCATGGTTTTCTTTCGTTCCGTGAAATCGCGCCGGAATGTTATCACCCTGACGCAGTCAAAAAGTACGGCAATGGCAATAAAGTCAATGTCAAAGACATGCTGCGTGAAGGTCAAGAAATCCTCATTCAAGTGGATAAAGAAGAACGCGGCAACAAAGGCGCCGCTTTAACCACTTATATCAGCCTTGCGGGTCGTTATTTGGTGTTGATGCCCAATAACCCCAAAGCAGGGGGCGTCTCTCGGCGTATTGAAGGCGAAGATCGCCAGCAAATTAAGCAAACTTTGAGCGATTTAGAAATTCCTGAAGGTATGGGCGCAATTGTGCGTACCGCAGGTGTGGATCGTGAACTCGAAGAGCTCAGCTGGGATTTAGACTACCTCAAGACTTTGTGGGAGGCGATTACCGCCGCGGCAAACCAGCACAAAGCTCCCGTTCTGTTGTATCAAGAAAGTAATGTCATCATTCGTGCACTGCGCGATTATTTCCGCCGCGATATTGGCGAAATTGTTATTGATGATCCAAAAGTTTATCGTCAAGCCCAAGATTTTATGCAAGCGGTCATGCCGCAAAATCTGCGTAAATTAAAGCTCTATCAAGACAATACACCGCTATTCAGCCGTTACCAGGTTGAATATCAGATTGAAACAGCTTTTCAACGTACCGTGAATTTACCCTCCGGTGGCGCGATTGTTATCGATCACACTGAAGCTTTAGTGTCCATCGACATTAACTCGGCACGTGCAACCAAAGGCCATGATATTGAGGAAACTGCACTCAATACTAACCTTGAAGCTGCTGATGAAATTGCTCGCCAATTACGCTTACGCGACTTGGGTGGTTTAATTGTTATCGACTTCATCGACATGCTGCCAAGCAAGCATCAGCGCGATGTTGAACGCCGCTTGAAAGAAGCCTTAAAAGTTGACCGTGCCCGCGTGCAAGTGGGACGTATTTCCCGCTTCGGCTTATTAGAAATGTCTCGCCAGCGCTTGCGTCCTTCTTTAGGTGAGTCGAGCCAATTGGTTTGCCCGCGCTGCGAAGGCCAAGGCCATATTCGCAATACCGACTCGTTAGCCTTATCGATCCTGCGCCTCATGGAAGAAGAGTCCATGAAGGAATTAACAGGTCGCGTGATTGCACAAGTTCCAGTGCCAGTCGCTGCTTATCTGTTGAATGAAAAGCGCGACTCGATTGTCAATATTCAAAAACGCCGCAATATTGAGATCACCGTTATCCCCAATCCACATTTGGATACCCCGCATTTTGAAATTATGCGGGTGCGTACGGATGATATGGAAACCGTTGGTGCAAGCTATACGCAAATTAGTGAACCTGAAGAGAGCGATGTCGATCTGATTGCGGAACGTTTAGTGAATCCAGCACCGGTGCGCCAAGAGGCAGTGGTCGGCAATGTGGTTCCTAGCCAACCCGCGCCACAAATTGATCGTACTGAGCGCCGCCCTACACCAATGCCAGCTCCAGAAGTGGAGTCGGAAATTTTGGACGTACAAAAGAATCCAGGCTTGATTCGCCGTATTCTGAACGGATTGTTTGGTAGTAACGCTAAAGTCGATCCGACCATGGAGCAAGTGAAAGCCAAAGCGGCTGAACAAGCTGCAGCAGAAGCTACCACTCAACAACAGCGCACTGAAAACACCAATGGTGATGAGCGTCGGAATAATCCAAACCGTCGCAATAACAATAATAACAACCAAAATCGCCGCAACAACAACAGTAACAATAGTGATGAACGTCGTCGCAGCAGCGATGAGCGCCATCGGCAAAATCAAACTCAAAATACTGAAGCGGCTAACTTAGAAGATAAGCCTCAAATTGGAGCGCCTGCTACTCAAGCAGCTAATCGGCAAGAGCGGCGGAATAATCGCCATGAACGCCGCCCAACAGAAGACCAAGCAGCTGCTAATCACTTGAAAGATCAAGGTTTAGAGCAAGAATCAAATCAAAATCAAGACACTGAAGCAGCGGCTAACCAAAATCGTAATGAGCGGCGTGAGCGCGGGCGTAATCGTCAAGATCGTGATAACCGTCAAGAACGCGGCGATAATCGCCAGCAGAATCAAAATCGGCGTAATCGCTCAGAAGCTCCTACAGAACCGGCTAATCCTGAATTAGAAACTGAGCTAGTTGTAGTAACCACTGAAACGCTTGCAGTGGAAGAGATTATTGTCGAAAACGCACCCGCAACTATGCAAGACAGCCAGCAAAAGCATGATAATCGTCGCCCACGCAATCGGGGTCGCCGTGAGCGGGGCAATAATCGCCAAAATGCTGAAGAAAATGGTACTAATCAAGAGCTACAAGCAACCGAGATTAGCGTTGAACAGCTACGCGCCGATATTACACAAGTGGCGACTGAAGCTGTAGCTAATGAGTCGAGTCGGCCTGAGTCAACTGATAGCTCGCCTCGTTATACTCAGCATGATAAGCGGGTGCCTTCACTGGAAACCTTAGAGCCGCTGATCATTGATTTGATTCCGAAAAAGCAATCACGTAATCAGGAACGGCGTCAACGCCAACCTCAAGACCGTAATCGGCGTCAAGGGCAACCAGCACCTGCGGCAATGGATGAATCTAGCACTCCGGTAGAAACTCAAGCCGTTGATTTCGTGCGGGTAGAAAACAATGAAGTTTTAACGCCTGTGGTAAGCTCTGTTCCAGTAGAAACAAGCTTTAATGAGCCAGCAGCGCAATGGGTATCAGCGCCTGAGCCTATCTCCAGCACTGCAATGGTCGCTACTTTTAATGAGCCTAGGATTGAAAGCGTTAGCGCTCAAGAATCAGGCAACGCCACTGTAACGGAAGCAAGCGTTGCTCAAGAGCCAGCTACGGTGCCAGAACCGAATGGTTTTACTAATCATTACACCGCTACTGAAACGCCAGTAGCTCCCCCTATTAGCCTTGAGCCGGTAGTGGTCACTGATAGGCTTGAGCCTAAAGTAAATGGTGTAGTTACGGCTGAGGTGGATTACACCTCTAATAAGGTAGTTGCTCAGCCCGCTGAAACCAAGGTTGTTGAGCCAGTGATTTCTACTGAAGAAGCTACTGACGCAGCCAACTCAGCGCTACCCGCAAAAAAGCGCCCGATTTGGATGCATTCTGAATAGCTAAGCCAGTTAAAAGAGCGGTTAGTTAAGCTAGCTGCTCTAATTGATGGCTGCGAACCAAATGCTCAAGCAGCCCTTCTGAAGCATCTTCAATCATATCCAACACTCGCTCAAAACCCCGCGAACCGCCATAGTAGGGATCAGGCACCTCTCGCTCCTGCCAACGCCTCGCAAATTCCATGAATAGCTTTAAATTTTTGGCTGATTGCGCTGGCGATGTGCGCTGCAAAGCCTGCAGATTATTCAGATCCATCGCCAGCACATAATCGAAGCTTGTAAAGTCGCTATTTTGTACTTGGCGAGCGCGCTGCTTAGAAAGATCAATTCCACGCTCTAAAGCAGCTTGCTGAGAGCGAATATCCGGTTGATTACCAATATGATAGGCATGGGTACCTGCTGAATCCACCTGAATCGCTTGTGTTAGACCAGCACGCTCAACCAAGCTCTCAAATACACCTTGAGCTGTGGGTGAGCGACAAATATTCCCCATGCAAACGAACAGCACACTAACCTGTTTCATGCCATCACTCCTTAACTGCTAATGCAGTAACTCTCAAACTGATAGTTTAGGATACTAGCAAGAACGCAAGCCACGAAGCTAAAACTCTCAATGTTGGTGGTGGACATCTGGATAGTGAGCATGGGTATGTGTGATTGGATCATGCTGATGTCGATGCCGGTGCTTCTCACCTACTCGAATTGGAAAATCATGCTCATGTTGATGATGCGCATCATGCACATGGGTATGCTCATGCTCTAAAGCTTCATGATGATGTTCATGGCTATGAGATTCGGTCAGATGCAACCACAACCCTAATGCCATTAAACCACTTGCTATCAATAGGGCTGGAGTGATCGGTTCACCTAATAGAATCACGGCTAATACCGCCCCAAAGAATGGTGCTATCGAAAAATAAGCCCCAGTGCGTGCAGTACCTAAATGGCGTAGGCCAATAATAAATAGGCTCAAACTCACGCCATAGGCTAGAAAACCCAGCAATAAAGCGCTCGCGACTAACTCGATGTTTGGCAATTTAATGCCCAATAACAAGGCCAAACTTAAATTCACGCTACCAGCGATTAAACCTTTGACACAGGTCAACCAAGTCGCATCATTGAGGGAGAGTTTGCGTGTTAAATTATTATCCAGCCCCCACATCAAGCAAGCAGCCAATACTGCTAAAGTTGGCCAAATACTCCCGATACTTGCCTCACTTGACCAACTGAGTACTACTGCACCAGCGACAATGGCAAACATACCGATAGCAATTCGCAGATCAACATTCTCACGAAACACAAACCAGGCTAATAAAGCCGTAAATACGCCTTCTGCATTCAGTAACAACGAAGCACCGGCAGCGGGCATCGCGCTCAAACCCACTAACAAAAGCACGGGGGCAATCACCCCGCCGGCTAAAATTGCGCCTGATAGCCACCCAACTTCTGCTTTAGGTAACACCACTTTAGGTGCCTGAGTCAGCCTGCGATAAAGGAATAACCCCAGGCCAGATCCCAAGTACAATAAACCAGCTAATAACCAAGGGCTCACTTCTCCGAGTAAGAGTTTCGCCAAGGGTGTACTTGCACCGAATAAAGCAGCTGCTATCAGAGCGGCGGCTATTCCGGGAGAACTGTGAAAATTCACTAACATTTAAACCCCGTTTTACTAAAGTTTGAGCGCCTTTAAAGTTTAACATCAGCTCTACTAAGGCTGCTAAGCAACTTATAAACTTGGAGTTTTTAAGCAACCCATTAAGTATAAATTATATTAAATAATGTCCTATAAAAATTATTTGCTATAAGACCTAAAAGCAGAACTGTATTATCATAGAAAATATTGATCACAATAAAATATGGGCTAAAAATCATGAAAAAATTAAGTGTACTAGGTACGTTATTTGTACTGACTGGTTGCACAGTCGTGCCTATTCCTCTGCATACTGCGTTATTCCCTGGTTTAGTTCCACAATCGCCGCCAACACACCGTGCATTGCAAACGGAAGTGGGCAGGCCAGTATTTGTAACAACCAATCCAAGTAGTACTACCATAGTACCCCCGCAAATTAGCCCAACTGCTATCCCCGGAAGCACGCTACCCACCGCTACCATCAGCTTTCCGACCACGACAACCACCCTGCCAATTGCTACGGGCGTGCAGGCTTCAGCTAAGGATATGAATGCTATCGGCGACCGTATCTTCCGTAATGAAACTAATGGTGATGCTACTAAGCTATTACGCTGGAATACTCAAGGCAACTTCGCTGATTTAGGGATTGGCCATTTGGTTTGGTATCCAGCTAATCAACGCGGTTCGTATACAGAAACTTTCCCAAGTTTCCTGAAGTATGCACAAAGTAAAAATGTACCCTTACCGAATTGGTTAGCTAATCGGCGCAGCGAGAGTGGCCCTTGGGCGAATAAAGCAACCTTCGAGCAGGCGAAAGACGATAAACAAATGCGTGAACTCGCTAACTTTTTAGAAAAAACGGTTGGCTTGCAAGCGGCTTTTATGACTGATCAATTGCGTAGAAATATGCCATCAATGGCACAGACCCTACCCAGCCAATATCGCCAAGCTGTCTTAGATAATTTCCAAATCATGGAAAAAACTCCGGGTGGTATGTACCCTATGCTCGACTATATGGTGTTCCAAGGTACTGGGGCGAGCAACAGTGAACGCTACAATGGCCACGGCTGGGGCTTATTGCAAGTCTTGTTGAATATGGAGAAAGTCCAGCCCGGCCCGAATGCTTTAGCAGAATTTATGCGTTCGGCGGGTGACTCCATCACTCACCGCGTTGCAGCCGCCCCCGCTGACCGCCATGAAGCACGGATGCTATCGGTATGGCAAACACGAGTTCGTACTTATAAAGTACCGACACGGATTGGCGTTGCCAGCCGCTAAATTTCGCGACCACGCCTGCTATATGATTAGCAGGCATCACCACAATTTTCAGCTACTACGCCTCAGTACTTGGACAATCTGACGATGTTGGGTGAATTTTAGGGGTGACCGCGATTGATGGCTTCCACTGATTTTTAATCGGCTGTGTATGAGTTAAAAACCAGCTTGCACAAACCTCAGATGACAAGATCTTTGAGTTCTTCTAATTGAGGTAAATCCTCTAAAGACTTTAGATTGAAATAATCTAAAAACTGCTTAGTCGTACCTAACAGCTCGGGTCGACCCGGCACCTCTTTATGCCCCAATACACGCACCCACTCGCGCTCAACCAAGGCGCGAATCACATTCGCATTCACCGTTACACCACGAATCTCCTCAATCTCGGCACGCGTAATCGGTTGCCGCCATGCAATCAAGGCCAAAGTTTCCAAAAACACTCGTGAATATTTTGGAGCTTTTTCCTCTTGATGCTTTATCGCCCATTGGCTATAGATCTGTTTAGTTTGCAAACGATAGCCACTCGCAGTTTCTACTAGTTCAAAACTGCGGGGTTGTGCCTGCTCAGCCAACTGCTTTAAAGCAGCTTTAATTACTAGCTTATCGACTGCAGCTTCTTCAGCAAAAAAATTGCCCAGCTGATCAAGGCTTAAGGGCTTATCTGCTGTAAGTAAGATCGCCTCCAGAATTAGAGCTAGCTGCGTATTCATGCGGCCTCTGCTGCAACCAGACTGATATATAAAGGTGCATCACCCCCTTCAGCTTGACCAATTTCAATGACTTGTGCTTTCAGCAGCTCTAAAATCGCCATCAATGCCACCACCACACCGCGCCGCCCTTCTTCAACCGTAAACAGCTCATGAAACACTATTCTAGGCTTGCCTTGTAACGCCGCTAATACTTGCGTCATGCGTTCACGAATGGATAAAGGCTCGCGCTTCACTTGATGGCTACTAAATTGCTCTGCACGCTTAAGCACAGTCTGGAAAGCAAGTAATAGCTCTTTTAAGTCAACTTCTGGCAAAGGCTTATCGGTTTTTGGCAGCTCTACTGCCGTTTGTACTTGCCAGTGTTCACGTTCTAAACGTGGCAGCTCATCCAAAGCTTCAGCTGCTTGTTTACACTGATCATATTCTTGCAAGCGACGTACTAGTTCAGCACGTGGGTCATTTTCTTCATTAAGTATTGCTGCCCGTGGCAAAAGTAGGCGTGATTTTATTTCTGCTAATAAAGCAGCCATCACCAAATACTCAGCCGCTAAATCGAGGCGAAATTCCTTCATTAACTCGACATAGTCCATGTATTGGCGGGTAATCTCCGCAATAGGAATATCCCGAATATCCAGATTCTGGCGCTTAATCAAATACAGCAGCAAATCTAACGGCCCTTCAAAAGCATCCAGAATGACTTCCAGCGCATCCGGCGGAATATATAAATCTTCAGGGAATTTATGGACCGCTTCCCCTCGCACTAAAGCGAGAGGAAGTTGATGAGGTAAGGGAATCAAGGGTTTAGATCAGTCTTAATTGTGATGGGTGAAATGCAGCGCTTCAAAGACATCACGCATGGTTTCACGTGCTACTTCACGCGCTGCTTCTGAACCTTCACGGAGCACTTTACGTACCCGTTCCCGATCATTTTCATACTCAGCAGCACGCTCTTGAATCGGCTTCAACTCTACTTGTACGCCCTCAATCACCGGGCGCTTGCATTCAATACAACCAATCCCTGCGGTGCGACAACCCTCTTGCACCCATGCACGGGTGGACTCATCTGAATAGACTTGATGCAACTGCCATACGGGGCATTTATCAGGGTCACCCGGATCAGTGCGACGTACCCGCGCTGGATCCGTTGGCATGGTGCGAATTTTCTTTTCTACATCCGCCGGGTCTTCGCGCAAGGAAATCGTATTGTGATAAGACTTCGACATTTTCTGTCCATCCAAGCCGGGCATTTTCGACTCTTTAGTCAAGGAGGCCTGCGGTTCGACCAGAATGATTTTGCCAGCACCTTCTAGGTAACCGAACAAGCGTTCACGGTCGCCTAAAGACACATTTTGCTGGCCTTCTAATAAAGCCCGCGCTGTGCTTAACGCCTCAGCATCACCACGTTCTTGATAGGCTTTGCGTAAATCACGATAAAGCTTGGCATTTTTCTTGCCCATTTTATCAGCGGCTTGCTCAGCTTTTTCTTCAAAACCCGGCTCGCGTCCGTATAAATGATTGAAGCGCCGCGCAATTTCGCGGGTCAATTCAATATGCGCCACCTGATCTTCACCAACCGGAACCAGATTGGCTTTATAGATCAAAATATCCGCTGATTGCAGCAGTGGATAACCCAAAAAGCCATAGGTTGCTAAGTCTAAATCGCGTAATTTTTCTTGCTGATCTTTATAGGTTGGCACGCGCTCCAACCATCCCAAAGGCGCAATCATGGAAAGCATTAAATGCAATTCAGCATGCTGTGGCACATGCGATTGGACGAACATGGTCGCGGAGCTGGGGCTAATGCCGGCGGCTAACCAGTCAATCGCCATATCTTCTACATTACGCGCGACATCATAAGGCGTTGCGTAATGCGTGGTTAAAGCATGCCAATCCGCCACGAAGAAAAAGCATTCGTGATTAAGCTGCATATCCACCCAGTTTTTGAGTACACCGTGATAATGACCCAGATGTAACTTACCTGTGGGGCGCATCCCCGAAACGATTCGCTGATTCTGCAATGGCGTTGTATTCACGTCCGCAATCCTTTAAAGAAAAATACCTGCAATGAAAGAATAAAGTGCACCAATAATAGGCCCAATCAATTTATCGAGCACACCGAAGTATAACAAGGCAATCACAATCAAAAAGCCATAAGGCTCAATCCGATCTAGCAAGTTAGCGACGTTTCTTGGCACAAAACCTGTTAACACTCGCCCACCATCCAAGGGTGGAATTGGTACTAAATTCAATACCATTAAAATCAGATTAAATACCACACCAATCTGCGCCATCGTCAAAAAGCCAGAGGCAATACTTGCGTCGGGAATAAGATTGGCGAAGATCGTAAACATGATCGCCCAGAAAATAGCCATCAGAAAGTTCGACAATGGCCCGCCGACAGCCACAATGGCCATGTCACGACGGGGCTGCTTGAGATTACGTGTATTCACCGGAATGGGTTTAGCCCAGCCAAATGCAAAGGGAGTACCTGTCGTTGCTAGAGAAAATACTAACATGCCAATCGGCAAGATTACTGTACCAATCGGGTCAATATGCTTCAGCGGATTGATCGTTAAACGCCCGAGCATCTTTGCGGTGCTATCCCCTAACTTATTGGCAATCCAGCCATGCGCTACTTCATGCAAAGTGATTGCAAATAGAACAGGTATCGCTCCTGCTGCAATCAAAAATATAATTCGCTCAAAATCCATGCCTTCCATTTAATGCTCCACTAACCAATCGGTATCACCTTTGCCTTGGCGTAGAATCTCGGGGCGCTCACCCGTTAAATCAATGACGGTGGTTGGATCATGCCCACAAAAACCGCCATCCATAATCAAGTCAACTTGGTGCTCCAGATAAACACGAATCTGATACGGATCGGTCATTGGCAGCTCTTCATCCGGCAGAATCAAAGTACTCGACACTAAAGGCTGCTCAAGTTCAGCAAGAAAGGCTTGCGCCACCACATGCTCGGGAATTCGAATGCCAATGGTTTTACGTTTAGGATTTTGCAGGCGGCGCGGCACTTCGCGGGTCGCTTTTAAAATAAAAGTATAAGCACCTGGGGTTAATGTCTTTAGTAGGCGATAGTTAATATTATCGACTTGGGCATAATAGGAAATTTCCGATAGATCGCGACAAACTAGTGTAAAATTGTGTTTATCATTGAGCTGACGAATGCGCTGAATGCGCTCCATCGCGGCTTTATCATCTAATAAACAACCAATAGCATAACTAGAGTCAGTCGGGTAAACTACTACTCCACCATTACGTACAATATCAACAGCCTGCCGAAGTAGACGCTTTTGCGGATTTTCCGGGTGAATTTGGAAATATTGGCTCATGTGGGCTATGTTGTTATCGTTTAAAAAAGCAGGATTTTACAGGTTAATGCTAAGAAATACAGTGCGCGCTCTAGCTTAAGCTAGCCTAGCATTCAATAAAATGACTCTTATGACCTTTTAACTGCATTAAGTAAAGATTCAATCACTATGAAGTTTTTGTTCGATTTTTTTCCCGTATTGCTATTTTTCTTGGCTTATAAACTCTTTGGGGATATGCCACCTGCGTTCATTGCCGCAGCCAATCAGATTCCTATGATTGAGCTGTCCCAATCAGAACCTAAGCACGCTATTTTGTTTGCAACCTTGGTAATTATCCTCGCCACTATTGCACAAAATATCCTGCACTATGTGTTTTACAAGCGCTTTGAACGCATGCATTTGATCTCCTTAGGTATTCTTCTAGCCTTTGGTAGCTTGACCCTTATCCTGAAAGACTCCACCTTCATCCAATGGAAAGTCACTGTTTTCAATTGGCTGTTTGCCCTTGTGTTTATCGGCAGCCAATATGTAGGTAATCGCAAGCCTTTGGTTGAGCGCATGATGTCTAATGCCATGCAAGTACCCGCACAAATATGGACAAAAGTTAATTGGATGTGGGCAGCATTTTTTGTTTTTATTGGCGTGCTGAATTTGATAGTTGCTTATAATTTTAGCGAAGCTATTTGGGTTGACTTCAAGCTATTCGGGATTTTGGGGCTAACACTGGTTTTCGTTATCGCCCAAGCGATCTATCTACAGCGGCATATGATTGAGCCCAGCAAGGAACCATAAACGATGTTATATGTCATTGTTGGTGAAGATTATGCTGATAGTTTAGCCAAGCGGCTAGCAGCACGCCCTACTCATGTAGAACGTCTACAAGCTTTACAAGCCCAAGGACGTTTAGTACTCGCTGGCCCAAATCCCGCGATTGATAGTAATGATCCGGGCGAAGCCGGTTTTACAGGTAGTATCATTATTGCTGAATTTGAATCTTTAACAGCAGCACAAGCGTGGGCTGATGCCGACCCTTATGTTGCTGCCGGTGTTTACCAACAGGTAAGCGTTAAACCCTTTAAAAAAGTTTTACCCTAAGAGCCTATTGTTTAAGGAAATTGATAAAGATGCGAATCATAACTAACACATTAATCGCAAGTAGTTTAATTGGGCTGGTGCTAGGTCTAAATACAGTCAGTGCAGAAGATGCTAAGCCCGCCGCTACAACAGCGGCCGCTCCAGCAGCAGCTCCTACTACTGCAACTCCAGCGGCGAGCACTGAAGCTAAGCCCGCTGGTTCAGACGAAATTATCGCGATTGTAAATGGCGTTGATATTAAGCGTGACACACTCAACACCTTAATGGATATGGCTAAGCGCTCTGGCGCTGGCGACCAAGTTGACGAGAAAACCATGCTCGAAGACTTAGTCGTCACTGAATTGGCGCGCCAAGAAGCGAATAAATCAGGTTTAGCTGAACGCGAAGATGTTCAAGAAAAATTGAATAACTTCAAAGACAAGCTCGTGCTGAATACTTGGATGCAAGAAAAAGCAGCTGCTTTAAATATCACTGATGACGAACTGAAAGCGTCTTATGATAAAGCTACTGCGCAAATGTCAAAAAGCGAATTCAAAGCTCGTCACATTTTGGTGAAAACCAAAGACGAAGCGACTGCAGCCATTGCTGAATTGAAAGCAGGTAAAGATTTTGCTGATTTAGCTAAAGCTAAATCGACGGATACCTCTGCACAAATGGGTGGTGATTTAGGTTGGTTCAAAACCGATAGCATGGTGAAACCCTTTGCTGAAGCGGTTGCTGCGATGGAGCCGGGTCAAACCAGCACTGAGCCTGTTGAGACTCAATTCGGCTGGCATGTTATTAAATTGGAAGAAAAGCGTGATGTGAAACTTCCTGAATTAGAAAACATGAAGCCACAATTGAAGCGTCAGATTGAGCAAGAAAAGATGATGTCTTACATGAAGGACTTACGCACTAAAGCCGACGTAAAAGTTCTGCTGAAAGACGAAGCAAAGCCAGCTACTGCTGAAGCTCCAAAAGAAGAAGCTAAAGAAGCTGCTCCAGCTCCCGCTGCTGAACCTGCTAAAACTCAATAATCTGCTGTGATTAAACTCCCTGATCCCTTGCGAGATCGGGGAGTTCTCGACATTTTCCCCTAGCCGCGCTAACGTTTTAAACCTCAACAATAACGAGAGGTTGCGCGCATGAAGCCAGAATGGAAAAATTTTCTCATTGAACAAGGTGCCGAATTCGACGGCTCTAGTTTATTGCACTTCGGCAACCCAGAACGCGAACGCCGCATCCCACCGCAAGGTGCGATCCTTTGCGATTTATCTCACCAAGGCTTAATTAGTGCGACTGGCACTGATGCTAGTGCTTTTCTACAAGGTCAACTTAGCAACGATATTAATCAAGTTACTGCTGAACGCGCTCAGCTTAGCTCATATAACTCGCCTAAAGGCCGAGCTTATACCACGTTTCGGATTATGCAACGCCAAGGCGTTTACTACTTAGCTTTGTCTAGCGATGTGCTAGAAGCCGTACTCAAACGTTTACGCATTTATGTGATGCGCTCCAAAGTCGCTTTGGAAGATGCGAGTGAAAGCTTAGTACATTTTGGTTATGCCGACCCTGAAGGTGAGCAACGTTTAAAAGCAGCCCTCGGCAACTACCCAAAGCAAGCCTTAGATGTAGTGCAAGCGGGTAATCTCACGATTATTCGCCAAGCTGCTAGCGTGCCGCGCTTTGAAATTTATGGTGAGCTAGATGATGCGCGCCAACTTTGGAATCGCTTGAGTGTGCATGCAGCCGCTGTTGGCCCTTTCGCTTGGGATTATTTTGATATTGAAGCAGGTATTCCCAAAGTGACAGCCGCCAGCATGGAAGCGTGGGTTCCGCAAATGCTTAACCTGCATTTGATTGACGGGATTAATTTTAAGAAAGGCTGCTTTCCTGGTCAGGAGATAGTCGCGCGCTTAAAGTATTTAGGTACCAACAAGCGGCAGATGTATCGAATTGCCATTGACGATGTGCAAGAACCTGCCGTAGGTACGAGTATTCAAGATGCGCAAGGTGCAGAGGTAGGCACAATCCTAAATTCGAGCCTTAGCCCCAGCGGTGATCAGGTAGAGGCTTTAGCCGTATTAAAAATCGCCGTCGTTACTCAGCCTTTAAGTTTAAATGGCAGCAAAGTAAGTGTATTACCACTGCCTTACAGCTTAGACAGCGAATAAAAACAAACGCACCTCTTGGGTGCGTTTATTCTCGATCTTTTGCAAGTTTAACTATTACAGGAAAGTTTTCATCCGGTCGATTACGACTTGGGTGAACTCATCGGTATTCAATTTGCCTTTCAGATCGCGAGTACAATCACCCGCTTCAATCGCGCTGAGTAAACCTAAGCGTAAAGCATGACCTAAATCATAACGATCGACATGATCTAATAACATACCAAAGGCTAATAAGACGGCTGATGGATTGGCAACATTCTTGCCTGCGATATCAGGCGCAGTACCGCCAGCAGGGTCGAACATAGCGATATCAACACTGTAGTCATCATTGAAAGAATAGTTACCGCTAGCGCCCGTACCTAAACTGCCCACTAAACCTGAAGCCATATCGGATAAGAAATCACCGTATTCGTTCAAAGTCACAATTACTTCGTAATCTTGTGGCTTCATGATGATTTTTGCGAGCAGTGCATCAAACAATTCAACATTGTGGGGCACATCGGTGTAATCAGTACTGACTTTTTTGACGATTTCCTCAAACAAACCATCGGTTACTTTCTGGATCGTATGCTTAGAAGAAGAAGTGACTTTGTAATTGCGACCGCCATAAGTTTGGCCTTTTTTGCGCGCTAATTCGAAAGCAAAATGTGCAGCTTGCGTGCACGGACGCGTCTCCACCATCCGCACCGAGATCGCGCTATCTAAACCAATGCGCTGACCCGGATCATCATAAGTACCGCCAGTCGCGACACGGATAATGTGCAAATTAACGTTTTCCTTAAAGTTTGAATTGATGCCTTTAATGGAAATAACGGGGCGGTAAATAACACTGAAATTTAAGCGCCGACGAATTAAAGCATTCGGGCTACGAGTACGAGTTTCAGTAGGATATTTGAGCGCTAACTTAGTCGCACGCATGGACTCTTCGGCTTCATCAATCGCAGCTAGGCCTTTCGCTTCACGTGTGGCTACTGACCAATCGACTGACTTAAAACTAATATCAACAGGTAAGGCTTCTGCAACTTGATGAATAGATGCTGCTATTTCTGGCCCAATGCCATCGCCTAGTAATTCGGTGATTTCGATTTTTTTGCTCATTAAAGCTCCTCCTTAGGTGGTAATTGCTGAAGACATTGATGAGTTATTTCTGCAGCGCAATATTATACGCGCTAAGCGTTATTGTCGACAATTGAATCGTTTTATTCAGGTTTTTAAGATAAAAAGCCCCCAGTTTGTCGACAAAAACGCACCAAAACCAAGCAAGCGCCAGCTTATGCCTAATAATGAGTAATTGTTGCAGCGCACATGGTGCTGCTATACCATTTCTGTCAATCTACCTAGGGCATGCATTATGGAAGAATCCACCGGTCTCAGCCGCAACATTGCCAGTACCATTGTTGAAGGTTTCAATCGCCACTTTAGTATCTTTCAGCAAATTACCTCCGGCGCACGCGAGCGCTTTGAAAAAGCCGATTGGCATGCGGTACAACGCGCCTCGCGTGAACGCATCATGCTCTATGATCATCGCATCGAAGAAACCATTGCTTTGGTACGTGGCTTGTACAACATCAATGCGCTGGATGTTGCACTATGGAAAAATGTAAAGCTCTGTTATATGCGTTTGCTGTCCTATCACAAGCAGCCTGAACTTGCAGAAACTTTTTATAATTCAGTATTTTGCCACCAATTCGACCGTGTTTATTACACCAACGACTTCATTTTTGTGCGTAACTCGATCTCGACAGATTACATTGAATCGACCGACTCCGAGCGGGTGAGCTATCAGTGCTATTATCCAAATGAGATTGGCTTGCAGGCAGCCATTCGCCAAGTGATTCAGCAAGCTGGCTTCGTGGCTAAATTTGAAAACCTTGAGCGCGATATGCGCAGCATCCGCAAGGCTATTGTGAAGCGTTTTCGCGGCAAACTGGCACGTAAAACGCATTTAAACTTCCAGCTCAGCGTGATTTGCAGCCCCTTCTTTCGGAATAAAGCCGCCTATATTGTCGGCCATTATATCAATGGGCGGGAAGATGAAGGCTTTGCGCTGGCGATTTTGAATAATGAACAAGGCCAGCTGTATATTGATACGTTGCTGATTGGTGAGAAGCAACTTTCAGTGGTATTTAGCTATTCGCAAGCCTATTTCATGATTGAGCATCAAGTACCTTCAGCGATTGTGGCCTTCTTGCAAACCATTTTACCAGAACGGACTCGGTCAGAATTATATTCGTCGATTGGTTTACACAAACAAGGCAAGTCGGATTTTTATCGGCACTTCCTGCATCACATGCGCCATTCCAGCGATAAATTCGTGATAGCGCCAGGGATACGTGGAATGGTGATGATGGTTTTCACCCTGCCCTCATATCGTTATGTATTTAAAATTATTAAAGATAAATTTGCCCCACAAAAAGAATTCACGCGCAAAGTCGTCGCGGAAAAATACCAACTGGTTAAACGCCATGACCGGGTTGGGCGGATGGCGGATATGTTGGAATACTCTGATGTTTCTATCCCGCAAGATCGAATTCACCCTGATTTATTGCAAGAACTATTGGATACCTGCGCGAGCAGCATGACTTTGGCTGATGGCAAAGTGATCTTTAAGCATCTGTATATTGAACGGCGGATGATCCCGCTAAATATGTATCTGGAAACCGCCACTGAACCACAACTTGAACGAGTGATTCGCGATTATGGCGATGCGATTAAACAACTTGCAGCAGCGAATATCTTCCCTGGCGACTTCTTATATAAAAACTTTGGGGTAACGCAATTAGGGCGGGTCGTTTTTTATGACTACGACGAAATTAACTATATGACGGAGTGTAATTTCCGCAAAATTCCGCCGCCACGCTTCCCTGAAGATGAATTCAGCTCAGAGCCTTGGTACTCGATTGAACCCTTTGATGTCTTCCCTGAAGAGTTTGGTACTTTCCTGTTAACCAATCCCAAAATCCGCAAAGTCTTTATGAAATATCATAAAGATTTACTCAGCGCTGCCTATTGGCAAAAGAAGAAAGACAATATCCTCAATGGCATTTATGAGGATGTTTTTCCTTATCCTGAGAATTTGCGGTTTAGGCGTTAAGCTTCAATTAGGTAGCTAAGCTTCGATTAGCTACCTCTACAAGCTAATGAACATTAGGCATATCAGGAATCAGCAGCAATAAATCCGTCTCACCAAAATCTAAACCTTCCTGCGAAAGCAGTGTAGTAATTTGCCCGCGATGATGAATTTGATGTGTGAAGAAATGTATTAACAAACTCAGCATACTTCGATTTGCCGGAACACCTTTCATATTATGGTAAGCCAGTGGTTGCTCTAACTGCTCTTCAGCTAAGCTTTTTGCCCATTGTTCGATGATTTGATCAAGTTGTGCCCGCTTTTGCCAAAGTTCATTAAAGTCCGTATAAAGCTTTTGATCAAAGCATTGCGGTACAGGAAACTCTTGCAAGGCACTTATTAAATCAAAGCTATTGGGATGTTTAGCAAAGCGTCTTAGCCAGATTAAATCGCCGACCAAAATATGATTAAACGAACCAAGGATTGATCCGAAAAAAGCTTGCTTATTCTCAGTTAATTTTTCTGGAGTAAGCTGCGAGGAAACCTGATAAAGCTGTTGATTCAAGGCGGTGTTGTATTCCGCTAACAAACTTAATTGACGGGGGTAATTCATAGTAAATCTCGCGTCATAAAAATACCTATCAGCTTAGTATAGCTCGATTTATAGCTGCGTAATAGTCAACACAAACGGCCTGCGATTAGCTTCGCTTTGGCTACTTAAAACACCAAGCAAACCTAAACACTCACGGCGAATCGCCTCTGAAAGCATGGCATTGCTCGTGATATTCATTGTGTTTAGATAAGCCGCTAATGTGCTCGACAACAACTTTTCTTGGGCAAGAAAACCAATCAGGTGCCGATCTGCTTTTTCCTTCCGGTGATCTAAAACGTTGAGGCCGTAGAAAACCCTCTGAACCCTTTTCTCGTTAATGAACTATTGCTGATATACTTAGATATGATTTCACACAGAAACAGAGAATTAGATGTCAAAGCGGGACAAATATCATGATACGGTCAAGCAAGCCCTCATCAACGAAGGATGGACTGTTACACATGACCCCTATTTCTTCCACACCGACCCCAAATTAGCCACTGACTTAGGCGCAGAACGTTTGTTAGCCGCTGAACGCGGTTATGAACGGATTGCTGTTGAAGTTAAAAGCTTCCTTAGATCATCTCAAGTCGTTGATTTAGAAGAAGCACTTGGACAATATGCGCTTTATCAACTATTTCTCCGCCAAAAAGACCCTGAACGTCAACTCTACTTGGCCGTACCTCGCCATGCACTCGACAACATTCTTAGTCGTGAGGTGGGGCGCGTAGCCATTGAGGGGTTAAAAGTCAATGTGCTTGTTTATTCCCTAACGGAAGAGGAGCAGCTTCAATGGAAACCTCAATAACATTTTACCAGCGTTGCATCAAACAATTATTAAGTGAGTATGAGTCATTACAAACAGATCAATTATCAACAGAATTAATATTTGATGATGAACGAAAACATTATTTAGTCATGTGGATGGGTTGGAATGGGCACAAACGTATTCATGAATGCGCCATTCATCTAAATATAGTCGATAATAAAGTCATCATTCAATGGAATGATACTGAAGAATTGTTAGAAGATAGCCTAGTATCGCTGGGCATTCCTAAGCAAGATATTATTGTGGGTACTATTCCAGCGATTTTAAGCGACTCTTTATCTAAAAATACTCAAAGCTATCAAGAGGCAGCTTAAAAATATAAAACTGCTAATACATATATCAACCACGGACTCACTGATAGCCCGTGTTGAGCTTGTTTTTTCAATAGAAAAGTACAGTGATGGCCTTGCTAAAAATCCGTTACCCAACAAACTCAAACCTGTGTCACCGCAAGCACCAACACCCGCCGATTAGCCTCTGTCTGACTCGATAAAACACCAAGCAATCCCAAACAATCACGGCGAATCGCCTCTGAAAGCATCGCATTACTCGTGATATTCATCGTGTTTAGATAAGCCGCCAGTTTATTCGATAGCACACTTTCTTGTGCGGGGAAGCTAGTCAGATAAGCCTCTAAAACTGGCGTTTTGCGGCATAAATCGTTCAGTAAACCTTGTGCTAAACCACTAGAAGCTTGAACCAATGTAGCCTGTTTTAATGGCTGCTTTAAAGAAGCTAAGGTCAGGCCTAATTTAGGGTCAGCCGGTATCAAGATGCATGCACCCAAAGGCAATTCACCCAAACTGAGTTCGCCCTTGGCATTGCTAGTTGCTGCGTAATAATTGGCGGCATCAAAGAACAGATTAAACTGCAAATTCGCGGCGGCTTGCCCAGTACCGATAAATAAAACCCGTGCATCGAAACAAGCGGTTTTAACTAGATTCGTTAATTGCGGTGGCTCTAATAAAAACTTCAAGGCTAATTCGCGGCGCTGATTGAGCAAAGCTAAATGCACCAGCGGCTGCACTTGCGCATGCAGAATCGCCAAGCGCTTCATCGCAAAGCTACGAATCGGCGCAGCATCCAAATCCACTAAACGCACTAACTCGGCTGAGCGTGCTTGTAAAACTTTTAAAGCAGGTTGCAGCAGCTTTTCACCTATGCTTTTTTGCTCTGCACCAACGGCCCCTAAAGGGTGATTATCCGGGCGGCCTTGAGTGAATTCTTGAATACGGGTTTTCAACCAAACTTCGAGCTGCTGCGCACCGAAAGGATCAAATTGACGATATTGGCCTAGAGTCAGGCTAGCATAACTAGCTAGATAAGCGTGATAGCGAAACTCGGTTAAGCCAATCCCTAAGCGGGTAAAACTCTCAGGAATAGCGCGCCGCATATCATTAATAGGCGCTTCGCATTGACTGCCATCAATACGTTTAAGCTGATTGGGCTGCTGTACCAAGATCGGTGCATAGTCTAGGCTGCGCTGCTTAGGCTCTGTCGCAAAACCCAAAATACACACGACTCCATCATCGGCAATATTCCCACCAATCCGCGCTGGATAGAGATTAATTTTCGGCAGCTCGCCCCCTGCGACTGCTTGCAAGATATTGCCGGAAATTTCACAAGCGTCTAAAACACCCGCTAACGAGAGCGAATGCGCGCCCTTGGTGGCAATTAGATTATTGCGAATACACAATTGGCGCTGCATACCGTCACTGGCAAAAATGCCTTGCAGTGGCCCATGCGGAGCAGTGATTTGGCAATTTTGTACGGTGACATTTTCCATGATCGTACCGGCCATTTGATCAGCTAGGCGAATATAGCGATCCGCTTCGTGGCGACCTAAGGCAGGTGGGATAAGCTGGATTGCATCACGATGCGCATCGGTATAAGTACGCTGATCACTAATCAGCAAGCCATCGACCAGAGCATTATTAGTCCAAACACGTACTGCATCGGTTTGTTCAGGCGCGGTGAGCTGAATATTATCCTTGCCCTTAAATATTGCCTGTGAACCCGCTATTAGCACGCTTTGATAAGGATCGGCGGCAAATTCATCCCAATCGGTGCAACTCGCTTGGCAGCTTTCCTCATCGAGCATATACAAATATTCGTTTTGCTTTTCGGCGGGAGCGCGAAATAAATCATTAGCCGCAGCTAAAGCTTGGAGTTTAGCGGGATACTCCGCCAGCACTTGTTTGGCGCTAGCGGTACGCTGCTGATAAGTCGCCAAGTTTGCCTGCATGGTCGCTATCTTTTTCTCAAGGTCGGGTGGCGCTTTAGCCGAGCCTTGCAGAGCAATAAGGTTTTGAATATAGCTAGGTAAATAGTTAGGCGATTGTGGATCAAGATATTTCGCGGTTTGTGCTAAATCATCTTTAGCCTTTTGTAATTGCCGCACATAATCAGTCGCTAGCGTATGCCCTTGCACGCCCTGTTCACTCATGCCCTTGCCCCCAAAATCGCTGCTTATTAGTCGTTAAACTTGATCCAACTTAGCCCATTATTTGTGGCTGCCCGGTATTCTCACGCACACTGAACCACAGCTCCCCGCTAGGATTTACCGCGCGCTGTTGTCCTCTGAGCGCTCGAATCGGTACATGGGTTAAACGCCCATTCCAATCGCCAATCAGCATCCCGCCCTTACCTGCCATCGCGGCATGCACGGCGGCACGCGCTAATTGATCACAATATAATTGATCGGAAGCAGTGGGTGGCGCAGAGCGAATTAAATAACTCGGCTCAATATACTTTAAACCAAACGGAATCGGCAGCTTACTAAAATGCTCGGTGATACGCTGTTTGAGGTATAAACCAATATCTCCCAATTTCGCATTGCCGGAAGCATCACAACCCACGCCTTGCACTAAATCTTGCCCTGCTCCTTCCGCCACCACAATCACTGCATGATGCCGCGCTGCCAAACGCTGTTCCAATAAGGCTAATAAGCCTGATTTACCTTCCACGCTAAACGGTACTTCAGGTAGCAAACAGAAGTTCGCATTGCCGGAAGCTACACAAGCCGTTGCCGTAATAAACCCTGCATGTCGCCCCATCAGCTTCACCAAACCGACGCCATTGGGCATGCCCTTAGCTTCAACATTTGCCACATTAATCGCTTTCATCGCTTCAGCCACGGCGGTATCAAAACCAAAGGTACGGCGCACATAGGGAATATCATTATCTATCGTTTTTGGAATGCCAATGATGGAAATCGCTAAGGAGCGCGCCCGAATCTCCTCCCATAAAGCTTCTGCGCCCCGCATCGAACCGTCACCACCGATGACAAATAGCATATCAATCTGGTGTTTTTGCAGATTATCGACTAGTTCAGAAGTGGGTGGAGTGCCGCGTGAAGAGCCGAGTAAGGTGCCGCCATTACCCTTGATCCCCGATACGGAATCTGGATTAAGGACTAATGGCTCGCTACCCTGATTACCTAAGCCGTGATAGCCATAGCGAATGCCTAAAATATCTCGGCAGCCATAAACATGCCATAATTGCATGACTAGACCGCGAATCACGGCATTTAAACCCGGGCACAAACCACCACAAGTCACAATCGCCGCGCGAGTTTTGCTCGCTTCAAAGAACAGGAGTGCGCGTGGCCCAGCCAGTTCGAGGGTATCAGTGGTCTGTAGATCGAAGCCGGTATCATGACAAAGCACTTCGGGTTGCAACAATAAGCGCTCATGCTCGACACGATAGCTAAAATTCAATAACCGATGCAAGGGATTGAGATACTGACAAACACCTAATTGATCAATACTAAAATCCGTCACGATGCATCCTTTACCATAAACTAATGATAGGCCAATAGATGCTAAACAATATCACAGACTGGCTGGCACAACACGAGACACTCTTGTACTGGGTCGGCATTAGTTCAGCCTTAATGTTTGTCTTTTCGCTGCTCCTGCTACCCATCCTAATTAATAAAATTCCTATCGATTACTTCAGTCACCGTCGACAAGGACACCCGGTAGACTTATTAAAACCCGGTAATATCTTACGCAATCTGCTTGGTTTAGTGGTGCTATTAGCAGGTTTAGCCATGCTCGTGCTACCCGGACAAGGTATTTTGTGTATTTTACTAGGGCTAACGATTATGAATTTTCCGGGGAAGTACGCTTTAGAACGCTGGGTCGTCACCCGCAAAGGAGTGCTGGAAAGTTTGAATTGGATTCGTGAACAAGGTGGTAAACCACCCTTAGAGGTTTAAGGAGCAAAAATATCTTTCATTTTAGAATAACCAACCTAGTATATAGATCGACTCATAGCTTACAGAGTTTCAACTATCAATAGTGAAAACATAAATCTTTAATAATCAAAGAAAATCAGCCTCTTATCTAAAAAACCTTGCATTTGGTCAAATAAGTTTATTGCAGATGCTAGATGCTAGATGCTAGCATCCTAACTTAGCTGGTCGACTTTTATTCATATACTATCTATTTCTGATTACGATTTATAAATTACGGATCATGTCATGCCAATTGGATCAAGCCTTCCGCTACCCTCTCCCCTCAACGAACCACAAGCTCAAAATGAAAAGGCTAGAAAAAACGCAATTAACTTTCAGCTCAGTGAGCCTAAATATACGTTTGATGACTTAATCTTGCCACCAAGCACCTTAAGTCAGGTTAACAAAGCGCTCGCATTTCGCAAGCACCATGATTTAGTCTTTAAACAATGGGGGTTGCAAGAGACACATCGCCATTCAAAGCGTGTTTGCTTAAACTTTTACGGTGCACCTGGGACAGGTAAAACTATGACTGCCCACGCAGTTGCTCACTACTTAGAAAAGCCTCTCCTGATCATCAACTATGCAGACATCGAGTCAAAGTACGTAGGAGATACTCCTAAAAACCTTATTGCAGCTTTTGAGATGGCACAAAAACACGATGCTGTTTTATTTTTCGACGAAGCTGATGCAATGCTAAGCAAGCGTGTCACGAATATGAGTAACTCTACTGATACTAGTGTTAATCAAACTCGTTCTGTTTTATTAAACATCCTCAATGACTACGATAAAACCATACTATTTGCTACAAATTTTATTGAAAACTTTGATTCAGCTTTCATGCGGAGAATTTTAGCACATGTTAATTTTTTATTACCCGACAGTGAATGTCGAAAAAAATTATTTGATAAATATCTTCCAAAAGAAATGCCACATCAGTTAGATACAAAGCGACTTTCAGAGCAATGCGAAAACTTATCCGGTAGTGATATATCGAATGCCATTTTGCTAGGAGCATTTTCTGCAGCTGAGCGTGATAGTAAATGTGTTGATATGGAAGATATTCAGTATGCCTTAAAGTCTATTCAAGACAGTAAGCAAGCGAATGCTCAAAAAATCTCTATTAAAACTAGAGAGGTTACACAAGCTGAAGTTGAGCAAAGTTTAGGAGAAAAACTGTGATCCCTGTATTATTAATAGCTGCTGCCGCTGTTGTCGGTGTTGGTGTCGGTGTTGTTGTTGCTACCTTTTGGGAAGATATTGTTAAGTGGATTAAACAAACAGTTAAGAAAGTACAAGAGAAAATTAAACAAATCATAGTAGGATTCAAGGTCTTTCTGCAACAAGCTGAAAAATACATTCGGGAAATATCTAAGCATTACAGTAAAAATGAACAAGGAAGATGGCAGGAAACAATCGTCACTTGCGAAATTTCTGAGGATAAAGTACCTGCGGATATTCTTGCCAAGTTGAATAAAACATCTGAAGAAGTTGATATTAGCGCTGAAATGCAGTTGCAACTTGGTCATTAAGTAAAAAGGTATCATATAATGTCTATTGACAAAAAAACGACAACTCGTCCACATTCAATCCTTGATGATTTAATTAATCTTGCGAGAACTGCTTCAAAGATTAAAAATACTTTTTTTGACCTAACAGAGCATGGTATTTTTTCATTAATTGACGATTTTTTTAAAACCACTCCGTATGAACCAAAATCACTTGAAGAAACCGCCAAAATTTATAGTGATGCCTGTGATACCATCATCAAAAACGCTGTTACAAATGAACAGCTTACTTATGTTTCTGGTTACTTTAAAATGACAGTGGTCAATGGTAGTCAATTTAACTGTACTGCCGAATTGTATTTTAAAAATAAAAATGACAAGTGGATTTTAAAAACAGCAACTTCTGAGAGCTTTGACTACTCAAAGCTACAACCTGCTGCCAGTCAAAGGTTGCAAGCTGAAAAAACCATTAAATTTGAAGTAACAGCACCTAGTATGGATGGGTTATAGGTTTTTACCATGGATTTTATGATAGCCATTATTGCGCTGCTTCTTTTGATTTATCTTACAAAAGTACTTCTAAAGCTTAGAAGAAAAAATTTAATTAAAACTTACTTTTACCAAAGACAAGTTGGAAGCATTGCTGATATTAAAAGTTATACTAAGCTAGATGAAAAAAAAATAGCTGAAAATATTCAGCTATTTATTCTAGAAGATAAAATCGAATTACTTCTACCCTCACCGGCAGTTTATAAATGGACTGAAAATAGAAATTACCCGGAAGGTATGATCTCAAAAGAAATTAAGATTTAGATAAACAATGACTTTCCCTTGTACAAAATGCGGCTTGTGCTGTATGAACCTACACAAATCTGACGCACTTTCTAGTTTCCATGCAGGTGACGGTATTTGTAAATACTTTGATAAGAAAATAGGTTGTACTATTTATTCTAGTAGACCTCAAGTGTGTAAAATTGATGATGGGTACAAGTATTTCACACCTCAATTATCACTGGAAGAGTATTACCAAAAAAACGCACAAGTATGTAATCAGCTACAGCAAGAACAGCAATTACCGGAAAATTTTCGGGTATTGATCTCGACTTATGAAAGCCCTAAATAGAAAATCACACAAAAAGACTCCAATTAATAATAAGCCCAACACAAGGCTGGGCTTTGTTATTTTAGGTTGAAAGCTTAAGACTTACGCCGTCTCCAGAACGCTAAACTGCTCAGTAACATCGACAGAATACCTAGCCCCCACTGGCTTAAAGTAGGAATCTGCAAGCTACCTTCTGGAGCAACGAAGCCGAAACCTACCGTTAAGTTAGTTGAAGGATCAGTATCCCCGTCATTAGTCGGCTCCCCTCCCCAAGTTAACTTGATCGGCAAGCTACTCACGGTACCATCGGTTTTGGTAATACCATTACTATCATTCAGTACATTGTCATTAGGGTCACTACCGCCTTGAGTTAAGGTGAAACCAGCAGGCGGGGTCACTTGCACGACATAATCGCCTTCACGCAAATTACCAAAGAAGTAATCGCCATTAGTGCCTGTTACTTGAGGCTCTACTGTTTTGCCATAAATATCAGTCACTGGTTTGCCATCCAAGCCTACGATAGAAACGGTCGCTTTTGGAATACCCGGTTCATTGGTGTCTTGCTTGCCATCGCCATCTATATCCACCCACAAGCGACTGCCTAAACCCACCGAACGATAGAAACCGCAGTCCACTGAGTTATTCGCCAAGCCCGCTTTACCATCCAAACTCATGATCTTGAAGGATAAAGTTTGGAAACCACCTTCGACTGCCTTGCAATTACTATCTGTATTTGAGGTATTATTATCAGGGTCAGCACCACCCGGTGAGAGCTGATAACCCACAGGCGGTTTAACATGAACGCCATAAGTACCCGGAATCAACAGAGGGAATTGATACTTGCCATCTAGACCCGTTGTGATGCTACTGACTGCTTTGCCTGTGGCATCAGTCACAGCCGAGATACCATCAGCGCCCGTGATACTCACTACCGCGCCCGTTAAACCAGATTCGTCAGTATCCTGTACCCCATTGGCATTTTTATCCTCCCAAATGAAATCGCCTACACTCACCGTCGGATAGAAACCACAGTCAGCTGTTAAGTTACTGTTGGTGGCATCGCCATCAATTAGCAGATCAGGCTCGGTACCTTCGGCTAGGCTAAAGATAGCCGTCTTAGCCAAACCGCTCTTATCCAATAGACAGTTGCTATCCGAGTTATTGGTGTCCTCATCGACATCCAAACCGCCTAAACTCAAATAGAAGCCCGTCGGTTGCTGTACTGTGACTTGGTAATCGCCAGCTGGTAAATGAGTGAATAGATACTTCCCATCCGTACCTGTTACTTGGGCGACGACATCCTTGCCATCCAGATCTTTAGCCACTGTACCTGTTGCGGTTAATAGGTTCACTATCGCACCTGCCAAGCCTAACTCATCAGTGTCGCGAATGCCGTCCGCATCGCCATCCATCCAAATCAGGTCACCCACACTCACTGAAGAAGGAGCTGCTTTGGGTGGAACAACCCCAAAGTCGATGGTTAAATTCGAGCGATTGTCATCGGTGCCTGCACCATCATCACCCGCTGTACCCGTTGAAGTAGGTGATTCTTTAGTAGGCTCATCATCCGCTAAAGTTACTAAATTCGAGCATAAACCAGCGGTGGTAATATCCGTACCGTTGTCATTATCATCGACATTAAGATTAGCATCAGTTTCATTGCCACCGGTGCTTGCGGTATAGCCAAGCAATAGCGATTTAGCTGTGAAGTTAGCCGCGCTCAAGCAGACTTGATAATCACCCTTAGCTAAACCGCTAAATAGGTAATAGCCATTCGTGGTAGTTGCGGTTTGCAGCACCACCCCTTTGCTATCCCGTAGCTCGACTTGCACACCATTCAGCACAGCGGCTTCGCCAGTATCACGCATACCGTTACTAGCATTAGCAGACACACCAGCACCATCATCCACCCAAACTTGGTTACCGATGCTATATAGCGGTGTTTTAGACTGATAGAAACCACAGTCCACTGTCAGATTGCCGTTGGCATCATCACCATCGGTCGTCGGCTCCGCACCCGCTGTTAATTTAACGGCTAAAGTCTGTGCCCCATTATTATTGGCTACACAGTTATTATCGGTATCGCTAGTATCGGTATTGGCATCTGTACCACCTGAAGTAACTAAATAACCCGCAGGTGGCACTACCTTCACAATATAATCGCCCTCTGGCAGATTATTGAATTTGTAAGCGCCGGTCGCGTCAATTGTTTGGGCCGCTACCACTAGATTATTTAAGTCACGCGCAACCGTGCCATCAGCATTCATCAAGGTGACTACTGCACCGACTAGACCAAATTCGCCTTTAGTTTGCTGGCCATCTTGATTACCATCTAGCCACACCAAGTTGCCTAAGCTCATTGGCGTTTTGGTCACTTTAGTAATCGTGACTTTATAGTCTTCGACTTCACCATCAGCCGCTTCGCCAGTCATGCCATCATTACCCAAGGTTGAGCAGCGGAAACGCGCATAGGTATCGCCCGCGACCGCAAATGGCACTAAATCAATAGTTAATTTATTACTGCCTGCTGCCAACTGTATATTGTTAATGATTTTCTCAGCAGGGCCAGACCAATTGCCATCGCCATTCCAGTCTAACCAAGCATTCAATTTACAGGTTGTACTTGCGACTACATCGACACTGAAACTAGATGAGCCACCGATTTCCACTGCACCAATAATTACGCCATCCTCGTCATCTGCCGTGGTGCAATTACCATAAGTCGGTGTGCCATTCGTGGTGTCATCTTTAGTGGCTTCCCCAGCTAAAGCACCCCCACCCGCCATAAAGCCTGGATCACTATCAACACAGTTACCTAAGAATACACCCGTGCCTAGTTGATGGCGCGCACCATTAGTTGCTGTTAACGACGGATAAAGTGGATCAGGCGCATCGCCATAGTCGAAGGGTACTAATAATTTAATACAAGACTCATCGTCTTCAACAGGCGTACCGGTATTACGATTACCCGGAGTAGAGTCAATATCAGTACCCTCCGCTTTAACGACCTGAGTACAGTTAGTAATAGTCTCATTCGCTTGAACGCTGGAGAGAACAGCTAGCAAGGTGAGCATTGATATGCTTAAAGGGAGCTTTGTTATTTTCATCATTAATGCCCTGGCACTTGTTGTAATTGATGTCTGTTAAAATTCAGTTAGAAACAAAAATAAACCTTGAATCAAAATAAAAATGGCTCCAAAAAAGCCGAAACAGCAAAGCTGCCTCGGCCTTAATTAGAATGAGTAGTTCTTACTTAACAGTTGCAGTAATCACTAGAACTTTATTAGCACCATTATTCAATGCATCGACTGTCCAAACGCCAGTCGCAGCATCAAACGCACCCGCAGAGTCATCGCTGACATAAACTAATGAGCTTGGTAATGCATCAGCGACTTTCACGCCAGTTGCATTATCTGGGCCTTTGTTAGTGACCGTTAAGGTGTACTTCACGGTGTCACCCCGGCGTGCTGTTGCCTTATCCAGAGTCTTAGTCAACTCAAGGTCAACACTTGGAGCGACCGTAATAGTGGCGGTATCGTGGTCGTCTTCATCACCATCAGTATTGTCAGTTACATCATCAACGATACCTTTTTCGTTCGCTGAATTAGTATCAGGTGTTGAATCAATATCCGTTGCTGGAGCACCTTGATCATCATTAGCTGCACTAATTTCAGCGGCATTGATCAAGCTACCAGAAGCTGCTGTGCTAGCCACAATCAACTTGATATCAACCGTTGTAGTACCACCCTTTGCCAATGACGCGACGGTTGCAGTTGCAGTACCACCCGCACCCGCAGTCCATGTCGTATCTGCTGGATCTAAAGTCATACCTGCTGGGATGTAGTCAGTAATCGTAATGCCCGTTGCATCCACAGTACCTTGGTTCAGAACTTCAATAGTGTAGGTGACGGTATCGCCTGCTTTTACGGTAGTAGCTTGACCTGCTTTCGGCTTCTTAGTTAAGGCTAAGTCGAATTGAGGTTTGGCAACAAAGCTAACTTTGTAGTCTTCCACTTCACCATCAGTTGCTACCCCGTTTGGATTAGAAGCAGTCAAGGTATCGGTACTTAAGCGGCAACGAGCATAGCTGCTGCCTTTAGTATCTGCAGTGGCTGTTGCTGGTACTTGAGGCATTACCACATCTAAGGCGGCAGCAGTAGTACCCGCAGGCACAGCTACGGCACCTGACTCAGAACCATCTGTCGCAAACGTACCGTTACCGTTATAGTCGATCCAGCACACCAAGGTGCCAGCTTGGGCAGTAGTATTGGTTACATTCACACTTAAAGTCAGGGCTTGACCATCAGTTAAGGCTGGAATATTCACGCCATCATCATCAGCACCCTCTAAGGCAGCCGTAGCATCTGGTTGACCGTCAGCCTCCTCATCAATATTGGCACCCAATTTTAAGCCCGGAATGATTTCATGCAGAGCACCCGATCCTCCGTTCGCAACTAAAGTACCATAGGAGTCTGGTGCATCACCTAAGTCATAAACAGATTGTACGGTTAAAGCAACGCAAGCCTCGTCGTCTTCTTTAGCATCGCCAACGACGACAGGATTACTCCACACTGCATTGTTCACTGTGGAATCTGAGTCACCTTCAGTCATCGCACTGACTTGAGCACAGTTGACGATAGAAGCATTAGCTGCCCATGCTGATTCGGTCGCTGCTAAAACACCAACTGCACAGAAGGTCAGTAAGAGGCGTTTAGATGGTTTTATTTTTTTCATAATTCTCATTACCCTTTTTGTTATTAGCTTCCTAAGCCCATTAATTTTTATTTAATAGTTACCGTAATTGTTAACTGCTTCGTGCTAGCTCCAGCCACGTTGCCTAAGCTCCAAACCCCTGTTAGCGGATCATAAGTTCCATCGCCATTGTGACTTACATAAAGCATCTGAGCAGGCAGCAGATCCTGCACACTGACCTTGCTAGCTGCAGCAGAGGCTTCATTCGTCAAAGTCAAAGTATAGGAAATCGTTTCACCGCGCTTTCCTATTGATTTACTGACCTCTTTAACCAACTTAAGATCAGGTAGAATCATTGCATCAGCACAAAAAATCTCAATATCCCCCATACCTGCTGCTTTACCAAAATAAGGATTATTAGCTGCTTGCTGGTAAAGTTGAGTTCCTTCTGCATGTTGAGTCGATTGCCCACCGGTTGCGTTATCCAACCAAATAATTCCACCGGCGACAGCATTTGGTGTGAGTGGATTCATAGCGGTAACTGCCAGCTCACCCGAACCTGCTTTAAAAGCTAGGCCACCAAAAATGGTTTCTTGATGATAACCACCCTGAGCATTCCATTGGTTATAATCCCACATATCACCCCAGTAGTACTCTCCACCATTAGGCCCTTGAGCATTATCCTTACCTTTGGTGCTGCCACTACTACAAGTCGCATTACTTTCTAAACTATAAACCCCGTTGTTGTTACACACCCTTAAAATATCACCACCTGTTTGCCCTTGTACCAAACTAGTATCAGGATGGTTTGGTGTGTAATTATTGACACCGACTTGATGCCCCATCCGATCCATAAAGCCTAGAATCATTGAGCCATCCATATCAAACTCTATGTCTGACAAAATCGGTTGCGGATAAATCGCGAACTTTGGATCAGTTGCTAAGGTCTGATAACTTGCTAACCAAGGATGCCATTTCTCAGCACCTGAGCCATTCCCAACATTGCCTTTGATATAATCGAGTGCTAGCTCAAAAGCATTAGAGAAACTACTACCATCGAATACCTGCATATAAGCTTTTAAATCGGCCGCCAACTGAGAAGTTTCAGCAGAACAAACCGTACCTATCCACACCTTACCTAAATGTACTTTGAGTCCCCAAGGTCGGTAATCTCCATTACTACAACCTGGATCAGGGATCGTGTATTTACCTGCTACGGTGTTATTAGCTAGGTTTACTGCCACCAGCTCGCGTTGCTTAAGATTAGTTACCCATAAAATATTGCTATCGGCACTCATATCCATATCACCGATTGAGACCTTAGCAACCTGTGCAAAGGCAGCGTGATCCCAAGAAGGTTTAGTACCATCAATCGGTAACTCATTAGGGTCATCGACATTGCCATCACTCGTAACACGAGTATCAGCACCGACATCAACACCATTAGCCGCTAAATCAATTAATAAACTAGGTGTGGAACTCGCGGAAACAGTATCCATCTGATAAATAGCCCCCATACCATTGGGGCCAAAGCTCGCATGACGTTTTAAGAAAGCAGAGGAGTAGATCTTTTTGCGCAGATTATCATAAGCCAAGCCCCAAACGGCTCCCACTTGCCCAGCGGTTGCTGCACTATAAGGTGTGGTCAAGACACCCGTCGTCGCATAATCAAAGGTCAATAAGCTATTAAAATCTGCGCCTGTACTGCCTGCTGCCTGACTGTCACCATTGACACTGACTGAGGTAGCTAAACGCACATCACTGGTACAAGTCATCGGTTCAGGACCAGAAACTGCGCTATAAGTAATCGTTGGCTTACTGGTATATCCTATATCTAAACTATGATTATTTTCGCCAGCCGCTCCTAGCGTAAAACTAATAGAACCGTCTGGATTAGCATCAGAATCCCGCACATCAGTGACAGCATGATTATTCGTCAATCCATCTTGGTTCTGTGCTGTAACACTTAAACCATTTAAGCTAGCTTGGTTGGCTGCAATGCTAATCGTACAACTTTCACCAGCCTTCATAAAACTAGCATTACCCGTACTAGAGAAAAGATACTGACCGCCATTAGCACTCGTTGTTGTGGCTGTATTAGCACCACAAGTCAGTACGACGGCAACACCATCAATACCCGTCTCTCCGGCGTCTTGAATGCCATCTTCATCGGTATCCAACCAGACACGGTTACCAATTTCAGTAGGCGCGGCATCTAGCATCAGTTCTAAGTCGCCTAAACCACTGGTTTTGCCAAAATAACCTGCGCCACCACCGTTTGAACCGTCAGCTGTTCCACGAAAAATTTCATAAGGCATACTAGAACTGCCATTAGCAGGGTTTAGGTGAGTTGTACCTCCACTAATTAAGTACTGTGGGTCTGCCAAAGTTGCGAGCATCCCTCGACCTGGAACAATTGCGAGGCTTCCCATCGCATTAATCACTGGTTGCCCACCATAAGTAGCCAAACTGTCACGCATATCAAAGAAATAACCACCACCTGGGCCAGCTTCTGCTGCAACACTGTAATTAGGTAAGGCACCTAAAACCCCTGCACAAGTACCATTGTTTTCTAGTACCCAAGTCGTACCATTCCAACAAGTTTTTAATACATGACTCATTGTGGGATTACTGCCGCCGGGTATATAACCAACCTCCCAAGCACGATTACGGAAGGCCAAGATCATATCTTTGCCGTCAAATACTAAATCTGAGAGCAAAGGTTGATGTGAGCTCATGGATTGAGCTGCATAATTAGTCATCAGGGTATCACTCCAATTTTTCCAGAAGTTAGAGCTATTAAAAGCTAAGCTAAGATTCAAAACTTCCGAAAAACCACCGACTCCATCATATTTCAGTACAATTGCACTAGGAGACCCAGTGGAAGAGGTACCCGACTCATTACTACAAACAGCCCCCACATATAAGGTATTGGTTTCATCCATACCTAAACCAAAAGGACGAAAATCATTCTCAGGGCAACTCGTCGGGCGAGTGATTAGGCCCAGATCAGTTACTGTATTAGCTGTATTAGTAGAAACAGCATACAGATGACGGTCACTTAAATTCACTACATAAAGCCATTGACCATCAGCGGAAACCTCTAAATCACCCAGTGAACTTTTCCCTGCACTCGTCACAGCAGCAGTATCGTAATTAACCGTTGTATAGTCACCTGTAAAATCATGGGTATCACTGCCTGCATTAGGAACGATAGCATGGGTACTCACAGTGCCATTACTATCGATACTATAAATCGCTCCCGGCCCACTAGGACCAAAGCCCACCGCTCGCTTAGCATAGGCAGCTACAAACAAACGCTTACTTTCACGGTGAAAGGCTGCACCAGAAGTTGAACCTATTTGTGCATGTGTTGCTAATGAGGTGGGTGGAATGTAACCTGGGCTGTTTGGTTTGCCCGTTGCCGTGAAGGGAAACTTAACCAGTGCTGCATAAGTTCGATGATCTTTACCTGTGGCAACGGTTTGAGTGGTAGGCCCCACAATAGCTACAGGCGTTGACACAGAAATTGTAGCGTCCGCCTGAGAATAATCTAATGGGTTATTTACCCCCAGATTGATGGCCGTTGCACCATCCTTCACAAACTGCACTGAACTCCCACCCGCCACACTAGGTTGCAACCAAGTTTCAGCCCAAGAAAACTCGACTCGATAATCTGCGCCAGAAGCTAAACCCGTTAAGGTATAACTGCCATCTGCTGCTGAAGTAGCACTTGCGCCTACTTGCAGCCCTGCACTATCAAATGCCTTAATAGTAATGTCCGCCATGCCGACTTCAGTTAGGCTAGCATTACTATCCAAACTTCCATTGCTATTGAAGTCACGGAAAACCTGACCACTAATATCAGCCTGTACATAAGGTGCAAGTGCTAAACAAGCACCGAGCGCCCCCCAATATTTAGGTGAAATAATCCAACGCATGCTCAAGCCTTTTGATTAATTTTTCTAATACATTAAACAGCAAAACATTATCTGAATTTTTATAATTATAAATTCAATTAATTAACATAGTAATACTTCATAGTTTGCTTCCAGCTGAAGGAAGCCCACTTACTTGCCAAATACCGGTAATTTCGTCTAAATATCCACTCCATACGCACTAACTCAGTGGAAAAGCCTTAACTACTTACTGTATTTGCACAGTAATTTTCAGTGTTTTAGTTGCTCCGGCAGCAACCGAATTCACCGTCCAAATACCAGTCACCTCATCAAAAACATCCGTACCATATTGAGCCACACCGTCATCACTCACATAGTTCACGCCAGCCGGTAATTGATCAGTAATTTTTATATTATTAGCCTCTGTCGTTTGGCTTTCATTAGTGACTGTTAAGGTATAAATCACTTGCTCGCCATGTTTAGCTTGGGCAGGTGTAACGATCTTATTCAGCTTAACATCAGTTATTAATGGCTCGCGATAGCCAAAGTCTAGGCTATGATTATTGGCGCCCGCACTACCAACAATAAAAGCTAACTCAGCATTACTACCATTCAAGCTAGCATCCGAATCACGTAAATCCGTTTGCTCATTATTAGAGCTTTCACCATCCGCATTGGTTTTAGTCAATTCATAGCTGGTCAAAACTGCTTGGCTATTATCAATACTGATCGTGCAGTTTTCACCTGCTTGTAAAAAGCTTGCGTTACCACCGGTCGCATTCGTAAATACAAATTGACCATTACTGTCAGTCGATGTTGATGCAGTACCGCTAGGGCAGGTTAAAGCTAAATTGACACCTGCTAAACCCAGTTCATCAGCGTCTTGAATACCATCTTTATCCTTATCATCCCAAACTCGGTTACCAAGCTCGACAGGTGCTGGAGGACACAACAAATCAAGCTCACCAAGGCCACTCCCCTTACCAAACCCTCCCTCATTAGCAGCCCCCAAAGCGTTGGCTACTCTAAAATAATCCACTCGGTTACCATTTTTTGCGTTAAGCGCATGTATCCCCTGAGTAAAAAATGAATCAGGATCTTCGCCATTGATCCAAGGTGGAAATGGATCGAACATGGTCGCTAACATTTCATTGCTACCCTGTAAATAGAGTATGCTGCCTATTGAGTTCTCAGAATACGTATCACCACCCACATCATTGAAATATTCGCCATTATTTTTGGGACCTTCTCCTCCTGCAAAATTTACAGGACATTCCACACTGCCCTCTAAATAATAACTACCCGCATTTTTACATAAGTGCACTAAATCACCTCGGGAACGGCCATCAATCATATTTGTTGTTTGCGAAACGGCACGATACTGTAAGCTGCCAATTTGATGTGAAAACCGGTCCATAAAGGCCAAACTCATACTCCCATCTTCACTAAAGGCGATGTCTGACAAAATGGGCGTCGCGTGATAAACTAACCAAGAATCATTGGAGATATTGAACTCACTCCATACATCCATCCAAGGATGCCATTGCCAATAGTAGCGAGCATTTCCGTCCATCCAATCACTACCCCGGTTATAATTCAGGTCAATGCTAGTAGTAGTGGAAAAGCTTAGGCTGCTTGCATTGGGATCGAACGCTAGTACATAGGCTTTTAAATCAGTAGGCTGTTTAGAAATAGAAGCATCACAGACCCCACCTAAATAACCTTTATCACGATAGAACGTCAGACCAAAGGGTCTAAACACCCCACCATTACAACTAGGTGCACCGGTCGTATCATCAATCCCATAAGACTGTACTGCACCAGGAAATGACGCTGTGGGCAAACTTGCATCCATACGCAACAAGCTACGCTGGTACAAATTGACAGCCCATAAAGTTTTGTTGTCTGGCGTTATTTCAATGCCACCAAACCCCGCCTTACCGACCTTAGCAAAGCTGTCTAAATCGATACTACGAGTCGCTGGATCGGCTGGAATAATATAATCGGTCGCGATACCCGTATTACCTGCATCATTCGCACAACTAGCACTCCGACAAACATTACCTAAATCGATCACTGTGCTTGTATTTGCGGCAGTAATACCTTGTAAATTAAAATTCCCTACTAGGTTAAGGCTGCCATCCACTTGTGTTTCACTAATATAAATACTACCTAGACCATCCTTGAGTCCCACATGCCGTTTTAAAAAACTAGCCCCAAAAACACGTTTGCGGGATTTATCGTAGGCTATACCCCATACACTACCTAACTGAGCTTTAGTGAGTTCAATCTTATTATTAGGCGAATAACCACCACTTGAGGAGTAAGGAAAGCTATGTAGGCCGCCTTTAGTTGAGTTGCTACCTGTACCATCACCTGCATAATGAGCCGGAACGATTACCTTAGGATCAGCGACACAATAATCATTAGGATAATTAAGCGCATAATTAATATTAGTTGCTGGGGCAGTTAGAAAACGTACACTGCTACCCACTCCAGTTCCCGGTGCGCTGGAGTAATCGCCCGCTAATAAACCTGTAAACTCAATACGTAAGGAGCCTGTAACACCTGTCAGGTTATAGTCACCATTGACCGTACTCAGAGCGCTACCGACTTCTGCGCCCATCGAATCAAAGGCTTTGACCGTAATACCCGCTACACCACTTTCATTGAGCCCACTACCGCTATCCAATACTCCATTAGCATTCAAATCACGGAAGACTTTACCTGAAACATCGGCAGATACATTGGATACTAAGATCAGAGACGCACTCGCAGCCAGTAAACCGTTAGCTCCTAATATTCCCCAGCGCATACTCTATCCTTCTTGGTTGTTATTTTTATAATGCCTGTTAGCGTATTGGCACGAGCACTGATAAGAACGTGACCTAAACTAGATCATTCGCTCTTAACAAGAGTGAAGCACCTACAAAGCATCTTCACTAAAAGTATTTTGATCAAGAACAGCAGCCTTGATAGTTAATAACTTAATTTTACATATGAATAATTAATATCATATTAACTTTGCTGATAAATTTACTACAAATCTTACCTCAGTTATCTACCAGAAGAACTCTCTAACTGGCTTGAGGCGAACTGCCAAGTGTCTTTATGCGCTTGATAATTAAAATTATAAGAGCGCCGTTTTAAGTTGTTTTCTGCTAATAGTCGAAAGCCAAACTCTAACTCTTTGACTTGTAAAGCATAAGAGCTACCCGCTTTGGTAAAAATAAACCGGCGCACACTGGTAGTATTGCCATTCGGTAAAGCAGCTAACGCAAATTCATGGCGTGGCTCATTCACGAAATGCCCCTGAGCGTCTAAAGGTAGGGAATACACATCAGAAGAACGAGCCGAGCCAAAGTATAAGCGCTTGTGTGGTACACCATTAAACACACCTAACCCAATTGCATCCACTGACTCAATCTGATCGACTACTTTAGCCGTAGCCACATCGACTTGATAAAGTCTGCCTTGTACTTGTTGTGGTGTGGAACCGGCTAGTGAACTGACATAGAGGCTGTGGGTATCACAATCATAAAACAAGCCCATCGCACCAAACGGATTAGCTGCAGACGGTTTAGCCGCCTGCGGTAACTCCAGCCAGAGCTTCATTTCACCCGTTTGGCTATCGACTCGATAAATACGATTTTGTAACTCGGGAGGATTTTCGGCCAAACTGACTTCAGGAGTGGGAGCTACATAAATATTGCCTTGCCGATCACGGGTAGTCGCACCGACATGCCCGGCATCATCCCAAGTAGGATGCTGCCAAGTTTTACCTGTTTGCGGCTCTAACAAGCGTAGCCCCGTATAACCTTGCTGCTGAGTATCAATGGCTACTTGTGCGCCCAAGCCTGTGTTTTTAATAAACGCAGGCATAGCACGACAGGTATCAACAAGGCCGGGAGTGAATTTCCCCCTATCGGGTTCCGAACAGGATGCTAACAACCAGCCTGTCATTAGCAATCCCGTTATTCTGTACAGAATGTTTTTCTGACTACGCACTCTTGCTCACAACCACTAGTCCACTTTTACCCTAATTTTCAAGGTCACTGTTTGCCCGACTGTTAGATTACCAACATCCCAAACACCCGTTGCAGTGTCATAGCTACCTTGTTGTGCAACAGGCGCAGTCGCTGAGTCAAGGCTGACACCTGCTGGCAATACCTCAGTCACTTTGATAGCCGTCGCATCACTCGGCCCCTTGTTAGTTACCGTCAACTCATACGCAAGGCTATCGCCGCGCTTGGCAGTAGACTGATCGAGGGTTTTGCTGAGTTCAATATCCACCAGCTTAGGCAAAGCACATTGTTCATCAGGAAACACATAGTTGCTAGGCACAATCAAATCCTGCCGGCTTGTGTCCGTTAGATTATGCAACCAGTATACATCGGTCAGCGCATATTGAATTTGGCCATTCGCACCTGCTGTTCTGTTCAGAATTAACTGTCCTAAGGTTTTCATCGCGGCCTGCTGCGTAACTGTCCAAGTAGTGTCGTTGATCGACTCCTCAACCTTAGTGAAGTCTTCATTCCAGTCGGTGTAATACCAGACTAGGTATTGCAAGAGGCTATCCAAGTTTTGGGTCGAGCTACCAAACTCTGCATTAATAGTTGCCAATACCTCAGCATCGCCCAAAGCAGTAAATAGACGCTTCAGATAATCTACTCGTACGGCGCTCAAGCTTTGGCGATCAGCACTAGTCACTTTCAGCAGATCACCCTCAACTGGATCAGCATCCGGTTTTTCTAGGCAGAAACCGACCAGATTCAAATCGCCAGCCTTTAGATTATAGGCATTAGAATGATGCCAAGGACTAGAACCATAAGCAGGCATTTGTGCCTGAATACCAATAGGTAAGATCGGTGCTGTACACTGGGCATGGAAGATCCCCATATCCTGCGTAAAATCATTGGCGGCCAGATTGATGTCTTTAATCAGGTATTGGCTAGCGGTGCTAGTCGCTACGGCATCAGAATCAACCGTATCTGCACCTGCATTTGCAGAGCTTAAGAACCAACCAGCAGGCGTATTAAACTGTAAGCAATAAGCACCCGCAGCCAAACCGTTAAACTCATACCAACCCGTTTTGGAGGTAGTGACATTAGCAATTGATGCGCCGGTGCAGCTAGCATTGGCATACAGTAGAACGTCTACCTGCCCCACACCCGCTTCATTCGCAGTTTGGATACCATCCATATTGAGGTCATACCAAACATAGTTACCGAGGCTCAGATTCGACTTGAAGCCGAAATCGAAACCTTGATTGCCTTGACCTGAACTATCCGCCGTAAAATTGATGGTGACACTACTACCGTCTAAGGTTCCATCGCTATCCGTTAAATCAGTGACACGGTCATTACTAGCATCACCACCCGCATTAGTCGTCGTCAGCAGATAAGTATTTAACTCAGCTTGGCTTGGGTCAACACTGAGCGTACAAGCCTGACCCGGAGTCAAAACACTAGCTGCATTCCCACCCGGCAAACCGCTAAACTGATAGAGACCCGTCTCATCAGCAGGTGTTGAAGCAATATCCGCAAGGGTTATGGTCGTAACTGAAGCAGTGCCACAAGTCAATTTGACCTCAACACCGCTAATCCCTTTTTCGTTAGTATCTTGCAGGCCATTCTGATTCGCATCTAACCAAACACGATCACCCAGCGTACTCGGTACAATAGTCACGCTTGCATCATTAGAAATAACTTGCAGCGACAGCTCAGGAACGCGTCCACCGAAATTATTCGTATAAATATCACCCGTTGATGCTTCAGTGACTTTGCCATTTTCATCTAAAGCCGGAACACCACCGATATTACCCAGCGGAGAAAGCTGGATACTTACCGACTTACCGCCACTTGCACCTGTTAAAGCCGGGGTGGTGAAACGTAAGCCTGTAATCGAATCAGCGGTCAAAGCGCCACAAACTAAAGGTGCTAGGCTAGTGCAAGCTGTCCAAACAGTCGTTCCTGTGCCTGTAGCACTGCCCCCAGTAAACTTATTATTATTGTTTGCATACATCAAATAACAGAGATCGCCTTTAGTGGGGACATAACCTGCAGCTTGATTACTTTCATGACAAACATCTTGTTGAATGGTGTTATGCGCCGCATTGGTCGCATAAAAGACTTCATTATTCGCTGCAGTGACCTTAGTGACCGAGTAGATACCATTAAACCTACTACTAGGGCGGCGGGTACTGGCTAAACCGCTCGAATTTTGCCCATTGCCATCATTGGCATAAGGCAGAATATCAATAAAATCACCACTACTATAATCTTCACCCCCCAGATTGGTGTAGACCAGTTCAAACTCGAATGGCTCATTCATGCCGTGGATAGGATAGTCCACTGTTTTGAACACATCGAGTCCACTATTAGCAAGGATATTCAGTTGGTATTTAGCACGCACGGGATCACTTGCGGTATCCGCATCCTCACTATCAGTACCAATATCTGAGGTCAAAGTAGCGGTGTTGATAAAGGTTCCAGTGGTTAGTTTTGGATCAACATCCACTGCATAGCGAATCAGTGGTAGCTGATCGCCCGTGTTGACATTTGCGAAGGCCCAACTGATCGAGCGTACATTAGTGTTTTCCACTGAACTAATCGTTACTGCAGGATTAGCAGCATCATAGGCCGCTCGTGTCAACCAAGTAGTGCCGCCATCTATTGAGAAACGTTCAGAACCTAAAACGTAATCGGTACCCACGGGCAAGGCATCTACTAACAAAGCGGTAGTAATAGCGGGATTCCAACTGCCCAAAACTTGTGGCTTGACAATAAACTGCACGCGATCAGCGCTACGAACCACTTTGATTCCACGGGGTTCGGTATATTTTTCTAAGCTAATGGAGGATGGGACAAGAATAACCCGATCAGCCTCACGATCAGAAAACGAGAAACCCACATCATCCGGATTAATCGAAACTGCACTAATATTTTTCCATGCCCCCCAACCAGGATTGGGCGCATTATCAAGGCGCGAAGTCATATAGTTGGGTAAATAAGTGACTCCAGTAGTGGCATTCGTATAGCCCGTTGCAGTGGACTTAATCTTAAGTAAATGATTGGTCGCAAAAGCAATACGTGTAGAAGTCGGATCAAGGCTAAGCAAATAAGCTTTATCAATCACCGCTTGCATGCGCAATTTTGTTACCTTGGCTGCCCCACCTAATAGCGTTGGGTCAGTGACCCAATCATTCGGTGTGTCTGGTAATTGACTGATTTGATTCACGCCATCTAAGACAAACTTGCCATCGGCATTGACATCATCATCACAAGTATCATCACGCTGGGCTAATAACCCTACATGCGGCTCGTCAGAATACAAGTAGGTAACAAGCCCTTGCTTATTATCGTCAAAAATGGACTGTGTCGGGCCATAACTGACGATATTAGGGTTATAGGCTATATTGTTGTTCCAGCTATAGGTCATATCGTTACGATTAGGCGCTGATAAACCCACATACTCAAATTGAGTGGTATCAATTTTGTCACAGAGCTGTGATTTTGCCCCATCGACAAAACGATAATCCCAAATATTCAATAGAAAGGGAATGGTTGCACCTAGTGCATATTCGCGGGTGCCGGTTTTATTGGGCACCCAAGTACCATCAAAGCCTTTTGAAGCTGTCCAGCTCCCTGGTCCTGCATAGGTTAATGGGTAGGGGACATGATCAGGAAAAGGCTCACCCGTGCCATTATAATTAAGCAAATTATTGCCAGTAGCATCTTCTGTAGACACTGGATTAAAACCAAGCACCGCTGGGTTAGCACCACTCGTGTCATAAACACCCACTGAGTTCACCGTAAAAGAGGTGCAAGGATAAGGTGGGCAACTTTGGTGATTAGCAATATCACTTGGCTCGCTATACCAAACATTGATGCGTAATTCGACTAAGTTAGAATCATTGTCCGGGTCACGCACATCAATATTCTTCAGGTCGATAGCAATATTCGGGTCATTAATCCCGTCAGCCACAAACTGCGGGCCGGTTTGATCAAGAATATGATTGATTTGCGTACAACTGACACTGGCATTAGGTCCATGATTACCTACTAATTCGCAGGCTGGTTTTTTCGGATCCCAAGTATATAAAACTGCCCCTGTAGACACAGTAATGGGTACGCCTGAACTTGAAGTGACCGTTTTACTATTATTGTTATTGTCATCAGTGTAGTGATCAAGTAATTGGTAATCCTGCTCAAAATCTCCAGCTGCTTCATTAGGCGCATTCGCAAGCATCGAACCTTTTTCGTATTGGACTTTAATCACATACTCAACAACAGAGCCTTTGGTTGTACCGTCCGCGCCTTTGTGGGCAGGCGCAATATAGAGTGGTTTACCTGTCACTGGATCAAGAGCGGTGACCTGTAATTCTTTAACCGTATTGACGCGAAAATTGGCAGTGACGGTCACATCGGTAGGGCCATCAGTAGCCGTATTAGAAATACCATCCGCTTGTGAGGCCACGGTTGCACTGACATGATGATCATTCAGGGTAATCTCTTGACCATCATAGGAGGCCGCAATAGCACGTGCGGTGGGGTAGATAGCGCGAGTGGTTCCCTCAATAGCGGGGCCTAAATTACAGAAAAGCGTACGCTTATCAGCAGAAATGCTGGATATGGGATTAACTTCGTTGGGGTCTGTTTTGCATCCTGTTGGGACTTTAATCCACGCCTGCTTTTTATCCAACTGAACCGTGGTTGTTAAACTCTGCACATCATTATCATTCACCGAAACTTCGACTAGATAAGTAATAGAGTCCTGTAAACGAACGACCTGATTATCTTCGCTCTCATCATAACCTGCGGTCGATAGATCACCATTCCAGGTTTTACTATCAAACGGCTCAGAGCCGGTTTTAGCAACTGAAATATTAGTATTAACCACCGGCACAGCATTATTACTACCAGCGGCGATTGCTGGTTGAGTGAGAGAAAATGAGAGATTCAGGCTACCGATGAAGAAGCTAGCCCAAAACAGCGAACGCAACCGCGAAGGCTTGCCAACAGCATTTTTGCATTTCATTATTATTTAGCCCGTTTTTCTTGTTGCCCTGATTTTACAAGACTAGACAATTTTTATTGTAAGAACATTTTTCACGTGATATTGCAAATATTCAGCTTGCACGAGCCTGAATATTTAATAACTTAGTTTAATATTTTTATTGCGTTTTAATCGGTATAAACATCGGCCCAGACCAGCAAGGCCACACTTCAATCTGTTGCACACCGTCCTTCACCCGTGTATCTGCCCAGCAATATTCACTACCCGGATTACCCTCATTTTTAATTTGCGGCACATACCAGAGTACTAAATCTTTATCTTGCAAAGCCTCAGCTGGCTCAATGAACTGCTCTGGCCCTTGTTTATAATCAGCATTACAACAAGAACCTAAAGTGACAGTATCTTGCTCACCCTCTTCTGGCTTACGCACGCTGAGATAACTAAAAGCATGATCACCTCGGCCCGCATCATTGAATTGACCGCGCCCCGGCTCTAGGTAATAACCCTTGCCATCTTTGCCGGTAAAACGATACTGATAACCTTCACTAGTCAATTGCACTTGATCTTGCAGACGCCACTGCTCGCTTTGAATACTTGACCAAGTATTGTCTTTCCACTCGGCCACCGTATCTAAACCATCCTGTCCTGCATCCAAATCAATCCGCACCACAGGCCGATAAGTACCATCAGTACCGCAGCCACGCCCAAAATCAGCTTGCGCTACCCGAAAACGCCCATCTTTATAAAACTCAAAACGCTGCACATAGCGATAATTACAGGGTGTCGGCCAAGGCGGTTGACGAAAGTCCTGTACGACTGCAAAGCCAACTGCGTCCCCATTCTGCAAGATAGGCTCGGTCTTGGGGCCATCATACGCAATCACCACGGCTGAGCTAAATAACGGGCAACCAATCGCATCGCTGTAGCCAAAGCCTTCGCGCGAAGAATAACTCACATGCCAATCCAATAACTTCGCATTTTTGAGAACCGACTTACCTTGATAGCGTACATTGCTTAGTTGCAAACCATCAGAGCCAGTAATCACATACTCCATGCTCCAATCATCTTGGCTTAATTGATTGACTTGCTCGCAATACTTATGGAAAGTCGCTTCATTTTCCAAACTACGCTCAGTGACTACAGCAGTTGGCCCACTCGAACCCAACTCAGTCCAGCGTGTACCAATCAGCTTACCCTCAGTCAGATCGACAATTGCCCATAAAGCATCCTGTTCAAATACATAGGTGGGTGCTACACATAAATGATGGGAACGTTCACACATCGAATCATTAAGCGCTGTTTTAAACTCAGCTTTACCGGCTTTAACTTTACCGGCTTGATCGGCCAGTACTGCTTTCACTTCAGGCGCGGCATCGGCAATCGCTTTCGCTACATCAATTAAACGTTGGGGTAAATCAGGTTGTGAATAATGTTGACGACTTGCTGCCAACACAACTTGTTTGGAAATATCAACGAAGGCCAGCGTTGAACTATTGTCAAAGTGGCTATAAATTTCTACTCGATAGCATAGAGCCTGCGCACAAGCACCGGCATTGCCGTTAAAGTCAGCGGGTAATGCTTTACGTACCGACATCACCTCATTCCGCAAAGCAGCGCCTGATTTAGGATCGCGTAAAAACTTTTGTACTTCAGGATGAGCCACTGCTAGCCGCTGTGCTTGTTGAGCGCTGCTATCAGCTAGCTCTTGTTCATTTAATAACAATACAGGTGGAGTAGCCTGTAAAGCCAAAGCTACACGCTGTTGATAGTTTTGTAGCGCGGTTAAATTAGGAGTGTTTGCATTGCTCTGTGCAAGTTGTGCAGAGCCTTGATGCTTATCGGTTGAATGGGGTAATTGCAGTATTTTTTGTTGATCATTGCAAGCAACCATGCTGAAACCCAGCAGCACAGCAACTAGCCCCCTAGCCCAAGAAATCATATTAACCCCTTTATTATCTGGGGCTGATTATATCGGCTAGCGTAGGCTTAATAAACTAACAGTTAATCGCTCACTTGATCCTGATCAGTGTCGGTAAAACCGGCCATTAAATGTAAATGCATATGGAAGATGACTTGGCCACCTTGTTCGCCACAATTCATCAACACTCGATAGCCATCACCATAGCGTGCATCAGCCGCTATTTTCTTAGCCGCCAAAAATAAACGCCCGACTAATTCAGCATCACCGTCTTCCAAATCATTAATGGTCGCAATATGTTTGCGTGGGACAATGAGTACATGCAACGGAGCTTTAGGGTAAATATCATGGAAAGCAATAAGATGCTCGTCTTCATAAACTTTCTTGGAAGGGATTTCCCCGTTGCGAATTCGGCAAAATAAACAAGCAGTCATTAGTATTTTCTCCGTCCTTCGAAGGCATGCGACAAGGTGCCGCTATCGACATATTCAAGCTCGCTACCCATAGGTACACCATGCGCAATACGGCTAGTGGCAATTTTACGTTTAGCTGCTAACTCACTAATATAATGGGCTGTGACTTCACCTTCAACCGTCGGATTGGTAGCCAAAATCAGCTCCTGCACATTACCTTCGTCCATGCGCTGCTCAAGAATATCTAAGCCGATATCCTCAGGGCCAATACCGTCTAAAGGCGACAACCTGCCGCCCAGGACAAAATAATAGCCGCGATAAGCCGTTGCCTGCTCAATCGCTACAACATCTGAAGGATGCTCAACGACACATAACAAGCTAGGGTCACGGGCAGGATTGCTACAAAGCCGACAGGTAGTTTGCTCAGTTAACGTCCGACAGCGCTCGCAGTGTTGAATATGTTGCATAGCCGCCATCATGATATTCGCTAGGCGTTCACCACCTTGGCGATCATGCTCTAAAAGATGAAAGGCCATGCGCTGAGCCGTACGTGCCCCGACTCCGGGCAAGCAACGTAAAGCATCAACTAACTCTCTTAATAAAGAAGATTCGGACATTCAACTTCCTAGGCAAGTAACCAAAAATTTAGAACGGTAATTTAAAGCCAGCCGGCAATTGCATACCCGCCGTAGCATCAGTCATCCGATCACGCGTAGCAACTTCTAAGCGTTGTACTGCATCATTGAAGGCTGCAGTGATTAAATCTTCTAGCATATCTTTATCGTCTGCAAATAAAGAGGGGTCGATTGTAATACGCTTGCAAGCATGATTACCTGCCAACACGATTGAAACCAAACCGCCACCTGATTGGCCAGTTACTTCCATTAAGGCAATTTCTTGTTGAGCGCGTTGCATGTTTTCCTGCATTTTTTGCGCTTGCTTCATCAAATTACCTAAACCACCTTTCATCATAACTTTATCCTCATTTCTTTGATTAATTGGATAGTATTTTACTCTATTTTTGCTCGTGCGTATGTGGGCGGATCGAACCTGCTACCACACTCGCTCCAAAACGCTCTTTTAGTTGCAAGACAAGCGGATCTTGCTCAATTGCTTGCTCGGCTTGTGCTTGACGCTCTTTGCTAACCCGCAAACGACGCTTTTCGGGGGTATCTGCCAAGTCAGGCACTAATTCTAAAACCACTCTAACTGGTTGGCCTAAAGCCGCGCTTAAAGCCTCTACTAATTGCTCTTCTGTACGACTGGTTTGTAAATTACTCGCACCACTATCTAGGAACAAATAAACTGAAGTACCGTCAATCGACCTTAATAAACAGTGTTCTGCTAATTGTTGAGCCATTCCTCCTAATTTCAAGCGCGGGAATAGCTCATGCCAATCATTTTTGCTAACTACTAACTCTGTTTCTGTTACATCAGGCTGATTTTTTTTAGGCAAAAGTTGATTGTCAGAAGATACTGGTTCTAACTTTATGGGAGAGTTTACCGATGGTACAACTGAACTGACTGAAGGTGTCTTAGAAACAATAGGTTCGGACTCTAAAGGGATTGGATTAGTGCTTGTAGGTGTTTCGTTTTGCAGAGACACTATTATGGGCTGCTCTATCCTAACTACTGGAATAGGTTCAGAGGGTGGTGCTAGCTTTTTTTTTAGTGTGGGTGCAGTCTTTGTCTCATCTAAACGAAAAGCCAGCATGCGTAATAGCATCATTTCAAAGCCACTACGCGGATCAGGATTTAAGGGTAAATCACGTCGTCCATACAAAGCCATCTGATAAAAGAGCTGTAAATCCGCCGCTGAGAATAAATCGACAGGCAAATCGTTAGCTTCGTCATGGTGTGGCGGCACTAATTGTGCGACGGCTAGCTGGTGCAATAAGGCAATCAAGCCATCAGCCGCCGCGGCAAAATCAGTCGTCAACTGTGCCATTTGCTCTACTGCGGCAAGTAGAGCTGCAGCATTATCTTCAGCCAGTGCTTGTAACAATTTATATAAATGCTCACTAGGTAATAAACCTAGCATGTCCTGTACGGACTCATCACTAATTTGCCCGCCACCCGTCACAATGGCTTGATCCGTTAGACTCAAGGCGTCACGCATTGAACCATCAGCAGCTTTAGCTAACAGCTTTAAAGATGAAGTAGTAAAAGCAATTTGCTCTTCGTTCAGGACATGCGCTAAATGTGAGCCGATCATGTCTAGTGGCATGCGCTTCAGATTAAATTGCAAGCAGCGTGATAACACTGTAACTGGCAGCTTTTGCGGGTCGGTCGTTGCTAGTAAGAATTTAACATGCGGTGGCGGCTCTTCGAGGGTTTTTAATAGAGCATTGAAGCTATGCCCAGAGAGCATGTGCACTTCGTCAATTAAATAGATTTTGTAGCGGCCACGAGTAGGCGCATATTGGACATTATCAAGTAGATCACGGGTATCTTCGACTTTAGTCCGTGACGCTGCATCCACTTCAAGTAGGTCAACATGACGACCTTCAGCAATTTCAATACAGCTATTGCAAACACCACAAGGTGCGGCACTCACACCTTTTTCACAATTCAAGCATTTCGAAAAAATACGCGCAATGGTGGTTTTACCTACACCACGAGTACCTGTAAATAGATAGGCATGATGTAAACGATTAGCTTCGAGCGCTGTGAGTAAGGCACGTAATACATGGGATTGACCGACCATCTGTTGGAAGTTTTGAGGTCGCCATTTTCGCGCCAGTACCTGATAGCTCATGGATTTTTCTAGTCTATTAGAGTGGAGGCAGCCTACACCAGCCACATCCCGGCGCCCGAATCAATCGCTACCGCTGCTTCCTTCCGGACCTGACGGGGTTCACAATCTATCGTCGCGAGAGAACCAATGCAGGCTACCATTGCGAGGAGGAACGAATTATGACTAAAAAATGCTTAGTGAACAAGTTTATTCACTATTTTTAGCTTTTTATCTGACAAGTGGAAATTAGGTTCCATAAATAGGAAAGCCCCGCTCTTTGAGGGAGGGGGCTTTTGAAGGGGAAGTTTGGCATTGACCTACTCTCACATGGGGAAGCCCCACACTACCATCGGCGATGACACGTTTCACTTCTGAGTTCGAGAT
>JBATOI010000042.1:0-1594 GCA_049290875.1 Thiolinea sp.
ACTCAAAACGTATGCCAATGGTATCTCTTACCCTGTGCAAAAGCCAGATAACGAAACGACCTATTTTTATGAAAACGACCAATATCCCGTTTTAGATGCGCAGTTTCTGTATGCAGCGCTGTGCCACTACAAACCGAAAAGGGTGTTTGAGGTCGGTAGCGGCTTCTCATCCTTGATCACTGCAGATGTGAATCGTCGAATTTTGAACAATGCCATTGACTTTCGCTGTCTTGAGCCGTATCCGCGTCAATTTTTGATTGATGGGGTGGATGGCATTACAGAACTTGTTCAAACCAAAATTGAAGACATGGATTTGTCGTATTTTGATGTTTTGGAAGAAAACGACATTTTGTTTATAGACTCAACACACGTATCAAAAGTTGGGAGTGATGTCAACTATTTGTTTTTTGAAGTGATTCCACGCCTTAAAAAGGGTGTCATCGTTCACATACACGACATCTTCTTGCCCGATGAATACCCTAAAGAATGGGCGATAGCGCAAGGTCGAAATTGGAATGAACAATATGTGCTGCGCGCCTTTTTGCAGTTTAATGCGCAGTGGAAAATTATCTGGGCAGCGAACTATATGGGAACGCGTTATTTACACAAAGTGCAAGACGTTTTTTCTGATTACCCAAAGTTAGGGGGAGGCGGTAGCATTTGGATGCAATGCATTTGATCAATTATGATTTCAATGGTATTGCCTTTCAAAAGTTAAATGATTGCACATCCATAATTGGTAACGTATGTATCCGCCAGTTTGGTCAAGGAAATAAAACAGTTAGAACTACAGATCGAGACAATGCGGCAATCTAACACTTGGAGAATAGCGACTCTCTTGCATTGGGTGAGGCGTTTCTTGGTACGCGAGCATACTTCACTTGCTTCAACCGCAACGAAAGACGTGCATTCTAGTACCGTTTTGCAGGAAGCTGAGACGTTTGTATTGCGTTTAAGTCGCTTCATAGAATCGGCAACACGCATCGCCTATTTTGCCGAAAACACACACAGCAGCACCTTCCGCTACCGTGCCGAAAATATGGCAGAGGTTTTGAACAACCGTGACGATGCAGCTGATTTACAAACATCGGCGGCATGTTTTTTCAGCAGCGATTTTCAGCACGCGCAAAGCATAGCCGACAATGCAAATTTATTGGTGATCAGCCGCGCCAGGTATGAGCCAGAACTGGCTGCTTTGGTGGCCCTGTTCAAGGCACAAGGCAAACCGGTGTTGTACGACATTGATGATTTGGTGTTTGATGTGCGAGATGTGGATTTGATCATCGCATCGCAAGGGCAGGACGCTACGGATGAGGTTTTGAATTATTGGTTTGGCGTGGTTGCTCGGCTGTCTAGGGCATTGCTTTTGTGTGACGGAGCCATCACGACGAACGCCTTTTTAGCTGCCAAATTGCAGGCTTTTTTGCACAAGCCAGTGCATGTGATTCCTAACTTTATCAACCAAGCGCAATGGCAAGTGGCTGCGCCTTTGTATCTGGCCAAATTGGCGAATGGTTTTGCACCGAGTGATCGGATTAGGTTGGGGTACTTCAGCGGCTCTGCCTCACACAATCGAGATTTGGGTTTGTTGGCC
>JBATOI010000043.1:0-307491 GCA_049290875.1 Thiolinea sp.
ACAACCTAGCTGAAATGCCTGCTAAGTGGCAAAGTTTCAGCAGTGGCGCTCAGTACCAAGCGGCGTTTATCTTTGATACCGCAGCGCGGTATGGCTGGAGCAATCCCAAAAAGGGCAAGCGCGATAACGTAACGCCACTCAAACCTTCTATTCAGATTCCAGCGCCTAACGATTGGTTAGCACCTGAACCCCTCACTGAAAGTAGCTTAAGTGCAGCTTATCCGCTGGAAGTCTTGCCCGATTTAATTCAGAAGGCTGTGAAGGAAGTCGTTGACGTGGTGAAGTGTCCGCCTGCACTAGCGGCCTGTAGCGCTTTATCCACAATGGCAGTAGCAGGCCAAGGGGTCGCCAATATTCAACCGCATAAGGGTTTAAAGCCTTCACCACTAAGCTTATTTATTCTCAGTATTGGCGAATCTGGGGAGCGTAAAACCACCGCCGATAAGCATTTTTCACCAGTACTCACCCAATGGGAAAGCTACCAAGAGAAGGAACTTAAGAAGGCGTTAGCACAGTATCAGGCTGAGCTTAAATCATGGAATCGCCAAAAGATCGGAACAGAGCGCTCTATTGAGAAAGCCACAGAAAAGGGCGATGCCCAAAGTATTATGACGCTAACCAGTAAACTGGTAGGACTAGAACAGGCTGAGCCTGAGAAGGTCTTAGCACCTTGTCTAGTCCTAGAAGATACCACCGCACAGGCCACCGCCTATGATTTGGCGCATACATGGCCGAGTGCAGGGATTCTCTCAGATGAAGCGGGTGTTGTGTTTGGTGGACACTCGATGAAGTCGGATAATATCGCGCATAACCTAGCCACTCTGAATAAGTTGTGGGATGGTTCAAGCCAAAAGATTAACCGACGTGGGGAGGGTGGTAGCTTCAAAGTTGAGCATTGCCGATTGTCATTAGGCTTAGCAATTCAGCCTAGCGTGATTCGTGCCTTCTATGAAGCTAGTGGGTCGATTGCGCGGGGGTCGGGCTTCTTTGCCCGTTTCTTATTGGCGCATCCCAATAGCACACAAGGCACACGTTTTTTAAGCATTGAAGAGGCTAACGCAGAACGCCACGGACAACATACCCACTTAAACTTATTCTATGCACGTTTGCACCAGCTACTCGAACAAAGCTATCAGAACGGCAAAGGCGGCGCTTTGGATGAACTACCTACGCTCACCTTGTCGCAGGAAGCTAGGGAAGTATGGGTTCAATATCATAACGATGTGGAACACGAACTACGCACAGGCGGCGATATGCAGGACTATAAGGATATTGCCAGTAAATCCGCCGACAATGCCGCACGAATAGCGGGTCTATTTCACCTGTTTAATGGTGGCGATATCTTAGACGATGTGCAAGCGGACACCCTGCAAGCGGCTTGTAGGTTGGCAGGTTGGCACTTGTACGAAGCGCGGCGGTTCTTTGGTGAAATAGCTTTACCGGAAGAGTTAAACAACGCGGTTATGCTGGATCAATGGCTAGTGGACTATTGCAAAAAACATAATACGGATCACATCGGGAAAACCACAGCTCTGCAGCGTGTACCTAATAAGTTACGCAACAAGGCCACGTTAGAGGATGCTTTAAATACTTTAGAGCAAGCGCACCGAATCCGGCGTGCGATGGAAGCAAGAACCGAATATATAGAGATTAATCCGGCTTTATTGGGCGCGTGATATGGCCTTGAAAGATTGGATAACACCGACCACGGCAAAGGGTAGCAAGTCACTTGCTACTTATTCACCCTCGATACCACCTACTTTTCCCGCTACGAATAGCAGGAATAGCAAGGCTAGCAATAGCAAACACACCAATTTTACCCATACAGTGACGCTTGAAACCCAGCTGTCACCGCATTCTTTACCACCGAATAGCAGGAATAGCAGGAATAGCAATAGCAAACCCTCTGAGAATATTTTACATGGATACCCAAAAGCAGAACGGCGATTACAATCAGCGGCGCAAGGCTTGCCAGTGACCCTAGAAGAGTTGCTAGCGTTTTATGCCGTAGATTTGCCAGCTTTTGAAGCAGGTGAAGTACCACAGCCGACTATACGATTTAGCGTTGAGCTGTACGCAAAAAAGAAAGAGTCAGTGATTGGGTTAGATCGTTACTGATACTTAAGCGTTCATAGCACTACCCAACAGGCCGGAATCATTCGGCCTTTTTTATGCCTGAATATTTATTTTCTGTACTTTCCAAGGTAGTCAAAACAGCAAAAGTACACCGTGAAGTACACCGTAAAACCAAAATCCAAATAAAAAGCAGTAAACCCCAGAAAGCAAAAAGCCCTGTAAACTATTCATTTACAAGGCTTTAAAGGTGGTGGGTCGTATGCGATTCGAACGCATGACCACCTGATTAAAAGTCTTTTCTTAATTTCTTTATAATCATATAGTTAAATTTAAAATCACTCCTTAACAACAGAATATAAATATAATACTAATCAGGGAGTTACCATCACACACCCTTAAGGCTAGAGTGGTACAAAATCTTATTCATCAACAAGAAATCCCTAGCTTTTTAAGATATTTGATTGCTTAATCCTTCATCTACAGCTCCTAGATATATACTTCCATGCTAACTAAGCAGCTTATAGACTGTAGATCGACCTATCCCCATTTCATTAGCTATTTCGGTTGCTCCCTTACCTGCTTGATGTAAAGCCTTGAGCTTTTCACGGTCAATATGTGGCTTCCTGCCAAACTGAATACCTTTGTTTTTAGCTTCTAACCTACCCTCATTAGTACGCTCTAGGATTCGGGCGCGTTCGGCCTCGGCAACAGCGGCTAAAATCGTTACCACCATACGACCCATTGCACCTTCAGTACTAATTCCATCATCAAGAAAACGTACTGCTACTCCTTGTTGATCGAACTCTTTGATCAATTGCACCATATCGGCGGTATCACGTCCTAAGCGGTCTAATTTTTTAACAAGAATTAGATCACCTTTTTCTATTTTATTTCGCAGTGCATCTAACCCTGAACGCTCTGTATTGCTGCCCGTGGCTTTATCCGTGAATAGTCGATGATCTTCCACCCCTTCAGCTTTTAATGCCTTAATTTGAACATCTAAGGATTGTTGGCTGGTACTCACTCTGGCATATCCAAAAACACGCATGGTTTCACCTCTTAAAAAATGTCTATTAAATCGAATAATAGAATTATAGTCTATTAATTGGCAGAAATCGACATAATAGACACTAAAAAAGATAGGTTTTTGACTGTCCACTAATTTATAAATTAATAGACACTGTAGGGATGGACACAAAAAGAAAAGCGGGTGACTGTGACCCGCTCTTTCCAAGCCTAAGCAACCTGTTTTAACAAGCGCCTGACCTCTTCATCAATATTCGCATAAAGGGGCAATTCAGCGACTTGGTGCAGACTGCCAAAGGCGTTGATGCTATCCATCAAGTCGGCCTCTTCCTTGTCGGTAATCCAATAGCCATCGAGCCAGTAATAAATAAACTGGGTTTGTGTTGATGTGTTTAAGCTATCCATAAGTATTTTTTACCTCCATTTTTGTAATTCGGATTTTCAATCATCAAGCCCTCTTTCATGGCACGAGCAAAAAAGGCTTGCTGCATCCGACGAATCCGGGTTCTGTCGGGGGTTCGACTTCCCGTTTCTTTGGGTGCTATGTGCTTTTGTATCCATAGCCATGTGGGGTCTGAAGTGGGTTTGCACTCCCCCGCTTGCACCGCTTTGACCCACTCACTAAATAAGCCTTGATCACCCCGTGCTCGGGGTTCACTCGGGGTTGTTAAAGGTTCTTCCTCAAAAGCCCGTGCTCGGGGTTCACTCGGGGTTTCAGAATCGCTCAAAGCAGGGCTAGCCCATGTGTCCCGCCGCGCTTTAAAACCGCTAAAATCAGGCAAGGAAAGCTGTTCTTCCTGAGTACCTAAGCGGGGTGACGGGCTGGATGGCTTGGCAACCGCTGGAAAGGTGAAACCTATCGGATGATTCGCCTTAGTTTCCGGTTCGCCTTGCGCTTGGTACTTGAACAACACGGGTTTGACTTCCGCTTGTGCGGTATGGGGTGCAGTGCTTGGAAAACCAAAACCGATGGGCTGCTTAGTTGGCTCAGTGAGGTGATTCACTGGAGCAGGTGCAGGGGTCAAGGTCGGCTCAGGCTGTTCACTGTATTTAGCGAGTGCTAGCTCCAAATCCTCGATGGCCCGCACCGATGCACCGTGGGTTTTGCTCAGGAAGTGGTGCAGGATTTCAAAGCAGACGGCTACAAACAGGGTAATGAGCACCACCGCTGTTTTGAGGTAGTCCTTATAATCGCCCGATTCACCCGCTAGAACACGTGCCAGCGTGAGGATGACCGGATTATAGGATTGTGCCTTGAGTTCGTCTTGGCGCTCATATTTAAGCTTGTCGCGCTCTATAGTGGCCTCAGCTTGGGCTTTATTCGCGGATTGCTCGGAGTTTCTGAGTGCTTCAACTTTCGCCCGGTCACCGTTACAGTGCTTTTCTTTGCCTGCTTTAAGATTTTCCTCACAACGGGCTAGCTTTTGCTCAGCATGGGCAATAGAAACAATCAAGCCGGTATTGACAGTGCTTGGGCTGCTACCTTCATTCGTGAGGGTCGCTTGATAGGCACTATTGCGCTCCAAGAGTACGCCAGCCTTCACGTCTTGATTCGCACTGGAACTAAAGAACTCAGCGAATAAGGCGAAACCTATGACCGTACTCACCACTAAAGCCACGCTCCCAAAGAAGCCAAAATGGAGATAGACATGGTGTTTGACCCACGAGAGGAAGAGGGCCATCAAGACCACAATCGACACCGTAAAGGCAAAACCGAAGATCGAAGCCGCATCCTTGAAGTAAGCACTCCATGAAAGTGCATCCCCTAAGTACAGATGTTGATTGAAGAGTAAGTACAGCAAGAAGGTCAGCAGGAAGCCCAATTTCAACAGCAATAAGCCGCGTTCTTCATGGCTGCGGTGTTGTTCTAGTTTGCGCTGCATAATGTCGAGTTGTGTATTTTTCACAGACATGATGCACCTCCTAAATCAATACAGCGTTGAGCAAAGCACTGAAGAGCGCCAAGAAACCGAACCCTTGATGCAGGTCAAACAGCCATAGCACAAATAGCGTACTGAATAGGCACAAGGGCAGGTGCAGGCCAGCGAATACCAAGGCGACTAAAGCACCGTCAGTATTCGCAATCAGTACGATTTTCAGCACTGCCCACGCCAACGCAGCCAAGGCGGTGAATTTAACCAGTAAGGGCAGGTGAGTGGATAAACTGTGGTTCATGCTGCGTTCTCCTGTAGCTGAGCTTTTAAAGCCTTAAATTCACTCACTAGCGTTTGGCGGTGCGCTTGGGTACTTGCGTCCAGCGGACAGCCAGCAAGGGCTTGAAGCCGATCTAGGGCTTGAATATCCGCCGCTAAGATCTGCAAACGATAGCGCTGTTCTGTTGATACTGGACGTTGATCCCGTGCTTCAGCCGTCGGTGCAGAATTTGAGGGCGCGAGGTGGGAACGATCTAACTGACCCGCTCGCGCCGCTTTGCCCAATTGGTTTAAATAAGCCAAGGGTGATTTAACGCGCCCCAACTGTAGGCCAAGCTTGAGAAGCTGCAAACAATCACTCGCTAATTCAGGATGCAAACCATCCAAACAACGGGCGGCCTGTTGGCGCTCGGTGGAGGTGAAACTTTCAGGGTAGGGCAAACTATTCAAATCACCACTCACCACCACAGCGGCCTTTTCGCTCGCTTCGATTTTCGTTCGGGTGGGTTGTGGGGTGAATGAAGTAGTGGTTAATGGTGTAAGGTGTATATATGTATGTACCCGACTTTCGGGTAAATCTTCCCGTTTTTCGGAAGCGTTTTCTGTTGCTGAGAAACGTGCTCCGTTGATTGGGAGGTGAGGCGCAAAAAAAGGGAGGTTAGCTTCATTTAAGAACGAACGGCCGATAGCATAGAGGGTATCGAAGATTTTGTGCTCAGTGACCTCAAATAATCCCTTAGTGATCACGCCTTGCACCGCTTGAGCGAGTCGATCTTTACGAATCCCCGTCAAATCTGCCAAGCGTTTGAGGGTCAAGGGGTCGGAGGCTTTGCCATAACAGAGGGTTTGACGGAACAAAGCAAGGAAGACTTTGTATTCATTCTTGGACAAATCCGCCGCCAAGGCTGCATCAATCAAATCACGCGATAAACTGCTCATACGGACACCTCCACCGTTTCAGCATCCATCAGCCGCCTGATCTCACAGGCGAATTCATGGCAAGTCCACATATAATTATTCTGGGTCTGGTCGTTATAGCTGGCGAAATCCTCGCAACGGGCAATGCTCAGCAGGGCGGTGAGTTTTGCTAGCACCGCTGGTGACTCTGCCTCCATTATTTCCGTGATCTCACAGGCGAGTTCATGGCAAATCCATAGATAATTATTCTGGGTCGTCGTGTCATAGAGGGCGAAATCCCCACAACGCGCCACATTCAGCAGGGCGGTCAGTTGATCGAGCTTTTGATCAATCCGGTCGATATTATTGGGAGGAAGGGCACTCATACTTGCACCTCCCCACGTTGTGCCAAACTACGCACAAAGGCCAAAGCTTGCGCCGAGGTGTCAAAGGTTTCGGTGTCCAGCATCAGGCCGTTCGGATTGCCATAAATCGACTGGGTAGGCTTGATATAAGCCACATCAACGAAATAATCAGTTTGGTGACGGGTGCGGCATACGCCGGGGAAGACCCATGCTAAAACCTGCTGTTGGTGCAGAGCCAAATAGCCGTGTGGGGTCGGGAATAATTGAATAGTGGGTGAAGGGTGGCGGTTTAGGCCGACGGCGTGGGGGCGCAATAAGCCCGCGCTGAATGCAGCTTGCATCGTGTGTACCTCTTACGTTTTCTATGAGTTGGCACAGATTGCCGGGTGTTCATATCGTCCGTAAGGAAACGACGCGCTTATTCCCGCTAAGCGGTTTTGTAGTCCACGCACACCCGACGAAACCGCCAAAGTGGGCATGATACAGGCATAAAAAAACCGCCATGCGTGGGGGCGGTGTTTGCCGCCTTACGTGGGTATATGAGTCCCGAATCAATTTGTATTTTTAGAGTACGCTGAACGCTTCTTTTTTGCGCTGAAATATTTTCAATGAATAGTAAATTAAGTTGAAATTATTTCAATATGATAGTGAGGGCTAGGAAGAAGCAGTATTCCATATATAAGTTAATCACATGAATTGGTTATTTTTTAAACACTTCGTCTAGCTTTAGTCTAATTTAGTCTAAGAATCTTGCTCTAAAATCTATGTTTTATTTTTAGATAGTTTTATAACTTTTTGATTTTTAAGGTCTTGTAGTATATTTTTAACCTTCTTCAGCTTTTGCTGTTCGTCTAAAGAGCTAGGAAGTTTGTCTAAGAGCAAGTTACCAAAGTCGGCTCTCTTACCATGCCCAAATTTCGTTAGGTACTCTTGAATCAGTTTTTTATAGTAGCTATCGTCTAGACCCCGCATCTTCAATGGCGCTGTTTGTTGGCCCGTTATCTGTACTTTTAAACATTAATCCGATTTCATCCGATTTCATCCGATTTCATCCGATTTCATCCGATTTGATGTAAAAACTACCACTACCCGCGCCTTTCATCTGTAACTGCTTTGATAACGTTAGTTTTTTCAGTAGGGCTTTGGCTTGCCCCTCAGATAATCGGCATAGCTCCATTGCTTCACCACGGCTAATTTGCCCATGTTGAGCCACGTAATTCAAAATGAGCTGCTCATTCTGCAAGCTAGAAAAACCGACTTGGCGCGTGTAGGCGGCCTTATCGCCTAAGGCTTGATATAATCCAACCGACAGCGTATATGAACGCCCTTTAGTAACACCATGTGCTTGAACCAAACCCGCCTCATGCAAAGTTTCCAACACTCGCTTTGCTTGATCCATATCTTTTTGTAAGTGCTGTGCCAGCTCCTCACTAGTAATACGTCTAAACTCGCGCAACACAGCCAAGGCGATCAAGCTATCAATCGGTAACTGGCCGCCACGTTGACTTTCTTCATCTACCACCATTTTTAGGAAATTTAAGTCAGCTTCTGCTGTGCTCAATTTCAGAACGACATTGACTGTATCGGTACGCCGATAGTCTGGCTGCGGGCGACCAAAGCGCAACAACCCTCGGTAGATCAAATCCACACCACGCCCAGAACGCTCTACCAAACCAATTCGTTTCATGGCATCTGCCAAGGCTGGATTGCGCGGACGCGGTTCAGTGGTCAATAAGTTATGCAATGTGACCCCTTCAACCAAACCACCGGGGTTACTAATAGTCAAACCGTCATCATTCAGTCGTACATGGACTGCTCCCAAACGGGTGTAGTCACGATGAATAATCGCATTGGCAATAGCTTCACGGAAGGCGGCTCTATCAACCTGTGGTACAGGCACGCGGAACAGCCCCACTTGCAACTCGCGCTCTGGGTTAAATGGGTGAAAACTGGTTTCCAGCCAATCCAATAACTTCAGTAATGGAAAACGCCGAAATTCATTGAACCGCACTTGCTCCCGTTCTAGTACCTGAAACGCCAGTTCATGTGTGGGAACAAACTGGCGCAAGGCGGCCTCACGCCCCAATAACAATAAACCCAACAGAGTTGGTATGCGGCTACCATCGTTGATACGACGAGTAAAACCCAACACTCCGTCTAAAGCCTCATCATCCAGTTCTAGTAATATCCGGTCGCCACCATAATGCTGGATATTCTGGCGCAGGCGCTCACGCTCTAGTGGATCAAAATCGCTAAGTTGCGCCCCTTGAACAGGTTGGGCAGACAAATCCAACTGACCCAAGGTAGTTGAGCGGCTGATAAATTCATGAGGAAGCAACGGGACGCATTCGGGAGAACCATCAAACTTCAGCCGCCGCCGTAAATAAACGCCTGCCGTAGTTGCAGTTGCTGATTGGGCTTGGGGCACGCTGATGCGTGCAACACGGACACCTTGCACATCCACAACGTCTACCGTGATAGCCAACGAAGGTGAAGTACGAGCAGCTATCAAGCCAACCAGTGCATTGGGTATTTGGTGATCGGGGTGCAAGCCAGTGGGTGTGCCGTCATCTTCAACACCTAACCACAGTTCACCTCCTTGGGTATTGGCAAGACAAATGACCGCTGCCAATAAATCACTATCGGCTAGTTTCTTGCGATCACTTTTGAATTCTATGGTCAGAGCTTCGTGAGTGGGTAATACCGTACTTTGCATAGTTAAATGTCATCCTCCCCTAAATCAATCTTACCTATCACCGCCATCTTAAGTCTTTCCTATTTTTGCTGGTGTCTATCAGGGTGAATAAGTGGGCGCGACTCACTTATTTTACCCTTCAACCCAGACTAGGCTTTTGTAGGTTTTGTAAGTTCATCGAAGAGGCATTTTAAAAATTTTAGTGTTTCTCTATTTGTAAAAGCGTTACTCAGCGTAGCCAACCGCAAGCCCGAACAAGTGCCTGAAATTCAAAAAATATTTTTCTTAATCCAAAGATTAAAGAAAAGGAAAAACCTTCCACTAGTTAGTAGACTGCTTTCAATACTCTGGTAGTTTTTCAGAAAAGTCAAACACACCGCTAAGAACTGCCCATCTAAAATTTCAGAAAATACGCTATCAACGAACCCACAAAACCTACAAAAGCTCTGTTGGGTGGTGCGATCAACTCTCCAAGACCTAAAGTTTTATTGGAAAACACGCTATCAACGAACCCACAAAACCTACAAAAGGTCTGTTGGGTAGCAATCAACTCACCCAAAACTAAGTTTTAAATGTAATTTCCTCGGAAAACATGCTATCGACGAACCCACAAAACCTACAAAAGGTCTTCATCAACCTGTGATCCTTCTACATAATCACCAAGCTCTCTAACTGGATAACCGCGCTCTCGATAAATCGCTAGGCGCTTGCCCATGTTCTTTTCCGCAAAAGGATGCATATCACAAATATCATAGACCAATGCGGATTGCTTTCCTTCGGAGGCGCGTAAAACCCGACCTAGTGCCTGCAAAACTCGCGCCCGACTTCCAGTAGGCATCGCCAACACTAAACACCCCCATCGTGCAACATCGACACCTTCGCCTAAAGTACCAAAAGTGCCAATACTCAGCTCCGCTTGTGCCATCGCTTGCATTGCTTGTTCGCGGGTCTTTTTTCCTAAGCCACCATGCACTAATACCGCCTCTGGATTCATCTGACATAGTGCTTCAGCATGTTGAATTCGATCAGTGAGAATTAAGGTTGGTGTATGCCAAGCTTGTTCAGTAGCCAACTGCATAATCATTTCATTGCGTTGCTCACACAATACCAAGTCTGTAACAAACTCATGATAGCGATAATCCCCATGGTTCTCATAGTCATCCACCCAATCGCTATCACAGCCCCCGACATGCACCCGCACCACCTGCGCCCCCACAATACCGCCCGCTTGCTCAACCTCACCCGCCGATATTTTCACTAGATTACGCCCGATATAACGCGCAATAATTTCATGCAAGCCATCATTACGCCAAGGGGTCGCTGTCAATCCGAAACGGTATTTACACGGTAGCTCATTCACCACAGCACTAAAGGTGTTAGCAGGTATATGATGGCATTCGTCAACCATCAGTAGTCCATACCCTCTTCCAAGGCTGGGCAGTTGATCAAAGCGCTTCACCAAGGTCTGAATAACAGCAATTGTGATCTGCTCACCCTCGCGCCATTGACCATCACCGATCACTCCCGCCTCAATCCCTAATAATTTTCTGATCACTTGCTGCCATTGCTGCAACAAAGCTTTGTTGTGCACTAAAACCAACACACGTTGTTGAGCCTTATGCATCAAACTGAGTCCAATAATTGTTTTCCCCGCACCCGTCGGGGCTTCGATGATGCCTTGATCAAGTTTTCCTATCACATCCACAGCACGCTGTTGATAGTCACGCAGAATGATGCCTTGAAGCGCGGGTATAGCTGCTGGTGCAATGCTGCGACTATCTTCCATTTGTGAATACAAGGTTGGAAACTGCCTGAAGAATTCCCCTGCATACCCGCGAGGGAAATGCACCCCTGCACTATCCCTTCGGTAAAGATACTTACATGCTTTTTCGGACGGTTTCTCTCGTTTTGGTGTTTCATAAGTATTATCACGGCAAGCTTGCCGAATGATTGCATTACCCTGACCATTTGATTTGAGGTGAAGCATACTATCCATACTGACTGCTAGCATGACTGCTCTCCCCGCCGACGCTTAGCATAATCCTGCACATAGGCGAGTAATTTACTATCCGTCAGCTCTGGATCAGTTTCTATCGCTGTCAAATCATCTTGATACCACTGCAATAGCTCCACCAGCGGTATTCCCACCGCTGCATTTGCTTGGCGCAGTCGCTCCAAGGCAGTTAGTTTTGTGGGGAGTGTGGATGCAGCTTGCTCGCTTCGCACCTTGAGCAAGCTTTTTAATCGGGTTTGATAGTCCATAACACTACCCCCCCACCAATGGGTTCAGATAGTAAACCGTGGTAGGCCTGCCACCCGTTTCTAGCTCCTCAGCATCAAGCCAGCGGTATTCCTGCAATAACTCTAGAGCTGCGGTAGTCGTTTCACGATCTAACCCTGTCCATCCTGCTGAATAAATATCGCGGGCTTTGAACGGATTCGATAACTGTCCTGACTTGAGTTTATTTAATATTTGCTTGGCAGAATCCACATCCGGCATTGAAATGCTGGCATAAGCACGATTAGCATGACTCTCCAAGTATTCGACTAGGCCTATGGCACGTAGTAAGGAGATTTCCCCTACTGCACCATGTCCTACTTCAACCAAATGTAAAATCAGTGCAAGGGTCACTAGCGTTTTAGGATATTTACCTAAATGCGACTCCATTGCTGGATGTAAATCACCTGCTCTTAACCGAGTTTCGTGGTTGAACAACCAATCCTTGAATAAAGCTTGTGCTTGATAATCAAATCGCAAATAAGGCAAGCCATCTGCTTGCCCGTCCTCATCAATCTCCTGAATGGCTTCGACAGACTCAGTGGTCAGCGTATCCAAGCGATTGAAAATCTTTTGTACTGCCGTTTTCAGTAGCTTATTAGGCGGCTCATCAATCCCTTCATAAGGAACAGCGTCTGGCCAAATAGGATTAAAGCGTTGCATCAATCCATCATCACTAGCCCCACCTTTGACCGCCGATTTTAAGTAAGCTGCTAACTTGCCCGGCTGCGTTCCGCCCAATACCGATAAGCAAACCCCTTCTACAAATAAATCTTTCCCTCGTGCAACACGATCAGTATTAAAACTCGCATTGCCATTCCATGCCTCCAGCAGTAACTCGCGTAATCCCGTATTTCCTTCTGAGTCCAAAGTTTTTAGAAAGCCTACAATTTCATCCCGCGATACCGTCAGGCCGTTGGGGTTATCCTGTAACACTTGCAATAAAGCAGCCATCGTCACGTCATTGATCAGATAACGCCGCTGGATCGGTTTATCAGGTGCATCCACCTGCAACTCACTGGCACTGACGGCTTGTTTATTTTTTAGTGACTTTTTGACTTCGCCTTTAATAGTTTCTTTTTGCAAAGCAGCGAGTTCTAGCTCATAGCTATACTGCTCTACTTGCTCCTGATAAATAGCTCGCTCCTTAGCCTCCAAAGTTTGCAGAAAACTTAATGCAGCACTAATACCAGCGGACTTTTTCAAAGAAGGTCGACCAATCATGACTGCCCACAAAGTGATTACAACTGTCCAGTGATCAAACTCCATAGGTCGAATAGCTACCTTACGTCCAATAACTCCAGCAAGGGTTACCAACAAAGGCGTAGCAATATAATCAACAGGGGTAGACATTCGACGCGCAGTGTCTTGTACCCACGCCCCCAACTCATCTGGCAACCAATCCAAATCAAATGCCTGAACCGGAGGTAAACTGTCCGGCAAAAGCTGCGGTGGATAGTTTTTTGCTGGGTGTACTGTGCTTTTTTGTGATGTAAAGGAAGTAAGGGAAGTGTTAGAACGTACTGTCTGACCTTTGGCTGGATTTTTCCAGCCCTTGTCTTGCGCCATTTGAAAGACACTTGCTTTCGTCTTTGTAGCGTTTTTGACGCTATCCCAACGTTTCCGATTCACTTTCGCGTTATAGTGGTCAGGTGCTGTCAAACTCCAGCTATCAAACAGGGCATACCCCGCATCGCCGTAGCTACCTTTCAGACTAAACATAACCTCTTCCCAAGTAGCACTATCCGCTGCGTCGAGAAAATTTAAGGCCGATTGTAAATCTTCGTCTTGGTACTCTTGCCGTGGAGGGCTTGTTTTGTACTGTACTGTGGGTTTGTGAGGTTCAGATTTTTTTGCTAAAAACTCACACCATGCTGGAGGCAATTCAGCAATCGGCAGCTTGTTTGCAAACGTATAATCCCCAGTGGCTTGCCTTCCAGTGTCATCCGCATCCGCCTCAAGATGTGACCCCACGCCTACAACATAACCATCACCATTGGCACGAATATCAATACCTTCACCAATACCTTCAACACTGTTCTTAATCAGGTACTTACTCGCGTCTATCAAAAAATACTGATGCTCCCCCAGCCCCGGAGTATCAGTAGTGAGAGTCGGTGGTAACTTGCCCCAAAGTTTTTCTAGCTTTTCGAGCGTCGCTTTCCCGTTCTTGCCATGCTTCATATCCACGTCAAAAACGATCAAGCTCCTGATCGCCCCCTTGGGGCCACAAACCACACCTAAGTTATATTTTCTAGAACCACCAAACCACTTCCTTATTTGAGCCTCATCAGTGGTGGCCACCTCCTTCCATTTACACGCGGGTGTTTTGAGGTTTTCACAAAGTATAATTACGGATACCCCCTGACGGGCAAACCACAAGGCTACTTCTAATATAATGTTGCTGGATTCAGGCGAATGCCGTGGATGCAGATTGGATGATCCAGCAAGCTGTATTGGATTCGAGTCAGTAAGATTCATTCACCGCTCTCCAATACTGCTAAGACTTCACCTAGTTTGTACCGCCTTCTTAAGCTTTGAGCAGCTAAATGTTCCTCAAGAATTTGCTTGATCCCTGCAAATCCCTGCCTTACTTCTGCCCAAGCTTCGGGCGACAACTCGCTTCGAGTATGAATAACTGCCCACTCAAACACATCGGATAGTGCTACTCGCAGTCGGATTACATCGTTTTTCATTTGGCGCTCCTTTTAAAAAGCGCCATCATCAAAACCCCCTAGGGGTAGGGGGCAAACCTTTTTTTAACTAGGCTTTTTGGCTAATTTTTTGAATATAAAACTGGCTTTTTGCAAACAATCACGCTGAAACGATGCAAGAGATCGGTTTTTTCCATTGATCGGATTTATAGCTTCAAGCATCCCTTGAGTATCATATCCCGCGATCTTTTCCACTGTATCCATATCGAAAGTGGAAAAATCAAAGTCAGGGGCAACATTATTTATAATGAATTTATAGATTTTCCGCACACCGATTACATAAGTAGGCGTTGGTGGCTGCTTACTAGGAGCGAATAATCCAGCTAATGCATCCTTATCGTTCAGAAAAGCATTTAAAGTTTCCAACGTCAAACTGCGATTTTCTAGGGGCAATATCAGTCCAAAATGACGCTCAATATCTGTGACCAGTACCTGACTGGTTGAATAAACATCCTTACCCCACTGGCAATACCAGTAGCCATTTAGCTTTTTTTTCCAAATGGGGAATGCACCTTGTTGTGCTGCCTGCACTATCAGTGAGGTATGGTATTGACTGTGTATACTGCCAAAGCGCGAACGTGGCTTCAGCCACTTCTCACCCTCAGCTATTGCCATCAGCTCTGCCGCTACAAAGATACTCACATAGTGGTACTGATTACGCTGAATCAAGTTAGCAATCAGCAAGGATAAATGAAGCCCCTGTATATAGAAATCCTCAATAGACGGTCTAACACCCTCCCCACTCCACGCAGTCAAGCAGTCGTTATCATCATCACCGTGTGCAATAAACCGCCTAATCCCCTGTGTTGGCTGCTCTCCTCTGATCAGCGCTTTTAAATAATTTTTCCCTGACTCATCAGCTATGGGGTCAAAATAACCTGAATATTCACCCTCGGAGGGTTGTTTATCCAGAAATAACGTCTCACTATCATGAGTAGTCTCTGAATCATCTATTGGCCGATCTGGAATAAATTTAACCACCCCCACTCGATCAGCCCTACACAATAAACTCACCCTCCCCATCAGTGCCGCACTGAATACATCTTCTATTTGCCACGCTTCTCCACCATATTCTTCGATGGCTGCGACAGCCTCACTCATTGAAAACAGCTCATTACTGTCCCAAATCACTGTCATAAGAACCCCTTACTTGTTCACCTTACCATAAAAATTTGCGCCAGCCGGGGTAAGGACTCCAGTTTTCGGTGATCAGCCTAGGCGCAAAACATTATAAAGTGCTAGCCCCCTAGGGGTAGGGGGTAAATAAGCTACTCTCATGATTATTGATTATGAACAACTAAAGCAACAATTTGGCGGCTCACACCCTGCCGATGTTGCGGCACGTCTGGAGCGTGCTGGAGTCCGCTTTATTCTTGGCAAATCTGGCAAACCATTTACAACGGAGGCGGCACTAAACCATAGTATGGGGTTGCCTGTAGGCCAGCACCTGCCTGATAAAGCACCCGATCAACCCTTAAACATCAAAGTCTTATGAAAAAACGAAAATACCCCATCCCCGCTGTAGAAGTAGCCAATGGTCGTGTTGTTTGGCGACCTTATATTCACTTTGAAAATCGCACGACTGATATTAAAGTAGACCGCAAAGGGCGTTTAGCACCACCGCTACTATTGGGTAAAGTGGGCGACGATATTGACGCCATCATGCGAACCTATCTCAAAGCGAAAAGTACACTCGAAAAAACACACGCTGCTAAAACTCACACCTTGCGCTGGGTGCTTAATGAATACATGCGTAGCCGTCAGTATCGTGAGTTGGCCGTCAATACACGTAAGCGCGATGTTAGCTTGCTACTGATTCTGGATCACCCACTGGAAATAAATGGTAATGAGGATCAACTAGGCAACCTGCACCTAACTCATATTAGCAAGCCACTTTTCAACCAGATTAAGGAAAGTCGCTACAAGAAACGCCAACAAGCAGGGCAAAAAGGTGAAGCACAAACTAATCGTGAAATCAGTCTGATCAGTTCTGCATTATCATGGGCTGTGAATAATCTGACAGGAATAGGCATTGAACATAATCCGCTACTTGGCCTAAAAAAGTTGAAAGAAACGCCTAACCTGCGTTATGTCACCGATCTTGAGTACCAGCAACAAATCAGTATTGCCAGCGAAGATGAACACAGCATTTTACCCATTGTATTTGAACTCACTTACTTGACTGCTACCCGTGGGATTGAGGTGCTAAATATCAAGGTAAGCGACTGCACTTGCGATGGTATTTATATCAAGCGTACCAAAGGTAGCAAAAGTAACCTTATCCTCTGGTCACCACGCTTGCGCGATGCTTATCAATCCGCCATCACTCGCCATAAGCAACATAAAATCTTACCCATAGACCCGCCACTACTACTATCTCGTGATGGGCAACCCCTCACCCGATCTGGATTGGACAGTGCTATGCAACGACTCAAACAAAAAATGAAAGCACGTGGGTTAGAAGTTATGTATTGGCACTTGCATTTACTCAAGTCTAAAGGAGTATCTGATGCGAAAAACAAGCGAATTGCGGGTCACCGCAGCGAAGCCATGCGAGAACGTTACAACACAAAAATGGAAGTATTTGAACCTGCTGGATAGCAACTACCCCCTAAGCTTCAGAAAATACCCCCTAAAAATGCTCAGTTTCCAGAAAGCAAAAAGCCCTGTAAACTATTCATTTACAAGGCTTTAAAGGTGGTGGGTCGTATGCGATTCGAACGCATGACCACCTGATTAAAAGTCAGATGCTCTACCGGCTGAGCTAACGACCCGTCGAGGCGTGCATTCTACACAATCACCGATACGTTTCAAGCATTTTTTTAACTGAACCACTAATTAACTCAACTTTTTTTAAAGGTTGAGTTATCAAACCATTCAATACTAACTAAGCTGTTAAAATTGGCTCGTTTTGGATGCATTGAATCGTTTTTGCCACGTGTACCCCCTCAGGAGCTTCCTGCATAGTCACCCATGCTTGTTTTAGATGCCCTAACGTAGCCTCTTGTAGGCTTTGTAAAGCAGCAGCGGTACGTTCAGCATCAAAGAAAGCAAAGGGTTCATCTAGGAAAATAAATTGGCTCTCACTGTCATTACTTTCTACTAAGGAGTTGCCTAAAGCCATCCGCATCGCAAGACTGATCTGACGTTGCGTACCTGAGGAAATTTCATCAAAATCTAGGTAATCGCCTTTTTCATCAGAAAGCACTCGCAGCGCAAAATCATTATTGATTTCTAAGCTGTTGTAGTGGCTTTGAGTGAAGTCCGATAACAAACCTTGGCAACGTTGCTGCACAATTTGATTAAAACGGGCAATCGCAAACTGTGATGACTGTCTTAATAGCTCAGAAGCTTTACCCTTAACCTGCAATTCCTGTTGATAGTTAGCAATTTGGGTCGTTTGTTCAGTAGCTTCGCGGTTTAAAGCCATTGAGCGTTCGACAAGGCTGCGTTCTTTCGTAACATCCTCGTCTAAACTTGTCACGCATTGGCCTAAAAATATTCTGCGCTGCTGCATATCCTCACTAATCGCCTGCCCTGTGTAGCGGACTTGATCAGGTATAGCCGCATAATCACGGACTTGTTTAGGTACATCCGCAGAGAGTGATAAATCACTAGCCAATTTGCCAACCTCGGGAGCTTGGGTGAATAACTGGCGCTCTTGCAAATAAGCATTCGGCTTATTGCCTAACATCTTATCTAAAGCTGTATTGGCTTGTTCCCAACCTGTTTGTAAGGTGTGGCTCAACTGATTAGCATTATCGCGTAAAGGCTGTAAGCGGTAGCGCTCCACATACCAGCCTCTAAATAAAATAATACTTGTAATAATAGCGATACCCACACCCGCCCAAAGCAACATACGCGCAAACAGCGGCTCGTGAGTAAAGTCAGGGCGGCTTATCCCATCTAACCATTGCGGAACGATAGTTAATAAAGTCCAGCCCGCTAAGACCAAAATCAGGGCAATAATGCCTAAGATGCTCCAACGCCCTAGCCAACGGCTTTTTTTGCGATAACTCTGATAATTGCTGTAGTCGTCTAAATAACGCTCACTACCTGATGGAATCGCACTAACTAAAGCTTGGCTTTGCTGTTGCCGATCTTCTAAGGTTTCACGTATTTCTAATAAATCGGGTAGGCGTTGCGCATCAATCGTGATAGCAGCTTGCGCCGCTTGAGTTGCTTTTTGATCAGTTTCTAACTTAGCTAAAGCCTCTTGAGAACGTTGCAACTCTTCCTGCAACTCATCATCAAGTTGTGCATAAGCCCTGATGCCTGCCATCGTATGCAAATTAGTGATATCTGGCTCGCGCTCAGTCGCTAGCTGCTGGCTCCAATAAAAGGTGCGGCTAAAGGTTGAATAGTTAAACCCTAATAGTCGAGTTAGGGCTTGATCAACTGTGGCGGGGGTTGAAGCTACAACCTGTTGTTCTTCATCCAGTAAAGTCGCGAGCTGGCTGCCGTTTTTATCTACACTGCGCTTTAAACGATAATGTTTGCCTGTGTGCAAAAAACCTAGTTCAACGCTAGCCTTATCAGCACCCCAATAAATCAATTTATTGGTTCGATCTGTCGTTAAATTATCAGTACGTCCAAATAAACTAAAGCTTAGTGCTTCACCAATACTACTTTTGCCCGACTCATTGCCACCGGTGATTAGAATCAATCCCAGCTGTGGTAAGTCCTTCAAATGTAAACGCGCGTATTTACGGAAGTTTTCCGCAAGCACTTCCGTAATAATCATCCTTGATCTCCTTTCGCTGCAGCCTGCTCCAAACGTTCAATCACTAATTGAGCTGCCTGTTGATACAAATGGGCATCAAAATTAGGTTGATTAGACGTTGCTGCAAAGTTTTGCTGGCAAAATTCAGCAAAACGGCGCGCAGCCATGCTTTTTAGTTGTGAAATATTAAGCCATTCGGCTTGTACGGGTTCAGATGACACTCTTTACCTCCGTTTCAAGATAGGTTTGTCTTACTATAATGCAAAATCACAAAAAAAGGCCGATTCATCCTTGTTACCTTTTATCTGTGAAACAAAAACTACAACTCATCGGCTAAATCTGTCGCTTTGTCAGAGTGATTCGTTTAAAGCATGACTACATTGCCTAAATGACTAAGATACCGCCTCTTTGGTGGATCTGAAGGATATGTCATTGTGGCTAGAATTTTAGTACTCGATCTCAACTCCAAGTTTGCTTACCCTGATTTATCTATCGCCTATTTGGTCACCCCCTTGCGTGCTGCAGGCCATCAAGTTGAAGTCAAAGCTTTTGAGGCACAAAAGCAAAGCAATCAAGTGCTTAAGCATAACGCTAGCCCGCTCAATTTGAACCTGACAAATATCCAAAACTACTTAGAGAATACCAAACCAGCCTTAATTTTAGTGCCCACTTATTTAAATCATTATGCATCCATCCAATTTTTAGCTAACTGCGCGCACCAATTGCAGCTGCACTTAATCTTAGGCGGCTCATGTTTAAATAGTTGTAGCAGCGAAGACTTGCCTTTGTGGTTAAACCTTCAGGGCTTATCTGCCGTTTTTATAGGTGAAGCGGACTGGGTTATTACCGACATAGTGGATACTATTATCAGCAAACAAGACCTATCGGCTTGGCCAGGAATAAATCAACAAGGCGTAGAGCTTGAAAGTATTAGTGCTCCACCTTTACAAGAACTAGAGCTGTTACCTATTCCAGACTTAGCTGATTTCGCGTGGAAAGCCAATCCTGCTGCTGTGATTCCGATTCTTACCGGTCGTACGGTCAGCCTAGACAATAAGCAACGTGTGTATAGTGCTCGACCTGTACAAGCTGTTTTAGATGAGTTGCAGATTCAAGCCGAACGCTACCAGCGCAAAAACTTTGCCTTTCTGGATACGCGCCTAAATAACAATTTAGCGATGTGGTATGGCTTGATTGATAATATCCAGCATGTTGTGCCAGGCTGTCATTGGATGGCAACCATTTATTTAGATGGTGAAAATGAACTTGGCTTAGATCTCAATACCTTAGTTGCTGCGCGTGCTGCGGGCTTACGCCATTTGAATATTAACCTTGAAGCCTCAAAAGTGCTTAAACACGGCAAACTTTTAAGCGCTGCTATGGAGCGCAACCGTGCTTTAGTTGACCACGCTTATCAAGCAGGTTTAAGTGTTCGTTGTTTAGTCAGCAACAATGATGCCTTAAGCAATTTAGCTGACCTACCCAATACGAATGATTTTTTACTAAGAAAACTGGTAGAAACTGAACAGTCTAAAAAAAACCAGAGCAATCAAATACCTGTAAACATCAACCCTCTCAGAGCTGTAAGCTCAGCACTCAAGCTGAGCTTACAGCTAGCAAGGTGAAGAAGAGTGCTAATAAATCTAGCAATCAAGCAGCAACTAACAAACAAGCTAAAAGCTTTTGGCAACTGTTTAAACGGCACACTCCCATAAATAAATCAAATAAAACAACTGCAGTAAATCAGTTAGTTTAAGCAGGTTTTTTATAAATCATTTTAATTAATCAGTGACCGTTCAGGCACTAGCTGCGAGGATGCTCACAGAGCGGACAGCTCGTCGGGTAAATTTAAGCAGCTTTGTGAATGATTTTATATTTGGATAACAAATCCTAATAATAAAAACAACGAACGGCAACGACTAATGAAAAAATACAATCTACTTGCACTCGCTGCAATTGCAGGCATGGGACTGTCTGCATGCAGTCAAACTCCCCAAACGGTTCCAGAAGCGGATGCATTAGTAAGCTCACCTGTAGTGCGCCCACCGCATTCACAGCAAGCCATACGCATCCCTAAGAATCAGCAATACACCTATCAACACACGATCCCACGGGCTGATCCTTTACCGCATGGGCACTATCCTCCTACGAATCAACAGGGTGGGTATATTCCTGCTGTTCCGCCGCAAATAGTCAGTAATAACCAGATGCCACGTTTGTCGCATGTTGAATTACGGGCAATTGGTGACCAGATTTTCAATAACGAGGGTGGTGGAAATCTAAATAACCTAGTGCATTGGAATGATGGAGAAGACTTTGCCTCAATGGGTATCGGCCACTTTACTTGGTATCCAGCAGGCCGCCGCCAAAGCTTCGGTAATACCTTCCCTGGTTTACTCGACTATATGACGCAACATGGCGTACAACTACCGGGTTGGTTACAACAAGCACGTGTCCAAGGTGCACCTTGGTCCACTCGTGAACAGCTAATGGCGCAGAAGAATTCTGCACAAGTTCAACAGCTGCAAAACCTTTTATACAACACCCGTGAACTGCAAGCCCAGTACATTGTTGACCGTACCCGTACAGCGATGCCAAAACTGGTCAAGGCTTCAAATCAACAATCGGTGGTAGCGCGCAATCTGAATGCGGTGGCAAATACACCTGGCGGCTGGTATGCCTTGATTGATTATGTGAACTTCAAAGGTGAGGGCTTAGGTAATGGCGGTTATCGCGGTCAAAACTGGGGTTTACGTCAAGTCTTAGAGGAAATGCGTCCTGGCGTACAAGGCCAGCAAGCCTTGCATGAATTTGCGGATGCAGCGATGCGGGTCCTACAACGTCGGGTCAACAACTCTGATCCATCACGCAATGAAGCGCGTTGGTTGCGGGGTTGGCAAAATCGTGTAGATACCTATCGTAATCCAATCGTTTAAGGCCAGTTAGTTGTTAGCTAGCAGTGTTAGGCTGCTAGCTATTAAGCTCTAATGCGTGCCGCACTTGACGCTGCTTGCGTGCGTCTGTGCTCGCCTGTTGTACCACTCGTTGTCTTAAGCCGGGGAGAAAAGGAATCTCACCTTTTTGCCCACTTCGTGCGTAATCAGCCAACATTTTTTCCGTAAAATCGTCAGTTAAACCCAAATCATTTAAGGCTATTTCATGCACTAGCTTAAATAAGCGCGGTAAAGCAATTTGATGCGTCTGTCCCGATAATTCATATAAGCGCTCGCTCAAAACCCAAAAGCGTGCAAAAGGCTCCTCACCTAGCAAGGACTGCAAGCTATGCTCAAAACGCCCCGAATTGCCGATTAAATCCCAATAGCGCGCAAAGCGATTCATCTGCTGCATGGTGAATAAATCAATGCGATCTGTGGCTAAAATGTTATAGGGTGGATAGGGGTTATACACCATGCCAAAGCTGTCAGTATGGCGAATAATCGGCGTACCACGTAAGCGCTTCAGAATACCTACTTGAATCTCATGCGGGCTTAAAGCTACTAACTGATCAAAGCCCTTAGCAAAACTAGCCAAATCCTCACCCGGCAACCCAAAGATTAAATCGGTGTGTAAATGCGCGGTGCTAGAAATCCGCAGCCAGCGTAAATTCTCAATGGACTTGGCATTATCTTGCTTACGGCTAATCAAAGCTTGTACTTCTGGATTAAACGTTTGAATACCCACTTCAAACTGCAAACTACCCGCTGGAAAGCGCTGAATACAAGCTTTCAAAGCATCCGGTAAATGATCAGGAACTAGCTCGAAATGCAAAAAAGTATCAGCATCTAAACGTGAAAGAAAGAACTCCAAAATCGTCTGTGTGGTAGCTATTTTGAGATTGAAAGTACGGTCAACAAATTTAAAATGCCGCAAGCCACGCTGCCAAAGTTGATCCATTTCCTGCAAAAAACGCTCTAGTTCAAACGGATAAGCGGTTTTGTCCAAGGCAGACAAGCAAAACTCGCACTTAAACGGACACCCTCGTGAAGCCTCGACGTAGATAAAGCGCTGCTTTAAATCAGTGTCAGTATAGGCAATGTAAGGAAGATTTAAGTTTGCTAAAGGCACTAGAGGGCTAGGTATAAACTTTTCTCGCGGAGCCTCGCCTGCAAGTAAGGCTGTACATAAACGCTGAAAACTCTGTTCAGCAGCGCCACTAATGACATAATCGGCCTGCTTGGCAATAGCTTGATTTTCAGCCTCATAACTAACTTCCGGCCCGCCTAAAACGATAATTAAATCTGGCTGCAAGATTTTTAGTAGAGCCACTACAGCGGTTGTCTCGACCACATTCCAGATATATACCCCAAAACCAACGATTTTAGCTTGCTGTGCTAACAGCTGCTCCACGATGTCTAACGGACGCATGGCGATGGTGAATTCGAAGATCTCTGCAGATGACTGTAAAGGCCCCAAATTGGCATATAGATAGCGAAGACCGAGAGAAGCGTGGTTGTAACGCGCATTGAGCGTAGCGAGCAAAATTTCGGGCATATTGACTGTTAATGGGGTAATGAAGGCACATTTTAGCACAAAAACAGTACAAATGCTTATTTCATGATTGTTGTAAAGAGGAAAAATGTAGTTTTAATACGACATTTATCTCAATATTTAGCACCAATAATCTAAAAAATAGATTGATCATTTTTTAGACTTTTATATATTTCTTTATTTGTCAATAGGGACTGAAACCCTTATTACAATTGATTTCAATGTTTTTTTATATACATATAAAAAAAATAAATAAATATAAAAATCATTCATTTGCAACCCAGACTACCATCCAAAAAATGGCGGCTAGACCTATTCATCCTCAAACAAGCACGTGTTACAGTTCGCCCCGATTTATAGCTAATCCTCGTGATTGGTCATGAATTGCTTTTATAAACATACTGTTAGGTTATTGTTATGACATTGTTTAACCATTTTCTAGCCTTGCTAGTAATGGCACTTGTTTGTTCAAGTCCAGCGCTAGCAGCCGGAAAGAAGGAGACGGCAATCAGTCTTCGCGTAACTGCGACTGCTTATAACTCTCTACCTGGTCAAACGGATAATACTCCAGACCTTGCTGCTTGGGGCGACCGTTTACGTCCAGGCATGAAAGCCATCGCTGTATCTCGTGACCTGCTCTATAAATATGGATTAAAACGGAAAGCTAGGGTACGAATCAGTGGGTTAGATGGCGAATTCCTTGTGCTTGATAAAATGCATCAGCGCTGGGAAAAAAAGATTGATATTTATATGGGGATGGATCACCGCAAGGCACGGCGCTTTGGGCGCAAGAAAGTGACTATTAAGTGGTAATTCTTTAGATCCAAGGAAGGACATCAAGCCCGCTTCGTGCGGGCTTTTTCTTGTCGATTCATGCCCGAGCTTTTTCACAGACCAAAATATTACTTTCTTATCTATTTGATTACTAATAAACGCAATTTATTTATCAGCTTGGCTTTAGTTCTGGTTACTAGTAGCACAACGATATAGGCAGTTTATAACGCTAATGCTGATATGTATGCATTTTATGCTTCAAACAAGCTTTAAACTCAAACCGTTTAGGTTGAGGCATCTAAAATTTAGATGCCTTTTTTTATCAATGGGCTTCATCCCAGTTATCACCAACACCCATTTCAACTAACAGCGGCACTGACAAATTGACTGCATGGGTCATTAGCTCAATGATTTTTGGCTGTACTAGCACCATTTCATCTACGGGCACTTCAAATACCAACTCGTCATGTACCTGTAGAATCATTTTAGTTTTAACCTGACTGGAACGCAGCCAACTATCAACAGCAATCATCGCCTTTTTAATAATATCGGCTGCAGAACCCTGCATCGGTGCATTAATCGCTGTACGTTCTGCATATTGGCGGGTTGCTGCATTGCGTGACTTAATGTCTGGTAGGAATAAGCGCCGCCCAAAAAGGGTTTCGACATAACCCTGCGCGCGTGCCTGTTCCCGCGTATTTTCCATATAGGCTTTCACGCCCGGATAACGTGCAAAATATAAATCCACATATGCCTGCGCATCACGCCGTTCTACATTGAGTTGTCGAGCCAGACCAAAAGCTGACATGCCATAAATCAAACCGAAGTTAATTGCCTTTGCAGCCCGACGTTGATCATTAGTGACAGCTTCTAAACTCATCCCAAATACTTCGGCTGCAGTGGCACGATGCACATCCAAGCCTTGTGCAAAGGCATTCAATAAGCTTTTATCGCCAGATAAGTGCGCCATAATCCGCAATTCAATTTGTGAATAGTCGGCGGCTAATAATTGACAGCCCTGTTCAGCAATAAAGGCTTGGCGAATGCGCCGACCCGCTGCAGTACGAATCGGGATATTTTGTAAATTCGGCTCAGTGGAAGACAGCCGCCCCGTTGCAGCTACTGCTTGATGGTAGGAGGTATGCACTCGCCCAGTGCGGGCATTGATCTGCTCAGGCAAGCGGTCAGTATAAGTGGATTTGAGCTTGCTCAAACCACGATGCTCTAAAATCAGAGCAGGCAATTCATGGCCTAATTCAGCCAACTCCTCAAGTACATCTTCTGCTGTAGAGGGTTGGCCTTTTGGTGTTTTACGTATCACTGGCAAAGCTAATTTTTCGAAGAAAATCTCTTGAATCTGTTTAGGCGAGGCCAGATTAAACTCCTGCCCAGCGGCGTTATAAGACTCAATAACCAGCTCATGCAGGCGCAGCTCTAATTCGCGGCTTTGCTTGGTGAGCATCAGCGCATCCACTTTTACCCCATTGCGCTCCATTGTGGATAAGATCGGTACTAAAGGAATTTCTACTTGTTCATATAGCAGGCGCTGACCATCTAAAGCTTGTAGCTGTGGCCAGAAATAGTGATGCAAGCGTAAAGTATAATCCGCGTCTTCCGCTGCATAAGGTGTGGCTTGTTCTAAAGCGACTTGATTGAAGGTCAGCTGATTCTTGCCTTTACCAGCAATGTCTTCAAAATGAATCGTGGTGTGTTGTAAGTGTTGTGCACACAAGGTGTCAAAATCGTGACGGCTTGCAGTGGAGTCCAGCACATAAGATTCGAGCATCGTGTCCTGCTTAATTCCATTCAAGCTAATGCCATGATTCAGTAAGACATTGCGGTCATATTTGAGGTTTTGGCCAATCTTTTTCAAGCTTTCGTCTTCTAATAACGGCTTGAGCTGCGCTAGGGTTGCTTCACGCTCTAACTGTACCGGAGCACCTAAATAGTCATGCGCTAAGGGTAAATAGGCCGCATCACCCGCTTGCAAGGCAAAGGAGACCCCCACAATCTGCGCATCCATATAATTCAAACTGGTGGTTTCAGTATCAAAAGCAAATTCTCCCGCTTGCTGAATCCGCTCCAACCATTGATCTAATTCAGCTTGAGTCAAAATAGTTGGGTAGTTGAGATCAGTAGGCTGCTTAATCGGTGGCAAGCTTAAATTCAACGGCAGAGAAGAGAGAATATCTGCTGAATTGGATTTAGCCGTTTTAGGCTTAGTAGATTCTTTATCTAAAGCATTCAAGCGCGAACGAAACTCATAGCGCGCATACAATTCACGCAAAGTTTCCATATCGACTGGGCTAAAAGCTAAACCCTCCGGCTCAAGTGGCAAAGGGACATCACATTTAATGGTGACTAATTCATAAGATAAGGGTAGGTGAGGCAGGGCAGCACGCAGATTCTCGCCAACTTTGCCTTTAAACTCATCAGCACGCTGCATAATATTCGCCAGTGAGTCATATTCCTGCAACCACTTCACTGCCGTTTTTGGACCGACTTTATCCACGCCCGGAACATTATCCACTGTGTCGCCCATCAAAGCTAAATAGTCCTGAATCCGCTCCGGCGCCACACCAAACTTCTCGATGACTCCAGCACAATCTAAGTAGCTATTACTCATGGTATTAATCAGATGCACACGCTCATCAACCAACTGCGCCATATCTTTATCGCTGGTCGAAATGATGACACGGCCTTCATACTCCTTAGCCAGTGTGCCAATCACATCATCAGCCTCTACGCCTTCTACAATCAGCAAAGGGTAGCCTAGCGCTTTGACCATATCTAATAGGGGTTGGATTTGATTGCGCAATTCATCCGGAATTGGCGGACGATTAGCTTTGTAGAATGGATATAAATCATCACGAAAAGTTTTGCCTGGGGCATCAAAAATCACCACCATATGCTCTGGCTCATAATCTTTTCTGAGCTTATCGAGCATATTAAGTACACCATGCATGGCACCGGTTGCTTCGCCTTTAGAATTAGTCAGCGGTGGCAAAGCGTGGAAGGCTCGAAATAAATATGAAGACCCATCAACAAGGATAAGTGGTTTGGTGCTAGACGCGGATGGGGCTGTCATGGGTAAAGCTCATAGTAAACTTAGGAGTGCTAAGGTTAGCCTGCTTTAGGAGGTGCGGCGAGTAGAATTAGTGTTCACCAAAAACAAAGCCCCTGACAGCTGGGGCTTCGTTAATTACAACGAATGCGCTAGCTTATAAATCAGCCATAATATTCGCCCGACCTACGATCAACGGGTCAATGGATTGAATATTTCTTAAGTCTTTACCGGTGTAATGTACTTTGTGTAGGATATAGCGCATCGCATTTAAGCGTGCACGCTTCTTGCAATCCGATTTCACAACCGTCCACGGTGCTTCTGCAGTATCAGTATGGAAGAACATCGCTTCTTTAGCTGTCGTATACGAATCCCATTTATCCAAGGAAGCCAAGTCAATTGGGCTGAGTTTCCATTGTTTTAAGGGGTGTAATTTACGCTCTTCAAAACGACGACGTTGTTCTGAACGGCTCACTGAGAACCAGAATTTAATTAAGTGGATACCACTACTGGCTAAATGGCGTTCAAACTCAGGGACTTGGCGTAAAAAATCATCATATTCTTTATCAGAACAAAAACCCATTACGCGCTCAACGCCCGCACGGTTATACCAAGAACGGTCAAATAATACGATTTCACCCGCCGTTGGCAGATGCTGTACATAACGTTGGAAATACCATTGGCCACGCTCTGCTTCGGTGGGCTTTTCCAGAGCGACTACGCGGGCACCCCGAGGATTGATATGTTCCATGAAGCGCTTGATCGTCCCCCCTTTTCCAGCCGCATCACGCCCTTCAAAGATAATAACCACACGTTGACCCGTCTCTCTTACCCACATTTGCATTTTGAGTAGTTCGACCTGTAAGCGGAATTTTTCTTTTTCGTAATTTCTGCGCGACATGCGATTTTTGTACGGATAAACCGCAGAACGCCAATTATCCACTAGCTCGTCATCTTTGCTAGCAGGCGCTTTAGGTGAGTGCGCTTCCCAACGAGCCAACGCCAACTCTAAGGCTGCTTTATCATCCGGTGAGGCACCATCTAACATAACCTGTAAACGCCTCAACATTTCTGCAGCATCCGCAGGGCTGGCTTGGGTAGCTTCTTCCAACAGCACAGTAGCCGCAGCCACCTGTGCATCTTGTGCAGCATTCACTCTTTGTACTACATTGAAGGTTTCAATGCCTGCTTCTGTTTGATTTGCTAAATTTTCTTCTTTCGTATCCATATGAACTCCAGCTTGCCTTTATCTGTCATAAGACAAGCGTATGTTATTTGTCAATTGAGTTGCGTTGATGAATGTCAAGGGACTTCAAATGCTATAATGAAATCCTTACGCACTTATTATTATAGTGGAGACTAAACCATGAGTTTAAAATTCGGGCAATTTATAGCCTTAGCCGTCGTTGCTCTGGTAGCAAATAATGCCTATGCAGCAGGTGCTAAACCGGGACAACGCTTTGGTGATTGGGGTGTTAAATGCGAAACTGCGCCTGATAAAACGCAAATTTGCTATGTTCAGCAAGTATTATCCGAAAAAAACAATAAACAACCTTTAATGATTACTGTTTTGGGTTATGGCAAAGGTAAACCGTTTCCGACTGCTATCTTTGAGCTTCCCAAAGGAGTTGATATGAAGCAGGGCGTGCAGTTAAAGGTCGATAAAAATCAAGCTGTTGCTTTTAAAGGCAAATGTGACCAACAAGGTTGCCGTGCTGGTTTTACTTTAGATAATGCAATGATGCAACAAATCGCTAAAGGTCAACGTGCTTTATTAGCCTACCGCCCTGGTGCAAATAAAGAGCCAATGATTCTGCCTATTTCTTTAAAAGGCTTAGTAGCAGGCTTAAAAGCAGTTAAATAACTTCGTGTAGAGAATAAATGTTTTATACCCCAATGCTTTCAACAAATTGGGGTATATACCAAAACCTTGCTTATTTGCCGATACAGAATGAGCTGAATATTTCGCCTAGTAAATCATCTGAGCTAAACTTCCCAGTAATTTGCCCCAAAGCATCCTGAGCCACTCTTAACTCCTCGGCCATTAATTCGCCTGCGTTAAAGACTATTAATTGCACTTCTGCACGTTCAACAGCATCTTGTGTCACTTGCAAAGCTTGCAAATGGCGACGACGTGCCATGAAAGTATCTTCACGTTCACCTTGATAACCCATTCGCGCTTTTAGTTCAGCCTTGAGTACTTCTAAACCTAAGCCATGCTTGGCGGAAATATAGAGATGATCAGCCTGCTTACCGACCACTTTCCCGGTTAAATCTACCTTGTTATGTACCGTCAACAAGGGAATAGTATTAGGTAATTTGGCTAAAATAGCGGAGTGACCTTCAGTTTCTGCCTGCGTATCGTCCACTAGCATTAATATCAAATCAGCCTTTTCTACTTCGCGCCAAGCACGCTCAATCCCAATTTTTTCAACAGGGTCTTCGCTCTCACGTAAACCTGCCGTATCCACCACATGCAAGGGCATACCCTCTAAATTAATACGCTCACGCAAAACATCTCGAGTAGTCCCTGCAATTTCGGTAACAATTGCAGTTTCTTGCCCAGCCAAGGCATTTAATAAACTAGATTTACCTGCATTGGGCCGACCTACAATTACCAAATGCATCCCATCACGCAACAGACTACCTTGTTGTGCTTTCTGAAAAATTTCAGTTAATTGCTGTTTGATCTGTGCTAGGCGGGTAGTTACTGCTGAATCAGCTAAGAAATCAATTTCTTCATCAGGAAAATCTAAAGCTGCTTCAACATAGACGCGTAATTCAATTAAAGCTGTGAGTAACTTATCCACAGCCTGTGAAAAGCTACCTTGTAAAGAGCGCAGGGCAGAACGAACTGCCTGTTCAGAACTAGAATCGATTAAATCTGCAATCGCCTCAGCCTGGGCTAAATCCAATTTGTTATTTAAAAATGCACGTTCTGAAAACTCACCGGGTCGGGCTAAACGTGCACCCAGCTCTAAACAACGTTTAAGCACCATATCTAAGACAACTAACCCACCATGCCCTTGTAATTCAAGAACATCTTCACCAGTAAAAGAGTGAGGCGCTGGAAAAAACAGAGCTAAGCCATCATCGAGGGTTGAACCATCCTGAGCACGAAACAGACGGTGGCTAGCGGTACGCGGAGGAGGAAGTTGGCCAAGCAATTGCTCAGCCAACTGGGGTAGATTAGAACCAGAGAGGCGAATAATACCGATCCCACCACGACCGGGGGGCGTTGCTATGGCAGCAATCAGCTCGGTATTAGTCATAAGCTAATTAGGCATGCCCTACAATTTTCTTGTTGATAAACCACTGTTGGGCAATCGATAACACATTGTTCACTACCCAATACAGCACTAAACCTGCAGGGAACCACAAGAACATGAAGGTGAAAATAATCGGTAAGAATTGGAAAATCTTCTGCTGAATGGGATCCATTTGCGGCGGATTGAGCTTCTGCTGGAAGAACATGCTCGCCCCCATTAACAAGGGCAGGATAAAGAACGGGTCCATAATCGACAAGTCCTTGTACCATAAGATCCAAGGTGCTTGGCGCAGCTCGACACTTTCCAACAGCACCCAGTACAAGCCCATAAATACAGGGATTTGAATCAAAATCGGCAAACAACCACCCAAAGGATTGATTTTTTCCTTCTTGTACAATTCCATCATCGCTTTTTGCTTAGCTTGTGGATCGCTAGAGAAGCGCTCATTAATTTCCTTCATCTTCGGCGCCGCTGCTTTCATTTTTGCCATTGACTTGTAACTAGCAGCAGAAGGTAGGAAGAATAAGATTTTAATGAAGAGTGTTAAGAGGATAATAGTCCAACCCCAGTTACCTACAAACGAATGAATCGTTTGCATGACCCAGAAAATCGGCTTAGATACGAAAGCAAAAATCCCATAGTCCACCGTCAAATCTAAGCCTTTAGCGATCGCTTCTAGGTCATCCTGCATCTTGGGGCCAATCCAAAGTTGGCTTTTAAAGGTATCGGTAGCGCCTGCTGCAATCTCTCTAACTGGGCTACGCACACCTAAAATATAGTTTGGAGTACCCGCTTGTTGATTTTCCATCGAGTAATAAGTGTTACTCTGATCCTGTGGCGGCACCCAAGCACTCACAAAATAGTGCTCCAACATACTCACCCAACCACCTGTAGCAGTTGCCGTCAAAGGGTCCTTCATATCACCAAAGGCAACTTTCTTATACTTATCTTCAGTATAATAAGCGCCGCCGACATAGGCCTGCACACCACTGGTTAAGAAGTTATTATTGACATGACTAGGGCCATGTTTTAATTGACGATACTCTGAGCCAACCCAAGGCTGAGCAGAGTTATTTTTAACCTCTTCCTCTAAGGTAACGTCAAAACTACCTTTTTTCAGGCGGTAACGCTTAGTGACTACTACGCCATTAGAACCTTGCCAAACCAAAGGTACAACTACTTCGTTTTGATCAGCACCCAGCGTATATTCAGTTTTTTCTACTGTGAAATCAGCCAAATGATTAGGGGCTAAGCCATCAGCATTTTGCCCATTGACAGGTTGATGCTGTAGACCAGATTGCGCCACATAATTGCGCCCATTCAGATCCAAAATCCGCACTGGCTTATCCGGCTCATCTAGACTGATTGGATAAGTCAGTAAATCCGCAGCGACCACATCGCCACCTTTGGTACTGATTTGTAAATCCAAGACATCTGTTTTGACACGCACAATTTGCCCAGCGCCCAAGGTCGTCGTAGTGGAACCGGCTCCATTAGGAACAGCAGGTACTGTTTGGTTGGCAGTAGCTGGATTAGTTTGCGCGGGAACTGTACTAGATTCCGTTGTGGTGGTGGGTAGTACAGGTTTCGGTGCATGATCTTGTTGCCAGCTAGTCCATAACAAAAACCCTAAGAAAATTAGGGTCAGGTACAGAAACGGGCGTTGGGAATCTATCATGATTCAATCCAATATATTGGGGGAGTTAAGCTTTAAAGGGTCAATTTGGCTTGGGGAGCTGTTTTTAAGGCAGGATATAACCTGCGTAATTGCTCCCATAAGATTACAAGCTGCTGCAGTATAGCAGCGTTGTTAAGTTGTGCCACCTCAGACTGAGTGATGATAACAATATCAACGGCTGGAAGCTGCTCACGATGTAAGCGAAAACTATCACGCGTTAAACGCTTAACTCGATTACGATCCACCGCATGCTTTAGTGAACGTTTAGACAAAGCAAAACCGAGCCTAGCTTGAGAACTAGAGCTTTCGCGCACACGGGCAAACAAGCCTTGAACCTGGACACGCCGATGCAAACCACGTTCAAATACACGTTGGAATTCGCTAGGTCGTGTCAGACGACAGGTGCGCGGATAAGAAGCCACGCTAAACTTAAAGCTTATGGAATAAGATTTTTACGGCCTTTAGCACGCCGCGCACTGAGAATTTTACGACCATCAGCAGTACTCATGCGAGCGCGAAAGCCTTGTTTACGTGCATGACGTAAATTACTTGGTTGGAACGTTCTTTTCATTGCAATACACCAACAAAAAATTGAATTAAAAGCAGTTTTGCTGGGATTATATGCAAAAGAACACCATAGCCCAGCCGCCAAAAGGTCAGGCAAATTACTTGATAAGTCTATTTTTGTCAAGTGAAGAGCTTCTGTACAAACAAAGTTCTTAGCTTGTGGATAACTTCATTCACACCCTATAATAGCCGCATCCATTCCAAATCCACTTTGCCTGTTCACCACTGCGGGACGCTTTTTTATGCTTTGGCAACAATGCCTTACTCAACTTGAACATGAATTTCCGAGCCAAGAGATCAATACTTGGCTGCGGAGCTTGCATGCAGTTGAAAAGCCCAAAGCGCTCTATTTGCTAGCGCCCAATCCTATTGTTTTACAACATATCCATGAGATTTTTTTGCCCCATATTGTTAGGCATGTGCGTAATTTATCAGGGGATCATAGTTTTGATGTCATGTTGCAAATTGGTTCACGTAGTGCTCCTAAGCCGATTCCAAAACCACCTGCAGCCGCTGTGGTAGTACCCACCCTACAAACACCCATTGCACAAACTGCTAGCGCACCTGTATTGGCTAGTAACTCTGTGAGCAGCACAGACTTTAATACCATGACACCTGCACCAGCTTCAGAGCGTTTTGTTAACGCTTTGAATGCTAAAATGACCTTTGAAAATTTTATTGAAGGCAAGTCTAATCAATTAGCACGTGCTGCTGCTTTACAAGTTGGGGAAAATCCAGGCTCTTCTTATAATCCTTTATTTTTATATGGTGGGGTTGGTTTAGGTAAAACCCATTTAATGCATGCGATTGGAAATTGCATTCTGCAAGCGAATCCTGAAGCGCATGTAGTCTATGTTTATGCTGAGCGTTTTGTAAATGATATGGTGAATGCTTTGCGCACTTCGCGGATTGAAGAGTTTAAACAACATTATCGTAGTGTGGATGCTCTATTAATTGATGATATTCAATTCTTCGCCAATAAAGATCGCTCCATGGAAGAGTTTTTCCACACTTTCAACGCCTTATTAGAAGGACAAAAACAGATTATTCTGACTAGTGATCGCTACCCTCGAGATGTAGAAGGTTTAGATGATCGCTTGCGCTCGCGTTTCAATTGGGGTTTAACGATGCAAATCGAACCGCCTGATTTAGAAACACGTGTAGCCATCTTACGGAAGAAGGCTGAAGATCATGAATTGTACTTACCCAAAGATATTGCCTTCTTTATTGCTAAGCATTTCCGTTCGAATATTCGTGATCTAGAGGGTGCTTTGCAACGAGTGATTGCGAGTATGCGCTTGCGCTGTATCCAAGAAATCAACATGGACTTCGTTCATGATGTGTTGCGTGATCAGCTGGCCAGCCAAGATAAAATGGTGTCGATCAGTAATATCAAAAAACATGTGGCTAAATACTATAATGTACGTGTGACTGAAATGGACTCTAAACGCCGAACACGTTCAGTAGCACGTCCACGCCAAGTAGCCATGGCTCTAGCCAAAGAATTAACTAGCCATAGCTTACCCGAAATTGGCACTGACTTTGGTGGCCGCGACCACACAACAGTACTGCATGCTTGTCGAAAAATTGCTGAATTACGCGAGTCTGATCCTCGAATGGAAGAGGACTATCGGATTCTAATACGGAGTCTAACAAGTTAGGTATAAGTATTAGGATAATTATGGGGAAAACCTGTGGATAAATTAGGGTGTCAAGATGATCCACATCTTATCCACAGGTTTACACTAGCACTATCCAAGGAAGAGTTAATGGCATTAAATCTATTAAATTCAGTACCTTAAACTACTTATCCACAGAATTTGTTAGCTTTATTATTACTATAGGTAAGATATATATCTAAATGAAATTAATACAGACTCGTGAAACTTTGTTGGAAGCGCTACAAGCAACACTCGGTGCTATCGAGAAGCGGAATACCTCACCGATCTTAGAAAATGTACTTTTAACGATTACAGATAATCGTAGCCATTGGCGAGGTACGGATCTGGAGTTGGAGATTGCTACCTCCACTTTTGTAGTAGATGCTACCGAAGGTTCGATAACCTTACCTGCGCGCAAATTAGCCGATATTTGTAAATCCCTACCTGCGGAAAGTTTAATTACAATTGAGGTTTTGGATAATCAACGTGCTTTGGTAAGTTGTGGGCGTAGCCGTTTTGAACTAGCTACTCTGCCTGCGCAAGACTTTCCAAGTTTGGATGATATTGGTGAAAGCTATCAATTTGAATTACCTGAATCTGATTTAAAGGCTTTACTGGATAGCACTGCGTTCGCGATGGCCAATCAAGATGTGCGTTATTATTTAAATGGTTTACTTCTAGAATTAGCCCCAGCGCATTTGCGCACAGTTTCTACGGATGGACATCGTTTATCGCTTTATACTTATCCACAGGAATTAGCACTTGTGGATAATGTTGTACAGTTTATTCTGCCACGCAAAGGGGTGATTGAATTAACTCGGTTATTACGTAGTGATGCTAAAACGCCAGTCAATTTACAAATCAGCCAGAATCATTTAAGAGCACAAATTGATAATTTGCAGTTCACCACTAAACTAGTTGATGGTCGTTACCCTGATTATCAAGCTGCTGTTCCAGCTAAAGGGCGGATTAGCATTGAAGTAGAGCGCAAAGCATTTAAAGATATGTTGACTCGGGTAGCCATCCTATCAAATGAAAAATTCCGTGGTGTGCGTTTGAGTTTGAAATCTAATGTTTTGACCGTGCAATCCAATAATCCTGAACAAGAGACAGCTCAAGATGAGTTGGATATTTATTATCAAGGCGAGGAGTTTAATATTGGTTTTAATGTGAATTATTTATTGGATGCGATTAATCACATTAATAATGACACGATTACTTTGCAGTTAAACTCACCCGAAAGTAGTGCGCTAGTGACTGATCCGCAAGATGAGGCGATTCGGAATGTGATTATGCCGATTCGTTTATAGGTAAAACTTTGTCTGTTTGGTTACAACAAATTGCGATTCAACACTGCCGTGTTATTCAACAGGGTGAGTTGAATTTGTCACCAACTGTTAATTTTCTAACGGGGGCGAATGGTTCTGGTAAGTCAAGTTTTTTAGAGGCTTTATGCGTGTTATCACGCGGACGCTCGTTTCGTACCCATCGAATTAATGAAGTGATCAGCCAGCAAGCAGAGGCTTTAACAGTAACTGGTAAATTGGCTAATGAGGCTTTAGCCAGCAGTTATCGTTTAGGCATTGCTAAACAACGTAATGGCGAAACTCGAATTCGGATTAATCATGCGGATGTTAGCCAACAGGCTGAATTAAGTCGTCATTTACCGCTAACCTTGATTCACCCTGATAGTATTGATTTGATTGCAGGTTCACCCATACACCGCCGCAGCTTATTGGATTGGTTAGCCTTTTATCGAGAATCTGAGTTTCAGCAGGAATGGAAAAACTATCAGCGTATTTTGAAGCAACGGAATGCTTGTTTACGTGACCCTAAACAGCGGTATGCTTTGGCTGATTGGACACGGCAATTGATCCAAGCTCAGCCAAAACTCTATCGATTTAGGCTGTATGCTACAGAGGCTTTGGAAGTAGCCTTGGCTTCGGTTGACTTGTTGTATTCTGCCATAGGTTTGATCAATGTGCGTTTACACACCGGCTTTCCTGCACAGGTTGATCCTACCGATGTGGATGCACTGCAGCAGTTTTTTCAAGAGCGTCAAGAGCAAGAATTACGTTATGGTGTAAGTTTGTTTGGTGCACATCGTGGAGACTTGCTGATTACGATAAATGGTGAGCCTGCAGTGCGCCATGCTTCACGTGGACAATTGAAACTATTAGGCATCGCCTTATTACTCGCCCAGAGTGAGGCTATCAGCACACGCGATACAAAACGTGGTATAGTAGCGATTGATGATTTAGCTGCCGAATTGGACGTGGATAACCAATACCTGCTGGCCCAGGTCTTACAAAAAACTCAGAAACAATTGCTTATCACTGGCACACGTCAACCTTTACCCGAATTTCTACCTCCAGATGCCCATTTGTTTCACGTGGAACAAGGTCAGATTCATCTGGTGAATACTTAGGAACAATCATGAGCGAGAACCAATACGATTCCTCGAATATTAAAGTACTGCGTGGTTTAGACGCTGTACGTAAGCGTCCAGGTATGTATATCGGTGATACCGATGATGGCAGTGGCTTGCATCACATGGTATTCGAGGTTGTGGATAACTCGATTGATGAAGCATTAGCGGGTCATTGCAAAGAAATCAAAGTTGAAATTTTTAGTGATGGCTCAGTTAAAGTTTCCGATGATGGCCGAGGCATTCCGGTGGATATTCATCCTGAAGAGGGTCGTTCCGCTGCTGAAGTTATCATGACCATTCTGCATGCAGGGGGTAAGTTTGATGATAACTCGTATAAGGTTTCCGGCGGTCTACATGGGGTAGGTGTTTCCGTTGTTAATGCTTTATCTGAGCAACTGGAATTAACTATTCGTCGAAATGGCAAATTACACCAACAAATCTACAAATTAGGCGATCCAGTTGCACCTTTAGCGATTATTGGTGATACCGAGGGTACTGGAACTTCAGTACGTTTCTGGCCTAGCACCACTATTTTCACTCAAACTGAATTTCACTACGAAATTTTAGCCAAACGCTTACGCGAGCTTTCCTTTCTGAATTCAGGTGTACGCATTCGTTTAGTCGACCGTCGTGGTGAAGGGCGTGAAGATATATTTGCTTATGAGGGTGGTATTCGAGCCTTCGTCGCGCATTTGAATAAGAATAAAACTCCAGTACATCCTACGATTGTTTACTTCTCCACCGAGCACGAAGGGATGGGTGTTGAGGTTGCATTGCAGTGGAACGATTCTTACCAAGAGAATGTCTATTGCTTCACTAATAATATTCCCCAACGTGACGGCGGTACGCATCTGTCTGGTTTCCGTGCAGCCTTAACGCGCACGCTGAACAACTATATTGAAGCTGAAGGCTTATCCAAGAAGGAAAAAATTAGCCCTACTGGAGATGATGCTCGTGAAGGGTTAACCGCTGTATTATCTGTAAAAGTGCCTGATCCCAAATTCTCTTCCCAAACTAAGGACAAATTAGTTTCTTCCGAAGTTAAAGGGGTGGTTGAAGCTGCGATGAATGATCGCTTGGGAGCTTTTCTTTTGGAAAACCCACAAGAAGCTCGTTTGATCACTGGAAAAATGATTGAAGCCGCGCGGGCGCGTGAGGCAGCACGTAAAGCGCGTGAAATGACACGGCGTAAAGGTGCTTTAGATATTGCAGGCTTACCCGGAAAATTGGCTGACTGCCAGGAAAAAGATCCAGCCCATTCTGAGTTATTCTTGGTCGAAGGTGACTCAGCAGGTGGTTCGGCTAAACAGGGGCGTGATCGTCGCACCCAAGCCATTTTACCTTTGAAAGGTAAAATTCTAAACGTGGAAAAGGCTCGTTTTGACAAGATGCTAGCTTCACAAGAAGTGGGCACACTGATTACTGCTTTAGGCTGTGGTATTGGCCGCGAAGAATATAATCCAGACAAGTTACGCTATCACCGTGTGATTATTATGACGGACGCTGATGTAGATGGTTCGCATATTCGTACTTTGCTGCTGACCTTCTTCTATCGGCAAATGCCAGAGTTAGTTGAGCGTGGACACATTTATATTGCTCAACCTCCTCTCTATAAAGTGAAGCGTGGTAAGCAGGAGCAATATGTCAAAGATGATAATGCTTTAGAGAGTTATTTAATTCAGTTGGCGCTCGATAGTTCTCAATTGCATCTTGCAGCTGACTTGCCTCCCATCAGTGGTGAAGCTTTAGAGTCTTTACTCCAGCAATATAATTCGGCGCGGCAAATTATCAATCGTTTAGCGCGTCGTTATGATCATGATGTTCTAAGTAGCTTATTGTTTGAGCCTATGCAGACCTCTAGCGAGGAACTCAGTGCTGATGGTTATTTTGCTTGGGTTGAAAGTGCGATTAAACGCCTCAATGCTACAATGAATGGTGAGCGCTTGTATAAGGTAGCCTTTCGTAAAGAAGACGATAAGCAATGGGCCGTTGATGTCAGCCGGCGTCAGCATGGTTTAGATCATGTCTTAGTCATGGATCAAGGCTTATTTGCTACGCCTGAATTGAAGCTACTCATGCGTGTCAACCAAGAGCTCGATGGTTTATTAGCTGAAGGTGCTTATATTCAGCGTGGTGAGCGCAAACAAGAAGTGCAACGCTTTGATGCGGTCGCTACTTGGTTAATGCGTGAGGCTAATCGTGGCTTAACCATTAGTCGGTATAAAGGCTTGGGCGAAATGAATCCTGATCAGTTGTGGGAAACTACCATGGATCCAGCCGCCAGGCGTTTAATGCAAGTACGGATTGAAGATGCCGTTGGTGCAGATCAAATCTTTACAACCTTAATGGGCGATCAAGTAGAGCCGCGCCGTGAGTTTATTGAAAGCAATGCACTTGCAGTTGAAAACTTAGATATTTAATGTTTCACGTGAAACATCAAGCAAGCAGTAGCAAATAAGGTATAAATAAGCAGATGATTAATCCATTATTAGCAGACAACGGGCTACCCACTTTTAGCACTATTAAAGCAGAGCATGTTGAGCCTGCTTTAGATCAAGTGCTTGCTGAAAATCGCCAGTGGCTGGATCAACGCTTACAAGAAGGTGTACAGCCTTCTTGGGATAATTTGATTTATCCTTTGGATGAAGCTGGCGACCGTTTAGAGCGTGTTTGGTCGCCTGTAAGTCATTTGAATGCTGTTGCGAATACCGACTCCTTGCGTGTTGCTTACAATGCTTGTTTGCCAAAATTAAGTGATTACCACACTGAAATGGGGCAAAACCAAGCTTTATATGAAGCAGTTAAAGCAATTGTTGAGACTGAACAGCAATTAGATTTAGGCCAAAAACATGCTTTACGGCGTAGTTTATTGTCCTTTCGTTTAAGTGGTGTGGCTTTAGCTGAAGATAAAAAACAACGTTATCGTGAGATCAGTCAGCAACTTTCTAGTTTAAGTTCGAAGTACTCAGACAATATTTTAGATGCTACTAATGCTTGGTTTAAGCAAATTAACGATCTTGAGGCACTGTCAGGTATTCCTGAGTCGGGGCTGGAGATGGCTCAACAAGCAGCACAGCAGCGTAATTTGGAAGGTTGGGTATTTACCTTAGACTTCCCTAGTTATTATTCAGTAGTTGCCTATGCAGATAACCGTGAGCTACGTGCTGAGTTATATCGTGCATACACCACCCGTGCTTCCGAATTGGGTGCTAATCCTGCTTGGGATAATACTCAAACGATGCGCGATATTTTACGCCTGCGCCAAGAAGAGGCCGAGCTATTGGGCTTTTCCAATTATGCTGAAGTTTCTCTAGCCATGAAGATGGCTGATACGACTCAAGAAGTTGTCGAGTTTTTGGAAGACTTAGATAAACGTAGTAAGCCGTTTGCTGAGGCTGAATTTAAGGAAGTACAAGCTTTTGCTAAAGACCACTTTGGGATGGCTGATGTACAAGCTTGGGATGTGACCTATCTCAGTGAAAAGATGAAAGAAGCACGTTTTGATTTCACCGATGAAGATTTAAAGCCCTATTTCCCAGTTGGCAAAGTGATCCAAGGTTTATTTAGCCTTGTTGAACGTCTTTATAATGTGCGTATTCAACAGTCAACGGACGTGGATGTTTGGCATCCTGAGGTTACTTTCTATCAAGTTTTTGAAGCTGATGGCAGTTTGCGTGCCGAGTTTTATTTAGATTTATATGCACGCCAACATAAGCGCGGTGGTGCATGGATGAGCGATTATTGTGGTCGTTTTCAGCGCAAGAATGGTCTGCAAATTCCAGTCGCCTTTATGACCTGTAATGGTACACCGCCTGTAGGTGATAAACCTGCCCTGTTTACCCATGATGAAGTGGTTACTTTGTTTCATGAATTTGGGCATGGCTTGCACCATATGTTGACCAAAGTCGATTACCCAGACATTGCTGGTATCAATGGGGTGGAGTGGGATGCAGTCGAATTGCCTAGTCAGTTTATGGAAAACTGGTGTTGGGAGCCTGAAGTACTGAAGATGATTTCTGGGCATTGGCAAACAGATGCCCCCTTACCTGCTGAACTGTTTAATAAAATGCAAGCAGCTCGTCATTTCCAAACGGCTATGATGATGGTGCGCCAGTTGGAGTTTGCTTTATTCGATATGCGTTTGCATATGGATCCAAAAGCCGCTGAGCCGGGTCATTTAGAACAAATTCAGGCTAAAGTACGTAATGCGGTTGCTGTGGTCAAGCCGCCTGTTTTCAATCGAATGGCGCATAGTTTCTCGCATGTCTTTGCTGGTGGTTATGCGGCAGGCTATTACAGTTATAAATGGGCTGAAGTGCTCTCAGCGGATGCTTATGCTCGTTTTGAAGAAGATGGCTTATTTTCTGCTGAAGTCGGCCAAGCTTTCTTGGAAGAAATTCTACAAGTAGGTGGTTCACGTCCTGCGATGGAATCTTTCATTGCTTTCCGTGGTCGCAAACCTGAAATTGATGCTTTATTGCGCCATAGTGGTTTGGTTCAAGCAGCTTGAAACTGGCAGTTATTCTACTATTAGCTTTTATAGTAGGTGTGGGTGGCTACCTTGTATACCAAGGTCAGCTACCTGCCTCGCCAGATGCTGCTAAACCACTTCAATTTAGTTCTGAAGCGAATTGTTTTCTGCAAGAGCATTCTTGTACAGCCTCAACTGAACAAGCGCAAATTACTTTAACGCTGACCCCTCACCCTGTGCCTTTGATGCAACCTGTGCAAGCCACGATAAAAATTTCAGGCTTGAACGCTCTAAATGCTATTGAGCTGAGGATTGAAGGTGTGAATATGTATATGGGCTTTCAAAACGTACAACTAGTTAAACAAAGCAATACTGACTGGCAAGGTAGTTTTAGTTTACCTATTTGTAGTGAAACTGAGATGCAATGGCTAGTTACGGTAGCTTTAAGTTCTCCCCAGCAAAATTATCAAGCAAGCTTTAATTTAGTGACTCAGCGCTAATTCAGCTTAGCCTGAACCCCAACTGAGCCAATTTTGCTAGTTTAACCGCCAAGCGTACAAACCTTATTTTCCATCGGTTTTTGGTGGAGGCTTGACCAAAAAAACGATTAGATAGTCTTACCCAAACAAGCCCCCACATAAAAATAATGATTACAAAAATAATGGCATCAGGTTGCTTTTACCATGCTGTCGATTTATCTAAGACTTCTCAACTGATCCTCTTACTTAGTACAGGTCTTTGTATTCTGGGTGGGTATGCAGTGGCAGCTGCAGATATGAATAATCACCCAATGCTTAGTATATTAGATAGCCGTGTAGCTGCAGAAAATATCAAACCCTTTACTACCGCTACCCTCACCGTGGAGGCAGAAAATTTAGTCTTAAAGGCGCACCTAGCAGGGTCATTAGCAGTACCCGATCAGGCTATTCATTGGCAAATTAACAATGTACAAGGTGTACAGGTACAAACAAAGCAGGGAAAAGAGCAGCTTTTAAAGCTAGCGGCTGGTGAGTATCAGATTAAACTCAGTATCGGCCAATTTACGACAACTAAGCAAGTTGTCATTAAAGATAAAGTAATCAGTAAACCGTATTTCAAGGCTGATCTTGGACGTTTAGAGGTAGTAGCTAATCATGCAGCCGATTGGACAATTATTAGTTTGAGTCATGCTGATATAAGTTTTGAAATCAAAGCCACCCAACAATTAGATGCGTGGATACCTGCTGGATTTTATGAGCTTAAACCTACCCATGCTGGTGCAGCACGTCGACAAGTTGTGAATGTCTTAGCAGGCGATATTAGCAGGGTGAATATTAATATTCCGGTCGTACAAGTGAATTTGATTGCGGTCGAAAATAACCAGCCATTTTTTAAACCAGTAGACTGGGATGTATTTCGTTTAGAGCAAGGAGAGCGCCAACACATTGGTAGCTATCATCAGCATTCGCAAGGCATTACTGTACCGACCGGCTACTATGAAGTGGTGGCCACTCATGCTGAGATAGTGCGGAGTAGGCAATTCTGGGTAAAGGAAAATACGACCAATAAGATCGTATTAGCTATGGATTAAGGTAGGCATACTAGCAGCCTGCTAAGAAGCTGCCGTGCGTTGAGCTAACTTGGCATAGTAGCTTGAAGAGTAGGTGAAGAAAGCGCGCTCTTGTTCAGTAATGGGGCGCATTTGTTTGATCGGGCTTCCTGCATACAAGTAGCCACTTTCTAAGTGCTTACCTGGTGGGACAAGGCTCGCAGCAGCGATAATACATTCATCACCAACCACTGCACCATCCATCACCGTCGAACTCATCCCGATTAAGCAGCGGTTACCAATGGTGCAAGCATGTAATACCGCTTTATGCCCAACAATGACATCGTCGCCAATTGTTAAAGCTAGACCCGTTGGAGTGGTAAATGGGCCGCCATGCGTCACATGTAAAACAGCGCCATCCTGAATATTGCTACGTTCACCAATGGTAATGGGATTGATATCGGCACGAATGACTGCCATTGGCCAAATTGAGCAACCTGCACCTAGAGTTGCTTGACCACTTACATAAGCAGAGTCGTCCACCCAAGCTTCTGGGTGGATTTGTGGATAATGTCCTTCGAAGGCTTTAATCGTCATTTTAACAAGCCTTCTCTTCACCCGGCGGCAGCTGCAGGTAAAAGCCATTTTCTTGAATATTACGTTGTACTTCGCTGGCTTCAGCTAAGACCATTTTTTTTTCAGCTGAGAGTGCAAACTCAAAAGAAAACTCTGCATCACCAAAAAGCTTTAATAACGAAGCAGGTACTTGAGAGAAGTCGTCGCGCTTCGGTAAAAACAAATAAGTTTGTTGTTTACGCCGGCTTCGATAAACATAACACTGCATAAGGCAATCCTTTACTCGCGGGTCATTACTTCACTGGAAACAATATCCGTGAAGCTTACCTTATGTTCGACTAAGCCGCCATTCACTCGCCGTTCAATCCTTAGTGAATCTGCAGCAGTCCCTAGTAGCTTGCCTTCAAATTGACGACGATCTTTTTGAGTGAGTCGTATATATTGGCCTTGGTACTCACCTAGTTGTTGAGCTGCAACGCTTTTATACGACATACTAAATAAAGCGGCTTTAGGCAGGTCTGAACCAGTCGGCAAAGGAGCTGCGGGCTTGTTCGGATCATCATTCAGGCTAGTGGTGGTTTGATTAGTCGTTGCTGGCAATTTAACTTCAACTGCTTCTGGATGAGCGGGTAAGTCACCGGTTGCTACTGGAGTGCTGTCTTGCTTAGTCGGTAGCTCAAAGCCTGCTTGGTGGGCATGTTGATAGACTTGCTTATCCGCACCTGCAAACCAAGTAGCAATAGCTAGCAATAAGCCTATAAAACCTGCCATGAACCAGCCGTAAACTTGATGCCAAACGCTAGGTAATACCAGTACATTCACTACAGGAATAAAAGCTACTATCCCTGTCAAAAAATGATGAGCAAAACCAGCAATAATGATCCGTAACCAGCTTACCAAAAATAGTAATAGCCCTATTGCAAATGCAATAATTAATAGATACTCCACAGCCAACCCTCTGAGTATTTCTAGTCTTCTAAATAAGTATAACCGATTAGACCTGCTTCAATTTCACGCAGCAGCATTTTCTGACGATCGGTATTGTCGACCGCTGCGGCTAGCTTCTTCCGGCATTGAGCTAATAAGTCTTTGGGTTCAAAGTGAATTGAACGTAATAACTCATCAATCGTATCGCCGCGCTCAGGTTCACTTATTTGATAGCTGCCATCTGGAAACAGTTCCACATTAATCGAATCAGTATCCCCAAATAGATTATGTAGGTCGCCTAAAATCTCTTGATAAGCACCCACCATAAAAATACCTAGTAAATAGGATTGTTCAGGTTTCAGAAGATGAAGTGGCAAGGTGGTTTCTAAACGCCCATTTTCAACATAGCGCTGAATCGTGCCATCGGAATCGCAGGTTAGATCTTGCAAAGTAACCCGACGAGTAGGTGCTTCATCGAGGCAATGCAAGGGCATGATGGGAAAGATTTGATCAATCGCCCAAGCATCTGGCATTGATTGGAAGAGGGAGAAATTACAGAAGTATTTGTCAGCTAAGCGTTCACGTAAACTAGTTTGAATTTCACTTTCTAGCGAGTTGAAAATTTCAGGGTTGGCAATCAGCTTTTGACTAATGGCGCGATGTAAATTTTCCGCTTGAGCACGTTGTTGCAGATTAATCGCGCCATGTGCATATAAGCCGTGCGCTTCGCCTAGCCAATAGGCCGCATCATGATAAATTTCTGAAGGCGGTAAAGCGTTCATACCTTGGAGTAAGCGATACAAATTATGCAGAATGGTCGGATCAGCTTCCTGTGGTTTAGTAATGACCGGCACTGGTTCGGGCTGCTGTGGGTCAGTATCAATCACATTAGTAATCAGAATCGCATGGTGCGCTGTCATCCCGCGTCCTGATTCCGTAATAAAATCCGGCATCGGGACTTTATAATCTTCACAAGCATCCAACACACTACGTACCACCGTGTTCGCATATTCTTGTAAAGTGTAATTGATAGAGCATTCACTGCGCGAACGTGAGCCTTCATAATCGACACCTAAACCACCGCCCACATCTACCACGCGAATATTCGCACCTAGCTGATGGAGTTCCGCGAAATAACGGCTGGCCTCACGCATGCCACGCTGAATATCTTGAATATTGGCAATTTGTGAACCCATGTGGAAATGCAGTAGTTGTAGGCAATCAATTTTGCCGGCTTGTTTAAGCGTATCTAGCATTTTTAAGGCTTGGGCAGCGGATAAACCAAACTTAGATTTCTCACCACCCGTATTTTGCCACTTACCTTTACCCAGCGAATATAAGCGTACCCGTATACCCAAGAGTGGCTCAATTTGCAGTTTTTCAGCTTCTTCTAAAGTCTCAAGCAATTCAGAAGGCTTTTCGACAACGATATAAATCTTGTGCCCCATTTGTCGCCCAATTAAAGCGAGGCGCAAATACTCGCGGTCTTTGTAGCCATTACAGATAATGGTGCAGCCTTCGGGAGCTGAGCCAAGTACCGCCATTAATTCAGGTTTGCTACCTGCTTCTAAACCAACTTGCTGCTTACCACCTGCTAAAATCTGTTGCACTACGCTGCGTTGCTGATTCACTTTAATCGGATAAATAGCCGTATAACGGCTTGGCTGGCCGGATTCGGCAATAGCTTTGTTGAAGGCAATTTGCAGACGTTGCACTCGATCATGTAGCACATTTACGAAGCGGACTAAGAGTGGGAAGCGCATGCCATTCTCTTGATTGACACGTTGTGCAAACTCATAGAGATCGACTTGTTGTTGGCTTTGTGGGAGGCACATCGCTACATGGCCTTGATCATTAATATCGAAATAGCCATTGCCCCAATTACGAACTCGGTAAAGTTGGCGGGCAGAATCCAGATTCCAAGTGCTTTCTGTACGCATATTAATCCTGCTAAATTTGAAGTTATTTGCTGCAATTCGTGCAGAATACTCGCAAAGTTTCCGAGAGGCTATCTCCGCTAGGGTCAGCAAGGTTGGTGTTTAAAACTGCATTTAATTCGCCACGTTATTTTTGCCGAAAAACATCTTGTGCTAAGCACCAAAATCCTTATGATGTTTGACAAATTCATGCAGTTGACTCACAAATTTCATATACCCTTCTGCTTTTCAGGGCAACGCTAACTATAGGAAACCAGCTTATGGGCAAACCCTTCGATGCCAATATGACCGATGATCAATTCGATCCCCTTGAATTGCAAGCTAACCTCAATAAAGCGTTTGGGCTGTGGCAACAGTTCTTATTACGTGCATCAGGTGCAGCACTTAAAACGAAGCCGCGCCTATCAGCGGGCGATATGGCTTTTCAAAATGCCTCGATGCGCTGGGCTGCTAACTTAGTCTGGCATCCCTTTGCGATTGCACAAGCGAATTATAAGTTTCTGCAAGATCAGTCATTGCTAGGCCAAAAGCTCGGGATGTGCATGCTGGGATTTTCGGGTGTAGAAATTAGCGAGGAAGCCACTCTGAAAGATCGGCGTTTCAAAGACCCAGCTTGGCGTGACAATCCAGTGGGCGAAACACTCATGCAATCCTATTTAAATGTAGCGGATTACTGGAAAAGTCTGATTAATATTACCGAAGGCTTGCCTGAGCATGAGGCTAAAAAAGCTATTTTCTTTTTGAATAGCTTAGTCGATGCTTTATCGCCAAATAATTTTGCGTCAACCAATCCACAGGTTTGGAAAATGGTGCAGGATACTCAAGGCGCAAATTTAGTCAAAGGCATGGAAAACTTACTCAATGATTTCCAAGATGGCGAATTGCGGATTCGCATGACGGATATGCAAGCCTTTGAGTTAGGCAAAGATATTGCGACGACTGCGGGGAAAGTCGTGTTCCGCAATGAACTGATGGAGCTGATTCAATACAATCCTAGCACCGAAAAAGTTCGTCAGTGCCCGCTGTTAGTTGTCCCACCTTGGATTAACAAGTTTTATATTCTTGATTTACGTGAGCAAAACTCCTATGTGAAATGGGCTGTGGATCAAGGCCATACGGTTTTTATTATTTCTTGGGCGAATCCAAGTGCTGAGCAACGTGATTTAAGTTTTGATGATTATCTAAAATCAGGTACCTTGGCGGCACTGGATGCTATTGAACAAGCTACTGGCGAGCGCGAAGTGAATGTGGCTGCTTATTGCTTAGGTGGGACTTTAACGGGTGCTACTTTAGCATGGCTCACTGCCAATAAAGATGAGCGTATTAAGAGTGCTACCTTCTTCACGACTTTGTTGGACTTCTGTGAGCCAGGTGAAATTGGTGTGTTCTTAGATGAGCCACAAGTCGCTGCTTTAGAACAGCGGATGGCAGACAACGGTGGCTATTTGGATGGCAAAAACATGGGTTCAGCCTTCAATATGCTGCGCGCCAATGATCTGATTTGGTCATTTTTCGTGAATCTGTATTTGCTTGGCAAAGACCCAATGCCTTTCGATCTGCTGTTCTGGAATTCAGATAGCACCCGCATGCCAGCCGCGATGCATAGCTTCTATTTACGCAATATGTACTTGGAAAATAAACTCTGCCAACCAGAAGGGATTAAACTACTCGGTACACCGCTTGATTTGAGCAAAGTCACTACCCCAGTTTATTTTGTGTCTGCTTATGATGATCATATCGCGCCATGGCAAAGCACTTATGAAGGAGCCAAGTTGTTTGCAGGCCCAGTACGATTTGTTTTAGGCCAATCAGGACATATTGCGGGCATTATTAATCCAGCGACTGCTGATAAATACGGTCATTGGCTTAATGATCAGTTACCTGCTGCTGCAGAAGATTGGTTCCAAGCTGCGAAGCTGACGAAAAAGTCCTGGTGGCATGATTGGGATACTTGGGTGGCTCAATATGCTGGTGGTGAGTCTGAAGCACGTGAACCGGGGGCGGGCAATTTAAAACCACTGGAGGATGCGCCTGGCTCTTATGTGCGGGTGAAGGCTTAAAATGACTGAAGCTAGCCAACGCCGTTTAGTATACAGCTGCACCCTACCAGTACGCTGGGGGGACATGGATGCTTTTGGGCATGTAAATAATGCCATGTACCTGCGCTACCTTGAAGAAGCTCGGGTTCAAATGCTCGTCAAGATGCTTGGCAATCAAATCACCGTAGGTGACTTTGCGACCGTGGTGATTAATGTGGGTTGCACGTTTTTAAAACCAATCACCTATCCAGACAGCGTGCGTATTGATTGTTATGCAGGCGAGCTGGGGCGTTCGAGCTTTATGACATGGTATGAAGTATTCGCCCTTTCAGATCCCAGTCAAATGGCTAGTGAAGGCTATGCTAAAGTGGTGTGGATGGATCGGCGTAGCGGTAAATCTGCACCCTTGCCAGAATATATTGTTCAGGCAGTTACTGGCTAGTTAGCTATTGAGCTTAGGTAAGTCTTGTTAACTTGCCTAAGCTATCTGCCTTCCTTTTGAATGCTTGACCCCTAGCAAGAATTAATGTTCATATCCTCTTTTCAGCATAAGTTTTTGGGCTGCTATGGATATTCAAGCACAGCATCATTATCTCCACCAGCAAATTGATGCCTTAACGGGGGTATTGCCTATTCAAGCGCCTTTGCCCGATTTTGTGCACTTCAACCCCTTAATGCATTATGAGCAATTGCCTTTTGCTACCGCTTTAAAACAGGTCTACCAGCGTACCGGTGCGCTGGGTTATCTAAGTCAAGCGGAGTACAAATGCTTTTATGATCAAGGTCGGATTACTGAAGCAGATATCCAAGCCGTTCTAGCAACCGAACCAGAGCTAAGCTCCACTGAATTCGTTTTAGAAGGCTGGACAGTTCGACAATTAAGTCAATTAGTTCTCCTCAATCCCATTAAAAAACTTAGTTATCGGCAAGTTCGTTGGAAGATTGAAGAAGAACAAGCATTAGAAAAGTTCCAGCCTGAAGTTTCAGTGCCAAACCAAGAAAAGCTCTTACAAGCAGCACACTTAGATCGAACTAATGCTCAGCAAGCTTTGCAAGGTCTATGGAAATCCACTTTACGCATTTTGGATATTCACGACGATTTTTCACACCCTGAAGCGGTTACTTATTTAAGCGCAAGCAACCTCAGTCATCTGTGGCAGGAAATTAAACAAACAGCGCATCTAGATGAAGACATGGAGCAGCAAGTACGTCGTGTAGGACATGAACGTTTACAACGTTTGATCGGGCAGGTTGGCCCCATGACGACTTTACGTGGATTTCTTAAAGCCCTGACTGGCGAAGATGTGCTGCATGATTTGTGTCCTCTGTTATTTCGCCAGCTTGGGCAATGGCTGGATTTAGAGTTGTCGGGTTTAACGGTTAAGCCACAAAGCTTTTTGTTGTACTGGAAAGAGTTAGCACTCAACGACCATTTCCCTGGCTTCAGTGAACTAGATCCTTGGTATGATTACATCAATTCCTTGGATGATGATCCATTAGCAATCATTCGTACCGAGCTTATGCGCATTGGGATTGCACGGGAACACTGGGGCGTCTACTTACGTAGCCTTGCATTAGAGATGCCGGGTTGGTCAGGGATGATTAACTGGCGTGCGCAACATCCCAATTATGCTGAGCAGGCAAATACGATTGTGATGGCTGATTATTTAGCCGTGCGTTTAGTGCTAGAGCATTTGCACTGCCGCAAAGTCACACAGGAGCATTGGAATATTGATGCTTCTCTGCCTGATTTACGTGGCTATTTTAATCATAATCTTTCCGAGTTATTGGTGCGTTTCTACGCTTGGCAGGCGCGTTTGCCTGAACATTTGCAAATGCTAGCTTCTAGTTTACTCAATGGAATTGGTGATGAAGTCCCACAGGAGCAATGGCATCAACTGGCGCACATGATCATGACTTGGAAATTAGCAGCGGGTAGTACCCTACCGGTACGCTTGGACATGTACCAAGTAGTGTGGCGAGTTTTTGTCTTATCACAACATTTAGGGATCTCTGCGCAACAGTTAGAGCAATTATCACGCGAACAGATTGAGCGCATTAGCAATTTGCTACAAACCCTCGATGATCCGAATAAGCGTGGTTATATTTGGCTGCGTGCTTATGAGCGCCATTATCGTTTAGAGGTGTTTAATGCCTTAATGAACCCGCTGAGCTTAAATATCCAGAAAAAGCCTTTAGCCCAAATTTTGTTTTGTATGGATGATCGTGAAGAAGCGATTCGCCGTCATTTAGAAGAAATTGAACCGCGTTTTGTTACGGTTGGAGTCGCAGGGGTATTTGGCTTACCCAATAATTGGCGTAGTTTTAATAATCCAAAAACGCTTAAGTTAGCTCAGCCAGTTGTCACCGCTGTGCATGAATTTCGCGAAGTGCCCGATGCTAACAACTCGCCCACAAAGATTACACAATACCTTAAAAAGGCTAGTTGGCTAGAAAAGCTCAAGCTATTCAAAAGCCATGCCTTGCGCCAATATGGTTTAAAAACTTTTTTGAGCCTACCAGCAATCAGCACTTTTGGTTTAACTGAGTTACTCGGACGTAGTGTTGCAGCGGGTCATTATCAACAGCTCACTCAAAACTTGACCAAGCAAGTCTTAAACCCCATCTCATTACGAGTGCAATACAGCACAACTGCGGCTATTCGAACGACTAGTGATTCGATTCAGTGGGGGCTGACCTTAGAGGAAAAAGTCGAAAAGATAGCGGCTTTTATTAAGGCGGCTGGTTTTACAAAAGAGTTTGCACGCTTAGTCTGTTTAATCGCACATCGTGCCCAGCATTTAAATAATCCGCATTTATTGGCTTATGGTTGTGGTGCTTGTAGTGGACGGTTTGGGGGGCCGAATGCACGCGCTTTTGCAGGTAGTATTAATGAACCAGAAGTACGGGCTGCTTTAGCTATCAAGCATCAAATTAATCTTCCACCCGATTGCTGGTTTGTAGCCGCCGAACACGATACCACCAGTGATTATATTACTTGGTTCGATACCGATTTAATGCCCGAAACGCATCAAGCTGAGTTTGCGCATGTACAAATACAATTAGCCAAAGCGTCACAATCTTCTGCACATGAGCGCTGTCGAAAATTCGCGACTGCCCCACTTACTATTACTCCAGCCAAAGCTTTCCAGCATGTACAAACGCGCGCAGCCTCGCCTGATCAAGCCCGGGCAGAGTTAGGGCATCAGGGTTGTGCAGTGGCTTTTATTGCTAAGCGCTCTATGAGCCAGCAGCGCTTTTGGGATCGGCGTTCCTTCTTGATTTCTTATGATTATGAGCAAGACCCAAGTGGGCAATTATTAGAGGGGCAGCTCTTAGGTAATGGTGTAGTGGGTGTAGGCATCGCTCTCGATTATTATTTTTCGCGCATTCAAAATGGTTATTTAGGCTCAGGCAGTAAAGTACTGCATAATTTAGTGGGTGGCTTTGGGGTGATGGAAGGCACTGCGAGTGATCTGCGTACTGGTCTTGCCCAGCAAATGACTGAGTTACATGAACCCATGCGTTTATTGGTAGTGGTCGAAGCTTTAGCCGAAACGGTGACTGCTATTTATCAGCGCCAACCTTATTTAACACAACTTTTAGATAATGAATGGCTACAGTTGGCTGTTAAAGATCCAAAATCGGCAGTTTTATATGAGTTTATTCCAACTAAAGGTCTGATAAAATGGGAAAATATTCCGACCCCTTTACCGCTAGTTGCAAACTCAATGGATTGGTATTTAGGCAAAAGAGACTATCTTTCTCCTGCTAAAATTATGAGCGCAGCGGCTTAAGGGCGGGAACTAATTTTCTAAAGAATAATCTATAAACTGTCTAGGGAAGCGTTTAAATCTAAGACTTTGTGGAGGCTCTAGATTACGATGAAAACGATAATTTTCTTGCTGAGTACAGTAAGCTTGTTAGCAAGTTTACCTATTCAAGCAGATACCAACAGTCTTTTACCTGTACAGAATGCCATGGCTGCTGAGGCGCCACTGGATACCGACAGTAATAAACTGATGCAAGAGCTATGTGAAAGCTATGCGAATGATGAAGGCTTAAAAGACAGTGCGCGTGATGCTAGCATTAAAGAATGCTTAACTAGTATGACGACTGATCTTTCTGTGATGGCAGTCGTTGCTAGCTCAATTGATTCGACTGAGCAGCCGATTGATAGTGAAGCGGCTCATCCTGAAACCTTAATCGCCAATGAGCTAGTAGAAAAGCCTTTACCTGGTTCTGAAGAGTTAGTCCCGCAAACCCCGCTGAAGACTGAATAGAGCTATTGACCTCTTAGAAAATAACTCATAAGGTATTTGAATAAACATATCAAAGATCTAAGGGTTAGGGTCTACAATCGGGGGCTTATATGTCGGGCAATCCAATCCTCAATGGGGATGTCATCACTAATAAAAGCAAACAGCTGGACGTTTTTTCGGGTGCGCGCTTTCTGTTGGCTCAAGGTATTAAGGGCGATACTGATAAATTAGAGCAAGCTGCACAAAGCTTCGAAAATGATCCTTTTACCTTAAGCCTCTTAAGTGCTTATCTTAAACGTTGGCATGCAGGACGTGTAAATGGCTTAGAAAGCATTCCAGTCCTCTTTGATCAACGCCCCACGGGGCGTGCTTTGCGGCGTGTACTGGCAGCGTTTCAAATGAAGCTCGCCGGAGCTTCAGATATGACTTTGCTGTATTTGCTGAGCTTAAGTGATCAGCCAGTGCCGCAACTGCCCATGAAATTGATGTTCCGCTCGACCTTTGTGGAGCGTTGGTTGAGTCGGCGTGACGATTATGTTCGCTTTTTATCTCCACTAGGGCGCTTAAACGAAGATCATTGGCATTGGGTAATTGAGAACCTGCGCCGCCTTAATCTGCTAGAACCGGCAATTCCTGGTCATCATGATTTACTACTCGTTCCCGAGCGGATTCGCATTTATTTACGCGAAGAAATGCGCTTAAAAAATCCAGTCGCTTACCAACAAGGTTGTGCTGATATGGATAGGCTCTTCCGTGAAACGGTCGTACAGCTGTATGCGCCAGAACCTGTTAAAGAGGAAAAGCCTAAGCCCGTGCTCTGGGAAATGAATGAGCTGGATTCAGTCCAGCAACAAGTATTGGCCTTACGCTGCTCTTTGGCTGCTTTGCGCCAGCATAGTCACGATTTGCATCAGCATGTGTTGAGTATTCGCACTTCCAATTTAGTTGTGTCAACGCAGGAAAATAATGCACAACCAACCTAGCTAGTTGAAAAGCGAGCTGAGATAATCCGCAGCATGGCATTATTACATCTACGCAATATTCACCTCGAAAATGGGGACAATCGTCTGTTCGATGGCATTGAGCTGCAAGTCGAAGCAGGCGAACGCTTATGTCTAGTTGGACGTAACGGTACGGGTAAATCCACGCTCATGAAGCTTTTGTGCCGCGAGGTACAAGCCGATGATGGTGAAATTATCCACTCCCCTGATTTAAAAATCGCTCGACTTCAACAGGATGTCCCACACGGCAGCAGTGAAAGTGTATTTGACATTGTTGCTGCTGGTTTCGGCGACAACCACGCGGAAGAAGAATGGCAAACTCAATGGCAAATTGAAGCGGTCTTAAGCCGTTTGCAATTAGATGGCGAACAAGGTTTTGATGATTTATCGGGCGGTTGGAAGCGCCGCGCTTTATTAGCACGAGCTTTAGTTGCCAATCCTGATTTATTGCTGTTGGACGAACCTACTAACCATTTAGATATTCCTGCGATTGAGTGGCTCGAAAATTTCCTCTTAAGCTACAAAGCCACCCTGCTATTTGTTAGCCATGACCGTGCTTTTGTACGCAAGCTGGCAACTCGGATTATTGAATTAGATCGTGGGCGCTTAACCAGTTGGACAGGCAACTTTGATAAGTACCAAGAAAACAAACAAGCTGCCTTAGATGCTGAGTCCCAACAAGCAGCTTTATTTGATAAGCGCTTAGCGGAAGAGGAAGTATGGATTCGCCAAGGCATTAAAGCGCGCCGCACACGGAATGAAGGTCGAGTTCGCCGCTTAGAGTCGATGCGCGAAGAGTTTCGTCAGCGCCGCAATCTACAAGGTAAAGTCCAAGCGCAAATCGGCCAAGCAGAGTCTTCTGGCAAAATCGTCTTGGAAGCTAGCAAACTCAGCTATGGTTTTGATGATCAGCAGCTGATTACCAACTTTAACACTACGATTTTACGTGGCGACAAAATCGGTATTATTGGCCCGAACGGGGTCGGAAAAACCACCCTGATCAAATTATTGCTGGGCGAACTGACTCCACAGGAAGGTACGATTAAGCAAGGCACTAATCTGCAAATCGTTTACTTTGATCAGCATCGCTCACAATTTGATGATGAGAAAAATCTGCGTGAAAATATTTCTCTAGGTTCAGACTTTGTGGAAATTAATGGTCAGCGCAAGCATATCATTAGCTATTTACAGGATTTTCTATTCACACCGTTGCAAATTCAAAAACCCGTTAAAGTGCTATCGGGTGGCGAACGTAATCGCTTATTGCTAGCCCGTTTATTTGCGCAACCTTCTAATCTGTTAGTGCTCGACGAACCCACCAATGATTTAGATGCAGAAACTTTAGAGTTGCTGGAAGAACTCTTGATTGATTATGCAGGTACTTTAATCTTAATCTCGCATGATCGGAGTTTCTTAAACTCAGTGGTGACGCGCAGCATAGTGTTTGAGAATGGTTCAATCTGTGAATATGCGGGTGGCTATGATGATTGGCTGGTACAACGCCCCGATCCTGCATTAGAAAAGCCTAACGATAAACTGACTGCTAAACCAATCACTACGCTGAAAGAAGAAGTTAAGCCGGTAGTGAAAGCAAAAAAGCTTAGCTACAAAGAGCAGCGCGAACTGGAGCAATTACCACAAGTAATTGAACAGCTAGAAAATAAAATGGCTGAATTGCAAATAGTGATGGGCACACCTGAGTTTTATCAACAAGATGCTGCGAAAATTACTGCTAAACAGCAAGCGTTGGAGCAATTAGAAGTTGAGCATGCCACTGCCTTCGCGCGCTGGGAAGCTTTAGAAAACGCTTAGAAAAATCAACCGCTTGTCGCTTTATTGGTTTTATATCAATAATTAATTGTGCCTAGTGGGGGCTTTTGGTAATTTATCATAAGCCCTCTACTCATAAATAAAAATAATCGACAGGCATGAAAAAACTCAAACCCTTATGGTGGTTGTTAGCTGGTGTTGGCTGGCAAGTATTGCCTACAGTTCAAGCAGCTCAGTCTGTTAAACCGATCACTCCGATTTTGTTTGCTGATCCACAAGCAAATGTTCCTGTTACTTTAGTTTATACAGTGACGACTCCAGATACAGAGAGTTCAACGGGCTTAGGCTTGCGTGTCCACTATAATTCCAGCGCCTTAGATTGGGTGAGTCAAACCGCTTATGCTAGCCAGCTACAGCCTGTTGGTGCGACTAGTGCTGATACACAGAATTTAGATGGTGATTCGACTACGGATAAATATTGGGTGTTAGCTTGGGTGGATTCCAATGCTGCTTGGCCGGGCATTGGCACAACTCCCCTAAACTTATTAAGCAGCAATTTCAAAGCAAAATCTGGTTTTACAGGTTCTACCACTATCCGTTTTTCAGCTTCCGCAACTGCAAAAAATACTAGTTTCCAAACTCACCCTGTAGTGGTTTGTGCAAAACCCACAGTTTCGCTTACTACTACCGATGCAATCGCCAATGAAAAAGATGCCAATACGGCTAGTTTCAGAATTAGCCTAGCTAGCCCATTACCCACCGATTGTGGCAACTTAACTATTAATTACCAGTTGGGTGGTACAGCAACAGTGGGTAAGGATTATGTGACTTTAAGTGGAGCAGTAACGATTCCAGCAGGTAGCCAACATGCAGACGTCCTGTTGACTCCATTAGCGGATAGTTCAACAGAGGCTGATGAGTCAATTACACTTACGCTACAAGCTGGCAGTGGTTATCAGTTAGCCTCTACATTTCAAGCGAGTGCGCAGCTGCAAGATGCAAGTACGAATACCTTGCCTACCGTGATGCTAACGAGCGCGAAATTACAGGTTTTGGAGGGTACGGATAACACAGTTAATCTGACTATAGCGCATCAGGCGCGTGATTTATCTAAAGCCTTAACGGTTTATCTACAGGCTAGCGGTAGTGCAATAGTGGGCAGTGATTATCAGGCTTTACCTAATTCGCTGGTAATTCCTGCTGGGCAAACTAAAGCTAACTTAGTCTTGAACGTATTGAATGATGCGCTACAAGAACCAAATGAAACCTTAAAAATCAGTCTACAAGCTAATGCTGCTTACCAACTCACCGATCTGAATACGCTCGATTTAACCTTGCTTGATGATGAATTGCGTAGTAATACCGATTTAGCCATCGATCAAACTAAGCCACAAAATGTACCGACTTTAAGTGTGCAAATGCTGTTGTGCTTAAGCGCCTGCTTAGCGTTGTTGGTATTGATCAATCCACCGTTACGCCAGTGTCTAAAAACAGGGGCTAAAGCGTGAAAATAATACCTGCCCTACTTTTTGGGGGGTTGATGGCTATTAGCTTTCTTGTACCTAGCCAAGCGACTGAATTAGTTGAGTCAGAAATCTATCAGCCCGCTCCTTTGAATACAGCAGCAGCTAAAAACCAACTCAAGCTATCGACCTTAAATGCAGCCAATCGCAGCTTAAGCACTTTGTTATTTCCTGCGCAATCGATGAATCTGAGTGCGCCCACTGCAACCGAGTTAGCTGCACTCCAACAACCAGATAGTCAGCATAAAGCCTTGAAAATCGGGATTGAACGTAAAGTACCTGCTCTGCCAGACGTGAAAGACTGGGTATGGATGCCTGTAACAGGTGGGCAAGCAGCCCAGTTTATTATTAGCTCTGAATCGGCAAGCAATCTACGTGCTTTAGTGCAATTAGAGTCAAGTTTGCCTGCTGGTGTAGAGCTACGTGTATTTTCGGCTGAGCAAACAGATGAAGTTTATGGAGCCTACCAGCAAACGGATTTCAAACACATTGAGGGTACAGCTGAGCTTGCTTGGTGGACACCGACCGTCAGCGGTAGCCAATTAGGCTTGGAAATTTTTGTACCTGAAATAGTTAATCCTGCGGAGGTTAAATTATCTGTTCGGCAAATCTCACATATTGCCTACAACTTAAAAACAGCGAAATTTAAAGGAGTCAATGACTCTTTCCTAAAGTTTTCAAGTTGTGATGTGAGCATGGCGTGTGCCCCGGCTGCTTGGCAGCCCACGAGCCAAGCCGTAGCACGTTATGTGTTCACCGATAACGCAGGTAGTTCCTATTTATGTACCGGTACACTCTTGGCAGATAAGGATACCGGTACACAAATCCCCTATTTCATGACGGCTGCGCATTGCATTACCCATGCTGATTTAGCCGCGACTATGGATTTTTACTGGTTTTACCAAGAAAGTAGTTGTGGCTCGGGTAGCTCAACTTGGACGCGTACTACCGGTGGCGCTGATTTATTAGCAACTCGTAGTGAATTGGATATGTCGTTAGTGCGTATGCGTACACCACCGCCAGTAGGTTCTCTGCTATCAGGTTGGTCGCTGCAAAATTTACAAACTAGCAGTACGATAGTCGGTATTCATCATGGTCTAGGTAATCCTAAACAATTCAGCCAAGGCAATTTTGTAAGTTATGCCAATGTATCAGTCACTCCAACCGGTTATATGGTGACACAAGATTCAAACGGTAGCTTTACTCAAGTAGCTTGGACTCAAGGTATTACGGCACAAGGTAGTAGTGGTTCAGGGTTGTGGACAACGATTAATGGAAGTCCTTATTTTAAAGGTACTTTAATCGGAGGCTCGTCTAGCTGTACTGAGCCGAATGCACCCGACGAATATACACGCCTAGAGCGTTTTCATCCTTATATCACTACCTGGTTAGAGGCGACAGGTGAACCCTTAACTAGCTTAGTCGATAGTAGCAAATCGTTAAATGGCTTAGTGGATGGAGTGATCATTGCGCGCTACTTAGCAGGCAAACGTGGAACTGATTTGTTGGCTAATGTAGCAATAGGCACCTTCAATTTGACACAACTTGAAAGCAAACTTGATCTACTTAAGCCAAGCTTAGATATTGATGGTGACAACATCATGGATGCTAACAAGGATGGTATTTTGGTGATTCGTTATTTAATGGGATTAAGGGATGCTGCTTTAATTAGGCAATTAGATTTTACCAATGCTAAAAGAAAAACAGCCACAGAAGTTAATCAATATCTTGAAACAATATTATTTTGAGAAAAATCGATATTCTGAAAATACGGCTCGGTCACAAATCAATGCTTCCGAGCCAGAATGCGCTACAGGTTTAGTGCACCGTAGCTAGTTTCCTCACTAGCGGTTGAGGAATGAAAAACTGGTTGGATGAAGCGGATAGAACTACCCCTGAGTGTAGTGAAAATTTTTTAGAAGTCAAATCTATATATGGCATAAAGCATTGATTTCAAATATTTTAGATTATTAGTGTATTCTAAAATATGCGTCCCTTAGCAATTCCACTATACTAGCCGATTCTTTTCTTGCAGTAGCACCCATGGCCGATTTTGAATATATCGATAAACCAGAACAATTAAATAGCTTTTTAAAAAAAGCTCAGTATTCTGATTGGATTGCCTTAGACACTGAATTTATTCGAGAAAAAACTTACTATCCGCGTTTGTGTTTAATTCAATTAGCTACTGCAGATGATTTAGTTTGTCTCGATCCTTTAAATATAGAAGATTTATCAGCCTTTTTTGAGTGGCTGCGAAATCCGCAAATGCTTAAGGTTTTCCATGCTGCTTGGCAAGACTTAGAAATTCTTTATCACTTAAGCGGGCAAGTGCCTGCACCTATTTTTGACACACAGATCGCTGCTGCAGTTCTAGGTCTGGGTGATCAATTGGGTTATGCACGCTTGGTAGAGGAGCTATTAGGTGTGCAACTGGATAAATCGCAATCCCGTACTGATTGGGCGCGCCGCCCTTTGACTCATCAACAGCTTGATTATGCGATTGATGATGTGCGCTATTTACGACAGCTCTATCCGATTCTAAAACAGCGTTTGCAAGAAACTGGACGTTTAAATTGGCTGAATAAGCCGTTTGAGCGTTTAACTGAAGCCAGTGAATATATGCCTGATCCGTGGATGTGCTGGGAGCGCGTGAAGGGCGTGCAGCTCTTAAAACCTAAGCAGTTGGCGGTATTACGTGAGTTAACGGCTTGGCGTGAAGAATTAGCGATTCAAAAAGATTTACCCCGCCGCTGGCTGCTCACGGATGAAGTGCTAGTAGATATGGCGCGTATGAAAAATCGTGATCTGCATGATTTTGCAGATATTCGTGGTTTGAGTGCCGAGCAAATTGCACGTTATGGCCAAGTTTGGCTGGATTTGATTCGTCGTGCCCAAGCCTTGCCTGCCGAAGAATGGCCTGATTTGCCAAGGCGACGTAAGTTAGACGCGGAGCTGTCTTTAGTTGCTGATCTACTCATGGTGGTCGTTAATCAGCAAGCTATTGCTCATAATATTTCGGCGGCGATGCTGGCGAGTCGGGCGCAAATTGAAAAAATGCTGACGGATGGTCGCACACAGCTCTCGGACGATTGGCGTGGTAGCTTGGTGAATGATCTATTTGCGCGCATCTTAACGGGTAAAGCTTGTGTACGAGTACAGCGCCAAACCTTAAAGATTGAAGACTAATCTAATCTGCATAAAAGCTATGTTAAACTGCGATTTTAGTAGTTTGAAGATGTAGGCGATGGGTATGACTGAGCGTATGGCTACTGTGGAACGGAATACTTTAGAAACACGTATTTCCGTGACAGTCAATTTGGATGGCACAGGTAAATCTAGTTTTAATACGGGCATCCCTTTTCTTGAACACATGCTGGATCAAGTCGCCCGGCATGGCATGATTGATCTCACCATTACTTGCCAAGGTGATCGGCAGATTGATGACCATCATAGTGTGGAGGATATTGGTATTACCCTAGGCCAAGCACTGAATAAAGCGGTGGGCGATAAGAAAGGCTTGCGCCGCTATGGCCATGCTTATGTGCCTTTAGATGAAGCTTTATCACGAGTGGTGGTGGATTTCTCAGGTCGTCCTGGTATCGAGCATCATGTAGATTATCGGCGTTCGCATATTGGTGAATTTGATACCGATCTATTCTTTGAGTTCTTCCAAGGCTTTGTGAATCACGCACTAGTCACTCTGCATATTGATAATCTGCGTGGGCACAATGCACATCATATCGCTGAAACTATTTTCAAAGCCTTCGGACGTGCTTTAAGAATGGCGCTGGAGCTTGATCCTCGCATGGCAGGCATTATGCCTTCGACCAAAGGCTCCCTGTAATGAAAGTCGCGATTATTGATTACAATATGGGCAATCTGCATTCGGTTGGGCGGGCAGTAACGCATGTAGCGCCTGCGGGTGCGCAGGTCGAAATTACGGCTGATCCTGATTTTATTCGCCATGCTGATCGGATTGTATTTCCGGGGCAAGGTGCAGCGCGGGATTGTATGCGTGAACTGGAAACGCGTGGTTTAAGTGAGATCGTGCGTGAAGTCGCCAAGACTAAGCCCTTCTTAGGCATTTGCATGGGCATGCAAGTGCTGATGGATTTTTCTGAAGAGAATGGTGGTGTTGAATGCATGGGCGCTTATGCAGGGCAAGTGCGCTATTTTAAAAATCTACATATCGCTCATCTGAAAACGCCGCAAATGGGTTGGAATCAAATTCAGCAAAAAACCGCGCATCCTCTTTGGGCTGGCATTAAAGATCATGCTCGTTTCTATTTCGTGCATAGCTACTATGTGCAGCCTACAGATGTGAGTTTGGTGGCTGGGGAAACTTTCTACGGCTTGAATTACGCCTCAGCGATTGCCAAAGACAATGTATTTGCGATTCAGGCTCATCCTGAAAAATCAGCAGAGGATGGCTTACGGCTGCTAGCAAATTTCATGCAGTGGCAACCGTAAGCGAAGTTCTTTAGACAAGCTTGCTGTCAAAATTCCACATCAGGGTTTCCTTTTGTTTAGCTGCTTTCTTAAGCAGCTCTAGCAAGGGATAAGCACGGCGATTGACCGATACAGGCTCTTCTTCGTCATCATCTTTTTTCGGTGTTAAATGCGGGTTTTCTTGTTTGGCCGCTTCACTTAAACCTGTTTGGAAAATCTGCAAAGTTTTCTCAATATCGGTGCCTAAAATTGCACCCGGAACGGTGTCGCTATGCCCCATGAGCTTGATCATATTGCGGGCATCTTTTTCAAACATTGAGAAAGTACCCACTTTGCTATCGAAACGAACTAACATGGTTTAACTCCTTATCAAGATATTGAGTGTGCTATTTCTGGCAGATCAGTCCTTTTAGATAATAGCCCTCAGGAAAAGCTAAACGGGTTGGATGGTCACTCGCTTGGTCGAGTTTGCGAATAATTTGTGCATCACAACCCGCATCCACCGCAGCATCAGCCACGATTTTTTGAAACAGATTGCTATCCATTAAACCCGAACAAGAGAAAGTAAATAGTAGCCCATTCGGTTTCAATAACCTAAAGCCTAGTAAATTTATGTCTTTATAGCCACGTGCAGCTTTCTCAATTTGGCTTTTATTTTCGGCAAACTTGGGCGGATCCAGCACAATTAAATCAAACTGTCGACCTTCATCACGATATTGACGCAATAATTGAAAAACATCGCCTTGAACATTTTCCATTTGTTCAGCACTAAATCCATTTAAAGCAGCGGCTTGTGCGGCTAAATCTAAAGCGGGTTGCGAGGCATCAATATTGATTGCTTTGACGGCTCCGCCTTTTAACGCTGCAATCGAGAAGCCACCGGTATAGGAAAAGCAATTGAGGATGGTTTTGCCGTGGGCATAATGTTCGACCACTGAGCGATTATCGCGCTGATCTAAGTAGAAGCCGGTTTTGTGTCCATTGATGACATCGACTCGATAGTGGCGGCCTTCTTCGACGATATCAATAAAGCTGGGTGGTGCTTTGCCGCTTAAGATACCAGTGATCGCAGTTAAACCTTCTTTTTTGCGGATATCTACATCCGAACGTTCATAGATACCTTGGCACGGAATCTGCTCTATCAGTAGCTCAGCAATAGTTTGCTTCCAATGTTCGGCTCCAGCGGTAAGTGCTTGCATAATCAGCCAATCACCAAAGCGATCCACCACAATGCCGGGAACGCCATCAGATTCTGCATTGAGAATACGATAGGCTGTATTTCGTGTTGTGATACCTAAAGTTTCGCGTTGTTTTAAAGCAGTTTGAATGCGTTCAGCAAAGAAAGCACGGTCAATAGTCGCACGTCCCACCGCCCATAAGCGTACTTGAATCTGCGATTCGGGTGACCAAGCGCCCATACCGAGTAAATCACCGTGTTCGGAGCGTACTTCGACGGTTTCGCCTAAAGCAGGCTCGCCTTTAACACTGGCAATCGCCCCTGAAAATACCCAAGGATGGCGGGCGCGGATATTCTTATCACGCCCTCGGTGCAAGACAACTTGAGGATAGCTGGGTCTGGGGGTAGAGGATTTGGTCGTCAAAGCAGGGTCTCCGATTTACAGCTTGCTGTTATACCCGCCTGCTTTCCCTTTGGTCAAATAAGATCGTGTTAGCTTTTTGTAAAAGGGTTGCTTGCTCCCAATAAAGCCTAAGCTTAGAGTTACTCTTTGAAACTTTTAATCCTTATCATGTCTGAATTTCTAGTCTCACTCGCCTTTTCGCTGAATGTCACGGGCCCCATTTTCCTGATTTTAATGCTCGGTGTGTATTTAAGACGGATTGGCTTGCTCACTGATGCCTTTGTCGAAGCAGGTTCACGCCTAGTTTTTAATGTCACCTTACCTGCTCTGTTATTTATTAGTGTCAGCAAAACGCATATCAGTGAAAGCGCTAATTTCGCCTTAATTGGCTTGGGTGCAGCCATCACCCTCGTTACTTATCTACTCTTAGAAATCTTTGCTTATTTCAGTGTAAAACCAACCGAAGATCGCGGTGTGGTCGTACAAGGCGCGTTTCGCTCCAATATGGGGATTATTGGTCTTGCCTATTGCGCGAATGCTTATGGTGAAGCAGGTGTTGCGGCGGCCTCTTTGTATCTGGGGTTGATCACCATTTTATTTAATATTCTTTCCGTGATTACCTTAAGCCGCTCCTTACACAAGCAAGGTCAAGGCATTATGCCCATCCTTAAAGGGATTGCGAAAAATCCACTGATTATTGGCATTCTGCTCGCACTACCAGTGTCCTATCTGCAGTTGAAAATCCCTGAAGTGGTACTCAAATCCGGTGAGTATTTTGCACAAATGACTTTGCCGTTAGCTCTGCTGTGTACAGGTGCTTCACTCAGTTTCAAATCCATGCGCCAAGATATGCGTAATACCGTGAGTGCGAGTCTTGGTAAGCTAATTTTTATTCCCATTATCTTTACTTTAGGTGGCATTTGGGCTGGTTTTAGCGGGATTAATTTGGGTGTACTCGCTTTAATGGCTTTTGCCCCGACAGCGGCGGCGAGTTATGTGATGGTGAGAGCTATGGGTGGCAATAGTGTGTTAGCCGCGAATATTATTGCCGTAACTACGTTAGGCTCGGTTTTAACCACCAGCATCGGCATCGCTATATTGAAGGGGGCAGGCTTGATGTAAATCAGGTTTCAAATGCATCGTCGACCCACAAGGCAAAATCTCGTTACAATAGGCAACTTTCTGTTTAGCGAGCACGAGCATTCCACTATGAGCCAACCGAATATTGCGGCGGTTAAAACTTATTTATTAGCCTTGCAAGATGATATTTGCGCCCAATTGAGCGCTGAAGATGGCCAAGCCAGCTTTGTCGAAGATGCTTGGGAGCGCCCGGGTGGTGGCGGTGGGCGTACTCGGGTTTTAGCTAGTGGTGCAGTATTTGAACAAGGCGGGGTTAATTTCTCACATGTCTTTGGCTCGACTTTGCCGCCTTCTGCCACTGCTGCTCGCCCAGAGTTAGCGGGGCGTAGCTTTCAGGCGATGGGTGTATCTTTGGTGATTCACCCGAATAATCCCTTCGTGCCTACTTCACACGCCAATGTACGTTTTTTCATTGCAGAACATCCTACCGAAGAGCCGGTTTGGTGGTTCGGTGGTGGCTTCGATTTAACACCTTATTATGGCTTTGAAGAGGATTGCATGGCTTGGCATCAAACCGCTAAGCAGGCTTGCGATCCTTTTGGCGTAGATGTTTATGCCAAATACAAGCGCTGGTGCGATGATTACTTTTTCCTAAAGCATCGCAATGAGCCACGAGGTATCGGTGGTTTATTTTTTGATGATTTGAATGAGCAGGGTTTCGAGCAAACTTTTGCATTTATGCGCAGTGTGGGCGATCACTATATCCAAGCCTATCGCCCGATTGTGCAAAAGCGTAAGCACATGCCGTTCAATGAAACGCAACGGGATTTCCAACTGTATCGCCGTGGGCGTTATGTCGAGTTTAATCTAGTTTATGATCGTGGCACTTTGTTCGGTCTACAATCCGGGGGGCGTACTGAGTCGATTTTAATGTCGCTGCCGCCTTTGGTGAAATGGCGCTACGATTGGCATCCAGCTCCTAATTCTGACGAGACTCGTTTGTATACGGACTTTTTAAAGCCTCGTGATTGGTTGGGCTTAGGCGGCAGCTAAGCGGCTTACCAGCTTTTTTCGCCGGGTTGAGGTTTATGATTCGACAGCTTCATAAACTTCCAAAATAAATAACCCAAAAATCCCAGAATGAAAATGATGGTGATGCTAGACATCATTAAGATGCCAGACATGCTGCTGAAAAAATTTGACATGGCTTGTCTCCTAATTGAACTGTGACAAGCTTTATTGTGCGATTAGGCTAAAAATCTACTTTGATTTCGATCAAACGCAAACAGCCAACTTAAGGTTTTGTTGGCTTAGATCAAGTTTTTAATAATCAATTTCTAGCTGCGCCGCGTAAGGCGGCGAGTGCACGATCAATGTTGACTAAGCCATAGCCATAATCATTATCGCGGCCTTGTTTACCTAGATCGATTGCGGTTTGCTCAAGTAGTCTGGGGGTAACGCCTTGCTTATTCATCGATAGCAATAGTGCGATAAGACCCGTAACATGCGCAGTAGCCATGGAGGTTCCACTAGCCAAGTCAAAAGTTCCAGCGGGAGAGGTTGTGAAGATATTGACACCCGGAGCAGCCAAATCGATATAGGCCCCGCGATTCGCCCGCCCGAAAATACTCTCCTGCTCATCGACAGCAGTCACCGCTAATACGTCCTCAAAAGCTGCAGGGTAGGCAGGCTCAGCTTTGGGGCCACCATTTCCAGCAGAAGAAACAACAATAATATTATGGCTGACGGCCTTTTGAATCATCTTTCTCACTAGCGGGTCACTCTTGCCAGCAAAGCTCAAGTTCAAAATATCAACTTTCTCTTCGATGCATAAATCGATAGCTTTGGCGACTAAACCTGCGGTGCTGGTACGGTCATTAGGATTTTGTGAATCAGCACTAAAAGCACTGACTGCATAAAGAGAGGCTTCTGGCGCAACACCAATGCGCGGATTTTGGCTAATTAAGACGCCTGCAATCGCAGTTCCATGTTTTTGATTATTTGAGTCACCTGCAGGGATGAGTTCAATGCGCCGGACTTTAGAGTTATCTAAAGAGCGGTGTAAAATATCAACCGGTGTATCCACCATCCCAATTTTTATACCGGCACCTTTAGTAAATTGATGCGCTTCGGCGATTCCAGTTAAATCGAGTGGATACCCTAAGCTGCTAGCAGGAGTAGCAGCTGTGAAAAATAAACTGCTTAAATTGGCTTCAACCTTTTCTTCTTTTTCATTGATGGTTTCGACTAATGACTGAGGGTCTTGGCCATTAGTTGCTACGGTCAGCATTTTGGTACGAATCGAAGTTAATTCGTCACTGCGCTTTTGGGTAAGTTGATAACGTTGTAGAACGTCTTCAGCAAAACTGGCTGGTTGATTGGAGTCATACAGGAGTAACAACTCGTTTTTACGAAAATCACGACTGGTATCCGGCGCATTGCCGACACACCAAGCGTTAGAAATTTGACAAGCAGGCGAATCATAACGAAGTTTATTATCAATAGGTGCAGCCGCCACTAAGGAGGCAGTGCTTAAACCGAGCAAAACCGAGCTAATACGTTTAAGGCTTAGCTTTAATGTTATTGATACTTGAGCTGAAATTCTACTCACTGCGTGGTGTTATCCTGAAACTGTGGCCCCAAAAACATGACGGGTGAGCTTTTTTGTGCGGTTTGCTTCATGATGTTATCGGCTAAAGCGACTTTATCGGTATTCGGCGCTACCGGCATTTCAATCGTAAAAATACTTTGGGCATTAGGGCCTGCCACAATATGTGCATGCCATTGATTGAGAAAGTCACAGATTTCTTGATGCTTAGCCTCATTAGCAAATTGCACTAAAAACCGACTCGCTTCTGTTTTGCCATCGGTATTGACTGGCTGAGGTGTATGAGTTTCTACACTCGCTACAGTGAACTTATTGCCGGTTACTGGCGTGCTAGCTTGATAAGCCAATAAAGCGCCCTGTGCGATTAGCAAACTTGCAAATACCGCATTAGCTGGAGTGAGCCAGTTGAGGTTAAAAAAAGGTAAAGGGTCACGCCAAAACAAATCAAACCATTTTTTCTTAGCTTGACTGGCTGCATTCGCTTTAGGTTTTGCTAGGATAGCGGGCATGACTGTATCTGTTAGGGCTGGCTCTTGCAGTAGTAGTTCAGTCTCTTCGAGCTTTTCGTCTTCGCGATCAATACGGGCTAACAATTTATTTAAGCGCTGCTCGGTGGTATCCAAGGCAGACAATTCTAATAAGCTTGTGTTGGTGCGCACGACGCGCATCATTTTTTCTTCTTGTAAAAGCTCAGGCTGCAACTCTGGAAATAACTCCAAAGCTTGATTGACTAATCCCTGTTCTGCTTTGCTAAGCTTATCGGTGAGATACCAAGGAAGTAGACGCTGTGCCTCTTCCAAGAGTTTGTTGGGCTCAAGATTACTCATAAAGATGACCAGTTTATATATCGAATTCCATGATTCCAGCCTTCTCAAGCATTTGACCTAAACGCTTGCGAGCATAGAACATGCGTGTTTTGACAGTGTTTTCCGAGATTTTTAAGATGTCAGCCACTTCTTTGACTGACTTATCTTCAAAATACGTGAGTTTTAAGACATCTCGATGTTCATCTGTCAAATGATTCATCATGCGTAGTAATTGATCCTTCATGTCTTCTTCAATCTGAGCTTCCTCAGGATTGGGGGCAGTATCTTCCATGGCCAACATAAGGGCATCATCATCTAAAATAACTTCAGATGTTTTTCTTAGCCAAGAAATAAGCTTGTTGCGAGTGATGGAGTAAATCCAAGTAGAGGCTTTTGATTTACCTTCAAACTTATCAGCGGATCGCCATACATCAAAGAGCGCATCATCCACTATATCTGCCGCCTGAGCGACATCATCTTTCAGTAAGCGGGCACAATAACTCACTAAACGTGGTTGATACTTCAAATACAAACGACTGAACGCTTGGCGATCCCCTTGGGCAATCTGGCTTAATAGCTCTTCATCGCCAACGCGTCTAACGTTTTGCTCTGCACTGTTGCTATCTATTTCTTGGTGCTTGATTGAACCGTCCATTAGCTTCGTCGCCTTGAGTCAGTATTTGGTTTGAATTTCTTGTGATTTTTTCTTGCACAATTTTCTAAATAGAAAAAATAAATGAACTAACGGTGATTAAAGCACGACAGAGAGTCATTAGATGACCGGCTACTGAAGAACTGAGAGTTTGCCAAATTGCACCTCGAGGTTCATTGCATAGTGGCTTCCGCCCTAGGAAGGGGTCATTAGCATAATCGAACTAGTCATCATAAAATTATAATACTCCCTCGCAAATCTAACGGGCCTTCGGGCCCGACTTTTTACACCAAATGATCTATATGCTTGCCTAAAAGCAAACTGCTATTATTCTTGAACATTCAAGATCGGGCAAGTTGGTTTTGTCAGCCTGCTCATAAAGCTGTTTTTATTCTGTTTTAGGACTCAATGTTATGTATCAAATTGGTACAACACTCACCCAATATATTATTGAAGAACAACATAATTATGAGGGTGCTAGCGGTCATTTCACTGGATTGCTAAATGATATTGCCACGGCCTGTAAAAAATTATCAGGCTTAACTAGAAAAGGTGCCTTAGTGGGCGTCTTAGGTGCGGCAAACTCAGAAAATGTCCAAGGCGAGATTCAAAAGAAAATGGACATTATCTCTAATGACGTTTTCATCGAAGCGCTAGAAAACAATGGGCATGTAGCTGCTTTAGCGTCTGAAGAGATGGAAGAGGTCTATAACCTGAAAGAGGGCAAGCGTCGTGGTGGCTATTTAGTGACCTTTGACCCACTGGATGGTTCTTCCAACATGGATGTGAATGTCTCGGTGGGTACTATTTTTTCGGTGGTAAAAGCCCCCAAAGGTGTTGTAGATCCAACCGCAGAAGATTTTTTGTTGCCCGGTAGTAAGCAAGTCGCAGCTGGTTATTGCCTGTATGGGCCATCAACTATTATGGTGATCACCACAGGGCGTGGCGTTAATATGTTCACCTTAGATAATAGCTGTGGTGAGTTCATTCTCACCCGTGAAGATGTAAAAATTCCCGAAGATACTAAAGAATTTGCCATCAACACTTCCAATCAACGTCATTGGGAAGCTCCGATGAAGCGTTATATTCAGGAGTGTATCGAGGGCAAAGAAGGTGTACGTGGCAAAGATTTCAATATGCGTTGGGTCGCTTCGATGGTTGCTGAAGTGCATCGCATCCTCTCTCGTGGCGGGATTTTCATGTATCCATTGGATGAGAAGATGCGCAAATCTGGCAAAGAAGGCAAATTGCGTCTGCTCTATGAGGCTAATCCGATGGGGATGGTAATTGAGCAGGCCGGTGGTTTAGCGAGTACCGGGCGTGAACGTATTTTAGATATGCAACCCTATGCCTTACATCAGCGAGTGCCTGTCGTATTAGGCTCAAAAAATGAAGTACAGCGTGTGATTGATTATCACCAACTGTAAAGAATTTTTAGTGGAGTAAGCTACGTGCTTGCTCCACATCAAGTTTAATTTGCTGCTTCAGCAAATCAAATGACTCAAAGCGCTGCTCATCACGAATAAAAGCGATTGGCTCAATCGTCCAATGCTGTTGGTAAACCTGTTCTGCAAAATCAAACAAATGCACTTCAAGGCGCATTTCTAAGCCATTCACGGTTGGGCGTGAACCTAGATTCCCAATGCCTTTTACTAAAACTTGATCACTGCGCGAAGCATGTACTGCGTAGACGCCTTTACGCAAAGCAATATTTTCTGGGATACGTAAGTTTAAAGTAGGAAAGCCAATGGTGCGTCCACGCTTATCTCCGTGCCGAATGCGACCTGATAAGGTATAGGGACGACCTAACAAGGTGTTGACCGTGCTTAAATCAGCGCTTGCCAAGGCTTCACGTACCCAAGTACTGCTCACACGCTCGCTAGCATGCAGCAAAGTAGAGGCTCGCAAGACTTCCATGCCTTGTTTAGCACCGATCTCTTGCAGCATTTGATAATCGCCACGGCGTTTGCGTCCAAAGCGAAAATCATCACCTACGACTAATGCTTTAACTTGCAGCCCATCCAACAAAATTTCTTGAATGAAATCTTCAGGCTCCATTTCGGCCAGCGCTTGATTGAAGGTTAAGCAGGCAAACTGCTCAATTTGTAAGGTTTGGAGATAAACGAGTTTATCGCGTAAGGGCAAAATGCGCGTAGGTGGCGGTTGGCGCAAATACTCAGCAGGTAAAGGCTCGAAACTAATCACCGTGGAAGCCAGCCCTAAACTAGCTGCCTTATCTTGGACTTTTTGAATGACAGCCTGATGGCCTAAATGCAAACCATCAAAATTACCGATGGTCGCGATGCAAGCTGTTGTTTGGCGGTTCCAAGTGCGGATTAGCTGCATAGCCTAGCTTAAACCTGCAAAATTTTGCTGGCGCAACGCTTCATACACAACCACGGCTACGGTATTAGACAAGTTTAAACTCCGGCTATCAGGCAGCATCGGGATACGCAGTTTTAAATCCTCAGGCAAGCTCAACAAAAGAATTTCAGGTAAACCACGGGTTTCCGGGCCAAATAACAGTACATCATCCTCTTGGAATTGAGTATCTGCATATGAAGTTTGCGCTTTGGTGCTGCAAGCAAACACACGCTTACCGAGCATCGCTTTATTAAAAGCAGCAAAGCTTTCATGCTCTTGCACAGCTGCCAAATCTCGATAATCCATCCCGGCGCGGCGTACTTGCTTTTCATCCAAGGAAAAACCGAGTGGATGAATCAGATGCAAACAACAACCGGTATTCGCACACAAGCGCATAATATTGCCGGTATTCGGCGGAATTTCTGGTTCAAATAAAGCGACATGAAACATGGCTCAGTTTGCCTCTGGAGCTTGATAAACAGTCCGACCCGCCAAGAAAGTACGTCGTACTTGGCCATTAAAGCTCCAACCTGCAAACGGTGTATTTTTACCTTGGCTGAGCATGGTTTCTAAGGTGAAATCCCAAAGTACATCGGGTTTTAATAGCACTAAATCCGCAGGTGCACCGATGGCAATGCAACCAGCATTACTGCCAATAATCCGTGCAGGATTAAAAGTAATCTTCCGCAAGGCCTGCAATAGAGGTAATACACCATCTTCTGCTAAACGTAGCGTCAAAGGAACTAAAGTTTCCAAAGACGAAATGCCCGGCTCGGTTTGTTGGAAGGGAGCTAGTTTCGCATCCAGCTCATGGGGCTGATGGTCGGAACAAATCGCATCAATCGTACCATCGCTCAAACCTTGTAAGAGCGCATCCCGGTCGGCCTGTGCACGTAAAGGTGGGCGCACATGGCAGAGTGGATCAAAGTCTAAAACATTGCGCTCAGTTAAATACAATTGATGCGCCGCCACATCCGCAGTCACCGCTAAACCATCACGCTTAGCTTGGCGAATCAGGCGCACACTACCGGCTGCCGATAAGCGGCAAAAATGCACCCGGCTGCCCGTCAATTCCATTAAAGCAATGATTTGTGCGACGGCTACGGTTTCCGCTGCGGCTGGAATCGCCGGTAAACCTAAGCGCGTCGAAACCTCGCCTTCATGCATCACTCCACCCGCAGCTAAACCATGCTCGAGCGGATACATGAATACCGTTAAATCGTGAGTGGAGGTGTATTCCATCGCCCGCCGCATAATATTCAGGTTCTCAAACGGCTGCCAGCCATTAGTAACTCCTACACAACCCACTCGGCGCAAGCCACCAATATTGCATAAGCGCTTGCCTTCCAGTTTAAAGGTCATATTGCCAATCACTTCGACATTGGCTAACTGTAAGCCTTGATTGATCTTGCGAATCAAATTCACGGCTGCGGAGTTATCAATCGTGGTGGCAGGCTCAGGCTGATAGCATAAAGTCGTAACGCCACTAGCTACTGCTGCCCGAGTTTCGCTGGCTAAACTGGCTTTATGATCTAAACCGGGTTCACGTAACCAAGCCGCTAAATCAATCGCTCCGGGCATCAGCCATAGGCCAGCAGCATTCACCTTTTCTGCATCCTGAAAGTTTTCTAAAACAGTCGATTGATCGCCAATCGCGGCAATTTTGCCGTCTTGAATATAGACATTCGCGATTTGGTCGGTGCTTGAATTCGGGTCGAGTACACGCGCTTGCTGGATAATTAGATTGTTCATGCTGCACTCCCGCCCATAATCATCGCCATTACTGCCATCCGTACTGCTATCCCATTGGTGACTTGCTCTAAAATCACCGAGCGCACGCCATCGGCGACTTCGGTATCAATTTCGACCCCACGATTAATCGGCCCCGGATGCATCACAATCGAGTCTGGCTTGGTGAGTTCTAAGCGCTGTTCATTCAAGCCATATAATTTGGCGAATTCACGTTCGGAAGGGAGCAAAGCGCCCGCCATACGCTCGCGCTGCAGGCGTAACATAATCACAACATCGACATCCCGCAAACCTTCATCCATATCATCAAATACCTTCACACCCATGCGTTCAATATTGGCAGGGATTAAGGTTTTCGGGCCAATCACGCGTACTTCACCCGTGAGTAGCGTCGTTAAAGCATGAATCTGCGAGCGTGCTACCCGTGAATGTAACACATCGCCCACAATAGCCACTTTCAATGGCTCGAAAGCACCTTTCTTTTGGCGAATCGTAAACATGTCTAGCATCGCTTGCGTCGGGTGTGCGTGGCGGCCATCACCTGCATTCAAGACGCTAATATGCGGCGCTGAATAGCGCGCAATGAATTGCGCGGTGCCCGCGTGTTCATGACGGACGACGAACATATCGGCATTCATGGCTTCCAGATTACGTACCGTATCCAGCAGCGTTTCGCCCTTAGCCGTCGAGGAGGTGCGAATATCAAGGTTAATGACATCAGCACCGAGGCGTTGAGCGGCGATTTCAAAAGTGACACGAGTGCGGGTCGAGTTCTCGAAGAACAGATTCATCACCGTTTTACCCCGCAGTAGCGGTGCTTTTTTCTGCTGCTTGGCGGGTAAGGTTACGAATTGCTCAGCACGATCCATAATATCGTGCAGCAGTTGATAAGGAAGCCCTTCAACGGTCAGGAAATGCTTTAATTTATTACCCGGCGCGAGCTGCATGCTCAGAGGCAAAGGGCCGGGTTTTAGATGAGGGTGCATGAGGCGTATTCGCTAGATGGCTAAGGTGGCTGTATTTTACAAGTTTGTGTCAGCCTGATAAACCCTTAAACTTAGGCTTTACGCACCAATTCCATCCGCAGCGGGTCTTGAGAAATATGATAAATGTATTCTTTACCCGGTTCTTCGCGCAGCACACAGACTTGCGGTTCTATGGGCAGTTCGCGTCCTTGACGAGCGACAATCGCCGCTAAAGTAATGCTAGCTGGGCGGCCATAATCGAATAATTCATTCATCGCCGCGCGAATCGTGCGTCCAGTATGAATAATGTCATCAACCAGAATGATATGTCGATCTTCTAAGCTTAAGGGTAAACGTGATGGCTCAGTCTGTATGGGCAAGCCTGTACGATGGTAGTCGTCGCGATAGAAGCTAATATTTAAAGTGCCTAACTCTTCAGTCAGTTGTAAACGTTCATGCAAGACTTTGGCTAGCCAAACGCCCGAACGTTCAATGCCAACCAATACCGGATTATTAATCTGGTGATCTTGTAGATAAGTTTGGAGTTGGTCAGCGAGTTGGGTGAGTAAATCAGGTAGGTTGTATGTGTTGTTGGTGGGCATGTTCTTGCATCCAATTCTCTAAAATAATCGCAGCGGCCAATTGATCAATTTCTTCCTTGCGAATTTTCCGCTTGCGACCGGCTTGGCGTGCACTCTTCAACACTTGCTCCGCTTCCCGAGAGGATAGCTGTTCATTCGCAGTCTGCACAGGGAGCGCAGTACGTTTTTCGAGTTCACGGCAAAATTTTAGGATAGTTTCCTGCATGCTGCTATCGCTACCATCCAGTTTTCGCGGCATACCTACTACTAAAATCTTTGGCCGCCATAATTGAATTAAGCATTCAATGCCTTGCCAATCCGGTTGATTATTTTGGGCGTATAAAACCGTTTGCGGAGTCGCTAGGCCGGTTAAAGTATTGCCAACGGCAACACCGGTACGATTCAGGCCAAAGTCAAAGCCTAAGACAGTAATTGACATGAATTAACTATGGCCAGCTACAGTGCCTAGCAGATTAACATCAATCCCTAAAGTGGAAGCAGCGCCGCGCCAGCGATGTGGGTAGGGCATGTCAAATAGAATCGAATTATTGGCATCACAAGTTAGCCATGCATTCTCTTTAATTTCCTCTTCAAGTTGCCCCGGACTCCAGCCCGCACAACCTAATACCAATAAAAATTGGTCAGGGCCATTACCTGTTGCTATGTCCGTCAAAATATCTTTCGAGGAGGTAATAGAGAGGTTTTCAGCAATATGCAAGGTGCTTTCCCAAACACGATTAGTGTTATGTAGAATAAAACCTTGTTCAGATTGTACTGGCCCACCACTCATGGCTACTCGGTTAGAAAGCTGAATATCACTCAGCTCAATATCTAATTGCGCCAGTAATTCACCAATAGTCACTTCGAGCGGACGATTGATCGTCACACCAAATGCGCCTTCTTCGTCATGCTGACAAATCAAGGTCACCGTGTGATCAAAATTGGGATCATCCATGCTCGGCATGGCGATCAATAAGTTATTGCGCAAATTAGAAATAGCCTGCATAAACTCTATTCTGTGTTAAGAGTGCCGCTATGGAAAATCCAAGTGCGGGTAATATTTAATTGATCCCATTTTTTACGGATTTCTGCGGGAAGTGGTGGATAAGGTGAAGCCAATTTCACAATCCGCAAAGCCGATTTATCTAAGATATTGAAACCAGATGATACATCAATCTGGCTATCCACTACACGACCGGCATGGTCGAGGGTCACATTCAAAATCAACTTACCGCTCATATTGCGGCGAATGGCTTCTTCTGGGAAGTTAATATTGCCAATTCGCTCAATCTTCTTGATCCAGCTATCAATGTACTCTGCTTCTACTGCACTTTTGGCGCTCACTGCATCAATAAAATGAATCCGTGGGCGGCGTGCATACTGTGCCTCTGCAGCATCTACCTCTGCGAGTAATTGTGCAATTTCCTGTGCACTATCTGCGGTAATATCTGCAATCAGATCATGCTGGTTTTCAGGTTGATCGGGATCTTTACTGATGGCAGTGAACGTCGTGCCTTTGGTGGTGAGAATTTGCGGCTCCAGCTTTGGCGGCAAATCTTCAGTGCTAGCCTCGGATTGTAAAGGTGCTTCACCAATATCTATTTGCGGAAACAGCGAGGCCAAGGGGCTCCGCGGTTTATTCTCTTCCTCTTCCGTACCGCTGGCTTGTTGATTGGCCTGTGCTAAAAAATTGACTTCCTTAGGCGTTTCTTCGGTCGGCATTTGCACAATAGTAATATCTAATGCGGGTGGTATTGCCAGACGCGGTAGTGCCATCGGTACAAAAGAGATACCAAAAATAATAACAGCGTGTACTGCCAAGGCCAAGGGCAAGGTTTTGATTAGGGGAGTATGATTCGGTGCGTAAATCGCCGCGTTCATGAGTATCGTCTATTTAGGTCACTAGTTGATTATATTATTACAGCTATTACTGGCTTTTGGTTATTTACCCTATTCCTAGAATAGTAACATTAGCTGTTTTAGATAGGTAGTGTTCTCTATAGTAGTTACTTGTTACGCTTAGGGCTGGCTGCTAAGATTTTTGCAATTCGATAACCATCATTCGCATTTAGAAAGTGCCCGCCTTCACTGAAAACTGCCTCAGTCTTGCCATTCAATGCAAACACTCTATCCATATCTTGGCTATGCGCGGGTACTACGAAATCCACAGAGTCTGGATGTTTGCTCTTACGCACAATCGCTACATAACGAATCGCAGGGTGTGCTTGGTGATTTAGCCAATATAAAAAAGTACCCGGACGTTCTTCACGTAATTCTGCATAGAGCTGTTCAGAGTCAGCTAAATTGATGCCCATACCTGCTGCAAATTCAGCCAAAGGAGTGTTCATGGCTGATTCGCTAAGATTAGCCCAAGGTGTTCCAGTGTGAGGCGTGGCAATGGTAATGAGCGTATTCACTGGTATGCTAGGATGGGTAACTAGCCAATAGCGTCCTACCAAACCACCTGCCGAATGCCCAACCAAAGTTAGGGGTTCTTTACGCTTTTGTGAGATGGCTTTTAGGTACTGATCTAACACAACAGCTTGATGAGTAATAGACAGATGATTGGGTAGTTCAATAGTATACAGCACTTTTTTCGGGCGCTTAGCAAGACGAACATTATTAACAATACCCTGTGACATAGCAGTCAAATTGCCCCCGTCAACCCAGCCTGAGGATTCGAGGCTTGAAGTGACATGATGCGTGCGCCAAGCCATCCCCTCTTCTTGAAAGCCCGGGATTAAAACTAAGGTTTCAGCCTTAGCCAGTGTGCTCAACAGGCTTAAAGCTAACACGGCTAGCCAACTAAAAGACTTCATCTTCTACCCTTATCGGTTAAAACAGCAATTTACTGCTAGTATATAGTTTTCTTCAGATTGAATACTGCTGATGACCATTCGCTGTATTGCTTTTGATTTAGACGATACTCTCTGGGACTGCCATGCAGTGATTCACCATGCAGAACAAACCATGTTTGCTTGGTTCCAACAAAATCACCCCGCCATAGTGACGCATTACCCTGACTTAAACAGCTTGGTGGCTAGCCGCATTGCTTATGTGCAGCAATATCCTCATTTACAGCATGATTTGACCACATTACGCACTAATTGGTTGCAACAGCTAGCGCTTGAAAGTGGGCATGATCCACTCCTTGCTAAGGATGCTTTTCAAGTCTTTTGGAGGGCGCGCAATCAGGTGAAGTTCTTCCCAGAAGTACTGGTCAATCTGGAGCGCTTAAAGCAAGAATATTCCTTGGGTGTGGTTACTAATGGTAATGCTGATGTGCAGCATATTGGTATTGGTCATTTCTTTAAGTTTGCGCTTAATTCAGCCGAGGCTGGAGTTGCCAAACCGCATCCTGCAATTTTTCAGCAAGCCTTGCAGCAAGCGCAAGTAGATGCACATGAAATGGTTTATGTGGGTGATGACCCTGAAAAAGATGTAATCGGCGCTCAGCAAGTCGGATTGCGTACTATTTGGTTTAATCCGCAACAGCGTGAACTACCTTTAGGGCTAAAGCCAGATGCAATAATGACGAATTTTGCTGAAATAGAAGTACTAGTTAAATTATTATAAAGACTTCTTAGGGCATTCTGTATTACTAGAACAATTTATAATTGCCAATAGCTTCATGGACGAAGACGGACAGGGATTTCAATATGCAACACAGCCAAACCGTCAACTCTAAATCACGTGATTTAGATACTTGGGTGCAGCGTTTATGGGTATCCAACCAAGAGCGCGATTTAGACCTGCTTTATAAGGCAATCGGGCCTTTAGTAGCACGCCACGAGGAAGTACATTTACAGCCTTGCAGTTTAGATGTGGCTGAAAATCTACGCTTGATGGAGGCGGAGCAGCTGACTTTATTAGCTGCGTTATTATCAGATCCACTCTATGCAGAGCCATTAAAGCAAGGTGAAATTGAGCGTGAATATGGCCCTCAAGTCAGCCGTGTCTGTTCTGGTATGTGGAGCTTGCATTCATTCCGCGAACATACGATTGCAGCCGCTGACCCTACTCAAAAAGAGCAAGCTGAGTTAGTGCGTAATATGGTGCTAGCGATGGTCGGCGATATCCGTGCGGTGTTGATTAAGCTGGCTTGGCAATTACAATACTTACGCTTACTCGCCCGCGAAGAGTTGGGGCCTGAGCATACCCGTGCTGCCAACTTCACTATGCTACTATTTGCACCCTTGGCAAATCGGTTAGGTATTAGCCAAATCAAATGGGAATTAGAAGATCTATCCTTCCGCTTTTTAGAGCCACAGCAATACAAATCTATCGCTAAGTCACTCGCCAACACACGTTTACAGCGCGAAAATTATATTGAAGACTTCATCCAAGTCATTCGCTCTATGTTGAATGAGGCGAATATTAGCTCTACCATTTATGGACGCCCTAAGCATATCTACAGCATTTGGAAAAAAATGCAGCGTAAGCATATGCCGATTGATCAACTCTATGATTTGCGAGCCATTCGAATCATTGTTGAAGATAGCGATACTTGTTATGAAGTACTTAGTCTGGTACATGCGCGTTGGACACATATTCAAGAGGAGTTTGATAATTATATTGCTCATGCCAAATCGAATGGCTATCAGTCTATTCATACAGTAGTGATTGGCCCACAGGAGCACGCCGTAGAAATTCAAATTCGTACTCAAGATATGCACCAGTTTGCTGAGCTGGGGGTGGCTGCGCATTGGCGGTACAAAGAAGGCAGTCGCTATGACCGCAACTTAGAGCGCGTGATTAACTCCATGCGCCGTTTATTAGACCCTGATATTGATGATGGCGAGCTGCTGGAAGACTTTCAGGCTGAATTGTTTTCTGACCGAGTGTTTGTGGTCACCCCGAAAGGCAAAGTAGTTGATCTGATCAAAGGCGCTACACCGATTGATTTTGCCTATGCGATTCATACTGATATTGGGCATCGGTGTCATAGCGCGAAAGTCAATGACCGGATCGAGCCGCTCACCTATGAGCTTAAAAATGGTGACAAAGTTGAAATCATCACCAATAAAGAGCCACGCCCCAGAATCAACTGGCTGAATAGCAGTCTTAATTTTGTTAAGGCTCCACGTACACGCCAAAAAATTAACCATTGGTTCCGTCAGCAGAATCATGATCGTAATTATCAAGAAGGTCTGGCAATTTTAGAGCGGGAAAAGCATCTGTTGAATTTTCCGAACCTAAAAGCTCAAGATTTATTCCAGCAATTTGGTAGGCAAAATGAGCGGGACTTTCTGATTGCCCTAGGTCGTGGTGATATTAGCCATAAACAGTTTTCTGATTCGATTATTCGTTCACGTTCCACTGAAATTCCGATTCGCAAGCTAAAAAAAGTGGCTCCAACTAAACAAGTAGGGGGCGTCGCTGTACAGGGGGTAAATGATTTGGTCACACAGATCGCACAATGTTGCCAACCTTTACAGGGCGAAACTATTGTGGGCTATATCACGATTGGTCGTGGCGTTTCTGTGCATAGGGTAGATTGCAAAAATATCTTACATTTAAACGATGAACAGAAAAAACGGTTAGTGGAGGTCAGTTGGCGAGGGGGAGCTATGGATTATGCGGTTGATATTCAAGTCAGTGGGGAAAATAAGCCGGGTTTAGTACGTGATGTGGCTGATGTATTAGTGCGGTTAAACATCAATATCCATGAAATTAACACCTTACCTCGTGTAAATGATGGATTGTCATTTCTGAATTTAACCATTCAGATTCAGGATATTGAGCAATTATCTGAGGTTTTAGAGAAACTGATGCAGCTTCCTTCAGTGAAAGATGCCCAGCGGCGCTCTTAAGCGGCTTAAGCTAGAAGCTCACACGTATTGAGGTAGTCTGGCCTGACCGTAATACGGTCAGCTCTGCGCTTGCACTGTTCATGAGACCTTGCATGGCTTGTAAGCTAGACGCATTGCTGTTCAATGGAGTGCCATTGATGCCAGTCACCACATCACCTGCTTGTAAGCCAGTTTGTCTAAACAGCGCTTCATTTTGGCCCGGTGTTACTCTAAATCCCGTTAATTGGCCTTTTTCAGAAACAGGGCTTGGGCGAACGACTTCTAATAATTTCAGGTTATTCTGAGCTACTTGTTGGCGAAAATTACCTAAGCCAGAGTCACCTGAATTCGCTTCAGGATCAACTTGTGGTGTTTGTGGAGGCACTGCACCTGGAGGAACGGGTACTGCTGGTACGCCATCTTCTTCCGCTTCTTCTTGCTGAATTTGTTGCTGTTGCAATTCCTGCTGTTGCATCATCAATTGGTCAGGAACCACTTCAGGTTCTGGTTCGGGTATATATTCCTCCACTGGAGCTACATCACCGCCGCCACCGTTCCCAATGGACTCACTAAGTTTAGGCATGCCCAAAGTTTCAATTTTACCTTGCCAGCTAATTTCAACTTTATCGGCATAAACTTTTTCTAAGGTAGCACCATTACTATCAACAATCGCTTCACCAATTCCTACCACTTTTTGTGCATTGCCGCCTACTTCAATAACAGCCACACCACTTTTATTCGGGAGCGCATAAACACCTACTAATTTGAGAGGAACACGTGGTGCTTCAGGCGTTGGCGCTGGAGCTTGCTCTGCTACAGGTGCTGGAGCAGCAGGTGCTTGTGGAGCTTGATAAACACCTAATAAATGGTAGTTGGCTAATTCTTGTCCAATATCAGTTGAGCTTGCATTTGCAGGAATCACTTCAACCGCAGGTGCAACTTCTGTTTGATTAGCTGCATTGATCAATGAAGGATCAGCTGGGAACAAAGTCCAAGTCAGGCGTGCTAAGAGAAAACCACTGAGGATGACCAATAAAAAGGTCACATGGTCAGGCAGTTTTTCTAGCATGCGATCCAACAGTTGTTGTTGCTTAAGTTTTTGCATAGATCAAACCTGTGCAGTCAAAAATCAACCTTATAATACGCACGATACCAGTCTATAAACCGACTTGTTCCCTCATAAACGGAGGTTGTGGGTCGATAGCCGACAGCGCTTACTAAATCCTCAACATCGGCAAAAGTGTCAGGGACATCACCGGGTTGCAAGGGTAGAAGATTTAGCTGTGCTTTTCTACCTAAATGTGACTCCAGTGCAACAATATAATCAAGCAGCTCAATTGGTTGCTGTTGTCCTATATTATAGACCCGCCACGGCGCAGAACTACTACTTGGATCAGGTTTTTTGCCATTCCATGCAGCATTTTTTGCTGCAGGTTGATCCAAAGTGCGAATGACGCCCTCAACAATGTCATCAATATACGTAAAATCACGCCGATGTTTGCCGTAATTATAAACATCAATGGCCGCGCCCGCTAAAATCGCCTTAGTGAATTTAATGGGCGCCATATCCGGGCGACCCCACGGGCCATACACAGTGAAAAACCTTAAACCAGTCGTGGGTAATGCATACAAATGTGAGTAGGAATGCGCCATTAGCTCATTCGCTTTCTTAGACGCTGCATACAATGACAAGGGGTGGTCAACGTTATCATGCACTGAGTAGGGCATGGTTTCATTTGCCCCATACACTGAGCTAGAGGAGGCATAAACGAGATGCTTAATTTTTTGCTGGCGGCAGCCTTCGAGAATATGTGCAAAACCCACCAGATTACTATCAATATAAGCCAGTGGGTTTTCTATGGAATAGCGTACACCTGCTTGCGCGGCTAAGTGCACCACTGTATCAAAGAGCTGATCAGCGAAGAGTTTAGCGATGCCTTGACGATCAGCCAGATCCATTTCAATAAATTGAAACTGCTGCTTTGCATCCTGCTCTCGAATGTTGGCTAGGCGGCTTTGCTTTAATTCAACCGAATAATAATTATTTAAATTATCTAAACCAACTACTGTATCGCCACGTTTTAACAGCGCCAACGCCACATGCATTCCTATGAAGCCTGCAGCACCAGTAACGAGAACATGCATTGCTAAAATTCCTCAGTTTGACTGGGTTAGCAGTGTAGCGACTTCCTGATATTTCTCAGCGGTTTTTGCGACAATCGCGCTAGGTAAGCTAGGGCCGGGATAAGTTTTGTCCCAATCTAAGGTTTCTAAATAGTCCCGCACAATCTGTTTGTCGAACGAAGGGGGATTACTCCCCACTTTATATTCTTTAGCTGCCCAGAAGCGTGAAGAATCAGGTGTGAGAATTTCATCGATCAGCACTAAATTGCCTTGCTCATCTAAACCAAACTCAAACTTAGTATCGGCAATAATAATATGGTGTTCTAAAGCATAAGCAGCTGCACGCTTATACAGTTCAATACTGATATCACTGATTTGCTGAGCTAAGTCTTTACCAATTTTCTCTTCAACTTGGGCAAAGCTGATATTGATATCGTGTAAGCCGACATCTGCTTTGGTTGACGGTGTGAAAATCGGCTTGGGCAACTGCTGTGCCATGCGCAAGCCCATCGGTAAAGGCAGCCCACAGACCGTGCCGTTCATTTGGTAGTCTTTCCAGCCTGAGCCAATCAAATAACCACGTACAATCGCTTCTACCGGTAAAGTTTTTAGGCGCTTCACCAGCATGCTGCGTCCTTCGAGCATTTGCTTTTCTTCAGGGCTTAAGGGCAGATCATCTAGGGTTAAATGGCTCAGATGGTTAGGTACGACAGCTTGCAGCTTTTCAAACCAAAATAAAGCGACTTGAGTGAGAATTTTGCCTTTATTCGCAATCCCCGTTGGGAGCACTACATCAAAAGCAGATAAGCGATCAGTCGCTACAATCAGCATGTGCTGATCATCAATCGCATAAATATCCCGCACTTTGCCGCGTGCAAGTAGCGGCAAGTTTTGCAGGTTGGTTTCAAGAATAGGTACGGATGAATTTAAGGTGCTGACAGATTGGCTCATTGCTGCATAAAGTAGTGAGAAATGGATTAAGCCGTTATACTATCAGATTTTTTGTTTCATAAGGGTAGCAAGATGATGCAACCACTCGTAGGGGTGGTCATGGGCAGCAATAGCGACTGGAAAGTCATGTCCAAGGCCGTTGAACTGCTAGAGCAGTTTGGGGTAGCGCACGAATATAAAGTCGTGTCGGCGCATCGTACTCCAGACTTATTATTTGAGTATGCCAGCACAGCGCAAAGTCGTGGTTTGCAATGCATCATTGCGGGCGCGGGTGGAGCAGCCCATTTACCCGGTATGCTCGCCGCTAAGACACCTCTTCCCATCTTGGGTGTGCCCGTGCCTTCACGCTATCTCAATGGCCAAGACTCCTTGTATTCGATAGTGCAAATGCCAAAAGGTATTCCTGTTGCCACCTTTGCGATTGGTGAAGCAGGTGCTGCAAATGCTGCTTTGTTCGCGATTGCGCAGTTAGCTTTGCAGGATGCAGATTTGGCTCAGCAGCTGGCTGCCTTCCGTGAAAACCAACGCGAGTTTGCTTTAAATATGCCTTTGCCGCCACCTGCGGAATAGGCTTTCTAACCCCTATCTTTAGTTCATTGAGTGTCGAGTTAATGCTTCTTCCCGGTTCAACGATTGGTATGCTCGGTGGTGGGCAATTGGGGCGTATGTTTACCATAGCAGCGCGTACTTTAGGCTATAAAGTCATCGTGCTAGAGCCTGATCCACATAGTCCCGCAGGCCAGTTAGCTGATCAACATATCAAGGCTGCTTACCATGACGAGCTAGCCTTAACTGCATTTGGCCAACAGTGTGATGTGGTCACTACTGAGTTCGAAAATATTCCAGCTCAGACTTTGGAGTTTTTAACGCAATTTTGCCCCGTGCGTCCTTCTGCATCAGCGGTACAAGCTGCACAGGATCGGATTGTCGAAAAAGAGTTTGTGCGTAGTTGCGGCTTGTCACCAGTACCGTTTGCGGCCATTCGCCAACTTGAAGATATTCCTTGTGCCTGCCAGCAAATCACTTTTCCAGCTATCCTGAAAACTGCGCGTTTAGGTTACGACGGCAAAGGCCAAATGGTTGTTAATAACCCAGTAGAAGTTGAGGCGGCTTTTCAGCAGCTTAAAGCGGTTGATTGTGTATTAGAGCAGCGCGTCGATTTAGAAAAAGAAATTTCGGTAGTGCTCGCGCGTAGCGTCAGCGGTGAAATGCAATGTTTCCCTATCACAGAAAATCTGCATCGGCAGGGTATTTTGCATCAAACGATCGTACCCGCCCGCATTAGCGATGCGTTAGCTGAACAAGCCCAACAAGCTGCACAAAATATGGCGGCTAAATTAGAGTTTATTGGCGTGATGGCCGTGGAGTTTTTTGTCACTCGCCAAGGCGAGCTGCTGATCAATGAGATGGCTCCGCGCACGCATAATAGCGGTCATTATACGTTAGATGCTTGCATTACCTCGCAATTCGAGCAGCAAGTGCGCATGGTATGTGAGCTGCCGTTTGGTGATACACGCTTACATACGCCAGTAGTGATGATCAATCTCTTGGGTGAGCTTTGGGGTAGCAGTCAGCCCGTTTGGAACGCGCTATTAGCCAGCCCGAACAGCAAATTACATTTATATGGCAAACAGGAAGCACGCCCTGGGCGAAAGATGGGGCATTTTTGTACGCTCAATCCCGATTTGAATGCCGCAATTGCTGAAGCGGATTGCATCTTCTCTACACTACAACAGGTTTAAAGCATGATGGATAGCAATTATTTACGTGAGATTCGTCAGGATATTCGCTTTGAAGCTGAGCTGTGTGGGCATCCCTTCACCTTGCTAAGCACTTGGGGGATTTTTTCACCCCGCGAAATTGATGAAGGCACTGAACTACTTCTCAAATACCTCGAAATCAATCCGACCGATGATTGCTTTGACTTAGGTTGCGGCTATGGGCCAGTCGGTTTAGCGCTGGCGAAACTGGCACCGCAAGGCAAAACTTTAATGGTGGATAAAGATTTCATGGCGGTTGAATACAGCAATCGCAATGCCCAACTGAATAAGTTACCTAATGCGCAAGCAATGCTCAGTAATGGTTTTCAGCATATTGATCCGAGCTTGCGTTTTGATGTGATTGCCTCAAATATCCCAGCCAAGGTTGGCAAGGAAATGATGACGATTTTACTCACTGATATGAAAAAACATCTGAAGCCGGGTGGACGGATTTATCTAGTCACGATCAATGGTTTGCGTGAATACATGAAACGCAATCTGCAGGAAGTGTTTGGCAATTACAGCAAGCTCAAGCAGGGTAAAAACTATACGATTTCTTATAGTGAGCGGCGCTAAATGAATTTGGTCGTTAGTTTTTCCAGCTTTGTCCTGAAATTTTAATTATTTGCTAAGTAGAGCAATCTATTAAAAACACCTGAACTATACTTCAAACTGTCTCGACTTAAGATCGTATTTAATCAATCTAACAATGAGGAGTATGGCATGGGTGTCGTTGAAATTTTAATTATGTTGGCAATCGGTGCTGTGGCGGGTTGGTTAGCGGGCAATCTGATTCGTGGCGGTGGTTTTGGTTTAATCGGTAATATTGTTGTAGGCTTAATTGGCTCAGTAGTGGGTACTTTTATCGGTGGCATGGTGAGCGGTGCGTTGAATTTGAATATTCCAGGGATTGTCGGTGCAATTATTTGGGCTACTATCGGTGCTGCTTTACTATTGTTTATCATTAGTTTATTTAAGCGCGTTTAGGTAGATTCACTACTAAGCAAGCAGGCTTTTACTAGCTGCTTGCTTAGTTTATGCCTTCTAGCACAATATTTTCTATCATCCAGTTTTCCTCCCATTCACAAACTCAAGTTTTATACTTCTCTCTCTTGCCTGATCGGGGTAAAGTAAGTAGCTTTCCTCTCTTATCACCGCAGGACTATAACAATGGCTGACGAATTATCCCAAGCTGCCTTGGATTATCACCGCTATCCAACTCCCGGCAAGCTAGAAGTTACCCCAACCAAAAACATGGTCAACCAGCGCGATTTAGCTTTGGCTTATTCGCCGGGGGTAGCGGCTGCGAGTCTAGCGATTGCTGAAAACCCTGCTTGTGCTGCTGATTACACCACACGCGGTAACTTAGTTGCGGTTATTTCCAATGGCACTGCCGTTTTAGGTTTAGGTTCTATCGGTGCATTGGCTTCCAAGCCGGTGATGGAAGGCAAGGCCGTACTTTTCAAAAAATTCGCAGGCGTGAATGCCTTTGATATTGAAGTTGATACCCTCGATGTTGATCGTTTTGTGGATGCAGTCAGTCTATTAGAGCCAACTTTTGGTGGGATCAACTTAGAAGATATTAAAGCGCCCGAGTGCTTTGAAATTGAAAAGCGTTTAAAAGCGCTTATGAAAATCCCGGTATTCCATGATGACCAGCACGGCACCGCGATTTGTGTTGCTGCTGCAATTCGGAATGGTTTGCGGGTCGCTAATAAGAATATTGGTGAGATCAAATTAGTCTGTTCAGGCGCAGGCGCAGCAGCTATTGCCTGCTTGAACTTGCTGGTCGAAATGGGTTTAAAGAAAGAAAATATCACAGTCAATGATCGCTTCGGCATTATCTACAAAGGCCGTGTCGATGAAATGAATCCCTACAACTCAGCCTATGCAATCGAAACTGAAGCACGCAGTTTAGACGATGTGATGGACAATGTAGACGTATTCTTAGGCTTATCCGCGCCCCGTGTGCTAAAGCAAGAGCATGTGAAGCGCATGGCTCCTAATCCTTTGATCCTCGCCTTGGCTAATCCCGAGCCAGAGATTCGCCCTGAACTGGTTCACGAAGTACGTAGTGATGCGATCGTCGCCACTGGACGCAGCGATTATCCGAATCAAGTCAATAATGTTTTGTGCTTCCCCTTCTTATTCCGTGGCGCTTTAGATGTCGGTGCTACCGAAATCAATGACGCAATGAAAATCGCGGTGGTAGAAGCGATTGGCGATCTAGCCATGCGTGAAGCAGCCGATACGGTCGTTGCTGCTTATGGCGGTAAAGCTTTCAGCTTTGGGCGCGAATATTTAATCCCAAAACCTTTCGATCCACGCTTGATGACGATTATTCCGCCGCGTGTCGCCAAGGCTGCCATGGATACCGGGGTTGCCACTCGCCCGATTCAAGATTGGGAGGCTTATCAGCGCGAGTTGGAAACCTTTGTCTTCCGCTCAGGTATGATCATGAAGCCGGTCTTTGAGTTGGCTAAGCGCAATCAACAGCGGATTGTATTTGCCGAAGGTGAATCGCAGCGCGTCATTAATGCGGTACAAATTCTGGTGGATGACAAAATCTGTAAACCGATTCTGTTAGGTGACCCTGCTAGTATTCAACAAAATATTGATAATTACGGCTTGCGTTTAAAAGTCGGCGAAAATATTGAAGTAATCGACCCACGGAACAACCCCGAATATCAAAAGCACAAGCAGGCTTATTACGAGTTGATGTGCCGTAAGGGGATTACGCCGTCTTATTCTAAGCGGGTGATCGCTACGCGGAATACCGCCTTGGCTGCGATTATGGTACGTGCGGGCGATGCCGATGCGATGATTTGTGGGGTAGAGGGCAACTACATTTCCCATTTACGTTATATCCGTGACTTGATTGGCGCTCGCCCCGGCTTAGCCGATGTGGCCGCTGTCACTATGCTGATCTTAAAGAGGGGTACTTATTTCATCACTGATACGCATGTCAGTATCAATCCAACCGCTGCGCAAATCGCTGATAGCACAGCGCTAGCGGCTGAGTTGATCACAGGCTTTGGGATGGAGCCGAAAGCAGCATTGCTCTCGCATTCTAATTTTGGCAGCCGCCAAAACGAACATTCAGAAAAAATGCGCCAAGCGCTGCAAATTCTACGCGATAAATATCCACAGATTTTAGCGGAGGGTGAAATGCATGCTGATGCTGCCCTTTCCCAAGAAATTCGTGACCGCTTATTTAAAAATTCAGCCTTTACGGGTGAAGCAAATCTGCTGGTTTGCCCATCTTTAAATGCGGCGAATATTTCCTACAATATGGCCAAAATGTTGGCAGATGGTTTGCCGGTCGGCCCCATGCTAGTGGGTACAAATTATCCAGCTCATATTCTGACTGAAAGTACCACGGTGCGCGGTATCGTCAATATGGCTGCTTATGCGAGTCTTGATGCAATGAATCGGAAGCTTTAAACCGCTTCAAGGGATACTTCAATGTTGGAGTATCCCTAGTTATTTTCAGCCGCGCTTTTAGCGATTTTAGCCTTCACATAGCGCGCTAAAAACCGATCTAATTGATTGGCAAACGCTTGCCTATCTTGCTGATTTAAAGCCGGTGGCCCACCGCCCGTAATGGTACCGCTACTTCTTAGCTCCTCCATTAAATTCCGCATTCTTAAGCGCTCACGCATATTTTCTGGCGTATAAAATTCACCACGTGGATTTAAGGCATGGGCTTGGCGCTCAATCACCTGTGCTGCGAGCGGAATGTCCGCAGTAATCACTAAATCGTCAACTTGCACGGTTTGCGCAATATAATTATCGGCGACATCAAAGCCTGCACCGACTTGCTTAGTTTTAATAAACGGTGAGCGTGGCACGCGCAAGGGCTGGTTGGCGACTAAAATCACTTCAATTTGCTGGCGCTCAGCAGCGCGAAATAAAATATCTTTAATCACATTTGGACAGGCATCCGCATCGACCCAAATTTGCATAGAACTTCCTCGATTGTGTTATGGCTAACAGATAATAACGCTTAAAACCCGGAACTTACCATGCACTGCTAGACAGCCTAGCTCCATAACGTACAATCCACTCATGGACATATCACCAATTCTTAATCCCCTTAATACCCCGCAACGCGAAGCGGTCGGTGCTCCTCCCAAACCACTGTTGATACTAGCTGGGGCTGGTAGTGGTAAAACCAAGGTTTTAGTGCATCGCATTGCTTGGCTGTTGGAAGTCGAAGGCGTTTCATCCTTAAGCATTTTAGCGGTCACTTTCACCAATAAAGCCGCAAATGAAATGCGTGGGCGGATTCGGGATTTGCTGAATGTGCAAGTCGGTGGCTTGTGGGTGGGCACTTTCCACGGTTTGGCGCATCGCTTATTGCGTTTGCATTGGCGGGAAGCGAACTTGCCACAGACTTTTCAGATTCTGGATTCGGAAGATCAGCTGCGGATGATCAAGCGCATTCTTAAAGCGCTTGATTTAGAGGAAGCTCGTTGGCCGCCACGTCAAGTGGCAGGCTTTATTAATAGCCGTAAAGATGAAGGTTCGCGTGCCAAACACCTCGATGATCGGGGTGATCTGGTACAAGCGCAGTTGATTCGTGTGTATAGCCTGTATGAGGAGCAATGCCAGCGCAATGGGGTGGTGGATTTTGCCGAATTATTACTACGTTCGCTGGAAGTCTTGCGGGATAATCCTGATTTACAAAGCCATTATCGGAATCGCTTTCGGCATATTTTGGTGGATGAGTTTCAAGATACTAATGCCCTGCAATATGCTTGGCTGCGCCTCATTGCTGGACAAAAAAATCCGATTTTTGCAGTGGGTGATGATGATCAATCTATCTACGGCTGGCGGGGGGCGAAGATTGAAAATATTCGTAATTTCACTCGCGATTATCCCGATTGTGAAACGATTCGCTTAGAGCAAAACTATCGTTCCACTGGCAATATTCTCAAAGCCGCCAATGCTTTAATTGATAATAATCGCGGGCGTTTAGGAAAAAATCTCTGGACGGATGGCAGCAATGGTACACCGTTAGATTTATATGCAGCCTTCAATGAATTAGATGAAGCTCGCTATATTGCTGGGCGGATTAAGCAATGGGTTGATCAAGGCGCGCGCCGCGATGAGGTGGCAATTCTGTATCGCTCCAATGCGCAATCACGGGTGTTTGAAAGCGTTTTCAATGAGCAGCGGATTCCGTATCGAGTTTATGGCGGCTTACGCTTTTTCGAGCGTGCTGAGATTAAAGATGCACTCGCATATTTGCGTCTGACTTTGAATCATGCCGATGATCCTTCCTTTGAGCGGATTGTGAATCATCCACCGCGTGGGATTGGTGAGCGCACCGTAGATACTTTACGGCAAGTCGCACGTGCGGAAGGTCGCTCAATGTGGGAAGTGACTGAAGAGGCTGCAGGTTCGGGCGAATTTACCCCGCGTGCTGCCAATGCATTGCTGCAATTTATTCATTTGATTAAGCAAATGGGCAAAGAAATTCAGCGCTTGCCTTTAGCGGAACAGGTGGATGCTGTGATCGCTTTAGCTAAATTAAAAGAGCATTTCCTAGCTAAAGAAAAAGGCGAAACCGGCCAAGCGCGGGTGGATAACTTAAACGAATTAATCACCGCAGCAGCAGGCTTCATTCAGGTGCAAACTGATGAATTGCCCGAAATGGATGATCTGTCTTCTTTCCTTGCGCATGCTGCTTTAGAGGCGGGTGAAGGCCAAGGTGAAGCTGGAGAAGATTGTGTGCAGATGATGACTTTGCACTCAGCGAAGGGTTTGGAGTTTCCTTTAGTTTTTCTCGCGGGCTTGGAAGAAGGCTTATTCCCGCATCAAATGTCGGCGGATGATCCGGGGCGTTTGGAAGAGGAGCGCAGGCTTTGCTATGTGGGGATTACTCGCGCTGAGCAGCAGCTAGTCTTGAGTTATGCGGAGCAGCGTCAATTGCATGGACAAACTCGCGCTAATCCACCGTCGCGCTTCTTGCGTGAATTACCCGAAGAATTGCTCAATGAAGTGCGCCCGAAAGTACGTACTTATCAAACTAATTATCGTGCCACTGCACCCGCAGCGCATAGCCTACCACGCGGAACTAGAACTGAAAGCGGTTATAGCATCGGTCAGCGGGTGAGCCATGCAAAATTCGGTGAAGGGATTATTACCAATGCAGAGGGAGCGGGCCAGCATGCACGGGTTGAAGTGAATTTCAGCGCAGTGGGGCGTAAATGGTTGGTTTTGGGTTATGCCAATTTAGAAAAGCTTTAGTGCTAATGATAAATGCCTTGCTGCATACTCAGCAGGGCATTGACGGCAGCGGCAGCAAACATAATTCCACCCCAACGACCTTCAATTAAAATATAGTCAACACCCAATTCATCGTAACTTTCTTCTAAAACTTTTTTGCCATATTCAGTATTTACAAAACCTGAAGGCATGGCGATTATCAAAGCAGGCTTTTCCACTTCTTCGGCCTTTAATAGCTCTAATAAGCGGCATAAGGCGGTGCTGGAATAGCCAAATACCACAATGCTGTTTTTTAGATAGGGTTTCCATAAATCGACGGCAGTCATAGCACGTGTTTGTTTCGTGCTTTTGGCCATTGAGATTACCGAGGATTTATTGATAAAGCACAATGGCTCTTGATAAAGCAATTTTCTGTCTAAAGTGCTACCTAAAGTATCATGGTCATACAACATATAGGCATATTTCTTGATAGATTTTTTGCCAGCTTCGATAGCATTAGGACTAAATTTGACTCGTTCGGCTAAGGCCGGTTCGCCACAAGCACGAATCAGATACAAAATAATTTGCTGCTGATCCTCAGTGAAATTGTCCAGCTGGCTGAGTTCGCGGATGCGCTCCCAAACCTGCACCTCGATTTTCTCGGGGTCGCGGATATATTGCATAATTTTGTATTACCTAACTCGCTTTATTGAACGACAAAGTCGAAATATTGATGCGGATAAGGTTCATGACGCAAGGTAAAGTGCCACCACTCCAACCCGAAGCCCTGAAAGCCATAGCGTTCCATGATGAGCTTCAAAAGTAAACGGTTAGCACGTTGATCTGGGGTGAGTTTTGGATAATTGGGAGCAGAGGCTTTACCAAAAAAATCAAATTCGGTGCCCATATCTAGTTCAGGATGAGCGCTGTTGTGCAAACTTATCAAGGTCAAATCAACCGTGCTACCCCGCGTATGGCTGGAACGCTTAGCAATATAACCTTGGGCAAATAATTCAGATTTGCTCAAGCTAGGGTGGAAGCGAGCAGCAATCTTTCGATCTTCGGGGGTATGTTCCCAGCGCAAGAAGTGAGTTACGGCTCGTTGAGGGCGATATGCATCAAAAATTTTTAACCCTAAGCCAAATTCGCCTAAAGCTGCTTGAACTTGTACCAGTGCTTTTGCAGCAACAGTGGTGAGAATCGCTTCATTTTTTAGATAGCCATCGACGGTTTCACCGAGAAAGTTATTGCTACCGCAATAACGCAGATCCTGAATAATGGCGGGCGCAACTACTGATAAGCGTACAAAGCCAGCCGGCAACGAAGTTTGTGTCACTTCGCTTTGCCAGCCAATAAACCATTAGGGCGAATTAAAGAGCGAATATCTTCATAGGGAATAGTGAATTCAGTAGGCCCCATTACATAGGGAGCGACTTCATAGCTATTGAAGATAAAGCTTAGACCGTCCTTATTAACGCCATAATTATCATTGAGGACGAAAGCATTATTCGCAAAGTTAAAGCCATCTTCCTCAAGGCTGGAGTGCTCTGCTAGCTGGCGGGCTTCGCGGAAAGCTTTTTCACCTGCCACATTTAAAGCAGCTTCATAACCCGGATTCATGACATCATTTAGGCTGACTTGATTGCCATCGGCTAAATTAAGCACGATAAAGCGGCTACCATTGAAAGGATGTGCGCCCCCTGTGGAGCCAAATTCTTCGATCAATAGGGTTAGGAGTGTATTGGTGTTATAAGTAATGCCAACCTTGCGCTCTAGTTCCCAGCCAGTGAAGTTATTGGCATCATCTTTGTAATCCTGAATAAAACTATCAGCGAAGGACTCCAAAGATTTAGCTTCTGAAGCTTCGCTAGGTGCACCTTCAATGGCATCTAGAAGTTGTTGTTGAATCAGCGCATTTATCTTGATGGCTAGCTCAGGTTTGGTTTCAGAGCTAATTTCGGGATAGCTGAATCTGACTAAAGCGCATAAGTCTTCAGGTTTGGTTTTATTAGTTTCGTTGGGGCACTTAGTTCCCCCTTGACGCTTGAATTCGCGCATTTGATAGCTAATACCCAAAGAAGAGGTACTTGCATTTTCACCTGTAACATTGCTGCCGCTATCACAAGCAGATAGAACGGATGCCAATAGAAGGATTGGCAAAAAAGGCACTCGCATAGATATTCTCGCTTATAATGGCGCCGCGGACATCGTTAACCGAAGACACAGCCTAGCGTATCAAAGTTGGCTAGGCTTGCGAAGCTAAAAAGCATTTAGATATGTTTTTGGGCTAAGGGGATAGGCGTTCAATTTGCCAACTAGTTTGCCCAGCTTGGCGGCGATATTCAAATCGATCATGTAGCCGATTGGGCCGACCTTGCCAGAACTCTACTGTCTCAGGAATGATCCGAAACCCGCCCCAAAAATCGGGCAAGGGAATTGCTCCGTGGCTAAACTTTTGCTTCATTTCTTCCAATTTAGCTTCAAGCAATTTACGGGAAGTAATGATCGAACTTTGCGCCGATACCCAAGCCCCTAGCTGGCTACCCTGTGGGCGGCTGGTAAAGTATTTGAGCGATTCAAGGGTAGAAACTTTTTCAATACGGCCTGTGACTTCCACTTGGCGTTCTAATTCTTTCCAAAAGAATAAGGCAGCAACTTGTGGATTTTCAGCAATTTGCTGGGCTTTTTGGCTGTGATAGTTGGTATAGAATACGAAGCCCTGTTCATCAAAAGCTTTTAAAAGCACAGTGCGTAGCGTGGGTTTACCTTGAGGCGAAGCGGTGGCTAGCTGCATCGCATTGACTTCGGCCAACTGAGCTTGGTTGGCTTGCTTGAACCAGACTTCAAATTGCAGAAAAGGATTCATGGCAAGATTTTCGCGGCTTAATCCTGCTTGTGTGTATTCGCTGCGTAATGCTCCAATATCCATGCTTGATTCCCTCAGCTTAAGTTAGTGGGAAGTATAACGCTTAGGGAATACAAATAAAAAAGCCAGACACGAGGTCTGGCTAAAAAAGCGCAAAGGAAGGGCTAGAACCTTTGCGCCAATAGGAGTCCAGTCTGGACTCTAGGGGCTAACAACACGAGTAAAACTTATAAACCATAAAAGTCAGCAATGTACTGTTGATCCCACACAGGCATGGGGGCTGCTTGCGGCTGAGGAGCATGCGTACTCGCTATATAGTTATTAACAGCGGTTCGTCGGGGTGCGACTTGCATACCCGGAACGGCTACTGTCCTAAATATATTGGGTAACATGCCATCTGCTGGGCCGGGTAAATTTACACGGTAAGCAGCATAGGCTTGTTGTTCCCAAGTCTGGTAAACCGAGCTAGTTTGTATGCCGGAGCAGCCTGCCAATAAATTAGCAGCCAACACTAGCAACACGAGCCGTGTTAACGGTCTTATTCTTATTGCTTTCATGATGTTTTGGGTTTGTTTGGGTTTGTATGAGCTTATGGTGGCAGAGAATTTTTTCTTATGCACTCATCATTTGGATGAATGGATGCTTCCCTAGATAATTGGCTTTAATTAAGAGATTAAGGGAGGTTTAAGCTTGAAAAGGTAGTTTAAGCCTGCTGTTCCAAGGCCCATTCAATATGTTCACGCACTAAGGGGCTAAGCGCTGTATCCAGTTTAGCCAGCAAAGCTTGCCGCGTTTTAGTGCTTTTCGGTGCATTGCCTAAAGCCACTGCGATGTTGCGTAGCCAGCGTTCGTGGCCAATGCGCCTGATTGCGGTGCCTTCGAGCTTGGCTAAAAAGGTAGTTTCATCCCAAGCAAATAATTCTAATAAACTTGCACTATCTAATTGATGACGAATTTGAAAATCAGTTTCCACACTGTTTTGTGCAAAACGATTCCACGGGCAAATTAATTGGCAATCATCACAGCCATAAATTCGATTGCCAATTAAGGTTCTGAATTCCACTGGGATCGAGCCAGCATATTCAATGGTTAAATAAGAAATACAACGATTGGCATCTAATACATAAGGTTCAATAATCGCTTGAGTGGGGCAAATATCAAGGCAGGCGCTGCAAGAACCGCAGTGTTCGGTGGTCGCTCCAGTTTCAGTGAGCGGAAGGTCAGTATATAGCTCGCCTAGGAAAAAATAAGAACCAGCATGGCGATTAATTAGATTGGTATGTTTACCCAGCCAACCTAAACCGGCTTTAACGGCGATAGGTTTTTCTAAGACGGGAGCACTATCGACAAAAACGCGATAGCGCATTGAGCCAATTTCAGTTTGTAGGCGTTGCGCTAGCTTTTCTAAGCGCTGCCGCAACACTTTATGATAATCACGTCCAAGTGCATAACGCGAAATATAGGCAAGCTCAGGATGATTTAAAACCATTTCAGCGGGAGCACTCGGCTCGGGCCAATAATTCATGCGCACACTGATAATGGATAAGGTAGCTTCGACTAATTCAGCAGGGCGGCTACGCTTCGTGCCATGTCGTTGCATCCACTCCATATCACCGTGATAGCCGTTTTCTAGCCAAGCCCAGAGTTTTTGTTCCGCACTGGATAAGTCAATCGAGCTGATACCAAGCGCATCAAGGCCGAGTTCTGCTCCCCATTCGGGCAGTTTGGCGCTAATATCAACGATTAAGGCGGCTTTTTTAGGATCATCCAAGGGCATGTGGCTTAGCAGTTCATCTAATAAACTCCCAGTTTACACCATTGAGCAAGTGCGTGAGCTAGATCGTATTGCCATTCAAGAGCAGGGTATTCCGGGCTATGTGCTTATGCAGCGGGCAGCAGCGGCATTGTTGGCTGCAGTTATTGAGCATTATCCCAAGGCTTGCTCTATGTGTATCGTTTGTGGGGCTGGGAATAATGCAGGCGATGGTTACGTGTTGGCGCGTTTGGCTAAACAAGCGAACTGGCAAGTATCGGTGTTAGCAGCAACTCCACCCACAAGCTTACAAAATGATGCACAGACGGCTTATCAAGATTATTTAAATGGTGGCGGTCATGTTGACTTTTTCACTGGAGAGTTGCCCTTAGCTGATGTGCTCGTTGATGCCTTATTCGGGACAGGGCTAACTCGACCTTTACAAGGGGCATTTGCAGCAGCAGTCGAGGCCATGAATACCTACCTTAATCCAGTGATTGCAGTGGATATTCCTTCTGGCTTAAATGGCAATACCGGACAGTCTTTAGGTATTGCTGTGAAAGCAGCTTTAACGGTGACTTTCATTGGTTTGAAGCAAGGCTTACTCACCGGGCAAGCACGCGATTATGTGGGCGACTTGGTATTGGCTGATTTAGGCTTACCTGAAGCTGTGCTGCAACAAGTACCTGCTCAAGCGTTTACGCTTACTAACCATCTTTTAAAAAAGCTGCTGCCCAAGCGGGCGCATTGCGCACACAAAGGTCAATTCGGGCATGCGCTGTTGATTGGCGGGCAAGCAAGTATGGCTGGAGCCATTCGCTTGGCAGGTGAGTCGGCTTTGCGTACCGGCAGTGGCTTGGTTAGTTTAGCAACCGATCCGGTGCATGCAGCTTGGCTCAATCTCAATCGCCCTGAACTCATGGTGCATGCGGTGCAAGCTAGGGATATAGCGGATGCGTTAACAGGAAAAACCGTAGTGGGTTTAGGGCCGGGTCTAGGGAAAACTACATGGTCGCAATCGCTTTGGGCAGAGGCTCTCAAAACTGATTTGCCCTTGGTATTAGATGCAGATGCCTTAAATCTGCTAGCTCAAGCGCCACAACCGCGCCAAAATTGGATTTTAACGCCCCATCCTGCTGAAGCAGCACGCTTATTAGCTTGTAGAACGCAAGCAATTGAACAAGATCGCTTTGCTGCGCTTAAAGCCTTGCAACAAAAATACGGTGGTGTGGTTGTCTTAAAAGGGGCAGGAAGTTTGATTACTGATGGGAAACACACTTATGTCTGTCTTGCAGGTAATCCGGGAATGGCAACCGCAGGGATGGGGGATGTATTGACTGGAATTATCACCAGTTTAGTCGGCCAAGGTTTGCGCTTAATGGATGCGGCCTGTGTGGGCGTACTTATCCATGCTTTAGCGGGTGATAAGGCAGCGCAACAGGGTGAACGTGGCTTAGTGGCTAGCGATGTGGTCAATGAATTGCGTGGACTAGTAAATATATGAAAAAAAAAGAAATTTATCTAGCAGATGAAACTGCTACTCTGGATTTAGGTGCGCAAATTGCGCAACAATTTCCCACTGGCGGTATTATTAAGCTGCATGGTGATTTGGGCGCAGGAAAAACGACTTTTGTGCGCGGCTTATTAAGGGAACTTGGGTATCAAGGCACGGTCAAAAGCCCTACTTATACCTTAGTTGAGCCGTATCAGCTGGCAGATCGTACGATCTATCATTTTGATTTGTATAGGCTAGCTGATCCAGAAGAGCTAGAATATATGGGTATTCGGGATTACTTAGATGCCGATGCGCTCTGCATCTTGGAGTGGCCTGATAAGGGCGGGGCCTATATTCCGAAAGCCGATTTAGAGATTAACATTCAGATGCATTTAGCAGGGCGCATTGCTTGTTTAGAATACTGTTAATTTAATATTTTCAATTACTTACAAAGTATTCATAAAAAAATACTTGAAAAATGTTCGTTGTAGTTTAGTATGTGATCATACCGTAATGTCTATTCTGCAACGGATTGTCTATTCCTCAGTGATAATTCGAAGGCTGGCTGGGTCTATAAGTTATGCAAAACCAATATTTGACACGTCGAAATTTTATTCTAAAACTTGCAGCTGCTTCCGGTGTGCTGGGTAGCACTTTGTTGACCAGTCAAGTATGGGCAGCGGCTCCACGTGGTAAGTTGATCGGAGCCAAGTTATCGGGTAACTCTAATGCACTCAAAGTTTCATTGATGCTGAGTGCGCCAGTTAAATACAAAACTTTTACCTTAAGCAACCCTGATCGGGTAGTGATTGACCTCTACAATACAGAATTAGATGGCAGCTTGAAACAAGGTCGCCATGATCGCCCTCCACTGCAAGCCATTCGTTATGCTGTGAGGGATGATGGTAAATTGCGTGTAGTGCTCGATATGGCGAATTCGGTCAATGTCGATTCTGCTATGAGTAATGAAGGTGTTTTAACTTTATCTATCTCAAACAGAGAAGCTAGCACTAATTCACGGCGTCGGCGCCAAGCTGAGAAAGCCAGTAGCCAAGATACTGGGCCCGATGATGAAGGCCCAGCTCCCTCCAGTCGTGCTAGTTTTGTAGTGGCCATTGATCCGGGGCATGGAGGCCATGATCCGGGAGCAATTGGCAAGCAAGGTACGCAAGAAAAGGATGTGGTGTTGGCTGTTGCAAAGAAGCTAAAGGCCAGAATCAATGGAGCAGCAGGGATGCGTGCGGTTTTAACCCGCAGCGATGATCGCTATGTTGACCTACGTGAGCGCACCGAAATTGCACGCCGTAACAATGCGGATCTGTTTATTTCTATTCATGCCGATGCGAATAATCGGGCTAATTTACACGGTTCGTCAGTGTATATCTTGTCAGAAAATGGTGCTTCCAGTGAAGCAGCACGCTTATTAGCGGATAGTGAAAATTCGTATGAATTGCGTTTAGGCAATGTTCGTTTGGCCGGTAATAGCGACAAGATCGCTTCTATCCTGCTGGACTTGAGCCAAAATGCAACGATGGATCGTAGCTTATCTTTAGCTAAGCGCACTTTGCGTGAGCTGTCATCAGTCAGCAATCCCTTACGTCCACAGGTTGAAAGCGCTAGTTTCGTCGTGCTCAAAGCACCTGAGATTCCATCAATGTTGGTTGAGACTGCTTTTATTAGTAATGCAGCTGAAGAGCAGCGTTTACGCAGCCCTGATTATCAACAGCAATTAGCAGATGCGATTTTTAAAGGGGTACGTAGCTATCAAAAGGCTTATCACCCCAATAGCCGTCGCAGTAGCTATTCAGCTGACGCTGAGACAGAAGACTACGCGCAAATTGTTGATCCTTTAGGTTAGATCACCCTGAGTTGAGGATCCTTGATCCAGTACTTGATATCTGGAACACTAGGATCTATTTTTATAGCCAGACTTTGTTCTGGCTTTTTTTATGGTTTGAGATGTTCAGCAATGAAATCCTCTCGATACGGCAGATGTTCATACACGCTCTGCATGTACTCAGCGACTGAACGCTGTTCGTACTGAGTATGCTGGCGAATTGCAGGTTGAAAAGCCGGGCTTTCAATCCAATGGCTAGAGCGAGTTAGCGTGGGTATAAAGCCGCGTGGCACTTTATGTTCACCTTGAGCGCCGGGTTCAAAGACCTGCAAATTATGCCGGATACAGTATTCAATGCCTTGGTAATAGCAGGCTTCAAAATGCAGGCTATCAAAGTATTCCGTGCAGCCCCAATGCCGCCCATACAGGCGTGTGTCACTGCGAAACATCAAGGAACCAGCAATACATTCTTGATCTTTATCCGCCATGATCAAGATGACTTGATCGGGTAATAGCGCGGCGACTTCTTTAAAAAAACCTTCATTTAAAGTAGGTGTGCCCCATTTGCTTTCAAAGGTATGCTGATAAAAGAACGCAAAGCGTTCCCAGTCTGCATCGGTAGCGGTATGCCCATTGAGAATACGCAAATCAACGCCCGCTTCTTGAACTTTACGGCGCTCTTGTTTCACGTTTTTGCGCTTTTTCGAGCTGAAGGTTTCGAGGAAATCGTCAAAGCTTGCATAGCCAAAATTACGCCAGTGAAATTGACAATCATGGCGGGTAATCAGCTGTTGCTCACTGAGCCAATCTTGTTCTACAGCTAAAGGAAACAGCCAATGAATACTGCTAGCTTCCAAGCTTTCTGCTAATTGCACAGCAGCCTCTAGCAAGATGGGATAAATTTCTGCTTCACGCCCTGGTTTAGCTAATAAACGTTGGCCACTAGCGGGCGTATAGGGAATAGAGGAAACCAATTTGGGATAATAACGCAGCTTGTGATGCTTATAGGCTTCTGCCCACGAATGATCAAAGACGAATTCGCCATAGGAATTGTATTTTTCATACAAGGGCATCGCGCCAACCAATTCAGACTCTTCGTAGACGGCAATATGCCTTGGGAGCCAACCAAATTTTTTGCCCACGCATTCGTTATGTTCGAGTGCAGACAAAAACTCGTGGCGCACAAAGGGATTGTTATCCTGTACTAAAGCATTCCACGCGCTGCGGGAAATTTGATCTAAATTAGGTATGATTTGAATATGCATGCCGACATTGTGCCAATTGCTAGCAGTCTCGCCAATGTCTGCGGAAAAAGTAATACAATTAGCCGAAGCCGCTATTCAAAACGAGGAAAATAAACCCATGCCAATCGCGCCTGCACTCTTGGAGGCTTTCCCAGCCGCACTACATCTTGCTGCTGAATTAGCTTTAAACGCTAGCCCTTATTTGCAAGAGCAACTCACGCGCTTCCCGCAATGGATTGAGGTTTTGCCAGCGAGTAGCGCTTATCAAGAGGGTGAACTCACGCAGAAAATCGCTACAGAAATTGCTGCACTGCGCGATGAGCCGAGCTTAATGCGCGCAGTGCGCCAAATTCGCCATCGGGAAACGGTGCGTATTGCTTGGCGGGATTTAACAGGCGCTGCTGATTTGGTAGAAACCTTACAAACTACCTCGGATTTAGCGGATGCCTTAGTGGGCAGCGTTTTGGATTGGTGGCATCAAGAATTAGTAACTAAACATGGTCAACCGCTCAATCGCGCTGCTATACCTCAAGGTATGTTGGTATTAGGCATGGGCAAACTCGGTGGGCGCGAACTGAATTTCTCCTCGGATATTGATCTGATTTTTGCTTTCCCTGAAGCCGGTGAAACCGATGGCCGTCGCAGTTTAGATAATCAAACCTTCTTCACCCGAGTGGGGCAAAAGCTAATTAATACGCTTGGCCAAGTAACCGGCGACGGCTTCGCGTACCGCGTGGATATGCGTTTGCGTCCCTTTGGTGAGGTGGGGGCTTTAGCCTTGTCCTTTGATGCAATGGAGCATTATTACCAAACGCATGGGCGCGAATGGGAGCGCTATGCGCTGGTCAAAGCGCGTGTGATGGCCGGTGATGCGCAAGAAGGGCGCGAGCTAATGGAGCGCTTACGTCCTTTCGTATATCGGCGCTATTTAGATTATGGCGCGATTGAGCAGTTGCGCACAATGAAGAGCATGATCAACCGCGAAGCACTGCGCAAAGGTAAGCAGCAGGATGTGAAATTAGGCAAAGGTGGAATTCGCGAAATTGAGTTCACGGCGCAAGTGTTTCAGTTGATGCGCGGTGGCCGTGAGCGCGCACTGCAAGAACGTAATCTATTAAAAACTCTCGATATTTTAGAGCAGCAAACTTTATTAAGCGCTGAAGACGCGAACATTTTACGTAAGGCTTATCATTTCTTGCGTCGCGCCGAAAATCGAGTGCAAATGTGGAAAGATGAACAAGCGCATGCTCTGCCCACTGATTCAGAGCAACAACAAATCATGGCGGTGTCTTTAGGTTGCGTCGACTGGACAAGCTTCATGCAAACCCTAGATGTACATCGGGAACAAGTCAGCCAGATTTTCAAGCGGATTTTCGTGGTGGAAGGTGAAGAAGAGCAAGCCGATGAAGACCCGAATCGCGAGTTAATCCAACTCTGGCAAGGTAGTGTGGATGAAGAGCATGCCACTACCACCTTGCTTTCTTGGGGCTTGAAACCAGAAACTGAATGTTGGCAGCAAATCCAAGCTTTGCGTGAAGGCCGTTTATATAAATCATTGACTGAACTAGCTCGCACGCGCCTAGATCGCCTAATGCCAGAGTTATTAGCGGTATGTGCTACCCAAACCAATCCCGCCCAAGCCTTAACTCGCAGTCTACAAGTGATTCATGCGATTGCACGCCGCTCGGGTTATATCGTGATGCTGGTGGATCATCCGGGTGCTTTGGAGCAGTTCGTTAAACTGGTACATGCGAGCGTGTGGATTACCGCACAGCTCACACAGCATCCTATTCTGCTGGATGCTTTACTCGATACCCGCCAACTCTATCGCCCACTGAATCGCCAAGAATTGGGCGCGGCGCTTAAGCAAGTTTTGAAGGATGTCGACCCCGAAGATACCGGTTTAGTCATGGAGCGCATGCGCCAGTTTAAGCAAGCGCAAGTCTTGCGGGTGGCGGCTGCGGATATTACTGGCATGTTGCCGCTAATGATTGTCTCTGACCAACTCACTTGGATTGCAGAAGCCATCTTGGAGGAAACTACCCATAATGTTTGGCAGACCATGACCGCTAAATCGGGTGTTCCACAATATGTCCTGAATGGGGAGAAAAAAGATGCCAGCATTGCCATTGTCGGCTATGGCAAATTGGGTGGGATTGAATTGGGCTACGGCTCCGATTTAGATATTGTGTTCCTACATGATAGCTGTGGTGAACAGCAGGTCACTAATGGCGATAAGCCCCTAGAAAGCCAAGTCTTCTTTGCGCGCTTAGCCCAGAAGATCATTAATTCACTCTCTACTTTCACCCATGACGGACGCTTGTATGAAACGGATACGCGCCTACGCCCGAGTGGGGCTTCAGGCTTATTGGTGACCAGTGCAGAATCATTTCGGCAGTATCAATTAGACAAGGCTTGGATTTGGGAACATCAAGCCTTGCTACGGGCGCGAATGATTACGGGTAGCCCAGAGCTGCATGAGCAGTTTGAGCAAATCCGTCATCAAATCCTCTGCCAACAGCGCGATCCTGAAATTCTACGCAAAGAAGTGGTGAATATGCGTCAGAAAATGTGGGATGCGCTAGGTAGCAAAGATGCTCAAGCCTTTAATGTAAAAAAGGATCAGGGCGGCATTACCGATATTGAATTTATCGTGCAGTATTTGATTCTAGCGCATGCTCATCAGCAGCCTGCTTTGGTGGAGTGGAGCGATAATATTCGCCAATTAGATTCTCTGCGTACCGCCAATATTCTAACAGCTGAAGAGGTGAGTCGCTTGCAGGAAATCTATCGCGTTCTACGTAATCATACACATAAGCTTGCCCTGCAAGAGGCGTCAACCACTGTCAGTGTTGATAATTTCGCGGAAGAGCGTGATTATGTTAAAGCCCTATGGCTTAAATACTTGGGAGACTAGTCACCCTAATGTTAATAGCCTCAACTCGCACACAAGCCACCAGCGCATGATTCAACTCGCGCAAGACAGGAACTTCCTTGCGGCACTCATCCTGCACATAAGCACAGCGCGGCCCAAACGGGCAGCCTTGCGGTGGCTTTAAGGGCGAGGGTGGTTCGCCTTGCAGGTGAATGCGCTCACGTTTTTCACCGACTTCAGCCACGGGTGTGGCGGAAAACAAAGCTTGGGTATAAGGGTGTTGCGGGTGGCTAAAAATGGTTTTTGCATCGGCATACTCCACCGCCCGCCCGAAATACATCACCATCACATCATCGGCAATACGCTGTACCACTGATAAGTCATGCGAGATAAATACATAAGCTAAGTCTAAATCTTGTTGCAATTCGGTGAGTAAATTGAGAATTTGGGCACGCACGGATAAATCGAGTGCAGAAACTGGCTCATCTAATACCACCACTTGTGGTTTCAGCATTAGAGCGCGTGCAATCGCAATCCGTTGGCGCTGCCCGCCAGAAAACATATGCGGATAGCGCTCGGCAAATTCAGGGCGCAAACCGACACGCTCCATCATGGTAGCAACCGCTTGGCGGCGCTCATCGCCTGACATTTTAGTATTGAGTAATAAAGGCTCTTCCAGCATTTGCTGAATGGTTTTGCGCGGATTGAGCGAGCCATAAGGATTTTGGAACACCATCTGAATACGTTGGCGCAAAGCCGCATCAGGTTTATGTGCAGTATCAACTTGTTCGCCTGCCAGCCATAACTCACCAGCGGACGGCTTTTCAATCAAAGTCAGCGCGCGTGCCAAAGTCGATTTACCGCAACCTGATTCACCGACTACGGCTAAAGTTTCGCCTGCATTGAGAGAAAAGCTTACGCCATTGAGCGCACGCACTATTAGCGGCTTTTGCAGCATGCCTTGGCGTGCCACATATTCTTGCTGCAAGTTCACCGCACGTAAGACTTCAGCCATGTGCCACCTCCGCTTTTAGATTTAACGGACAATGGCAACGTAGCCATGTTTCATTATCACGTTGCAAAGCAGGTTGCTGTTCGTGGCAGTTTGCTTGCGCATGTGTACAGCGTGGCGAGAATAAACAACCGGTCGGTCGGTCTTTTTGCCCCGGCACGATGCCTTGAATGGTGGGCAGGAAATTACCCACTGGTGCACGTTCGGGCAATGCATCTAACAGAGCCGCTGTATAAGGATGATGCGGTGTATTGAATAAACCTTTCACTGGCTGCTTTTCGACTTGCTGCCCGGCATATTGCACCACTACTTGCTGTGCAGTTTCTGCGACCACGCCCATATCATGGGTAATCAGAATTAAGCCCATGCCTTGAGTTTGTTGCAGTGTTAACAGCAGCTCCAAAATCTGCGCTTGCACGGTGACATCTAAAGCCGTGGTCGGCTCATCGGCAATCAGTAATTTAGGATTTGCTGCCAAAGCCATCGCAATCATCGCACGTTGACTCATCCCGCCGGACATTTGATGCGGATAGGCTTGATAGCGTCGCTTCGGATCAGGAATACCGACGATTTCGAGCAAATGCAGTACGCGCTCGGTGCGTTCTTTTTTCGAGCCACCCAGGTGAATGCGGATGGTTTCGTCGATTTGATAACCTACGGTAAAACAGGGATTGAGGCTCGACATCGGCTCTTGGAAAATCATCGCCACCGTGCCGCCATTCAATTGGCGACGCTGCTTGGCGGGCATAGCTAAGAGGTCTTGCCCATCCAAATTTAACTCATCGCAAGTGATACATGCGGTCGGTGGTAGCAGGTTCATTACAGCCATCATCGCCACTGATTTACCTGAACCCGACTCGCCGACAATGGCTAACACATCACCCTCATTCACATCTAAATAAATGCCTTCGACTGCTTGAAACCAGCCATGTTGGGTGGGGAAAGCGACCGATAAATTGCGCACAGTTAATAGACTCATGAGCGGCGCATCCTTGGGTCGAGTGCATCACGTAAGGCATCACCCACTAAATTAATCGACAGCACAGTCAGCAAAATTGCAAGCCCCGGAAAAGTCACCACCCACCAAGCACGGCTAATAAATTCACGTGCCTCAGCCAGCATCGCCCCCCATTCGGGCAGAGGTGGTTGTGCGCCCATGCCTAAAAAGCCTAAAGCTGCTGCATCCAAAATCGCATTGGAGAAAGATAGGGTTGCCTGCACAATCAGCGGAGCCATGCAGTTGGGCAGAATGGTGTTGAACATCAGTCGCCAATTCCCTGCGCCGACAATCCGACTCGCTACCACATAATCGCGATTCTTTTCACTCAATACATTGGCGCGGGTGAGGCGCACAAAGTGCGGTAGCATGACTAGGGCAATCGCATACATCGCATTGAGTAAGCCAGGGCCTAAAACCGCGACTAGACCCAAAGCGAGCAATAAACTCGGGAAGGCTAAAATCACATCCATCAAACGCATAATTAGCGTATCTAGCCAGCCTGAATAATAGCCTGCAAGTAAGCCAAGCAAAGTGCCGATAACCACTGCAAGAGACACCACCACAAAACCAATAAACATCGAGTAGCGTGCGCCATAAATCAGCCGCGACAACATATCGCGCCCGACTGCATCAGTGCCTAAAATATAAGGCCAATGCCCTGCTTCGGTCCAAACGGGCGGCAGCAATAAAGCGTCACGGTTTTGTAAGCTGGGATCAAAGGGGGCAATCACATCGGCAAATACCACGCAAAAGAGCACGATGGCCAAAAAGCCTAAGCCCCACAAACCGCCTTTGCTTTCTTTGAAATAATTCCAAGTAGTGCGCCAAGCATCATCCGCGAACAGTTTCATTTGCCGTCCCTCACACGCGGATTAATCCAGCCATACATCAGATCCACCATCAGATTCACCACCATCACTAACATGGCAATGAACAATAAGCCACCTTGCACGGCTGGATAATCACGATGCGAAATTGCATCAATCATCCATTTCCCCACGCCCGGCCAAGCAAAAATACTTTCAGTCAATACCGCGCCCGCCACCAAAGTTCCGACCTGCAAACCAATGACGGTGACCACCGTAATCATTGCATTGCGCAGGGCATGAATCCCGATCACGCGCCAAGTCGGCAAACCTTTGGCATAGGCGGTACGAATATAATCCTCGCCCAATACTTCCAACATCGCCGAACGAGTCTGGCGCGCAATCACCGCCATTGGGATGGTCGACAGCACCACACTCGGCAAAATCAAATGGCGCAGCGCCGATTTCACCGCGCCCTCTTGTCCCGAGAGCCAAGCATCAATCGTCATGAAACCGGTAATCGGGTCAAAGTAATAATTAATAATATCTAATCGCCCTGAGACTGGCGTCCATCCCAAAGTGGTGGAAAACAGCATAATTAGCAGCAAACCCCACCAGAAAATCGGCATGGAATAACCGGTTAAAGCCGTGCCCATTAAGATATGATCTGGCCAACGCCCGCGCTTCACGGCAGCAATAATCCCTGCAGGCACACCCACTAAAACTGCAATCAAAATCGCAAAAAAGGATAGTTCTAAAGTGGCAGGCAGGCGTTCAAAAAACTCTTCCACTACCGGACGATGCGTCGATAAAGATTGACCGAAATCACCTTGTAAGAGGTTTTTCACATAATTGAAGTATTGGATAATCAGCGGCTTATCTAAACCTAACTGCGCGACCATTTCGGCGCGGCGCTCGTCGGACACACCACGTTCACCCGTTAAAATAGTAATTGGATCGCCCGGCAACAAACGCACGAACAAAAACGCGGCCAGCGTAATGCCAATGAAAGTGGGAATAATTAAGGCGATTTTACTGAGAATAAACTTGAACAAGCTGTGGCTCCTTGCGCAAAGGGAGAGCCACCCACAGGCAGCTCTCGTTCAAGTGATTATTCGGCTAAATCAACACTTTTGAATTGGTGTAAACCAAACGGAGATTGTTTATAGCCAGAGACTTTTTTATTGGCTACTTCATACACCACCGAGTGTGCAATGGTTGCCCAAGGCGCTTCTTTCTTAAACACTTCTTGCGCTTGCTCATAGAGCTTTGCGCGTTCGCCTTGATCGCTCAGGGTTTTGGCTTTCATGACTAAATCGTTGAATTCTTGATTACACCAGAACGCACGATTCGAGCCATCTTTCACTGCATCACAACCGAGTAACACGGCTAAGAAGTTATCTGGGTCGCCATTATCACCCGTCCAACCCATCAATAACGTATCGTGTTCGCCTTTCTTGGAGCGTTCTAAATATTCCGCCCATTCAAATGACACAATTTCCGCCGTGACACCGACCGCCTTCCAATCCGCCTGAATCATTTCTGCCATCCGTTTGGCATTTGGGTTGTAAGGACGCTGTACCGGCATCGCCCAAATATTAGTTTTCAGGTCTTTGACACCCGCTTCTTCCAGTAATTTTTTCGCCGCTTCGACATCGTATTTATCGTCTTCTACTTTGTCGTTATAGCTCCACATAGTCGGTGGAATCGGGTTCTTGGCAACTTTGCCTGCACCTTGATACACCGCATCCAAAATGGCTGGCTTATTAATCGCCATATTCAGAGCTTTACGCACCCGCGCATCATCAAACGGTTTTTTGGTGGTGTTATAGGCAAAATAACCAACATTCAAGCCTTCTTGGCTGAGTACGGTGACCTCTTTATTTTCCTGCATCGCCTTCAAATCGGCAGGATTCGGAAATGGCATTAAATGGCATTCACCGGCTTGTAACTTTTGCCAACGTACCGCATTGTCAGTGGTGATGGCGAATACCAAATTATCGATTTTTGGCTTACCTTCAAAGAAAGTCTCATTCGCTTTATAGCGAATCATCGCGTCTTTTTGATAAGCGACTAATTGGAACGGCCCTGTGCCAACCGGATCGGTATCAACCTTCTCTGGTGTTTTCGCCTTCATCATCGCATCAGCATATTCAGCGGATAAAATCGAGGCAAAATCCATGGCCAAGTTCGCAAGCATCGGCGCTTCGGGGCGATTCAGGGTGAATTTCACCGTGTAATCATCGACCTTATCAATCGCCTTCAACACGTCTGGCATCGACATACCTGAGAAGTATTCATAATTGCCATTCGAGACTTTGTGATAAGGATGATCGGTTTTCCACTGGCGATTAAAGGAGAACAGTACATCATCGGCATTAAAATCACGGGTCGGTGTGAACTCTTTGGTGGTATGGAATTTAACACCTTTGCGCAGTTTGAAAGTGTAAGTTAAACCATCGGCGCTAATCTCCCATGACTCCGCTAAAGCAGGTGAGACATTGGTTTCACCGGGTTTGAACTCCACTAAGCGGTTATACAGCGCTTGACCTGCTGCATCAAAGGTCGAGCCATCGGTATAAAATTGCGGGTTAAATCCTGAGGGTGAACCTTCCGAACAGTAAACAAAAGTCTTAGGGGTTGCGTGTGCTTGGGAAAAAAAACAAACGGCACTTAGAATAGACAACGCAATTAAACGCTTCTTCATGGCTAAACTCCTCGTTATAAATTTTGATCTAACAGCAAATTTTATCCTCGCTCATTTCCAGAATATGCTCCTTTGCAGTTTGCTTCGTCAAGCAGCTAGTCCATGATTTTAGGTATTTATTTTAAATTTAAAATAGTTAAATTGTACTTAGATATTAGCGCCTGAAACGCTGGCTTGAGCGCGCGCAATGATAATAATCCCAATCAGCGAAACGATCAGCCCCACCACCATTGCCCATGACAGTGGTTCACCAAACATTAACCATGCCCAGATCATGGTCACGGGCGGGCTGAGATATAAAATCGCGGTGACTCGCGTGGGCGATGATTTTTTTAGCGCTATGTAATACAGGCTCCATGCGCCGAAAGTGGCTATAAATACCAACCAGAGGATGCCGCCAATAAAGCTCGGTTCCATCACTGGGATGATGCCACCTTCATACCAAGCCAATAAGGCGAAAATCGCCGCTGCTGATAAGCACTGAATACATAAACTTTGATGCACGGGCATCGTATTAGCGCGGCTGCGTTTTTGTAATAGGGTGGCCATCGCGAGCGAGAGTGTGCCTAACACGGGCAAACCATAAGCCCAAAGTGGAACCTCACCTATTTTCACCGACCAGCCGGAGGCAATCAGCACCCCCGCCAAACCCAGCGCAGAACCGAACCATTGACGTGCATTCAAAGCCTGCCCGAGCAGCGGCCAAGACAGGATGGCTACCGCTAAAGGCAACATATCGGTAATCAAAGCCACTAATCCGGTAGGCACACCGAAAGATATAGCTAGTGCAAAGCCCGCCAAATAACCCGACATCGCTAAAGCACCAAAACCGATCTGTGGCAAGACATCTTGCCATTTAAGCTTGGGGCCAAGCATAAGCGCGAATGGCAATAAAATCAGCCCAGATACCAAGCTGCGCCACAGCAAAATCAGAAAAATGGGCGCATGGTCGACGGCAAAACGTACACCAACAAAGCCTGCACTCCATGAAATCACTAAGGCAGCTTCGAGCAGAATTAAAACAAAAATCGCCCATAGGCCGGTTTCCCGTTTAGCTAAAGTAGTGGCTAGTTCGCTCATGCTGGGACTGCAACGCTTGTTAGGGGCAATTTGCTGAGGTGTTTGCAGTTCATAAACGCTCCAACATAGAAGCTACCATTTTGCGCACTGTTTGCAGGCGTGCATCATGCCCCTCTAAGCCAGCCCGAATCATCGCGCCTTCGAGCAAAAAAGACAGGTGCTCCGCAGTTTCTGCGACTAAAAGCGGATCAGTAGGATGCAATTCAGCGAGGTATTCTTTGAATAATTGCTCGACTTCAGCCTTTTGTAAGGCAACCACTGCCCGCCCTGGATCGCCTAATGGCAATTCAGCAGCCGCATTCATTAAGCCACAACCGCGAAAGCCCCAAGCATAAGCCTCTGCTGCATGATCGGTGTAGGAGTCGAAAATCGCTAGCACCCGCTCTTTAGGCGTATGAGCTTGCTTGAGGCGTTCTCGATAAAGTGCCTGCCATTCTGCATGCCGCCGCTGGAGATAGGCATTGACTAAATCAGCTTTGGATGAAAAGTTGTTATACAAACTCATTTTAGCAACGCCTGCATGTGTCGTGATGTGATCAATCCCAGTCGCACCAACACCCTCTTTATAAAACAATTCAGCTGCTGCATTTAACAGACGTTCCCGAACGGGCAATTTCTCAGCCATGACTTTACTCCAAATTATAGGTAGAACGATCTACCTATTTTTAGTGACTGTCAAGCCTTCACGATTTATCCTCTAAGCATGCACTAAATATCCAAATCCATCATTCACACTGCTGAGCATGGTAATGAGGACTGATAATGAAAAAACTGCTGCGCTTTTTGGTAGTAATGGCTTTGGCGAGCGGGGTTATTTATTGTGTGTTCCCTCAGCAAACCCAAACTACTCTTAGCTTCGTGAAAAGCAAAACTACTGCAAAATACACTACTAATGCTCGTCTGGAGCAATTTGGCTCTGCAGTACAAGCACGGTTATTGCCACATTTTGAAAAAGCAGGTGTTCCATTTCCACCCCAAGCTATTACTTTGCTAGCTTTTAAAGACAGCAAGCATGTGGAGCTTTATGCACCCGATACTCAAGGCGCTTGGCAGCGGATTACTGATTATCCTATTCAAGCAGCAAGTGGGAATTTGGGGCCGAAGTTAAAAGAAGGTGATCGGCAAGTGCCGGAAGGTATTTATAGCATTGAGCTACTCAATCCGAATAGTTTGTATCATGTATCGCTACGTTTAAATTACCCGAATGCCTTCGATCAAGAAATGGCCGCGACAGAGGGTCGCACCCAATTAGGTTCAGACATTATGATTCACGGTAAAGCAGCATCAATTGGCTGCTTGGCGATGGGAGATACAGCAGCAGAAGAATTATTTGCATTAGCCGCTTGGCTGGGTAAGGAAAATATAAAAGTAGTGATTGCACCCACGGATTTTCGGGTGAACGTTCTGCAAAAATTGGATGTTAGTTTGCCGGTTTGGGCTGAAGCGCTTTATGAGCGTTTACGGGTGGAATTGGCTCAATATCCCGTTTCTTAAAAACTACTTTGGCTACTTTTTTAAATATCCTGTTGCTTGTATAGTGCTCACCATGAATCAATCACTCTTGCTTTCAATATTTGCCAAGCGCTGGCTACTCCTCTGCGTTCACACACAGAGCAGCTAATTTTTTGTCTTTTAAGTAGCTGCGGGATCACCCTCAGCTAGTTAGCCTTCATCCCGCAGCCCCTACGGAGCAGGTCATGCGGAAACACATCATCAATCATTCAAACGCCGAGCAGCATAATTTTCGGCTGGGTTTATTTTATGCCTTCGGTGGCACAGCGCTGTTTGCGCTCAAGTCTATTTTTATCAAGCTGGCTTATGCTCAAGGCGTTGATACCGTCACCTTACTGACCTTACGGATGTTGGTAGCAGCACCGTTTTATTTGGCGGTGCTGTTATGGCTGTTCTACAAAATCAAAGTCGTTCGCCCTATCAACAGAGATTTGCTGCTGATTATGTTGCTCGGCGCGCTGAGTTATTACGCCTCGTCTTATTTTGATATGCAGGGGCTGAATTATATCTCAGCGCAGCTGGAACGCTTGATGCTGTATACCTATCCGCTGATGACCGCTCTGCTAGGCTGGTTATTATTTCGGGAGGTGCTCACGCGGCGCATTATTTTGGCTTTAGTACTGACCTATAGTGGCGTGCTCTTGTTGTATGCTTATGAAGCTAAATTAGCTGGCAATAAGGTCGGTTTAGGCGTGCTGTTGGTGACTATCTCAGCAATTATTTTTGCAGTGTATTTGGTCTACAGTAAGCGGGTTTTGAATCGAGTGACTAGCCCGTTATTTACCAGTATTGCCATGCTTTCAGCCACAGCCTGTGTGTTTATCCACTTTCTATTCACCCATCCCTTGAGTGCCTTATGGGTGAATTCTACCGCTTGGTTTTATGCACTGTTGCTAGGATTTTTTAGCACGGTGTTGCCTAGTTTTATGCTCACTGAGGCGGTGGCAAGAATTGGTGCAGCCCGTGCCAGTATTATGGGTACTGCAGGGCCGATTATTACCATTCTGTTGGCGGTTGTGTTCTTGGCTGAACCCTTTGGTTGGGCGCATTTTGCAGGTATGGCACTGGTCATGTTTGGGGTGAGTTTATTAGGTAAAAAATGATCAAGTGAGTAGCCCAGGTTGATAGATTTCGGGCTGCTTAAATAGGCATAAGGTGAAGTGACAGTGAGAGGGTGCTCCGTCCTTGGAGCCTGCGTTCCCTATGCACATTAAACCATCATTCCATGGGCACACCCAAGCCTTGTTTAAGATATTTTTGTAACCGAGTTGTCCTATCTTTGGTTAAAGCGGCCAGTTCGCCATTACGTAGCATCGGCTCCATGCTACCCCAACAGGTACGATCATTCGTATCACAAGCAAACATCGCTTCGATTTCCGCATCTCTGAAAGCAATCCATGCCTTTTGTGCCGCCTTTAATTTAGCAGTAGCTGTTCTATCATCTTTAAACTTAGCCATGAGCTTCTTCCAAGTCTCATTGAGCTTTTTGTCGGCTGCTTGATAGTCGTCGTAAGCGCACTGATTTAATTCAGCTTGATTGCCTGCTGGATTGCATTTAAAAGCAGATTCTTCTGCATAACTGATTGATGCAAAAAGCAATAATGAGATTCCAAACAATGTTTTCAAGATGGACTCCTCTCTAGGTGGTTAGTGCTATTTGAGCTTGGTTTTAGAGTGGCGGTTAAACAGTGTTTACAAATCGACTAACACCTGAAAGCCACCATAAGCCATGCGCTTAAAATCAAACGGTGGATCTTCCATATCACCACATTCTTCTAAGCGCGGATCGGCATAGACTTTGGCATTCACTTCATCGCGATGTTCACGCGATTCAAAAGTGATAAAAGCAAAGATTACTTTCTCATTTGCGCTCGCACTCACAGCTTGTGGGAAAGAATCACCGGCCCATTCTGAGCTTAAGTCATCGCCCAAGCACTCTTTATATGAAAGTGCACCATGTTCGATCCAAATCTGCCCAGCGCATTGCGCCATCGCTCGATAGGCTTCAATATTCTCAGCAGGTAAAGGCAAAATATAACCGTCAACATAACTCATGATTGGCTCCTAGATGAAGCAGTTAGTGGCTAACTGCTTTTATTCATTTAATGGCTCACAACAGGCTCAAACTTTAGCCGTGCGCAATTGGCGCAGACTAAACAGCATTAAACCTAAGGTAGTGAGCGGCAAAGCACCGTATAACATGATCTTACCCAAAGCGCCTAAGGCAGGATTGCTGGTTGCTAAGAACACCAAGTACACGGTATAGGCGATGTAATAACCTAAGAAGAGGCCACCCTCAGAACGGCTAATCGTTTGGCCGGTAAAGAAGATAGGCAAGCAAGCCAGCGCTACCCCAATCATCACCGGAATATCAAGGTATAAGGTGGAGGTTTCAACCGGAATACCTGACGGTGCAACTATGCTCGCAACACCTAGTACGGCCATAATATTGAAAATATTGCTGCCGACCACATTCCCCACGGCAATATCGCGCTCGCCACGGATAGTAGCAATAATGGAGGTCACTACTTCAGGTAAAGAAGTGCCCGCCGCCACAATCGTTAAGCCAATCACCACTTCGCTAACGCCAAAGTATTTGGCAAAGATCACCGCACTATCGACCAACCAACGCGAGCCAAGTACTAACAGCACTAAACCGACCACGATAAGACCAATGTTTTTCAGCCAAGCGTCTTTTTCACTGGGATCACCTAATAGTTCGGCTACTTCAGGGTCAATTTCTGCGGCTGCTTTGCGGTTATCTTGACGGCTTGTATAAATAAGAAAGCCTACATAGGCGAGTAAACCCGTGAACCAAACAATGCCCTCAATACGGCTAAAGCTACCATCTAAAGCAAATAAGAAAACGCTAACTGAGAGCGCAATCATTAAAGGCACATCAAATCTAATCAATTGCTTAGAGACCACCAAGGGCATAATCAAAGCAGACACACCCAAAATAAACAGTACATTGAAGATATTGCTACCCACTACATTGCCTACAGCAATACCCGCTTGATTGTCTAAAGCAGCTTTAACACTCACGGCTAATTCGGGTGCGCTAGTGCCAAAGGCGACTACCGTCAAGCCGATGATTAAGGGCGAGATACCCAAAGCTGCCGCTAAACGCGAAGCGCCACGCACCAACAATTCAGCGCCAATGACTAGAAACACTAGCCCTGCTATAAAATAAACAATGGTCATAGTTAAGCGGCTCTTGATGGTCAATAAAGGTTAAAAATAAACTTAGTACAGGATAAATGGAAGGTAAGCCTGCAGAATGCGGGGATAAACGATTTAACCCTAACCTATCAAGCTGATAGATCAGGGTAAACAAGCGCTTGAGTTGTTTTAACTAGGGGTACTATCTAATTTGCGCATGAGTTGGCGCAAAGCCTGAATTTCAGCAACAAACTCAACTTCGACCCGATCCAGCTCGGAGAGAATGTGCTTTTTTAGTTCATCCCGCGTGGATTTGGCATCAACAATGCTGTCTAGCTCAAAAATGGCCTTAGCTAACACCGGAGAAATTTCGTGAACTTCCTCGGTTTTAGCCGTGCCGCTATCTATCATGCGCGTTTGTACTGCACGGCCAATGTTGTAACTACGGGTGACGGGCAAGAGTGAACCTTTCGGGCGCTGGTATTTGATTTTCAGTACATCGGTCGCAGGTACGATATGCGAAAGGGTATAGCCGGTAATTTCCTGCGGATTTTTCACGCCCATTTGGGCTAAATTTGGATATTTATCAGTAGTCATGGTTGCTAACCTAATTGTTCTGTGGAGGAGAGCGAACTATAACACTCACGAAAACAAGAGGAAATGACTGTTCAAAGCGCTTTGGATGAGTTTAATTAACCATTTTGAATACAAATATCGAAGCGAAACCTAGCTCACGCTAAATTACCCTCCCTTTGATCGTACCAAGATTAATGCACTGTGGACACACCAGCCCTAACGAATCACCATCAGTTTCGTAAAAAGCTTAATATTGTGCAGTGATCGTTTACAACATGGTGGCGATAAACTACCAGTAAACCCGAAGACGAAGAAAGCGGCCTCGCCTATTTCGGGGCGCGTTATTATGACCCGATCTTAGGTCGATTCATGGGAATGGATCCAGTCGCTCCGAACCCTGAGAATATCCATAGCTTGAACCGCTATGCTTATGCGAATAATAATCCGTATAAGTTTGTCGATCCCGATGGGCGCTTGCCGATTTTGATACCACTGGCTGCTTTTGTAGCTAAAGAAGCCGCGGCAGAGGTCGCTAGCTATTACACGGGAGGTTGGTCAGACTACCTATCCGTGAGACGAGTCGGTACTAAAGTCGCTACCACAGGGGCGGAGCTGGTTGAGACTAAACTCAGTGCGGCGGTGAGGGAGGGGATTAGCGATTGGCCTGTAAATGATCTTGCAAAGAGTGCAACACAAACTCTTGAGCAACGTGCAACCGATTTAATAAAGAGAAATGGCAGTAGGAATAGCATTACGATCAAGCATCAAAATGGTCAGGTGCGTGTGGATCTTGCTGGAAAATCTCACTATTCCAAAGAATTAGGCGATGTGCCGACACCTCATGTTCAGAACTATAAAAATAACATGATTCCCGCAGGTCCTAGACAAGGACAGGTTGGCAGTATTACTAAGGATGGAGATGTAATTCCTGCTGGTGCAAGTACTTTGCGTATGGTGGATCACTACTTGAAGTCACAGGGGAAATGACATGCGGGCTGAAAACTTTCTTATCATTGATTCAGTTGCTATTGAATATAACGGTAGCTATTTAGACTTGCACAATAACTTTGATTTTACTGCGTTATCCTACGAAGTGAGTACTCGACGAGTGGCACTGGAGTGGAATAAAAATTCGGGAGAATGGGCAAGAAAAGAAAATTACGAGAGGTTGAGATTACTTTTTGAAAATGTTTCCATTTTCTGTGTTCATCCACGAAATAATAGCAAGCCTTTCTCAGAAGATGATTCTTTAAGCTACATTGGCTATCTGCATCCTGATGATATTGCACTTATGGAGGGTTTTCTTCCTCCTGAGCAGTCAGGAAATAATTATCATCTGGTATTAGGTTTTGAAAGTGGTTTAGTGATCAAGTTATATTCGGAAACTATCAAGTTGATAGTTTCATAGTCTATAGCTTGAACAAGAACGCTCCGGTGGGCTTGTTCGTTAATGTAACCTACCTTTTTACCATCATACTTTGAGCCGAATTATTCATCGCATGATTTGTTAAAAAATAGGCGAGTTTCTCGAATTGCTATCACGATAGGCTTGGCGGGCTTTGGCATCCCGCACCAAAACAAGCTCACGCTAGCTCTAAGAAAGCCATTTGCCAACCGATCAATACTCCTCAAAACCATTTAAACCCAAGGCAAAACTAAGCGCTTGCTCGACTTCAGCCAATTTCTGTGCAGAAAGAGTAATCATCAAAGCGCCTAGCTTGGCTTTTTGCACGGTTTGAATGTGGTCAAAATTGATAGCACAGTCACGCGGCATCCCATTCTCTACCGTCAACACTACTTCGCTAGGAATGTCGCGGATCGTGGTGGTAATTGGCGCAATCGTTACTTCCCCCAGATACGGAATGATGTCCGAGCGGATTAAGAGCATAACAGGGCGACGTTTATCGGGTTCTTTGAAGGTATACCAGCGAATTTCACCACGCTTCATAGATCACTCCATGCCTGCTCATCTTCCCAAACTGAAAATTCGCCGGGGGTGACGGGGTGGCGCAGATAACCTGCTCGCTGTTTTTCAATCAGCTTGCGCCGATGATAAAGAGCAATCGCCATCCGCAAGGCTTCACGAGTAAAAGCAGAACGGTTGGTATGGCTTTCCTGAACAACCTGATCTAACTCTGTGACTAAATCATCATCAAAAGTCATTTGTAAAGTTCGCATAGTGATTTCCATGTGGATGGTTATAGCTATTTTAGCATAGGGTCATCGGTGAACAAGGCCAAGAGCAGCGAACTATCCTCGTGTCTGTACTTCACGCTAAACTATCCTCCCTTTAATCGCACGAAGACCAAGGCACTGTGGACACGCCAGCCCCAACGAATAACCATCAGCTCCGTAAAAAGCTCAATACCGTCATGGGCAGTGACCGTTTTCGCTTGCGGCGTGAATTCCAACAATTAGAACGTAAGCCTGATGAAGCGCGTGCACAACGCTTGCTGGATAAAATTGAAGCGAGTTACCAACGGCGCGTTTTACGCCTGCAAAATAAACCGCAGCCAGATTACCCCGACGATTTGCCAGTAGCGCAGCGGCGTGAAGAGATTATTAAGGCGATTCAAGAGCATCAAGTGGTGGTGATTTGCGGGGAAACGGGTTCAGGCAAAACCACACAGCTACCGAAAATGTGCTTGGATGCAGGACGCGGGATTGATGGTTTTATTGGGCATACCCAACCCCGGCGAATTGCCGCCCGCAGTGTTGCAGATCGCATTGCCGAAGAGCTAAAAACTCAGCTCGGGCAACAAGTCGGTTATAAAGTACGCTTCACCGATAAGACTCAGCCAAATAGTTATATCAAGCTGATGACCGATGGGATACTGCTGGCAGAAATTCAGCAAGATCGTTATCTGAATGATTATGACACTCTGATTATTGATGAAGCCCACGAACGTAGCCTCAATATTGATTTCTTGATGGGCTATTTGAAATGGCTGCTGCCCAAGCGGCGTGATCTGAAAATTATTATCACCTCCGCGACCATCGACCCACAGCGCTTTGCCGAACATTTCAATGGTGCTCCTATCATTGAAGTCTCAGGGCGTACTTATCCGGTGGAGCTGCGCTATCGGCCTTTAGTGGATGTGGAAGGCGAAGATGAGCGTGATCTCACCGATGCAATTCTGGATGCAGTGGATGAACTAGGCGCAGTCGGTAGCGGGGATATTTTAGTGTTCCTTCCCGGCGAACGCGAGATTCGCGAAACCGCCGAAGCACTGCGCAAACACCATCCACCGTCCACCGAAATTTTGCCGTTATATGCGCGCCTATCTGCCGAAGAACAGCATCGAGTCTTTGAAGCACATGGTCGGCGGCGTGTGGTCTTGTCGACTAATGTGGCGGAAACCTCGCTGACCGTTCCCGGGATTCGTTATGTGGTGGATGCGGGTTTGGCGCGAATTTCGCGCTATTCGTGGCGGGCGGGGGTGCAGCGGTTGCCGATTGAAAAGGTTTCGCAAGCGTCGGCCAATCAGCGTTCAGGGCGTTGCGGGCGGGTGGCTGCGGGTGTGGCGATTCGTTTATACAGCGAAGAGGATTATAACAGCCGTCCGCTCTTCACCGAACCGGAGATTCTGCGCACCAATCTCGCTTCGGTCATTCTGCAAATGGAAACCATGCAGCTGGGCGATATTGAAAAATTTCCCTTCGTTGAAGCGCCAGACCTGCGCTTGATTCGCGATGGCTATAAGTTGTTATTTGAAATTGGCGCGGTGGATGCCGATTTCAATTTAACCCCCAGCGGGCATACCTTAGCCAAGCTGCCGGTTGATCCGCGCTTAGGGAAAATGCTGCTCACCGCTGAAAAAGAGGGTGCTTTAACCGAAGTTCTAGTGATTGCCGCCGCTTTAGCCATCCAAGATCCGCGTGAACGCCCCATGGATAAGCAGCAAGCAGCGGATGAAAAGCATGCACGTTTCAAAGCCGAAAATTCCGACTTTTTAAGTTTATTAGCGCTCTGGGGTTATTTTCATCAGCAGCGCAAAGAATTGTCCAAAAACCAATTCCGCAAACTGTGCCTGAAAGAATTTTTGTCATGGACGCGCTTGCAAGAATGGCATGATATTCACCAGCAGATTCGCAGCACCCTGCTCGAAGCTGGGCTTAAAGAGAATGAAAAACCAGCGGAATATAGCGGGATTCATCGTAGCCTGTTATCTGGTTTGCTTGGCAATATTGGCCTGAAAGATGAGGATGCGGAGTATCAAGGCGCGAATGGACGCAAATTCTTCATCTTTCCCGGCTCGAATCTACGCAAGAAAGCGCCGCAATGGATTATGGCTTCAGAACTGGTGGAAACCAGCAAGCTCTACGCACGCACTGTAGCTAAAATTGAATCGGAGTGGATTGAGGAATTCGGAGCGCATCTGCTTAAGCGCAATTATACCGAGCCGCATTGGGAGCAAAATTCCGCGAATGTATCGGCTTTCGAGCGTACCTCTTTATATGGGATTACGGTCACCCCCAAGCGGCGTGTAAGCTACGGACGGATTGATCCGATGATTAGCCGTGAAATCTTTATCCGCCATGCGCTGGTCTATGGCGAATATAAAACCAATGCGGCTTTCTTCCGCCACAATGGTGAATTGATCGCACAGATCGAAGAGTTGGAAGCCAAAGGCAGACGGCGCGATATTTTAGCCGATGAAAAGCTGCTGTATGACTTCTTCGACCCGCTGATTCCGGCGGAGGTGGTGAATGGCGCATCCTTTGAAAAATGGCGCAAGCAGGCTGAATCCAAACATCCGAAGCTTTTGTATTTGACCCGTGATTATTTAATGCAGCGCGATGCAGGCCATGAGCGTAGTGGGCAATTCCCGGATAGCATCGCCGTGCAAAGTATGATTTTGCCTTTGCGCTATCATTTCGAGCCGAATGCTGAGGATGATGGTGTGACAGTACGCTTGCCGTTGTTAGCGCTCAATCAGCTTGCACCGACTCGGTTTGAATATCTGGTGCCAGGGATGTTGGAAGAAAAACTCACCGCGATGATTCGGGCGCTCCCCAAACAAATTCGTAAACAATTTGTGCCAGCGCCGGATTATGCACGTGCTTGTTTGGAAGCGATTGAGCCGAGTGAGTCTATATCTTTAAAGGATGCTTTAGGCCAGCAACTGTTGCGCATGAGTGGTTCGCGGATTGATGCTAGTTGTTGGGAAAATACCGAGCTACCAGAGCATCTGTTAATGCGTTTTGAAGTGGTGGACGATAGCGGTGTGGTGGTCAAAACCGCCCGCGATTTATGTGCTTTGCGCAATAAGGTCGGCCAGCAAGCTAAAGCTGAACTGATTCGCCAACCGACTCAACATATCGAGCGCCAAGGTTTAACCGAATGGAGTTTTGGTGATCTTCCGGCTACGCATTTGCTAGATATGGGCGGGATGAAACTGCATGCATGGCCTGCTTTAATGGTCGCTAGCCCGCAAAGTAGCTCGGTCGATATCAAGTTGTTCGATAATGAAGCCGAGGCACAGCGCCAACATCGCTTAGCGGTGTTACGCTTATTTATGCTAGCGCTGCCTGCTGATGTGCGCGATGTACCAAGGCATTTGTCGCAAATGCAGCAGCTCTGTTTGCATTATGCCGCCAGCGGTAAATGCGATGAGCTGAAAGAAAGCATCACCCGCTACGCCTTCCGCCAAGCGTTTGCCGAGTTTTTAGATGTGCGTAAGCAAGCTAGTTTCAGTGCAGCGCTGCAAGTGGGGCGGAAGCAAATTTTAGTACAAGCCCAAGATCTAGCGCGCATGCTTGCACCGGCTTTAGCGGCTTATCACGATATTCGTAAGCTTTTGAAAGGCAAGCTGAATCCGGCTTGGCTCGAAACCCTCAATGATGTGAATGATCAACTTTCCCACCTGATTTATCCGAATTTCTTAGACGAAATGCAGCCGGATGAATTGCGTCATTTGCCGCGCTATTTAAAAGGTATTCAGCGCCGTTTGGAAAAAATGCTCGAAGCACCCACGAAGGATCGGGCTTTGCGGGTACAAATTCAGCTGTACTGGGATCGCTACAAAGAGCGTTTAAATAAAAACCGCAGTCAAATGGATGCGAACCAAGCCGCTGCTTTACACGAATATCGCTGGATGGTCGAAGAGTTTCGGATTTCGCTGTTTGCGCAAGAACTGGGAACGGCGAAGCCTGTGTCAGCGAAGCGCTTGGATAAGATTTGGGAAGAGGTTTAAAGTGATTGTTGGCTTCTATAACGTGCAGAATTTTTAAGTAAGGAAGAAATAATATGGCACATCAATACACGGCTGAGATTATTTGGGAACGTGGCAACCAGAGTTTTCTCGATAATCGTTATAGCAGGAAATTTCTCCTGAAATTCGATGGCGGCATTGAAATCGTGGGTTCATCCTCGCCGTTAGTGGTTCCGTTGCCATTTTCAGAGCCGCAAGCCGTTGATCCTGAAGAGGCTTTTGTTTCAGCCATTGCTAGTTGCCATATGCTGTGGTTCTTATCCATCGCTGCGAAGCATGGGTTTGTAGTAGATGCTTATCACGATCAAGCGGTCGGCATGATGAAACCGAATGAACATAAAAAGTACTGGGTTGCCGAAGTGATACTTCAGCCTAAGATTCTATTTTCTGGAGTGAAAATGCCTTCGGCAGCAGAGCTTGAGCGGATGCATGCTGAGGCGCATGAGGAATGTTTTATTGCTAATTCAGTGAAGACGAAGATTATGGTTAAGTCTCAATAAGACTATCTTGGATAACTCACTTGAGTTCAAGGTTAATCAATTCATTAGCAATCATTTCAGCCTGTTTCAACACGGTTTCTGTCGCTAACAACTGCATATCCGGTGGGTAGCCGTATTGTCGCAAGGTGCGTTTGATGATGACCTTTAACTTGGCCTTGACGCTTTCCTTGATTGTCCAGTCAATAGCGGCATTTTCCCGTACCCGTTGAGTTAGAACCACTGCCAGTTCACGTAGTTTATCCTGCTGCATCAACGAGCGGGCACTGTCATTGTTGGCGACGGCGGTATAGAACGCATACTCAAAATCGCTCAGCCCCATCTGCTTGGCTTCATCGTCGGAGGCAACGATTTCCTTGCTGATTTTAATCAGTTCGTCGATGACTTCGGCAGCGGTGAGGATTTTGTTCTGATAGCGTTTGATGGCAGTTTCCAGCATTTCCATCAAGCTTTTGCTTTGCACCAAGTTCTTCTTGGCACGGGCTTTTAGCTCATCGTTGAGCAGTTTCTTCAGTACTTCCAACGCCACATTTTTGTGTTCGTGGTCTTTGAGTTCAGCGAGAAATTCATCGGAAAGGATGGAAATGTCAGGCTTCTTGATCCCCGCTGCGTCAAAAATATCAACCACCTGTTCAGATACCAGTGCCTTGTCGATTACTTGGCGGATGGTGGTGTCAATTTCATCGCTGCTGCGGCCTTCGCTGGGGCTGTCAAACTTGGCAAGGCGGGCTTTAATGGCTTGGAAGAAGGCAACTTCATCCTTGGCATCGAGTGCTTGTTCATGGGGAATGGCAATAGCGAAAGCTTGCGACAGGGCGGTAACTTGGTTGATGTAGCGTTTTTTACCGTCTTCCAAACCGAGAATGTGTTCCTCCGCAGCCAAGATTAAGGCGAGTTTTCCGGCGGTATCGGTGTCGAAATAGTTTTCGTAGGCAAAGCCGTGGTACATGGCGGCGATAATTTCGATTTTTTCCAACATCAGGGCAACGGCTTGTTCCTGCAACAAGGTGGGGTCGCCCTTGCCGCCTGCATCGGAATAGAAGGACAGGGCTTCCTTGAGGTCAGCCGCAATCCCCAAATAGTCAACCACCAGACCTCCGGGTTTATCTTTGTAAACGCGATTGACCCGTGCGATGGCCTGCATCAGGTTGTGGCCTTTCATGGGCTTGTCGATGTAAAGCGTGTGCATACTAGGGGCATCAAAGCCGGTCAGCCACATATCCCGCACGATCACCAGCTTGAGCGGGTCGGTGTCGTCCTTCATGCGTTCTGCCAGTTGCTTGCGTTGCTCCTTGGTGGTGTGGTGCTTGGCGAGTGCTGGGCCGTCACTGCTGGATGCAGTCATCACCACTTTGATAATGCCCTTGTCCAATGCGTCATCGTGCCATGCAGGGCGCAGCTTGATGATTTCGGCGTACAAGTCAGCGGCAATGCGCCGTGACATACTGACCACCATGCCTTTGCCCTCAAAGACTTCCTGACGGGCTTCAAAGTGCGCCACGATGTCTTGGGCAATGTTACGGACACGCGCAGGACTACCGATCAAGGCTTCCATTTGCGTCCATTTCGCCTTGGCGCGTTGGGTGGTGGTGAGGTCTTCTTCTGCCAGCTCCTCATCCAGTTCCCTGACCAGCTTCTTGCCTTCTTCGCTCAGGGCAACTTTAGCCAGGCGGCTTTCGTAGAAAATCCGCACGGTTGCGCCGTCTTCCACCGCTTGGGCAATGTCGTAGATGTCCACGTAATTGCCGAATACTGCCGGAGTGTTTACGTCAGTCTTTTCAATGGGAGTGCCCGTAAAGCCGAGGTAGGTAGCATTGGGTAACGCATCGCGTAGGTATTTTGCGAAACCATACACCACCCGCTTGCCGATCACGTCGCCATCAGCATCTTTCTCGTCTACGGTCTTGGCACTAAAACCGTATTGGGTACGGTGGGCTTCGTCGGCGATGACCACGATATTGCGGCGGTTACTGAGCTGCTCATAGACATTGCCGGTTTCGGGCTGAAATTTCTGGATGGTGGAAAACACCACCCCGCCAGAGGCAACTTTTAGCAAATCTTTGAGCTGTTCGCGGTTATCGGCTTGTACGGGGTCTTGGCGCAGGAGCTGTTTGGAAGCCGCGAAGGTATCGAAAAGCTGGTCGTCCAGGTCGTTGCGGTCGGTAATGATCAACACCGTGGGATTATCCAGTGTCAGGACGATTTTGCCCGTGTAGAACACCATTGATAACGATTTGCCAGAGCCTTGGGTGTGCCAGACAACCCCCGCTTTTTTGTCGCCTTTGGGCTGGGTGACGACACCGGGTAAACCGTAGCTGGCGGGGCTTTCCTTTATTTGGCTGGGGTCGGCGATGGCGGCGGCACGTAGGGTAGATTCAACCGCAGCATTGACAGCGTAATACTGGTGATAGGCCGCCAGTTTTTTGACGGTATGGATGCTGATAACACCTGTCAAGGGGTCTTCTTTTTTGCTTTTCTCAAACACAATGAAATGGCGTAGCAAGTCTAGCAGGGTGTGCTTGTTCAACATGCCGAGAATTAGGCTTTCCAATTCAGGGCGGCGTTGTAGGGGCAAATGATTATTTGCCCCTACGTTGGTTGAACCAAACGGATGATGATCGCCATATACACCGCCGTTCTGTAGGGGCAAAAGATTTTTTGCCCTTACGCCACCATCGGCACTTTTCCACGTCATGAAGCGGGTAAAGCCTGCGGAAAGTGAGCCTGCTTTGGCTTCCAGACCGTCAGAGATCACTAATAAAGCGTTGGTGTTGAACAGGCTGGGGATGGTGTGCTTGTAGGTGTCGAGTTGTTGGTACGCGGCTTTTAAGGTGGCGTTTTCGTCAGTGGCATTCTTTAGCTCGATGACCACTAGTGGTAAGCCGTTGACGAATAGCACGAGGTCAGGGCGTTTTTTTTGGTGATTTTCAATCACGGTGAGCTGGTTGGCTACCACAAATTCGTTATTGTCTGGGTGGTTAAAGTCAATTAACCAGACCCGTTCCCCGCGCTCGTCGCCGTCTTTTTGGGTGCTGACGGGTACGCCTTCGGTGAGTAGGCGGTGGATGGTTTCGTTATTGGTCAGCAATTCAGGGGAATTGATGCGCTGCACTTCTTTGAGCGCGGTTTGTCGTGCGTTAGCGGGCAGTTTGGGGTTGATACGCTTGACCGCTTGTTCCAACCTGCCGGTCAGGAATACGTCGGCGTAATTGCTGCGTTCGGGGGTGTCGCTGTCGGGGGCAATGTCCGGTGCGTGGATGTAGGTGTAGCCCTGCCGCTCCAATAGCTTGATGGCGAAGTCTTCGATGGCGGATTCGGTGAGTTTAGACATGGTAGGTGTCAGCTTCCCAGCGTTGGGGATTTGTTTGGATATAATCGGCAATTTTCACATAAGCCGTTTCGTTGCGGATGATATGTTCATAGTAATTGCGTTGCCAGACCGAATGTACCTCGGTATGGGTACGAAACCATTTCGTCACACCAATTTTAAAACCGCGCACCACAGAACCCAAAGTTCGCGCCGTTCCCGGTTTTACCTGTGGGGGCAAATGATTATTTGCCCCTACGTTACCACCGCCATTGGGTTGTAGGGGCAAAAAATCTTTTGCCCCTACGTTGGCATCACCCATGACAATAATGCCGTGTACGTGGTTTGGCATCACTACAAATTCATCCAGAATGACCGATGGGAAATGTTCAGGGATGGCCTCCCAACATTGTTGCACAAGGATTCCTGCCTCGTTTGGAAACATCTTTCCCTCTATGACTTCACCAAATAATGGTAGCCGGTTGTGAGTGCAAATGGTGACAAAATATAGCCCTGCTTTTGTGTAATCATGTCCCCGCAAACGGATAGATTGGCGGTGATGGATCGTCGTATTGAATACCATGTTTAACCTATTGAATACTGTAGGGGCAAATGATGATTTGCCCCTACCATAATCAATGCAACCACCGCCGTTGTAGGGGCAAAAAATTTTTTGCCCCTACGGTTGCTGTCGTCATGCATAATCCACCCGCACCTCACCGCTCATCAGCTTCGGCAACAGCGTATCCCGCATTTTCTCCAACGTCAGAATCTGATCCAAGTTACGAGTTATTTTTTCAATTGATGGGAGTGTTAATTCATTAAACTGATTGAGTTTTATTTGATTGGGAATCAAGATTGAGTATTTCTTCAATGTTTCCCAGTCAGTTCTTGGCATTCGAGTTCCGCCTGAACCAATAGTTGCATAGTTCACCACATCCTCTTGGAAGAATGCAAATAAACAAAAACTCAAATACTCAGGTTGTTTTGGCCTAATAACCAAAATATCGGTTGAACATATTCCTGAAAATGGAGAAAAACAAACTTTGTGGAAGTAAGGACGTAGCTTTCCAAATAAAATATCATGCTTCTTAAAGGCATATTTATTACTACTCACATCATCACCGAATCCATATTGTTGTAAGGCAATATTTCGTCGGTCGATATGTTCTAATCCTATATATCTTGTTTCTGCTTGAATATTATCAGTTTTCACTGTTTCACGAATATTGACAGCAACGTCCCCCAATACACCACTCTCCCAATCCTCCCCCGCTTCTTCCACAAACCACTGCCTGAACAGCGTTTCTGCCATTGCTTCGAGGGTTTTGTTTTGGCGGTGGAGCAGGTCGATTTTGTCGTCAAGGCTACTGAGGATGGAGGCAATGGCGCGTTGTTCGGGGAGTGGTGGGATCAGTATATCTAACTGCTCAAGTTGATCTCTTGATACATTGGGAAAAGTTGAACCTGAAGCACTTGCAAGCAATTTTGGTAAATTATAGTCGAGTATACCTTTAACAAAAGCTTGATATTCTTTCCCTTTTTTGTGGCGTATAGCAGAAATACCGCGCCCGATTACATACTCCTGATTTGACCAGTTCATTCTGCCAGTTGTTGAGCCACGAACACAGAATAAAATATCACCAATCTTTGATATTTTTGTTGATTCTGTTGTAAACTGAACGGGAGTCGGATTTTTTATACCAAACTCCGTAGGACCATTAAGCAACGGATTGCCATTCCCAAAAGAATTACAAGTTTCACCCTTAGGTGATTGTCCCATAATAACTTCAACGATATTAGAAAAAACTCCCTCCTTCCACTCGCTCATGCTTTCCCCCGCACATAATAGGTGCTACGCCCACTGCCACACTTTTCAATCAATTCTTTACTCGCCATTTCTTTGAGAATTTCTCTAGCACGACGCTCTTTGAGGGAAAGCAACGCCTCTGCTTGCGAAGTCGTGATGTTTCCATGCTGTTCCAGATAAACGATAACAGCCTCTTCCTGTATCGTCAGATTATCCGGCACTATCCGGCGGTATCCGGCACTATCCGGCACTTTATCGGCACTTTCCGCTACTGGGCGGTAGAATTCGACATCTACGAAGTCGCCTTGTTCGCGGATGCGCGGCACTTTCAGCCCTTGGGCAAGGCAGCTATTCCGAATGCGTTGCAAGCCGCTGCCCCATTGTTCGATGTAGCCCAGCTCCTTGAATACACGGGCAATGGCGCGGTTGCGGATTTCGGAACGCCCCTCACTAAGCCCTTCTGCGGTCAGGGTGTTGGGAAAACCACCGGGCGAAACAACATTCACGATGTCGTCATAGACCCCTACTTTGATGTCGCGCCCTTGGTTGGTGTAGTCGCGGTGGATAATGGCGTTGGTCAGGGCTTCACGCAAGGCGGTTTCTGGCAACTCGAAGGTATCAGTACGTTGCAGCCCCTTAATCTCGCCGCGCAAGTGAATGTGGTTTTTGATGAATGCCTCGGCTTGTTCCAATTGGCTGAACAAGTCACCGCTGTATTCCTTGCGATCCAGAAACAGGCTCATGTCCGTGCCTTTGAAGCGGGCGCATTTGGTCACAACATGGGGCAATTGTCCCAGCAGAATCATCAAGCCGTAAGTCGGGAACAACTGCCCTTGTTCCGGACGGATGAGTTTCAGGTTTTTGAGCTTTTCATTGTCCAAGGGTTTGCCTTGTGCAGCGAAACGGGTTTGCAGTGGGGTTAAGTCCAGATCGTGCAGGCAATCTTCGGGGTAAATCTCCTCGTCAAAGCTCTGGCTGCTACGCTGCCGCTCCAGTTCCATGACATGCAAAGGTGCAGCTTTGCGGTTGCTTGCGCCAATCCGCAGGTAAGTACCGTTTTCTTTGCCGTCTGACTTGAGGTAATACGGCAACAAGTTGCCACGGAAAATTTCAACGACCAGTAGGAGTTTGCCATCCACGTTAGCGGTGTAAATTTCCGGCAAGATCGGCGGGTAACAACGGTCGGTGATAATGGCGGTAATCTGATCTTGAAGGTTGAAAATCTGTTCTTCCGCAACCCCAACGATTCGCCGTTCGTCATCCACCCCGATAACCAGCTTCCCCCCGCTGGTATTTGCAAACGCAATGGCGGTTTGGGCGATTTGCCCGTGTTTGGGCAGTTGTTGCTTGAACTCCAACGTTTTACTTTCACCCCGTTGTATTTGTTCCAGCAAACTCATGGAAGTTTCACCTTCGCCAGATTCTCGGTGATGGCTTGGTTGAGGGCAGCTTCTTCGAGCAGTTGCGCTGCAAACTCGGCTTGGAGGGCAGCGAAGCGTTCGGCAAAGTTGAAATCGTCCTCTTCATCAGGCAAACCGACATAACGTCCCGGTGTCAGCACGTAGTCGAGTTCGGCGACGCGCGCCAGCGGTACAGAGGCACAGAAGCCTTTTACGTCTTCGTAGCTGCCTTCACCCGTGCGCCAAGCGTGGTAGGTGCTGGTAATCTGCTGGATGTCGTCGGCGGAAAGTTCGCGGGTACGGCGGTTGATCAGATGACCAAGGTTACGCGCATCAATGAACAGAATTTCGTTTGGGCGGGGATGTAGGGGCGAATAATCATTCGCCCCTACGCGATTGCGGTTCATGAACCACAGTCCCGCCGGAATTTGGGTGTTGAGAAACAGTTTGGCGGGTAGATTGACGATGCAATCAATCAAGTTACCGTCAGCAATCAAAGCTTTGCGGATGTCGCCTTCACCACTGCTTTTACTGGTGAGTGCGCCTTTTGCCAGCACCACCCCTGCTTTGCCAGTGGGGGAAAGGTGGTAAATGAAGTGCTGTAACCATGCAAAGTTGGCGTTGCCTGCGGGCGGTGCGCCGTATGTCCAACGCCCATCCTTGCGTAGCAGTTCACCGCTCCAGTCACTGACGTTGAACGGTGGGTTGGCAATGATGTAATCGGCTTTCAGGTCTTTGTGGGCATCGTTGAGGAAAGAGCCTTCGTTGTTCCATTTGACTTGGGAACTGTCAATGCCACGGATAGCAAGGTTCATCTTTGCCAGTCGCCAAGTCGTCTGGTTGCTTTCCTGCCCGTAAATCGAAATATCGTTGCTGCGGCCTTGATGCTCTCCCACGAACTTTTCCGACTGGACAAACATCCCACCAGAACCACAGCACGGGTCAAATACACGGCCTTTGTACGGCTCTAACATGGCCACCAACAATTCTACGATACTGCGCGGCGTGTAGAACTGCCCGCCCTGCTTACCTTCTGCCAGTGCGAATTCACCGAGGAAATACTCGAACACATGCCCCAATACGTCGGCACTGCGGGCTTTGGCATCACCCAGCGCGATATTGCCAACCAGATCAATGAGTTCGCCAAGACTGGTAGGGTCGAGATTTTGCCGTGCAAATACCTTGGGCAACACGCCTTTGAGGGAAGGGTTTTCTTTTTCGATGGCATCCATTGCCCCATCAACGAACATACCAATGGTAGGCAGTTTGGCTTTCGCCAGCAGGAATGACCAACGGGCTTCTTGCGGCACAAAGAATACGTTTTCCGCTTTGTATTCATCGCGGTCTTCGGGGTCAGCTCCGGCATAATCGGCTTCGCCTGCTTGCAGCTTGTTATAAAGCTCTTCAAACGCATCAGAAATATATTTCAGGAAAATCAGCCCCAGCACTACGTGCTTGTATTCGGCAGCGTCGATATTCTTACGCAGTTTGTCGGCAGCTTTCCAGAGCTGCTTTTCTAGCGATTCTTCTTTGTTATCTGCTGCTGTTTGGATACGAGCCATGAATTATTTTCCTTACACATAAAAGAAGCTGGATTATTAACAGAGTATATAGAACTCCCTACGCTCAGCGTTATGCTTAGGTATAGCTATTGTAAGTTTATACTATTATCCTCAAAATACGGATTTTGAGGATAAGTCATGAAAACCATCAAGGCCACAGAAGCGCAAAAGCAGTTCGGCTCGCTGATTGATGCTGCTTTGCATGCCCCCATTAGCATCACCAAACACAGCCGCGAAGTCGTGGTGTTAGTGTCTGCACAACGCTTTTATCAATTAGTTGAGTTAGCTAAAGCCAATTTAGAGCCAAGCGCTAGTGCACTGGCTCCCCATGCTCTGTTAGGTATGTTAGGTGCAGGGAAAGAAGTTAGAGCTTTTAGTTCACCAGAAGAGATTGACCAGTGGCTGCACGCTGAACGTGAGCAGTGGTCGCCAGCGGCATGATTACTAGCCAGAAGCTGTATTTAGATAGCAATATCTTCATGTATGCGCTGGAAGGCCATGAACTATATTGGGCTGGTTTGCAAAAACTGTTTCAGCATATTGCTAGCCAGCAAATTTTGGTATGTACCAGCGAGCTGGCTTTAGCTGAGTGTTTAGTAATGCCGTTTAAACTAGGCAATAAGCCCTTAGCTGAATTATATAAGACGCATCTCACTAGCCATGCAGGTTTGGAATGTGTACCCATTTCGCGCGAGGTTTTAATTCAAGCTGCCCAGTTGCGTGCTGACTTGAATCTCAAATTGCCGGATGCCATTCATGTCGCTACTGCGCTCGCAGTCGAGTGCGATAGTTTGCTGACGAATGATCAAGGTATTCGTGCCCCTTCTGCTTTAACTATTTTCCAGTTAAAAGATTTTTTATCCGGTTAAGTGACTTACATAATTGGCTTAGTATTTAATAGTGGCTATGCAAACTAACCTTCACATTCAAGCCGACACCCTCTACCGCTTCATTCAACTCCATCCACGCTTGCTGGCATTAACGGGTGCGGGTGTAAGCCTCGCTTCGGGTATCCCGACCTATCGTGATGAAAACGGGGTTTGGCAACGCGGCGCTCCTTTGCAGCATTATGATTTCATTCAAAAAGAAGCCATCCGTAAGCGCTACTGGGCGCGCTCTTTTGTGGGGTGGCCAACGATTTCCCAAGCGCAACCGAATGCGGCGCATCAAGCGTTAGCTAAACTCGAACAGTTTGGCGTTGTTGAGCAGCTAGTCACGCAAAATGTCGATAACCTCCATCAAGTAGCGGGTCATCAACAGGTGGTGGATTTGCATGGTAATTTGCAGCGTGTCGTTTGTTTGCAATGTGCCAATAAAACCACACGTGCCGAGCAGCAAGAGCGTTTAGTAGAGTTCAATCCGCAATTAGCCAGCCTACAAGCCGAAATTCGCCCCGATGGGGATGCGGCTTTGGCGGACGATTATTTTGAGCAGGTCAATTTGCCAAGCTGCTTAGTCTGTGGCGGCGTGTTGATGCCGGATGTGGTGTTTTTTGGTGGAACGATTCCAGTACCCCGAGTGGAACAGTGTTTAACGGCTTTAGAACAGGCTGATGCTTTGCTGGTCGTGGGTAGTTCGTTGAAGGTGTATTCAGGTTATCGTTTTTGTGTGCGTGCGAAAGAATGGGGCAAGCCAATTATTTTGTTGAATCCGGGGAATACGCGCGCAGACAATTTGGCACAATTACATATCCGTGCTACCTGTGGCGAGGTATTGACAGAGTTAGTGGAGTGCTTTTTCTCGCAGCTCCATTGTAACTGCGAGGATTGAAAGCTGAATCTTGCTTACTTATTCGGTCGTGCTAGAGCCGCCTTTATTAAAAATATTAAAGGCCCCCATCCAGTGTTTAGTGAAGTCCGAATTATTCATAATAGAAGATTGAAACAGGCTCATTGGGTCATAGCCTTCAGCACCAAGGGTTAGCTTTTCAAGCATTTTATCCATCACCTGTTTATTGAATTCTTGCACATCCGGTAAGCCAACAAGACGGCGCATTTCTTCGGGTGTCATATCAACATCGAATTTTATATTCATGATTCTCTCCTCATGAGAATAAACGCTTATTTTAATTCTTAGAACGGGTAGCCGCTGAGTGTTGTGCTTAATAACACCGCAGCTTGGTTAGGATCGTCTGCATCAGTAACCAGCAGCAAGTGCAACTGATTTCCCTCGACTTGAGCAGCGATACCCTCGATTTTGTAACGATTATCCAGCACGGTCAAATAAACTAGATCACCTTGTGCATTAATCACACCCAAGGCAGCCGCGACTAAGTCACCATCTGCATAGCTATTATCGGTTGCCTCTGCGGCTGCCGAGAACAGCCAACTACCATCAGGCAAAGCCACTGCATCCGTAAAGCACAAGGGCACGCCTTGGACTTCACTAATGGCATGTGGCTGAATATTAATTAGCAACTCACCGGATAAGGCTTGGTTCTGAACCAGTGCTTTTAAGCTTTTTTGCAGGTCTAAGCGGACGCAGGCATTGTGATTATCAGCCGCTTTATTCCCACGCTGTAATAAATTCAAATATTGATTAATGAATACACCTTCAATATTCAAATCCGCAAAATGCTTGGCTAACTCGCTATATAACGGTTCAAGATCAATAATTAAAGGCTCAGTATTAATCGAGCCATCGGCTGCTAAGCCTAACAGTACGCCTCGGCAGCGGCGCTTTTTTGAGCCAGAGCCGAGTGCGAATAAAGCCCCCTTCGGATAGTCACCGAAGGCGGGTAACACCGTCAGTGCTTCAAAATCGGGTTTGTGCGCTTTCCGTTGTTTCGGCTCGTCGGGTAAATCACCGTCCAATAAACGCAATGAGCGCCCGGGTGTAGCTTGCGAGCGTGAGAAAATCCCTAAGTGATTTTCATCGTCGGCGACTACATATAAATAATCACCCACTGCTACTAAACCGCTGGCCGCTGCTAAGAAGTGCGGGCGACCCGTTTCAGTAGGTTCGACTAGATCTAACTGACGTAAAACCTCAAGCTGTAAAAGCATCATTCTAAGCCTTGACTGCTTAAGTATTCGTCGTAAGTACCGCGATAATCGACAATCGTACCATCACCTTTCACGTCGAAAATCCGCGTGGCGAGCGAGCCAACAAACACCCGGTCATGCGAGACGAACATCAAAGTACCGTCATAGCGATCCAAAGCACCATTTAAGGATTCAATCGACTCCATATCTAAGTGGTTGGTGGGTTCGTCCATCAGCATGACATTGGTGCGCGAAAGCATCATCCGCCCGAAAATCATTCGGCCCTTTTCACCGCCGGATAAGACTTTCACGGGTTTTTTCACGGTTTCGCCGCCGAATAGTAAGCGCCCTAAAGTGCCGCGAATTTGGGTTTCTGCATCTTCACCTTCGTAGCCTTCTTTACGCACATATTCACCAATCCAATCAGTGAGTTGGCGGTCACTTTTGAATTCATCTTCATGGTCTTGATCATAAGTGGAAATACGCACCTTTTCCGCCCATTTAATCGTGCCTTTTTGCGGCTGAAGTTGACCCAGTAGCAGTTTCATCAGCGTGGTTTTACCCACGCCGTTTTCCCCGATAATGGCCACTTTATCACCCGCATCAATGGTGAAGCTGAAGTTCTTAATCAGTGGTTTATCCATGCCTTCATACGCGAAACTCAGATTTTCCACTTCCACTGCGAAACGATGTAAGCGCTCTTTTTCATCGTATTCAAAGCGAATCCACGGATATTGACGGCTGGAGGGTTTCACATCTTCTGGGCGCAGTTTTTCAATCAGCTTGCGACGACTGGTGGCTTGCTTGGCTTTGGATTTATTCGCAGAGAAGCGGCGCACGAAGTCTTGTAGCTCAGTGATCCGTTCTTTAGCTTTAGCATTGGCGTTGGCTTGGCGTTCACGCGCTTGGGTGGAAGCTTCCATGAAATCGTCGTAATTGCCCGCATATACCTGAATTTTCCCGAAGTCTAAGTCAGCGGTATGCGTGCAGACTTGGTTTAGGAAGTGGCGATCATGCGAGATGATAATCATGGTGGATTCACGATTATTTAGGGTTTCTTCCAGCCAACGAATCGTATTGATGTCGAGGTTGTTGGTCGGCTCGTCCAAGAGCAAAATGTCGGGATTTGCAAACAGGGCTTGGCAAAGCAGTACCCGCAATTTCCAACCGGGTGCTACTTCACGCATCGGGCCATTATGCTGCTCAACCGGAATGCCCACCGCTAGCAATAATTCGCCCGCCCGCGATTCAGCGGTATAGCCGTCGATTTCTGCGAATTGGCCTTCCAACTCAGCAGCGCGCATATAGTCATCTTCAGTCGCATCGGGGTTGGCGTAAATCGCATCCTTTTCCGACATGACTTTCCACATGTCTTCGTGTCCCATCATGACCACATCTAGCACACGCATCTCTTCAAAGCCAAACTGGTCTTGGCGCAGATAAGCCATGCGTTCATTGGTATCTTTGGAGACATTACCGTGAGTGGGTTCTTGGAGGCCACACAAGATTTTCATAAAAGTCGATTTACCCGCTCCATTCGCACCAATCAGGCCGTAGCGGTTACCGTCACCGAATTTAACGGAGACGTTATCAAATAAGGGTTTTGCACCAAACTGCATGGTGACATTCGCGGCAACTAGCACAGAGTATCCTCGTAAACAAAACTGGGTATGTTAATGGGATGTTACTTTAGCAGTTTTGTGCTGTGCACGCAGCGTCGTTCGCTGCTTTCCTTGTGGTATTGGAGAAAAGTTTTACGGCTAACAGTTAGCTAGAGGAGAGGTTAAAAGTGGTATATTATATATATAACGATTTCTTTATATATGGGATGTATGCGCTATGCAAGCCGGACTCGCAGAAATTCAAAAAAATATCGCCATTTTGACCACGCTGACTGAGCCTCTACAGATTGTGGATAAGCGTCGGAAGCAAATTATTGCCACGGTTTACCCACGCCTGCGAACACAGCAAGCAAAAAAGCTAGCAGGCAAATATCAGGCTCGTGTCCCTGTTGATTTGCAAAATCTAACGTTTGAGCAGGTTCGTGAGGCAGCCCTATTGGTAGCGATGAAGGAAAAATATGACACTGCTGATTGATACCAATGTCATTGTACGTTATTTAATCGGTGATCATGCTGAGCATTTAGCGATTGCGACCACACTGTTTACCCAAGTTGAGCGTGGAGAGGTGGAGGTCATTATCCTTGACAGTGTCGTGATGGAGGCTTTCTTTGTATTGACTAAGTTTTATCAATTACCGAAAGCAGAGGTGATTGATGATTTAAAAAATATCTTAGCCTTTGCTGGGGTGATTAATGACGATAAATTTCAAATAATTGAAACTTTAAACCTAGTCTTATACAAAAATATCGACTTCGTTGATGCTTGGTTATGTGTAAAAAGCAAATTGTATGAGTTAAAGTTATTTAGCTTCGACGAGCGTTTGAATAAGCGCTGCACTTAAACTTTAAGGCGAACTCATACAACGTTGATAGCGCGTATTCACCGTATTCGCAAACTTCGCTGTGGTGAGAATCCGTGAAGACTTTTCGCTGTGTAATTCAATGCCCGGCAGTTGGGCATAAACCGGGGCTTTGCCAGTTTCTTGTTTGTAAGTTTTTAAGATGGCTTGATAAGTAGGTGTGCTATTAAAAGCCAACTGCTTTTCTTTCAACAAATCACGGCGGATTTGGTAGTCTTTTAAGCCTAAATTATATTTCTCTACCACAGTACGCAGGGCTTGTTCAGTACCGCTCACGGTCATTTCAACATCGCCATCTTGCTGATAAATCAATAAATCACCATCACTAGCAAGGGCTTTACCCGCTAGTTTAGCCAGCATGGTTTGAAAGGCAGCATTACGGCTGCTATAGCGCCCAGCATTAAAATCAGCGAAGCGATAGATTTTTTTATCATAACCCGTCTCATAGCCGAGCAAGAGTAATGTGCCGTAATACAAGCCACCTTTGCGGGTATAAAGTTTATCACGGATTTGATAGACCTCCTCTAAACTCAAAGCCTTGCCCTTGCGCTGCTCACGTTCAAACTGAACCGCAAATTGAACCGCGACCTGCATAGAGCCAATCGTGCTTATTTCATTATTACCCTCAATAAAATTATTGGCGAAACGATTATCCACTAGCCAATTGAGCTTATATTGCTGCGCGTACTGTGTAAGCCCGCCAATTAAATCCCGATAAGCTAAATCTAAATCACGTTCAGTTTTGGCTTTACGAATTCGCTGCATAAAACTGTCATTCGCATTGGGGAATTTATTGAGGAATAGCACGGCTCCATCGCCAAGCAGCGAATATTTCTTTAATTTCGTACTCACCGCTTGTTCAGAGATTTTACCTAAATTCGGCACCGTAGGGTTCGCCACAAAGCCAGATTCCTGATCAGCAATCGCAATCACCGCACAGATATTCTCGCGACTTTGCTCAAGACCATGCTCTTTTAAGACGGCTAGCAGATCAGTTGCCCAAGCACGAGATTCGCGCACATCTGGCTCAGCGGTTTGGATGAGTTTAGTAGTTTGCTCAAGGTTCATGGCAGGTATAGCAGGCTTGGCATCAGCCGTCGTTTTTACTTCAGTGAGCTGGGCTTTGATGACAGGATAAAACCAGATGCCTAGACCAACAGCCGCTAAGCCACCGAGCCAAATGAGTAGGGTTTGGATTTTTTCTAAGAGCCAATCGAGCATTGTGCAGAGTCTTATATTTGCTTGTTACGGCACTTTAGCAAGCAGTGAATGGTAGGGCAAATTCTGCTAAGATGCATAAAAGCTTAAACAGGCTAAAGTAGCGGCAGCAGCAAAACTGATTTTCTGTGCATGATATAAACTAGCCGCTAGAAAAACTCAGCTGCATCCTTGCCTAGGGGTTCTAAGATGGCATCAAACTCAGTTTTTAAAATAACAGTCATGGTTTTATCCTAACTCAAATAACTTTTCAGATGTAATCTAGCACAGCTACCTAGTGTTTTCTCAGGTCAACTTAGTGAGGCTTCCTCTTCCTCCCACCCCGACTAAACCTATACTATTAGTTAAGAGTTGCAGTTTGAAAATGTTTGTATCACGACGCGAGGGTCGCAAACGGATGAATTCATGTTTGACAGCTTAAGATCACCGACGGCTCACCGTTTTATCGTCGCTGCTAGCCTGCTGGCGATGGGCTTGGCGGCGGTTTATTGGCAACAAAGCAAGGCTAGTAAACCACCTGGTCTTCCGCCTAAGATCAGTTATTACCACTGGGCGAACAGCTACACAGATGATCCAGCTAGTCTCAAAACTTATGCACCTGCGCAGCTTTACCTCAAGCTCTTGGATATAGGCTATCGAGATCAGCAATTGTCGATCAATCCGACCACCCTGCGCACACCGCCTTCTCTACCGATCACGCCTGTCGTGTTTCTAGATAATAATGCCTTGAAGGCGGATGTATTGGAGACCGTGTATGCACAAATCCTTAGCCATATTCGGCCACAAACCTATCAGCGTTTGCAGATGGATTGTGACTGGACAGAACAAACCCGTGACCGCTATTTTTCCTTCTTAACGCGCTTAAAAGCTATCTACCCGCAATTAAGTGTGACTTTGCGTTTGCATCAGGTCAAATATGCCGCCCGTACTGGCGTTCCGCCAGCAGAGCGAGCCGTCTTGATGTATTACAATATGAGTGATATTCGTGATCCAGAAACAAAAAATTACATTCTCGACCCTGCTGTAGGCCAACCTTATCTACAAAACTTTGCAGAATATCCCCTGCCAATGGATCTTGCCCTGCCGCTGTATCAACAAACCCGGGTGATTCGACAAGGTAAATTAGTGCATTTAGCCAATAGTGCCGAGCCTAATACCGCTAAAACCGAGCGTCTGGAAGATCATCATTATAAGGTGACACACGGGCATTATTGGCAGGAGTATTATCTTTACCCTGAAGATGAGTTGCGGGTGGATACGGTTGACCTGAAGGCTTTACAGCAAGCTAGCCAGCAGTTGAAGGCTATCATGCAGCCGAATGAACTGATTTTTTATACTCTTCGTGATGCTGCCCGCTTTCCCCCAGACCAACTTGCAGCCATTGCTGCCGATTTTTCATCAAGGAGTCAACCAGGATGAATTACCTTAAAAAGCTGTTCTGGACCGTGTGTATCTCCAGTGTCTTGTTTACCACGGCTGTTTTTTCCTGTGGTTGGAGTGAAACCGAGTATTTCTATCACTCGAAGAGCCTTGATGTTTTGTACGGTGAGCTAGTCAAACAGCATTTTGTACGGCGGCGCAGTTACTTTCCCGGTTCTTACAACAGTGATGAATACGATGAATCTCAAGTCACGGAAACCTATAACTTGCAAGCTTGGAGTAACTATCTAAAGGTTTCGGCGGAGGATGCCAAAGCCATTGTCTATGAGCGCAATGAAGAGAAGCTCGCCAGCCAGTCGCAAGCGGTCAAAACCTATCTGGGGATCGTGGCGAAACAAGAGCCTGTGGCCAACCAAGGCGATCCACGCTGGCTGACTCAGGAAGAGCAACAACAGCAAAAGGCAGAAAATCAAAAGCTTGGCGCAGAAGTGCTCGCTACTATCCGCCAACAACTTGAGACCGAAAAGGATGCTTTTTTACGCCAGCGTTATGCATATTTGCTGATTCGCCTGCTGCATTACACCAGCCAATACCCTGAAGTTTTGAGCGAATACCAGCGCCTTGCGTCTGACATTCAGCAGCCAGATAAAGAAGTCGCTGTCTGGACAGGCTTACTGTATGCCGGAGCTTTACAACGTACCGATAAGCGAGCCGAGGCGGCTTATCAATTTGCAACACTTTTCAATCAAACGGCTACCAAGAAACTTCAGGCACAGCTCAATTTCAGCATTAAGACTGACGAAGAATGGAGTGCTTTGATGGCACTGTGTCAAGACAAGGATGAGCAAGCCTTGATGCATTTTGTGCGTGCCTTGCGGGTTAATGCCAATTCACTGGCAGAACTCAAGTCGGTTTATGCCTTGGCCCCAGATTCGGACTGGGTTGATACGATGTTGTTCCGTGAGTTGGAGTTTGCTCAGTTTGCCGATCATGTGCCCGGCAACGAAGCTGAACCTTGGTTGCAAGCCTCGCGTGGGATCAATCGAGAAGTTCTGATTGATGACCTCAAAGCGTATGAAGAGGCAAAAACTGAGCAGGCAAAACAGAAACTACGTGACCGCCGCAACCAATACTTGAGCCAACTCAACCAATTAGTTGATCAGATCAAACAGGATAAAAAGCGTAAGGATTTGTTTCTAACTGACTATGCAGCACTCTATCTCAAGGTATTAGCCGCACAACCCATCACAACAGCGGAGGTCAGCACTTTCCTAGCCGCTTATCCCAATGATGCACGTCAGTCCTATGTCCAACCCTTGGAACATCTGGTCTACCTTGAGAATCTGAGCACCATTGATCCTAGCAGTGAGCTGGCTTTAGCCGATAAGCTCACGGCAGTCGAAGCCCTAGAAAAACCCAGCAACTCAGCTGGCGGGGATGATGAATACAATAACCCCTACAAGCGCCGTACTCAAGACCTTATGACCTATACCTATGCCAAGCTGACACCTTTGTATTTGAATGCCAAACAGCCCGGCAAAGCTTATCTCGCTCAACAGCGTGGCGATATTATCTTAGATGAGATTAAAGTCGCTGAAATCCGTGAGTTGCAAGCGCTGCAAGCCAAAACGCCCCTAAACCGTCTTGAGCAAAAAATGGTAGCTGATTTTACGAAAGCCTTTGGTGGCATCGACTATGAAACGAACCAGTTTGTGCTGAATAATGATCCCAACGAACTGATTGCTAGAAAATACTTATCCGCTGGTTTATTGGATCAAGCGAAAGCCGCTGCCTTGGAGGCCAAGAACAAACTCTTCAAAACCACTTACAACCCATTCACGACAGGGCGTAGTGGCAATAATCGAGTCAAATCCAAACCGATGACCCTGCTGGAAGTGATTAATACAATGCAAGCCTTGGAAACCAAGGCCAAGAGTGACCCCCGCGATGCTCAGAACCAGTTCCTATTAGGGACAGCCTATTACAATATGACTTGGTTCGGAAATTCACCGATGCTAATCAAGACAGAGCGCTCAACGGTTGCTTGGAAAAAAGGTGAAGCTGATTTCAGCAAGGCTCGCAAACACTACGAACTCGCTTTACAGCATGCAACTAATCGAGAGCTAAAAGTCAAAACACTCTATGCCTTGGCAAAAATTGAGGAGGACGAGTTTTATAAGCAGCAAGAGAAAAAAGGCACTGATCTTGATAACTACTGGCCACATGGCAACAATGACAAATATGCTAAAGCCGTAAAATTTGCCAAGAAAAATGGCCTTGGCACTTACTTCAAGCAGATCCGTGCTTATGAAGATACACAGTACTTCAACGATGTGATCAAGCAATGTGCGGATTATCAGTACTATTTTTCATCATAAAGCCTGAGAGCGGCTGGCAGCCAGTGTAGTTTAACTAGCTACACTAGCTCTGCAGTAAGCTAAGTCTTAAAATGCGAAGCTTAATTCTGATACCCTAACTAGGCTCTCCATGAAATACCTAAAAATCCCCGTAACCCCCTTCCAGCAAAATTGCAGCCTTATTTGGTGCGAGGAAACCAAAGAATGTGTGCTTGTTGATCCGGGTGGAGATGTGCTTAAGCTAAAAGCAGCCATCGAAAAGGAAGGTTTAAAACCCATAGCGGTCTGGCTCACCCACGGCCATTTAGATCATGTCGGCGGCACGATGCCGATTGCTGAGCATTATCAAGTTCCAGTGATAGGCCCACACGAAGGTGATGCTTATTGGTTGGATGGATTGCCGATTCAATCCAAGCAGTTTGGCTTTCCACATCATGATGCGTTTCGCCCGACGCAATGGCTCAAGCACGGTGACATTTTAACCGTGGGTCAAGAGCATTTTGAAGTAGCACATACACCGGGGCATACGCCCGGCCATGTCGTTTTATTTAATCGAAAAGCAGGTATTGTCTTTGTCGGCGATGTACTCTTCGATGGCGGTGTGGGGCGTACCGATTTTCCCGGTGGAAATCATCAGCAACTGATGCATTCAATTAAGCAGCAGCTTTGGCCTTTAGGCGATCAAGTCACCGTCGTTCCAGGGCACGGGCCGAATACCACGATTGGGGATGAGCGCCGTACTAATCCTTTTGTGCATTAACGCATGCAGCGCCCAATTGTTTTCTTCATCCTAATATTTACTTGTGTCGCTTGTACGGTAGCGCCTAGTGCTCCAGCACGTTCTTTGCTGATGAATGAGCGCATGATGCTGGCGGCACATAATGAAGTACGTGCACCCTTAGGTTTGCCAAGTTTGCGCTGGTCAGGACGTTTGGCAGGCTATGCACAGGCTTGGGCGAATACTCTCGGCTGTCAAATGCATCATCGCAGTGAGTTGGGTAAGGATGAATGGCAAGTGGGTGAAAATCTATTCTGGTCGGGAGCAAGGCGCTGGACGGATGGGCGCAGAGAGCTAGAGCCAATTACGCCAAGGCGAGTCGTAGCACTTTGGGCGGGTGAAGTTCAAGATTATGACTATGCTAGTAATCAATGCCGCCCTGGCGCGCAATGTGGACATTATACACAAATAGTTTGGCGCGATACGCAAGAGGTGGGTTGTGCAGCTGCCGTTTGTGGCAATGCTGAACAAATTTGGGTGTGTAATTATAGCCCAGCAGGCAATTGGCTAGGCCAGCAGCCTTATTGAAGTTTGATGGTGTAAAACACCTCGCGGGGCGGTTGCCCTTTGAGGTCAGGCTGTTTTACACCCAGCTTAATTTTTTCACCCTGTTTATATTTAGCTAGGCAATTATATAAATCAGCCACACTGGTAATCTCTTCACCATTCACGCTGGTGATTTTATCACCTTCATGTAGACCCGCTTTATCTGCTGCACTATTCGGTACGAGCTTGCCAATCGCCGCACCATTCTGTGCGGGTACTAGCCATGCGCCTAATTTTCCAGTGGGTGGCAAGCTTAAAAATTGAGTGAGTAGTTGATAATCAACTTCATCATTCAAGCGTTCGCGCACATCAACACTATGCAGCGTCGCTTTGCTGATCTTGGGTAGGCGGCGACTCATATCATTCGGGATTGCTGCTTTGGAGCTCACATGCCCTGAGCCTGCAAACACAATCATGCGGGCTTTATCATTGGCTTGCAGGAATTTAACAATATTCGCTGCCATCGTTTCATCCCAAATACGTTGCACCATCGCGAAGTTTTCAAATTGGCCGTGACCATGTGCATGATCAGCGAACACTTGGCGCAGCTTATTCAGATAAGAACCCTCGGCTGGAGTAATTTCAGCAGGTAATTGAGCGCGTTCGGCTTTAGTTAAACTCTCTAAGCCTTGCATGCCCACTTTACTCGTAAGCTCAGCAGGCGCGTTTAAAGCAATCACGGGCAATTTATTGGCTTTCGCGTATTCAAGAATCGGGCGTAGCATGCGAAAGTCATAGCGCCAACGATTGTAATAATCGGTTTGTTTGAGCAATTCGTCTTCGCTGAGCTGGTCTGCCAAATAGCTATTGATCACTGGCTGAAAGCTCTGTTGAAACCATTCAACGCCAATTCCAAGATTAGGATTTTGCCGATGCATAGAACGCAAGATCAGGAGTTGATTAATATGGTGGTCATAGCGGTCATGGGTTTCGCCTACAAATACCACGCGTTTCGCTTGTAGGCGTTGCATCAGTTCTGGGAAGCTGATTTGTTGGTTGCCATCAATAGCAACGGGCTTCCAGCCATCCAAAAAGCTATTTATTTCAGTCAATGAACGATGTTCTAAAGTAGTCGCGGAGGCAGTAGGTAGATTAAAATTGACGAATAAACAGACCAGAGTCAAAAAGAAAGTCATTCGATATCGCATTCTCATAGCTGTATTTTGTATCCTTGAGCGAATCTTGATGTCAGATAGAGTGTATAGCTTTGTGTGCTAACCGATGCTTACATGCCCTCGCTGTTATGTTAGCACTCTGTCGGAAAAACGCGCATATCCCTTAGATAATCGGATGAACCAATGACCTTACTTAGACTTTTCGTGCTTAGTACTTGGCTGGTGTTAATCTGGGGCTTACCTGTCAGCTCTAGCGAAACAAATGCTGTTGCTATTAATTCGAGCGACCTTCATTTACAACACCAGCTGAAATTAGAGATTGATCTCGCATCTACTCGTTTGTCGGTGGCTGATCAGCTTAGGTTCAGCACGACCGCCGCAGAAACTTGGCAATTTAGTTTAAGTGATCAATTTAGTTTAGACCCTAATCCGGCAATTGAGCTGCTTGCTAGCAATAATGGCTTAAAACATTATCGTGCCAAGCAAGCACAGGTCAGTTTGCAATACAGCGGACAGCTCAAATCCACCCCAGATTGCGCATGGTTGACGCAAGCTTGTGTGCAATTTGATAGCCAAGGCGTGTATTTGGATGCCAATAGCCAGTGGTATCCTGACACAGCTAATGCGCTGCATACTTTTGAGTTAAGTGCTGACTTACCCAAAGATTGGGCTAGTTTAAGCCAAGGCGAGCCTATTCAAACGACTTGGAAAGAAACCCAACCGCAACCAGCGATTTATTTCTTAGCGGGGCCCTTCAAGGTATATAGCGAGCCAGGCCAATACGCAACCGCCATGGTTTATCTACAGACTGCGGATGATGACCTAGCCAAACAGTATTTAGCAGCTACCCATCAATATATCGAGAGCTATTCCAAGCAATTGGGTGCTTATCCCTATCGTAAATTCGCTACGGTGGAAAGTTTCTGGGAAACCGGTTGGGGGATGCCGTCGTTTACTTTGCTGGGTTCAAAAGTGATGCGCTTACCGTTTATTTTGGGTAGCTCATTCCCGCATGAAATTGTACATAATTGGTGGGGGAATAGCGTCTATGTGGATAGCAAGCTGGGCAATTGGAGTGAGGGTTTAACCGCCTATTTAGCTGATTACCAAATCAGCGCAGGCAAAGGCGAGGCGATGAATTATCGGCGCGATAGTTTGCAAAAATACGCTAGTTTCACCAGCAATTTTCAGGATTTCCCCTTAAAAGAGTTTCAAAGCCGCCATGATCAAATCACGCAAGCGATTGGCTATGGCAAGTCTTTAATGCTGTTTCAGATGCTTAAACAGCAGATTGGTAAGGATAAATTTGAGCAGGGCTTACAGACGCTTTATAAAGATTATGCATTTAAAAAGGCCAGCTTCGCTGATCTTCAAGCAGTTTTTGAAAAAGTCAGTGGGCAGAACTTGGCAAGCTTTTTCACTCAATGGCTCGAACGCACAGGAGCACCGCAATTAGCGCTCGGCGAACATCAACTTGTTGAGGAAAATGGCAAGACCTTGTTGAATTTAAGCCTAAAACAAACCCAAACGGGCGAGCCGTATCAATTAAAAATTCCAGTGGTCGCAGGTTTTAAAGAAGGACATACTGAAACACAATGGCTCGATTTGGACACTGCTCAGCAAACCTTCAAATTAAGGTATGCGCAAAAGCCGTTAGCGGTAGCGGTTGATCCTAATTTTGAGTTGCTGCGTATTCCTGCTTTGGACGAAGTGCCGACTGCTTTAAATATTTTGTATAACGCACAACCGAAAACCTTCGTCATTGCTCGCCAAGTTCCAGCAGGTATGGAGTTGGCGTGGGAGGAGGCAATTGCAGCTTTAAGCCGTGAAGATAAACCGAAGACTCAATATGATGATGCGCCACTGCCAGAAGAAGGCATGGTGATTTTATTAGGTGGTGATAATGCAGCGCTGACAGGCTTGCTTGAGCGGGCTAAACAGCCCTTCAAACTGAGCGAAACCGCGTATACCTTGAATAGTGTGAATTACACCTGCGGCTTGCATTCACTAGCCTTGACCTTGAATGCGGGTAAGCAGCAATTGGTGTTATTAGATGCAACGACACCCGAAGCTTTGCAGCAGCTCATTAATAAACTGCCACATTATGGAAAATACAGTTATGTGCTATTCAATAGTGTCAGTGGCGAGAATGTGGCGAAAGGCCAATGGGAAATGACCGATTCGCCCTTAACTCTTCAATTTAAACCTTAACTCAAGCGATTTTAACTACTGTGCGCCCGACAATTTTATTTTGTAAATAATCAGGGAAAGCATTTAATAGCTCCTCGAATTTAATTTCACGCTGCACGATTTTATCTAAATGTCTTGGTTTGAGATCAGAGCCAAGGCGTTGCCAAGCTTCATCACGCATTTCGCGCGGCGCTTCGATATTAATGCCAATCAAGGATACACCACGCAGAATGAAGGGCATGACCGTAGTGGCGAGTTCAAAACCACCGGTTAAACCAATGCTAGCAATACTGCCGAACGGCTTGAGGGTGCGAGTGAGCCAAGCGAGGGTTTCGCCGCCAACATTATCCACTGCCCCGCCCCAGAGTGCAGTTTCGAGCGGACGCTTGCCCATTTCCAGCGTATTGCGATCAATAAAGCGGCTAGCACCTAAAGTTTGTAAATAGGAGTGATGCTCGGTTTTGCCGGTATAGGCGACCACTTCATAGCCGCGTGAGGCTAACAGATCAACTGCAAAGCTACCCACCCCCCCGGTGGCACCTGTCACCATCATCGGGCCGTGTGCAGGCGTTTGCCCCATGCGCTCTAAGCGAATCACTGCGAGCGCTGCGGTGAAGCCTGCTGTACCCATGGACATTGCTTCACGCTCGCTCAAACCCTGTGGAACGGGTACGACACAAGCGGCAGGTACACGCGCGTATTCCGCGTAGCCGCCATCCAGCGTTTCAGAAATACCCCCACCAACGACTAAGACCGAATCACCCTCTTTGAAGCGTGCATCCGTGGAGCTATGGACTTTACCGGCTAAGTCGATCCCGCCATTTAACGGGAAATTACGCACAATCTTGGCGCTGCCGGTCGCGGCCAAAGCATCTTTATAATTGATGCACGACCAGCTGACTTTGATCACCACCTCGCCAGCCGTTAATTCGTCTAACTGCAGGGTTTCAAAAGCAGCACTAATTTGTTTATCTTGCTGCCGAATGCGTAAAGCTTTAAAAGCAGTCATTGCATACAACTCCTAGCTGAGAAAAAGGTGGGTATGCATGAGTCTAGCGGTGGGGAGTTAATTTAGTCCAGAGTCAAGCTGAGTTTAGATAAACCTAATTTTCCTAAGGGATAGGTGCTATTCACTGCCGGTCATCCTGAGTTATTATCGGCGCTCCTTGCGTGCAGTCGGATTGGCTGAAGTTAATGATAGATTTCCTGATTCTCTTGCTACTGCTACCGGTAGCAGGCGCATTTTTTATTCTGTTTTTGCCAGAGCAGCGGCAATCATGGATTCGCCCTGCCGCGATTAGTACGGCGGCTATCACGCTGCTCTACACTTTATATTTAGCCAGTCAGATTGATTTCAGCAATCCTGCGGTGCAATTAGTGGCGGAGTATCAATGGAATGAGCGCTTAGGTACTTATTTTTCTTTTGGTGTGGATGGCCTGTCTTATCCCTTAGTGGCTCTCACCAATTTATTGACCCTTGTAGCGATTGCTGTTTCCACGCAGATTAAAGAGCGGATCAAAGGCTATTACATCCTGTTACTGCTGTTAGAAGCCGCCACGATGGGTGTATTTCTCACTCAAGGTTGGGCGCTGTTTTATGTCTTCTGGGAATTGGTGTTAATTCCGCTATTTTTCTTAATTGACCGTTGGGGTGGAGGCAATCGCCAGCGCGCTGCTTTAAATTTCGTGCTGTATACCATGGGCGGCTCGGTATTTATGCTTTTGGGTTTATTAATGCTATTTGATGCTAACCCTGAGCACCGTTTCTTATTTGCCTCCATCAAACGTGCCTCTGCAGTCATCCCAGAAGAGACGCAAACCCTGATTTTTCTCGGCTTAATGATTGGTTTTGGGGTGAAAATCCCACTATTTCCTTTACATGGCTGGCTGCCTTTAGCGCATGTCGAAGCACCTAGCCCAGTGAGTATTTTGCTCTCAGGCATTCTGTTGAAAATGGGGGCTTATGGAATGATTCGCAGTGTGGAAATGTTGCCTGCAGCTGCGGTGAATCTACAGAGTTTCATGATGGCCTTAGGCATGATCGGCATGCTTTATGGTGGTTTGCTCGCTTGGCGACAGAGCGACCTGAAAAAGATGATTGCCTATTCTTCCATTAGCCATATGGGTGTGGTGATGGTCGGAATTGCGGCTCTCAATCCGAATGGTTTAATGGGTGCGGCTTATCAGATGGTGGCACATGGCTTAGTAGCAGGAGCTTTGTTCATGCTGATTGGCCTGTTATATGAGCGTACTCACACCCGCGATATTAATGACTATGGCTCACTCTTGCGGGCAACTCCACGCTTTGCTTTCTTGATTATTTTGGCCTTGGTCGGTGGAGTAGGTTTGCCGGGCACAGCAGGTTTTATTGGTGAATTGCACGCGTTGATTGGTGGTTTTGAGCGTTGGGGCTGGTTAGTCGCTGCTTTATCGCTAGGGATGTTAATTACTGCAACTTATAGCTTGCGGACGGTAAAGCAGCTTTACACAGGGCCGGTCAATTTGACTATGCAGCAGGTTGAGGATTTGCGTCCCTTAGAGCTAGCAGCAGGCGCAGTATTAGTCGGTGGCACTTTACTCTTAGGATTTTATCCTTTGCCTTTATTGAATATCTTACTCAGCAGCTTGCAAGCTATCGCTGCACCGTTTGGAGGCTAAGGTATGGTTGATTGGCAATACCTCATCGCCTTCTTGATCCCGAGTTTACCGCTGCTAGCCTGCTTATGGCTTGGCGTAGGGGTGATCTTTAAGTGGAATCGGGGCGAAAAGGGTGAGCGTGAAACGGCTAGGGTTGCAGTAGGCTCTGCGGCACTGGTGTTCATCTTATTACTGGTCTTGGATATCTACAGCCTTGTGCAGGCTCCGCTGGGTACGCTGGTGATTTCGCGCTGGCTAGAAAGTGGCAATATTCAAGCCAGCTTTAGCCTGCTATTTGATGCACTGAGCTTGACGCTAGCCACGGTCTTCAGCCTGATTATTCTGCTAACCTTGCGCTTTTCGGTGAATTATCTGCACCGTGAAAGCAGTTTTCAGCGTTTTTTCCTGATTATGTGTGTGTTTAATGCCGCTATGCAGTTGATTGTCTTGGGCGGCAATTTGATGGTGACTTTCATTGGCTGGGAGTTAGCAGGAATTAGCTCTTATTTGCTGATCAGTTATTCATGGCAACGTGAATATGCTAGCACCAATGCCACCCGCGCTTTCGTCACTAATCGACTGGGCGATGCGGGGTTTATTCTCGCGATTTTTATGGCGCTGATGTATTGGGGCACGAGTGAATGGGAAGCGATATTGATACAAAGCCAATCAGAATCGAGTTTAGTCGCCAATATGATTGTGCTGGGGCTGATGCTGGCAGCTTGTATCAAGTCAGCGCAATTTCCTTTCTCGGCTTGGATTACGCATGCGCTCGAAGGGCCAACGCCTTCAAGTGGGGTATTTTATGGCTCGGTGATGGTGCATGCGGGTGTTTACTTGCTGTTACGTGTGTCTCCTATGTTGGAGCAAATGCCGATTATTACTTGGTTACTCGCTGCTATTGGAGCCGCGACAGTGATATATGCTTGGTTTTTGGCGCAAGTACAGACCGATATTAAAAGCTCGCTAATCTTTTCCACCCTGATGCAAGTCGGTTTGATGGTGATTGAAATTGCGGCAGGCTGGACAACGTTTGCTCTGATTCATTTAGTCTTGCATGCAATTTGGCGGATTTATCAATTTTTGTTGTCGCCTTCCTTTTTGCAGCAAACGACTAGCCCAGCACCGGCTGCACCCACTTGGTTTCAGCGCAGTTTGTGGTTGCATAATGCGTGCTTGCAGCGCTTTTGGTTGGATCGTCTGGCTGATACTTTTCTGGTTCACCCGACACGTTTGCTCGCGCATGAAGCGCAGTTATTTGATCAGCAAGTGGTTGATCGGCTCACCGGCACGCCTTCGCATGTGAATATGCTCTCAACCTTGGCGCAAATGCAGGCTCTACAAAGTGGTAACTTGCAGCTGAGTAGTCAGGTCGGAGTGGGGTCGGGCTTTTTCGGCAAGCTAATGCAGCGTTTGGCAGAAATGCTGGAATGGTTTGAAGAGCGCTTGGTACTGAAAAGCAGCAGCGACGGTTTAGGGCGTTTGGCTACGGTATTAGGGCGGTATGCAGAGTTGATTGAAGGCTATTTGCGCCAGCCGCGTTATATGCTGGTGTTGATCGCTGCGACTATGGTTGTTGTGTTGTGAGGGCGCAGTAATGGCGTATGACGAAATCGCAGCGGTTTGGCCTTTGCTCAGCCTCCTACAATTAGTACCACTGCTGGCTGGGCTGTTGCTGATTTGGATTCGTGGCAAGCAGGCGATTATTTTAGCGCTGATTGCGTCCTTTATCGAAATTGCTTTAGCACTAGTGCTGTATTTGAATTTTGATAACACTCAAGCTGCTGGCGTGATGCAGTTTGCCGAAAACTTGCCTATTTGGGCGGCTTTGCAATATCACATGGCAGTTGATGGCATGAGCGTACTGTTTATTTTGCTCACTACTTTGCTTGGTTTTCTGTGTGTGGTCTTTATTCTATTCCGCCGCTTGCATGCTAGTTCAGTCCTATCGGTCATGATGCTGATTCAAGCTAGTTTAGTCAGCCAACTGGTGACGATGGATTTGCTCTGGTTTAACTTGTTATCCATGCTTGAAATTCTGCTGGTGGCGTATTTGACCAAGCGTTGGCCAGCTTCTGATGATGTGATGCCTGCCTTAGTGCGGTTTTTGCAGTTTATGGCAGTCGGCTTAATTTTGCTGTCAGCGGGGACTTTATTATTTGGCTGGAGCCATGCTTATCAATATGGTTTCTGGTCATTTGATATTTATCGGCTCGCCACCGTTGAAGTGCCAGAGGATATGCAGGGAGTACTGTTTTTCTTGCTGTTTTATGGCTTAGCAGTCCGTATTCCAATGTTTCCTTTTCATGGCTGGCTGCCCGACTTTCTACGCTTTGGCAATGTCGCGATTGCTCCCATTTATTTATTGGGCTTGAAGCTTGGGGTTTATGGCCTCTTACGCTTTGTACTTCCCCTGATGCCGAATGCTGTGTGGCAATGGCATTATGTTGCAGTGGCTTTTGCGATGGTGGGGGTGTTTTATGCCGCCTTATTAGCGCTCAAACAGCAGAATATGCGTAGTTTGTTAGGCTTTGCGGTGGTCAGTCACACCAGTATTTTAACCATCGGTTTGTTTAGTCTTGATCCGTTGGCTTTACAGGGTAGCGTGCTTTTAGCTGTGAATTTTGGCTTGGCGATTTCTGGTTTATTGTTGATGACTGGCTTGGTTTGGCAGCGGACTCATACCACTGATTTACATCGACTGGGTGGGATGTTTGATTATATTCCACTGGTGGGCATTGCTTTCCTAATTGCTGGCCTTGCGATTGTGGGGATGCCGGGGACGCCGGGCTTTAATGCGGTTCACTTTGTCCTTGAGGGAGCGATTAAAACCTTTGGTGCACCAGTCACGATTGCGGCATCGATTGGTAATTTAATTGCTGCGGGCTTTTTGCTGCGGGCTTTTCAGCGAGTGTTTTTGTCTAAGCCTAGCGGCAATACCAGTCATTGGAATAGCGAACCTTCACAGCTCACCGAAAAGGTATTGGCAGGCACGGTCATTTTCGTGATTGTAGTGGTCGGTTTTTATGATGTGCCTTGGCTGACTTTGATTGCTGAGCCGGTCGGTGGGGTCGGAGAGTTATTTAATGAATTGCGTGCAATTTCGGGAATGGCGAATCATGAATGAAGCCATCCCACTCACTAGCGCGGTTTTTCCTTGGCTCAGCCTGCTGATTTTGCTGTTGCCTCTAGGTGCAGTGATCGCTGCTTTTTTAGCGCCTCGCGAAGCACGTTGGGCTGCTTTAGCTACTTCGGTAGGGGCTTTGCTGATTTCGCTGATCATTGTTACAGGCTTTCAGCCGCAGCTAGCAGGCTTCCAATTTGTGGAGCGTAGCCCGTGGATTCCCTCGTTGGATATTCAATATCTATTGGGCGTGGATGGGATTTCGGTTTTATTTTTGCCGTTTTCGGCTTTACTGTTTATTGGCGTGATTTTAGCTTCGTGGAATGCGATTCAGAATTTACCACGCTTATTTTTCCCTTTAATCCTGCTACTTGAAATGGCGATGATGGGGATTTTCTCGGCTTTGGATACGATTCTATTCTTCCTGTTCTGGGAGTTGAGTGTTTTACCCATTTATTTTCTGATTAGCTTATGGGGCATCGGGCCAAATCGGCGTTATGCAGGGGTGAAATACACACTGTTTATGCTCACAGGTGGCGTGCCATTGCTGTTGGGTTTTGTGGTGCTCGCCCTGCAAAATCCTGGGGGTATTACGTTTGATTACACCCGCTTGCTACATATTGCGCATACACATAATTATCAAACAGCGATTTTTATCCTGCTGACCTTTGCGTTTGCAGTGAAATTGCCTTTATTTCCGCTGCATTCGTGGCTGCCGGTGGTCGCTCAAGAAGCACCGACCCAAGTGGTCGCTATTTTGGTGGGATTGAAGGTTGGCGTTTACGGGATGATTCGCTTTGCCTTTCCTTTAGCGCCGAGTGCCTTTCAAGACTTTCAATACATCTTGATTGGTTTGGGCATGCTCGGTGTTTTGTATGGTGCACTGGCGGCTTTAGGGCAAACCAATCTAAGGCGCATGCTAGCATTTTCGAGCTTGAGCCATGTGGCGATGGTGTTTTTGGGTGTAGTCAGTATGACCCAGCAAGGCTTGCAGGGTGCGATTTTTCAGTTGCTTAACTTTACAGTGATCGCTAGTGGCTTATTTTTAATTGTGGGTTTTATCTATCAGCGCGTGGGTTCCAGTGAGATTCCAAGCCTAGGTGGGATTGCCAAAAGTATGCCGCTCTTGACCACTTTTTTCTTTATTTTAGGAGCTGCAAATTTAGGTATTCCGGGTACTAGTGGTTTTCCTGCTGAGTTTCTAATGACGATTGGGGTCTTGGAAAATTATTTGGGTGCGGGCTTGCTGGCTTTATTTAGCATTATTCTGGCGGCTGCTTATTTTCTCTCAGCCTATCGCCAAGCCTTCTTAGGCAAAACTCGCCATGCAACGATTGGTGAATCTCCCGACTTGAAGCCACGTGAATTATTTATCATGTTATTATTCACTAGTATTGTGCTGATTTTTGGGTTTTATCCACAGGGCATTTTGGATTTAATCGCTACCAGTAGCATAGATTGGTTGGAGCGCATGACCTTAATGATGGAATAAAGTTCCCCAGATTGAGCTATATACCCCTATCAGCTATTGCGTATAATCGCCTTGCTTGCTGGCTTCGGCCTAGAATAGCGCCCCTGAAACTGACTGATGAATTTTAATTATGGAAATGCTGCTAGACATTAATGTGTGGAGCGCATTCCTAACACTAACCATTTTGGAAGTAGTGCTAGGGATCGACAATATTATTTTCCTGACCTTAATGGTCAATCGCTTGCCTGTTGAGCAGCGTGCTTTAGCTCGTAAATTAGGCTTGTTTGGCGCGATGTTTTCGCGGGTCTTGCTGCTACTGTCGATTGCCTGGGTCGCAAAATTAGTCACACCTTTGTTTAGTATTATGGGTCATGAGTTTTCCGGTCGTGATCTGGTCTTATTGTTTGGTGGCTTATTCCTGATTTATAAAGCAGTGACTGAAATTCACGGTAGCCTTGAAGGTGGAGTCGATGAGGGTGAAAACCTTGTTAAGAAAGGCGCCTCCTCTTTCATGGTTGTCATTGTTCAGATCGCGATTATTGATATCGTATTCTCGTTAGATTCCGTCATTACCGCGATTGGTTTAGCTGAGCAAGTCTCTGTCATGGTAGCTGCGATTGTCGTCGCGATTCTGGTCATGATGTTTGCTGCAGGCCCAATTGGTGACTTCGTCGAGAAACATCCCACCGTAAAGATGCTCGCACTGACCTTCCTTGTCTTGGTAGGCGTAGTCTTAGTTGCCGATGGTATGGGTCATGAAGTGCCAAAAGGCTACCTGTACTTTGCGATTGCTTTCTCCTTCGGTGTTGAAATGCTGAACTTGAAGCTGCGGAAGAATCAAAAGAAAGTCGTTGATTTGCACGATACGATGCCGCAAAAAGAGCAAGATCTAGAAAATTAAGATGCGTTTATTCAGCCGTTACTGGATGCTTTTAAATTGCTGTCTTGCCTTGACCGCATGCAGCGTGCCGCCAGTGACGGCTGCTCCTCAAGCCTACTCAGAAGTAAAAGTCCTGAGCCATTTCACCGTGCCACGCACTGTGTTTAAGGGTGAAACGGTCAGCGAGCTTTCTGGGATTGCTTGGGATCATGATGAGCAATTGCTTTATGCCGTCTCCGATCAGGGGCGGCTATTTCATTTCAAATTAACGATTGAAGGCGAACAAATTACGGCGGTGCAGCCGGTATTAGTCGCGCCTTTAGTCAATGCGAAAGGTAAGCCGATTAAGTTACGCGACTCAGAAGGCTTGTTTGCGATGAATGCCGCCAATGGCAAAAAGGGCGATACTCAGCTAATCGTCTCGTTTGAACATGGCCCCCGTATTTTTCGGGTCAACCCGCAAGGGCGTCAAATAGGCGAGCTACCACTGCACAAAAGCCTGCAAAAATCTAAGACTTATCGCTCCTCAAATTCCATGCTCGAGTCGGTGGCTTATCATCCCAAATACGGCTTTCTTACCTCTCCAGAGCGTAGCCTAAAAGGTGAGCCAGACAACCTTCAATCTATTTATTCAGCCAAGCGTAAATGGTCATTTAGGGCTTATCCGGCAGAAAATAGCGCAGTTACAGGTCTAGAAATTCTGCCAGATCAAAGCATTTTAGTTTTAGAGCGGGCTTGGTCGGGTATTTTGCATCCTATGGTGATTAGCCTACGGCGAGTCGATCTGAAGGCTTGTAACAAAGATGGCCTTTGTGAAGTGCGGGATTTGGCGGTTTATACAAGCTTCCTGCAAGTTGACAATTTTGAAGGTCTTACACACATTAAAGACAAGCTCTATTTAATGGTTAGCGATGATGGCCAGCGCGATTTATTGCGTACCGCGTTAACTCTGTTTAAAGTCGAATAATTTAAGGGTTCAGGGTGTCGAACCATGCAAATTAAACAAACTTGGAAAAATATGTTCTGGTTAGTCTTGGGTATTGTCCTTGCCTGGCTGGTTCTACCTTTTTTTCAACGAATTCCAGGTAGCAGCCCCGTTGCCGAGCCACTGAAAGTTACGCCAGCTGCTGCTTTCACCACTCAAGAAGAACGCACGATTAGTGTCTTTGAAACGGCTAGCCCTTCGGTGGTGTATATCACTACGACCGACAAGGTTCTTGATTTCTGGACACGCAATGTGAGTGAACGTCCTAGTGGCACAGGTACTGGTTTTGTTTGGGATAAGAATGGACATATTGTGACCAACTACCATGTGGTAGAAGGGTATAAAACAGCCAAAGTACGCTTATCAGACCAGCGTATTTTTGATGTGGATGTCGTCGGTGCTAGCCCTCGTCATGATTTGGCGGTGCTAAAAATGCGTGAAACTAAAGAGGTGCCGCCGCCGGTACAAATCGGTACTAGCAGTGAACTTAAGGTTGGCCAAACGGTATTAGCGATTGGTAATCCGTTTGGTTTGGATCACACCCTAACGACTGGAGTGGTCTCCGCTTTAGGCCGAAGTATTGATGGTGAGGGTTCTACTAATACCACTATGGAAGATTTAATTCAGACCGATGCCGCCATTAATCCGGGCAATTCAGGTGGGCCCTTGCTGGATTCTTCTGGGCGGGTGATTGGTGTAAATGTGGCCATTTACAGCCCCTCGGGTGCGTCAGCAGGGATTGGTTTTGCGATTCCTGTGGATACGGTGAATCGTGTTGTACCACAATTAGTACAAAATGGGCGCTATATTCGGCCTGTTCTTGGCATTACCATGAATGATGAGGTGACTGGACGTGTCGTAGATCGCTTGGGTGTACAAGGTGTCTTGGTGTTGGAGGTTGCTCCAGACTCTCCGGCACAGAAATCAGGCTTGAAAGGCACTACTGTAAAAGCGAATGATGAGTTGATTTTAGGCGATATTATTCAGGCGATTGATGGCAAGCTTGTTACGAATACCAGTGAACTGACGGCTGCGATGGATAAATATAAGCTCAATGATACCGTGAAAGTACAATTTCTTCGTGATGGTGTGAATCAGCAAGAAGTGGATGTGAAACTGACGATGCAACGCTAAGCTGACTTTTAACTTTAGTTAAGCTCACTGTTCGGAATGCTAATGCGTAAGCCCGAATCCAGAACAAAAGATTGGGCATAATCTAAGTCACTGCCTTGCCTTAGGGTCGGGCCATAAGCCTGATAAACAGCTGGGTCATAGCCCAATAATTGTAAGGTGCTGGGGAAAATTTGCTCCTGAGCATACAAGCGATTGGCTAATTTAGGGAATTGTGTTTTAGCCCCCTCAGTAAATACCATCAAAGGTACTTTAAACTCACCTAAGGGTAGATCTTTTGGCTCACTTGCATAATGACAGTGTGTTAATGGGCTATGTTCCTGCTCAAATAAGCTTTGCCCATGATCAGAAGTATAGAAAATCACCTGCTTATTATTTAAGGGCTTAGCTAATAAGCCTTGTAGAAAATAATCTACGCTGTAATGCAAAGCATTCAAGTAAGCATTGGTTAAAATCTCGCGATTTTCTGGGCGCATTTCGGTTAAAGATTCGGTAGCTGCTGGCTTGAATAAAGTTTGTTGTGGTGGATAGGCTAAAGAGTAGGGCCAATGTGCTCCCCATTTAACAGCCACAATCAATTGGTTTTTTGCAGGCTCATTAGTTAATAAACGTTCCAATTCCTTCAACAAAGCTTGATCACGGTCTTGTGGATGTATTGAGCGTGGGAAAGCTAAATTATGATCAATAAATTTCAAATCCTGCCCAGTTAAATTATTTTGCATTTCTCCCGGAGCGATCTGTGCGTCGATTAAATGCGTTTCAAAACCTGCCCGTTTAGCGTATTGAAAAATGGTTGGTAGCGTGTTTTTTGCCGTTTTAAAATCTTGCTGCACTGCCGAAGTTAGGCCGATTCTTAGCAGAAGATTGGAGGTGTTAGAGCAGTTGGAAATGGGTGCAACGACGCCATAATTTTGCATATTTGCATGCGTTTTGAAAGAGTCTAAAAATGGGGTATTGGCTTGCGGGTAACCATTCACGGCTAAGTAATTACCCGAAATGGATTCATCAATAATCCAAACTATAGTTTGGTAAGCCGCAGGCTTCACTGGAGTCACGGCTGCATTGAGTTCACGCTGTGGCGCTGATTGATTTTCTGCAAAATATTCGCGTAAGATTAAAGGCGCTTTAATCGGTGCTATATAAGATTGGGTTTTAATGGAAAATATCTTATAGCTAAGCAAGGCTATAGTAATCATCGTAACGACGAGTAGACCTAAACTCCACCCAAACCAGATTTGATCTTTCGCAGGGATTAGTTTTCTAATCAAATGCGCAGCGCTGAAAAAAATTAAGGCGGCTACAGCAGCGTAGAGCAATGGTTGTTTATAAACTAATAAGTCAGAAATTCGTCCTGCTTCATTAAAAGCGGTTGAAAGCAAGGCAAGGGTTAAGCCATTCGTGCTACTACCTAATAGCTGTACAAAGAGATCAATGCTAAATATAGTAGCGCATAAAATAATTAATAGATTGGCAATCCATTGATTAGAAATAAATAAAATAGAAGCTAGCGCCACCAGACTAACTAGATAGCTAATTAGATATAAGCCACCTTTAATCAAGCCTTTTTGATCATAAGGCTCGCTTAAATAATGAGTTTCAGTAATGAAGCTAAAAGGGCTATGAATTGTTTGAATAAACGCTAATAAGCTAATAAAAGCTAACAAAGCAACTGAATTAAAGAATGTTTTTGCCTGCATGATGGATAAGTCCCTAGTGCTTGCACTAAGGAATACCACAAAGAAGCTTAAACTTGATTCTCTATAGAGACTAATTGCTAGCTTTAGCAGATAAAAGTTTATTTTATCTATAAGAAGGTAAAATTAATGATAACTAACCTTAGTTCAAGCTAATGCCTTGCTGACAAGCAGGATCAGTCGGCGAAGGGCTGGCATCCGGGTAGAAAGTACGAATGCCTCCACTGCGCCGGACAAACACGGCGGTAAAGCGCTGCCCCTCATCTTGAATAGGGGCTAAACAGGCCGTGCTTTTATCACGGCTGTCAGTAGGGTTTTCGGCAAAAGCTCGCGTAGCCACTTTCAATAAGTCTTCAGCGCTCAGTGTGAGGCCATAACCTTTGATTGATGAGCGCGCAGTATTATTGCCAAAGCGCATGGTTGCGCCCATCGAATACAGTACACCCGGCACGACTTCATTCTGCCGATAGTTATCCATCCGACAAGCTTCGCCGGTTTGCTGGAGCTGCACATAGCGTCCGACATAATGCAGCCCACCAATCGGGCCATTTGCCTCGGGTTCACCACAGAAAATATGATCAAACGCATGCACTGCAAACCAAGCTTCGGTTAAATCATTTAAGTAAGCTTCAGTCGCGGCTTGAGCAGGGCGATTAGCGAACACCTTATCTTGGGTGAAGGCTTTGATTCGCCCCAACACCTCAGGGTGATTACGCAGCAACTGCTTAAATTCATCGGGGCTAACTTTCTTGCCTGCTGGACCACAAGTGGTATTCAAGGCTTGTCCAAATGCATCAAGCGCAGGAGCGGGCGGGGTAATATCCGCGAGGCCATTTTTGAGTTTGACCGGATTATTGCTGGTATCAAAAAACGGTAAGCATGCATTAGCGGGCGGGGTAACTGGGCGCGGCTGAGTAGCTGCCGTATTCGCAGGCGCATTGCTATAGTGACCGCAACTTAATTCCACCCATTTTTTATCTGCACCAATTTGCAGGTAAATATGCGTTGGATTCGGCTCGCGATTCGTACCTAAAGCGGGAAAAGCTTGGCCTGCTGCTACGGTGCTTACATTGCTATGTTTTTTGATGGAAGTAACCGCATCGCAGCCACGATCTAATACAAATTCATGCGGTGTGGAAAAGTAAACTTGAGCGGAAACACTCGTGGCTAAGGCTAAAGTACATAACCCTAGTCCCATTTGAAGAAATTTCAAGATGCAAAGTCCTTATGAAAAGAAGCAGACTAACACAGCCCTTCAGTGCTGTTTAGGTTCAAGTTTGGACTGCGCAGCTTGGCTATAAGTTCAGCGCTAGATATCCTTCATTAAGCGCAAGGCGTCATAAATCGCGGCATGCGTATTGCGCGCTGCCACGGCGTCGCCAATTCGATACAGCAGGAATTGCCCCTGAGGATTTTTAACTGCGCTTTGCTCATTTCCGGCTAGTAGCTGTTCGTAATTGACCGCGCCTAAGTTTTTCGATTGGGGCTTTAGCTCAAAGTACAAATCATCAAGGGGTAATGTGCCATGATTCACAATGATTTGGTCATACTCTTTGCGCTGCTGCCAAGTACCATAATCGCTACCAATAATAGCGGTAAAACCCTTCGCGGATTTCTCTGCCGCTAATAAGCGATAAGTGACGGTGAAAGTGACTTTTTGCTGCTGCAAATTACGCAAATAAGGCACTAAATTCATCCCCATGATTTCTGGTGCAAAGCTGCGGTCAGGGGTCATGATTTCTAATTCAGCACCGCTAGCAGCGATCATTTCAGCGGCTTGTAAGGCTGCATGGTCGCCCGCATCATCATAGAGCAGCACCTTGTTAGCGGGCTTGACGCTGTCGGCTAGCACATCCCAAGTCGACACCACATATTCATTGCCGCTCGCTAAAATTTCGGTATTGGCTAAGCCTCCGGTCGCAATGATGACGACATCCGGCTCAAGGGCGAGCACGTCCTCCGCTTCTGCCCAGCAGTTAAAGCGGAATTGCACGCGGTGCTGCGCGCATTGCGCTAGTCTCCATTCCACAATGCTGATCATTTCGCGCCGCTGTGGGCTACGCGCCGTCAAACGGATTTGACCGCCTGCTTCGCTATCTGCCTCCAACACGATCACTTCATGTCCACGTTCAGCAGCGACGCGGGCGGCTTCTAAACCTGCATGCCCAGCACCGACAATCACAATGCGCTTTCTTGTTGGGGCAAGTGTAATCTGTTGCGGCATTGTCAGCTCACGCCCGGTGGCAGCATTGTGAATACAAAAAGCTTCGCCGCCTTGATAAATACGGTCTAGGCAATAAGTTGCACCCACGCAAGGCCGAATCGTCTCTTCTTGACCCGCCAGCAGTTTACGCACGATATGCGGATCGGCTAAATGTGCGCGCGTCATGCCAACCATATCCAATTTGCCGCTGGCAATCGCATGCCGTGCAGTAGCCAGATCAGGAATTTTCCCTGCATGAAAGATCGGAAAACGCGTGATTTCGCGAACTTCACCGGCAAAATCTAAATGCGGTGAATTGCGCATCCCTTGTACGGGGATCACATCAGTGAGTGCAGCATCGGTATCAATATGCCCACGAATAATATTCAAGAAATCAATCAGGCCTGAATCACGCAAGCGGCAAGCAATCACAATGCCTTCGGCTTTGCTGAGGCCGCCTTCGAGCATTTCATCCGCGACATTGCGCACACCAATAATGAAATCTTTGCCCACACGCTCACGCATCGCTTGCAGCACTTCCAGACTAAAGCGCATGCGGTTTTCTAAAGAGCCACCATACTCATTTTCCAGCGTATTGGTATAAGGCGACCAGAATTGATCCATGAGATGCCCGTATGCTTCCAGCTCGATACCATCCATACCAGCCGCTTGCATGCGTTCAGCGGCATCGGCGTAATCGCGAATAATGCGTTCAATATCCCAATCTTCGATGAGCTTAGGGAAAGCACGATGCGCCGGTTCGCGCCGCGTTGAGGAGCTGACTACGGGAAGCCAATCGCCGCGTGACCAATGGGTGCGCCGCCCTAAGTGGGTGAGCTGAATCATTACCGCCGCGCCCTGTTCGTGGCAAGCATCAACCAAATCACGCAAATGGCTAACCACTTCGTCTTTATAGGCAAGGATATTATTAAAAGCAGGCGCGCTATCCTTAGACACAATCGCCGAACCAGCGGTCATGGTCAGCGCTACACCCGCTCTAGCACGCTCCACATGATAGGCTCGATAACGAGCAGTTGGCATGCCATCTTCAGAATAAGCTGGCTCATGCGCGGTTAGCATAATGCGATTGCGCAGGGTTAAATGCTTGAGTTGGTAGGGCTGTAATAGAGGATCATTCGTCATCGCAGGTCAGTTCCTTGCTTAATACCACCTATCAGGTTTGGCAGCTTTTTTCTCACGGATAAAGGCTTGCAGGGCTTCATCAATACTTGGATCAAGCGCGGGCGCTACATAGTCAGCAAGTTGTTGTTTCCAAAGTGCATTGGCGCGTTGCTCAGCGGTTTTGCTGCCATCAATTTCCCATTGCTCAAACGAACCGCTATCCGCCGTGGTGGATTCATAAAATACATCACTGTAATTGGCAAGTGTATGTGCTGTCCCTAAGAAGTGCTCATTGTGCGTATTACGTTGGCGATAGGAGTCTAAGGCGAAAGCGTTGTCATCCAAGGCTAAACCTTGCAGCATGCGTGCCATCATCCCGAGGCGGTTGGCATCCAGAATAAATTTCTCATAGCCCATGGTCAGACCGCCTTCGAGCCAACCTGCTGCATGTAAAATCCAGTTTGCACCCGACATTAAAGCAGGGGTTAAAGAGTCGGTACTTTCTTGACCTGCTTGGAAATCACTGACTTTGGAGGAAGTAAAGGCGCCGCCACAGCGTAAGGGTACACCCACACGGCGCGCCAATTGTCCGATCGCAAAGTAGGCAAGGCTTGCTTCCGGTTGACCAAACGTGGGAGAGCCATTGCGTAAGGACATGGTGGTGAGGAAATTGCCATAAATCATCGGCGCACCGGGGCGTACTAACTGCGCCAAAGCAATGCCGACTAAGGATTCGGCATGCGCTTGGGCAATCGCTCCAGCGGGCGTGACCGGCCCCATAGCCCCACCGAGCACGAAGGGACAAACAATAATCCCTTGCCCTGCTGCTGCATAAGCCCGAATCACACGGGTGACATCGCCATCAAATAGCAGCGGCGAAGTGGCATTAATATTACCCATCACCACGCAATGCTTATCAGTGAACTCTTCGCCGAACAGAATACGTGAAAGCGCTATCGAATCCTCTGCGCGCTCTGGGCTAGTGATTGAGCCGAGATAGGCTTTGTCAGAATAACGAATATGTGAGTAAACCATATCTAAATGGCGCTTATTCACCGGGATATCCACAGGCTCGCAAATCGTGCCACCCGAATGATGAATATACGGGCAAGTCCAAGCGAGTTTAATGAAATTCTGGAAGTCTTCGAGCGTGCCATAGCGCCGCCCACGATCTAAATCCGATACAAACGGCGAACCATAAGCGGGTACAAACACCACATTATCGCCACCAACGGCAATCGAGCGTGCTGGATTGCGTGCATGGTGGATAAATTCGCGAGGTGTGGTTGAGACTAGCTTCTGAATTAGCCCCGGTGGGAAACGCACGATTTCGCCTTGGGCTTCCGCGCCTGCCTCCACAAATAGCTGAATTGTTGCTTCATCGCCACGAAATTGAATGCCAAATTCCTGCAAAATTAAATCAGCGTGATGTTCAATCGCCTCAACTCCATCCACCGTCAGTAGCTCATACAGCGGAATATTGCGCTTTAAAAAGGGGGGGTAAATGGCTTCGGTGCGTTGGCTGGTGCGTGTGCGCCGCCGAGGGTTGCGTTCGCTTGAGGGATGATTTGTATTCATGGGCTGACCTGCTGGCTATGGCTTTATTTAACTGTAGCGTGCTTTTCCTAAATAAGGTTTGCAATATTTTTGGATTGGTTATTGCTAGAAATACAGCAGACCGTGAAGGAAAAGTAGCTTTATAAGGCTGGCTCATAAAGCTACTAAGCCAAGACTTATTCGAGAACTTTTGGCACTAAATACAAGCCATCTTCCACTTCGGGCGCAACCGTCTGATAAGCCTCACGGTGATTACTTTCAGTCACTACATCGTCGCGCAAGCGCTGCATGGCATCCAAAGGATGTGCCATGGGCGCGACACTTTCGGTATTCACCGCGCTGAGTTGCGCCACTAAATCAATAATGCTGTTGAGTTTGCTTACATAGCTTGCAGTTTGATCGGCGGGCAGGGCTAAGCGGGCCAGATGCGCCACTTTTTGAACTTCAGCTTCACTAATGGTTGACATGCTTAGCCCTCCAACTTCTGTTTGAGAATGTCATTGACCGTATTCGGATTTGCTTTGCCTTTAGAGGCACGCATCGCTTGACCGACAAAGAAGGCGAACAACTTATCTTTACCGCTGCGATATTCAGCGACTTGCGACGGGTTTTTCTCAATGATTTCATCAATCATTGCTTCAATCGCGCTGGTATCACTGATTTGCTTTAAGCCTTTGGCTTCAATAATCGCATCGACAATGCCTTCGCCATTCCATAAGGCTTCCAAAACATCCTTGGCAGCGGTCGAGGAAATCGTCTTGTCTTTAATGCGCATCAACAGGCTAGTTAAGCCTTCAGCAGTGACCGGTGCAGCAGTAATTTCCAGCTCATGCTTATTCAATAAAGCGGCCAAGCCACCCATTAACCAATTCGCAGCTAGCTTCGCGTCTTGAGTCCCTTGAGCCACGGTTTCGAAATAATCACCTAATTCGCTACTGGCGGTTAAGGCATCGGCTTCATAGCTACCTAATTGATAAGTCTGCATAAAGCGCTGTTTTTTTGCGCCCGGTAACTCAGGTAAAATCGCCCGCACGGCTTCAATATCGGCTGGGGTAATTTCCACCGGCAATAAATCAGGATCAGGGAAGTAGCGGTAGTCGTTCGCATCTTCCTTGCTGCGCATGGAGCGTGTTTCACCTTTGTCAGGATCGTACAGCCGTGTTTCTTGCACGACAGTGCCACCGGATTCAATCAGCTCAATTTGGCGTTCAACTTCATAATTGATAGCGCGCTCGATAAAGCGAAATGAGTTCAGGTTTTTGATTTCTGCCCGCGTACCAAACGGCTGACCGGGTTTACGCACCGAGACGTTCGCATCGCAACGGAAGGAGCCTTCCTGCATATTGCCATCACAGACACCCAAATAACGTACCAAGGCATGCATCTTTTTCATATAAGCGACCGCTTCTTTCGCCGAACGCATATCCGGTTCAGAGACGATTTCCAGCAGTGGCGTACCCGCGCGATTGAGGTCGATACCGGTTTTGCCATGAAAATCTTCATGCAATGATTTGCCCGCATCTTCTTCTAAATGCGCGCGGGTCACGCCGACACGCTTGGTCGTGCCATCGTCCAGTTCAATATCCAAATGGCCTTGCGCCACCACCGGCAATTCAAATTGACTGATTTGATAGCCTTTAGGCAGATCAGGATAGAAATAGTTTTTACGCGCAAACACTGAGCGGGGCGTAATCGTGGCATCAATCGCTAAACCTAAGCGAATCGCCATTTCTACAGCTTTCTTGTTTAAAACTGGCAAGACACCTGGCATGCCTAGATCAACCAGGCTAGCCTGCGTATTTGGCTCTGCGCCATAAGCAGTCGGCGAGCCTGAAAAAATTTTGCTATTCGTGGATAGCTGAGCATGGATTTCCAGCCCAATGACGGTTTCCCATTCCATGACGGTCTCCTTATGCAAACCGTGCAGGCATTTGTTGATGCCAATCACTCGTTAACTGATATTGATGCGCCACATTCAGCATACGCGCCTCTTGGAAGTAATTACCAATTAACTGCATACCGACGGGTAAACCATCGGCTGCCAAGCCAATCGGGAAAGTCATCCCCGGTAAGCCCGCTAAGCTGGTTGGAATGGTATAAATATCCGCTAAATACATCGCGACTGGGTCATCTGCCTTTTCACCAATTTTGAACGGTGTGGTAGGTGCAGACGGTCCCATAATGACATCCACCTCTTTGAAAGCATCCACGAAATCTTGCTTAATCAAGCGCCGAACTTGTTGGGCTTTCAAATAATAGGCATCGTAATAACCGGCTGATAAAGCATAAGTACCGACCATAATCCGGCGTTTCACCTCTTCGCCAAAACCTTCCCAGCGGCTGCGTTTGTATAAATCCATTAAGTCTTTTGGATGTTCGCAGCGATGCCCAAAACGTACACCATCAAAGCGCGAGAGATTAGAAGAGGCTTCAGCCGGAGCAACCACATAATAAACCGGCACCGCTAAATGCGTATTCGGTAAGGAAACTTCTTTAACCACCGCACCGAGTTTTTCAAACTCTTTCACCGCGCGTTCAATCACCGCAGCGACTTGCGAATCTAAGCCTTCAGCAAAGAATTCTTTCGGCAAGCCAATCCGTAAGCCTTGAATCGAATTGTTTAAGTGGGCTGTATAGTCAGGAACCGCTTCTTGTGCCGAAGTCGAATCGCGCTCATCGAAGCCTGCAATGACATTCATGGTAATCGCACAATCTTCCGCAGAAACCGCCATTGGCCCGCATTGATCAAGGCTCGAAGCGAAGGCAATCATGCCATAGCGGGAAATACGCCCGTAGGTGGGTTTAATCCCAGTCACACCGCAGAAGGAACCCGGTTGGCGAATTGAGCCGCCCGTATCCGTCCCTAATACCATCGGTGCTAAGCGGGCAGCTATCGCGGCGGCACCACCACCCGAACTACCGCCGGGGACGCGCTCAGTATTCCACGGATTACGCACTACCCCATAGGCCGAATTTTCATTGGATGAGCCCATCGCGAACTCATCCATATTGTTTTTGCCCAGCAGTACGCCGCCCGCTTGTTTTAATTTGGTGGCGACATGCGCGTCATAGGGCGATACAAAGTTGGCAAGCATCTTCGAGCCGCAAGTGGTCAAAACGCCTTCGGTGCAGAATAAATCTTTCAGGGCATACGGCACGCCTGCCAGCGGACTATTCAGTGTGCCTTGACGAATTTGCTGGTCAATGACGAGAGCTTGTTGCTTAGCCTGCTCGCCTAGCACGGTGATATAAGTGTTCAGTTCGCCATCTAAACGCTCAATACGGTTTAGATAGGCATCAGTGGCTTCCATCACTGAGAACTTGCCGGTATGAATGCCGGTATGTAGTTCTTTGAGTGATAAAGAGCTAATAGAATCTTGGGACATGCTGTCTCCGAATTTTATAAGCGTGATTAGCGACGCTGGTAATAGAACTGCCCACGAAGGAGTGGGCAGGTTTATCCAGTGAATTAAGCGGATAACTATAGTTCAAGCGCTTAGTAGGTCGCAAGCAACCACTGTCTTATTTAAACGCAGGAACCGCTCCATTGATAATATAGTTAGCGCTAAAGGTGGTATTTTCAGGGTGTAATAACACATTCCCCAGCATGACATTAGTATCATTATTGGGCCCTGCGTAAATGGTTACACCATCTAAGTTTATATCGGTTGCAAAATAGCCGGGGAGTAAATAGGCGGTGTTAACACCTGTATTGCCCGGAGCAATTAATAGCGCACCCAAGATAATATTTAAGTCACTACCTGGGCCATTGGTGATAACAGTATTGCTGTTATTCACATCGCCAGCCCACAACATAGCGACTTTGCTGTTAGTCAACTGCGCGTTTTTGCCATAAGTTGCTGTTTTAGGACTGCTGAAGTCAACTAGCGTGCTAATAGGGGAAAGCGCCAGCGGTGTTGCTGTCATGACACCCATATGGTTGCGGTGATCAATCGAAACGTAGTAGCTACCGGGCTGCACATCGTGAATCAGAATTTCTTTAGTGCCAGTTTTCCCATCCACAAGATCGCCATCTCGTTGCAATACACTAGCACGGGTCATGATGCGTTTCGTTGGAGTAGTCGCATCCCTTATTTCAATCAACACCCAATCTACTAACGCATCATTACCTGTCACTACATAGTTAGTATCAGTGATTAATTCTTTGCCCACATGCCCAAACGGTGAAACTGCATGAGGTGAATTGGTATAGCCAAACGAATCACTGAGTGAGCTATAAGGTTGTGTCTTAGGCAAGTGACCAAGGCGCCGCAGATCATCCGACATCAAACCCGTACTAGAGCTATACGAGCCTTGTAAGATGGCACGGACACTAAGGCGAATATAGGGGTTAGCCACGGGGTCTAAATAATCCAGAATTTCATCTAAATCGGCATCCACAGCATCTGCTGGATTGCCATCCGCATTCTGATCAGGCGCCTCATCCCGAGTGAGTACCCGGTCATTGTCGTCATCCGCATCGCGATAATCGTGAATGTCATCTTTATCTGAGTCTAGGCCGTCATCTGGATTGCCATTACCATTGGGATCGGGTCGCTCGTACTTAGTCAATATTCGGTCATTATCATCATCTACATCTAAATAGTCAGGGATACTATCTTTGTCGGTATCATCGTCCGTTGGCGTATTACCATTGTAGTTTTCATACCAAGTACTGATTAAATCGCCATCATCATCTTTGTCGAGATAGTCAGGAATATTATCTTTATTGGTATCATCGTCTAGCGGTGTGCCACCATTGTAGTTCTCAAGCTTGGTGAGTACGCCATCATTATCATCATCCGTATCGATGTAATCGAAAGTGCCATCTTTATCTAAGTCAATGCTTGGAGTGTTTTTACCCGCATTCTCAGTCAGGGTTGGAACGCCATCATTATCATCATCAGGATCAATAATATTGGGAATCCGATCACTATCGCTATCTAGGGGTGTGGTGACGGATGAACCCACCTCGAGCTTGTCGGGTAGGCCATCCTTGTCGCTATCGATACTATCGGGATTAGAGCCTAAGGTAGCTTCTTGGCCGTTGGTTAAGCCATCACCATCATCATCTTTCTCAGGACTATGGGCATCGTCTTTGTCCAAATAGTCTGGAATTTTATCTCCATCGGTATCTTTGGCATCCTCGGGCTGATGATTACCATTCGGGTCATTGCTCTCGGTGGCAGATAGCTTGCCATCGCCATCATCGTCATTATCGAGATAGTCAGGAATGCTATCTTTGTCGCTATCATCATCGGTGGGTGTGCCACTATTATAATTTTCATGCTTGGTGTACAAGCCGTCATTGTCGTCATCGGCATCCAGATAATCCGCCGTACCATCAGTATCAGTATCTTTGCTGCCTTCAGCTTGGGTGCTTAAGCCATCGCCATCATCATCTGTATCTAGGTAGTTAAGAATAGAGTCGGCATCAGTATCTTTTGTACCTTCATCTTTGGTGAGTACACCATCGTTATCGTCATCTGTATCGCGATAGTCATAGATTCCATCCTTGTCAGTATCTTTGATGCCTTCGCTAGTAGTGTTTATACCATCGCCATCATCGTCGGCATCAAGATAATCAGGAGTACCATCTTTATCAGTGTCATCATCTTTTGGGATGCCGCCATTATAATTTTCAGCATCAGTAGGCAGACCATCGTTATCATCATCCTTATCAAGATAGTTAGGTATTCCATCCTGATCGGTATCATCGTCCTTTGGCGTGCCCCCATTAGGATTCTCATCTGCAGTCAGGATCTCATCGCCATCATCATCAGTATCTAAAATATCGGGTATGCCATCGCTATCCGTATCACGTGGATTTAATGGGTCACTACCTACTTCAGTTTTATCATCAACACCATCACTATCGGTATCTATATTATCTAAATTACTACCAAGGTCTGCCTCGACACTATCATTTAAGCCATCGCCATCACGGTCTTCAGGGACATCGGTGACTTTAATGGCTAACGTCTGTTGATCACAGGATTGGTAGCTATCGCAGACTTTAACGATGGCATTGTAAGTATTGTCTAAGCCTTGATCTTGAGGCTTTTCATAATCTGCTGCTGTTTTGAAGCGTAATAAGCCAGCGCTATCAATGCTGAATAAAGCATCATCTTTACCACCACCTAAGCTCCAAGTTAAACCTTTACCCTCCGTTTCACCTTCAGCATCGGTAGCGGCATAATCAATGACTGCATTAGTGGTATTTTCTGCCGTGGTCACCGTTGCAGTCGCTGCACTATTAGCATTGCTAATGCTCGGTGCGGTATTGCTTACGGTTGGCAATAGTAAGCTAGAAGTATCATCTTCCGTTGGCTTAGCTAAACGATTGTAAGGCGTTGAGTCTGGATCTTCATTGAAGGAGTAAGTGATTTCAGCAGGAATACGATAGCTGGCATCCGCACCCACTTTGGCGCGGATGGTAATAGTACGCTTGCTATTCGCTAAGACTTTACCAACTGACCAGTCACCGGTAGTGCCATCAAATAAACCCGCTGAGTTATCACTTAAATAAGCCATACCGCTAGGTAGTGAAATATTCGCAGTGACTAAGCGTGCAGCGGTGACGGACTTATTGCTAATGGTATAGGTAAGATCAACAGTGCTATTTCGATCTGGTTTGATCGGTAAAGCAGTACCTGTCAATTCTAGGTCAATTTCTGTAGATGATGTGCTAGTTAACCACTTGAAAAAGGCTGCAGAATCATAAGCTTGGTCACCCGTATCTGCTAAAGCCAGCTTTACATGATAACGCTGATTGGCTTGTAGGCCCCCCAAAGAAGCAGTTAGTGGCGTGGTGAAACCATCCAGCTGCGTGCCCGTTTTGCCGCTACCATTGCCATTATCAACGAAGTAAGCGGAGTTACCTAACTGACAAGTTGTACCATCTTTTAGGCTGCCCGCTGCGCCCGCATTTACATTATTAACTGCAATCGCTTGTTTGGTATCGGGCAAAAAAGCTGCATTTTGAGTGCCAATTAAACCGGGGCCAGAAATAAATAAACCGAACACGTCATTAAACTTACTACAAACATATTCTGGATATTCATCAGAGCCAAAGACTAACAGAAAGTTGATCCGGTCGCCTTCAGGAACAATATCGAACTCAATAATAGAGGGGTCATTAATTGCCGTCGCAGCCAGTTTAGTTAAGTCAGGGTCTGAATATTTAATCGTAGTATTGTAGGTATATTTTTGATTGCTATTAGGGCCTAGGATACTGCCCAGGTTACCTGTGCTCATAAATAAGCCTTCATTCATACCTAAAATAGGATCGCTACCTGATGGTTCAAGGCCACCTGTAAAAATACCGTATTGGTTTTTTATACCTTTAGTAATTTGTAGGTTTTCAACGGCTAGGCCGGGGCCATCCAAAATTAAACGCATATCACTCATAGTGGGTGCTGCATTTAAGGTCAGCGCTGCAGAGGCTGGCAAACTACTAAGCATTAGCGTGCTTAAAAGAAATGGACGTACACGCCCGAGAGTACGTTGGGACATAAGCGAGTCCTATTGTTTTTATTATCAAGCCCAAAAAAGGTGGCTACATAGCGGCAGTGCTATAAACCCTTTGTCACACAAATAGGCTATAAGATAAATTTATGCATGTCAAATGCCTAATTAAAACCATTAATCTGAATGCATCGTTCATCCCTTCCTAAGCTAGCTGAGGCAGGGGGTAATCCCTAAAATCCCATACCACTATAAGTTTTTGGGGATAGCTCTGAACTAAGCCTCTATTCATCTAACTAAGCTTATGGTAGGCCGTGTGAGAAACCTTTATTCTCAATCTACTAGGCTTGGCTGGTACCTAACAGGATAACAAACTCATGGTAAACCTTATTGATGTTGTCATCATTGCGATTGCATTGATGGCCGCCTTGGGCGCGTTTTTGCTATTGCGACCCCAAGTACACCAACAAGACGCGCATGATGTGCGCAAAATTCGCTTAGGTGCTGAGAAGGATCAGCAGCGGATCGCTGAGATTCTGAATACGATTCAGCATGGTGCTCAAGATGCGGATTATCTAACTGCTCAACTGAAAAACCGTGTTGAGCAAATTAATCGCGAAGGCCAATCTAGTCGTGTGATTACGGAAGAAGCAGAGCGCATGATCAATCGGGTAAAAGAAGCTGAGAGCGAATTACGGGGTATTTCAACTCAACTCGGTGAGCGTATTCAATATGTGCAGACTTATTGGGATGGACAATTAACTGACACGGTTGAAGCTGTGCGTAATGTGCATACTAAGCTGACTCAGGGTCTGAGCCAAGTTGACGATGGTTTAGGTCGTCTGCGTGAGCAAGAAAAGATGGCGCAAGGTTTCACGCAAAAGCTTATCGAAAATCAGAAAATGCAATTCTCGGCTCAGCAGGAAAATGCACGCTTAGCGACAGATATTAATGTGCAGTTAGAGTCTATGCTGCGTGAATCCAGCAAAACTTTACACAGCATGCAAGAGCAGCAAAAGCAAGCTAACAGTCTTTTTGCGCATTTCAGTACTGAGATGCAAGAACTGGAACAGCAAGCTCAAGAGTATTTCACCAATACCTTCCAGACCACTGATGTAGCCCGCCAAGAGCTAATTCAAGGTTTGGATGAGACGCGTGAAAAATTGGCCAAACTGCGCGAGCAAGACGAGCAAGGCAGTGTGATGGGTCAGCGTATTCGTCAGCAATTCGAAAAAGTGGATAAGTTACAAGTTGACCGGTTAGCTAAGGCTGTCGACTTGACCGATGAGATGTGTGTGGACTTGCAAACTGGCCTAGAGAATGCACGTAGTCTTCTGAAATTGCTTGAGGAAAAGACCCAACAAGTTTTGAATGAAGCGGATACAGAACAAGCCGATGCACAAAAGCCAGCAGATGCAACTAAGCGTAATGATAACTTATTTTCTTTAAGTGCTTACCGCTAGGAAAAGAAGAGCCATCCGTGGCGTCCCGAAGGTAGCTTTCCGTGCAGTTTTGACCTTGACTTCTATAACGGAGACCGAGACCAAGCACATAATATGTTTGGGCTGCGATAATGAGTGTAGACGCTTTTAATCATTTCGCTAATAAAAATCTAGGAATAACCACCAAGGTTTATTTATTAATCTGGCCTAAACAGCTTCCTTATCTTTATCATGTAGTTGTAATTCCCACATTTGCTTATAAATTCCAGCGTGGTTAATGAGTGCGGCATGAGTACCTTGCTCTACTACTTGCCCATGATCCATCACTAAAATTTGATCGGCATCGACAACCGTAGAAAGTCGGTGAGCGATCATAAGCGTGGTATGCTGGCCTGCTACTTCATTTAAAGTTTTCTGAATGGCTTGTTCGGTAGCGCTATCTAAAGAAGAGGTCGCTTCATCAAAGATCAGAATCGGTGGCTGTTTGAGGATGGCACGGGCAATTGCGACTCGTTGCTTTTCACCACCGGATAGCTTCAAGCCACGTTCCCCAACAACCGTATTCCAACCCTCAGGTAAGCTTTCAATAAAGCTGCGAATTTGTGCCATTTCAGCAGCACGCTCAATATCCGCTTGGCTAGCTGCTGGATTGCCGTATTGGAGGTTGTAACGGATGGTATCGTTAAAGAGTACGGTATCTTGCGGCACAATCCCCATCGTTTTACGCAAGCTATGTTGAGTGACTGAGCGGATATCCTGCCCATCAAGCAGAATTTGCCCGCTCGTCACATCATAAAAGCGATACAGCAAGCGCGATAAAGTCGATTTACCCGCACCGCTATGCCCAACCACGGCGACTTTTTTGCCTGCGGGTACTGTGAATGAAACTTTATTTAAAATCTGTCGTTCAGGGGTATAGCCAAAATCAACTTGCTCAAAACGAATTTCTCCTTGCTGGATTTTAAGCTCTGGAGCATGGGGCTGATCATTAATTTCTGGTGGCGTTTCCAGCAGATGGAACAGCATATCCATATCTGCCAACGTGTATTTTAGCTGGCGATACATAATACCCAGTGCTCCGAGTGGGATAAAGAGCTGCAACATAAAGGCATTCACCATCACCAAATCACCCAGCGACATACTGCCGTTCACGACGCCATTGGTGGCTAAGAACATAATAATGGTCACGCCAATCGCAATAATCGCGCCTTGCCCAAAGTTGAGAATGGACATCGAGGTTTGGCTTTTTACCGCCACATCTTCCCATTCGGCCAAGGTGCGGTTATAGCGCTCCAGTTCGAGCTGCTCATTATTGAAGTATTTAACCGTTTCGTAGTTGATCAGGCTATCAATAGATTGATTGCTACCTTGGGAGTCCAAACGGTTCATAGTATGGCGGTGTTCCATGCGCCATTCGGTGATTTTTACGGTGAAAATCACATACACCAGCACCGTGGCAAAAGTCACGATTGCGAAAATGGGAGCGTAGTTGTGCAGCAAAATGACCGCAACTAAGGTGAATTCAATCGCAATCGGCACAATGCTAAAGACCAGATAATTTAGTAAGGTGCTAATTGAGCTGGTGCCGCGCTCAATATCACGCGCAATGCCGCCGGTTTTACGTTCTAAGTGGTAACGCAGTGAAAGTTTGTGCAGATGTTCTAGGACGCGCACCGAAACTTGGCGAATCGCGTGATAGCGCACCCGGGCAAACACAGTATCGCGCAGTTCATTAAACAGCGCACCGGCTAAACGCAAAGCCCCATAAGCCAATAACAAGCTCAAAGGTAAGATTAAAATTTGCTGTGGTTTGCTCTCAAGGCTATCCACAATCAGTTTAAGAACGAGCGGAATGCCCACATTAGCTATTTTAGCAGCGACTAAACAGGCGAGTGCAAAGAAAACCCGACCGCGAAAATCAATCAGAAACGGCAACATCGACTTGAGGTTATGCCAGTCACGGCGATTAGTATGTGCACGTTCAGTCCGTGCGGCAGGCATTATCATGGAGTGCATATCGATCCCTGTATAACAAGGCCGTTAATAGTACGCGCGTTTTCCTGACCTTGAAATCTTTGTGTAAGAATCAGTTTCGAGCGTTTGTACACTTGTCTATTGCCAACAAGCTGCTAGGGTAGTATCCCTTTTGACAGTCTACTTGCTAATAAGGAGACCCTCCCTTGGATCACAGCGTACACAACAAACTCATTTCCTTCATTTGGGCTATCGCCGACGACTGTTTACGCGATGTGTACGTGCGCGGCAAATACCGCGATGTGATTTTGCCGATGGTGGTGTTACGCCGTATCGACACGCTGTTGGAAACCAGCAAGCAGGCGGTGCTGGATGAGGTCAACTTCCAGCGTGAGGAAATGCAGGCAACTGAACTGGACGATGAGCCATTGAAAGCCGCCTCCGGTTACGTGTTCTACAATACCTCGCGCTGGACGCTGAAAACGCTGTTCAGCACTGCCACCAATAACCAGCAAATCCTGCTGGCGAACTTTGAAGAATACCTGTTGGGCTTCAGTGATAACGTCAAGGAAATCATTGGGCGTTTCAACCTGAAAGCACAAATCCGCCACATGGCTGCCAAGCAAGTGCTGCTGGATGTGGTGGAAAAGTTTGTTTCCCCGTATATCAACCTCACGCCCGACATTGCCGAAGACCCCGACGGCAATAAACTGCCCGCCTTGACCAACCTCGGCATGGGCTACGTGTTTGAGGAACTGATCCGCAAATTCAACGAAGAAAACAACGAAGAGGCTGGCGAACACTTTACCCCGCGTGAAGTGATTGAGCTGATGACCCACTTGGTATTTGACCCGATCAAAGCCGATTTACCGCTGACCTTGACCGTGTATGACCCCGCGTGTGGCAGTGGTGGGATGCTCACCGAATCGCAGAATTTCATCGAAGAAAAATACCCCAGTACCACCACCAAACGCGACATTTACTTATACGGCAAGGAAATCAACGACGAAACCTATGCCATCTGCAAATCCGACATGATGATCAAGGGCAACAACCCAGAAAACATCAAGGTTGGCTCGACGCTTTCCACCGATGAATTCGCCGCTGACCGTTTTGACTTTATGCTCTCCAATCCGCCTTACGGCAAAAGCTGGGCTTCGGAGCAAAAGAACATTAAAGACGATACGGGGGTGATTGACCCACGTTTTAAGGTGACACTGACCGACTATTGGGGCAAGCCCGAAGTGGCAGATGCTACGCCGCGCTCTAGCGATGGGCAATTGCTGTTTTTGATGGAAATGGTCAGCAAGATGAAAGCTGTGCGTGGCTTCGACTCCGCTCAGCCAGCGGGGAATAGTTCGGGGGGCAGCCGCATTGCTTCGGTGCATAACGGTTCTAGCTTGTTTACGGGTGATGCGGGCGGTGGGGAAAGCAATATCCGCCGCTACATTATCGAAAACGATTGGCTCGATGCGATTGTGCAATTGCCGAATAACCTGTTTTACAACACCGGCATTACCACCTACATCTGGCTGTTAAACAACAATAAGCCCAAGGAGCGCAAAGGCAAGGTGCAATTGTTGGATGCCAGCTTGTTATTCAGCAAGCTGCGCAAAAATCTGGGCAATAAAAACTGTGAGTTTGCGCCGGAACACATTCAGCAGATTACCCAAACCTATCTGGATTGTGCCGCGATTGAGCGCGAACTCGATGCCAACGGTGATCCTATTGGCATTGCCAGCAAAGTTTTCCGCAATCAGGATTTCGGCTATTACAAAGTCACGATTGAACGCCCGGATCGGCGTAAGGCGCGGTTTTCCGCTGATGCCATTGCGCCGTTGCGCTTCGATAAAGCGTTGGCGGAAGTGATGGAACACCTTTACAGCACGCACGGCGACAAGGTGTATGACACAGCCTTTTTGAAAGCGCAGGAAAAAGCCATTCTCGGCTGGTGCGAAGACAATGACATCAGTCTCAACAGCAAAGCGAAAGCCAAACTGCTCGACGTGAAGTATTGGGCAGGCTTGAAACAGCTATTCGAGACGGCGCAGCTACTCATGGCTGAGTTGGGTGAGGCGGAATTTGACGACTTCAATGTATTCAAGGAACAGGTAGATGCCGCGCTGAAAACCCGCGCTATCAAGCTGTCTGCCTCCGAAAAGAACGCCATTTTGAATGCGGTGAGTTGGTATGACGAAACCGCCGTCAAAGTGGTGAAAAAGGTGGTGAAATTGGCGGGCAAGGAGCTGGATGAGCTGCTGGAACGCTATGATTGCGCGGTGGAAGATTTACCCGATTTTGGGTATTACCCTGTTGTTCCCTTCGGCTCCGCTCAGGGAACGACACCTGCCCGTTGGCTGAGCGGAGTCGAAGCCAACCGTTCGGAGAAGAAAAGCAAAATTTCAGAGTTCGTTACGTATGAAACCAGCGCGGATTTACGCGACAGTGAGTCGATTCCGCTCAAAGACAGTATTTACCAATATTTCCTTGATGAGGTGAAACCGCACGTTGCCGAGGCGTGGCTCAATATGGAGTCGGTGAAAATCGGCTATGAAATCAGCTTTAACAAGTATTTCTACCGCCATAAACCGTTGCGTTCGCTGGAAGCGGTGGCGGCGGATATTCTGAGGTTGGAACAGCAGGCAGATGGGCTGATTGCAGATATACTAGGTTTGAAGAAACGGTCGGAGTGAACACAACGATGCAACGGGATCAACTGCTACAATCTATTGCCAATATCATGGTGGATTATCGGGTGGGTGAACTTCCTACGCCAACGCCTGAACATGTGGATAGATGGGTTAGCCAGTTTGCCCCAGACGTGCAGCTACCGCTGTTGGCGGAAATGAACCATGTGCTTGCCCGAACCTATCTCAATAAACAGCGTGTAGAAACGTTTCTTGCCCATTTAGTCAAGACACCTAAACTTGCGGGGGCGGATTTTTGTGCGTTTTGGCGTAATGTGGAATTTCTGGATATTCAGCAAGGCGGCAATAGCCAACACGAAATGCTGACCATGTTTAGCGCGGTTTTGCAGCAAGAATGTGGTTTTCCTGCCCAGCAAGGGCTGCAAAATCCTCATGCCTATATCTATCTCGATGATGCCATTTTCACAGGTAATAGAACCCTGAATGATTTAAAAGCATGGTTGTTAACCGCGCCATCGGAGGCGGTTGTCCATATTATTACCATTGCTTTTCATCGTGGTGGTCAGTGGTATGCCAGCACTAAATTGCAAGAAGCGGCATTAGCCTTGAATAAACATATCAATTTCAATTGGTGGCGAGCCGTTGAAATTGAAGATCGGCGAAAATATATCAATGCCTCTGATGTATTACGCCCTATTTTGCTTCCTGATGATGCAATGGTGCAGGCGTATGTACAAAGTCTGCGTTACTCACCAACACTCAGGGTAGCTGGACATCTGGGTGTAAACGGCTTTTTCTCTTCGGAGTCAGGGCGGCATTTGCTGGAGCAGACATTTTTGCAAGCGGGTGTCCAGATACGTTCCCGTTGCCCACAACTGGGAATATACCAACGTCCACTCGGTAACATGGTGTTGGATACGTTGGGGTTTGGCTCATTGTTTGTCACCTTTAGGAATTGCCCCAATAATACACCGTTGGCATTTTGGGCTGGTTCGCCTTGGTATCCACTCTTTCCAAGGAAAACGAACTAATGGGTAGTACAGCGGCTATTCGGACATATCAGCAACCCGACGCGGTGGTTTTTTTAAAAACCAAGGAAGCATTTGGTGGTTTGTCCAATATGGCATCGGGTTATCCGCTGCTGGTGAATGGTATCCGTATTCTATCGTCTGAAGCCCTGTATCAAGCGTGCCGTTTTCCGTCTTTGCCGGATGTGCAGCGTTTGATTATCCAGCAAACCAGCCCGATGACAGCGAAAATGGTTTCCAAGCCTTATCGGGCGCAATCTCGCCCCGATTGGGAGCGGGTGCGGGTCAAAATCATGCGCTGGTGCTTGCGGGTTAAGCTGGCACAGCATCGCCAAGTGTTCGGTAAGTTGTTATTGGAAACGGGTGATTTACCTATCGTCGAAAAGTCTTTCAAGGATGAATATTGGGGGGCGAAACCTAGCTACGCGGATACGCTGGTTGGCATGAATGTCTTGGGGCGGCTGCTGATGGAGTTGCGTGAAGAACTCAAATCGGGTGAGTTTGATGCCAAAGCCTTTCTTGAAACACCCGCTATCCCTGATTTTTTGTTGGATGGCAAACCCATCGAACCTATTACCAGACATCAAGACATTGCCGGAGTGAACGCCATGTTGCTATACGATTTGCATACCCACAAACAATATATTGAGAATCTCGCGCGGACATTTGGGGCGCAGCGCATTCGGGTGTTTGGTTCGGTGGCGCGGGGTGAGGACACGGAAGCCAGCGACATTGATTTTCTGGTCGATTTCCCGCAAGGCTACGACTTGTTCCGGCAACGTCTGCCGCTGATGGAGCAGTTGAAAGCCCTGTTGGGCAGGCAAGTGGAGGTTATCCCCGAACACGAGTTGAACCCGCACATCAAAAGCCGTGTATTGGCAGAGGCAGTGGAATTATGAGCAAAACATGGCAACCTTACGCGCTGCATATTCTCGATTGCGTCGCTAAAGTCCAGCGCATTCAGGCGCGTGGCGATATAACCCAAGATGACATTCTCTATGATGCGGCGTTAAGAAACCTGCAAACGCTTTCGGAAGCTACCCAAAAACTCGCTGAAAACAAGGCGGCAGTTTGCCCGGAAATCCCTTGGCGGGAAATCAGCGGGTTTCGGAATATTCTGGTACACAACTATCTTGGCGATATTGATCCGCTGACCATCAAACGTGTGATCGACGAGCATTTGCCACCGCTTGAAGATTGCGTCCGCAAGATGCTGGAAAGTGAATAGTTCGCGGTGTGGTGGTAGTTGTTGGCTTCGACTTCGCTCAGACAACGGGGACTAGCGTTCCCTGAGTGGTACGCTGAGCCTGCCGAAGTGCGAAGTCGAAGGGAATAGTTCGGAGTGAGATGTCAGAGAGCATAACAATGGAAGGCTATATGTATATTCTCAGGTGTGTTGATGATAGCTATTACACGGGTAGTACAAAAAACATGACGATACGTTTGTGGCAGCATCAAAACGGCTTGGGAGCTAAACACACGGCAAAACGATTGCCTGTGGAATTGGTGTATGTTGAAGTATTCGACCGCATTGATGAGGCTTTTTGGCGTGAAAAGCAGGTGCAGGGTTGGAGCCGGAAAAAGAAAGAGGCATTGATGGCGAGTGATTTTAATCAGTTGCATTTGTTGGCAGAATGTCAGAATGAAACCACGCATCGTTCCCTGAGCGAAGTCGAAGGGAACAGTTCGGAGTGCGGTGGTGATGTTGGCTTCGACTCCGCTGACTTCGACTCCGCTGACTTCGACTCCGCTCAGTCACCACAGCCAACGGGCAGCGACCGTTCTCTGAGTGGTACGCTGAGCCTGCCGAAGTGCGAAGTCGAAGGGAGCAATCGAGCATGGAGTAAAGCATGACAGCATTAACGGCAATGCCCAAATACGAAACCTACAAAGACTCCGGCATCGAATGGCTCGGCGAAATCCCCGCGCATTGGAAAGTAAAAAAACTCAAGTTTAGTACTCTGATAAACAAGGAGTCATTGCCTGAAAATACACAAAGAAACCATATATTAGAATATGTCGATATTGGTAGTGTCACTTTTGAAAATGGGATTGAGAAAGCTGAAGATTTTTCTTTTGGTGATGCTCCTTCACGAGCAAGAAGATTGGCAAAAAATGGGGATACAATAGTTTCTACAGTTAGAACCTATTTAAAAGCTATTGCATTTATTGATGAAAGATATGAAAAATGTGTTTATTCAACTGGTTTTGCGGTAATTACTCCTAAAGAAGATTTTTCTCCTAAGTTCTTAACGAATTTCATAAGAAGTAATGCTTTTACTCATCAGGTTGATGATGTTGCGAAAGGTATGAGTTATCCAGCTATTAATTCAACAGATTTATCTAATCTGTACATTGTTGATGCTCCATTTTCAGAACAAACCACCATCGCCCATTTCCTCGACCAAAAAACCGCGCAAATCGACGCTGCCATTGCCATTAAAGAACAGCAAATCACCTTATTGAAAGAGCGCAAACAAATTCTTATCCAACAAGCCGTTACCAAGGGTGTTGGCTTCGACTTCGCTCAGCCAACGGACAGCGATCGTTCCCTGAGCGAAGTCGAAGGGAACAATGGTGTGCCGATGAAAGACTCTGGGGTGGAGTGGATTGGGGAGATTCCGGCGCATTGGGAGATGAAGAAAGTTAAGCATCTTTTTAGAATGATAATGGAGTCATCTGAAAAGAATAATAATCATGAGTTACTCTCTGTCTACACCGATATAGGAGTGAAACCAAGACGAGAGCTAGAAGAAAGAGGAAATAAGGCTTCAACAACTGATGGTTATTGGTTTGTAAAGAAAGGGGATATTGTGGTCAATAAACTACTTGCATGGATGGGAGCAATTGGGCTTTCTGAATATGATGGTGTTACCAGTCCAGCATACGATATTCTCAGACCAAAAGTAGAGATAAATGGGTATTTTTATCACTTTCTATTTAGATCCGATTTTTGCTCATCTGAACTAAAACGTCACTCACGCGGAATCATGGATATGCGACTAAGGTTGTATTTTGATAAGTTTGGTCTTGTAGAAGTTCCATATCCATCAGCTACAGAGCAAAATAAGATTATTGACTTTTTAAATATTAATTTAATTAAAATGGATGAAGGCATTGATCTGATAAATCAGCAGATCGAGAAGTTGCGGGAGTATAAAACTACGCTGATTAACAGCGCGGTGACGGGTAAAATAAAGATTGCCTAATCATGGAGTATTTTAGAAATGCAGAACAATAACGCAATCGAGATTTATATCAGCGACGACGGGCAAGTGAAGCTCGACATTAAGCTAGACGCAGAAACGGTGTGGATGACGCAAGTCCAAATTGCTGCCCTGTTTGATACAAGTACCGACAACATCAGTTTGCATTTGAAAAATATCTATCATGAAGGTGAGTTGCAGGAAATGGCAACTACCGAGGATTTCTCGGTAGTTCGGCAGGAAGGCAATCGTCAGGTCAACCGTACTCTAAAGCACTACAACCTTGATGCTGTCCTGTCTGTTGGCTACCGCGTCAGTTCCGCCCGTGCTACACAATTCCGCATTTGGGCAACCCAACGCCTAAAAGATTACCTCGTACAAGGCTACGCGCTCAACCAGCAACGCTTTGACCAAAACGCCGCCGAACTCCAACAAGCCATCGCGCTCATTCGCAAAGCCGCCCAAGCCCCCGACATCAACGCCACCACGGGGCGCGGCTTAGTCGAAATCGTCAGCCGCTACACCCAAACCTTCCTTTGGCTGCAACGCTACGACGAAGGCTTGCTAAACGACCCACAAGGGCAAACAGGCGGCGATTTGCCCACGCCTGAAATCGCCATGCAAGCCCTGCAACAACTCAAGCAAGTGCTGGTGGCACGCGGCGAAGCCACCGCCTTATTCGCCCACCCACGAGAAGACGGCTTAAGTGCCATTTTCGGCAACCTCAATCAAAGCGTCTTTGGCGAATCTGCCTACCCCACGATTGAAAGCAAAGCTGCCCACCTGCTGTATTTCGTCGTCAAAAACCACCCGTTTTCTGACGGCAACAAACGCAGCGGCGCATTCCTGTTTGTAGATTTCCTGCACCGCAACCAACGCCTGTTGAATGAACGCGGCGAACCTGTCATCAACGACACAGGATTAGCCGCATTAACCCTCTTGGTTGCTGAGTCCGATGCCAAACAAAAAGAAACCCTGATCCGCTTGATCATGCACATGCTGGCGAGACCTTGCACAACACCCATGAATTAACGATGATGCAGCAACGGTAAATAGGGCAAGCAACGACAGGGGCAAACATGGCAAGTCAAACCAACGAACAGGCATTTGAAGCCGCGATTGAAAAGCACCTGTGCGGCATTTCTTCGGAAGAGTTACAGAAGAAGCTGGGTGAAACGCCTGCTGTTTACGGTGCTATTCCCTTCGACTTCGCTCAGGGAACGGGAAGTGCCACTCGTTGGCTGAGCGAAGTCGAAGCCAACAACACCGCCCGCTACCACATCGGCAACCCCACCCAATTCAACAAACAAGTTGCCCTCGACGAACAATTCTTCTGGCAATTCCTGCAAACCACCCAAGCCGATGAACTGGAAAAACTCCAAAAGCACAGCCCCAGCGATTGGCAGCGCAAAATCGTGGAGCGTTTCGACCGCCTGATTAAAAAGCACGGTCTGTTGCATCTGCTGAAAAAGGGGCTAGGCGTGGATGATGCCCATTTCCACCTGATGTACCCCGCGCCGTTGGCAAGCAGCAGTGCCAAGGTGAAACAACAGTTTGCCGCCAATCTGTTCAGTTGTACCCGTCAGGTACGCTATTCCAGCACCAACCCGCTGCAAGAAATCGACATGGTGCTGTTCCTCAACGGCTTGCCACTGATTACGCTGGAGCTGAAAAATCCGTGGACAGGGCAAACCGCTCGCTACCACGGGCAAAAACAATACCGCGACGACCGCGACACCACCCAGCCGTTATTGCAGTTCGGGCGTTGTCTGGTACACATGGCGGTGGATACCGATGAAGTCTACATGACCACCAAACTGGCGGGCAAAGACACGTTTTTCCTGCCGTTCAACAAAGGTCACGCCGAAGGGCAAGGCAATCCGCCCAATCCACGCGGGCATAAAACCGCCTACCTGTGGGAAGAAATCTTCACGCGGGAAAGCCTCACCAATATCATCCAGCATTTCGTGCGCCTCGATGGCACAAGCAAAGACGTGCTGGACAAACGCACCCTGTATTTCCCGCGCTATCACCAACTCGATGTGGTGCGTAAGCTCATCAGCCATGCCGCCACCCACGGGGCAGGGCAAACCTATCTGATTCAACATTCCGCCGGTTCGGGTAAATCCAACTCGATTACGTGGGCGGCGTACCAATTGATTGAGGTTTATCCTGCCGCCCGTGTTCCCTTCCCTTCGACTTCGCTCAGGGAACGCGCTCAGGGAACGGATCGTGCCCGTTGGCTGAGCGAAGTCGAAGCCAACACCCCACGCCCGCTATTCGATTCCGTGATTGTGGTGACAGACCGCCGCCTGTTGGATAAGCAATTGCGCGATAACATCAAAGAATTTTCCGAAGTTAAAAACATCATTGCCCCCGCCCACAAGTCATCCGAACTGAAAGCGGCGTTGGAAAACGGCAAAAAGATCATTATCACCACCATCCAGAAATTCCCGTTCATCATTGATGGCATTGCCGACCTCAGCGACAAGCGTTTCGCGGTCATTATCGACGAAGCCCACAGTTCCCAATCCGGTTCAGCGCACGACAATATGAACCGCGCAATGGGGACAGAGGAAGAGAAACCCCTCCTAACCTCCCCTTATCAGGGGAGGGACAAGATGGAGGGAACTCTTTGCTCCTCCCCTGATAAGGGGAGGCCGGGAGGGGTTTCTTCTGACGACCCTGAAGATACCCAAGACAAAATCCTGCAAGCGATGCGTTCCCGCAAAATGCGCGGCAATGCCTCCTATTTGGCATTCACAGCCACCCCGAAAAACACCACCTTGGAAAAATTCGGGCAACAACAACCCGACGGCTCATTCCAGCCTTTCCACCTGTATTCGATGAAACAGGCGATTGAAGAAGGCTTCATTCTCGACGTACTCGCCAATTACACCACCTACAAAAGCTATTACGAAATCCAGAAATCCATCGCCGAAAATCCGCTGTTTGACACCAAAAAGGCGCAGCAAAAGCTTCGCGCTTATGTCGAGCGTTCCCAGCACACCATTGATACCAAAGCCGAGATCATGCTGGAGCATTTCATCCCACAGGTAGTGGCTGCCAAAAAACTCAAGGGTAAAGCCAAGGGCATGGTGGTGACGCAAAATATTGAAACCGCGATCCGTTACTACCAAGCCATTACTCGCTTGCTGGCTATACAAGGCAACCCGTTCAAAGTCCTGATTGCGTTTTCCGGCAGTAAAACCGTGGACAGCGTGGAATACACCGAAGCCGACATCAATGGCTTTGCCGAAACCGACACCAAGGATAAATTCGATACCGACGAATATCGCCTGCTGGTGGTGGCGAACAAATACCTGACAGGTTTCGACCAGCCCAAGCTGTGTGCCATGTACGTGGACAAGAAACTCGCCAGTGTGTTGTGTGTGCAAACCCTGTCGCGCCTCAACCGTGCCGCGCCCAAGTGGGGCAAGAAAACCGAAGACCTGTTTGTGCTGGATTTTTTCAATAGCATGGACGACATCAAGACCGCCTTCGACCCGTTTTACACCTCAACATCCTTGTCAGCCGCCACCGACATTAACGTGCTGCACGAGCTGAAAGACGCGCTGGATGAAGTGGGTGTGTACGAATGGCAAGAAGTCGAAAATTTCGTCACGCGCTATTTCAACAACGAAGACGCGCAAACCTTAAGTGGCGTGATTGACGTAGCGGCTGAGCGTTTCAACCACGAACTGGAACTCGACAATGCTGCCAAGGTGGATTTCAAAATTAAAGCCAAGCAGTTCGTGAAAATCTATGGGCAAATGGCGGCCATCATGCCGTATGAAATGCTGATGTGGGAAACGCTGTTTTGGTTCTTGAAATTCCTGATTCCGAAACTGAAAGTCGCTGACCCTGATACGGAATTGCTGGATGAGTTGCTGAATTCGGTGGATTTGAGTACCTACGGCTTGCAGCGGGCGAAGCTGAACCATGCGATTGCGCTGGACGATAGCGCATCGGAACTTGACCCGCAAAACCCCAACCCTCGCGGAGCGCATGGCACTGAAAGCGATGCCGACGCGCTGGATGAGATTATCCGCACCTTCAACGAGCGTTGGTTTCAGGGCTGGAGTACCACGCCAGAAGAACAGCGCGTGCGTTTACTCAGCATGGCGGAATCCATCAAGTCGCACCCCGATTTTCACGACAAGTACCAAAATGAACACGACCCGCATAATCAGCATTTGGCGTTTGAAAAATTGTTCAAGGAGGTCATGTTGCAACGGCGCAAGGATGATCTGGAGTTCTACAAGCTGTTCGCGGGTGATGCCGCGTTCAAAACGTCGCTGATGCAGAGTATGCAGCGCATGGTGAGTGGTTGAACTTGGTATTACGTCAAAAGGTCGGGTAAGGGCACGAGATTTAAAAACAGCTCCACTCAAAAAGCAGAGCTGTACCTCTAGCGGTTTATTTATCTAATCACTTTATTTTATGATTTTGCGCGAAATTTACACAAATCAAAGTGAATGTTCTCTGAATAATGGCGCATCTTTAACCAGCTCTTTCAACGGGTGCTTGTGTCATAATAGCGTTTTTATGACCAGCACGGCTGGAGTCTAAAGGTATTTGGGATGAAAGAACGTATTCAAAAGCTGCTGTCCCGTGCAGGTTATGGTTCGCGGCGTGAAATTGAACGCTGGATTGAAGCAGGCGATATTCTAGTTAATGGTAAGCGGGCTGAAATAGGTCAGCCTATCAGCGAAAGCGATAAGGTGATTTTACGCGGCAAAACTCTGCATTTGGAGTCTAAGCTACGGGCTACGCCTAAAGTGCTGATGTATCACAAAAAAGCCGGGGAAATGTGTACTCGTCACGACCCAGAAGGCCGCCCTACGGTTTTCGATAATCTGCCGCATTTACGCCAAGGTCGCTGGATTATGGTGGGCCGTTTGGATGTGAATACGGACGGCTTATTGCTGTTCACCACAGATGGCGACTTAGCGAATAAATTGATGCATCCTTCTTCTGAGGTGGAGCGCGAATATGCGACGCGGGTTCTGGGTGAAGTTGATGCTGATATGCTGCAGCGCTTGCAGACGGGCGTGCAACTCGAAGACGGCCCCGCACATTTCCTAAGAATTATTGAAGGTGGCGGCGAGGGCGCGAATCATTGGTATCACGTGGTACTCGCTGAAGGGCGCAATCGTGAAGTGCGGCGCTTATGGGAATCTCAAGGTATCAAGGTCAGCCGCCTAATTCGCGTGCGCTATGGTTTTTTGAGTTTGCCACGCTCTTTGCGGGGTGGCCATCATGAAGAGTTGGATGTGAAAACCATGCGCCGCTTGTATGAATCAGTCGCCTTGAGCTTTGAGGATGTCGTTCCAACAGAGCAAGCTAAGCCTGCAGGCTATCGACCGGCCTTAAAAGAGCCCGGTAAACCCCGCTCGCCCAATCCGTATAATAAACCGCGTGCTGCTGCGAAAAAGCCCACTGAAGCGGGCAAACCACAGCGCCCTGCACGTCGCGATTCCAATCGCACTAAGTAGTTTTGTTCAGCAAGCTTAGCGGTGATTTATAACGGCTAATCTAGGCGTCGCTATAAGTCGTTTGTATTTACTTCCATGCTAGCCCTCATGCTGTTTTATCGAGGGCTTGCTATGTTGAAACCCGTATTAAGCGGTTTGGCGCTATTGTTGATTAGTTATCAGGCAGTCGCACAACCCCAACTTGAATTAGAACTGACTCAACTCATTGACCCTAATTGTCAGGGCACTGAATTGCTAGAAGCACGCAGCGCTGAGCCAGGGCAATGTATTCGCTATCAACTACAGCTCAGCAATCTGGGCAGTAGTGTAGCGCAAGCGGTGAATTTGAGCTTGCCAGTGCCGCAACATACGGTTCTCAAGCAGAACCTAGTAAGTCATCAGGCTGATTTACCAGCAGTTCAACTACAAACCACTGTAAGTGGTCAGCAGCTGCTACAAATCCAAATGGATAAGCTGGAAGTGAATCAAGTATTGACCTTGAATTACAGCGTGCAAGTGCTGTAATCACTTCACCAGTTCTGCTAGTAGCTCAGCATGGTGCTGTAATTGGCGCTTTAAGCGTAGGCGTTCGCTCCGAAAGATCGCTACTAAATCAGCGAGGGCATCCTCAAAATTATCATTGATGATCACATAATCGTATTCAGAGTAGTGGGCGATTTCATTGCGCGCATCGCGCATCCGCCGCTGGATAATTTCCTCACTATCTTGCTGACGATTCCGTAGACGCTCTTCAAGAGATGTTTGGCTCGGGGGGAGGATAAAAATGCTGATCACACTATCAGCACGCTCGCGAACTTGGCGTGCGCCTTGCCAGTCAATTTCCAAAATCACATCTTTGCGCGCAGTGAGCAGGGTATCGACCGCTGTTTTGGAAGTGCCGTAATAGTTATCGAAGACTTGCGCATATTCTAAAAACAAATTTTGCTCGATTTCTTCTTTAAAGGTTTCGAGGCTGACAAAATGGTAATGCTCGCCATCGACTTCGCCGGGGCGCGGGGCGCGGGTGGTATGCGAAACTGAAATGGTTAAATGCTTCAGCTGCTTGCAGAGTTCGTTCAGCAGACTGGTTTTGCCAGCGCCCGAAGGAGCGGAAACGATATAAAGTTGACCGGGTTTCATGCTGCTGAATTTCCTCTAATTAAAAACCAAATATTCACTTGAAAAGGTAATCTTGAAATAGTTCTACTAGTAAAATGACAAAGATGCGAGTATAGAAACTTGAGGGAGCGTCATTCTAATCAAAACGCACAGAATGCAAAAGTAAGCGAGGTACTAGAACGATGATTCAAGTCATTAGCATTCCAGCTTTTTCAGATAATTATATTTGGCTGATTACCAATGAAGAGCGCAAGTTCGGCGCCATTGTCGATCCGGGTGATGCGCAGCCAGTGTTAGCAGAGTTGACTCAGCGCGGCATTGAACCCGTCGCCTTATTAATCACCCATCACCATCGCGATCATGTGGGCGGCATTGCTAAGCTGTTGGAGGCTTATCCGAATTTAAAGGTCTATGGCCCTGCACACGAAACCATTCCGTATATGACTTATCCCATGCAAGAGGGTGAAGTGGTCGAATTGGTCGAACTAAATATCAGTTTTAAAGTGCTAGATATACCCGGGCATACGGCTGGGCATATTGCTTATTATGGCGAAGGCAGCTTGTTCTGTGGTGATACTATTTTCGGTTGCGGCTGTGGGCGCGTGTTTGATGGTACGTTAGATGGCTTGCATGCATCCTTGCAGCGCTTAGCCAAACTACCTGCAGAAACGGTCGTCTACTGCGCGCATGAATATACCGTCGACAATCTTGGTTTTGCCAAATGGGTCGAGCCAGAGAATAAAGATTTAGATGCACGTTTAGAAGAGTGCTGGCAATTACAGGAAGGCACACCCAAACGTGCTACTGTGCCCTTCACTTTAGGCAATGAATTCCTCACCAATCCGTTCTTGCGCACGCATATCCCCGAAGTGATTGCACGTGCCGAAAAAGTCGCAGGGCGCGAATTACAGACGCAAGCCGAGATTTTCGCGACTTTGCGGATTTGGAAGGATACTGAATACGACTAAAGCTCGGCTTCAATCGTAGCCGCTTACAAGCTAATAAAGTGCTGGCGATAGAATTTCAATTCATTAATCGAATCATAAATATCGTCCAGCGCTAAATGGCGCGATTCCTTAGTATACAGCTCTAAAATGCTCGGTTTCCAGCGCTTAGCCAGTTCTTTGACGGTGCTCACATCTAAATTGCGATAGTGAAAGAATGTCTCTAATTCAGGCATTAAGCGCGCTAAAAAGCGCCGGTCTTGGCAAATGCTATTGCCGCACATCGGTGAAGCACCCGCTGGAACTTGTTCTTTTAGGAAGTTCAACGTCGCTTGTTCGGCTTGCTCAGCAGTCCACACGCTTTCCCTTACGCGCTGGATTAACCCCGAGCCACCATGCTGATTTTGATTCCATTCATCCATTTGTGCCATTCTTGCATCCGTTTGGTGGAGCGCAATCACGGGGCCTTCGGCGAGAATATTCAAGTCTTTATCCGTGACCACCGTGGCAATTTCGATAATGAGATCATTTACCGTGTCCAGACCGGTCATTTCTAAATCGATCCAGATAAGATTGTCCTGATGCAAAGCCATGTGTTGTTATACTCGGTTACTTGAAAGATGAACTAAAGCGCAGATATTTACCTGAATCTCGCTAGTGAGTTCAAGTACTAATTACGGAAGTGCTGAATGCAAACCTTTACTTTGATTTTTTTAGTTTTTTTATTCGCCTCGACTTTAGTTCAAATTTGGCTGTCGTTGCGCCAAAAGCAATCGGTACAAAGCCATCGTGCATCCGTGCCCGAAGCCTTTGTGGATAAAGTCAGTTTAGCCGAACATCAAAAAGCCGCTGATTATACTTTAGCCAAAGGTAAATTCGGACGCATTCAACTCATGCTCGGCATAGTAGTGCTGTTAGCTTGGACTTTAGGTGGTGGTTTAGAGTGGCTCGATCAAGCTTGGCGTAGTGCTGGCTGGGGGCCATTGCTGACCGGTACCGCCGTGATTTTAAGTATGACCTTCATTTCAAGCCTGATTGATCTGCCCTCTTCGCTGTATAGCACTTTCGTGTTGGAAGAGCGCTTTGGCTTTAATAAAACCACTTTGAAAATTTTTGTGGTCGATATGCTCAAAGGCACGGCTTTGGGTTTAGTGATTGGCGTACCGCTGATTTTATTTGTGCTCTGGTTAATGGAGTCCGCTGGGGGCGCTTGGTGGGTTTATGCTTGGCTGGGTTTGACGGCTTTTTCGCTATTAATGACTTGGGCTTATCCGAAGTTTATTGCACCGCTATTTAATAAATTTCAGCCACTCGAAGAGGGTGAAGTCGCTAGCCGAATCAATGCTTTATTAGAGCGTACTGGCTTTAATAGCAAAGGCGTATTTGTGATGGATGGTTCGCGCCGTTCTGCGCATGGCAATGCTTATTTCACTGGTTTTGGCAAAAATAAGCGCATTGTATTCTTCGATACTTTATTGAAGCATTTAACGCCGTCACAAATCGAAGCAGTCTTAGCCCATGAGCTAGGCCATTTTAAGCGCAAACATATTGTGAAAGGCATGCTGCTCTCAGTGCTGATGACTTTAATCGGCTTTGGGGTTTTGGCTTGGTTAATGCTCCAGCCTTGGTTTTATACTAGTTTTGGTATTTCTCAGCCGTCCACTTATATGGCTCTTATCCTGTTTATGCTCGTTAGTCCGGTATTTACTTTCTTTATCACACCGCTAATGGCAAGGTTTTCGCGTAAGCATGAGTTTGAAGCGGATGAATTTGCAGCGCAACAATCAAGTGCTACGGAACTGATTGCCGCTTTAGTAGGTCTGTACAAGGAAAATGCCAGTACTTTAACTCCCGATCCGCTGCACTCGGCATTTTACGACTCGCATCCCCCGGCTGCGATCCGCATCGCTCATCTACAGAAACAGACTTAAACGAGGATAACCATGAAATCCATCGCGTTATGCACTGCATGTTTAGTGCTTAGTATGTCCGCTCACGCTGCTGCACCTGATCCGATTAATGGCGAGCGCTTATTTAAACAGTCGCGCTGTTTGAGTTGTCATACTACGGAGGTTTTTACCAGCCCGACGCGAAAAGTGAAAAGCTACGCTGCACTCGAAAGCCAAGTGCGACGTTGTGACGCTAACCTCAGCACTAATTGGTTTGATGATCAGATTTTGGATGTGGTTTCCTATTTGAATCAAATGTATTACAAGTTCCCCACCACGGCTGCCACCCCCGTAAAACCGTAATAGTTTCAGTTCGCTTTCTGAGAGTTTTGCGTCACAATAAGCGCTATGATGAAAACTGCACAGGATATTGGTCGAGTCATTACCCGTTATGGGGCTGAACTCATTTTGGAAACTGCGAGTGGTGGGCACTTACGCTGTACTACTCGGCGTAAATTAGAAAATGTTGCTTGTGGCGATTATGTCCGCTGGCAAACTGAGCAACAGGGCAATGCTAGTGTCTTAGCGATTTTACCTCGGCAAAATGTTCTCGAACGTCCCGATTTTCGTGGCAAATTGCGCGCAGTCGCTGCCAATATTGATATTTTGTTAGTGGTCAGTAGCTGGCGTCCCGAACCCAATTGGGAAATGTTAGACCGCTATTTAGTCTCCGCCCATTTATTACCTGCCGAAATTCTGATTGTCTTTAATAAAGCCGATTTGCGAGATACTTATCGTAATCCTGAGCATGAGGTTTGCCTTAAAGAATATTTGGAAATTGGCTATCAAGTCGTGCATACCCAAGCTAATCAGGCACAAGGCTTAGCCGAAATCGAAACCGCGATTCAGGGTAAAACGGCTATTTTTGCAGGGCAGTCAGGTGTTGGAAAATCTTCGTTGATTAGCCAGCTCGTGCCTGAAGAGGAAATTCGGGTGGGTGAAATTGGTGATACCGGCGAAGGACGGCATACCACCACTGTATCGCGCCTTTATCATTTACCGGGGCAAGCGAGCCTGATTGATTCGCCCGGAGTGCGTGATTTTCCACTACCGAAATTAACGGTAACTCAATTACAAACTGGTTATCCAGAATTCACTCGCTTTGCAGGTGAGTGCCGCTTTAATAATTGTACTCATCAACATGAGCCGGGTTGTGCTATAAAAGCGGCTCTAACCGCTGGTGAACTGCCCCCACGTCGTTACCAACGTTATTTGACCCTATTAAAAAGCCAAAGTAATAACTAATTTAAAACAGGCTATTCTCAAGAGTTTATTACAGTGATGAAGGATCGTTTCAAGCTCAAATTAACTGCTGGCTATGTGTTCGGCTTATTGAGCTTCACTCTGAATGTCAGTGCCGGCACTCTGGAAGAGCAACGCATTATTTTCCAAACGGCACGCGTTGCTTTACAAGAAGGTAAAGCTGAGGATGCCCGTTTATTAATGCCCCAATTACGCAACTATCCCTTAGCACCTTGGCTAGAAGCGCAGCTATTAACCGCCGAGATAGCGCAAGTTTCGGATACCGCCTTAACCACTTTCATTAGCAATAACCCTAATTCTTCAATGAGTGATAGCTTCAGTGCGCGTTTGGCTGAGCGCTTAGCCGCGCAAGGTAAATGGCCGACGATTCTGCAGATTATTCCGCATAATTCTGAACAATTGACCACGCAATGCTATCGCGCGGAAGCTTTATTAAATACCGGCTTGGTGAATCAAGGTTTAGAGCAAGCCAAAAATATCTGGGAAAGCACTAAGAAAGACTTTCCGAATGATTGTTCTAGTATGCTGCTGCAATTACAAAACCATAAAGTATTAAGCAATAGCGACTATTGGCAGCGCATTAAACTGCTGATGAGCAATAATCGGGTGAGTGCTGCGCGTGATTTGACTGCCTATGTAACGGAAGAAGATAAAAAATTTTTTGAGTTGTGGGTAGAAACCCGTGCCGCGCCTAGTGAAAAGCTGCCTGAGCTATTGACTCAAGCCGATAGCCCACAAGTGCGCGCGATGGTGGTGGATGCGATTAAAGAAATTGCTGATGACAAACTAGAAACTGCTTTACCGCTTTGGACGCAGGCTCAAATTACGTTTAAATTCACGGCTGCTGAAAAAGGTGAGGTAGAAAGCCGTTTAGGTATGTGGGAAGCATGGCGGCATGATGACGATGGTTTGCAGCGCTTAAAGCGCATTCCGGTCGCTGATCGTACCAAAGAGGGGAATGCTTGGTTAGCACGCTTAGCCATGCGTTCCCAAGATTGGCCTGCTTTATTAGAGGCTTCAGTCGTTTTAGAGGCGAGTGAAGGTACCGATGATGAATGGGATACTTGGTTGTATTGGCAAGCCCGCTCATTGGAGCGTCTGAAAAAGAATGCAGAAGCACAAGCCGTTTATGAGCGCTTGGCTAAGAATTCGACTTATTATGGTTTTCTGGCGGCTGATCGGATTGGGCAGGATTATGCCAAGTTACAAGAAGTACCTCCTGATCGTACCCAGCGAGTTCAGGGTTTACAAAAACTAGCAGCTTTTAAACGTTGGCAAGAATGGAATGCTATGGGTGATCGTAGCCAAGCCCGCAAGGAATGGTTCAGGCTATTGCAGGCCATGGATAAAGAGGGTGTATTGGCGGCAGCAGAGTTAGCGTTGCGTCAAGGTGATGCTAATTTGGCGATTTGGACGGTCTCCAAAGTGAAGGATTGGAATAGTGTCGATGTCCGTTTTCCCTTGATGTATGAACAAATTGTAATGGATCAAGCACGTTCGCAGGGTATACGCCCTGAGTGGATTCTGGGTATTATGCGTCGAGAAAGTGCGTTTGATGCGAGTGCAGAGTCCAGTGCTAAAGCTTTAGGTTTGATGCAATTGATGCCGGGGACAGCGCGCGATATTGGCCGACAAATGGGCATGCAAGTGGTTGCTAAAGAAGATATTTTGCAGCCAGACCTGAATGTTAAGCTAGGAAGTACCTATCTGCGTGATATGTTAAAGCGCTTCTCAGGGAATTATGCGCAAGCGACTGCGGCTTATAATGCAGGGCCAGGGCGGATTCCTAAATGGGCTCCTTCGCAAACGCTAGCCGCTGATCAATGGATTGAAAGTATTCCCTTTGATGAAACGCGCAAATATGTGCGAGCTGTGATGGCCTATACGACCGTATACGACCACAAGCTCAATAAAGATCAAGGTTTGCGTTTATCAATGCGCTTACAACCGATTCCAGCCAAATAGGTAGTTTGGCAGTTTAATTGGAGAATGTTTAGGCATGAAGTCGCAGCGGCGAGAACAAGGTGTAGCTATGCTCACTGCGCTGCTGATTGTGGCTTTAGCAGTGGTGGTAGTCAGTGCTATTTTCGTGCAGCAACGCTATAGCATCCGCTTAAGTAGCAATCTGCAAGATATGGAGCAAGCCTACCAATATAACTATGCGGCTGAAAAAATGGCAGCGACTTGGTTGGAGCGGGATATTAAAGATATCAAAGATGGTACTTATGATTCGCTCCAAGATAAATGGGCAGGAAAAATTCCGCCCTTTCCAATTGATGATGATAATGGGCAGCCCATTGGTGAGCTTCAAGTAAAAATTGAAGACTTACAAGCCTATTTCAATGTGAATAATCTTTACGATGTGCAAAAGAAAAAGCCGCATGCGCCGATGGTAAAAGTGTTTCAGCAAATCTTGCAGTCATCGGGTGGCTTACCAGTAATTTTTACACATAGCATCGTTGATTGGATTGATGCCGATGACGAGTTAATTGATCGAGATAGTGCCGAGTCAGATTATTACCTGCTACAAGATCAACCTTATCGGGCAAGTAATGCGCTGTTATTAGATACTAGCGAGTTAAGTTTAATAAAGTTGGGCAGCCTGAGTGATACAGAAGAAAAGCAAAAATTACTGGCGGAGTTAATGCCTTTAGTAACTGCATTACCAACACCTGCTGCGCTGAATGTGAATACCGCCTCTGAAGAGGTACTCGCGGCGATTGGTCTAACGAGCCAACAAGTACAAGCAATTGTTCAGGAAAGAGAAGCCGCTCCCTTTAAAACTATTGCTGATGTCAATAAACTAGTCCCTAATTTATCGGCAGAGCATAAAGTTTTATTAGGTGTAAGTTCTAATTATTTTCGTTTAACTGGGCAAGTGCGTTTAGGGAAAAGCCGCTTGTTTTTAAATAGCGTGTTATTTCGCTCAGCAGAAGGAAAAGTTCGTGTCATACTGCGCCAGTTTAATCGGGTCAAACCAGCCCCTGAAGCCGAGCAAACCGAATCTTAAAACCAATAGCTTTTACTATGAATAACTAGTTGATGACTGATTATGTTGATCTTGCGTTTACAAACACCTCAAGATACTGAATTTGCTTATGCAAATTTGGGTGCTAATGCTATTGCCGGTGAATGGCGTCAAGGTACTTGGGAGCAGGTAAACAAGATTAATGGTGGCCAGCCGGTTACCTTACTAATTCCTACTGCCGATGTTTTATTAACCCGCACGTTATTAATTACCACCAATAACCGTCAATTAAAGCAGGCTCTCCCCTATGCCTTAGAAGAAAGTTTGGTCGGTGAAGTAGAGGCTCAGCATTTTGTCTGGCAAGCCGAAACAGGTAGCATGCTTGCGGTAGCTGTGATTGACCGAACCCGCCTCAAAGAATGGATGCAGGTTTTAAAGCAGCAAAAACTGCGAGCTAAGGCGATTTTACCAGACATATTTGCACTACCTTGGGTGGAAAATACGCCTACGGTTTGGCTGAGAGAAGGGCAAGCTTGGGTACGTACGGGGGCTTATAGTGGCTTTAGCTGCCCTGCGATTTCCTTACCACTGTTAGTCGATAGTTTGTTTGAAGAGGCTAATCAAGAGCGCAAAATCCAGCTCTATACCGATCAAACCGCAGATTGGCAGACGCGGTTTACCGTGACTCCCGAAACACAATCGCATGTCTTGTTACAGAAAAGTCTGCAAGCAGGGATGGGCTTAAATCTGCTGAATGGCTACCAAGACGAAAGCATGTCCAATTTCAATCGAAATTGGCGGCGCTGGAAAGTGGCAGCGATTTTAGCGTTCTTATGTGCAGCGGTTTGGGCTGGCATTGAAGGCATGAATATTTGGCAAACCTCCCAACAACTGCAAGCTGCTAAGCAACAGAATTTAGTGGCTTTTCAGTCAGCTTTCCCTGAAATCAAAGATGTAACAGCTGATGACGTGCGTTCGCGGGTGAAATCCGAACTGCGCCGCTTAGAAGGCACAAGTTCATCAGTGAGTGGCAAAGTTAGTTTATTGCCTTATTTCACGATGGTTGGAAAGGTTTTCCAGCAAGAGCAGGGCTTAAGGATCACTGAGGTTCGGGCGCGTAATGGGCGTTTAAGTGTGGTGTTTGAAACACCAGATTTACAAGCTATTGAGCGTATTGGGCAAGGGCTAACGACTATGATGGGGCGTGAAATCGGGGTTAAATCAACCCAAGCTAAAAATGTAGTACGTGGTGAAGTGACTTTGGGCGCTGCTGAGGGTGAGAATACGTGAAAGCTTGGTTTGCAGCGCTTTCTGAGCGTGAGCGCTATTTATTGATTATTGCGGTTAGCGTGATTTTGGGTACGCTGTTGTGGTTTTATGCTTGGAAACCCTTGGTTAAGTACAAAACGCGCTTGGAACTAGATTTAGTTTCAACGACAGAAGATGCTAGTTATCTCCAGCAAGCCAAGGCTCAGTTGCTAGCTAATCAAGCAGCTGCCGCCACCAAGCAACCTATTGATACTATGACCAGTGTACAGATTGCGATTGCTCCCATTTTGCAGAAGTATCAATTAGATAAGCCAGAAATTCTGTCGCGTTCTGAAGCGAAAGGTAAAGACGGAGTAAGTCTGCGCCTTGATAATGCACCGTTTGATCAGGTGGTGGCTTTTTTAGCTGAGCTAGAAGCTCAATATGCTATTTATGCAACGAATATCGGCCTAATACCAGGTGCAGCGCCGGGTTTAGCAGGCATGCAATTGACGTTAGAACGATGAAAAAACAAGTATTTTGGGTATTAGCCGGTATTAGTAGCTTTGCAGTCTCGTTAGCTGTGTTAGCGCCGTTGCCTTTCTTTGCACAGCAAATCACTAAGTATCGACCTGAGCTTGGCTTTAGTGGTGTCAGTGGCAGCCTGTGGAAAGGTCAGATTGCTCGTTTAACAACTCCAACTGCAGAGATTACTGACCTTACTTGGAAGTTTGCCCCCGCTAAACTGCTCTCAGGAACATTTGCAGCGGATCTAGAAGGCAATATGCAGTCTGTACAAATGAAGGGTATTTGTGGCCTTGCGTGGAATACCGATCTGCATTGCGCGCCTTTGAACTTAGAGTTGCAAGCCGCCTCTTTAGCTAAACTCTCGCCTGCCTTGCAAAATTTGCCAGTCAGTTTGGGTGGGACTTTTCGAGCGATTGTGGACGATATTAGCTGGGATCGTGAGAGCATTCCCTCACTGAATGGCTCGGTGATTTGGGCTGATGGCAGTGTACAAACGCCGATTGCCGTGAATTTAGGTGGTCAATATCGCGCCAGAATTAAAGAGGGTACAGGCAGCCAAGTTTTAAATATCGCATTGCAATCAGATCAAGCCAAGATTGTCTTAGATGGTAAAGTCGATATAGAAAAAGATGGGCAGTATCAAGCTGAATTTTTCCTCAAACCATCGGCTGAGGCTGATCCAAGTATTGCTCAAGGCTTAAGTTTATTAGGCGCTCCACAAACGGATGGCAGTATTCGGATTAAACATTCTGGTCAAGTTCAAGTACCTTTACAACTACCTGCATCAACACCCGTAGCTGCAGCCAATCCAGAACAGCAAGCTGTGCCAGCTCCAGCTCCAGCTCCAGCTCCAGCTCCAGCTCCAGCTCCAGCTCCAGCTCCAGCTCCAGCTCCAGCTCCAGCTCCAGCTCCAGCTCCAGCTCCAGCTCCAGAAGCTACACCTGTAGCACCGGCTCAGCCTGCACCTGCAGCGGAAGAAGATTAAACGACTAGGCAGCTAAGATTAACTGCCTAGCCATTTTAGTTTAGAGCACCGATAAATCCGCTACACGCAAGAATAAGCTACGTAATTGATTCAATAGGGCTAAGCGATTATTGCGTAGTGCCTCATCGTCAGCCATTACCATCACCTCATTGAAGAAAGCATCAACAGGTTCACGCAAATGCGCCAAAGACAGTAAGGCTTGCTTATAGTCGCCCGCCGCAAATAACGGTAAAACCTGCACTTGTTGAGCTTGCAAAGCCTCAGCTAAAGCTTGTTCTGCTGTTTCTTTAAGTAAACTAGGATTCACTGCTGCTGGAATTGCAGTGTCAACTTTCTTCAGAATATTGCTAATCCGCTTATTGGCAGCCGCTAAGCTTTCAGAGGCAGTTAATTGGCGGAAAGCAGCCACGGCTTTGATGCGTTGATCAAAGTCTAAAGGCTGAGTTGGCTTTAAGGCTGCAACTGCTTCGACTAATTCCGCGCCAATGCCTTGCTCTTGGTAATAAGCCCGCAAGCGCTCAAGGATATACTCCAAGGCTTCCTGCATATCAGGTTTGCTGCCTAATTGGGTGCTGAGATTATCGGCGGCTTGATCCAATAAATCTGCTAAATCAAGCGGCAATTGCTGCTCAATCAGAATCCGCAATACACCTAAAGCCGAACGACGTAAACCGAAAGGATCTTTAGTGCCGGTAGGTTTTTGCCCAATCGCGAAAATACCGGCTAAAGTATCTAAGCGTTCAGCCAGCGCCAAAATCCGGCCTGTTTGTGTTGCTGGTAGTGCATCGCCCGCAAAGCGCGGCAGGTATTGCTCTTCCATCGCTTGGGCGACTTCAGCAGGTTCGCCATCATGTTGCGCATAATAGCGCCCCATCGTGCCTTGTAGGTCAGTGAATTCAAACACCATATTAGTGATCAAATCGCATTTACCTAATTCGCCAGCACGCAACGCGAGGCTTTCATCAGCGTTTAACTTCTGTGCAATGTACTGGGACAAAGCAGCAACTCGCACCGACTTATCATATAAACTGCCTAGCTGCTGTTGGAAGACCACCGTTTTTAGCTTGTCACGGCGTGAAGCCAAAGACTGTTTCTTGTCTTGTTCCCAGAAGAAAGCCGCATCGCTGAAACGCGGGCGAATCACCCGCTCATTGCCTTCGCTGACTTTGCTCGGGTCTTTGCTTTCAATATTGCTAATGGTGATAAAATTCGGCATTAGCTTGCCATTAGTATCTGTCAAGCCAAAATACTTCTGGTCGCCTTGCATGGTATGGATGAGTGCTTCTTGAGGCACATCGAGGAATTTTTCCTCAAATCGACCTGCGATGGGTACGGGCCATTCAACTAAAGCCGCCACTTCATCAAGGAGGCTAGCTGGCATGATGGCTTGGCCACCTAACTCAGTGGCTAATTCTTGCACGCGCTTGCTGATCATTTCGCTACGTGCTTCAAAGCGAGCGATCACATAAGCTTCGCCCAACTGCACCGCATAATCAGCAGGCTTGCGAATATTGATCGGAGCGGGCGCATGGAAGCGATGACCACGGCTTTCACGTCCAGTTTTAATGCTCAGAATTTCGGTGTCAATCACTTGCTCATCGGCGAGCATCACGATCCAATGTACTGGGCGCACGAATTCGGCATCGCCATCCCCCCAACGCATCCGCTTGGGAATCGGCAGATTATCTAAAGATTGTTTTACGATGGCTGGGAACAGTGCAGCGGTTTTTTGGCCTACTTGCGTTTGCCGAAACACCAGCCAAGCGCCTTTATCTGTTTCTAAGCGCTCTAAAGCGGAAAACTCCACGCCACAAGCAGTCGCAAAGCCTTGGGCTGCTTTGCTAGGGTTGCCCTCTTTATCAAAAGCAGCTTGTACCGCAGGGCCGCGTTTTTCAACTTGCTGATCCGCTTGCTGGGCGGGTGTGCCTTTCAACCAAACTGCTAACCGGCGCGGTGCTGCATAAGCCATCACTTCATCAGCGATGACACCGGCTGTTTGCAGGCCAGCCACAATCCCATCGGTGAAGGCCTCGGAAAGTTTCTTTAAAGCTTTGGGTGGTAGCTCTTCAGTGCCAATTTCTACCAACAAATCAATTTTATCTGTCATTTTAGGCTACCTTTTGTCCTGATTGCAGCATCGGGAAACCGAGCTTTTCGCGAGTCGCGTAATAACCTTCAGCTACCGCACGCGCTAAGCTGCGTACCCGTAAAATGTAGCGTTGGCGCTCAGTGACAGAAATAGCTTTACGTGCGTCCAGCAGGTTAAAGGTATGCGAGGCTTTGAGCATTTGCTCATAGGCGGGTAAAGGTAAGCCCGATTCAGACATACGTTGGCTTTCGCGCTCAGCCACATTGAATTGATGGAACAGCGCTTCGGTGTCCGCATGCTCAAAGTTGTAAGCCGATTGCTCAACTTCGTTTTGATGATAGACATCCCCATAAGTGACGATGCCTTGTGGGCCTTTTGCCCAAACCAAGTCGTAGACGCTGGTCACATTCTGCATATACATGGCTAAGCGTTCTAAGCCGTAAGTGATTTCACCACTTACCGGACGGCAATCTAAGCCACCGACTTGTTGGAAATAGGTGAATTGGGTCACTTCCATCCCATTCAGCCAAATCTCCCAGCCTAAACCCCAAGCGCCTAAGGTGGGGGATTCCCAGTTGTCTTCCACAAAGCGAATATCATTGACTAAAGGATCGAAACCTAAGGTTTTGAGCGAGCCTAAATACAGCTCTTGGAAATTGGGTGGGGATGGCTTCAACAGCACTTGGAATTGATAATAATGCTGTAAGCGGTTGGGATTCTCACCATAGCGGCCATCAGTAGGGCGACGCGAAGGTTGTACATAAGCAGCCCGCCAAGGCTCAGGGCCAATCGCCCGCAAGAAAGTGGCTGGATGGAAAGTACCTGCGCCCATTTCCATGTCATAAGGCTGCATTAACACGCAACCTTGCTCAGCCCAATACGCTTGCAGTGCTTGAATCATGCCCTGAAAGGTGGATAAGTCGTAGTTAGCCATTGTTGATTCTGTAATTTTTGCCAAGAAAGCGCGAGTATACTGCACATTGCTTAAGCTAGCAGCAGATGGCCGATGAAAACGAGATGAGTGGCGGGAATCAAAAGAAGGGGCGCAGAGCTTAAGGCTCATGGCATAATCCCCCCATGCAACGCGCCCAACAAATCCTTAAAGACATTTATGGTTACACTGATTTTCGCCTCAATCAGCAGGCGATTATTGCTGCGCTTTTAGCGGGGCAAGATGCCTTAGCCTTGATGCCTACTGGTGGTGGTAAATCGCTGTGTTATCAAATACCTGCTTTAGTGCGCGAGGGCGTAGGTATTGTCGTCTCGCCACTGATAGCTCTCATGCAAGATCAGGTGGTGGCTTTGCAGCAATTGGGTATTCGTGCTGAGTTCTTGAACTCCACCTTAGAATTCAACGAAGTCCAACGCATTGAAAAAGCCTTATTAGTCGGCGAATTGGATTTGCTGTATGTAGCACCTGAACGTCTCGTGACAGACCGCCTGCTAAATTTGTTGGAAATTGCGCAGGCACGTATGGGTATTTCGCTATTTGCCATTGATGAGGCGCATTGTGTTTCCCAATGGGGGCATGATTTCCGTCCAGAATATCAGCAGCTTTATATCCTTGCGGAGCGCTTTCCCAATGTGCCACGTATGGCGCTCACCGCGACTGCTGATCTACGTACTCGCCAAGAAATCATTAGCCAGCTCAAGCTAGAAAATGCTGCGGTTTTCATTAATAGTTTTGACCGTCCGAATATTCGTTATTTGATTCAAGATGGCTTGAATGCACGCCAGCAGCTTTGGGATTTTCTTGAGGCGAATCATCCCGAAGATGCAGGTATTGTGTATTGTTTGTCGCGCAAAAAAGTTGAAGATACTGCGACTTGGTTGGCGCAACAGGGGCGAATTGCTTTGCCTTATCACGCAGGCTTAAGTGCTGAAGTTCGGCGCGTCAATCAAGAGCGCTTCTTGCGTGAGGAAGGCGTGATTATTGTGGCGACCATTGCTTTTGGGATGGGCATTGATAAGCCTGATGTGCGTTTTGTGGCGCATTTAAGTTTACCAAAAAGTATTGAAGCTTATTACCAAGAAACTGGGCGTGCAGGTAGGGATGGCGAACCCGCAAATGCTTGGATGGCATATGGCCTACAAGATGTCATTAGCCTGCGGCAAATGATGGAAACCTCCAATTTACCCGAGCAGCAAAAGCGCATTGAGTATCATAAATTAGAAGCGATGCTGGGCCTGTGCGAGCTGATCACTTGCCGCCGCCAAGCACTCCTCGATTATTTTGGTGAAACCGGCTCTAAGCCTTGTGGCAATTGCGATAACTGCCTGCAAGCCCCTGAAAGTTGGGATGCTTCCTTAGCTGCACAAAAAGCTTTGTCTTGTGTGTATCGGACTGGGCAGCGTTTTGGAGTCACTTATGTGATTGAAGTCTTGCTAGGCAAAGATGATGAACGCATTAAGTACAATAGGCATCACCAGCTTTCTACTTTTGGTATTGGGCAGGAGCTGAATAATACTGAGTGGCGCACGCTATTTCGTCAACTGATTGCTTTGGGCTATTTAAATGTCGATTTAGAAGGGCATGGTGCTTTGTATCTGACTGAAAAAGCACGGCCTTTATTACGCGGAGAGCAAAATCTATTGCTGCGGCGTGAGCGCAAAACTGAAAAGAAAAAAGCACGGATTAAAGCCAGCGCTGAGCAGCCGATTCGTTGGACAGATCAGCCTTTATGGGATGGTTTACGCCGGGTGCGCTCACAATTAGCAAAAGAACATGCTGTGCCACCTTATGTGATTTTTCATGATGCAACTTTGCGCGAAATGTTGCATCAGCACCCAAGAACACTCGCAGAGCTGGCCTTAATCAGTGGAGTAGGCCAGCGTAAATTAGCCAGTTACGGGCAAGCGTTTTTAGATGAATTGCTCCAGCACTAAGGCTTTAAGAGTGCTCATATAAATTCCGGCGGCGGCAGAAGGATACGACAATATAACGTGTACCTTTCGTGGTTGGCCGTCCGCCATGTGGATGCGTAATGCAAGGGAAGAGTGTGCAATAGCCACTCTTAGGGTTGCCCAATATCTTCTGGCGTACAAACCAAGTACCACCGCCTTCAAAGCCACTATTCAAACCAACGGTAAAGGTATAATCAGCATAATCTTGATGGACAGAGAGTAGCACTTGCTCATTAGATCGATATCTTGCCATGAAGCTTTCTTCGACCATATCCTCCCAATGGCGGCCTTCTAAACGCCACAATTTACGTGCTACTGGATGGCAGAAGGTAAGCATCACTTGGTGATACATGTCAGCTAAACCTAAATCGGTTAATAACACATCAGTGGTGGGATAAAATTCGTGGCGGGCAGTTGTCCATTTACTTAAACGCTCGGCTTGCTCAACCACTTCGTAACAGAAAGCATCGGTAAACAAAGGGAAGCAGTAAATATCTGGGCCGAGTTCATCAATCATTAGATCAATGTCTCCAGTACGGATACCAGACGCGATATACTTTTTAATCCAAGCGTCTTTATTGTCGCGCCAATCGAATAAAGAGATGTCTTGCATGATTTTAGATTCCATTTTTTTATTAATTTACAAAATCATGCCAGAAACTAAATTCATTGTTCTAAGCTGGCAGATGTTCGGCGAAAGCGAGCAGCTTAAGTGGTTGCTAGCAAAACTGGCTGACTTACAGTATAAGAAAAGAGTTTATTATTCTTAATCAAACCCATTTAATGGAGGAGTAAGCGTATGAGATTAGTCCCAAGTTTATTGTTGGCGGCTACTATTGGCGTATTGAGTAGTGGCGCAAGTGCGGCCTGGCAATCTATTCCTGGTGCTGCTTGTAGCCCGCAGTTAGGTAACCAAACTACGCAATTTAATGTTGTTAATGACACGGGTTTGGCACGTGTTGGCGCCAATAGTGCTTGGGTATCCTGCCCCATTCACCGCACGATGTTGGTGCGCCAAATTCTCTATGTGAATTTAAATCATCCCGCAGCACGTGAAACCGCCTGTAAAGTGGTTCATAGTAATTATTTCACAGGTGTGGCTCGCACTATGGTGATCAACGCTCGTGGAACGGGCAATGTTGTAGCAGGCTTCAATACCAGTACTTTAGGTACGATGGAGGCTTATGATACTTATAGTGTGAGTTGTAATGTGGCTCAAGGTACTACCATTCGCGGTGTGAGCTGGCAGGATAACTAAGCTTAAGGATTTAGGGTTGGGTGCTATGCGGATTGTCATCAGTTTAGTCGCTGTTTTATATGTATTAGCTGCTTTCTATGGTTATTTTTGGTGGAGTGACCGACAAGAGGCAACAACTCAAACCCAAGTCAGTCAAGCTATCTCAACTGCTCCTGAAAAAGTACAAACGGAGCAGTTGAGGTTTCCTAATGTACAGCCTGTTGAGGATAGTTCCAGTGCAATGCAGGTTCAACGCATCACTCAACAGCTCAAAAGTATGCAAACTTCCTTTGACGCACAGCTTCAGCAAGCAGACTTAAAACAACAAGCTGCTTTTAAAAATCTACAAAAACAAATTGATGATTTGAAGCAACAACAGGCTCAAGGTGCTGCTACACCAATCAAAACAACTGAACCCCTTATAGCGGATAGCCAGCTTATAACAACTGAGGCCAACTCTCCGCCTACCGAGCAGCTGCTTGAAGCCCAAGCAGTTAATGCCAAGCAGCGCTTAAAAGCTGATATGAGCCAGCTTGATCTTAATCTGCAAGCCGAGGCTCCAGATCTAGCTAGGCAAAGTAACTTACAGCAAAAAGTCGAGGATGCTTTCAATCAAGCTGAACTTGCTAACATGATTCAAGGTCGTACTGAATGTGGTCAAGTGTTTTGCAAGCTTGATCTTCAAGGCCAAGCACCTGAGGGTGTTGATGTGTTGCAGACTTTATGGGAGCAGCAAGTATTTCCCGAAGCGACGGAAGTGTTGACAGTGCCTAAGTCGGATGGTTCTGGCTGGGTTGTGTATGTAGCTCGGGACGGGCAGAGTTTACCAACTATACCTTAAACTATTAGTATTCTATGAGTAGAAAAGTCATAGTTAATCAAAAGTATTTTGGTTATTTATATAGCTATTTTAATTTTTTTAAAGCTAATTAATTTCTTTTTAAAAAAATCCAAAATAATACCAATTATGGTTTATGCTTTAGTATAAAGTTATAACTTTATATAACTAATGTCCTAGGTATCATCGAGAGGTTGATTAGAAATGCGAGTTCTGATCATAGATTCTTATCCCCTATTTAGAGAGGCTATTGCTTTACAAGTAGCCAAAGTGATACAGCCGGTATCAATTTTTGAGGTCAGCTCTGCTGAGGAGGCTAGTGCCTTAATGTCGATAGCCTCACCTTTCAATCTAGTCATTTGTAGCTTAGATGAAAATACTTATCGGTGGCTGAGAGAGGTCAGAGATAAATCCAGTGAGCTATGCTTACTAATTATTTTAGATGCAAAACAAGCGTTTACGGAGTTAAGCCAGTTACATGGGGTTAATGGAGTGCTGGCTAAGGCAGCAGATTTGCACGAGGTAAGTAATGCTTTGAAGTTGATTTTAATGGGGGAGTCATACATCTCCCCTAGCTTGTTGATAGCCCAAACTCTTCCGAAAGGCGTGTTGGAGCTAAGAAAGCATGAACCAGCCAAGTGCAACCTTCTGACTCCAAGGCAGTTACAAGTGCTTAAATTAGTGGCAACTGGTCTTTCAAATAAAGATATAGCTAATGAATTAAACTGTTCAGATGGAACTATTAAGTTACATGTTAGTGCGATTTTGAAAGAGCTCAACGTACATAATCGCATCGGTGCGATTAAATATGCAGCAAGACTAGGTTTGATTGTGAATAGTTAACTATGCTTTTCTATATATTAAATTATCAAGTATATATAACTTCATATGGCCTAATCCATATTGTTTTTTTGTGAGTTGGGTATTAAATTTGTTTCATTATATTAAAAGCGAGGTGAGTAATGAAACAAAGAATTTTATTAGCTAAGCTAGCTTTAGCGAGTGTTAGTTTATTTGCAACTAGTGCTTTATTAGGAGCAGATGCTGACTCAAGGTCCAGCGAAGATGCTGGTGTAGTAAAAACGACTAAAGAATTTACAGGTTTTAAAGTAGAGCTGGTAGCTCCAGCATCAGTCGATGCGCAGCAGTTAATGAATGCAATTCCTGCAGGGCTTACTTATTCTCCAGATGTATTTACTAAAGTTTCAGAAGCAGTGGATAAGGTTAGAACGAAGCTCTATCCCGATGCATCAATATCTTTAGATGTTAGTCGTCTAGGTGCGAAAACTGCTAATAAAACAACTTCTGGCAGTGTAACGCTATATAGCGTGCAAACTCGGTGGAATAAAGTGGTTGGTTATAATGGCCAAGCCTATTCTTACAATTACTACAGAAATACAGCCGTTTGTTTTGCGCGTGTACAGAGCGGATCTTGGTATGGGCAGGTTCAATATAATGGTGCTTGGACAAATGTAGGCTATGTGTACGCTGGAGGCGTGCAACATATGTATTCAACGGGTACAGATAACTATAAAGGCTGCAATTGGTGGGGCAAGTCCAGTTATAATAAAGGCGACTTTATTATGTACTTTTTTGACTAACCTGCTTAATTCAAAATTAGAAGACATAGCTAACCACGCTAGTAGGGATGCTAGCGTGGCTTTTTATAGGCTAGTTGGCAGTATTCATAGCCCTAATTCTTGCCAAATTATATCGACTTTATCCTTCACGGCTTGATCCATCACAATCGGTGTGCCCCATTCGCGATTAGTTTCACCTTTCCATTTATTCGTTGCATCCAAACCCATTTTCGAGCCTAAGCCAGAAACGGGCGAAGCGAAGTCTAAGTAGTCAATCGGTGTATTTTCGATGAGCACTGTGTCGCGCGATGGATCCATACGGGTGGTCATTGCCCAGATGACATCCTGCCAATTGCGGGTATTGATATCATCATCCACCACAATAATAAATTTGGTGTACATAAATTGGCGCAAGAACGACCAAACCCCCATCATCACCCGTTTAGCATGGCCTGCATATTGTTTCTTAATGCTGACCACCGCCATCCGATAGGAGCAGCCTTCAGGCGGTAGATAGAAATCGACAATTTCTGGGAATTGTTTTTGCAGAATAGGCACAAAGACTTCGTTCAAAGCGACACCCAAAATCGCCGGTTCATCGGGGGGGCGACCGGTATAAGTGCTGTGATAAATTGGATTTTTGCGATGCGTGATGCGCTCAATCGTAAACACAGGGAAGCTGTCGACCTCATTATAATAGCCCGTGTGATCCCCATAAGGGCCTTCAGGTGCATAATCATTCGGATAGATAAAACCTTCTAGCACAAATTCAGCAGAAGCAGGAACTTGTAGTTCGGACAAGAGCGCTTTCGCTAATTCAGTACGTGATCCACGCAGTAATCCAGCAAACGCATACTCAGAAAGCGTATCCGGCACAGGGGTAACTGCACCTAAAATAGTGGCAGGATCAGCACCCAGCGCGACAGCTACAGGGAAAGGCTCGCTTGGGTGTTTACGTTGCCAATCGAGTAAATCCAAGGCGCCGCCACGATGTGACAGCCAGCGCATAATAACTTTATTCTTGCCCAAGACTTGCTGGCGATAAATGCCCAGATTTTGGCGTTTTTTCTCAGGCCCTTTAGTAATCACTAAGCCCCAAGTAATTAAGGGCGCAACATCCCCTGGCCAGCAATGCTGAATCGGCAGTTTGCTGAGATCAACTTGCTCACCCTTCAGCACAACTTCTTGGCAAGCAGGGCGACTGACCACTTTGGGCGCCATATCTAGGACTTTTTTGAAAACGGGCAACGCATTCCAAGCATCTTTTAAACCTTTAGGCGGTTCAGGTTGCTTGAGCGCTGCTAGTAAAGTACCCACGCCGCGCAAAGCTTCCGTCGATTCCTCGCCCATACCCAGTGCTACCCGGCGTGGTGTCCCGAAGAGATTGGCTAACACAGGAATGCTATGACCTTTCGGATTTTCAAATAGCAGCGCAGGGCCGCCCGCCCGTAAAACCCGATCAGCGATTTCGGTCATTTCGAGATGGGGGTCAACTTCGGTTTTAATCCGTTTGAGTTCGCCCATTTTTTCCAATTGCTGGATAAAATCACGTAAGTCTTGATATTTCATCGGGCGATGATAGCGGAAAATAGCTTAAGCTGACTATGTCTCAACTACCTTTTCTAAGCCTGTTATGCCACAAGAACCTAGCCAAGCACTGCTCAGCCAGCCACTTTTAATTCGTTATAGCCTAGCTACTCGGCCAGCCTTTCTCTTAGCGAGCATTGTGCCAGTTTGTGTGGGAGCCGCTGCGGCGAGTTATCAAGGCTATGAGTTCAAGGCCGGTTTATTCGTGTTGAGTGTGCTAGCCATGATGTTCATTCATGCAGGAGTGAATGTGATCAACGATTATTACGATGAGCAAAATGGCACCGACCGCCTCAATACCGAGCGAATTTATCCTTTTACTGGCGGCAGTCGGTTTATTCAAAATCAAGTCTTAAGCGCTCAGCAAACCTTTTATTTTGCTTGGCTACTCTTAGGAGCTGCGATTCTGATTGGTGTAGGTTTAGTTTGGCAAACTGGTGTAGGCTTGCTTTGGATTGGCTTAGCTGGGTTTTTAGTGGGTTGGGGCTATTCTGCACCACCGTTGCAATTGAATAGCCGTGGTTTGGGCGAGCCGGCGGTCGCTTTGGGGATCGGTGTGCTCGCTCCTCTCGGTGCATGGTATGTGCAGACGAGTGTTTTTAATGGTTATCCTTGCTTGATTAGCTTACCGCTAGGTCTACTGGCGATGAATATTTTACTGATTAATCAATTTCCTGATGCCAAAGCCGATGCAGCCAGTGGTAAACATCATTGGGTGGTGCGTTTTGGCGCAGAGCGAGCGGCTTGGGTTTACAGGCTTAATGTACTACTGGCTAGCTTGATTTTATTGAGCTTAATTATCAGTGGGCTACTACCTAGTTTGGCCTTGATCAGTCTTTTGCCGTTGGGTTTAGCTGGGAGGGCTGCTATTTTGCTCAAGCGCTATGCACTGCAAACTGAGCGGCTCACCTCAGCCATCAAAATGACTATCGCTAGCTTAATTTTGCATGGCGGTCTGTTAACTTTAAGTTTGGCACTGGTATAGTCAGCAGATGACTACTAATTTTACGATGGCGGCCTTTGCCCGCGCTTATGCAGCACCACTGAGCGGTCAGTTTCGGGTGCAACCTGAAGATTTTATGGTGAATGAGCAAATGGATATTGCCCTATCTGGAATGGGCGAACATTTGTGGCTACAGGTTCGCAAAACGGGTGCGAATACCGATTGGGTAGCAGGCCAACTAGCCCGCTGTGCTCAAGTGCCCGCAAGTGAGGTTGGATATGCAGGTTTAAAAGATCGGCATGCAGTCACCACTCAATGGTTCAGTATCCAACTGCCCGGTAAAGCGGATCCTGATTTTGCTGAGCTACCACCAGAAATTGAAATTTTGTATCAGCAGCGCCATGACAAAAAGCTACGGCGGGGTGCTTTACTCAGTAATCAATTTATCCTTACGCTGCGTGATTGCTCAGGAGATTTTGCGGCAGCACAAGCGATTTGTACTGAGATTAGTCAGCGTGGTTTGCCCAACTATTATGGCGAACAGCGTTTTGGGCACAACATGGGGAATCTCACTAAAGCCGAGCGTTGGTTTGAAGGTAGTTTCACCCCTAAGCAGCGTAATCAACGTAGTTTGTATTTATCCGCCGCACGCTCATGGATTTTCAATCATGTTTTGTCAGCACGTATCCAGCAAAACACTTGGGATCAGCGTGTAGAGGGTGATGTGTTTATGTTTGAAGGCGGCAGCGCTTGGTTCAATGATGATGCTAGCACGGATTTAGCAGCGCGCTTAACTAGCTTAGATATTCACCCCACCGGCGTATTATGGGGGCGTGGTGAGTTGGCTACCCAAGGTTTCATGCATGAGTTAGAGGCTGAGCAAGCTGCCCAATTTCCGATTTTCTGTGCAGGCTTAGAAAAACAAGGCCTCAAGCAAGAGCGGCGGGCGTTGCGAATTAAAGTAGCTGATCTTGAGTATCAGCAAGTTGCAGAGGATAGCCTGCGCTTAAGTTTTAGTCTGCCTTCTGGAGCTTACGCAACTGTGTTATTAGGCCAACTCGGTCATTTCAGCACAGCCAGAGAAAATTAATTAAATTCGCTATAATCGAAGCTGTTTTTGTTGATAATTTCAACTTATCCTGCAACTCGACCCATTGCTATCCTATTATCTAGCAATGGGGAGTTGGAAGATTACTGGAACTAGTTAATAAGTATAGAGTTCTTTGTAAACTTTTCTAAAGCTGACGCCGATGAGTAGCATCCAAATACCGCTGCTAATCAACTCAACTGCTAGCAATACACCTAAAGTGATGACTGCACTGATCTGTATATTAGAGAAAATTACAAAAGCTAGAATTAAAGAAATCAATCCAGAAATTAACATCCAAGCCCAGCCATTTAAGGGGCGTAATTTGAAAGCATAAACGAGTTTAACCAGCCCCAAAGCGCTAATTAGCGAGGCTGCAATGAGAGTTAAACTAAATAAACCTGCTATTGGATTACGTAACAATACAACCCCAAGAGCAATAAAAAGGATGCCTAATAGCAAAGACCAAATAAATGCGCCGGTACTGGAAGAACGGAATAGCTGAATAGCTTGTAACAAGCCACCTACAATGAAGGCCATTGCAGTGATAGTTTCGACTGCCAACGAAGCGACCACCGGCTTAAAGAACGCGAGTAGGCCACCCACCAACAAGACTAAACCTGCAAGCACATACCAATACCAGTTTGAAGTAACGCGCGCCACTTGCGCATTAGTCTCCGCTAATGCGCTCGATAAAATTGTACTCATAAACTTATACTCTTCATGCAAATTGATGGGCTTAAGCAGCTAACCACCCGATTTTAAAATTATCTGTTGGTATTTATAGTGATTAGGGATTAGTTGAAATAGGGCTGATTGAGGGATCAACAGGTGCTGCTACGGTGGGTGCCGCTTGTTGAGCTTCAATATGTGCTTGAATATCGGGAGCGGCAAGCACCTGACGTAATTGCTCTTCCTGATCCTTGGCTAACGAGGTTTGGATAATTGTACCTTGGAAACCTTTTAAGCCTTCCAGCACTTTATCGGTGGTAGCACGGCGTACTAAGACAAATAACATGGCATGACCTGATTGCATAGAAGTGCCCAGATCTTTCATGAATGTATCATCAATCCCAATATCGCTTAAAGCGCCAGTCAGTGCGCCAGTACCCGCACCTACAGCAGCACCTAAGAGCGGGCTTAAGAAGATCATACCAATCAACATCCCCCAGAAAGTACCCCCTACAACCCCGGCGGTTGTTAAGTTCACGGCTTGATGCAATTTAAGTTTGCCATCAGCACTTTTGGTGACAACCACAGCATCTTCCATTTCGATTAGATATTCTTTCTGCATGGATACTAATTTTTCACGCATATCGAACGCTGTTTTTTCTTCATTAAAAGCGATTGCTACTAATGTGCTCATCTGAAGTCTCCTAAAAGTGGGGTATATGTGAAAGACAGGCGCACCAAAGCCCACGCCCGATACCTATGTTGTGTAGTACGCTTTTAGTATTTTGTAAACAAACTTATTTTTTAGTACGGGCTAAATTTTCTTAGGCTATAGAATGTTAGCTTAATGCGTTAAGCCTCAAAAAAATGTTCCAACATAGGGTAGTGTTTTTTATTATTTGTCCATAAATAGGCATTTTCTTTGTTTGCAGTGGCGGCTATTAAGAAATTCTCTAGGGAAATTTTATTATGCGATTTTCGATATTGTTTAGCATACTCCCCTGCTAATTGAGCAGTTCCTATATCTAATACTAAGGGCGTCAAAAACCCAAGCAGCTGCTCAATGATCGGATACTCATGCTTGAATGCACCCGCATAAACCTCAGCACTAACAATGGGGCTTAGCAAACAGATCATGCCTTTGCTTTGAATTTCTATAAAAGCAGTGATGTAGCTTTCTTGTTTACGTAATAGCCAAATTACAATATCAGTATCTAGCAAAACTTTATTCATCACGCAAGATCCGGCTATTTGAACGCAAATCCTTTACCCATTTTTCAGGCTCAATAGTACTAAAGCTTTCTAAGGGTTTTAGTTGCTGGAAAAACGTTTCAAGTGCTGCGGTTCCGTCTTCTTTATGTGCTAGCTGTTTAGTTAATAGCCGCCTAATCAGTTCAGACATGCTGATGCCTTGGTATTTGGCGTGCGCGAATAGCTGCTGATGAAGTTGGTCGTCTAAATAAATTTGGGTGCGATGCATGGCTCTACTCCCTAGCAATATTGATGTATGTATCATACATCAAGGATCATGCACTTTCACAAGCTTGTTATCTATTGACCTGTTTGGCCTAGAGCCTTGAAGATGGGCAGGCCTTGGGTTTGAGTGTCTAGGTTAAGGGCGGTGAAGATTTATGACGGTGGTGTTGAATTTGCCAATGGCGCGTTTTCAGTTTGAGTTGCAGGCGCGGACGGCTTTGAGTTTTCCGCCTTATGCGGGTTCGACTTGGCGTGGGGCGTTTGGGACTGCTTTGAAGCGGACGGTTTGTGTGACGCGTCAGCCTAGTTGTGCGGGTTGTTTGTTGCAGCGTAGTTGTGTGTATAGCCAAGTGTTTGAGACGCCTGCTGGGGCGGAGCCTTTGTTGAGCAAGGGCAATGCTGCGCCGCATCCGTTTATTTTGCATCCGTTGGCGACTTCGGGGCAGCAGTATCAGGCAGGGGAAAATTTACGGATTCAGTTAACGCTGTTAGGGCAGTCGATTGGGCATTTGCCGTATTTTATTCACAGTATTCAGCAGATGGGCGAGCGCGGTGTGGGGGCTAAGCAAGGGCAATATGAGTTGCTAAGGGTTTGGCAGGAGCTGCTATTAGGTGCCGAAGATTGGCAATTGATTTATGCAGCGCCACAGCGTCAGTTAAGCCCGCTGAATCTGCTTAGCCCAAGCTTGCCTGCTGCGCCCGATCAGTTGCGGCTGGTATTTAAGACACCTTTTCGAGCACGGCATGGGGGGCGTTTGGTGCATGAAACGCTGTTTGAGTTGCCGAGTTTTATGGTGGGTTTGATTCGGCGGTTGTCGTTGTTGAGCGCTTATCACACTCCAGCACGTTTGGAGGTTGATTTTAAACAGTTACGTGAACAGGCTCAGCAACTGACAGCCTTGGACACAGCGTTTAACTGGTTTGAGTGGACCCGTTATTCCAGCCGCCAGCAGAGCTTAATTGCGATGGATGGCCTGCTCGGCAGTTTTAGTTTGGCAGGCGATGATTGGCAGGCTTTTTGGCCGTGGTTGTGGTGGGGGCAATGGGTGCATGCGGGTAAAGGTACGGTAATGGGGCAAGGTCAGTTTCAGTTGGAAAATGTGACTTGACCGTTTTTTCTGCAATCACTACACTGTTTAGTGTGTTGAGTTCTTTAACAAAAGATAGTTGAATTTAGTTGGTTTTTTATGCACTGCTTAAATTTTTCTCATGCAAACTTTTTATACAGCGCATTTCCTGCTAAGGGCCTCTGTAAGTTGTTGATTTTAAAGGCTCGCTAGGCACGAAGGGTTTGAATGCCGCCCCGTTTGAGAGGGGATTAAGACTATACGACAATTTCTTCGTTGTCGTTTGTGTGAAGTTTGAATGCCGCCCCGTTTGAGAGGGGATTAAGACCACCGTTTTTTTGTGCATACGCTTGTGCGTGTTGTTTGAATGCCGCCCCGTTTGAGAGGGGATTAAGACACCATTTTTTACACCATAAATTTTGAATTTTTTGTGTTTGAATGCCGCCCCGTTTGAGAGGGGATTAAGACAATACACAAAATCCACTTGTAGGCCAATGCATGTTTGAATGCCGCCCCGTTTGAGAGGGGATTAAGACTGATATGCCGTAACATACCCGCAACCTTTAATATGTTTGAATGCCGCCCCGTTTGAGAGGGGATTAAGACACGTTTTTTGCTCCACATTTTTAAAACGTAATGTTTGAATGCCGCCCCGTTTGAGAGGGGATTAAGACGCTGTGTCTCCGTCTACATATGGGACATACATTGTGTTTGAATGCCGCCCCGTTTGAGAGGGGATTAAGACTCTTTTTCTTTTCGTACTATATCTACAAACTTGCGGTTTGAATGCCGCCCCGTTTGAGAGGGGATTAAGACACCATAAGTTCTTCTGATAGTGTGTTGTCTGGCAAGTTTGAATGCCGCCCCGTTTGAGAGGGGATTAAGACAATTCCCAATTTCTGTTTTACATATTTCTTATGTTTGAATGCCGCCCCGTTTGAGAGGGGATTAAGACCTCTATAAAAATACGGATAGAGCACTTTTTCTACAGTTTGAATGCCGCCCCGTTTGAGAGGGGATTAAGACGCATGACGCATGGTGTCGTATACCGGTTGATTTTGTTTGAATGCCGCCCCGTTTGAGAGGGGATTAAGACGTAGCCTGAGCTACCGAAGAAACAGGCTAGTTGTTTGAATGCCGCCCCGTTTGAGAGGGGATTAAGACTTTTGCGGTCGCCGCTTCTTTGAATGTCCGTTTGAATACTTCTCTAAAATGTCAGGTAGTGGCCTTTAAAAGTAGGTTCGGTCGTAGGTTTGCACTATACTTTTAGCTTCCACCGCACCAACGCACAGGCTTACGGGTATGCAAGACATCTACCTCAACCCTCTCACTGATTTTGGCTTCAAAAAGCTGTTTGGTGAAGAACCGCATAAAGACCTACTGATTAGCTTTCTGAATACCCTGTTGCCTGACCATCACCAAGTCTCGGCACTCACCTACACCAAAAACGAATACCAAGGCATCAGCGCGTCTGACCGCAAAGTTATTTTTGACCTCAACTGCATCAGCCCTTCTGGCGAGCGCTTTATTGTTGAATTGCAGCGCGTCAAACAAATCTATTTTAAAGACCGTAGCCTGTTCTACTCCACCTTTGCGATTCAAGAGCAAGCCAAGCGGGGGGATTGGAATTATAAACTGGCGGCGGTTTACACCATTGGTATCCTCGACTTTCTGATTGACGATCACGAGCAGGAGGTTCTGTATCATGCCCAACTCAAAGACCAACATAACCGCCTGTTCTACGACAAACTGAATTTTATTTACTTAGTGCTACCGCGCTTTAATTTACAGCATCATGAGCTTGTCACGTTACAAGATAAATGGCTGTTTGCGTTTAAGCATTTGCATGAACTGGATCAAGTTCCCGCTGAACTTCATGAACGGATTTTTCAGCGTTTATTTAGTATCGCCAAGATCGCACAGCTCCCCCCCGAAGAGCGCCAAGGGTATGAGCGTAGTTTGAAAGATTACCGAGATTTTATGAGTTCACAAGATACGGCTCATTTAGAGGGTTATCAGGAGGGGAAACAAGAGGGGATTGAGGAAGGCATGGAACAAGGCAAACAGATCGGGATTGAAGCAGGTAAACAGATTGGTATTGAAGCAGGTAAGCGCGAAATGGCACAACAGTTGCTGACCTTGAAGCTATTACCACCTGAACAGATCGCCCAGATCGCTGGGCTCTCTGTGGATGAGGTGCTTCAGTTAAAGATATAACCATCAGCTAGTTAGCGCTTGACCTACTCGATTTTAAAGTTTTTTAAGTTTTCAGTGATTTAAAAAACAACCTATACTGGCTAGATGACTAGCCCAAATCCCTTAAAGCCGCATACTTACACTCGGCGCATTTTATTAGCGGTCGCTGCTAAATCGCCGCAAATTATTACCGAAACTATTTATGCATTAGCTGCGGATCAGCCACGTTGGTTACCGACTGAATTGCATGTGATTACGACTGGGCGTGGCGCAAAAACTATTCAAGCTGCCTTAGGGGTTGAGGGAGGAAATTGGCTCGCGCAATTATGTGAAGATTACCAATTGCCAGCGATTAGCTTAAACAAAAGCAATCTGCATATTATTACCAACCTACAAAACCAGCCTTTAGAAGATGTGCGTAATAGCGCGGATAATGCTTGCGCGGCTGATTTTATTACTCAATTTGTACGTGAATTTACTGCCGATCCAAATTGCAGTTTATATGCCTCGCTGTCGGGTGGGCGCCGCACCATGACTTATTATATGGGCTATGCCCTGTCTTTATTTGGCCGCCCCCAAGATCGCTTAACCCATGTTTTGATCGAAGACGAATATTTTTTCAACGAGCAATTCTATTACCCACCACCCCAATCCAAGCTCATCCCTTGCAACGATGGCACGCAAGTCGATGCCCATTCAATTGAAATCACCCTAGCAGATTTACCCTTCATTCGCCTGCGCGATACCTTACCCGCTGAACTATTCTCTGGCAAACAACGCTTCACCGATTTAATCGCCGCCGCCCAAGCGCAAATTATCCAACCTAACGTTCAATTTAACTGGGCCTTAAAACAGCTCATTTGTGGTGACAAGCCAATTAAAATGCCGCCCCTGCAAATGACCTTTTATGTTTGGATGTTGGAGCGGTGTGCGAGACAGCAAATAGCCATTCACTGGACGACTCAAGAAAATCCCAGCCTAGCCACACAATTCCTCAAACTTTACGCACGCTTATTTGGCATGAATGGGCATTATGAAGCCGCTGCCAAAAGTATTGCTAACGGTCTAACTAAATCTTGGTTTGAAGAGAAAAAATCAAAAATAAACACAATGCTGACAGAGCAATTAGGCCAAAGTGCGGCATTGCATTATCACATTCACTCTCAAGGTAAACGCCCCCTCACCCGATTTGGCTTAACGCTGGATGCGAATGCGATTAGCTTTTCAGGAGCTAATTGATGAATCACCTTTTGTAAAGGTGATTTTGACAAGCTTGTTATTCGTGACCCATTGCCTTGATTAGTTAATAATCCCTGTTGTCAATTTATTGCAGTAATGGCAGAGAGGCTTGTTATGGCATTAACCTTCAAAGAACCACAAATTATTCGGGCAACGTACCGAATTGTGACACCGATGTTTATCGGGGATGCAGAGCAAAAAGTATCTGGCATATCTCCCGCTTCAGTCAAAGGTGCGTTGCGCTTTTGGTGGCGGGCATTACGTTGGGGGCAAATTCGCACTCAAATCCAATCCGACACAGCAGCCTTGCAACACTTGCATAAAGAAGAAGCGGAGCTGTTTGGTACATCTGCGGATAATGGCAAAGCAGCACGGTTTACATTGCGGGTTACATCGGACGCAAAATCAGCAGCACTACCAGTGCCTCAACCACCAGGCATTCAATATTTGCTCGGGCAGGGACTGTATCATTTTGGCAATGGCTACTTACGTCCAGCATTGGCAGCAGATTCATTGCTAGCTTTAGAACTTTTTGTAAATCCAAAATCCGATAAGGAAACTCAGACCGATTACGATGCGCAAAAAATGCAGCTGACCCAAGCACTGTTGGCTTTAGGCTTATTGGGCGGTCTCGGAAGTCGTTCGAGAAAAGGATTTGGTTCGTTAGCAATTGAATCATTAACTAATGGCAAAGAGACAGTAGCTACACCAAAGAATATTACCGAATTGGAAAATATGATTAGCCGTTGGAGATGCACGGTAGGATTCCCCCCATTCACCGCATTTTCTAGCCAGACACGTATTGATGTTACGGCACAAGGCTCAAAACCATTAGATGTTTTAAATCAAGTTGGTCAGGAGCAGCAGCTTTACCGTTCTTATGGTCGTGCTGACCATACTGGAGAACACAAAGTTTCTGGAAAAATTGCCGAACAAAACTTTAAAAGGGATCATGATTTGGTAGCAGGCATTATTGATAACAAACATGCTACGACGATACCTGAGCGCTCTGTGTTTGGTTTGCCACATAACTACTTTTTTTCATCAGTGACTCCTAGCAAAAAAGCTGATTTTGCTCCAGCCTCAAAAGATAGAACGCGCCGTGCATCTCCTCTATTTATCCATACTCACCAGTTTCCAGATAAAAAAGTGGCTGTTATTCAAACCTTACTGCCAGCAACTTTCCTGCCTCAAGGAGATGAGCTGGAGTTTAAAGTGGGACGTAGCGTGAAAGTGCGTTTTAATGAGCAAACCATGATTGATTGGCAAGTGATTCATACCTACATGGATCGTTTTGCAGAAAAGGTGCGCGTACTATGAACAACAATACCCACTACTTCCACTTCACCCTAGGCCCCGTGCAAGGCTTTGTCTCCCAAGCCCGCCGCACCCGCGATTTCTGGGCAGGCTCGTTTATTTTGTCGTGGCTGGCAGCCGTCGCCATGAAAGCAGTGACTCATCAAAACGGTACTATTGAATTTCCCCAAGCGGATGAAAATTTCATGGCTTGGTTAATCGGTGAAGGTAAGAAAGATAATGAGCCCAAGCAAGGCAGTATTCCTAACCGCTTTAAAGCAGCCATTGACCCCAATAAATTTGATCCTGATTTAGTCACTCAGGCAGTACAAGAAGCGTGGAAAGCCCTCGCCGAAATCGTGTGGGAAGGTGATTTGAAAGCACACAGCAATGGTGTACAGCGCAATATCTGGGATCGGCAAATCAGTAATTTCTGGGACATGAGCTGGGTCATCACTGAAGATAAAAATGACAGTTCCGTACTGGATAAACGCAAAAACTGGCGCACCTACAACCCACCCGAAGAACCGGGGGTGAAATGCGCGATGATGGACGGCTGGCAAGAACTTTCCGGCGAAAAACAACCGAACCGCAAAGCCATGAATCTATTCTGGGATCTAGTGCGTGAAACGGGCAAAGCAGGCATGAAAAGTGATTTGCGTCCTAATGAAGCGCTGTGTGCCATTGCGTTTGTCAAACGCCGCTTCAGCCGCCATTTTGAAAACCTTAATCACAGCATGAAGCAAGGCTGGAAACTGAAAGGCTGGAACGTGCCCAGTGCCGTTCCTTCTGTTGTGTACATGGCGGCGGTGCATTGGCTGAAGGAGGTATTAAATAGCGAAACCGTAGATACCAACTTATTAAAAGCATTTCATGATAAAGCTTACCAACTCACTGGCAAAGAATACGGCGAATTCCATTCCAATATTAAATGCTTGGACAAATTGAAGCATTCCCACGTATTTGATCGACTGAAATGTCTTGATGGCAATGTATTTTTTGAAAGCTCGCTCGAAAATCCCAACATTTTTAAAGATGAAAAGCAGGCTGGAATCGTGTTGAAAGCACTCAATGCTATGCGTGGCACTATCACGCCAAAGTTGCCCCCACCCACGCCGTTTTATGCCATTCTGATGATGGATGGTGATTCACTTGGTTCACACATGAGTGATACCACCAAGCAATGCGCTATTACTGAAGGTTTAGCTGATTTTACTAAAAAAGTGCCTGACCTTGTTTACCAACACAACGGCTTTTTGATGTACGCAGGGGGCGATGATGTACTGGCAATCTTGCCGCTGGAAAATGCCATTACCTGCGCTGCTGCACTACGCACCCATTACATGAGTTGCTTTGACTATAACGTGATTCCCACCACACTTTCCGGCGCGATTGAATTTGTGCATATCAAAACACCACTCACCAAAGTGTTGCACGACGCGCATAAACTGCTAGATGAAGTCGCTAAAGACGGGCGCGGACGTGATGCTCTCGCCATTCGTGTATGGAAACCGGGCGGCTTACAGATTGAATGGGCGCAACCGTGGAAAATCGCCCTGATTCCAGACACGAATAAAACGTACTTGGAAGAAATCGCAGAAGGTTTCCAAACCGATGACGCTGATGACGATCAGTTTTCAAACAAATTCTTCTACAAAATTCGTGAACGTTTAACCATGCTCAATCCCGAAAAAGGCAGTAAACAGGAGCGCATCTTAGACGATGATGCGGCGCTGAGTTTAATGGCAATGGAATACTTGAACTCCGGCAAATCTAAGTTCAACACGATGGATAAAGCCAGAGATCACCTGCACCCCTTGCTGATTCAATGTCGCCCCGTCACACGCATTCTGAAAGATGGCAAGGAACAGCCCATGGCAGATTGGACACGCAGTAAACGCTTAGAAGCCGATGGTGCATTGCTGATACGGTTCTTGGCGCAAAAAGGAGTGGAAAAATGAGCAAGCAACCCCAGCCAAAATACAGCAACCACTACAAGAAAGCCGCTACCCATCAGCCAGCTAACACGGCTAAGCCTATTGCAGAAAAAATTACGACGCACCCTAAACCCGTAGACCTTAGTAAGCCAGTCACCTTGGTATTCAACGCCACAGACACGCTGTTTTTCCGCGAATCACGCCCAATGGAAGCACTCGGCGAAGCGCAAAGCGTATTCCCACCACCTGTGCGCACCTTAGCGGGTGCAGTCCGTACATTGATTGGTGAACATTTTGAGGTGAAGTGGCACGATTTTAACCAGAAACAAGGCGAACACCCACTGGCTGACCACATTGGTTACGGCGAATCACTGGGCAAGCTGCGTTTTCAGGGCGCATGGTTAGCCTATAACAGCGCACGTTTATATCCTGCGCCCTTGCATTTGATGAAAAAAGACGAGCAGATTTTTCAACTGGAGCTGGCTAAAACAACAGAAGCAGTACGCTGTGATTGGGGTGAAAACGTGCGTTTGCCCAAACTCCCTAGCGATGATGCCAGAGGCAGTAAGCCACTGGAAAACACTTGGCTAACTCAAGCAGGTTTAGCGGCTGTACTTGCAGGCAAAATCCCTAGTCTTGAAAAGACCTCTAAAGAAAAACCCAATGTCAAAACTCAAGTTTATTTTGCCAAAGACTTGTTCGAGCAAGAATCGCGCCTCGGAATTGCCCGCGACAACGCGACCCGCACGGTACAAAAAAGCTTACTGTACCAAACCCAACACATTCGCCCCAAAGCCGAATTGTCGATTGAGCTAGATGTGGAAGGCTTGCCTAAAGACTTTCTGAAAAGCACAGCAATGATTCGTTTAGGTGGCGAAGGACGCACTGCTAGCCTAAGTGTTCAACAAACGGATAGTGCTCTTCCCACTGCAAACATCAGTAGCACTAAATTTTCCCTCTACTTACTCACACCTTTATATGGCTCACCCTGCCTTGATTTTCATCGCAAGAAATGTGAGCCGACTATATGGCAAGGCGAACTGAATGGCATTGCCCTCACTTTGCATGGCGCCATCACGGGCAAAGTCCAGCGTGTGGGTGGCTGGGATATGGCGGCAGGCAAACCGCGCCCCGTGAAAAGCCTTGTGCCTGCTGGCAGTGTATTTTTTTGCAGCGTAGAAGATGGCGGTGATGTTAAAGCAGCAGTTAAGGCAGTAATTAAAGCATTACACAATCAACGCATTGGCGCATTCACCGAATATGGCTACGGACATCTCGCCGTTGGCGTGTGGAATGACAACGAGACTCAAGGAAATAAAGCATGACACAAGCAAATACGATTCTGGGCTTATTAGCACAAACCTCCATCCACGCTGGCACAGGCTCAAACACGGGCGTTATCGACTTGCCGATTCAGCGCGAAGGGCATAACGGCTACCCATGCATTTTCGGCTCAAGCATGAAAGGTGCATTGCGCACTCGTGCCGAAGCGGAAGCCAACGCAGAAAGTGTGAAGTGTGTGTTTGGCCCCTCATCCAGTGATGAGAAAATTGATCACGCTGGCGCGTTAATGGTCAGCGATGCACGCTTGCTGCTGTTGCCGATCCGCTCACTCACTTCGCAATTCAAGTGGGTCACTTGCCCCGCTGTGCTGCAACGCTTCAAGCGTGATGCGGAACGTTTTGGTACGAAATTAACCTTCACAGTGCCAACAGTTGAAAAAACGAATGCGCTTGTGCCGCAGCAAACCAGCAATGACACGTTATTCTTGGAAGAATACCGCTTCGATGCGACACCAACCGATTTGCAAGACATCATCGCCGCCGTTGCAAAGTTAATGCGTGACGATGCGAAAGTAGAACTGGAAAAGCAATTAGTGCTCGTCAGCGACGATATGTTCGCGCACTTGTGCCAACACGCTACACCTGTGAATGCGCATATTGCGATTGATTCTGCTACTAAAACCGTAAAAGGTGGCGCGTTGTGGTACGAAGAAACTTTACCGCCGGAAACGCTGCTATACGTTGGCTTGAGTGCTGTCAAAGCGCGAGCGCAAGGTGCTGAAATGAAAGCCGCAGACATTTTAAGTGCTGTCACAGGCATGTTCGATAAAAAATTGTGGCTGCAAATCGGTGGCAATGAAACCGTCGGCATGGGCTGGTGCGCGGTCAAGAACATGGGGGGCAAATAATGCAAACCATCCAACAACAACGTGCCAAGTATGCACTTGATGAAGTAAAAGCCGCTCTTGATCGCGGGGTCAACAAGAAGGAATACAAAAGTTACGCGTCTAGCTTACCCGCAATGATTCACATGAATGGTTTGGGGCAGGCAGCAGCATTTTTCAAATCCAAAGGCGGTACGCATCGTGAGTTGTATAACTTGTTGTCCGGTTGGCTAACTCAGGCAAATCAACCGTATGTGGGTAAGGATTTATTGGAGGGTATCACTACCGAGAATATGCACGCTTACCGTTTGGCACAAGCCGAAGCACAAGCCCTAATGGATTGGGTCAAGAAATTCGCCAAAGCCTTCATGATTACAGAGGAGGATGCTCAATGACAGCCCCGCTTTATTTAGGTCATCAGAAGCCAAACCGCTGCGAAGGCAATCAAGGCTTGTGGTTTGAACGCTTTTTCGATCAATACAACGATCAACAACAGTGGGCAAACCCCAAACCTGACACCAAAGCCAATTCCACTTGGCTGCAAACATTCAAAAAAGCAGGCGATGACAAGCAGCTTGCCGCTCATGCACAAGCCCAAATGCAGTTGGCCGCCAGTCTGCAAGGGCAAAGCCATGTCTTCAAAGCCAGTTGGCACTTTGTCACCGGCATGGGTAATCCGCATCCGGTAGAAAACGGTTTTGCGTGGCATCCGACCTTGGGTGTGCCTTATTTAACAGGGGCGGCAGTTAAGGGTTTGGTGCGTAGTTATATTGAAAACTATCTAGACGATACGCCGAAAAAGCGCCAGCAATTGCTGCTTCATTGGTTTGGGAGTATTGATAAAGACCCTACCGTGAATAAAGGCAAAATGCAGGCGGGCAATCTAATATTCTTTGATGTTTTGCCGATTAATCGCGTGACTCTCGGCGTGGACATTATGACCCCGCACATGGGTAAGTGGTATGAAAAGGGCGGCACTGATAAAGCTGTTGGAACAGCCGAAGCCGTTCCCGCTGATTGGCATGACCCAGTTCCCGTAGCCTTTTTGGTGGCAAAAGAAATTAGCTTGCTCTTCAGCTTTGCGCTGCGACCCACCCCCAAAGCTAGCAGCCAAGGCGCTGCGATTGATTTAACCGATGTGGAACAAGTTTTGACGGCTACTTTGAATTATGCAGGGGCGGGTGGTAAAACGGCGACGGGTTATGGTGGAATGCAGGCTGACCCTAAGTCTTTGGAAGATTTGAAGGCAAGCATCGACAAGCAAGCCAAGGAACGTGACGCACAAATACGTCAAGCCGCACAACAAGCAGAGTTACAAGCCGAATTGGCTACCCTCAGCCCCTTAGCTGCGGAGTTCAAACAACACTCAGTGAAGAATAACTGGGAGCAAAACAAAGATGCTTTTGTTGCACCGGGGGTGATTGAAGGCTGGCTGGATAAAATGGAAGCTGATCACGATGCAATGGCTATTGCAATGCTAGTTTCACTGGTTGAAACCCACTTTTCTAAGGAGCTGCTGGAAAATCCAGAGGCCGTTAAAGGCAAAAAAGGTAATGAAAAGCCAGTTTTTAAAGAGCGCCAGCGAAAAATAGGTAAGCGTCTAAATACGCTACGAAACGGATCAACGAATGCTGGTTACTAGTCATTGACAAAGACCACAACGGCAAGACCACGCGCATTGGGATGTTGTGACATGCAGTTACCGGTTAATATAATTAAATGGTCGCTACCTACTGGAGAACCATGATGCCACTCGCACAACAACCAGCGGACTACCTCACCGAAGCTGACTATTTGGAAGGGGAAAAGCGTGCCGAGGTACGGCATGAGTATATCAATGGACAGGTGATAGCGATGGCTGGCTCCAGTTTGCGCCATAACGACATTGCTTTAAACCTCGCGTTTGCATTACGCAGTGCAGCAAGAGGAACGCTTTGTCGGGTCAATGTCTCCGATGTAAAAGTGCATATTGAGCAAGTACAATCTTATTATTACCCCGATGTGGTGGTGAGTTGCCAAACCGAGGATATAGCTGCGCATAGTATTAAAAACCCCTGTCTGATTGTTGAAGTGACCTCGCAGTCAACACAATGGCGCGACTTCACAGAAAAAGCGGTGGCTTATCAAAAGTTAGAATCGTTAAAAGCCTATCTGGTGGTCGCACAAGATGTTGTACAGGTGACACTTTACTTTCGTGATACGGCGGGCGGGTGGCAGGTCGCACGCTTTGATACGCTAGATCAGGAGCTATCACTACCTTGCCCACCAGGGACGTTATTTAAGGTGAGTGATATTTATGCAGGTGTAGAGTCGTGAACTTCGAGTCATTTTGGGACATCCTCGACAAAATCGGTATTTTTGCAGCCGTCGCTAGTATTTTTGTTTCGCTTTCCATTCGTTTTTATCTATGGCGCAAAGAAAAGCAAGACAATGCTTTGATAGATATTCACCTTTATTGCCCTGAGCCAGAAATCACGATTAGGCTGCAAGGCCAAATTCGCCGCAAGAATCTGACCCGTGCTGAAGTGCAAGGGCTGCTTGGGATTTTGCCGATGAAGGACAAGGGTAAGCGTTATGAATTACAAGCTTTGAATCAGAAGGCTTTTTTTGATGCCTTGGAAGAGGCGCAGGTGAATACTAACATCTATGAATTGGTGATCGCCTGTACGGGTCAAGAGTTGGCGCAATTTGAGTTAGGTCTGTTGGTGTAAAGTAGGGAGCACGGTGGGTTTGGTGCTAATCTTAGTGATCATGCGTTATCTAACTTTGGCGCGAGTGTGCTGATGAATTTAATCCACATAAGGAAATCCCCATGCCTTTAGCCCAATCCTTATCCCATCTCAGTATTGAGCATTACCTTCAAGGTGAGACGACTAGTGAGATTAAGCATGAATATGTTGAGGGTCAGGTTTATGCAATGGCGGGGGCGAGTATTAATCATAATCGCATTAGTAGTAATTTACTAACCGCCATTGCTGCACAATTGCCTGATGCTTGTGAAGTATTTACCTCAGATTTATTGGTAAAAACCCGTGTTAATCGTTTTCGATATCCTGATTTAGTGGCGTTTTGTGAGCAACAGCAGGGCAATCAGCAATTTCTGGATAACCCGTTATTAATTGTTGAGATACTGTCTAAAAGCACACGTCAGCAAGATAAAGGTATAAAGCGCACCGAGTATTTATCATTGCCTAGCTTGCAAGAATATATGTTAGTTGAGCAGGATTTTGTAGAAGTTGAAGTATTAAGACGTAGCCAAGGTTGGAAATCGGAGAACTATTATCTGGGTGACAATTTTAAGCTGGAATCGATTAATGTGGAGCTGAGTGTCGTAGATATTTATCGAAAAGTGGATAATGCGGATATGTTGGAGTATTGGACTGCTTTGCAGTTGAGAAAAGACTAATCACAGCAATGGGTATATATTTTCTAACTTCTTAAGGGCAATCAAACATGGCAAAAATATTTATCAGTTTTTTAGGCACTGGAATGGGCGATCCTGATTCGGTTACTCCCGGCTACAATGAAGTTATCTATCTATTTGAAGATGGCACGCCCTCTCAAATGACCCGCTTCGCACAGCGTGCGATTATAGAAAAGCATGGTGCTCAATCTTTTGAGCGGATTTGCTTACTGATGACCGAACAGTCTAAAAAGCGGCATCGCCAATTGCTTGTGGATGAGCTTGCTTCGATAGGTTGCTCAGTAGAAACACAAATTGAAGAAGATGATTCCATTACTACCAATCAGAATGCTGAACAGCAATGGGAATGGTTTCATTCATTGCAAAAACTCATTAAGGATGATGATGAAGTTATTTTCGATTTCACACACGGTTTTCGTTCTGTACCTATTATTTTTTCTACTGCTATAAGCTTCCTCCAGAAAGTTAAAAGATTTGAGCTTTTACATGCTTACTACGGTTATGTTGATCAAAAAGCACAAAAGAATGAAATCATTGATATGGCTAAGTTTTATCGTATCAATGAGTGGGCTGATGGTGTTTCTCGCTTAGTTGATACAGCCGATGCTTCTAAATTAGCAGCCTTAGCTGAGGAAGGAAAAGATGATGGGTTTGCCGCCTTAAATGATCCTAAACTAGTAAAAGCCCTACGTGATCTAACAGACCTTATTAAGAATATTGATGTTAATAATGTCGCTAAAAAAGCAGATGAAGCTTTAAATCTTATCCAACAAAAGCGTAAGCAATGCTCGGGTGCTGATGAGCAACTATTAAAGATGGTGGTTGAGAAGTTTGAAGATTTAGCGATAACCATGAATAGCTCGTATGATGTGAACTACTTTAAACTTCAGCTTTTATTAGCTGAGATGCTTTTAAAGCACGAGCTATATATGCAAGCATTTACAGTGATGCGTGAGTGTGTAGGCTCATTGGTAATGCTTAAATCTAAAAGCTTTTCTCGTGAATATAAAAACAGGAATCAAGCTAAATTACGTTATATACTTTCTGATATTTTCATTAGCTTGTTTACGGCGGGTTTGGAAAATTCAAGACACAAAAACAAAAATGAATTTAGTAGTATTGTTATGCCCTTTTATGATGAATTAAGGCAGTTACCTGATAGTCCTATCCCAATTTTAGAAAGCTTTGTAATAGAACTTACTGATTTGCGCAATGGTTTTAACCATGCGTGGGTTAGTAAAAATGGTGTACCTTCTAACTTAGATAAGAAAGGTAAGGACTTCTTAACTAAGCTAAATAAAGTCATAGAAACATTAATTGAAAATAGGCTGTTATAAACCCATGACCACCTATTTCATTTCCCGCCATTCCGGCGCTATTGCTTGGGCAGAATCTCAAGGTTTCCATGTCGATCAGCAGTTAGCACATTTTGAGGCGAGTGTCGTTAATGCAGGTGATGCAATTTTGGGGACTTTGCCGGTGAATTTAATTGCTGAGGTGAATCAGCGCGGTGGGCGCTACTTTCATTTGACGCTCGAGTTGCCTGCACAGTTGCGTGGGCAGGAGTTAACGGCGGAGATGATGCAGCAATACGGGGCGCGGCTAGAAGAGTACACGGTGCAGAAGGTCTGAGTTTGTAGTTTAGTTATTGCGTTCAATTTTTATTTAATAGCTCGTTTGGAGTCGATTCAAACGGGCTATTTTTCTTTATGGCGGGGCTGTTGTTGATTTTGACAAGCTTGTTGATTCCACTTAGTGCTTTTATTTCAGGCATGATGTTTGGCAGAAACTTGTGGCAAAGGTAAAGCGTACATGAGTGGGCGTTTATTGTATTTGGCTTCTTATGATGTGTGTGAGGATGGGCGGTTGCGGGCGGCTTTGGCTTGTGTGCGTGCCTATGCCACGGGTGGGCAGAAGTCGGTGCATGAGGTTTGGTTGAGTTCAGCGGAGAAAGGTGAGTTGTTGTTGGAGATGAATTTGCTGCTGAACTTGCGTGAGGATAGTTTTTTACTCATTCGCCTCGACCCACGGCAGCGTGTGCATACCTTGGGAGTCACCATTCCACCGAGTAATCCTGATTGGTTTTATGTGGGTTAGGCGTATGAGTACTCTTTATTTAGATCATCACTATTTAAGCTTAAAACTAGAGGGCGAAACGCTGGTCACGTGGTTGCAGGATCAGCGCCAACGCCCCATTCCTTTGGCACTCCTTGAGCGGGTCGTGTGTTTGAGCAATGTGCAGCTGGAAAGCAATCTGCTGGCGGCTTTAGGTGAGCGCGGCATTGCGTTTAGTGTCGCTAATCCACGCAAGCCTAAGCGGCGCGCCCTGCTCTTGGGGCAAGGGCATAATGATGCCAGTTTGCGCTTATTGCATTATCGCTTGGCGCAAGATGCCGCTTGGCGTTTGCAGTTTAGCCGCGAGTTATTAGTCGCCAAATTCAAGGCGCACTTACGCTCCCTTGCTGAGATGCAGCAGCAGCGCCCTGATCAGCGCAAAGTTTTGCTCGCTGCTGAGCAGCAAATTCAGCAAGGCTTGATTAGCTTGCAAGCAGCACAAGGCTTGGAAAATCTGTTGGGTATCGAAGGGGCTGCGGCACGCGCAGGCTTTGCGGCGTTGGCGGCAGTGCTACCTGAATCCTTAGGCTTTAAAGGGCGCAAGCGTCGGCCTCCACCTGATCCGGTGAATGCGGCTTTGTCGCTGGCGTTCACGCTGCTGCACAATCGCGCTGTACAGGTTTTGCATACCCAAGGTTTGGAGCCACTGCTGGGCTTTTATCATGAGCTGAGTTTTGGGCGCGAATCGCTGGCTTCGGATGTGATTGAGGTGTGGCGACCCACGATTGAAGCTTGGGTTTGGACTCAGTTCAGTCAACAGCGCTTGCGTGAGCATCATTTTAAAACGGATGCGAATGGCTGTTTCTTGGATAAAGCGGGGCGGCAAATCTTTTTTGCAGAGGTTGAAGCGTGTTTGCGTCCGCTGACTCGCGCCTTACGTTGGCAAACGCGCGCTTTGATTAAGGCGATGCGCGCTTGGGAGGCTCAATCTTGATGAATGAAGCACGCCAAGCTTTGTATTTGGACAGTTTGCAGGCCGATCATGTGAGCTTGGATACGGTGGCGCTACGCGTACAAACTCATGAGCAAGTCACGCTATTTTATCCATTACGCCGGATTGCGCGGGTGGTGGTGACCGGCAAAGTCGAATGGCAAGCAGCGGGTGATTTCGGCGCAATACCTTAAGGATAAGCTGGTGCAGCGCGCTTTATTAATCGTGCTGGAGCCGAATGCTGAAGCGATTTTTCATGCGGATAGTTATGCTTATCGGCGCGGGCGCAGTGTGAAGATGGCGCTGGATAAGACGCGCGAGCGGATTCGCATTGGGCAGGATTGGTTGGTAGACGCTGATATTAGTCAGTTTTTCGATAATATTCCGCTGACTGCTTTGCAAAAAAAGCTTAAGGCTTTGGTTAAAGATAGTGACACGCTGAATTTAATGGATAAATGGTTAAAACAAGGCGCACATTCTAGTAGTTTGTTTGGGACTTCGCGGGGCATTTCTCAAGGTGCAGTCTTATCGCCCTTGTTGTGCAATCTGTATATGAATGAGTTTGATCAGGCGATGGCCGATGCGCATATTCCTTTTGTACGTTTTGCGGATGATTTTTTATTATTTGCGAATGATGAGTCTAAAGCGCAAAAGGCCTTGGTGTTCGCGGGCAAGAAGCTTGCGCAGATGGGCTTGGAATTGCATCCCACAAAAACCCGTGTGGTGCGCAGCCATCGTAAAGTGATATTTTTGGGCGAGCCTTTGCCTGATCGATAGAATTTGGAGGTAAGGATGATGTATAATTAGCCGCATGCCAGTTGTTAGGTTGTCTGTTCTGTGACATGACATCTGTAATTTGCTGGTTATTTGCGCTGTTTCAGCGCTAATGAAGTGAGTTCAAAATGCTAAGTTTTAAAAGTCGATTTGATATCAAAATTTATACACCGCAAGTTGTTGAAACTATTAAGTTTCTGACGAACGGCGGGGTTTGAATGCTGCCCCGTTTGAGAGGGGATTAAGACACCGTTGTCATCGCGACCTTCTCTGATTCAGAGGTTTGAATGCTGCCCCGTTTGAGAGGGGATTAAGACTAATGGGTTAATTACCTTAGAAGCATTGGGTGGGTTTGAATGCTGCCCCGTTTGAGAGGGGATTAAGACCAAAAAAGTTTTACGAAGCAGGGCATGAGGCCGTTTGAATGCTGCCCCGTTTGAGAGGGGATTAAGACGAATGAATGTTGTCAGTATTTTACTAGCTTCAGGTTTGAATGCTGCCCCGTTTGAGAGGGGATTAAGACAGGGACAATAATTTTATTTACTGTAATGGTGACGTTTGAATGCTGCCCCGTTTGAGAGGGGATTAAGACGATTGGGGCTTGCTCGCATTCCCAGCCCACCGGTTTGAATGCTGCCCCGTTTGAGAGGGGATTAAGACTCCCATAGGCCAACGCCTAAGAATAAAATATTCAGTTTGAATGCTGCCCCGTTTGAGAGGGGATTAAGACTGCTGTATTTTTCCCGTCCGTGGTTGTCATAAACGTTTGAATGCTGCCCCGTTTGAGAGGGGATTAAGACCCCTAAAAGGTCAGACTGCTTGCGATTACTTAGTATGGTGTAGGTGTAGTTTGCCCTTCGACTTCGCTCAGGGCGCGGGTCGGCGGCACAGATCGAGGGCTGAGCGGAGTCGAAGCCCGATTCTCACGATTCGCTCAGGGCGCGGGTCGGCGGCACAGACCGAGGGCTGAGCGGAGTCGAAGCCCGATTCTCACGATAGGCATGATTGCCTACAGAACTGCGCTATAATCTGGATAGCTTGGCGTAAAAGATCGTTATCAATATTGGCAGTCAAACAAAATACCCCTCATTAAATCACCGAGCATGAATATCTAGCGGGCGAAAAGCTCGCGGAAGGACGCCATGAATATGTAGATGGTGTTGTGTACGCGATGGCAGGCACGACCCGACGGCATAACCGGATTGCGATGAACATTATTTTTCCGCGTGATAGGAAGCAGTGCTTGCCGTACTAATCAGCTGATGGATTTGTTGAGGGGATAGTGCAAGCTTGCACCCTTCCTGCTGCATTCCAAAGCGTTACCGTGCGTGAATTGTTGCCTAACAAGTTAAAGCCTATGTGACTCCCCGCGCTTCCGGCGTTAGAATGCTGCTTTATCCAAGTTTTGCTCAGGAGAGTTCTCATGCCCGTTTATCGTTCTCGCACCTCCACCGCAGGTCGCAATATGGCTGGCGCACGCGCGTTGTGGCGTGCAACTGGCATGAAGGATGATGATTTTCAGAAACCGATCATCGCGATTGCCAATTCCTTCACCCAATTCGTTCCGGGGCATGTGCACTTAAAAGATTTGGGGCAGATGGTCGCACGCGAAATCGAAGCACACGGCGGCGTGGCGAAAGAATTTAATACCATTGCGGTGGATGATGGCATCGCGATGGGACACAGCGGCATGTTGTATTCCCTGCCTTCGCGTGAATTGATCGCTGATGCGGTCGAATATATGGTGAATGCGCATTGTGCCGACGCGATTGTGTGCATCTCCAACTGCGACAAAATCACCCCCGGCATGTTGAATGCGGCAATGCGTTTAAATATTCCGGTGGTGTTCGTGTCCGGCGGCCCGATGGAGTCTGGCAAAGCCTTAATCAATGGCAAAACCGTGAAATTGGATTTGGTCGATGCGATGGTTTCCGCAGCCAACCCCGCCGAAACCGATGAAAATGTGAATAAAATGGAGCGTTCGGCTTGTCCGACTTGCGGTTCGTGTTCGGGCATGTTCACTGCCAATTCGATGAACTGCTTAACCGAAGCCTTGGGCTTAAGCTTGCCCGGCAATGGTTCACTGCTCGCCACTCACGCGGATCGTAAAGAACTGTTCTTACGCGCCGGTCGTGTAGCGGTGGAATTAGCCAAGCGCTATTACGAACAAGACGATACTTCGGTGCTGCCGCGCTCGATTGCCAACAAAGCCGCGTTTGAAAATGCCATGTGCTTGGATATTGCCATGGGTGGCTCGACCAATACGGTGCTGCATTTGCTGGCGGCGGCGCAGGAAGGCGAAGTCGATTTTAAGGTGTCTGACATTGATCGCTTGAGCCGCAAAGTGCCGAATTTGAGCAAAGTCGCACCGGCTACCCAGCTTTATCACATGGAAGATGTGCATCGTGCAGGCGGTGTCATGGGTATTTTGGGTGAATTAGATCGTGCCGGTTTAATCAATCGCGATTGCAAAACCGTGCATAGCCCGACGCTGGAAGCTGCGTTAAATCAATGGGATATTATGCGTAGCAAAGATCCTGCCGTGCATACTTTCTTCAGCGCTGCCCCCGGCAATGTGCCTACTCAAGAAGCCTTCAGCCAAAATAAGCGCTGGGAAGAACTCGATACCAATCGCGAAGGTGGCTGTATCCGCGACAAAGCCCATGCTTACTCGCAAGATGGCGGCTTGGCGGTATTATTCGGTAATATCGCGCTGGAAGGTTGTGTAGTGAAAACGGCGGGCGTGGACGAAAGTATCCTGAAATTCTCCGGCCCGGCGCGCATTTTTGAATCGCAAGACGCAGCCGTGAGCGGCATTTTAGGCGATAAAATCAAAGCAGGCGATGTGGTGATCATTCGTTACGAAGGCCCACGCGGCGGCCCCGGCATGCAAGAAATGCTCTACCCAACTTCTTACTTAAAATCCAAAGGTTTAGGTAAAGTCTGTGCTTTGATCACTGACGGACGCTTCTCCGGCGGCACGTCGGGCCTGTCGATTGGCCATGTGTCCCCCGAAGCGGCAGAAGGCGGCGCGATTGGCTTGATCGAAGCAGGCGACACCATCGACATCGACATCCCGAACCGCACCATCAATGTACGCATCAGCGATGAAGTCTTAGCCCAACGCCGTGCTGCGATGGATGCCAACGGCTCAAAAGCGTGGAAGCCGGTGAATCGCGAGCGCCAAGTGAGTGCGGCATTGAAGGCTTATGCGGCCATGACGACTTCGGCCTCAAGGGGTGCGGTGCGTGATGTGAGCCAGTTGGAGAAGTAATTGATTTGAGGCGAGCTTAGCATTCGAGTTAAGCTCGCCAAATTGCAGGACAGTCTTATTAGTAAGGCGCTGCCAAATTCGGAAACATGGGAAAATGCTTTAAATTGCAGGTGACCAATTCCAATTGGTGTTCCAATGCTGTTGCCGCCAAGAGTCCATCGACTAAATCAGTACCATGACTGCGCATATATTGATTGAATAATTGCCCACCTTGGAGCGCAATCAGATAGGTGATTGGTAAAATATCGCAGTCGCTGAAAAAATTTTCAAATAAAGTCTGTTCGCGCTTATTGCGAATACCTGCCAAGATTTCTGTTACCGTTAATGCGGATAAAGCAGGTGCAATGGCTAAGGTGTCGATAAAAGCCATTGCAGCAGGTTTGCCGCGTGAATAATCAATTAAAATACAGGTGTCTAATAGCTTATTCACGGCTCAAGCCTGCCATCCGTGTATTCAAAGCTCGGCGAATAGTTTGCTGTGTTTCTGCTAGATCATGATGATCTTGCCAAATACCTACTAATTGATTTGCCGCTTGCTTCCAACTTTGTTGCTTTTGCTTTTTAGATTTCAGCAAGAGATCAACACCTTGGCGGATTAAATCACTTTGCGCCACACCAGAAAGATGAGCGAGTTTTTTGAGAGCTAAGTATTGCTCTTCGTGTAAAAAAACTTGGATTCGTTGCATGCTAAAGTCCTCAAACATACATACATGATGTATGTAGTTTAGCAGTGCTTAAGTCGCTTGCAAGCTCAATTCATGAACAGTTTTGATGTTGATTGGCTGGGCATATAGAAAATTAAGCCTCTCAATAAAGCAAGTTTTGTAAAATCCCCCAATACCTACTAAGATAAATCCAGTTCAACCTTTATCACTCTCGGAGGTACAAGATGATTGTCACAACTCCCCCCAATACCAAAACAGCACTGCAAACTCGCACTAGGCTGTGGGAATAAGTCAACAAGCGTCTTTCTAAACACTTGTCACCGGCTGATTAGTCAGCACCTCTTTATTACCCCGCTATCCAAGTGCCCTAGTTTTAAGTGCGCTCACTTAATTCATTTTCAGAGTGGCATTTATTCATGCAACAAACTTTAGCAAATTTAGGCTGGCGTCCGGTTTTCCAGCAACAATTAAATCTCGATGAATTAGAAACTTGCACCCCCGCGCGTATTATGGCCCAGCATCGTTCGGAATATGTGCTGCAAGGCGAGCACGGCGAATTGCACTTACCCATTTTGCATTCCATGCCGCCGCTCACCGTGGGCGATTGGGTTTTATTAGATGCGCATCATCAATTCGTGCGTGAGTTGGAGCGTTTTTCGCTATTTAGTCGCAAAGCGGCGGGACAGAAAAGCGAGCTGCAATTGATTGCAGCGAATGTCGATACCCTGTTTATTGTGACTTCGCTGAATCAGAATTTTAATCTGAATCGCATTGAGCGCTATTTGGCTTTGGCACATGAAGCGCAGGTTGAGCCGCTGGTGGTTTTGAGTAAGGCTGATCTTTGCGCGCATGCTGAGGATTATGTGCAGCAAGTGCAAAAATTGGATAGGCGTTTATGGGTGGAAACGGTGAATGGTTTAGATGCTAGCAGCGTCGAAAAACTCAAACCATGGTGCCAAACGGGTCAAACCATAGCACTCTTAGGTTCATCCGGCGTGGGCAAATCCACCTTGGTGAATACCTTATTAGGCAAAGCGGCACAAACCACGCAGTCTATCAGCGCCGAGCAAGACAAAGGCCGCCACACCACCACCGCCCGCTCCTTGCACGCCATGTCGATGGGCGCACTCTTGCTCGACACACCGGGGATGCGCGAATTGCAATTGAGCGCCTGCGAAACAGGCGTGGAAACGACCTTTTCCGAGATCAGCGAATTGGCACAACACTGCCGCTTCGTCGATTGCCAACACGAAAGTGAGCCGGGCTGCGCGGTACAACGAGCGATTCAAGCGGGTGAATTAGAAGCGCGGCGCTTAACTAGCTATCACAAATTACTGCGTGAACAAGCGCATAATGCTGCAACTATTGCCGAGAAACATGCCATCAATCAGCGTTTCGGACGTATGATTAAGGCCATCCAGAACGAGAATCGCAAGCAAAAGAAGGGATAAGTAAAGCAAAGCGCCTAAAGATCATTAGGCGCTATTAGTCGGTTGTTAACCGGTTTTACGTTGATTACTGCGTGGCCGTCTTCTTGCACGGCTGCCCGGTTCAGCAGCTTTAAGGTTTTTAGAAGCTTTTGGCTTAATCGGCAGTACTTTAGCACCGGTGGTTTTAGCCTTATTGCCGCGAGCTGCTTGATTATTCTGCGCTGGTTTTTGCTTCGGTGCGGTATGTGGCACGCTATGATCTGGCTCAAAACCATCCACTTGCTGACGCTGGAATTTACGCTTAATCAATTTCTCAATATCCAACAACTGCTTGGCTTCATCCGCACAGACGAGCGAAATAGCATGACCGCTAGCGCCCGCACGACCCGTACGCCCAATCCGATGTACATAATCTTCAGCCACTTGCGGTAGGTCGAAATTCACCACATGCGGGAGTTGGTCAATATCAATTCCCCGAGCAGCAATATCAGTTGCGACTAGAATCTGGGTTTTGCCCTGTTTAAAGCCCGCTAAAGCTTCAGTGCGCTGATTCTGACTTTTATTGCCATGAATCACCGCAGCAGAAATACCCACGCTGACTAATTGGCGCACTAAACGATCTGCACCATGCTTGGTTTTGCTGAAGACTAAAGCCTGTTGCCATTGTTGTTCTTGAATTAGATGGGTAAGCAGTGAGGTTTTGCGTGCTTTATCCACTTCATAAATAGTTTGCTCAACAGCGACTGCCGTTGAATTTTTCGGGCTAACACTAATTTCTATTGGATCTTTTAAAATCCCTTTAGCGAGGCTACGAATTTCTTCTGAGAAAGTGGCAGAGAATAAAAGATTCTGGCGCTGCTTCGGCAGGAGGGCGAGAATTTTGCGGATATCATTAATGAAGCCCATATCCAACATCCGATCCGCTTCATCTAAAACGAGGATTTCCAAGTCATTAAATTGCAGTGCGTTTTGCTCATACAGATCCATTAAACGCCCGGGTGTTGCGACCAAAACATCCGCACCACGCCGCAACCGCATCATTTGTGGATTGATTTTCACGCCACCAAAGACAACGGCTGAGCTGAGTCTGAGATGCTGACCGTAAGTCTGTACGCTTTCTTGAACTTGGGCGGCTAATTCACGTGTCGGTGTGAGCACTAAAGCACGTACCCGATTGGCACGCACGGGTTTGCCTAAATTCAAACGATGTAACAGGGGTAGGGTAAACCCCGCCGTTTTGCCTGTACCAGTTTGGGCGGCAGCCATGATATCGCTGCCTTTTAAAATCGCTGGAATCGCTTGTGCTTGGATGGGAGACGGTTGGGTATAGCCTTTTTCTTCCACAGCACGGACTAAGGCCGCATCGAGACCTAAATTAGTAAATGTCATGTTGTTCCCTTAAATAACTCAGGAGTTGCGCTTAAGCTTAAACGCATAAAGCGTAAGCCGGATGCGGCATTCAGTAATTGGCACTCAAGGGAGGGGCTGATCTAGATGCAAAAAGCAGGTGGGATCAAACAACTAAGGATGTCGCGGTTTCTGTGATTTATGGTCAAACAGAGGGCGGCGAATTTAACATGATTAGCACTAAGAAGCACTGTTTTTTAGTAAGTTAGCAAAAAAAAGCTGCTTAAACGGGGATGTCTAAGCAGCTGATCAGCAATATGCTTAAGGCATAGAGCGTAACAATGAAAACTCTTGAACTCGACTACCTTGTCAATATAACTAAACAAAATCCCTTCCGAAAAAAGCCATTCACAAAAAGTAAGTGAGTGACCTGAACTCCGTGCTTGAGGGCAGGAAGTACTACGAAATTATTACAGTGCTTTAGAATAGCAATCTGTTTCTAATTAGCAGAAGTAACATGAAAGCGTTACATTCAACGTTTTCAACTAACTAACTAATTGAGGATTACACTGTAGTAAGTTTGTAGTTAATCTTCATCTCAGTCGTAACCAGGTGGTTTTTAGTTCAGTGTATTTGTCAAATGCATGTAGAGATTTGTCACGCCCAATCCCTGATTGTTTATAGCCGCCGAAGGGAGTAGTGATATCGTCAGCATCGTAGCAGTTGGCATAGACTACGCCTGCTTTCAAAGCCCGAGTGGCTTTGTAGAGTGTATTGACATTATCACTCCACACTCCCGCAGCTAAGCCATAAATGGATTCATTCGCGACTTTAATCGCCTCATCCACTCCATTAACGGTGATAACTGAAAGTACCGGGCCGAAGATTTCTTCCTGAGCAATTCGCGCTTGATTGCTGACTTTGTCGAATACAGTAGGCTCGATATAGCAGCCGCCGGTTTCAAGGCGTGCTTGTTTGCCGCCGACCAGCAGCTCGGCTTCTTGTTTACCGCTAGCGATGTAATCCATCACCCGTTCCGTATGCGTCTGATCAACCATCGCCCCTAAGCGCGTCGCTGGATTGAGTGGGTCGCCGGGTTGCATGCCTTTAGCAAAACTCAGAATTTTTTCCATCACAGCCTCACGAATCGGCGCATCTAAAATTAAGCGCGAACCCGCTGAGCACATTTCGCCTTGATTGAAGAAAATCCCAAAAGCAGCCGATTCAGCCGCCGCCTCTAAATCGCCACAATCAGCGAGAATTATATGCCCGGATTTGCCGCCGCATTCGAGGCCAATCTTCTTCATATTCGATTGCGCAGAGTATTGCATGATGTATTTGCCCACGGCGGTCGAGCCAGTGAAGAACACACCATCAATATCCATGTGTAAACCAATCGCTTGGCCTGCATCTTGGCCTAAACCCGTGACGACATTGAGCACGCCATCAGGAATACCCGCTTCCGCCGCTAAAGCTGCTAAGCGAATCGCCGTCAGGGAGGATTGCTCAGCGGGTTTGAGTACAATCGAATTACCCGCAGCGAGTGCAGGCGCGAGTTTCCAAGCCGCCATAATCAGCGGGAAATTCCACGGTACGATCACACCACACACCCCTAAAGGCTCGCGGGTAATCGTCGCTAGCACATTATGTGCCGTCGGGGCAACTTCATCATAAAGTTTATCCACTGCTTCAGCGTACCAACGGAAGCAGCGTGCAGTGGCGGGGATATCAATACTCAAGCTATCACGGATCGGTTTACCCATATCTAAGGTTTCTAGTAGGGCTAATTCGTCGCCATTTTTTTCAATTAACTCAGCTAAACGTAATAAAACCGCTTTGCGCTTAGCAGGGTGGCTACGGCTCCAACGACCATCATTAAAAGCAGCACGGGCAGCAGCGACGGCTTGATCGACATCCATTTGATTGCAAGCAGCGATTTGGGTGAGCTTGCGGCCATCAATCGGGCTAATGCAGTCGAAGGTTTGCTCGGAAACTGCATTCACATATTGCCCATTAATAAAGGACTTGCCTTGAATACTGAGCTGTTGCGCTTGTTCAGTCCAATTGGGGCTAACAGGTTGCGTCATAAAATTCTCCTCGGTTAAGCAGATAAAGCCTGCTCTTTAAAATGTTCATGGATGCCTTCAACCGCTTGAATCGAGGCTAGGCCATCACGAATATCGGCTTCAATCGCACGGCGTAGTGCAAAAGCATTTTGTTGGCGCAGCGCTTGTAAGGCTTCTTGGTGGCGATCTATCCGATAGTGCTGGGTCAGCTTGTTCTTCGCAAAGCGCACAAAAGGGCCTAGCTGTAGCCAAATACTCTCAATCAAAGGCACTGCGACTTGGAAGGGATTGCGCTGGTATAAATAGCGATGAAACTCTTGATTCGCCAAGCTACCTTCACCGGCATCACTATTTTGATAGGCGAGATCAATCAGACTGTCCAAATGCTCTAACTGCGCAATATGCTCAGGCCGACAATAGGGCAAAGCGCTTTCGGCTGCATGGGTTTCAAGGACGATACGTAGCTCGTACAATTCTTTGAAACGGGCGGCGGTCATTCGTGGCACCATCACACGGCGATTATCGCGTACTTCGACAGCACCTTCGCAAGTAAGGCGATGCAAAGCTTCGCGTACTGGCATGGGGCTGACATTCATCACTTCTGCCAGACCACGAATGGTTAGCGGCAAGCCCGGTTCAATTTGCCCACACATAAGGGCGCGGCGTAGCGAGTGATAAACCCACAGATTAACACCTTGTTCAGGCGTTTTTTCCAAAGGGGTCACGGATAAAACTTGAGCAGATTTGGCGTTCATAGTCTCCTGAAAGCTGACAGTTGAGTTAGGATTATATGATCACATTATTGGGTATTTCCAGATGAAATTATAGAAGATTTGGGTTGAAAAGGTTGTAAATAGATAGATTGGCTCTTGACCCTTGTCATTTTCGTGATCACAATTAAAGGGTCAATGGACAGTAGTTGTCACTGTAATGCGGAGAACTGATCATGGATCAGCTAAACAATAATAGACAGACGCCAGAATTAGATATTTTCATCACCGATCTCAACGGTAACCAGCGTGGCAAGCGTGTTCCGGCAAGTTCAGCCAGCAAAATTTTTAAAGAAGGCTTTAAAATGCCGCGCTCAGTCATTGGCCTCGATTTTTGGGGAGATGATATTGGTAACGCAGAGCTAGCACTGGCAAGTGGTGATAGTGATGGTATTTGCCATATCGTGTCACCTAAACCTATTCCGGTTCCTTGGGAAGATGGCGAACATTATCAAATGATGGCGATGATGGGGTATCCTGAGGGTTGCCAATTTGCGGCTGATCCCCGTTATTTATTGGAATGTGTGTTGCAGCGCTATGCGGCGAAAGGCTTAACGCCCGTGGTAGCTGCAGAGCTTGAATTCTATTTATTAGATGCCGCTTCAGAGCGTGAAAATCGCCCTGTGGCTTCCCCCTTGATTCCCGAAAGTAGTTTTGCTCGCCCCAATCCGTATGCAATTCGTAATCTCAATCGTTTCCGGCCAATTTTAGAAGATATTCGTTACGCTTGTAGTGTGCAGGATGTACCGGCTGATTCGATCATTGCTGAATTTGGTGATGGTCAGTTTGAAGTGAATTTGAATCATGTGAATGATGCTTTATTGGCAGCAGACTATGCAGTGATGTTTAAGCGCATTGTGCGCAATGTGGCACGCAATCATGATCATTTAGCCAGTTTCATGGCGAAAACCTATGGCGATGAAAGTGGCAGCGGTATGCATGTGCACTTTAGTGTGCTGGATCAAGATGGCAAGAATATCTTCGCGAATGGTACCGAACAAGGTAGCCCCGATTTAATCCATGCAGTCGGCGGCATACTGGAAGCTATGCGCGGCTCGATGTTGATTTTTGCCCCGCATCTCAATTCATGGCGGCGCTTGCGTCCCGGTAGTTATGCACCTGTTGCAGCCAACTGGGGTTATGAAAACCGTACCGTATCGGTACGCATTCCTGATAGCCCCGATGAAGCGCGGCGAATTGAGCATCGCGTTTCAGGCGCAGATGCCAATCCTTATTTAGTAATTGCAGCGATTCTGAGTGCAGCTTTATATGGGATGGAGCACCAAGTCGAGCCGGGCGAGGAAAGCTCGGGTAATACCTATGCTAATCCGCGTGCTGAACAAGGCTTGCCAACTCAGTGGTATGAAGCGATTCATGCTATGCGGAATAGCATGTTAATGCGTGAATTGCTTGGGGATGCCTTTGTTGATCTATTTACGGCGATTAAAGATCAAGAGTTAGATAAATTTGCCAGTCACATTACAGATGCAGAGTATGAAACTTATCTAGGTGTGGTATAAGGATAGTTCGTGTTGGATATTCAAAACTACGCAAGTTTTATTGCAGCCATCCTGGTCTTTCAGTTGATTCCGGGGCCAGGGACTTTAGCCATCTTAAATGCAACGGCGCGTAATGGAGTTAAAGCTGGCCTTGGGGCTGTGCTAGGTACTTTATTAGGTGACTTCTTGTATATGGTGGCAGCCGTCGCGGGTTTAGCCACGATTATGCAGGCTAACCCGCTGCTTTTTCAGGGTTTGCAATGGTTTGGCGCTGCCTATTTATGTTGGATGGGCCTTCAATTACTGCTCACCTCAATCCATCAATCCACTGCTAAACCTGAGCCTAAACAAAGCGCTTGGATTTATTTTCGGCAAGCTTTTGCGGTCAGCCTGACCAATCCCAAAGTCATTTTATTCTTTGTCGCCTTCTTCCCGTTATTTTTAAGTGCGGATGCTTCTTCAGCAACCTTGGCTGTGATGATGTTGCATGTAACGGTACTCAGCTTGCTCTATCAAGTTGGCTTGGTGTTGTTAGGTAATCAAATAGCTCAGCGCCTAAAAGCCTTGCCCTCGGCGCGTAAAATTGCCACACGCTTAGCAGGACTGGCTTTAATTGGCTTTGGGGTAAAACTAGCTTTAAATAATCGCTAAACTAAGTAGCTTATAAACAAGGAACTAACGGAAACGATGCAAGATTCAAACGCGAATACTGAACCTGAATACGGTGATCAAGCTTTTCGGCGCCAAGGCTTATTAGGGCAAGGCGCAGAAATGACTTATGGCGGAGCCTTGAGCTTTTTACGCCGCAATTATAGCCGTGATCTGCAAGGCGCGGATGTTGTGGTTAGCGGTCTGCCGTATGATTCTGCGGTGACTTATCGCTCGGGGGCACGCTTAGGGCCAAGAGCGATTCGCGCTGCATCGGTGCAATTAGCCGAATTAAAATCGTTCCCGTTTGGCTTTCATCCCTTTGATCATTTAGCGGTCGTGGATTATGGCGACTGCTTTTTAGATCCGCACCATCCAGAAACCATTATTGCTAGTATTGAAGAGCATATCAGCCGCATTTTAGATGCAGGTGCAAGCCCACTGATGTTTGGTGGCGATCATTTTGTGACTTATCCGATTTTGCGGGCAATTGCTAAACAGCATGGCCCCGTGGCTTTGCTACATTTCGACGCACATTGTGATACTTGGGATGATGATGGCACGCGCTTTGATCATGGCAGTATGTTTTTGCGCGCTAAGCGCGAAGGCTTAATTGATGTAACGCACTCGATGCAGGTGGGCATTCGCACTTATAACGATAGCGATCATGGCTTCAGGATTCTGACGGCACCTTGGGTGCATCGTGAAGGCATTAAGCGCACGGTTGAGGAAATCTATGAGCGGATTGGCAACCAAAAAGTGTATTTAACCTTCGATATTGATTGCCTTGATCCAGTGTTTGCGCCCGGTACCGGTACACCAGTGGTGGGTGGTTTGAGTACCGCACAGGCTTTAGGAATTGTGCGCTCTTTAGGCCAGCTCAATTTAGTGGGCATGGATGTGGTTGAAGTCGCCCCTGCTTATGACGTATCAGAAGTAACGGCTTTAGCAGCCGCAACTTTAGCACACGACTATTTATGTTTATTAGCAGAAAAGAAAGGCGCAGTACGCGCACCGACAGGTTTATTGTGAGGCAGTGATGTTAATCGGTATTTTAGAAACAGGTCGTCCGCCGGAAGAATTGCAAATCGCCTATGGCTCATATGCAGATATGTTTAAGCGTTTATTAGGCGAGGCAGATAGTAGCTTTGAATTTAAAGTCTATGCAGTCTTGGATAATCACTTGCCTGCTAGTCCAGAAGAATGTGAGGCTTGGTTAGTGACTGGCTCGCGACATGGTGTGTATGAAAACTTGCCGTGGATGCTCAAATTGCAAGATTTTATCCGTGCCGTTTGGCAAGCTGAAGTTCCAATGATCGGTATTTGCTTTGGGCATCAGGTGATTGCAGCAGCTTTAGGTGGGCGGGTTGAAAAGTCGGCTAAAGGTTGGGGTGTTGGCTTGCAGGAATATACAGTTAAGCAGCATCAGGATTGGATGGGTGAGCAACAGAGCATTACTTTCAATGCCATGCACCAAGATCAAGTAGTCGAGCTGCCAGCTAATGCTGAAGTATTCGCAAGTTCAGAGTTCTGTGAATTTGCAGGCTTGGTTTATGGTGGGCGGATTCTCACTTTCCAAGGCCATCCGGAGTTCACTACCGAATTTGAAGAAAGTTTATTAAAACTACGCCGTGGCACAGTAGTGCCTAATCCTGTGGCTGATCAAGCCTTAACTGATTTAGAGAGCGGTGAAATACAAGCCGAAGCGCAAAGCGGGCAGTGGATGGCGAGGTTTTTAAAAGGTACTAGCTAATCAAGCTAAATCGAGCCTATAAGCTGCTTAGTTTTTCTAGCAGCTGTGTGCGTGCATCGTTATCAGTAATTCTATTCAACCAAGCAGTGGCTTGTGCCTGATCACCGAGCACGATGCAAGCAGTGGCCAGTAAAGTCATCGCTTCTGCTTGTTCTAAGAGGGAAGATGATGTGTTGGTGGCAATTTCTTCCGCCACATTCATAAATTCACTAGCCGCTTCTTTTTGCGAAAAACGGTGATAGTCTTTAATAATCTGCAGAATAATGCCCAGTTTTTGTGTTTGAGCTGAGCTGACTGCATGCGTATCCGTTACAAATAAAAGATCATTTTCGGTCGATTTTAGGTCAGCAATGGTTGGTGCTATGGCCGCTTGTGCCTTGTCCTCCTGCCCTTGCAGACGAAATAGTAAACTAAAACTTGCATTAACCAATGGCTGTTGGATTGCAGGTGTTCTACTGAGCAGGTTATTGAAAGTCCTGAAAATGTCTGCATCATTATTATGATGGTCTTGCCGTATTTCAGCTTGCGCTATATCTAACAACAGCAAAGAAGCTGCATAGTGATCATTCAATTCATTAACAAAGGCTACTGCTAATTCAGGCTTATTTAGCTCCATCAAACGGGCTAATTTTTGGCGATCAACTTTGAATTGTTCTGAACTTATTTTATTAAAATAAGGATTAGCAGTATCTAATTCTAATTGCTCTTTTAGCTTGTCTATATAGGCTTGAGTCAGCATTTGCTCGTCAGTGCTGGTAGAATTAGATAAGGCGTCTTTGACAACCGTTATTGCTGCTACTGGCCTTGGGAGGGGGACAACAACGAGACCAGTCGGCTTTTCAGGTGCGGTTTGCTGTGTTGGCTCGCTATTAGCGGTGTTAGCGTTGGATGCACTGTTGTTTGGACGCATGAAAGTTTGCAGTTCTTTAGCCATTAGAGTTTGATGCTGGGCATCTTCTGCAGTTTGCGTTTCTTTACGTTGAACCGTGGGCACAATCAGAATACCTGCAAGCACCATTAAAGAAATAGCGGTAACACCAATCGCAATATCTAAAGGCCGTTTTTTGCTTTCTAAACTCAGTTGTAGCCGTGCTTCGCGTCTAATTTGTTCCTCTTGATCGGTACGTGCGCGCTCTAAAGCTTCACGCATAAGCTTTTCTTGTTGAAATTTATAAACCTGACTTTCTTGTACGATGATGTCTTCGCGGCGTTGATGGCGTTGGTATTTTTCAGCGACTAAATTGCAGTTTTGGCAGGTATTCATCCCCGATTTGCTGCGTGGCTGCTGATGATGACAGGCGGGGCAAGTATGCAAGTCGTTAGGGTTAGAGCTTTGCTCTTCGATTTTTTCAACAGCCAATTGAACGGTAGGACGCAGAATAGTTTCTACCAACATTTCCCGAAAACGTTTCTGATAATACTCAGCCTCATCTTTGCTGATATTTTCTAAAATAGCGGTTTTGCTTTCAGGAAAGAGCAGGCCTTCAGAAAGTTTATATTCGATATAAGGATCGCCTTTCTTATCTAGCAGCATCAGCAAATCACGCACTAAACGGTCGACTGGCTCAACCGAGGCGTTATGCTGAATGACTAGATCGTAATGGCTATCCGACATGGAAACCTAAACCTTATTGTTATGCTATTTGTGTCTATTGCGCTAACTTAGCGGTTCGTTATTGGGCTGTAAACTTTTTAGGAGTGAGTGGATAGTCGGTTAAGGCCGATTAAGTGTCGGTTGGTTTGGTATGGGTGGTTTTGGGTTCAGGTACTAAATCAACGCCACCTTCATGCCAAGGATGACAGCGAGAAATGCGCCGTAGCCCTAGCCAGCTACCCCGTAGCGCCCCATGTTTCTGAATAGCTTCTTGGGTGTAATGTGAACAAGAGGGGTAATAGCGGCAGTTACTGCCCAGTATCGGGCTAAGGAAGAGTTGATAGCCGCGAATCACGCCAATTAAAACTCGTTTCATGCAGTGTATAAGGTTTTGGGGTCAACTAATGGCTCGCTATCCACGATCACTTGCTCACCTTCCACTTTGTAGAAAAAGCAATGTCGCCGCCCGGTATGGCAAGCTGCACCGGTTTGATCAACCAATAAAAGAATCGTGTCTAAATCGCAATCGAAGCGCAACTCTTTCAGTAACTGCATTTGCCCCGAGGATTCGCCCTTGCGCCAAAAGGCTTGGCGGGAGCGTGACCAATAGCAGACATGACCCGTTTGCAGGGTTTCCTCAATCGAAGCTCGATTCATCCACGCCATCATCAGCATTTCGCCGGTATCATGCTGCTGAGCAATCGCCGGAACTAAGCCCGCTGCATTGTATTTGAGTTGAGCTAGCATTGTGCTTAAGTCTTGGGGTTGAGCGGCTGCCATTAGATGATTTGCCCCGATGCTTTACGTTGATAACCCTTCGCAGCGAGCCGGGCGAGATAGTCATCCCAATGCTGCTGCTGATTTTTGCCAAGATCATACAGCAGCTTCCAATCGTACAAGCCGCTGTCATGATTATCATCAAAGACCAGTTTGACTGCATAGTAGCCGACTGGCTCAATCGCTGTGATATTCACATTTTCCTTGCCAATTTGTAGTCTTTCTTGGCCCGGCCCATGTCCACGTACCTCAGCCGAAGGCGAATACACGCGTAGGTATTCGCAGCTTAAGGTATGCGTTTCACCATCCGGCCACTCGATGACTAATTCGCGTGACTTTTGATTGAGGGTTAAATTAGTCGGCGTCATGCCTGGCTCCTTAGAGGATATAGCGGCTTAAATCTTCGTCTTTGACCAATTCGCCTAAGGTGGCATCCACATGCGCACCATCGACGATTTTTGATCCATCACAATCAGGCGCAGCATAGAGCACATCTTCCAATAGGCGTTCCATCACGGTATGCAAGCGGCGAGCACCAATATTCTCTGTGCGCTCATTCACCTCAAAGGCAATTTGCGCAATCCGCTGAATCGCATCGGGAGTGAATTCGAGTTTGACACCTTCAGTCAACAATAAGCCTTGATACTGCTCAGTTAAAGAAGCACTCGGCTCAGTCAAAATCCGCTCAAAATCATGCGCAGTTAACGCTTCCATTTCGACCCGAATTGGCAAGCGACCCTGCAATTCAGGAATTAAATCAGAAGGTTTCGATACATGGAAAGCACCCGAAGCAATAAACAAAATATGGTCAGTTTTGATCATGCCATATTTGGTATTGACGGTTGAACCCTCAATAAGAGGTAGTAAGTCGCGCTGCACGCCTTCGCGCGACACATCGGCACCACTGACTTGACCACTACGCGCAATCTTGTCGATTTCATCTAGGAAGACAATACCCGTTTGTTCAACCGAAGTGAGGGCACGCTGCTTGAGTTCTTCCTCATTCACCATTTTATGTGCTTCTTCTTCAGTCAGCAGCTTTAGCGCATCTTTGATTTTGAGTTTACGGCGGCGTTTCTTTTGATTGCCCATGTTCTGGAACATGCTTTGCAGTTGGCTAGCCATTTCTTCCATGCCGGGCGGCGTCATAATTTCGACTCCCATATTCGCGCCGCTGAGCTCTACTTCGACTTCTTTATCGTCCAGCTCATTTTCGCGCAGTTTCTTGCGGAATTTCTGGCGCGTAGCGTTATTTTCTGGGGTTTCTTTTTTAGTGGTTTCGTCTGGGTCAATTTCTAGCCAAGCATTAATCGAAGAGCTGCTAGTTTCTTGTTTCGGGCGTGGGAGCAGAATGTCTAAAATGCGCTCTTCTGCCGCTTCTTGGGCACGATAGCGGACTTTATCCACTTCTTGCTCACGCAGCATTTTGACCGCGACATCAGCGAGATCACGGATAATCGAATCAACTTCTTTACCCACATAGCCGACTTCAGTGAATTTAGTCGCTTCGACTTTAATGAACGGCGCATTGGCTAAACGCGCTAAACGACGGGCAATTTCGGTTTTACCAACACCCGTGGGGCCAATCATTAGGATGTTTTTTGGGGTCACTTCATGGCGTAAAGGATCTTGCATTTGCTGACGGCGCCAGCGATTACGCAAAGCAATTGCCACTGAGCGTTTGGCTTTATCCTGCCCAATGACATGCTTGTCTAGTTCTTGAACAATTTCGCGGGGAGTCATAGTGGACATGGAATTACATCTCTTCAATGGTCAAATTATGATTACTATAAATGCAAATATCGCCAGCGATATGCAAACCTTTCTCGACAATCTCACGCGCACTTAGATCAGTGTTCTCAAGCAGTGCACGCGCAGCCGATTGGGCAAAAGCGCCGCCTGAACCAATCGCGATCAGGTCGTTTTCCTGCTCAACCACATCGCCATTACCAGTGATGAGTAAGGAGGCGCTACTATCCGCGACGATTAATAAGGCTTCTAAACGCCGCAACATTCGATCAGTTCGCCAATCTTTGGCAAGCTCCACTGCCGCACGGGTGAGATTACCATTATGCGCTTGCAGCTTCGATTCAAAGCGCTCAAACAAGGTAAACGCATCTGCTGTACCACCCGCAAATCCCGCGAGCACTTTATCATTGTAAAGGCGCCGCACTTTGCGTGCATTGGCTTTCATGACGGTATTGCCTAGTGTGACCTGTCCATCACCACCGATCACAACTTTGCCGTGACGGCGCACACTTAATATGGTGGTTCCTCTGTACTGCTCCAAAGCTGGCTCCGCAAGTTTTCTAAGTAACAAGTCTGGTCTATATGGGCACAATTGCTAAATTCAATAGTCTGGATAGCTTATGAAAAATGATGATTTGTAAAAAGCTAGTATTCTATGTTTATATGGTATACTTAAACGATTGTGGAAAAGCCTTTATCTTCAATGGCTTATAAGTGACATTAGTTGTTTTTTAACCACAATTCTATTCAGAGGTTAAGGAGGTAAATCATGGCTATCGTCGTCGGTCTTGTAGTTCTAGGTCTGCTAGTAGGGTTCGTCTGTTACACCAGCCGCTGCACAGTGCGTAATAGTCGCGCTTTACCTAAAGAAATCTCCGACAAGCTTATGTAGCATTTTTCACTTAAATAATAATTTAGACCACAGCAAATTCTACGCCTCACTCCACTCTATCTATTTACTCAGGTAGAGTTCTGCCAAGTATTCAAACTTTAACTTAGCTCAAGCTAGTTAAAGTTTTTCTGAACGCTTATTGCAACTAATCATCATTGTTTTTTAATTAGTCTGCGTATATATGCTTAACTTGAAAAACTAATAATCTTTATGTTCTGATTAGGTGGTTTTTAGTGAGAGGCGAGAGAAAATGAGGTTGGCAGCCACTGGTTTAGTCCTTTGTTTGAATTTATTACTTGCTTGCAACCAAAGTTTAGCTAGCGAAACACGGTTCGATCCAAATCTGCAAACTGAAATTAGCAATACAGAGGCAGCTCCCCGTTTATTAATCAATACTACCGGTGAAAGCGTAGAGCTGAATTTAGAATTGGCCAATATACACAGCTTTATTCAGCGTGCGGCCTTGCTCGAAATCCTAGGGTCTGCTGAGTTAAAAAAACAATTAGAGGATGGTGCTACACTCTTTCAATTTAATGCTAGCGCTGAATGCCGCCTAGCTGCCGCACAAGCTGAATCAGGCTACTTAAATTTAGATCACAACATGCAGATCGCTACTCCAAGCAAGGCCTTGCATGTAAACTGGTCATTTTACTGCGCTAAGCCTGAAGCGCTGCAAGAGGTCACAATTGCCCTGTTTACTCATTTCCCTCAAGGTTTTGAGCAATTAGCTATTGAATGGGTTTCTGAGTTTACTGAGGGCAATGTGGAAACGAGCACAGATACTTTAATCAGGCTTAAATAGTTGAGAGATCTTTAGTGAATATCAGCAAGGTACTCGGTTTTATTAGTTTGATGGTGTTTGCTCAATTAGCACTAAGTGCTTGCCATGAGCAAACAGCCGCTACCAATGTTGGCCAAGCAGCCGAAGTTCAAACTAATACCAGCAAACAGCTGGATTGGATTGATTTATTGCCTGCTACTGTTGATCGCGAAGCGCTGATGGAGCGTTATGCGGACTTAGTGATTCAGCGTTTAGATCGGTCAGAGGATGCTAGCCTTCAGGAGCAAATTTTGAGTGAATTCAAACAAGCGCCTATTAATCCTCATCTTAATGGCCTTAAGGTGCGTTTAGCTGGTTACATGGCTGTGCTGGATGATCGTGATGGACGAATTAATGAATTTCTCTTAGTGCCCTATTCAGGCGCAGGCGTACATCAGCCTGCACCACCAGCCAATCAAATGGTGCTAGTGCGGCTCCAACCAGAACAAGCCTTAGCTACGAATACTCAATATGAGGCAGTTTGGGTCGAGGGGGTTTTGAAAATACAAACTACGAGCACTTCAGTTGCTGAGGCGTCTTATGCCCTTGATAATGCACAAGTCCAGCCGTATACAGCTGAAGATGCTAAGCAAGCGGAGGCTGTGCAAGCCAAACATGAGCAGGCTCATGATTAAACGCAGTTAGGTTGCCGCTTTAACTTTGAGTAACATTCTAAACAGCAGCCAATACAACAAGATACCTAAAGCATCAGCTGCGAAATCCCAAAGTGAAAACATTCGCCAAGGGGTAAAAGACTGCAAAACCTCAATTAAGGCACCATAGCCCAGCAAAATGGGCACTTGGAACCGCCAAAAGTCTCTGCTACTAGCCATATCAAGTAAAATCGCATACGCCAAAAAAGCAGTGGTATGCATTAGTTTATCATTGACTTCGAAGCCACCTGTATCTGGTGAAGGAATCAGTGCTAGGACTAAACCAACAGCCAGTAAGATCAAAAATAACTGCATGAGTAGGCGGCGTTTATGTGCGGGTAAATTAAAAAAATTAGTTAGCATGTTTAGGCTTATGGACTCATTGCGCTTTCGATTTCAAAACGTAAACGCTGCACACTTTCACGTCCAGCATTAATGGATTCTTGAGCACGGTAAAATTCTAATAGGCTGATATCATTCAGTTTAGGGACTAACAAGACATCGGGTGGATCCCCTGCCATCCGGCTACGGGTAATTTTGTCTTGCATAATATTAATAGAGCCTGCTAGTGCTTCAATCAAGTTGGGAGCAGGCAGCAATTTATTAGGATTAAACAAAGTGGCTGAATAATCACGTAACGAGGCTGCTACATTTGTGAAGGGATTTTTCGGTTGCTCGTCTTCTGTTTTAGCTTGGTTTAAATCCTTGTTGGTTGTAGCGGGTGGTGAGGGTTGGAAGTGACGACGAGTAATTGCACCATTTAAATTAACAGCAATCACTACATCAGCACCCAGAGCACGGCACAAGGAAACAGGCACCGGATTCACTAAGCCACCGTCGACTAGCCATTGATCTTGATAAGAAAAGGGTGCAAACAAACCAGGTAAAGAAATTGAGGCCATGATTGCATCCATGGCTTTGCCTTCGGTAAACCACATTTCACGGCCTGAGCCCAAATAAGTCGCCACGGTCGCAAATTTATGTTCTAGCTTCTCAATCAGGGTCTCTTTAGGGCAGACGAATTCATGAAAAAATTGCTCCAAGCGTTCACGATGTACAAAACCATTGAAGGATGAGTTGACATCAAAAAAGCGCACTAAATCTAATTTATTGAAGCTAAGAACTTCTTTTTCCAGTTGATCTAAATTGCCAGCTGCATAAGCAGCTCCAACAATGGAACCCACTGAACAACCGGCCACGATCTCTGGACGAATGCCCATTTCTTCCAAAGCACGCAAAACGCCAATATGTGCCCAGCCGCGTGCTGAGCCGCTACCTAAGGCGATACCAATTTTGGGCGTATGTTTTTTTGCAGCCGTATCAGCCATTTTTCGCTACCTATTTATCGACTGCGTAGACTATAGCCGGTCTAAAGCGGTAATTCACGACTAAGGTTGCTCCGCATTTAAAGTATTTAAAAACGCAATTAAGGCCGACTTTTCCTCTGCTGTTAAATTAATTGGCTTTAAATCGGCGCGCCCTGCTTGGATCTCAGTGGAGTTAATATAATGATCTAAAACTTCAGCTAAAGTTTGCTTGCTTCCATTATGAAAATAAGGCGCCGTATTACCCACATTACGTAGTGAGGGTGTTTTATAGGCTCCAATGAGTTGATGCCGATTGCGCTGCATGTATTGTAGCTTGATGCAAGCTTCGGCGGGAGCATCACTGAATTTGCCTAAGCAATTAAAACGATCAAAGCGGATTTGATCCACAACCGCCGCTCGCCCTGTATCCTTGCCCATTTCACCCGTGCCAATACTATGAAAGGATTGGTTGCTCAATAAGGCTCCTGCATGGCAGTTTAAACATTGATTGTTAGGATCTATGAATAAGCGTAAACCCGCTAATTCTGTTTCGCTAAACGGTACATCTGTTTTGCCAGCTTTGAGCGTGCGCACATAGTGGTCAAAACGGCTGGTTGGTGGTTGGAGTGTGCTGACATAAGCCGCTAGACTTTTACCTAAATTCGCAAAACTGGTATCAATACTATGGCGTTGTTGCTCACTTAAAGCTTTCCATGCTTTGATTTGCTCTATGCTACCGGAGGGGCGGGCATCTTTAGGCCAAGCTTGAATTTCTTCTGCACTGGGTAAGGCTGGCCCAAAGATTGTTTGATATTTTGCGCGATAGTTGGGGTCAGTGAGGACGAGCTTAGCTACATCAGTACGTGCAAAATTATGTTCTTTGGGGTCTTCTAAAGGAGCTAGCGTCTGTGACCATAAGCTGTCTTTGCGCCCATCCCAGAAAAACCATTGATTCCAAGCAGCTCCCAAAATAGATGGCGTGTTACGTGCTCCAAGATCCACTCCTTTGGCTGTTTTTAGGCCATCGCTAAAAAACTTTTCAGCTTGATGGCAACTCGCGCAACTAATTTGCCCATTGGCGCTTAAACGCTTATCGAAAAATAATTCAGAGCCTAATTGCGCCGCTTGTGGTTGTTCTAGGTAGCGGTTGCTAGGGTCGGTCGCTTTAGGTAAAGCATCTAACGAGAGCGATTGAATTAGAGTCCATTCTTGTGGAGTCCAAGGATTAGTAACAGGTGTATTTTTCTCTGCACAACTGCTTAGGCTTAAATTTAGGATTAAGAAGCAGGTAAATGAGGCTGCTGTGCGCATGCGGCTTGTTCTATAGTTGAAATCTCAAAGCTAAAGACTACTTTATCTTGACTAGATGCGGTCTTAATCATAAACCCAAGTAGCCAAGCACCCGGCATATTATATTGCAAACCATCAATGCGGTAATGCCCTTGATTGTCTAATAAAGTAGTTACTGGTGCTGTGGGTAAGCCATGTCCGTGGCTAGGCATGCCACCATTAATACTAATTTTAGCATCATTGACTACTTGGCCTTGTTTGTCCTGTAATTCTATTTGGCAGTCTTGAAACGGACCCACCGACGGCTGATGCCGACACATTAAGCTCAGTTTAAATACACCATTCACACTAGTTTGTGTTAATTGCCAAGTGGGTACATTAGCCTGATCGGGTTCAGTTTCGGCTTTGCAAGCCACTAGGGTGAAAAGGATAGAACAGAGTAAGAGTGTATTTTTAATCATGGTTCATTCTGGACTCGCTGAGCAAGGGAGGCATTGCGTTAGCGCAACACCTCCCAAATTTTTTAATATTTGCTAATTCGCAGGTTATCAATAGCAGCTTCAATAATGCTGCCAGCACCACCATCCGCGGCTTCTACTACAAGCCGAATGGAGTTACCTGCAAAGCTAGTTAAATCTACCGTTAAACTCTCCCATTGTGCAGAGCGTGCAGCTGCTGTACCGGTTTTTTCCAACACAGTCTGCCGTTGGCCTTGGCTATTTTCAACACTAATGCGTAGAAAGTCAGCATTCGTCGTATTCGCAAGATGGGCAAAATAATAGCTTAGCTGTAGTCGATAGCTCGCATTAGCGGCTAGATTAATCGGTGGAGAACGCATTGAAGTCATGCCGCCATCCAAATCATAAGCTCCAATGCTTGCCCCTGCTGTGTAGCCAGTCACTAAAGCTTGACTCCCACTAGCAGCGGTACCTAGTTGTAGGGCAGTGCTTTGATAACTAGTCGCTTGGGGTTTCCCAGATTGCCATTGGCCTGCTATTGCCGAATCGGAGCCAGCTGCATTCAGTGTCCAATTTAAGTTGCCTTCAAAGTCTTCTGTATAAACAGTCGTGCTACCTGTACCTGTACCTGTACCTGTACCTGTACCTGTACCTGTACCGCTGCTTTGCTTAACTACTTTGAGGTTGTCAATCGCAGCTTCGACAATACTACCTGCTCCACCATCAGCAGCCTCGACCAAGATATAAACCTTTTTCCCTGCATAGCTGGCTAAATCAGCGCTGAAATTCGACCATTGCGCGGGGCGATTGCTTAAATTGCCGCTTTGCTCCAAGAGTAGGTGGCGGTTGTTGCCTTCAAGCAAACTAACTTTTAAGAAGTCGCTACTATTGGCATTCCAAAGATGAGCAAAGTAGTAAGCAAGCTCCAGTTTGTAGCTGGCATTAGTAGGGAGATTGATTTCAGGTGAGCGCATCGAGGTCAAGCCACCATCCAAATCATAGGCTCCAATGATTGAGCCAGCTTGAATACCTGTGGCTAATGCTGAGTTACCCGTATTTGCGGCACGTTGCGTTGCTGTACCTTGATAAGCCGTTGCTTCGATGCGCCCCATTTCCCACAGGCCAGCAGTCGCTTGATCAGTATTATAGGCATTGCGTGTCCATTGATTAGTCGCTTCAAAGTCATCTGCAAATAAGACCTCTGCAGTATTGGTAGGAGGTGGAGTGCCACCATTGTTGTTACTGCTATTACCACTATTAGCGCCGGACGTATCAGCTGCGGTACTTAAAGGATGGTTAGCATGCCAATCACGTGGCGTCAGGCTAATATACGACCAGTGTGCATCCATCTCGGGTGCATCTTCAGCGCGAGGCATGTGATAGAAGGTGGTGCTCGGCCAAACTACTAAATCTGCACTGGCTAAGTTATCGCCATCCACAAAGTCAGCTAGATTATTTGCACAGTCATTTAAAGTGGGGTTGTGAGAAGCGAATAGCTCGCAGCTATTATGCCGAGTAACATAAATATCATTCTGGGTAAATGGCTCACTGGCGGGGCCGACATCTTGTTGCTCGGATTGATGCAGACGAATTTCATAGGAAATTGGCAGTCCTTTCGCATTTTTGGCCAAGCCATCCACCACTCGCCAAGTGCGTGAAAAGGTAGGATCTACTGAGCGCGCAGTTTCCGTATTAAAGCGCGTTTTGGCTAAGCTGGTACGTCCGCCATGGGTCGTGAAGTTTAATTCTTCCACATAATCATCAGTACTGGTGCCATTTAAATCAAAGTCCAGCCGCCAGAAGAAATTATGTAAATGTGCAATACCTACTTTGTTTTCAGCGATTAACCAGCCTTGTTGTTCAGCCGTGCGATCATTGTAGCGTTGCAAAGCACCGGTAGCACCTACCCCAGGTTCGACAGAGCCATCATCCATAAAGCGCCAAATGGGGATATAGTTATAAGCCCCAATTTTAGACACGCTAAATAGACTGAAAGAGTTGCCTTGTAAGCGATCCATGTTAGAGCTAAACGCAGTACCACGTGCTTCATTCTGTTGGCAAACGACCGATTTACCACCAAACTTGAGCAGTTTGCCGCCGGGGCAGTCGGTTTGGTTTAAAGCAGACATGTAATTGCCACCTAAACCATAATCAGAAATATCGTGATAGCGTGCACCATTATCATCATAAGGCACATGAATTTGTGCGAGCGCGGCTTGGTTGAGGACTAAGCGCCGCTCACCCGCTTTCGGTGTGTAGTGAATTTTAGAGAGCACAATACCTTCACGGTTACGATGCTCCCAGCACATATCCCAGCGGGCTTGATTGGGTAAAGTGACATTCACATAGTAGGTGTCCGAGCAAAATTCAGCAGCGTGAGCACTACGCTGCCCATTGATTAACAGCGCAAAACATAAGAGTGCAAACAAGGATATATTTAAAGTTCGCATAGCGGGTTCCTATTAATTTTTTTAAGAATTAAGGGCTAATCAGAAGGGGTTTTGAGCATTCCAATCACGGGGGAGTAATTTGAAGCTAGACCAGCGGATACCCATACGATTGCTATCCTCGCTACGTGGCAGATAGTGGTTGTTCTGTTTGTACCAGAGCACGACATCTTGGCGATTGATGCTTTGTCCAGACACGAACTGTGCAGCATTCTCACTACAGTTAGTGCTAGGGTTATTCGCAGCGAAGCGCTCACAAGCATTGTAAGTCGTGAAGTACACATCATTAGCTAACCAAGCTTGGTTGCGATTATTCGCGCGGCTTTGGTCATAATTTGAAGGGACTAATTCATAGGAAATGAAATAACCCGCTTGATTACGGCTATCACCATCCCGTACTCGCCAGAAGCGCTTAGTTTCAGGGTTTAAACTGCGGGCAGTTTCAGTACCTAATACATTTAGAGTTTTGGTCTTACGTAAACGGTCAGCAGTAGGGACGCTGTTGATCTCTTCGATCAAATCATTGCTAGGGTCATCGTCTAAATCAAAGTCCAAGCGCCATAGGTAGTGATCCATAAAACTGCTACCAATTTGGCCATTAGCACCGACTGGCCAGCCATATTCAGCAGTGCTCTCACCTACAGCAGGTAGGATACCGCTCAAACCAACCGCTGGTTCGATCGTGCCATTTTCATAGAATGACCAGCGTAAGCTGTAATTGCGTGGGCCAATTTGTGAGCTGGTACTAATATCAAAGCGTTCTGTTTGGCGTTGACTATTGTATTTATATAAGTAACCCGCTTTTTGCGTGGTTGCACAGAGTACATTGCGTCCATTCCAAGCATGTAATTCACCCGCTGGGCAGTCTTGAGCGGTTTGTGCCAGCATATTATTGCCACCCAAACCTAATTGTGTGGTGACGAATTTAGGATCAATCGCGCCATCATCAAATTCTGCTTCAATTTGCGATAGGGAAGCTTCGCCTAATACGCGGCGATAAGTTGTACCCGGTGCTTGATAGTGCACTTGAGATAAAACCAAGCCTTCTTGATCTTTAATCGTCCAACAAAACTCCCAGACAGCACCCGAGGCAAAAGTTTTTTTGAGTGCTTCGCCTTGGCAAGTCGCGTTGGGGGCAGCCATCGCTAAGTTCTGCCAAGCCATTAAACTGATGAAAGTCATGCTAGGAATTAGATATTTCATGGTGCGCTCCAAACTAGAAACCGATGTTCTGAGTAACTAAACCAGCCGATAAATTCACAATCGGGCTGATCTCAAACACCACTGAGTCATGGGTATATAGCAAAACTTGCGCACAACGTTGCACACCACAATTTTGCGAAGCCGTATTTAAACCTTCCGGTAAACTGTCTGTCGTAAATACAAAGGCTTTGACTTGTAATTGCTCAGGCTTCAACAGGCTTTGCCCAGTGATGCGTTTATATTCAGTTTGGATTTCCACTAATTGCTCAGGGTCATTAAAAATTAGCTTCGAGGCACGCGCTAATTCATTATCGGTGAGCGGCAATTGCATTTTCTGCACACGTTCGGTTTGCAGGCGTTCTTGTGTGTTTAAATCAACAATGCTGTGGATGGTTTCGTCGCTGTTGTAGTCATAGCTATAAACATCCGCTAAACGTTTGCCAGGCTGTTCTTTATCCACTGGGCGGCGTTCAACTAGCAATAACTCCAATTCATTCGCCACGGCGGGCGCTTGCGCCATACCACGCATCGCAGCTAATTGAGTAGCCTGCTCAGGTGCAGCTAAGCTGACAGCGTTACTGAGTTCAGCAGGACTCAGTGGATCTAAGTCCTTGGCGAAAGTATTTTGAGAAAAAAAGGCCAAACACAACGCGGATAGCGTTATTTTCACGGATTTATTAAACATAATTTGTCTTACGCCCTACATAAAAACAGGAGTCGTTTAGTTAGAAATAAACTCAATCTATGCGGCTAATGTAGATTTGTAGCGGGTCAGTTCGCTATTGACAGTTGCTTTAGCGGACAGGATGAGTGGATAAGTGATAATTTAATTTAATCAAAAGATAAATAATAACGATAAATGGTCGTAGTAAAATTCACCAACCCGAATTCACTTAGGTTTTTACGTGGGAGTGACTCAGCTAGTCCTCGGTGGTGTTATACTGCGGCGCACTAGAGGAATGAGGATGATGGTTAATGGCTAATAGCTTCGAGCAGCTGTATAGAGAACGCTTTCCTTATCAAGCACGTAAGCCAACATTCAGTTGGGAGCGTATGTTACCTACCTTCACACGGATAGCCGTGTGGGGTTTATTTTTTGGCTTATTAGCACTACTCAGTTCATTTTTTACTTTATTGTTTCTGACTTTTGTTTTTGCTTATCTACAATCGAGTATTGTTGATTGGCTGTTGCGTTATGCCCCCAAACGTAGAACTTCGTTAGTTATTCTTGTCAGCAGCTTATTCTTAAGTATTGTGATTGGCTTAGGGGTATTTATTGCGCCTAAGGTCTATCAGCAAGCTGCAGGCTTTGCACAAGGTTTCTCGCTGTATATGCAGCGGATTGATAAAGAAATTTTAAATATTGCCGCGCATTATCCAGTGCTACAAGAAGCCTTACCGGAAGTTTTAGGGCATCAAATTCCAGAACATGAACCTGCTCTTGAGGTAGGCTCAGAAACAATAGGCCCGCCTGCACCCCCGAAAGCCTTTAAGGATACCCCTTCAGGCGTTATCTTAGGCATGCTGGCAGGTACAGGAAATGCTGCCGATGGGCGCGAACTTGCACGGGTAGTTTTAGATCAATTGGCGAATATCAGCCGCCAAGCGATTACCATGCTGACCACCTTTTTATTAGCCTTTTTGTTCTCCTTCTTGATTGTGCTGGATATGCCACATTTGGCGGCAAGCGTGCGCGATTTAGAGAATACGCGCCTGCGCTTTATTTATGTGGAAGTAGCAGACAATATTAAGCAGTTTGGGCGCGTGCTTGGGCAAACGATGCAAGCGCAATTTTTTATTGCTTGCGTCAACACGGTATTAACGGCAATCGGATTATCAATTTTAGGCATGAGCGAGCAGATGGCTTTCTTGTCGGTGATTGTGTTTGTCTGTAGTTTTATTCCCGTGGCTGGGGTATTTATTAGCTCAGTGCCGATCTGCTTAATCGCCTTAAACAATGGCGGTGCGCATCTGTTGTTGTTGTCGATTTTGATGATTATTTTTATTCATTTCATCGAAGGTTATGTGCTCAATCCGTTGATCTATGGGGCGCGTTTAAGAATCAATCCGGTGATTGTCCTCATCATCCTGACGGTAGGTGGCAAGCTGTTCCATATTTGGGGCTTGGTGTTAGGTGTGCCAGTGAGTACTTATATTTTCGGTTATGCAATTCGTTACGATAACAATAATCTACCACCGCGCTTACGGCATAAGCATGGCCGCAAACGCCTCACTCAACCAGCTTATGTTCCAGAATCTCCTGTGCAGGATTCAAATGGATCAAGTTAAATTCCTTAATGATTCGTCCCGCCCGCCAGAGTTTTTTGGAGGCTTGTGTAGAATCGCCTTGAATTAGGGCGTTTCTGACCTGCTGATGCAATTGATAACTGGTTTCTCGGGCTAAACGCATGATCTGCGGATTGCCATGATCAATTCGATCTAACAGGCGAATAAAGTAAATGGCACCATGATTAGGTTGCTCATCGAGCCGATTCGCCTGTAAGGCTTGATAAGCCTTGTCCACTAATTCATCACTACTCATTCCATTGGCGGTCAATGCCGCTGGATCACGCTCTATGGCTGGCTCTGGAGTAATTCTTAGGGGTGGAGTCGGTGGCTGAGCGGGTACTATGGGTTTAGGCTTATCCATCACCGGATTCACCACACCTAATACCGACGCAGTAGTCGCTACCAAAGCAGGTTGCGGCGCTGGCACAACCGCTAAAGCATGGGGAGCAGCAGTTTGGCTAGCCATTTGTGCACTAGGCGCAGGTGGATTAGTCGGGGATCTAATTAACTGCGAACGTGGCGAGGGTAGGTTGACCTCTGGATCAGATTCTTCTTCATACTCAGCAACAGGCTCAGGTCTAGGAGCGGGTTTCTTTTCGATTCTAGGTTCAGTTCGGCGTGGCTTAGGGGGCGCTGCAGCGGGTTTAATAGTCTCATCCTTGTTCATGGGTATCATGCTGTTATGTGCAGGCTGCTGAGCTTTGGGGCTGCTAGCCTGTAGTTTATTTTGCTCACTTAAGGCTACGCGCATATCACTTGGTTCGGAGTCGAGTAAAACAGGCGTAGCAGTGAGTGCGGATTCGTTAGTTGCTATTGTGGATGGTTGAGCTGACCCTATGGGCATGATTGGCTCTGCCTGTTGAATAGGCTCATTAGTGGCGGTTAAAGCTTGTTTAGCGGGTGTTAGTGGTTCGGATTCAAGACTAGGTTTAGGGCTGTCAGCCAAGCTAGCACGGGTTTGACTGGACTGATGAGCCAACGGCAATTCAAGATTAGCCGCAGCTGCGAATAAGTTTGAACTTTGAGCTGTTTCGATGTGGGTGCGTAACAAAGTTTGAGTACTGCTGAGGTAATATTGATAATACAAACCAGCGCCACTGGCAGCAACAACGCCAATAAAGCCAACTCCTAAAAGGGGTAAAGCCTTAAAATTCGAGGATTTAGTTTGGGAATGTGCCTGCAATAACAGCTCCGGTGATTCCGGCAGATTTTGTAAGCTTGGCGCTAAAGCGGTACTGGGCAAATACACTTGCCCATCAGCACTGACTAAAAACAGTGAGGTTGGCAAAGCACCGGTAATTAAACCCTGCTCTGTGAGGCGTTGATTGAGTTGCAGCGCTTGGTCATGCAACCGGGTAGTTTGCCCGAGCATGGCTGGCAAAGCCGATAAGCTCCAACTAGCTGGGCTAGCTAGCACGAAATAGGGTTCAGAATTAGCCCAGCCACTAGCCAATACTTTTAACACGCCTGCATCGGTCTTAGTGTTTAAAGTTTGTAAGCGCTCTGTCATGAGCTTAAGTGGCGTATAGCGTAAAGCATCCGCAGGCAGCATATGAATCAACACTTGCGCATCTTGGCCTTCGTTGGTGCGCATATCACGTGCTTGATAAAGAGTTCCTGCACTATTACTCATTAGCAAGGTCTGCAATAAATAACGTTGACCAATAAGTCGATTGCCTTTCTTGCGCCGTTGCGTAACCCTATCCATAGGCTTAGTAGCTCACTGTAAATGTCTTATTTCTCTAACCAGACTGGAAGCTTGCACTGTATGAAAAAAGATCGCGTCTTCGACGGTTTAACGCAGAGTTTTCAGAAGAAGATTTATGGCGATGACCCACGCGGGAAAATTCGTCTTCATATCGTGCAAGATGACTTGTGCCAACAAAATTTACATTCTACTCCCCAGTTTATCTTGGATGCAGGAGGTGGCTTAGGACAAATGTCAATTTGGCTGGCTGAACAAGGTCACTCAGTACTTTTAGCTGAACCCTCAGCTGAAATGCTAGTAGAGGCTCATCAAAATATTATAGCTGCCGGACAAGCGGATGCGATTCAATTACAAAATGTAACTATTCAAGGACTTGTTGAGGCAAGTAAGACGAATCAATTTGATGGCATTGTGTTACATGCCGTCTTGGAATGGTTGGCAGAACCGCGTGAAACCTTAGAGCAACTGTTGACTTTGCTGAAGCCGGGGGGCTGGCTATCGCTGATGTTTTTTAATCAATATGCTCGCGAAATGCGTTATTTATTAGGCGGAAATTTTAAAGCTTTACGCGAGCAGCGTATTGCCAGTGATGGCAATGAAGGGTTAGCACCGATTTCGCCCTTGCCCCCTGAAACCGTTTTAGCTTGGTTACCTGCATTAAATTTGGAGTTAGTGGCTTGGTCAGGCGTGCGCTGTTTTTATGATTACGCTTATGTGGATATTCGTAAGCGTATGCCGTTAGATGAGCTTTTGGTGCTAGAGCGCAGCTATTCACAGCGCGAACCTTGGCGCTCTTTGGCGCGTTATCAACACTTTTTTTGCCGCAAGTCAGTCTAAATTTTATTTGTATTAGTTTAGTAAGGAGATGAGGAGTTTGAGTATCAGCGATGTGGGCGGCGCTGGTCAAAGGCAGCGTAAATAAAAAGTGGATGTTTTTTATTCTGGTTTGTTATCATTGCGTGCGTTATTGAAGTGGATGTAGCCCCTCATCTACAAAGGGAAACGAATGATAAACTGGTCTACAATTCAGCCTCTCCATCTATCTGCCGATTTATGGGACGTGATCCTAGAAAGAATCCCTCATAATGCATTGAATGCCATATTAAGGAAATTAAATATACCGCATTCACGTGGCCTTGTTAACATTAAGGAATTAGCCATTCCTTATTTAATGCATGAGTCTAATCAAACGCGTGCCTTAGAATTTTTTAATTATTATTGCTCGCATGTCTTGTTTGGGAATAAGAAAATATTGTTTTTTAACTTCAACGATCGAGATTTAATAGATCGTGTTAGACAAAAAATTAGTCAATATCCATTTTTTTCACAATCATATAATGGATTCAGTACTATGCTGTACCCGAATAACCAACTACCTACTATTGCTGATCAAGAAGGAGAGCTTGTTGCTGCTTTGGATGAAGGTGATCAAATTCATTTGGTATTTAAGACTATCAGACGTTATAACTCAAGAACCACCTTGTCTCCAACAGGGGATTTTAGAAATTATTACGAGTTAATTGGGATTTTACGCCATTACAACCAATGCTTTGATGTTTTGACCATTCACCAAAATGGATATATTGATCTGAAAATAGATTTCTATAAAAAGGCTCAAGACAATAGAAAGCTTTCAAGTCGTGAGTTCTCACATGTAAACATTCGAATAAAAGATCGGTTTACTCAACTAATGAATGTGGGTACTCAAAATGCATTTAGCTGGGTTAATCCATTAAATTTAAAAAGCAAATTGAATTCTTTAGTGAGTGATGATGCCATCCAAGTTTGCAAGGTAAAACAGCTAGACGACCAAGGCTCTCAAGTAGCTTTTGAGAATGAGTCTATTGATGTTAGAAGCTCTACAACTTGGTTAGGTAGTTCTTCAGCTTTACAAGAAGTAGGGGATGAGGCTAAGCCATATTTTTTTAGAGGCTTTATTGCTAGTTCCCTTGCCGACTATGGCTATAGAACAGAGCTTAACTTAGATGCCCTTCCTATCGTCGTACAAGATGACGCTGGTAGGCTAGATTGTGCTATAATTACTGGAAATTTAGTTAGGCAAGACTATAACATTTTACGGGAAAAATTGGTTGGGTAACTTCACATGGGAGTACTCAGATGGATTATAAGAATATTATTAAATCTGACTTAGCAAGGAGTGAGAATAGTTCTTGTGTGATTGAAATTGCTTTTGCAATTCTTGATTTTTTCACATCGCATGATCCTAAGCATCATGATCAACTTTCTGCATCGAGCTTTTCAAAAAAAATTCCACTTGCTAAATCATACCCTCATGAGCTTGTAAGGGCATTGAGCTATTTCAGTATGGGCAAGGTTCATCTTTTTGAGATGGAATTTAAATATTTTGACGAGCAAGAAGGCCGCTTTTTTAAAATAGATTCTAACGAAATTGCCAAAGCCTATAAATCACACTATCTAATTCATCCTGTAACAGGTGCAGAAATTGATGATTTTAAGGAAAAAATTTCAATTTCTTATAAACCTACTGACGTGGCTTACAGCATTTATAAGAGCTCCTAAAATGTCTAGTCATTCAGAAAAAGTTTTAGACTCATTATTGTTCTTAGATGAAGCCTTTGAATATTCTCCTTATAAAGATACTATAAAATATCTGTTATTAATGGTTTCTCCTACAAGTACGTATAAAGATTTTTTAGATTTTATTCACGAAATTATGGACATTTCTTTAATGAGGATGCAGGAAAATTCCATGCATTACCAAAGTAATACTGAGCCTGCTTTAACTGAGATTCTTATTAAAGACTTTGTTGCTTTCAATGGTGCTATATCTGCTAGGGCGGAAGGCTCACAAAATGGTCATTGTGATATTTGTATAGAAGCACCTCTCAAAAAATGGCAATGGTTGGGAGAGGCTAAAATACATGGAAATTATGATTATTTGCAAAAAGGGCTCGATCAACTTGTAAAAAGATACTCAATCGGTGATGAAAATCATGATCACGGTGGGATGATTATTTTTATTTTTAATACTGATGCTTCAAGTGTTATCACCTCATGGCGCGATGCTGTAGTTCTAAGAGAGGATAGCCCTAGCATTATAGATTGCACCACAAGACCAGCATTATCTTTTATAACTAAACATCCTGCTCATAGAACAAGTGGCTTACCTTACTATGTAAAGCATATAGGTATTATGTTGCACTATCAGCCTCATGATGATGCTAATAAAGGTATTAATTCGAAAAAAGTGGATTCTACCGTAAAAAATACTGTGGAAGATAAAAATATAGCTTCTTGTGCAATAGATGTAAATCAGGCTGTTGAATCTGCTATACCCGTTATTGGCTGAATAGTTTTTCACATTAAATTTTTATATTAGATCTCTTGCGAAAGTAAGGAAGCGCCTCGATAATAAGCCGGATGAACTATGAATCTATTCAAAACTTATCTGCGGCGTCTTTTAGACGTAACGTGGGTATTGGTTCCATGAGCTCGTGAGCGTATTAGCCCAAGCCGAAGCGGCGAAGAAGAAGTCAGGTCGTCCGAGCTTAAGCCTTTAAAATCAACTGTGTCTGACCTTGAGCTACTGGCGCGAATACCGCACCTTGTTTCACGTAGGTTTGAGCTATGGAGTCCATGAATCCAATGCGCAACAGATCGTGAAGCGGGTTGAAGAGCGTCTGGCGGCCTCAAGTGTCTTAGCCTTAGCAAAAACCACGACGAGCACCGACACGCTAGCGACCGAGGCGGCGTCGACTTTACGGAAGGTAGTGATCCTTGATGCGAGCGAAATACCGATCGAACGCCCTAAAAAAGTCAAGCAGCCCACTACAGCGGTAAGAAGCACACCCACACCTTAAAGTTTCAGGTCGTGATTGATCAGGCAGATGGCCGTTTCTTACAGCTCAGTTTAGCCCCTCAGCAGATGTATGACATCACCTTGGCTCGCCAACAGACAGAGCGCTTACCCCCCGAAACACTTTGTTTAGTCGATTTGGGTTATCAAGGCTTGGTTTTGGAAAACTGCACCGTGGTTTGGCCGTTTAAACAGTCTAAGCGGCATCCCCTTGAACCCGAAGAGCAAGCCTTTAATCAACGGTTGGCTCAAGTACGGGTGAAGATAGAACAACGTATCCGCTGCTTGAAAGTTTTTCGTATTCTCAAGGGCGTTTATCGGGGACGACGACAGCGATTGGACTTACGGTTGCGGTTGATCGCGGGATTAGTCAATCGCTTAATCCCTACTGGATGACTTTCGCAATTGATGACGTTTTAAACATTGTTGGCAGTTGATCGATTTAAAGACTCTCTAAAGCAGCCGCTACTTTCTGGAGGATTTCGACTTTTTTCTGGCTGAGTTCGAGTCGCTTATTATTAGTTTGATGCAGATGCTTAGCCGCTACACTCAGCAGTTGCGCCAAAATTCTTAATTGCTGTACCACTGAATTAAAGTTGCGGGCAGTTGTTGCTACATCGCGGATTGCTTCGACATAAAGCTGGATGAAATCAGCATGGCTATGGGTAATTTCCTCATTCGCGAGGAAGCGAGTGATATCAATATCGGCACTCATTGCAGCATCGAAAAAGTCATTAGACTCTAAAAATTGTGCACGCACTGCAGTATGAGCGCGATCTAATAGCTCAAAAAACTTCAAAGGGTCTATTTGATTGAGAACTGCCGTCAGTTGTAGGCGATTAATTAAAGGATAGGCTTTTAGTTTGGCATTCAGTTCAGTGCCTTCAGCATCGCTATAGGCTTTTAAGCTTGCGCGCAGCGCGGTTTCAATGCTTGGCCAAGCTTGGTTTTGTTGCAGCAAAATCATCGCTAAGCGTTTGTAAGCGCTGCCTAAGAGTGCATAGCGCTCGGTGTTGCTACTCAGTTGTACTGGGTTATCTACCGCAGCGGCGATTTGCACATATTTAGTAATCGCTAGCAGTCCTTGTAAGCGCTCAATCGCTGCCTGTGCTAGCTCTTTAGCCTCTTCGAATAAAGCAATCCGCTCAGGATTATCCTCATTGAGTTCCAGTGCTTTTAGGGCTAGTGCTTCAGCTTGGCGCGATTCTAGGTTGGCCATTAACTCTAAAGCGACGATGGGCACATGACCATTGCGATCTTCTTCCGCGATGGCTGCTTGGCAGGCTTTACGTGCTTCTACGAAGCCGTCGGGTAATACATTGCCATACAGTTGCGCCAACTGGTATTGCGTGCCGGGTGCACTGAGCCAAGCGGGGTTGCTAATATTCGAGGAAACTCTTTCCAATTCCTCATACAAGCTTTGAAAGGTGTAGTCACGAACTTTGTGATGCATATCCACATGCAGGCTATTCAGATAGTCTTGTAACTCATAAGCAGAGATCTGTTGATGGCAAGCATGTGCATGTTTAGGCGCAGTCGTCGGGTCTAAGACAAAGCTTGGATCACCATAAGCCTGATAAGCACCCCAAGTATTCAAATGAGGATAGAGCAAGCGTGTTTGGCGGCGTGCTTCATACACGGCTTGACCAAAGCTTTGCTGTCGACTGATGAAATACTCAAAGAAAGTGGTGGAGAAGGTACAAGCGGCGGCATCGTCTACTGCCCAACCGGCAGCAATCACACAACGCACACCCATTTCAATCAATTCCCGCGAAAGGCTATAGGCTAACCGATTGTAGCTGACAGTTTTCGTGCCAGTGATGGTGGCGAGATGGCAGCAGTTCAGGAAAACTAAATCGGGGATTTCCTCCATCTGGCTGACTTCAGCGGCGGTTAGCAAACTACCATCCGATAAAATCACTCCAGTACGGTATTTGCCATCAGTGCCCTTTAAGTTCACCTCGCCATGCGCTGCAATCATGAGAATACGATAGGGACGCTTAAATAGGATATTAAATACATCTAAGGCAGAGTTATTTGGTGCATCTTCAGAAGCGGCTGGCAGGCAACGCTCTACGGTATAGTCATTGCGTTCCAATAAATCAGCGACTTGCAAACCCTCATCGGTTGCACCGGCTAGGCTGGCAAGGCTTTTATCACCTTCTTTATTTTCCGGCTCAGGGTCGTAGGCAGGGAATTTGCGGAAAAAGTTGCTGGTAAGAGGGTTTGCAATCACGCAAGCGGTCTTACTGATAGTGGTAGTTACCCGCCTACGGAAACGTATTGAGCTGAGCTGGCGCACCATCTGCACTTGCAGAGCTAGCGGTTCATCATCGGCTTGCAGCATTTCCCAAGGCAGATTAGCCGTATAACTATCCAAAATCAGCAATAAGCGACTGGTTTGACGCGCTGCTGATTTGAAATCAAACGGAATCATCAGCTGGAATAAAGTGCGACTGATTTCCTGTTTATATTCGCTACTGGTGATGGCGTCGCTAATTAAAGCTTCGATTAAACCCGGTTGACGTTGCTGGATAACCGTTTCTGCCCGCGCCCGCTCAGATAAATACACATATTTGAGTAGTTCAGCGGGTGTGTTATCTAAGCTGCTATGTTCTTTATTTTCTTCTGCATTCGTGACCATTAAGCGTGGCCAATAACCACCGCCAATAGTGCGCTCACTCAAGCGATGACGCACCCCTTGATAACGCGGAGCGATCAATTCACTGGCAGGAATTAGGCGCGCTTCCAAGCGTTGTAACTCGGTTTCTAAGCGCTTGGGGAGGTCGCGTACAAGGTAGGCGGCGCTAATCGCCGTATCTAAATAGAATTCAATGAAATCAAGTCGGGCAATCGCACGTTTTGGCTGTGTTTCTGTACAGTTGTAGCGATATTGCTGATTGGCTTCGCAGACACCACGTACTATCGCTTCAATCGAAGCTTCGACAGTAATATGCGTGGTGGAGTTATAGCCAATCAATAAGCTATTTAAACCTAGTTGCTCGGTTTGGGAGTTTTCGAGCTGCGGATTTAACGGCACAGTCAGGAGGTAATTCAAAACACCATCGCGTACCGTATCGGTAATCTTCTGGGTGCTGATTTGACTCCACTCCCCTAAGCCGACAATGATGGCTCCACGGCAGGTATTGCGCTTTAAATCCTCTGCACTCCGTGGATGTAAGATGATGGTGCTGGTACTCACTGGCCCTGCATAAATGCCTAAGCGTTCGCGTTGGCTCAAAGCGCCATTCAGCAAGTACTGGTCAATCATGCGCTCAGCGCTGGCAATTGCATCGGCTTGATAATGCCCACAAATAATGGGCTGCTGCACAAAGCGTAAATCCATCGCCCGCACGGCGACCTGCAAGGTTTGCGTACTATCTTCAACCGGATCACGTTGGGGGCGATCACCGAAAAAAGCCAAGGCCACTTCCTCAGCGCCTGCATGTAAAACAGGGCCAGCTTCATAGCGATAGCTGCGATTAATTCGGCTGCGTTGGCGGGGTGGGTTCTGCTCTAATTGCTTAGTCGTACCGCTTTGAAGTAGCTCAGCAATCGCCGCAAAGTAGGCCGGCGTATTAGTCAAATTGGAGTGGCTAGCTGGCAGATACCAGTATTGTGAAGCATCCAAGCCTTTTAAGCGCCCAGCCTCCCAAGTGACTGAGCCATCCCCTTCGGTGGTGCCTTCGAGCACTAATTGGTCATCTTCAATCTTGAGCTTGAGCGGCGTATGCGTATCTACTCCGAACACATAGGCTATGCGGTCTGCATGGGGAATGGCGCTGGTTTCTTGCTGCTTTAATAGCTCCCACGCTTTTTTGGCAGCATTTAAACGGGCTTTGCTAGGAACCGCGCCAACCCCTTGGCCATTGCCAAACCAGCGATCACGATTTAGGTTTTTGAGCTGCTCCCAAGTTTTGGGATCAAAATAGTCTAAGGTATTTTCAGGGCTATGATCGGTGGGCAGCAGGTGCAGCAAGCCATCGAACTCGCCAATCACGTCCAACACTTGTTGTAGATTATGATGAAAATCCAAGCTAGCTAAGTAGCGCATACCCTGGCCTTTACCAATGAGGCTTTCAACCGCAGCATAAGAGCCTTGATTGGGTGTACCCAGCATCACTAAATGGCTACTGGGGCGCTTGGCGATTTGCTCCCAAACTTCACTGAGTTTCGGGCTAGCCATGAGCATGCGTACCACTAAACCACCCATGCTATGCGCCAGAATATTGATAGGGCGTTGCTGCTGATGAGTCTCTAATTCCTGCAATTTGGCCTTGACTAGCTCAGCAAATTGCTTAGCTAGCGTGCTTAAACTTTGTCGCCAATCATAAGCAAAGGGAATCACTTCATAGCTATTTTCTAGGTATTGTTTCAAATCACCGTAATAGCGCTCAAACATACCTGTAGCGAGGATGTTGGGTACATCCATTTTTAAACTATAAATACCGCCCGCAGCCAAATCAAAAGGATCAAACCAGATGCGATCACCGGTATTTTGCCCTTCAGGGCGAATACTTAAATGTGAACCCATAATCCCCGGTAAATAGAAAACAATCGGGGCATTGCTAGGGCGCGTACTGCTGCGGCTAACCTTTATAGCTGCTGAGCGCATGGGCGTATCGAGCTTAAGATCACAGTCGGTCGGAATCCGCGTGAAACCTGCCAGTTTATTCGGCTCTTGATGCGTTAACCATTGATAGAGCGCATGACGTGTATCGGTGCGTTGGAAATAGTTTACATGACTAACTTGATGGCCTTGGGTGTAAAACTCATAGCTGCTATTGCGCTTGGCTAAGCCTGCACGCATCGACTGCGTATCAACCACAAAATCATTATCTGTTCTACCAAAGACCACCCAGTCAGTAAAAATAATGGCTATACGTTTTAAAATACTGGCTTGATCTGTGTCAGTGTTACCGGTAATCGCGAGCACCTGAATTTTACTAGAGCGCGAAGCGTTCGCCAGAAAAGCGCTTAAAGGTGAGTCTGGCAGCATGGCTTCTAAGCCCGGAATAAAGCGCGGATCAATACGTTTAGCCGCAATTTCCAAAACTATGCGGCGGAAAGCATTCAAGATCGACGCGCTCACAGCGCCCACCACCGGAATAAAACCCGCTCCGAAACTGAGTAAGGACAGTAAGCCAGACAAGAATAGATCAATATTATCTGCCATTAAACGGGTGCCCCCCGCTGGGCAAGCGACTCGTACATAACGATCAATCTGGAATTGCTTTGCTAGCAGGAGTGCATGTAATTCAGCGAGTTGCTGACGCTCTTGGGTAACAATGAGCTCACGAATTTTACGTTGTTCTGCGGATTCTAGTTTGCCATCACGGTTAACAGGGCGACGTTGATACTGCTCAATGAGGCCGAGCTGAAAATTATCTAAGCACAGTAGATCACCGACTAAACCACCTCGAGAATGGGTGACTAGCGAGAAGCGGCAGCCTTTAGGTAAAGTTTTGGCTAATTGCAGCGCATTATCCAGCGGGCTTTCTGACAGGGTACGATGCTCAAAGCTATAAACACGCTGACTAAACGGGCGCGTTAAATGATCCCAGCTGATTTCCTGATTTTCACTGCGTAAGTCGCCAAAGCCACTAGCGGTATTAGAACCAGTACCATGAATAAAGATGAGAATCGGCTCATTATTTTTAGCCGCTGTAGTTAGCTCTTTATCTTCCGCATTTATACGGTCGTTGAGTTGAATCTGCTTGTCATTCCAGCGGTATAAGCCTGGCTCGCCTTCAAGCTTCGATTCAATCACAGCCATCAGTGCTTTCGCACCTATCCATGAAGCTTGCGCCTGAGCTAAATCTGCAAAACGCTGGCCTAGTTTATCTTCTAACCATTCGCTGGCTTGCTCTTCAGCAGCGCGAATAAAACTATCGCTGCTTAAAGTTAGTATCGAAAGTTTTGACCAAATCCAAGTTTCTAGGCCACGCGTTGGAGTATCACGCTCTTTGATAATACTCAGATCAATCGGGCCACCAGCTTGCAGAGCTTGGGGATACAAACGCTGCAATTCTGCTTGCAGCTTATCCGCGCGCATCATGACGATGCTGCCATCTTGCGCTTCTAGCACCATCAATTGCGCGCTAACAAACTCTTGCTTTAAATCGCTAGCTTCTGCAGAACGCCCCGTGTGGCTTAGGTCAAATACCTGATCTACTTGAAGAGCTGCTTCGCTCATGAAGACATTGCGGCCACTGCTACTGGCACGTGAATGGCTGGCTAAAGCACGCGGCAGGGCGAGGTTATGATTAAAGCGGGATGTACTGCGCTGGGCTTGGCTCGGAACCAGAAAGGCTATTTTGGTATCTTTAGTAGCTTCGTCATTGCTAGTGCTCATCACCACACCCCCTTATTCCTCGCAGTTCATAGCCTCAGTATAGCTGTTCTAAGCTGGTTTGAATGGGCTTAAGTGTGCTCAGAAAGTAAATACCAAAAGAAAACCTAAGTTTAGTACCCGCTGCTGATCTCTACCCCTATTCTCGGAAAAAGTCGCTTTTGTCCTGAAAACGATATGCACGAGTTGGAGTTTGGGAGCATGCTCTTAAGTATCTAACAGATAGATTAGGCATGTCAGCTCAAGGGTATATTGTAATGATTAATAATGATTATAGAAGTGGCTTCAACACTAGCTCACAATTACAAGCTGCAAGCTCTTTTCAACAAAAAACTACAACTACCGATAAGGGCAGTGCATTTTTGAATAGTGGTCTTGCGGATTCAAAAGAAGTCAGCAACGGAATTATGACCTTGGTGCAGCAATTACTGAATTTGCTGCAAAAAGGTGGTGGTACTAAACCCGAACGTCCAGCAACTTTAAAATTAACTGATGAGCAAGAAAATGGTTTAAAAAACCTCTTAGGCTTTGGCAATGAACCAGTCAGCTTGAAAGCTTTAGATAAGCAAGGCGACAAAGAGTTAAGTGCTGGTGATGTGGTCGTGGTTTATGGTGGGATTAGAGGCAGTGAAATCACACGCCACACTTTAACGCAGAGTGATATTGATCAGTTAAACGGCAATAGTTCTTTACCTAAAGAGCTCGTAGATAGTCGTGCTAAGTGGGAGAGCCTTACTGGTGGGGCAGATACTAGTGTGAAGTATATTGCACAGAATAGTTGCTTTTGCCCAGAGGATTATAATCGCCCAATGAATATTACTGAGCAGAATGGCAAGATTGTTGATGCTACTTATGTCGATACTGGCGAAGCAGTTCCTAGTTATATTCGTGACGGTTTGCTAACGATGGATGAGCGCTTTGATCAATTAGAAGAAGCCTATTTAAGTGGCTCTGATCGTATTGATGTCACTTATGATTCTAGTTTTGGTTACCCTAGCTCAGTCTATGTGGATCGTAGTTTCATGATTGCTGATGAAGAGCTTAGCTATAGCATTAAAGATTTGTCGGTAGCTTAGTCGTAAAGGCTCAGTAATTGGGTTAGTACTTGGTAAAAATACCAAATTTGATTTATTTAGTAGGAGATTTAACCCATGGTAGTAGTATCGCATCAGCCTGTGTTACAACCATTATCAGCATTAGCAAATCAAAACACGGCTACAGTGCAAAACAGTACTGCTAATAGTGTCAATCCTAATGCTACTACGATCGCGAATACGGCGAACTTAAGTAGCAGCTTATTCGATGGCTTGATTAGTAAATTTAAAGCACACAATACTTCAGTTCAGCAATCTGCAGCACCGATTGCTCAACAGGTGACTAATTTAACACAGTTATTATCAGGGCAAGTTAGCCAAAATCCAAATTTGAATAGTCCAAATAACTTAAACAATAATAGTAATTTAAGTACTAATGTTTCAATTAATAACTTAAATGCTAATTTGACTAAGTGGCAAAACTATTTAGATGACAATGACTATTCATTCACTTTAAAGGAAATGAGTGCTAATTCCACCGGTGTGGCAATTAATGTGAATGTTACAAATGGCCAAGTGAGCAGTGCTAGCTATGCCGACGGGTCAGCCGTCAGCGCGAATGTCTTAAGCACTATCCCGAGTATTGAAGAAATGTTTGCTGATATTCGCGAAGCTGCTGCTGCGGGTGAGCGCACTGATGCTTTATATAACCCCTATACAGGTCATCCTCAATTCGTTTTCTTTGGCAATACCAGCCAAGTTAGCTCTGACGATGTTAGCTACACCTTGAACAATGTGAGAGTCAACGCTTAAAGTTTCTCTGTTTAACCAAGTCACATTGAATCTTAAGGCTTCCTTATGAATGTGGCTTGGTCTTTTCTAAATAATCCCAAATCTGCTTTTATTTTGGTTAGCTTGTTCTAATCTCCTCTATCCTAACTTATAAGTTTTATATCAATTCAGAGCTTAGTAGCTGCATTGACTACTTTTAACCTTGAGAATTGACCTAATCTAGCTCTTAACTCGGCGATTTGTTAAGGTTGAGGCTCCAATCTACCAAGGAAAACATCATGAATATCTACGAAGCTTTACGTGCCAGCCACAAGGTTCAACGCAAATTAGCTATGCTTTGATCGAAACTAAGGGCGCTAGTGAAGAACGTAACAGCTTATTTACTAAGCTGAAGCACGAGTTAGAAGCGCATGCTGTTGGTGAGGATCGTTATTTTTATGTGCCGTTGATGATGCATGATATGACCATGCCACATGCACGTCATGGGATTGCTGAGCATCATACCTTGGATGATGTAATTGAAGCTTTAGAAGAAACAGAATTGAATGCGCCGAGTTGGTTGGTGAATGCGCTTAAGCTGCGCGAAGAGGTGTATCACCATTTAGAAGAGGAAGAAAAAACTATCTTCCAAATTTCTGGCAAGGTCTTAACCGATGAGCAGAAGGCTAATTTAGCGGGTGATTATCAGGCGGAATATGAGCGCTATATGGCGAAGTTGATTTGAGATTTGGGTGCAAAGGTTAAGGTTCATATAGCTTTTTCACTACTATGGAGGTTTTGTGTATTCATTGCTCATGCTACATGCATGATAGATCAATTGAATACAGCGTGTTTACCTACCGAATGTGTGGTTAGTAGCACTGTTTCATAACAATATCATGTATACCCGCAACCATGCTTTTGATTGTTTTTTGTAATAAAAAAGGCTATAAATTGAGATAGTTAGGTGTCTAAAAGTATAGCATCTTCGTAAGCCTCCAATCATCATCTGTGGTGGGTAATAAAAAATGAGTATTAAAAATGTGTTGCTAGTGACCATTTCTCCTACTGATCGTTATGAGTTAGGTCAGATACTAAGAAATAATGGTTTTACCGTCTCGACGGCTGACACGGGTGAAACTGCGCTTGAGCTAGCTAAAGTTCAACAGCCAGATATTATTGTGATGGATACCATTCTACCGAGCAAAACTGGTATTCAGACTACACGTATCTTGACCCGTGATCCTGCTACTCAACACATCCCTGTCATCCTATGCGCTGCTGATAATCGAGAGTCCGATAGAACGCTGGGAATACGCCAAGGCGCACGTAACTATTTGATTAAGCCTATTCAGGACAATGTGCTATTAACAGCTATAGCTGAATTAGATGAATCAGAATAATACTTATTAACTAGCTGGTTATGATGTAGATGAGTTGAGAGATTGCTTAAGTTAGACTGAAGTTTTTATCGGGATGCGGTTCTTCATAGCCAGCGTTTTAGTGAAATGCCCCTCCCGTCAACAAGAGCCAGTCTACCGACATGACAAAGCCCGCATTGGTGCAACGTGACCGCTGCCGAGATTGCCACACTTGCTTTCAACAGGTGTATTTGTATAAAGCCACTAAGCTCGGTATAGCTGAATAGCTGACAATGGTTCCGGTGTACGGGTGGTGTCCCCATGGTCATTGCTCACTTAAAAAACTCGCCCCACCAAGCATCTCCCCGATTCCCTTTAACAGCGAGGTTTTAACCGATAAGCAGAAAACGAATTTAGCGGGTGATTATCAAGCAGAATCTGAGCGTTTTATGGCTAAGGTGGTTTGATTTTTTAGTTACCTAATCGTTTTCCTGTGGGGATTGGAATTAGAAAAGCTTACCTTGCAAGGGAATCGCCATCGTGTCAATTTTGGCAATTTCAGAGTGATGTCCCATTTGATAAATTTGATTTAAAAAATCGACTAAGGACAAACCTAATTCATAAGCCATATTAGTAGGCACTGCATTACCAATCTGTTTATATTGAGAAGTTAAAGCACCTTTAAATTCCCAATCATCAGGAAAGGTTTGAATGCGTGCGTATTCACGTACTGTAAACGGTCTTGTTTCTTCAGGATGGCAACGTTCAGTCTGTTTTTGTGCAGGTGCACAAGTTAGTGTCAAACACGGTTCATCCCAATGCATACGTCGTGCCATACCTGTTTTTCCGCCGCCTAGGTAAAAGCTTTTTTGCATATAGGTTTTTTGTACATCTTCAGGCAAATCCCTCCAATAACCACCTTGCGGAACTAACTTCATAACTTCAATTTTTTTAGCAGGGTACTTTTGCCCATTTGATTCAGGAACGTCGCTTTTATAGAGATCTCCAGCCCTCAATGCATCTTTTAATGTATAAATTTTCTGATAGGGTCTAGGCCAATTGAATGCAGCGTAGTTTACTAAATCATTGCGAATACCGATTAGAATTAAGCGTTCACGCTTTTGAGGTACACGATAGAAAATAGCCTTGATCACATGAGGTACTAAAAGTGTATAGCCTAGTTCCTCAATGACCGAGCGGATGTTTTCTAATGTCCGACCTTCATCATGGGTCAATAAGCCTCTAACGTTTTCTGCCATGAAGATTTTGGGGTTTGATTCTTTAACAGCGCGGGCAAATTCAAAAAACAAAGTGCCACGAGCATCTTCAAAGCCCATTTTTTTCCCAGCGTAGCTAAACGCTTGGCAAGGAAAGCCACCCGTAACTATATCAATTTGATTATGGTAAGGCGTGAAGTCTAATTTGCTGATATCACCTTCTTGAACATTCCATTGTGGACGGTTAGCCCTTAAGGTCGCGCAGGCATGTTTATCAATTTCATTGAGCAGGACGGTATGAAGTCCTGCACGTTCTAAGCCAATCGCAAGACCACCAGCGCCAGCAAAAAGCTCGATGGTTTTGTAGCCTTGGAAGGGATTTATATCGGAGCGTTGGCGGTCATCGAAGATAAAGTGCAGTTCTTCAAATTGCTTAAGCTGGTCTTTGTTGTAAAACCGGTAGTTATTCATAGGGTTACGGATTGAACGCAACTTACCGCTGTTATCCCAACGACGTAGTGTTTCCTTAGAAACACCAAGCATGTCTGCAACTTGGGCAATAGAAAGTAGGTGGTTCATTAAGCTGCCTTAATGGCATTATTTATATCAAGACAGCCTGTTTCAATAATTGCATTGCCTAATACATAAATGACAGGTACAGCAATACTATTTCCAATTAACTTCATCCAACGACTGCGTGATTCAGGTAGCTTAAAGTCTTTTGGGAAGCCTTGAATTAGACAGGCTTCTTCCTTTGTTATTTTTCTAAATAACTTTGGTTTGAATATTTCTTTTAAAAAAATTTCTTTATAAGCATCTTCTGTTTCTGCATCAATGTTTTTTAAAGCGATGTAGTCATTAGTGTCACTTGCTACTAGAGTAGGAAAATTTTTGGATTTTGGAAGAAATATTCTATTAATTCCATTAATTCCAGTGCTTATTTTAGTGTAACGAAACTCATAACGCACTTCAGTGCATTTTAAAATATTTTTCTCAATAAGTTTTGATATTAAAAGCTCTATGGAAAGTCGATGTTTTTTTATCTCTTTGCATGATTTCAGTGCATCTAAAGTTATCAAGCCAAGCTTTTCATGTTTTAATATTTTTAACTCATTCTCACTGAAATGAGTATCTATGTGATTGTTTATACTATGCTGATACTCAACTTTCTTGAGTATTCCTATTTTTACAAGCTCTTCCAATTCATCAATATGAATAGAATCATCCAACATTTTAAGATGATGAATCGATAGAGGATTACCATCTAGCTTTCCATATAAGCGTTTTCGCCTATTTTTTAAAATTAATAAGCAAATATCTTTTTGTCGATTTGTAGTTTTAATCAAATCCCATGAGTGTATAGTAGTCGGCCCGTTGCGTATATCATTAAATAAGAAAAAATCATTTTTACGATCTTTTTCAAAAAAAAATAAGTTAGGATCGTAATCTTCACTAAGTAAACTGAGTTGGTTAGTGGTAACTATAGGATTTTCAATTTTCTCTATTTTTTCTTGGATGATATCAGCTAATCTAGTATTGTTTATATTAGGAGGTGGTAAACGAAATTTTTTTAAATAGCCTTCTTGTTGAAAACCAATAATATAAACTCTGACTCTATCTTGAGGTGCTCCATAGTCAGAAGCATTTATAAGTAGAGTTTTTGAGTGGTATCCTGCATCATTTATACGTTTTAAAATATAGGATAAGGCATTCTTATTCCTTGGGTCAGCAAGCCCTTTTACATTCTCAAAGATAAAAGCTTTAGGGCGTGATTGGTTGAGTAGAAATATTGTATCATTCCATAATTGTCCACGATCATCATCAAAACCTAGGTTTTTACCAGCAATCGACCAACTCTGACATGGGACACCTGCTGTAAGAATATCATGATAGGGTAGATTTTTTATTTTAGTAATATCACCTAGATTTAGTGTTGGTGTTTCAGAGAAGTTCGCGCAGTATGTATTGATAGCATCAGTATTAACCTCACTAAAGTTTATGCATTCTCCTCCTAGTTTATTAAAAGCTAATCTAAATCCACCGATTCCTGAAAATAGATCAATAAAAGTGAAGGTATTTTTTTTTGGTTGCATTTTATCTTCATTCTCTACTATTTTAATAAGTAACTATTTCCATCGGATGGTGATTCTATTCCAAGAAATTCCCGATAAATCCTTTCTTTAAATTCTTTTCCTAGAAAATTTATTTCGGCAATAAAATTCGCATAGGTTCCGTGACCTCCAATAAAGTCCCAAAACTCATTACCTATCAATACACAGGGATCATTATGCATGTCAAACCAGCGCATGGGAAAAGACCACTGGTAATCTTTTTTGTTGAAACCATAGGGATTATAAGGTAAAGCATAATAAGCTCCCTTAATTGGGGTATCATACATAGCAAGTAATTTGAAGATTTTTTCCTTACTAACTTTTGTTTGGTCGCTATTAGGTAAAGGGCCTTTTAGCTCAAATGCAAATTGCTCACCTGTTGTAGGATTGCGTATATAGATATCACTAACGACTGATGTTGGAATAGGCTCACCACGGCCTTCTTTGATATATGCTAGCTCTTCTTGCCAGTTAGGCTGTTTCCTCGTCCCACCTTTGGGTGTATGTTCTAGTGCATTTAAAACCTCTTGAATACGTCTTAAACTTTCATGGCCTATGTTTCCCGTAATTGAGTGGCCTATTAAACACTCGCCATGTGTTTCTATTGCCACTACTTGTGCAAGTTTTTCCCAAACGCCACCAAATGGAGTCACAAACCGCCGTTCAAAGTGTGAGCCTTTGAAAATTTCATCAGGTACAAGGGCAGCATATAGAGGTTTATGTGAATGATGCTTTTCTTTGATAAATGGATCCTTGATTAGGACATTATCCATGACACGTTCCATCATAGTTTTGATGACGGTTTGGATAGCTATTGCAACTTCGTTAGTGTTATCCATAGGAATCAAAATAATCCTCAGCAACCTTATACAAGGTTACTGTATCATAATTTTATTCATCTAGCATTTCTGACACCAAAACCACCACCAACTCCTTAGGTCCATGCACCCCATACGCTAATACCTGCGCAATATCCGCCGAGCGTGAAGGCCCTGAAATCAACAGCGCATTCGTGGGCAAACCCTGCTCTAACCAGCCTTGAGTGTTAACCGCTTCGGCAAAGGTACTAAACAGTTGCTCAGTATCCAAAATCGCAATATGAATCGGTGGCACAAGTGACAAAGTGCGCGGCTCATCGGGGTTTGACCAGAGGATTAAGGTCCCTGTTTCAGCAACTCCGCCCAAAGTCGAGGTTAAACCTGCATCAACCTCATAAAATAGTTCCTGTTTGCAGTCTTCAATACTGCGTTCGTAGTGTTTTAGCGTGGGGAAGCGTGCTGCGTGTTGGCTAATCGCTTGTCCCCATTCGGTGTGGGCGGAGAGGAGCAGATTGTTTAGACCTTTGGCTTGGCAAATCTCGGCCACGGTGTCTAGCCAATGCTCACGATCTGAGTGATACACTTCGGCACGCACCATTTGCATGCGTTCGGTGAAGCGGCGAATGCGCTCCGCCTTGTCCCAAGCAAATACACTCAAAGACTCGCGTTGGCTCAGATCGACGGTAGGACGTTCCACCGCATTGAGGCGCTGAAAAATAGCGGCGCGGGCATTACTCATGATCGACTCCTAGCGCTTTGAGTTGTTGGTGCAAGGTTTTATCAGCCAATTTAGGGGCGCTGCGCACCCGCGTCCATGCGCCGACTTTATTCGGGACTAAACCGCGTAACTGGGTGGCAATATTACCGCCGAGGTTATACACACTCGGATGCGCTGCCGACCACGCCCAGCCTTGCCAAATGGCGGCTTCCAGCGGTTTGCGTTTGCTACCTGCATCGCGAGTATTGGTATGTTCAGTGTCTTTGCGTACGCTGTCATAACGCAAGCGATTGATAATATCGGGAATCGGAATGCGCACGGGGCAGACTTCGCCGCAGGCACCACATAAACTGGAAGCTTGAATCAGTTCGCCATGTACTTTTAAGCCTTCCTTTTGTGGCTCTAAAATCGTGCCAATCGGCCCTGGATACACCGTGCCATAACTATGCCCGCCAATGCGCACATACACCGGACAATGGTTGATGCAAGCACCACAACGGATGCAACGCAAGGTCGCTAATAGCTCAGGGTCGGAATAAATAGTCGAGCGCCCATTGTCCAGTAGCACCAAATGCACCTCGGTCGGGCCATCCTTTTCATCGGCTTTACGCGGGCCTGAGATCATATTGAAGTAAGTAGTAATCGGTTGACCCGTGGCGGAGCGTGGCAAAATGCTCAGCAGTGGCGGAATATCGCTGAGCGTTTCCACCACTTTTTCAATCCCCGTCACCGCAATATGCACGGGTGGTATGGTGGTCGACATGCGTCCATTGCCTTCATTTTCCACTAAACATAATGTGCCCGTTTCTGCCACCGCAAAGTTCACACCAGACAAACCCACCGGTGCAGCATAGAATTTATCGCGTAAAATGCGTCGCGCTGAAGCAGTGAGTTCATCGACATTATCGGTGTAAGGAATATCGGGAAACTTGTCGTGAAACAGTTGCGAAATCTGCTCTTTGCTTTTGTGAATTGCGGGCATAATGATATGCGACGGGGTTTCGCCATCCAGTTGGATAATGAATTCGCCGAGATCGGACTCCAACGCCTCAATCCCCCGTTCCTCCAGAAAATGGTTTAAGCCCATCTCCTCCGACACCATCGACTTGCCTTTAATAATCGACTTGGCATTGTGTTTTTGCATAATGCTGAGCACGATTTGATTGGCTTCGTCAGTGGTTTCTGCCCAATGCACTTGTACGCCGTTTTTAGTCAAATTGGTTTCCAGTTGTTCTAATAATTCTGGCAATTTGCTTAAAGCATTGGCGCGAATGGCTTGAGCTTGGTGGCGTAAGGCTTGCAAGGCGGCATCATCAGGAAACTGATTGCGCCGATTGGTCATCAGCGTGTCCATCGCCTTGCGGAAATGGGCACGGACTTCGGTTTTGCCGAGAGCCTTTTCTACGTCGATGCGAAATTCAGTGGTCATGGTTTCATCCCCTGAGAAGAGGCTTGAGTTCGCTCCCACAAAAACTCCGCAATATGTTGCGCTTTCGGAGCCGATTTACCTTCATGCTCAGCTTGATAAGCAAACGCACCGCTAATATTCATTAAGCAACCACAGTCTTGGCTAATCAATTGTGTCGCTCCGGTAGCGCGAATATGCCGGGTTTTATCCGCCACCATGGCGGCTGAAATCTCCGGCTGTTTGATGGCAAATGTACCGCCAAATCCACAGCATTCGGCTTTATAGGCTTGCTCTTTGACCTGCACATGGGCAAGTTGCCCGAGCAACTGTTCAATCTTATCTGCCACGCCCATTTCGCGCCGTGCCGAACAAGAAGTGTGTACTGCAACTTCCACTGGCTCGCCCAGATCCTTTAAATTCACCTGCAAGACATCCACCAAAAACTCGGTCAATTCATATACCCGATTGGCGACATTCAAGGCTTCAGCTTCATCCGCCTCATCTTTGAATAATGCGGGGTAGTGGGTTTTCATCATCCCTGCGCAGGAGCCAGAAGGAATCACAATCGGGATATTTTTCGGGAATAATTTGATCTGTGCACGCGCCACTTTGCGGGCTTCATCACGATAACCCGAATTCCAAGCAGGCTGCCCACAGCAGGTTTGAGCGGGCGGGTAAATGACTTTAATGCCTTCACGCTGCAATAACTGTACGGCGGATACACCCGCTTTCGGGTAAATCAGGTCGATTAGGCAAGTGCCGAAGAAGTAAATAGTGTCGGGTTGGGGCGGACGTGTGGTTTGGCTCATGGGCTAATGCTCTCACTCCTAGCAAATGGCTGTGGGTTGACCGATTTTGAAGCGCTAAATTATTTGGTATTACCAGTTTACTGTAAATTAGAAAGCAGATTTTTACAAGAATTTATAGGAAAGATAAGCATTTTTGAGAGGTTTTTACAGATTCAAGCTTAATTCTTTTCTTATTGGTAAGACCAATTTTAAAAATCTTGCTACTGCATCCGATTGAGTTACCTCATTCTATCCTGTATCGTGTTTTACAGGAAAGACTCAGTAGGAGATTAGGTCAGTGAGCTATGTGGTTGCCATTGGCGGAGCCAATCTCGATATTACAGCTCAAGCCACGGGAGCGGCGCTAGCGCATGATTCTAATCAGGGCATCATCAGCACCAGCTTCGCAATATTGCCGAAAACCTCGCTCGATTAGGCTTAGATTGCCGTTTGATTAGTGCAGTGGGCGAGGATGCGAACGGCTTGGCCTTGTTGCAGCATACTGAGCGGATTGGCGTTGACGTCTCTGATGTTTTGCGTGTCGCTGATGCGCGTACTGGCATGTATGTCTCGGTCAATGATGCGCAGGGTGATTTGAGCATCGCGGTCAATGATATGGCGGTTTTAGAGCAGTTAACCGCTACCTACCTCACCGAAAAACAGACTTTGCTAGCGCAAGCCGCTTTGATTGTCGCGGACACCAATCTCGCCCAAGACTGCTTAGCTGGCTTATTTCAACAAGCTGGGCAGGTTCCGATTTTTGTTGATCCTGTTTCGATGCAGAAAGCGCTGAAAATTCGCTCTCACTTAGCCAAAATCCATACACTCAAACCGAATCGTTTAGAAGCTGAGTATCTATCGGGTTTGTCGCTGGCAGATGAAGCAGCCGCACCCGCCGTAGCAGAGTGGTTTTTACAGCAAGGTGTGTCTAATATTGTGATGAGTCTGGGCGAGCAGGGCTTATATTGCGCGAATCAACAGGAACAAGGCTGGGTAAAGCCCTTGCCTGTCACTGTTTGCAATACCTCTGGCGCAGGCGATGCTTTAATGTCGGGGCTGGTTTATGGCTATTTAAGTGGTTATTCTTTGCTGCAATCCGCGCGCTTTGCCCAAGTTTGTGCAGCTTTAACCGTCAGCGTTGCACAAGCCAATTGTGAGACTTTATCGGTTGCTGCTGTCATGCAAATGATGGATGCTTTTGAAGTGAATCATTGATTAGGATTTTTATGAGCTACCTTGATATTCATCCCGAAGTTGCTGCGTCTTTGGCCGCTAATAAGCCGATTGTGGCGCTGGAATCCACCATTATTTCGCACGGCATGCCCTATCCTCAAAACGTCGAAACCGCGCTTAAAGTTGAGCGGGAAGTAAGAAATCACGGCGCAATTCCTGCCACTATCGCGATTATCAATGGCAGGCTCAAAGCAGGCTTAAGTAGCGATGAGATCGAGGAACTGGGCAAAGGTGGTCACAGTATTAGCAAAGTGAGTCGGCGCGATTTGCCGTTTATTGTGGCTCAAGGCAAAACGGGTGCGACGACAGTGGCCTCGACCATGATTATTGCGGCGATGGCAGGGATTCGCGTGTTTGCGACGGGTGGCATTGGGGGTGTGCATCGCGGCGCTGAGATTTCGTTTGATGTGTCCGCTGATTTGCAAGAGTTAGCGCAAACGCCCGTTGCAGTGGTCTGTGCGGGTGCGAAATCCATTCTCGATTTGGGTTTAACGCTCGAATACCTTGAGACGCACGGCGTGCCGGTCATCGGTTATCAAACCGAGCAGCTACCCGCTTTTTTCACGCGGGGTAGCCAGTTTAAAGTAGATTATCGTTTGGACGATGCAGCGAGTATTGCGCAGGTGATGCAAGCCAAATGGTCGATGGATTTGAAAGGTGGCATGGTGATCGCTAACCCGATTCCTGAGCAATATGCTATGCCTAGCTCTGCGATTGATGGCGCGATTGAACAGGCTTTAAGCGAGGCAAGCGCGCAAAATATCGGCGGCAAGCAAGCCACGCCTTTCTTATTGGCACGTGTCTGCGAACTCACAGGCGGCAATAGTTTGGCCTCGAATATTCAATTGGTGCTGAATAATGCAAGGCTCGCGAGTGCGATTGCTAAGGAATATTGCGATTTAGAACGCTAAGCTTCCGGCCAAGGTCTTAGCGCATCCGCTGCAATCCATGCTTTCACCCATTCGGGTAATTCAGGTTGCCAGTCTTGTTTATTCATTATTGTTAAAATCGTTTGGGTGGGGACTATTTTGCCCTTATCCACGACAGCGGTACGAATCAAGCCTGCCGAATGCCAAACCTCGCCAATTTGATGGGTTTGCAAAAAATAAAACCATTTCTCGTCATGCCCGATCACGCGCGTATGCTGTTCATAACGCTGGAAGGGCTTGAGGCGTTTGCGATAGCGCATACTGCTGCCTGCCACGACAAAGCCCCATTTATTGCGCTTCACTTCCTTCCACAATCCGGTGCGCACTGCAAACACAAAGCGCCCAATATCAAACAAGGTCAAATGTCGGCCATTATTCATCTCTAGAAAAATGTCGCAGTCGCCGAACAAGCTCACGCGCATTGGCAGAATACAATCTTCGTCAATAGTCAAAGCTGGGGCATGCTTGGCTTTTTGAACGTGGTACCATAATCTGAAAACAGGGAACATAACTTAGCCTTCTCAATTTAACGCGACAAATGCCGCAACGAACGCACGTTCCGTGCTTCATCCGCATCAATCTCTTTCAATGAATCTTCCACAAACACTAAATGATGCTCTGCCGCTTGGCGGGCGCGTTCCGAGTCACCGGCTAGTACCGCCTCCATCAGTTCGTGATGTTGCTGACTCAAGGGTTCAAACACCCGTGGTTGGGTATACAACTTATCCAGATTGTGCGAGATACTGTTTTGTAGCAGTTCAAACAGGCTACGCATAATGTGTAGAGACACTAGGTTGTGTGAAGCTTCGACAATGGAAAGATGAAAGGCGGCATCGGCGCGTGCTTCATCCATAGGATCATCACTACCATGTTGGGCAATCATGGCTTCAAAGCGTTCTTTAATTTGGCGTTTATCTTCATCGGTGGCGCGTAAAGCCGCATACCACGCCGCATTGCCTTCAATGGCATGGCGAACTTCTAATACATCAAAACGGTATTCGGGGTTTTCGCGGAATAAGCAAACCAGCTGTTCGGCTTGCCTGATTTGAGTGGCATCTTGGATGTAAGTGCCGCCACCTGCGCGACTGATTAATAAGCCTTTACTGATTAATTTCTGAATGGCTTCGCGCAACGAGGGGCGCGATACCTCGAGTAGCTCAGCGAGTTGGCGTTCGGCAGGTAAACGATCACCCACTTTCAAGCCTTGCGTGGCAATCATGGTTTCGAGTTGTTCAGCAATTTGCTCAGAAAGACGGATTTTCTTCATGTACTCTGGTCTTACCAATTTTGATAAGACCAGAGTGTAGGGGCTTTTAGCTAGCCAATCAAGGAATCATCCACGGGAAGACATACGCTTGTAAGGTGGTGATAATGCCGACGAAGGTGGCAAAAATGAGGCTGTGCTTGAGCGTGAAGCGGAATAGATCAGCTTCTTTACCCACCAAACCGACCGCCGCACACGCGACCGCAATGGATTGTGGGGAGATCATTTTGCCTGTGACCCCCCCTGTGGTATTGGCGGCAACCAAGAGGGTATCCGATACGCCAATTTGCTGCGCGGTAGTCGCTTGTAAGCTACAGAACAGCGCATTAGAGGAGGTATCAGAACCTGTCAGGAATACCCCTAACCAACCCAAGAACGGCGAGAAGAAGGTAAACATAGCACCTGTACCCGCCAGTAATAAAGCTAACGTGGCGGACAAACCAGAGTAATTGGCGACGAAGGCAAAGGCTAACACCATACCGATAGAGTAGATCGGGCGTTTGAGTTCGCTCACGGTTTCAAAGAAAGTTTTGACGGCCTCAACCGGACGCATTTTCAATACGAACACCGTAATAATCGCTGCCAGCAGAATCGCTGTACCTGTGGCGGAGAACCAGTCGAATTTGTAAACCGCATCATAAGGTTTAGCTTCTGCCACAATCGGCGGCATTTTCGTGACTAATTTATCTAAATAAGGCACGGACACTTTAAACACCCAGCTCTCCAATAAACCGTCTTTACCGAACATAGCTTTGAAGGGTTTTAAGCTCCAAATCGTAACCATGATGGTTAAAATCATGAACGGCGACCATGCTTTAATGATTGCGTGTGGGCTGTAGTGTTGGGTTTGAGTGGTGGGGACTTTAGCCAGTTCTTGGCCTTCAAAGCGGAAAATGCGTTTTGGTTTCCATTTTTTCAGGAACAGGGTTAAGCACACTAAGCTCACTAGGGCCGAGGTAATATCCGGCAATTCTGGGCCAATGTAATTAGCCGTGAAGAACTGAGTAACCGCAAACGACACACCCGCTACCAAGACCGCTGGGTAGGTTTCTTTAATTCCGCGCCAACCATCCATAATCGCAATTAACCAAAACGGCACAATAATCGACAACAACGGTAATTGACGCCCTGCCATTTGCCCAATCTCGAACGGATCAATCCCTGTGACCTGACCCGCAACTGTAATCGGAATCCCCATTGCACCGAAAGCCACCGGAGCAGTATTCGCAATCAAGCATAAACCTGCCGCGTATAAAGGATTGAAGCCTAAACCGACTAATAAAGCCGCAGTAATCGCCACCGGAGCGCCAAAGCCTGCCGCACCCTCTAAGAACGCGCCGAAGGAGAAGCCTACTAATAACATTTGTAAGCGTTGGTCTTCGGTAATGGAAAGGATGGAGCTACGAATAATATCGAATTGCCCGGTTTTGACCGTTATTTTATATAAAAAGACGGCGGTAATAATGATCCACGCGATGGGCCACAGACCATAAAAGAACCCATACACGGCGGATGCCAAAGCCATTGAGACAGGCATTTTATAGAGCAGGATGGCGACTAAGAGCGCGAGTGCAACGGTAATCGTGCCCGCGATATGGCCTTTCATGCGAAAGACCGCGAGCGCGACGAAGAAAAAAGCGATAGGGATTAAAGCAATCAGGGCGGATAGCCATAAGTTGCCTAAGGGATCATACACTTGTGCCCAAGTTTGCATGCGACTCCTCCTAGAGCGGTGCTACTGTGGTGGTAAGGGGGCGGTAGTTTTAGGTAATTGGTAATACCAATTTACCAAAACGAGACGTATAATAAAGATATTTGCGCTAGATAGCAACAATTCGATTGCTTAATTCGCAAATTTAGCTAAAATTGGTCTTACCAAAAATCAAGACCATCGCTAGAGATCTATTTTATGAGCGCTGCCCATCAAGCCTTTTGCCAAGACCTAAAACAATCTCTGCCAGCCGAACGCATTTTGACCGATGATTTCCATCGCCTCACTTATGGCACGGATGCGAGTTTTTACCGCTTAATTCCCGAAGTGGTGGTCAAGGTTAAAGACGAGGATGAGTTGCAACTGGTGTTACGCTTGGCGCGTCAGCATCAAGTGTCAGTGACCTTCCGTGCGGCAGGGACGAGTTTGTCGGGGCAGGCTGTGACCGATTCGGTATTGGTGGTGTTGGAGATAAATAGCTGGCGCGAGTTTAAGGTCTTGAATGAAGGGGCGGAAATCACCTTGCAGCCCGGCATTATTGGCTCACAGGCGAATCAATACCTCATGCCATTTGGACGCAAAATCGGCCCTGACCCTGCCACAATTAATACCTGCAAAATTGGTGGGATTGCGGCGAATAACTCGTCCGGTATGTGTTGCGGGACGGCGCAAAATAGCTATCACACCTTAAGCGGAATGCGGGTGATTTTAGCCAATGGCGCGGTGATTGATACGCGCACCGACGCAGGTCGGCAAACTGCCTTAAATACCCAACAACCGCTGCTGAAAGAGTTAAGCAAACTCGCTGCCGAAGTCCAAGCCAATACCGAGCTCAGCGCCAAAATTCGCCATAAGTATCGGCTGAAAAATACCACAGGCTATAGCATTAACTCTTTGGTCGATTATAGCGACCCACTCGATATTCTTACTCATCTGATGATTGGCTCGGAAGGCACGCTCGGTTTTATCTCGGCGGTGCAATATCACACCGTGCCCGATTACCCGAATAAAGCGACTTCGCTGGTATTTTTCCCGCATGTGGAAGCTGCGTGTTTGGCGGTGACGGCACTCAAACCTGCACCTGTCGATGCGGTCGAGTTGATTGATGGGGCGGGCTTGCGTTCGGTGCAAGGCAAAGCGGGGATGCCCAGTATTTTAGCGGAATTGGATTTGGATGCCGCAGCGCTATTGATTGATGTACGTGCGCCGAATCAAGCGGAATTAGCTGAGAAAATTGAGGCAGTGCAGGCGATTTTAGCGCAACAGCAGTTACTAAAACCTGCCGAGTTTACCCAAGATCCGCTGCAATACGCGCAATTTTGGGGAGTGCGTAAAGGTTTATTCCCTGCAGTCGGTGCAGTGCGTCCGGTGGGAACCACGGTGATTATTGAGGACGTGGCCTTCCCGATTGAACAATTAGCGGCAGGGGTGCGCGATTTACAGACGATTTTCGCCAAGTATCATTATGACGAAGCGCTAATTTTTGGGCATGCGCTGGAAGGCAATTTGCACTTTGTCTTCACTCAAGATTTCAGCACACAGGCCGAAGTAGATCGTTATGCGGGCTTTATGGAAGATGTCGCGCAACTCGTTGCGGTGAAATACGGCGGCTCACTCAAAGCAGAACATGGCACAGGGCGCAATATGGCGCCATTTGTGGAGTTGGAATGGGGGCGCGATGCCTACCAAATCATGTGGAAAATCAAGCGCCTGCTCGACCCACAAAATCTGCTCAATCCGGGCGTGGTGTTAAACGAAGATTATGCGGTGCACCTGAAAAACCTCAAACCCATGCCCGCCACTCATGAGCTAGTCGACCGTTGTATTGAATGCGGTTTTTGTGAGCCGGTTTGCCCCTCACGTAATCTCACTCTCACTCCGCGCCAACGGATTGTGGCATGGCGTGAGCATGCACGTTTGCAAGCGGCAGGTGAGACCGCCGCCCTGAAAACTTGGGATAAAGTGTTTGATTATGAAGGCTTAGAAACCTGCGCGCTTGATGGGTTGTGTGCCACACGCTGTCCGGTGAATATTAATACGGGTGAGCTAGTGCGGGCGCTGAAAACCGAGCAACACGGCGAGCGTGCCAAAAAGATTGGTGCGTATGCCCAAACGCATATTGCACCGCTTACTAAAATGACGCGTTTTGGCTTAAATGCTGCTGCTGCCACTGCGAAAGTCATTAATCCCAACAATCTCACCAAACTCACCCAAGGTTTTAGCAAACTCACAGGCGAACGTGTGCCGAGTTGGAATGCCGCTTTACCGCGTGGTGCTAAAGCGGCAGTGCCACAATCCCAAGGCAGCAATGGCAAAGCAGTGTATTTCACTGCTTGCGTCACCCGAGCAATGGGCACGGCGGTGAGTGACACTGAAGAACGCGATTTGCCACAAGTGATGCAAAGCCTGATGCAAAAAGCGGGCTTTGAAATCATCACACCTAAAGCGGTAAGTGGCTTATGTTGCGGTTTGCCGTTTGCAAGCCAAGGCTTGCCGGATAGCGCGAATGCTGCCACCCGTGAATTGGAAGCGGCACTGTGGGAAGCAAGCGAGCAGGGCAAATACCCGATTGTCTGCGACACCAGCCCCTGCACCTTGCGTTTAATCGAGCGCTTAGAAAAACCGCTGAAAGTCTATGAAACGGCGGGCTTTATTAAAGAATTTCTCGTGCCGCATTTAACCATCACCCCGCAAGCCGAACCGATTGCCCTGCATATTACGTGCAGCGCCCGCAAAATGGGCTTGGACAAAACCTTGCGCGAATTAGTGAAACTCTGCGCCCCGCAAGTAATTGAACCGGAAGAAGAAGGCTGCTGCGGATTCGGCGGCGATAAAGGCTTCGTCACACCCGAATTAAATGCAGCCGCCTTGGCGCGTTTGAAACAGCAATTGCCGGAAGCCTGCCATGAAGGCGTGAGTAATAGCCGGACGTGTGAGATTGGTTTGACGCTGCATAGTGGACGGCAGTATCGGTCGGTGGCTTATTTGGTGGAGCGGTGTGTGGGGTAGGAGTGTTGGTTGTTAGAACCTACTATCGTCTGTTTGATATGGGTGATAGTAGGTTTTAATTAAGAGATGTGTGCCTAATGTCAGAGTTGACAGACGTTGTAGGAGAATTTAGAAATCGTGTTCTGTTACCGTGTCTGCCATCTATACACTAGTTAGATTTTTTCAATTTTGGTTAAGAACCACTGTAAGTAACTACGAAACGACTCTCTATGAAGTTGGCCGTTTTCGATTAGCATAATATGACCTAAATCGTAGTCATCTGAGTTTGGAAGTAGAGCTGTATTTGCTGGAACATTTAAGACTCCAATGTATATGCCAAGAATGCCAACAAACATTCCGATACTAGAATCGTGTAAAGTTAGCCCGATAATTGAGCCTGTTTTATGAAACTCACAGACTGCCCTGAAAGTTTGTAAGGTTTCATTATTGTCCGAAGAAAAGCGATCATCTACTTTTGTAGATAATTTAAGTTTAGTCATCTCTTCAAAAGAGCTATTCATTATTATTCTTGCTTCTTCATGATTAACATGGTTTCTGAATAAGTCACCATAGCAATAATAACCAGAGGATAAAAATACCTTAGCAGCGAATCTTAGCTCTATTGATCTCTTAAATATTAATTGCGCTTCAATTGAAATTTTACCAAATAATGGTTTTTTTGATATTGGACACCATATACCAGTTCCATTTTTGTGGTCAAAGGTTATCTGTATAGGTTTGTTCGTGTCTTTATTTGTTGCTCTTTTAAATTTTAATATGGGCACTTTATTACTATGGCCTCTAACATCTAAGCGAGCTCTTTTGCCCAAAATCCAAAAATCGTTCGCTAGCGCACCATCAATTTTTGATCCAGATTTACTATTAAAATCTTTTTGAACAGGTATCTCAAAACCATCGGTTCCTCCAAGTGATAAAGGAATAATGTGCTCACTATTTGTTTCATCCTCTAATAAATCTTTATCTGTATACGGGCAGTATGGCATGTAAAATTTTGACTCTAACTGAGTATTATATGAAAAATAGCTTTAAGGGCATTGGCAGAGTAAATACAATGAAATGAGGAGTTATCTTAACAAGATTTAGGGTATTAAGTATATTTTCAACGAATCACTCTAACCACAACCTTACTTGGCACATCCTTCCAAACCTTATCCGCAGTCATCACAGGCAAATTTTGCACTAAACCCAAAGCTAAACAAGCACGATCTCCTAGCGATAAACCAAACGCTTTACTTAACGGGCGCAACTCGGCATTCACTTGTGCTTGCTGTTCATCTTGAGCAACAAACGTGAGTTCAAGGTTTTGAATGGCGCTAATGACAGCCTCAAGTGGCATGCCTTTATCGACTAACTTACTCGCCAGCTCCGCATAATTCACGCTGCTAATGACACCTAAATTGCCTTCCAAAATAGGTGCAACGTGTTCAGCACCTTTCTCATCGAACAAGTAGGCCAAAATCGCTGAGGTATCTAAAACTACTTTACTCATATTTAGCCGCCTCACGTCGTTCAGCAATCAGCTCGTCGACGATAAAGGTAGCTGGCTTAATATACTGTTGTACCAACCGCTTAGCTTTTTGTAAGCGCATCTTGTGGGTCATTAAGCGCAATTCAGCACTGTCCTCAATCCACTCCAAAAGGATTTCATCACCCACTTCAATGCCTAATTTCTGGCGTATTTCCAGCGGTAAGACGATACGCCCACCCTGTGAGACATTAGCAGTCAAAATAGTCATAATAATTGCCATTAAGTATGAAGTTAGGCTAATTTTAGCTGAAATGAGTGAAAATGCCATTTTTAAAATAAAATGTCACTAGATGGATTTTAAAGTCATCTTATTAGCGAAAAGGCTTTTATGCCATTGTAGTGTACACTGTGGCTCGGACTGGCTTGCCATCAACCCAACAAATTCTCCGGCAATGCCTGAAAACTTGGAATCCCCGCATAAGGCTCATGCCAAGTTGCTTTTGATTCCACATTTACATGCGCCAGCGGTTTAATCTCTATCGGTGTGTCAATAGTGGAGGCTGAAACACTCAGATATAGCGATTTATCCGGTGCATAGTTCATCAGTCTTGTTCCACAGTTCGCGCAAAACGCCCGAATCCCACCAATTTCGTTCTGATGCTCGATTAAGCTGTCTTGTCCCTTGATGATATTTAGCGTGTCGCCTTTGGCAAGGGCTACCGTTACATAATCCGCACCATGCGCTTTGCGGCAATAGGAGCAGTGGCAATTGAAGACCTTATCGGGAATGAGTTCGACTTCATATTCGATTTGCCCACATAAGCAGCTACCTTGAATCATATCAGTCTCCTTTTGGGATAAATTTCACAGCAAGTTGCGGTGGTGTTGAGCCCGTCAATGGCGCATTCTAAAGCACTCTACTAAATTCACTGATAGCAGTTTTAGTGAAGTTTGGCAAATCAAGCTAGCCTTAAATTATTGTTACTCAGCGAAGTGGGCGTTGATTAAATGTAAACAAGGAGAGCGATTGATTTAGTCAGCCAAGTTTTTAAAATTTCTAGGCTCTTGTTATCCGCCTCTGTCCAAAAACTAGCTAAATGCTTTAACATGCAGGCATGAAAAATATAAGTAAGTCACTTTTTTTGAGGGTTTGGATCGGGGTTATCTGCATAGTGTTGATCACAGCATGTAGTCGTTTGCCCCATCCCAAAATACCTGAATTCCAAGCGGGCAATGTAACCGCTGTGCCGATGCAGTTGCTGCACACGGGCGATTTAGGGGGCTTGCCTGCGGTTCCCGTGATGATTGCTGGCCGCAAAACTTGGTGGCTAGTCGATACGGGCTCTTCGCATAATTTAGTATCTCCACAACTCGCACGAGTCTTGCACCTACCCACAGCGGCTAAGAGTGAGGTTTCGACCATTGCGGGCAAGCGCCTAACAGGTTATTACCGCTTGCCGCTGATGCAAATCGGCGCTGTCGAGCTAGAAAATCAAAGCGCCGCCGCCGTCGATTTGGGTTTAGTCTCTGCAGCAGATGATTTAGTGGTTGATGGTGTGCTGGGCATGCCAGCCTTGAATCGCTTGATCGTATCCTTAGATTTTGGGCAACATAAGGCAATCTTTTCTCAATATGTACCGAATTATCAGCAGCCTCATAGCGTCATTCCTTTCCGCTTATTAGGTGGCGTTCCGATTGCTTCTTTGAGTGTTTTAGGGGGACGCACGGGTGAGTTTATTTTGGATACCGGTAATGCCGGTGGTTTGGTGATGTTTCCAAGCTATGCACGCCGTGATTATCGTCAGCGTTCAATGGCTTTTATCGAAATTGAGGATTTAGGCGGGCGTGTACCAACAGGTTTAGCTTTATTGCCGCATTTGAATATTGGGAGTTGGCATACTCAGCGTATACCTGTTTCTTTACCGATGCGCACACAAGGCTTTCAGCGTTTAGATGGCAGTATTGGTAATGCGATTTTTACGGGGCAAACTCTGACGTTCGATTTTCCCAGCCAGCATTTGCTACTGAGCGCCAGCCAAGATTCGGACTCTTTGCCCGGCCAGTTTGGTTTTTTACTCGCAGCTAATAACCAAGTAGAAGTGGTACTGCCTAACAGCCCAGCCGCTCGGATGGGGATTCAAGTCGGCGATAGTATTCTCACGGTCAATGGTCAAAATACTCGCGAGGCCAGTTCGCACCGCATTTGGCAGGTATTAGATGGCCAAATGCGGGCGGAGATGACGCTTGCTCGCGCAGGAACTATTTATAGCGCGAGCTTAGAGCGTGCTTATTTTCTACCGCCTTTTTGAGTGCAAGACTTAAGTAGCGCCTGCTAAATCAGTAGGAGAGGTTTCGTTAGCGTCTAATTTGCTTTCTGGCAATAAGCGCCCATAGGACTTAGTACGAATGCCTGAGCGAATAATTCGGGCTGGATTCCCGCCGACTAAGGAGTGCGAGGGAATGTCTTTGGTGACTACACTACCTGAAGCAATCACGACTTCATCGCCAATTGTTACGCCCGGCATAATGATCGAGCCACAACCGACAAAGCAATTCTTACCGATCTTAGTTTGAATATTATTATGCGCCCCATAGCGCTCAGTCGCCCAATCATGCGCCAAGATAATTACATTAAAAGCAACGACCGTATCTTGCTCGATAATGATGCCTTTCGGATTAGTTTTATCGACATTCGATTTGAAAGAAATACGTACCGTGGGGTGCAACTGCATGCCATACACTTTGCGGAAGTACCAAGTTCGTAGCCAGACCATGCTATGGCGAAAATCGACGAACCAGAGAAACATCCTGTTATTCATAAACCGTGGTTTCACAATGAATTCCTTATGTTTTTAACGTTGTTCTTAGTATCTTCTCGTGCCAAGTATAGGCTAGAAATTGTTACTGCGTTGATAGGCTGGAATTTCATGATCAGCGTGTTAGGCTAGCTGTTTTCCACCCTAGACTCTAACTTATGGAAGCTGCTGCGCCCCTCAATCGTCAGGAACGCTGGTCTATTGCTGTCGGCATTTTGGGTTTGATCACTGCCTTTGGCATTCCACGCTTTATTTATACACCGCTGTTGCCTTTAATGCAGGCTGATTTAGGGTTTGGCGATGATTGGGCTGGAGTTTTAGCTTCGGTTAATTATATTGGCTATCTTTGCGGCGCGCTAGGCGCAATTTTTGTGCATTCGATTAGTAGCAAACGCCTGCTATTTAAAATCAGTATTGTAATTGCCGCCGTGACGAATATTGGCATGGGGTTGATTCAGCAGGATGCGGTTTGGCTGGTTTTACGCTTCTTGAGTGGCTTAGCGAGTGCAGGCGGGATGGTATTAGGTTCTGGGTTAATGATTTTAGCGATTTCTCCCAAACATACTGCCACTGCACTCGGCATCCATTTCTCAGGGATTGGTTTAGGTCTGACCTTAGGTGCTGTATGGGTCTTAATGTTTAAGGACATGCAAACTTGGCAAGGCTTATGGATTAGCAGCGGTGCATTGATCTTTATCTTAGGGCTGCCCTCCTTGCTGTTTAATCAATGGTATTTGAATCCACAGAAAAAGGCAGCGATTGCAGCAGCCGTGCCCCAACAGGCTTTTAAGTTATTGATTACATTGGTGGCACTGGCTTATTTCTGCGAAGGGATTGGCTATGTCATCAGTGCTACCTTCTTGGTGTCCATCCTGCAACACAATACCAGTTTCCCACAGCTGGGTGATTATGCTTGGGTAGTCGTTGGTTTAGCAGCGATACCTTCTTGCTGGGTTTGGGCGCGCATTGCGCAACGGATTGGCGAGTTTACTGCTTTGATTGCTGCCTATATCGTGCAAGCCGTTGGGATTATTTTACCTGTGTTAAGCGATTCGATAGCCGCTGCTTTATTAGGTGCTTTATTATTTGGTAGCACTTTTATGGGTATTGTTTCGATGGTCTTGGTCTATGGTGGGCGCTTGGGCGGCTCTAAACCGACGCAATTGATGGGGATTCTCACGGCTTGTTTTGGAGTAGCCCAGATTATCGGCCCCGCCTTTGCCGGTTGGATGGCAGAACAGCAGGGTAATTTTAATCTATCGCTGATCTTGGGCTGTTTATTTACTCTGTTAGGTGGCGCTTTAATGTGGGCAGCTTGGCGGGTGCAGCAGCGTTAAGGCTTTGATCTAACTGGTCTAAGCGCTCCGGCGTGCCAATATCCAGCCATATACCTTGATAGTGTTCAGCGCTGACTAGATTCTGTTCCATTGCTGCACGCAAGACTGGGCCAAGTGCACGCTTACCATAGTCCAAATTTGCAAATAGCGCGGGGTGATAATAGCCAATTCCGCTAAACGTCAGTTTACTTGCGCCCTGGCTCAAGGCACGACCAGCTTCCAGCGCAAAATCGCCTTGGGGATGGTGCTCTGGATTATTCACCAGAATCAAATGCGCTAAAGTTTGAGGCGCTAAGTGCTGTGGTAAACAAGCGTAATCGCACCAAATATCGCCATTCACCACTAAGAAAGGCTCATCACCTAATAAGGGCAAAGCCTTAATAATCCCACCGGCGGTTTCTAAAGCAGTTTCGGCTTGTTCGTCGGAATAATGCAGCTTGATGCCCCACTGTGCGCCATCCCCTAAAACCTCAGGAATTTGCCAGCCGAGCCAAGCGATATTGATAATGATGTCTTTAAAACCAGCAGCGGCTAGCTTTTCCAACTGCCAAACAATCAGCGGCTTGCCACCCGCTTGGAGCAAAGGCTTGGGCGTATGGTCAGTGAGCGGGCGCATGCGCGTGCCTAAGCCGGCTGCTAGAATCATCGCTTTCATCACTTAAGCAGGAATATCCACAGTGCCAATCCGCTCAGGAATATGTGCTTGGCGCATCCACTCCACTAAACGACTAGTTTCTGGATGCTGCGAGCCAACCGTCAGGACATAGCTTAAAGTCAACGGCAGGTCTTTTAAGTAGCCCGATTTTCCATCACGATGGTTTAAGCGCGAGAAAATGCCTAGCACTTTGAGATGGCGCTGCAACCCCATCAAGTCAAACCAGCGCAAAAAGGATGTTTCATCAATCGGTGGTAGCACACCTTCATTAATCGCTTCCTTATGAAAAGCCAGTGCCCAACGTTTCACACGTTGCTGCGGCCAGACGACATAGCAGTCACGTAATAGGGAAACCAAATCATAGGTAATTGGCCCCCAAACCGCATCCTGATAATCAATCACGCCGAGCTTGTGGTCTTTAGTCAGCATCAGATTGCGCGAGTGATAATCACGATGCACAAAAGAAACCGGCTGCTCTAAGACTGCTTCAATCAAGTTGTTGAAGGTGGTATCAATCAGTTTGTAGGGAATTGCTTCCTCAGCAAAGCCTAAATGCTTTTTCAAAAACCATTCAGGCATTAAGTCGACTTCGCGGCGTAAGAATTCAGTGCTGTATTCAGGTAGACCATCCACATCAGCTTGCTGTACACGTAGCAAGGTATCCATCGCTGACTCATATAAAGGATCAGCATTCAGTGGATCAAGTAGATTCAACAAAGGTGTATTGCCAAAATCTTCTAAGAGTAAAAAGCCATCGAATAGGTTTTGGGCGTAAATCTCAGGGGCAGCAACCGAAGCATTATGTAAGCGCTTGGTGATATCCACAAAAGGTGCACAATTTTCTTTGTCGGGCGGTGCGTCCATCGCAACCGCGGTTTTATTATCCTTAGTCACTCGAAAGTAGCGGCGAAAACTAGCATCTGCAGAGGCGGGGGCGAGGCTTGCACCTTGCCAAGCGGGAAGGGTATTCACCCATTCTGTGAGTTGCTCTAACCGTACATCCTGTGTCATAACTTACCTTTGTGACTGCCTGTCTTCGAGATAGAAAAAACTATCATAGCATTAGAGGCTTTCTATAAATTGAATGATAACTGATCAACTAGGAGAGCGTCGTGTCTGATTATGCAAGCTCAGCGGAGGCGATAGACGGCCTGTGGCCAGCACCTGAGTATTTCCGCCACTTAGAGCGCTTGAAGCAGGCGATTGGCTCCCCCATTTTTCTGGCAGAGATCAATATTACGGCGATTAACTTGGGGGTTAAGCTTTCAGATACCCCTTTAATTCTACTGGCTATTGTGGATTTTCCGCGCCCCGATCCCCACAAGCAGCTTTGCCCACATATGTTGATTTTTGAAGATGGGCGTGGGATTAATTTAGGGCATATTGCGCGGATTAGCACCCAAGCCTTTAACCCTGAGCCACAGCATCTGCTCTATGATAATCGCGCCTTTAATCAAGAAGTCCTATTTGCACCGCGTACCTTAAGCCGTGAATCAATTCGTGCTACCTCTACGGCGTTATTAGCAGAAATTTTCGGGGATGTGCCAGGGCGGTTATTGGCTGCTTACCCACCAGCTGAGCAGCTAGATGCACCTAAAAAGGTGCGAAATAAGCCTAAACAATTGAAATAAATTACGCAAAATAGTGCGCACTATAAAAGCTCAATCGTGCACCATAGTGCTTCATTAATTACCTTCAACATGCTTTCAGCTTGAGCTAATCAAGCCTGCCATAAATTTCAAACCTATAATTTCTAAGCTTACTCCCAACTGGCACAGCATTTGCTAGTCATATAGCAGACCTTTCCTCTCTGACCTGACTCACAAGGAGATCTGTTATCTATGTTGTTGAACAATAAGCTGAAAAAGACCTTACTAGCGGCTGGCACTGCAGCAGCCTTGACTTGGAGTAGCCTAAGTTTAGCCACTGACGACACCATTAAAGTCGGTGTGCTCCATTCACTCTCGGGCACGATGGCGATTAGTGAAACGACCTTAAAAGACACCATGCTCATGCTAATTGATGAGCAGAATAAAAAAGGTGGTGTATTAGGGAAAAAGCTCGAAGCGGTAGTAGTTGATCCCGCTTCCAATTGGCCTTTATTTGCCGAAAAAGCGCGTGATCTGATCGAAAAAGATAAAGTTGCTGCAACTTTTGGTTGCTGGACTTCGGTTTCGCGTAAATCGGTATTGCCTGTATTTGAAGAGAAAAACAGCCTGCTATTTTATCCGGTGCAATATGAAGGTGAAGAGTCTTCTAAAAATGTGTTCTATACCGGAGCGTCCCCGAATCAACAAGCCATTCCAGCGGTTGATTATTTAATGAAAGATTTGGAAGTGAAGCGTTGGGTCTTAGCGGGTACGGATTATGTTTATCCACGGACTACCAATAAAATTCTTGAAGCTTATTTAAAAGACAAGGGTGTCGACGAAAAAGACATCATGATCAACTACACGCCATTTGGTCATTCCGATTGGCAGTCTATTGTGGCGGATATTAAAAAATTTGGTTCTGAGGGCAAAAAAACGGCTGTCGTTTCTACCATCAATGGTGATGCGAATGTGCCGTTCTATAAAGAGTTAGGTAATCAAGGTATTTCTGCTGAAGATATTCCAGTGGTCGCTTTCTCGGTGGGTGAAGAAGAGTTATCAGGGATTGATACCAAACCTTTGGTAGGGCATTTGGCGGCATGGAATTATTTTATGAGTGTGGATAATCCAACGAATAAAGAATTCATTGGCAAATGGCAGGAATACACCAAAAATCCAAAGCGTGTGACGAATGATCCGATGGAGGGGCATGTGATTGGCTTCAATATGTGGATTAAGGCGCTAGAAAAAGCAGGCACGACTGACACGGATAAAGTTGCTGAAGCCATGATCGGTTTAGAAGTTCCTAATCTCACCGGTGGCATCGCCAAAATGCTGCCTAATCACCATTTAACGAAGCCAGTATTGATTGGTGAAATCCAAGAAAATGGCCAGTTTGAAGTGGTGTCTAAAACGCCTGAAGTCGCAGGCGACGCATGGTCTGACTTTTTGCCTGACTCCAAAAATATCGTTGCTGACTGGACAGGCAAGGAAACCGATGGCAAACCTTGCGGTAATTTTAATACTGAAACCAAAAAATGTTCAGGTCAGAAATACGAGTAATGTGCCAACAATAATTTCCTGATCCACACGCAACCTGAGGGTGTCTGCTTTTGTTCTAGCGGTCACGGGTAGATGCCCTCCCTTCTCAAAGGTAATTAATTCCATGTTAGTAACCCAATTAGCCAAGCTAGCTGCCTTCTTTGTGGGCTTATTGCTTCTCATCAGCAGCGTACAAGCTGAAACTAGCCCTACATGGACTCAAGCCACCGCCTTATTTAAACAAGCCAGCTTTGATAAAACGCGCGAAGCCATTGATTTATTGGCCGCCAGTAATGAGCCGCAAGTGCCCAGTTTGTTACAGGCATTACTGGATGGCCAACTCTACCAACACAAGCAAACGGATACTTTAGCCCTGCTTTCAGATAAAGCGAATACTGATTTAAGCAGCGGACAAAAACTCGAAGCAGTCAAGCAAGACGAATATCGCAAAGTGCCGATGAATAATACCTTGCGTAAATACCTGCGCAGCAAATTAGGCTCATTGAGCTTATCCAGCCCCGATCCCAAACTACGGTTAGCCTCAGCGAATGGCTTATTAGAAACCGTTACCCCAGAAATGCTGCCGCAATTGCGAAAGTTGCTCAGCAAAGAAACCGATGAAAAGGTAAAAGCTGCACTGAATTTAGCGGTGCAATTAGCTTCTCTCAGTGCTAGCGATAAAGCCATCAAGCTGGCCGCTATCCAAGCACTGAATGGCAATTTGAACCCCGCAGTCCGCAATAAAATGACGGTTTTAAGTACTGATGCTGACCCCGAAATTGCCAAAGCCGCCAAAACCACTTTGCGCGGCATTGAGGATAAAGCCGCTCTAAGCGCGCAGATGGAAACCTTGTTTTTTGGCCTAAGTCTCGGCTCAGTGTTAGTTCTAGCGGCGATTGGTTTAGCCATCACCTTTGGGGTAATGGGCGTAATAAATATGGCGCATGGTGAGCTGATTATGCTTGGCGCATATACGACTTATTTCATTCAAAAGCTGCTGCCGAATTTCATGGATTACTCTTTATTTTTAGCGATTCCAGCGGCGTTTATAGTGTCGGGTTTAATGGGGATTTTAATTGAGCGTACCGTCATCCGGCATTTATACGGCAGACCGCTCGAAACCTTATTAGCCACCTTTGGAATTAGTTTAATCCTGCAGCAATTAGTACGTACTGTAGTTTCACCGCAAAATGTACCCGTATCTAATCCTTCGTGGATGTCGGGTTCTTTAGAGATTAATAGTGTGTTATCGCTGACTTATAATCGCCTATATATTATTTTATTTTGTTTAATTGTATTTGCGATTCTTTATTTTGTGTTGCGCAATACCAATCTCGGCTTACAAGTGCGGGCAGTATCCCAAAATCGGGCGATGGCACGAGCCATGGGTGTACGTTCTGCGCGTGTCGATGCCTTAACTTTTGGCCTTGGCTCTGGCATTGCTGGCGTTGCTGGAGTGGCTTTAAGCCAGCTAACCAATGTTGGCCCCAATTTAGGCCAAGCCTACATTATCGACTCCTTCATGGTGGTGGTATTCGGCGGGGTGGGGAATTTATGGGGCACTTTAGTCGCGGGATTATCGCTGGGCGTGATTAATAAATTCCTCGAACCGTGGGCAGGTGCAGTGCTCGCCAAAATTCTTGTGTTGGTATTTATTATCCTATTTATTCAAAAGCGCCCGCGTGGATTGTTTCCACAAAAAGGCCGTGCGGCAGGAGATTAACTTATGTTTATTAGTCAAATCCTGAAAAATGATCGCGGCGGGCAAATTATGCTAGCAGTTTTAGCGATGATTTTAATTGCTGTGCCGATTTTGAATTTAATGGTGGCTGAAACCAGCTCTATGCACGTACCTACTTATTTAGTCACGCTCATGGGTAAATATTTAACTTATGCCTTATTAGCGGTAGCGGTCGATTTAGTCTGGGGCTATTTAGGCATCTTAAGTTTGGGGCATGGGGCGTTTTTCGCCTTGGGTGGCTATGCAATGGGTATGTATCTGATGCGCCAAATCGGTGATCGCGGTGTGTATGGCAATCCTGAATTACCCGATTTCATGGTGTTTCTGAACTGGAATGAATTGCCATGGTTTTGGCAAGGCTTTGATATGTTTTGGTTTGCCATGCTGATGGTGTTATTCGTACCCGGCTTATTGGCTTTTGTATTTGGTTGGCTGGCATTTCGTTCGCGGGTCACTGGAGTTTATTTATCCATTATTACTCAAGCCATGACTTATGCTTTATTACTAGCCTTTTTCCGCAATGAAATGGGCTTTGGCGGCAATAATGGTTTGACTGATTTTAAAGATATTCTTGGTTTTAGCCTGCAAGCGGATAGTACGCGGGTTAGTTTATTCGTGTTATCCGGTTTAGCACTAGCAATAGGGTATTTGCTTTGTCGTGCGGTGATTAATTCTAAACTGGGGCGGATTACAGTAGCGATTCGCGATGCTGAAAGTCGCACCCGTTTTGTCGGGTATAAAGTCGAAAATTATAAAGTTTGGATTTTTACTTTTTCTGCGATGCTGGCGGGCATTGCTGGTGCTTTATATGTACCACAAGTGGGAATTATTAATCCGGGTGAGTTTTCCCCCTTGAATTCGATTGAAATTGTAATTTGGGTAGCCATGGGTGGGCGCGCGACTTTATATGGTGCAGTGCTGGGTGCGATTTTAGTCAATTATGCCAAAACTTTATTTACTGGATTAATGCCCGAATCGTGGTTATTCCTGCTCGGCGCTTTATTCGTGGTGGTGACTTTGTATTTACCACAAGGCATTGCAGGTTTATGGAGTCAGCTTAAAACCAAATTCGGGCGCAAACGCGAGGTAGCAGCATGAGTGACGGCGAAGGCGCACATTTTAATCAGCACACGCTCGATATTAGCCACAAAGCAATTCTGTATTTGGAAGGTTTAAATGTTAGTTTTGATGGCTTTAAGGCGATTAATGATCTGAATTTGTATATCGACGCGGGCGAATTGCGCTGCATTATTGGCCCGAATGGTGCGGGCAAAACCACCATGATGGATATTATTACTGGCAAAACCAAACCGGATAGCGGCAAAGCCTTTTTCGGGCAAACTATTGATTTATTGAAACTCACTGAACCGGAAATCGCCAATACGGGCATTGGGCGCAAGTTCCAAAAACCCACAGTATTTGAGTCGCATAGTGTCGCGGAAAATCTCGAACTCGCCATGAAAGGTGATAAGCGCGTGTGGTACAGCCTGCGGGCGAAATTGAGCAGCGAGCAGTTAGCGCTAATTGGTGAGACGCTGCAAACCATTGGTTTGACTGAACATTATCATAAGCAAGCCGGAGCGCTCTCGCATGGACAAAAGCAGTGGTTGGAAATCGGTATGCTCTTGGTGCAAAAGCCGCATTTGCTCTTGGTAGACGAACCCGTCGCAGGCATGACGCATCAGGAAATGGAGCGTACCGCTGAATTATTACGCTCGCTGGCGGGCAAGCATTCGGTGGTGGTGGTGGAGCACGATATGGAGTTTGTGCGTTCGATTGCGCATAAAGTGACCGTGCTGCATCAAGGCAATGTGCTCGCGGAAGGTTCGATGGACGAAGTACAAAATAACCCGCGCGTGGTTGAAGTGTATTTGGGGGAATAAATGCTCAAAATTGACCAACTCAATCAGTTTTACGGCGAAAGTCATACGCTCTGGGATTTGAATTTGCATGTGCCAGAAGGCGAAGTCACGGTGCTGATGGGACGCAATGGCGTGGGCAAAACTACGCTGCTGCAATGCATGATGGGCTTGCTGAAAGTGCGTAGCGGCGAGATGACTTACCAAGGCCAAAGCTTAGCGGGTGTGCATGCAGAAAAACGCGCTAATCTGGGGATTGGTTATGTACCCCAAGGCCGACAGATTTTTCCACTACTTACCGTGGAGGAAAATCTACTCATCGGCCTACCGGCACGGCGCGATAAATTGCGTAGTATTCCACCGTTTATCTTCGAGCTATTTCCGGTGTTAAAACAAATGCTCAATCGGCGTGGTGGTGATTTATCCGGCGGACAACAGCAGCAACTCGCCATTGGGCGTGCACTGGTGCTCGATCCGAAACTCCTAATTCTGGACGAACCCACCGAAGGCATTCAACCCAATATCGTGCACGAAATCGGCGATATTATTCGCAAACTCAATCAAGAGATTGGTTTAACCGTGTTGCTGGTGGAGCAGAAATTGCCCTTTGCGAGGAGAGTGGGCGCTCGGTTCTGTTTATTAGATCGTGGGCGGCAAGTGGCGGCTGGGGAAATGCGTGAGTTGGATGAGGGGCTGATTCATAAGTATTTGACGGTATGAGTCCTGCGCACTGGCTGGCTTAAAGCAAGCAGCTTGCTCATTTGCTTTCAGGTAAGGTATTCCGTTTTGCTGTTAAATCAACGCCTTCTTAGCGCACATGCAAATGCTGTTCAGCATTTTCTTTATCCAGCAAAGCGCTAATGCGTTTTGAACTAGCTTTATCTGTCGAATGGGCAATCACGACCCAATGACCCGCTGTTAAGGCTTGTTCTAAATGGCTCACGAAATCTTCTTCTTTCAGGTTTTCGCCGATTAAGGAACCGCTAGTAGCGCCTAACACTGCTCCATAACTAATTGCAGCTACGGTGGCGGCAATCGGAAAAGTCGCAAAAATCGAGAACTCCACCGCACCAGCTGCTAGCGAAGCAATTGCGCCCATTGCAGCGCCACCCGCCCCGCCATACACCGCATCGCGCACAATGGAGCGTGCAATTTCATCGCCTTCTGGTTCGAGTTTCTCTTCTTGGATAGGGTCTATTTTATCGGTGGGCGTTAACACGAATAATTTAATATTGGCAAATTGGCCGTCTTGAATATGCTGCTCAGCAGCACGCGCACTAGTTTCATCGGCAAAAATCGCCGCTTGTTTATAACGATAATATTCCATACACCGATCTCCTAAAAAAACAGCTACTGGGGTTTAAGAGGAGCCAAAGTAATACGCCTATTATTAAGTATAGGTCAGGATGAGGCTTGGGTTATTTATATCCTTTAACCCAGCCAGACTAAACTAATACTAAGAGCATTTTGCAATAAGCAGGCAAGCTATGAATCCTCTCGAAACGCGCAGCGAAACCGACAGTCTCAGCACAATAGCTATTCCCAAAGACGCTCTCTACGGCGTCCAAACTCAGCGTGCTATTGATAATTTCCCCATTAGTGGTTTGACCATGCCGCGCCCCTTTATTCGCGCTTTGGGGCTTATCAAATATGCGGCAGCCTTGGCTAATTCAGAGCTAGGGGAATTAGACCAAGCGCGGGCGGAAGCAATTCAAGCAGCGGCTTTGGCGGTGGCGCGGGGTGATTATGATGCGCAGTTTCCGGTGGATGTGTTTCAGACCGGTTCGGGCACGAGCACGAATATGAATGCCAATGAGGTGATTGCACATCTGGCGAGCCAGAGTAGCGGTGTGGCGGTGCATCCGAATGATCATGTGAATAAAGGGCAAAGCTCGAATGATGTGATTCCAAGTTGCATTCACCTGAGCGCTAAACTCGCCGTGCATGAGCAACTCTTGCCTGCGCTGGAGCATTTAGCGCTCAGCATTGAAGCCCAAGCCGTAGCACATCAACACCTAGTCAAAACCGGACGCACGCATTTAATGGATGCGATGCCGCTCACCGTGGCGCAGGAGTTAAGCGGTTGGGCAGCACAAATTCGCCATGCGGATGGGCGTATTGCGTTTACCAGTCGTGCGCTCCGCAGTTTAGCGATTGGTGGCACTGCGGTGGGGACAGGGATTAATGCGCATCCTCAATTTGCTAAACAGGTGGTCAAGCATTTGCACAAACAAACCCAATTGCCGTTTGAAGTCAGCGCGAATTACTTTGAAAGTATGAGCACGCAAGATAGCGCGGTTGCAGTGAGTGGTGCTTTAAAAACCCTTGCGGTGAGCCTGATGAAAATCAGCAATGACCTGCGCTGGATGAATAGTGGGCCGTTGGCGGGTTTGGCGGAAATCAGTTTGCCCACCCTGCAACCCGGCAGCAGCATTATGCCCGGCAAGGTCAATCCGGTGATTCCTGAAGCGGTCACGATGGTATGTGCGCAAGTCATCGGCAATGACACGACCATCACTATCGCAGGGCAATCTGGCAATTTCCAACTCAATGTCATGCTGCCGGTGATCGCCTATAACTTATTGCAAAGTATTGAATTATTAGCGAACGCCAGTCGTGTGCTCGCGGATAAAACGATTGTGGGCATGAGTTTTAATAGCGCTAATCTGGAAAGTAAACTGGCACGTAATCCGATTTTGGTGACAGCGCTAAATAATGTGATTGGCTATGAAAAGGGTGCGGTGATTGCCAAAAAAGCCTATCAAGAAAATCGCCCCGTGTTGGAAGTCGCGCAAGAAATGACTGATTTAGATGAGGTGACATTAAAGCGTTTACTGGATCCACATTTACTGACGCATGCAACGCAGCAATAAATGGCTCGGTTTATGGAGCGCTAGCACCCAGCTTTAACCAATACTCAGTCACTACTCGCTTCCGCTCCACCTGATCAGTGCCGCGCTGCACATGCCAATCCCAACTCAACAGTGCAAACGCTGCACAAAACCAAGCCAAATCCGCCAACGAAATCTCTGGCGCAAAAGCCTGAGCCTTAGCGCTATCCCAACCGTGCTCCACAATCAAACTGGCATAATCCCATTCCGCCACCATCAGCCGCGCATAATCCCAGTCAATCAGCCACCAGCGCAAACCATCGTGCAGCCAATTGCCGGGATTCAGGTCGCTGTGTACGGGTTTGAGCGGGTAATGAGCATAACCGCGTTGTGCTGCTAGTTTGAGAAGTTGTTCGGCGGTTTGGTTTACTTCGGAATTAACCGAGCTTTGTAAACGCTGCAATAGCTGCAAACTCGCGCCATCTAAATCAGTTTGATCGGGTGAGCGCCATGCTAGATCACTGTTATGTAAGCTTTTTAGCATAGCTCGAATTTCAGCAAAATCAGTAACCTGAATTGCGCGACGTTCTCCTGCATCTGCTAGCCACATAATCCCCGATCGAACATCAAAGCCTAATAATTCAGGCGCTAAACCCAAATCAACCGCGTCTTGATGCAAGCCAATCACATGCTGCGGATATTGTGCGAGTGGGCAAAGTCCGGCGGCTAAGTCGTGATTGGCGAGACGAATCACAGAACGCTTTGGATTTTGCCCTGATTCCACGCGGAAAACACGATTAGTGTAACCGCCTAGCGGAGTAAGTGTCGCCTTGTGGATACCTTGTAGGGCTAACCAATGGTGTGCTTGCTGTGCCGCAGTTGATCCCACTAAAAACTCACCCATTTCGCCCCATGATCCGCTGACTCCACACAAGCTTCCAACCAGCGCACGCCATTAATCCCCGCCTGCACATCGGGATACCACAGTGTGTCTAACACCTGCTGGTCATCATGCTCAAACGCATCAATTGCTAAAGCAAAGCGGTGATACAAATTCGCCCATGATTCAAAGAAGCCTTCGGCATGTCCGCCACCAATGCGTGAGCAAATCGCCTCATCTTTCAATAAATACGGCATGCCGCGATCCAGCAATTGCGCGGGTTGGCCTTGGATTTCGTAGCGCAGTTGGTTAGGGTGTTCGTCCCACCATTCGACGCTGGCTTTGGAGCCAACTACGCGGATTTTTTGTTGATGCATCGAGCCTGCATTCACCGAACTGGCCCACAAAGTGCCGACTGCACCACTTCGAAATTTGAACATTACATGCGCATTGTCTTCGAGCGGAGCACGACTCGGAATAAAGCTTTGGCGCATGCAGCACAACTCGTCAACTTGCAAGCCAGTGAGCATTTCCATCAAATAATAAGTATGCGTGCCCAAATCGCCCAGCACATAAGTCGGCCCCGAAATCGCTGGATTCATGCGCCATTTTGCACCGGGGCTAGTTTCCTCAATCGCCGCACTGTGGAAACCATGGGCAAATTGCATGTTGACAATACGAATATCGCCGAGCAAACCTTGCTCAATCATCGCCCGTGCTTGGTGCAACATGGGGAAACCAGAATAGCCATACATCACCGCGAATAGCTTACGTTTGGCTTGCGCTAAGTCGGCGAGTTCTTGCGCCTCAGCGCTGGTAAAAGTCAGCGGTTTTTCGCAAATCACATGTAAACCCGCTTCGAGTGCGGCTTTGCTAATCGCGTAATGCGTGCTATTCGGCGTGGCAATGCTCACTGCTTGAATGCCATCAGCCCGCTTCGCCTCACCTGCAAATAGACTTTGATAATCCACATAACAGCGCTCAGGATCAACCCCTAAATGGCTGCCAAACTCACGCCCGCGTACTGGATCAATATCGAACGCACCTGCGGTTAAGGCAAAAAAGCGGTCACGTGCCGCACTGGAGCGATGTGCATAACCAATTTCACTACCGCGCCCACCGCCGACCATCCCCCAACGAATCGGGGCGGCTAAATGGCTTTCTTCATTAAACATAACTCAATCCTCAGGCTTGGCGCTTGTGCGCATGCTGTTGTAATTGCTGGGAAAATTGCTCGACGCCTACACCTTGTTCCAAGGCAAGTGCTGTCAATTGCTTCATGGTTTGTGGTGCCAAACCGTATAAGGGTGGATCATTATCCAAATTGGTCGGGAAGGCATAACCCTCGCAAGTATTCGACAAAATCGCATCCCGCTCAGCGCTATTCAAAGCCTGCCAACTCTCTGCCAATGCCGGATAAATCGCAGCTGTCATGGCATAACGATCCAGTTGTTCCATCGGACGACCAAACGCGGAAGACACCTGCAAAAGATTCGCGCTGCGGTGGAAATCTTGGGTGAAATTGCTCCCCGCCGCATGAAATAGCGCCGGATTAAAGAACAGTGCATCGCCTTGTTGTAGCGGTAATTGAATCGCGTGCTCATCGAAATAAGCCTTAAACGCCGCATCGCGCCATGCAAAATAGCCCAGATGATATTGCTGGGAAAATGGCAATAATAAAGTTGGCCCCGACTCAATCGGCATATGGGTATGCGCCACCGCCGCCTGCAAGGTGAGTTGCGTGGACATTAAATGCGCATGCAGTGGATAACGTGCCAATTCGCTCTGTTCCTGAAAGCCCAAATGGTAATCACGATGCGGGGCTTGCGCCTGCCCACCGGGGCGTACAATATTCACCTGTGTGGTCAGTTGATAATGCGGCCCGAGCCACGCTTCCGAAGCTAACAGCAGCAGCGGATTTTTATAATACTCAATGAAGACATTCGGATTGAGCAGTGCGGATTTTTGCAGCGCATTCCAAATTCGCCCATTCGCGCCCGCTTGCGCAAAATGATCGCCGGACGCTTTGCCCACTTCTTGCGCCAAAATCGCCTCAAACACCTGATTCATGCGCTCAATCACACTCAAATCCGTAAAGGCATTTTGAATCACAAACACTCCCGAACCCTGCTGCAAGACATGGGCGAATTCATGGCGAATGTCTTGATTAAAGCTGTCGGAACTAAAACCTGCACGCAGTGCATGGCCGTCATAGAGCAGCACATTTTTCGCCATACCACTAGCGAGTGGATAGTCTTCAACGTTTAAAGTTTGGCTACACAACTCAGCAAATGCACCGATATCTAAATAGGAAGCATTCATAACTTACACCTCCGGCCAAACCATCGCCTTATCCGGTTGTGGGGTGCGCCCATCGCCACAGCCCAGCACGCCTTGGTCAAAATCAATCACCGCACCGGTCATTAAACCGGATTCAGCCGAGGCCAAAAACGCGATAGAACGCGCGACTTCTTCCGGTTTAATCAAGCGTCCATTCGGCTCACGCACTTCCACGGCATCCAACCAATCCGCCGGTGCGCTATGAAAATTAGCCTGAATCGCATGCTCGCCGGGGCTATCCATCCAACCAATATTTAAGACATTGGCACGGATTTTATTGCGCATCAGCGAGAAGGCGACGTTTTTAGTCATCGCGACCAGTGCAGCTTTGGAGGCAGCATAAGCGGTTAAGAAAGATTGCCCGCCGTGTGATGACATGGTGCAGACATTCACTAGCGTGCCCTCGATCTGGTGTTCGACCATGTGGCGTGCGGCGGTTTGCATCATGAAAAACGGTGCTTCAGCATTCACTGCAAATAGACGCGTATAAGTGGCGGGATCAGTATTTAAAATCGAACCGCGATCGGTACAACCTGCGCAATGCACCACGCCGTGTAATTTGCCCAAGGCTTGAATCGAGTCGGTCACGCATTGAATCGCTTGCTCGCGCTGGGTAAGATCGGCGGCGACGAAGACGACTTTGCATTGGGTGGTGGAAAGCTGTTGGGCTAAGGCATTGCCGCGCTCCACATTGCGTCCGATTAAGGCAATGCCAGCCGCGCCACGCTCAATGAATAAGCGCGCAGTGGTTTCGCCTAAGCCTTGCGTGCCGCCGGTGATTAGGAAATTTTTGCCTGCGAGTTGGCGGCTGAAATCAGCCCCATATTCGGTGTTGGTGTCCACGACTCTGCTCCTCAGTTTTGATAAAAGCAGTATAAGCTAGTTGCCAGCGTTTGTTATATTTTTTACATTAAAATAAATATTGGAATTTTTATTCCATTTTAGGCAATTGATGTTTTCAGAAGTTGCTCTATGAAAGTCTTCACCACCAGATTCGAGCGTGCGCCTTTGCGGGTGATAATCGCATAAGCCGTCTTATAATTAAGCTCGTCAGGTAGGAGGGCGCGCATCCGTCCTTCATTCACCCAGCGTTGCGCGTAATGGATCGGCAAATAGCCAATGTATTGACCTGTGAGAATCAGAAAAGCAATCCCTTCGCGGTCGGTCGAAGTGGCAGCAGGTTTCAAATCGCGCATCAATTCTTTAACTGCAACCGTTTGCGCATAGGCCGGTAGCACAGCAGCTTGTTGGCTTAAGCGTTTGCGATCAATCAGCACGTCTGCAAAGCTAAACAGTGGATGCTCTGAGCTGCAATATAAGCACGACAATTCATCATAAAGTGGCAGATAATTTAAGCCAGTGAGCGGGCGCAATTCGGGCACAGCACCAATATGCAAGCGCCCATCCAAGACTTCTAATTCAATATCTTTGGGGGGAATCATGCGGATATTGATTTTGACCGAAGGCCCCAAGGTATGCAGGCTCTTGAGAGCATCGGTAACGCGCATATAAGGCATTGTAACCAGATTATCGGTGATGCCGATATTCAGTTCGCCGCGCAGGTGATTATGTAACTCATTGACTTGGGTACGAAAAGTTTCCATCGAACCCAAGAGCTGCAAGGTAGAGTCATAGACTTTGGCGCCTTCATCGGTCAAGGCAAAACCAGTGCGCCCACGTTGGCAGAGGCGCAATCCTAAGCGCTGCTCAAGATCAGACATCGCCAAGCTAATCGCAGAGCGGCTGATATTTAATTCAGCTTCGGCGGCTGCAAAACCGCCACACTCGACGACGGTTTTGTAGATGCGTAACAGCCTTAAACTACTATCACTGAGCTGGCCTTTGAGCATAAATTAGGACGGAAAGGCGAACTGCACCTGCTCACGCACGGCGGAGGAAGGCCAACGCTGAGTAATGGTCTTACGGCGCGTGTAAAAGCGAATACTATCCGGGCCATAAGCGGACAAGTCACCAAACAAGGAGCGCTTCCAACCCCCAAAGCTGTGGTAGGACACCGGTACCGGCAGCGGCACATTAATCCCCACCATCCCCACTTGAATCCGATCCGAGAAGTACCGCGCCGCCTCGCCATCACGGGTGAAAATACAAGTGCCATTGCCGTATTCGTGATCATTGATCAACTGCATCGCTTCTTCCATACTCTCTGCCCGCATGACTTGGAGCACAGGGCCAAAGATTTCTTCCTGGTAGGAAAGCATGTTTGGCTTAACGTGATCAATCAGGGTTGCACCCACAAAGAAGCCATTTTCAAAGCCTGACACTTTCA
>JBATOI010000044.1:0-29533 GCA_049290875.1 Thiolinea sp.
ACTTCAGAACCCGCATCAAACGCTTAGCGCGGAAGACGATTTGTTTTTCTAAGTCGGTTGAGATTCATGATAAGGTTATTGGTGAGTTCATTAATCGGAGCTTCTTCAACTCTTCTAAATCATGACCAGCTTCTGCATAGACTGAGTAGTTACTTTAACAGTTTAATGTTAATTCAGTTTTTGTGATGATTAGCTTGAGTCCATTGTTGCTATTAATTATAATAGAGCGGTTTTTTTAAAGAATTCAAGAAAATTACTTCAATTACTTCAATTACTTCAATTACTTCAATTACTTGCGTGCTCAATTTTTGAAGTGATGTTAGTCCTAGGTATCAAGTTCTCCTGAGGGTACGTTCAATAGCGAATACGGTTTTTCATGGTTGGGTGGGTATGGCTGTGTGGCTGTTTCCGAGCAAAGCTTCGCTTACCTTGAAGGCAATTAACTTTCAAAAAAATATTGCAGTGCACAGAATTTTTGTTAACAATCTACTTGATAAACTTCCATTTATTGGGATAAATGGTATATTTGCTGCACTGATTGTCAACAATATGGATCAATCATGTCAGCACAGTTAGATTTAGACGAAGAAAGAACTTTATCCGATAGAGCCTCAAGCCGCTTAACCCAAGCCATAGTGACTGGGGAATTAGCACAGGGGCAAAAGTTAAGTGAAGCCGATTTAGCCACGCGCTTTGGTATTAGTCGCGGCCCCTTACGTGAAGCGATTCGCCAACTTGAGGGAATGCGCTTAGTGACGCGTATTCCGCATGCAGGCGCACGCGTGGTGACGCTCGATAAGCCGATGCTCGCTGATTTATATCGAGTGCGCGAAGCCCTAGAAGGGATGGCTTGTCGGATGGCGGCTCAGGCCATGAGCCAAGAAGAAATAGACACCTTATTTGTGCTGTTAGATCGGCATGAAGAAGGGATTAATGCAGCCGCTGGTTTGGCTTATTTCCAAAGCGAAGGCGATTTTGATTTCCACTTTCATATTGCCTTGGGTAGCCGGAATCAGATGCTGATAGATTTGCTCGCAGGTGAGCTTTATCAGTTGTTAAGGATGTGCCGGTATCGCACCAGCCACTTAGCTAAACGAACTCGACCTGCTTTGCAACAACACCGCCAGATCGCCGAAGCCATCGCAGATCGCGACGGGGATCTGGCCGAATTACTCATGCGCCGCCACATTAGTGGGGCATGGAAAAGTATTAGCCAAATGATGGAGAACAACCCATGACTGACCAAATGACCCCCGGCCAAAAGCTTCGCCGTGCTGTTGAGGAAAACCATCCTTTACAAGTAGTGGGGGCCGTAACCGCTAACAGTGCCATCATCGCAGAGAAGGTAGGGCATAAAGCGCTGTACTTATCCGGTGGTGGGGTTGCAGCATCCTCTTTGGGTATTCCTGATTTAGGTATCACGACTCTACATGATGTGGTCGAAGATATTAAGCGTATCACCGCCGTGACTTCAGCTCCGCTCTTAGTCGATATCGACACTGGTTGGGGTGGCGCATTCAATATTGCGCGTGCCACACGCGAAGTGGCAATGGCAGGAGCAGCGGGCTTCCATATTGAAGACCAAGTGATGCAAAAGCGCTGTGGTCATCGTCCGAATAAAGCGATTGTTAGCCTCGAAGAAATGGTCGATCGCGTGAAAGCAGCAGTGGATGCACGCACTGATTCCAGCTTTGTGATTATGGCGCGAACTGACGCTTTAGCGGTTGAGGGCATGCAATCAGCGATTGATCGAGCCATGGCTTGCGTGGAAGCGGGCGCGGATATGATTTTCCCCGAAGCGATGAATAAGCTCGAACAATATGCCGAATTCACCAAAGTGGTGAAGGTTCCTGTTTTAGCGAATATCACTGAATTTGGTGCAACACCGCTTTACACCACTACTGAATTAGCCGGTGTCGGTGTGAAGTTAGTACTTTACCCGTTGTCTGCTTTCCGCGCGATGTGTAAAGCCGCCGAAAATGTTTATACCCATTTATTACAAGAGGGCACACAAAAGAATGTGCTCGACACAATGCAAACCCGCATGGAGCTCTACGACACGATTGGTTACCACGCATACGAGCAAAAACTCGATGCATTATTCGCCAAACAGGGCGCAGAATAAGGAGTCATTGAGATGTTTGAGCAAGTTTTACCTAAAACCAAAAAATCAGTGGCCTTGTCGGGGATCGCGGCGGGCAATACCGCTATTTGTACGGTAGGGCGCACTGGCAATGACTTGCATTATCGGGGTTATGACATTCTCGATTTTGCCGAAAAAGCCGAATTTGAAGAAATTGCGCATTTATTGATTCACGGTGTATTACCCAATGCTGCGCAATTAAAAGCCTATAAAGCCAAACTGAAATCCTTTCGTGGCTTGCCGCTTGCAGTGAAACAAGCAATGGAAGCCTTGCCTCCATCTGCCCACCCGATGGATGTGATGCGTACTGGCTGCTCGGTATTAGGCACTTGCTTGCCAGAGAAAGAAGATCATCCAGTCGCGGAAACGCGCTTGATGCTGGATCGCTTAGTCGCAAGCTTTGGTTCGATGCTGTTGTATTGGTATCACTTTGCGGTCAATGGTAAGCGTATTGATGTAGAAAGCGACGAAGACTCGGTGGGTGGACATTTCTTACATTTATTACATGGCAAAGCGCCACGTGAATCGTGGGTGCGTGCGATGCATACCTCACTGATTCTGTATGCCGAGCATGAGTTTAATGCTTCCACCTTTACTTCACGTGTGATTGCAGGTACGAATTCGGACGTTTATTCCTGTATCACGGGCGCGATTGGTGCTCTGCGTGGTTCCAAGCATGGTGGTGCGAATGAAGTTGCTTTCCGTATTCAAAGCCGTTATTTCACGCCTGATCAAGCCGAAAGCGATATTCGTAAGCGGGTTGAAAATAAGGAAGTGATCATTGGCTTCGGTCATCCGGTTTACACCATCGCTGACCCCCGCAATGAAGTAATTAAGCGTGTCGCTAAGCAGCTTTCAGACGAAAATGGCGATTTGACCATGTATAACGTGGCGGATCGCTTAGAAAAAGTCATGAAAGATGCCAAGAATATGTTCCCGAACCTCGACTGGTTCTCGGCGGTGTCTTACAACCAAATGGGTGTGCCGACCGATATGTTCACGCCGCTATTCGTGATTGCACGAACAACGGGTTGGGGTGCGCATGTAATTGAGCAACGTGAAGACGGCAAGATTATTCGTCCGAGTGCTAATTACACTGGTCCTGAAAATCTGCAGTTTATCCCCTTGGCTGAACGCGCTTAATTCAGAATCCCTCCCAGCCTCCATTTGCAGGGAGGGGTTAAACCTACTACAGAATTGAATAAGTTATGAATACTGAATATCGTAAAAATCTACCCGGCACTCAGCTGGATTATTTCGATACGCGGGCAGCGGTCGAAGCGATTCAGCCGGGCAGCTACGACACTTTACCTTACACTTCGCGCGTCTTAGCCGAGCAGTTGGTGCGCCGTTGTGAGCCAGCCGCCTTGACGGATTCACTCAAGCAATTAATTGAAGGCAAACAAGACCTCGATTTTCCTTGGTATCCAGCACGGGTGGTCTGCCATGACATTCTCGGTCAAACAGCCTTAGTCGATTTGGCGGGCTTGCGGGATGCGATTGCAGACAAAGGCGGCGATCCCTCTAAAGTCAATCCCGTCGTCCCTACCCAATTAATCGTTGACCACTCGTTAGCGGTGGAATTTGGCGGCAATGACCCCGATGCGTTTGCGAAAAACCGTGCGATTGAAGATCGGCGCAACGAAGACCGTTTTGACTTTATTGAATGGACGAAAACTGCCTTCAAAAACGTGGATGTGATTCCCGCAGGCAACGGCATCATGCACCAAATCAACTTGGAGAAAATGTCTCCGGTGATTCAAGCGCGTGAAGGTGTGGCCTTCCCTGATACTTGCGTCGGTACGGACTCACACACGCCACACGTGGATGCTTTAGGTGTGATCGCGATTGGTGTGGGTGGTTTGGAAGCTGAAACGGTGATGCTCGGTCATCCGTCGATGATGCGTCTGCCGGATATTGTCGGCGTGAAACTAACTGGTAAGCGTCAACCCGGTATTACTGCGACTGACATCGTTTTAGCCTTGACCGAGTTCTTGCGTAAAGAGCGGGTGGTCGGTGCTTATGTGGAATTTTTTGGTGATGGTGCAGATAGCCTGTCAATTGGTGACCGCGCAACTATTTCCAATATGTGCCCTGAGTATGGTGCTACGGCTGCGATGTTCTACATTGACAGTCAAACCATTGATTATCTGAAGCTGACAGGTCGCGAACCTGAGCAAGTGAAGCTGGTGGAGAACTATGCTAAGACTACAGGGCTTTGGGCCGATGCACTAAAAACCGCGCACTATCCCCGCGTGTTGGAGTTTGATCTCTCCACTGTCGTGCGCAATATGGCAGGCCCGTCTAACCCACACAAACGCTTACCGACTTCCGCTTTACAAGAGCGCGGGATTGCCGATGAAGCGAAATTGAAATCGGGCAAAACTGAAGAAGCCAAAGGCTTAATGCCAGATGGCGCGGTGATTATTGCTGCGATTACGTCTTGCACCAATACCTCTAACCCACGCAATGTCGTAGCCGCTGCTTTATTGGCGAAAAAGGCGAATGAGTTAGGCTTAACTCGCAAACCTTGGGTGAAATCTTCGTTTGCGCCCGGCTCTAAAGTCGCTGAGTTGTATTTAAAAGAAGCGAATTTATTGGGTGATTTGGAGAAACTAGGCTTTGGGATTGTCGCCTTTGCCTGTACGACTTGTAATGGTATGTCCGGCGCACTCGATCCAAAAATTCAGCAAGAAATCATTGAGCGTGATTTGTATTCGACCGCTGTTTTATCTGGCAATCGTAACTTCGATGGTCGTATTCATCCTTATGCTAAACAAGCCTTCCTTGCTTCTCCGCCTTTAGTCGTTGCTTATGCGATTGCGGGCACGGTACGTTTGGATATTGAGCAAGATCCATTGGGCTTTGACCAAAATGGCAAGCCGATCACGCTGAAAGATATTTGGCCTGCGGACGAAGAAATTGATGCGATTGTGGCTAAGAGTGTCAAGCCTGAGCAATTCAAGCAGGTCTATATTCCGATGTTTGACTTAGGCAAAGTAGAAGAAGCGGCAAGTCCTTTGTATGACTGGCGTCCACAGTCCACCTACATTCGCCGCCCTCCGTATTGGGAAGGTGCACTGGCAGGCGAACGTACGCTGAAAGCGATGCGTCCACTCGCTGTATTACCGGACAATATCACCACCGACCATTTATCACCCTCGAATGCTATCCTGTTGGATAGTGCGGCAGGTGAGTATTTGGCGAAAATGGGTTTGCCGGAAGAAGACTTCAACTCTTACGCAACCCACCGTGGCGATCACTTAACCGCCCAGCGTGCCACTTTCGCTAATCCGCAATTAGTCAATGAAATGGCGATTGTGAATGGCGCAGTGAAAAAAGGTTCACTAGCCCGTGTCGAGCCAGACGGCCAAGTGCTGCGTATGTGGGAAGCGATTGAAACCTACATGAACCGCAAACAGCCACTCATCATTATTGCGGGTGCGGATTACGGTCAAGGCTCTAGCCGTGACTGGGCAGCTAAGGGTGTGCGTTTGGCAGGTGTGGAAGCGATTGTTGCTGAAGGTTTCGAGCGTATTCACCGCACTAACTTAGTCGGTATGGGTGTATTACCGCTGGAGTTCAAAGCAGGCGAGACCCGCAAAACCTATAACATTGAAGGCACCGAAACCTTTGATGTGGAAGGTGTGCTATCCCCGCGCGCTAATTTAACCGTCGTCATGCATCGCAAAAATGGCGAAACCGTAAATATTCCAGTCACTTGCCGCTTAGATACGGCTGCTGAAGTGCGAGTCTATAAAGCGGGCGGTGTCTTGCAGCGGTTTGCACAAGACTTTTTGGAAGGCACGGTTTAAGCCTGTCACAGGGAGGTTTAATGCCTCCCTGCTGTGTTAGCCCTTGTTTATTGGAGCGAGAGCAGTTTGGTCATTGAGCATTCTATTCGTACTAGCGCCAAGCCTGAAACGGTCTTTGCCATCTATGAAAAAGTAGAGCAATGGCCTAGTTGGGATCCAGATACGCAAGCCGCCATATTGGCGGATGGCTTAAGTTTGGGGTCTAAAGGTTTATTAACACCCACCAAGGGAAAAGCTGTGCCGATGGAAGTTACCGCTGTTATGCCGAACCGTTCTTTTACGGTAAGCAGTGCTATTCCACTGTTTAAAATGACCTTTGAGCACGAGCTAACACCCACAGGCAAAGAAACCACGATTACCCATCGAGTCCATTTTTCTGGAGCGCTAGCCTTTCTACTAGGCAGATTAATAGGAAAACAATTGAATCAAGGTCTACCGATTACCTTACAACGCCTTAAAGCGTTTGCGGAATCGACAAAAACTAAAGGATAACTTTTTAATGAGTAGTGTCCCTCAAATTAAAATCCCCGCGACCTATATGCGGGGCGGCACGAGTAAAGGTGTGTTCTTCCGTCTCGAAGACCTGCCAGCAGCAGCACAAGTGCCGGGCAAGGCACGCGACAAGATTTTCCAGCGCGTGATTGGTAGTCCAGATCCGTATGGTGCGCATATTGATGGCATGGGGGGCGCGACTTCCAGCACTAGTAAATGCGTTATTTTGTCCAAAAGTACCCAGCCTAATCACGATGTAGACTATCTGTATGGACAAATTTCGATTGATAAGAATTTTGTGGACTGGAGCGGTAACTGCGGTAATTTATCGACTGGTGCAGGGGCGTTTGCTATCCATGCAGGCTATGTGGATGTGGCACGTATTCCTCAAAATGGTGTTTGTACTGTGCGGATTTGGCAGGCGAATATCAGAAAAACCATTATTGCGCATGTACCTATTAGCAATGGACAAGTGCAAGAAACGGGTGATTTTGAGCTCGATGGCGTGACCTTTCCTGCTGCTGAGATTGTTTTAGAGTTTCTTGATCCGTCCGACGAAGGTGAGGATGGCGGCAGCCTATTCCCCACTGGTAATCTAGTCGATCAACTGGAAGTCCCCGGCGTCGGCAGTTTCCCCGCCACGATGATCACAGCGGGTATTCCAACCGTATTTGTGAATGCAGAAGATATTGGCTATACCGGTACTGAGTTACGTGAAGCCATCAACACCGATGCACAAGCCTTGGCACGTTTGGAAAAAATCCGTGTTGCGGGTGCTTTACGCATGGGCCTGATCAAAACCCCAGAAGAAGCCGCCACCCGCCAACACACGCCAAAAATTGCCTTCGTCTCCCAGCCCAAAGACTACACTTCATCTAGCGGCAAAGCTGTCACGACTCAAGATGTAGACTTGCTGGTACGTGCCTTGTCGATGGGTAAATTACACCACGCGATGATGGGAACTGCTGCTGTGGCGATTGGCACTGCTGCTGCTGTTCCGGGCACTTTAGTGAATTTAGCAGCAGGTGGTGGCGAACGAACCGCAGTTCGCTTTGGTCACCCCTCAGGTACTCTGCGCGTCGGTGCAGAGGCCAAACAAGTTAACGGCGAATGGACAGTGACTAAAGCCATTATGAGTCGTAGCGCACGTATCCTCATGGAGGGTTGGGTGCGCCTACCGGGTGATTACTTCTAGTTGGCTTCGACTTCGCTCAACCAACGGGTAGATGCTCCCTGCGCGAAGTTGAAGGGAATGTTTTTTTAAGGAGGAGATTAACGTGAGTTATAAAGCAGAATACGATCGTTCGATGAATGACCCTGAGGGTTTTTGGAAGGAGAAAGCCGAAGCCCTCAAATGGTACAAATTCCCTGAGACTATTTTATCTAAAGATGAGCACGGTATTTATCGTTGGTTCGCGGATGGCGAGCTGAATACTTCTTACATGGCTTTGGATTATCACGTCGAGCAAGGCCGTGGTGATCAAGTCGCCATTATCTATGACTCTCCAGTCAGCAATACTAAAACCAAAGTTACTTATGCTGAGCTACTAGAACAAGTCGCCAAAACGGCGGGTATGCTCAAAGGTTTGGGCGTGGGCAAGGGTGATCGCGTCATTATCTATATGCCGATGATGGTTGAGGCGGTCGTGGGTATGCTAGCCACTGCACGTTTAGGTGCGGTGCATTCAGTCGTATTCGGTGGTTTTGCCCCACCCGAACTCGCAGTACGTTTAGAAGATGCTCAACCTAAAGTTATTCTGACGGCTTCTTGTGGTATCGAAATCAATCGCGTGATTGAGTACAAACCATTACTCGATAAAGCGATTGAGCTGTCTTCACACAAGCCACAAGCTTGCGTTATTTTCCAGCGTCCACAAGCCACTTCTCCGCTAATTTCCGGTCGTGACCATGATTGGGCGCAGATGGTCGCCAATGCCGAACCCGCTGCTTGTGTACCGGTTAAAGGCACCGATCCGCTTTATATTCTCTACACTTCAGGTACGACCGGTAAGCCAAAAGGCGTGGTGCGTGAAAACGGTGGTCATGCGGTTGCGCTCAATTACAGCATGCACGCGATTTATAATGTGGGCATTGGTGATGTGTTCTGGGCTGCTTCTGATGTCGGTTGGGTGGTTGGGCACTCTTACATCGTCTATGCGCCGTTGATTCGCGGTTGTACCACGATTGTGTATGAAGGCAAGCCGATTATGACCCCCGACGCAGGCGCTTTCTGGCGTATGTGTGAAGAGTATGAAGTTAAAGCCTTGTTTACCGCACCAACCGCTTTCCGCGCTATTAAGAAGGAAGACTCTGATGGTGAGTTCTTCAAGAAATATGATCTAAGCAAGTTGAAAACTATCTTCTCGGCTGGCGAGCGTTTAGACCCGCCGAGCCAAGAATGGCTGATGGAGAAGAGCGGTAAGCCAGTGATTGATCACTGGTGGCAAACTGAAACCGGTTGGGGGATTACGGCTAACTTACAAGGTATTGAACCAATGCCGATTAAATTAGGTTCGTCTACCATGCCAACGCCGGGCTTCAATGTGCAGATTCTGGATGAGTCCGGTCAGCAGCTCAAAAATGGTGAGCAAGGCTATATCGCCCTTAAGCTGCCTTTACCTCCTGCTTGCTTAGCCACGGTTTGGGGTAATGTTGATAAGTTTAAAGAAAGCTATTTATCAACATTTGAGGGTTATTACGCTTCCGGTGATGGCGGTTATATTGACCAAGACGGCTATGTTTTCGTTATGGGACGTGTTGATGACGTGATTAACGTTGCGGGTCACCGTTTATCCACGGGCGAAATGGAAGAAATCATTGGTGGGCATGCGCTGGTTGCTGAGTGTGCGGTAGTGGGGCGTGACGATGATCTCAAAGGCCAAATCCCCATTGGTTTAGTCGTACTGAAATCAGGTGTCGATATTGATGAAGCGACTTTATCGAAAGAGTTAGTCACGATGATTCGCGGTAGCATTGGTGCAATCGCTTGCTACAAAGATACTTATATTGTGAAACGCCTACCCAAAACACGTTCTGGCAAAATCTTACGTAAGAATATGCGTCAGATGATTAATGGTGAAGCCTATATAGTGCCTTCTACTATTGATGATCCGGGCATCATGCCGGAGATTGAAGCGCAACTCAAAGCGTGTGGCGTTATTCGGTCTTAATTGGTATTGATTTGCAAGGGGAGTTAAATACTCCCTTTGTTTGCTGTTGCTGTGTCAGCATTTCGAGTCATCTAGCGTAGTTTCATTAAATATTGGTTAAGATCTTGCAGATTTAGTCAATTTCGTACAGCTGCAATAATTTTTCGGGCATAATTGCGGCCATTGCGGTTTTTGGTGCGATTTGAATGAAACGGTTTCCTCAGTGTGGCGTTCCTGCCATCGGCTTGGCTATTTTTGTTAGTCTTTTATTGGGCTTGGCTGTGCCTAGCTTTGCGGCTGAAGATAAAAAAATTACAGAAGCCGATCCCATTGACGTAACGAATGCTCTTGATACACCAGAAAATAATATCGAAGCAACGGATCCTTCGATCAATGAAGCTCCTATCGACTTGACTGATACTGAAGCGGATGAAATGGCTCAGTCGATTGTGAAGATTTATAACACGGCTGAAAAAAATTCGACACTGGCACCGTGGAACTCAGATAGCGAGTCGATGATTGGTACCGGTTTTGTCATTAAAGACAACCGGATTTTGACCAATGCGCATGTGGTTGAAAGTAGTACCTTTATTGAATTACAGCGCGATGGTAAGCCTGATCGTTATGAAGCAGAAGTTCTGGCGATTTCTCATGAGGCTGACTTAGCACTGTTAAAAGTCAAAGATGAAAGCTTTTTCAAGAAAGGCAAGTTTTTGGAAATTGGCGAGTTGCCTCGTGTTCACCAAGAAATCAGTGTGTATGGCTTTCCAACCGGTGGCGACACGTTAAGCGTGACTAAAGGGATTGTCTCGCGGATTGAATATTTAGAGTACGCGCATAGCGGTTTAGCTTCTCAAGCGATTCAAATTGATGCAGCCATTAATCCGGGTAATAGTGGTGGCCCAGCTTTAGCAGGCAATAAAGTGGTGGGTGTAGCTATGCAAGTGGCAGCCAATGGTGAAGAAAATATCGGCTATATGATTCCTCCCTCCATCATTAATCACTTCCTAAAAGATTTGGAGGATGGGCGTTATGATGGCTTTCCTGAGTTTGCCATTGTCACACAACAGTTAGTGAATCCGGCTTTACGCAGCAAACACAATTTATCTAAAGAACAAACTGGCGTATTAGTCACTAAGGTTTGCGCAGGCACGACAGCTGAGCAATATTTAAAAGTGGGCGACATTATTAGCAAAATTGATAATGAGTCGATTGAAAACAATGGAACCCTATTATTTCAACCCAGCAAGTATATCGACTTTAATTATCGAGTCGATCAGCATCAGCTCAATGATACCTTGAATTTAGACATTATCCGTGATGGCAAACCACTAACTGTACAACTACCTTTAGACAAGGCAGTTACTTCGGTGTACACCCATGATAAAAAGCCTCGCTACTTTATTTATGGTGGCTATGTCTTTACGCCTACTGAACTCTCCGATGTTTGCCAGAAGCGCAAAGACTATGATAAAAACGAATATAAAGATAAAGTTGAAAATGTGAGTATTGTCAAAGTGTTAGCAGCTAGTAGTAATGTCGGTTATCATGATTTAGCAATGCGCATTCAAACCATCAATGGTCAAACCTTTAATGATTTCCGTGAGTTCTACAAGCTGCTTAAACAGGTGAAAACCCCGTTTATTACCTTAGAGGATCTGGATGGTTATCAAGTGGTGATTAATAGACAGGCGGCTGAGGCAGAGCAAGAAGAACTACTAAAACGTTATAATATGGAAAGCATCCAATCTCCAGATTTAGACGATTTAGAAGCTGAGTTAGCTAAAAACAAACCTTAGCCGTTTATCGTGTTGTAGCTGTCTAACATCAGTCCACTCTTATAATTGATGATTATTCACTATAAAATAAATAAATCATCATTAAAATAAATTTGTTGGACATCGTCATGACAAAGATAAACAGCTTTCTACCCCTCAGCTTGGTGCTGTCGCTAGGCTGTTTAGCAGGCCAAGCTAATGCAGGTAGCTTATACCGCTGGGTCGATACTAAAGGCGAAGTGCATTACGCCGACAGTATACCGCCTACTGCATCGCAGGGAGGTCATGCTGAGTTAAATGCTTTAGGTATGACTATTAAGAGCGTGCCCGCTGCAAAAACGAGTGAACAAGCTGCTGAGGATGATTGGATAAAAGCTTTAGAAGGTAAGCATTCAAAAATCAAAGATCGCCAACTCCAAGAAGATAGAGAGTTGCTCAGCACTTTTTCTGATGTCAAGCAGTTGGATGAAGCGCACCAAACACGGATGAAAATGCTTAAAGACAGCCGTAAGCAAATGGAAATATTGCGCGACAAATTAAAAATTGAAATTACTGAACTAAAAGCAGCCTTAGCCAATGCTAAAGGGGCTGAGCAAAAGCGCGTGCAAGGTTTTATTGACACTAAGCTTAAAAGTGTCGGTGAGTATGAAATGGCTATTCAGCAGAGCTTGGCTGAAGAAAAAAATGCTGAGCTGGCCTTTCAAAAGCAGCGCTCTCGTTTCTTAGAGCTGCTAGAGAAAAAGAAAGCTATTGCAGCTAATCAAACAGCTAATTAAATGAGCTGCTTCAGGATAGCCTGTGCACTGCTATAAGAATGTTGGATACGCTTCGTTCCTTGCGCGGTTTTTAGAACTAAGCTTGGAAAGCTAGAGCTACCTAAACTATCAGCTAAAGCCAAATCTTGCTCTAATTGGTCTTGAATTTCAGTTGATTGAATAGCTAGCGCAAAAGCTGCAGTGTCTAAAGCAAGTTCTGCAGCTAATTCAAGCAAAGTGCTGAGATCAGAAGGGTTACGTGCTTGTCGATAGTACGCATTCTGAATCGCTTCAAGCATTCGTGCGCCAGCGGATTCAGCTTGAGTAGTCGCTGCCAAAACTGCACGGCAAGCTGGATAAGTAGAGCGCCGTGGTTGGCCTACTGTCCAAAACTCAAAGTTAAAGACAGTGCCGGGCACAACTTGGATAATTTTATGCCAATTGGCTTGTACCATTTGTTGGGTAGCCAGCGGCATCAGTTCATGGGTATCTGGAGCTAAGCCACCCAAAACAGTCTGAATTTGCACAGATTCAGGCAATTGTTGTTGCACTTGTTGCCAGATGGGACGGAAGGCATAACACCAGCTACACATGGGATCATAAACATAATACAAGGTGGCGGTTTTAGTTGGAGTATCTAAATTTTGCATCGCTTTTATCAAGGCTTTATGCTGAAGTTGTGAGCTTATCACAAGGATAGCCCTATGTTACAAACCCGTATTCCTCCACCGCTTTATGCTTTCATGGCGGCTATGCTAATGTGGTTGCTGAATGCTTATCTACCGATCTTGCATTGGATTCCTGCCCCTTGGCATCGGTTGGGTGTAGTGTTAATCGCGCTAGCTTTGCTCGCAGATGCTTGGTCGTTATGGTTGTTTTTCCGCGCTAGAACTACGCCTAATCCAATGAAGCCACAAAACAGCCGTCAGCTTGTCACAACAGGCTTGTATCGCTATACACGTAATCCTATGTATGTTGGGATGTTAGTGATGCTTTTGGGTTGGGCTATTTACTTGGGCAGTATCAGCCCCTTATTAGTGCTGCCCTTGTTTATTTGGGTAATTAATACTCAGCAAATTTTGCCTGAAGAATCTTTTCTAACTGAAAAGTTCGGTGATAACTATCGTGCCTATCTAGAAGCAGTACCGCGTTGGTTATGGTGATAAGCGTAAGCATTCATGTCCAAGAGTAATTAAGGCTTTTTCCACAGCAGGTGACCAAGGTTGTGCGCAATTAATGCGGATGCAGTTGGTATATTTAGCGCTGGCAGAAAATAGGCGTCCTGGTGCGATGCTGACTTTATGCTCAATCATCCGATGCGCTAAGGCTAGGGTATCAATCCCTATCGCTAGTTCAATCCACAGCACAAAGCCCCCCTTAGGTTGCGAAATACGCGTTCCCGCAGGTAAATACTTATTCAAAGTGCGGGCAAACAGACTAACTTGTTGCTGATATTGGTTTTGCACTTGGCGTAAATAACGTTCGTGATTGCCATGCTCTAAATAATCAGCCACCGCTAATTGCGAAAGCGTGGGGGCGGCTAGATTGGTTACATATTTAAAATAAGTAGCCCGTTCTAAATGCTCAGGGGGGAGTAGCATCCAACCTAAACGCAAGCCTTGCGCGACGGTTTTAGAAAACGATGAGCAATAAATAGTGCGTTGGTGTTGATCAAAACTGTGCAAAGAGCGTGGGCGCTCACCGTTGTAAGCAAGATCTGCATAAATATCATCTTCGATCAGCGTAACTTGGTGTTGATTCGCAAGTTTCACTAGTGCTTGTTTGTGAGCATCGCTTAATAAGCAGCCCAAAGGATTATGAAAATTGGGAATCAGCACACAAGCTTTAATCGGCCATTGTTCTAAGGCTAATTCTAGGGCAGGCAAACTAATCCCTGTTTGTGGATCAGTCGGTATTTCTAAAGCCTTCATCCCTAAAGAATCAATGACTTGCAGTAGGCCGTAAAAGGTGGGTGATTCAATGGCAATAATATCGCCCGCAGTCGCTACCGTGCGCAAAGCCAGCGTGAGTGCTTCATGCCCGCCATTAGTAATTAAAATATCCTCAGGATGCACCCGATCCCCACTGGCTAACATGCGCCGCGCGATTTGCTGTTGCAAGCTCAGCAGTCCGGGTGGAAAGGCATAGTTAGCTGCTCGATTGTCATACAGGCGAATCACTTTATTTAAGCTACGCTGCAAGGCACGCATCGGTAAAAAATTCGCATGTGGAACTGCCGCACCCAGTTGAATAAAATCTTCTTGATTCACCACGCGCGCTAAATGTAAAGAAAGCTCTTGGCCTGTGATTGGCATCGGGCGTTGCGGTGGCGTGGAGGGCGAGGGTAATGCTGGTTTAATCCACGGACGCTCACAGATGTAATAGCCAGAACGTGGGCGCGCTTCTAAGCTGCCTTCATTTTCCAGCTGGCGCTGGGCTTGCACGACCGTGGACACGCTCACTCCAAATTGCTGACTAAGCAGGCGCACGCCGGGTAAGCGCTCACCCGGTAAATACATGCCAGTTTCAATCTGTTGATGAATTCGGCTAGCAATCTGATGATAAAGCAGGGTCATAATGGGTTACACGCACCAAAACAGTACAGGTTGCTGAAACTAGGGCAGTACAGTTTAATTATTTTATAAACTGTACTGTTTAAATAAATTTATACTAAATCTGTATTGCTAGCTTAGCACGCCTTATGCTGAGCTCACTATAAAAACCTGAGTTAAGTCAATGGATCTCCAGTTAGTTGCAGCGATGTTTAGTTTTGCTTTTGTGACCTCAGCCACGCCGGGGCCGAATAATTTAATGTTATTGGCCTCAGGAGCAAATTTTGGGTTTAAGCGTACAATTCCGCACATGCTCGGGATTGGTTGCGGTATGATTTTGCTATTATTGGTGACTTTAACCGGTTTGGGCGAAGTTTTTACCCGCTTGCCTGCTGCGCAAACGACTTTAAAAGTGGTTGGTGTGCTGTATTTATTGTGGTTAGCTTGGAAGATTGCCAGCGCACCCGTCACGGAGACAACGAGTGCTAATGCCGATTCAAACTTGTCGCAAAATACGGCTCAACCTATGCGTTGGTGGCAGGCGGCGGCTTTCCAGTTTGTGAATCCCAAAGCTTGGATGATGGCTTTGGGCGCAGTGAGTAGTTTTACCTTAGCGGGTGAGCAGTATTGGCTCTCTGGTTTAGTTTTAATGATCGTGTTCTTTTTTGTAAATGTTCCGTCCGTATCCATGTGGGCGGGCTTTGGTGTAGTAATCCAGCAGTTTTTATCCAGTGCGCGCCGCAAGCGGCAATTTAATATCATCATGGGCTTGTTAACCGCAGCCACGGTTTGGATGATTGTTGGTGTATAAATTTTGGAGCAAAAGAAATCATGTTTGAACATGCACGTTGTTGGGTAAACGGCAAATTAGTTCCTGCTGAGCAGGCGAGCGTTTCTGTCTTTGATCACGGCTTTTTATACGGTGACGGTATTTTTGAAGGTGTACGTTTTTATAATAAGCGTGCTTTCCGGTTGCCGCTGCATTTAAAACGCTTACAACGCTCAGCAGCCGCTTTACAACTAAAGATTCCTAGTGAAGACGTGTTCACTCAAGCCGTGTATGCAGTGATTGAAGCCTCTGATTTACAAGATGGCTATTTGCGGATTATTGCCACACGGGGCGTTGGTGTGTTAGGGATTAATCCCGCAACTTGCAAAGAGCCGGGTGTGATTGTGATTGCTGATCAATTACAAATGGTAAGCGATGAAGAGCGTGCTAAAGGGATTCGAGCGATTATTACTTCGACACGGCGCTCACAACCAGATCGTTTAGATCCACGCATTAAAAGCTTGAATTACTTAACTTCGATTTTCGCGCGTATGGAGGCGAATTTTGCCGGAGTAGAAGAGGGTATTCTATTAAATGATCGTGGCTGTGTGGCGGAAGGTACCGCAGAAAATATCTTTATCACCCGTGATGGCGAATTGCTGACTCCAGCACCGACTGAAGGTGCTTTGGCAGGGATTACTCGTGGCACTGTTTTAGATTTAGCGACGCAACTTGGAATGAAGGTTCGTGAGACCGTGCTTACCGCTTACGATTTATATTCTGCGGAGGAATGTTTCTTTACCGGCACAGGCGCGCGCTTAATTCCGGTACGCGAAATTGACGGGCGCAAAATTCAAACCTGCCCAGGGCCTGCTTATCAGCAATTAGCAGCTGCTTTTGCTGAGTTGGTACAGCGTGAAACGCGTGCTTAATTAAGCGCTTAAGCCTTGGTGGATAAGGCAATTTATCTACCAAGCGCCTCCTATCAATAAGCTTACAGTCTTTAATGCCGTGCGATATACTTTTAAACTAACTAGTAGACTTAGTTAGAGATGGTAATCAAAGTATTAGCTTGGCGGTTGGCTCATTGAGCGCAGATTAGGAGGAGGTGTATGGAGCAAATTTCGCGCTTAGGTCTGGCTAAGCGGCGTAAAATCATCGAATCCGAATGGACCCAATTTGTCGCGGGACGCACTGATTTAACCACTGAAACCATTCGCCGTGACATTATGAGTTCATGGCAGCGTAGCGTGCAAAATGTCTCTGCGGTGGGTCAAGCTCCTGCAGATGATGCTTATACCGCCTCGAATCTCTGGAAAGAATCTTTACTGCGCCAAGCGGCTGAGCGCGAACAAGAGCAAATTATTCAACTGGCTAAAGAAGGCGAATTAGTCGCTGCGATTGCCGATGCTTCAGGCCGTTTACTCTGGACTTATGCCAGTCGGCATATGCAACCGCTGGCTGAAGCAGTGAATTTTACAGCAGGTGGGCGTTGGGATGAACGCTCAGTGGGTACGAATGCGGTGGGTTTGTCGTTGAATCTCAAATCCGCAGTCACGGTGTTTTCTTCTGAACATTATCAATCCTTTGTGCATGATTGGGTCTGCTATGCAGCACCGATTATTCATCCACAATCCGGCGAATGTGTGGGGATTTTAGATCTTTCCACGACTTGGAAGCGGCATACCCCGTTGGGCCAAGCGGCTGTCACTGAGTTAGCCCGTTCGATAGCGCGCTGTTTACCCAATCATTTACCCAAAGCTGAATTAGAAATTCATGCCCTAGGTCAGCCGCAAGTAGTGTTTCGCGGCAAGCCTTTAGCGTTACCGCAGCGCTATTTAGAAATGCTCTGTTTATTAGCCTTAAATCCGCAGGGTTTAAGTTTAGAGTCCTTCCATGCCGCTCTTTATGGTGATGCCCTAGCCTCAACTGCTACCTTAAAGGCTGAAATCTCACATTTGCGCCGTGCACTAGATGGGCAAATCGGTTCGCGCCCGTATCGCTTGCTGATTCCCGCTTGGGCTGATTTTATTCAAGTCTGGCAAGCTTTGCGCGAACACAAAACCAATGAAGCTTTAGCGCTGTATCGTGGGCCTTTGATGCCGCTATCGAATTCCCCTGAATTGAACGAATGGCGCTATTGTATTGATGCGGTGATGGATCAAGCCCTAGACTCTTGTGCAGAGCCGAATGTTTTAGTAGCGAAAGTTTGCCAAAATCCAGCTGGTAGTGATTTGGTGCGTGAACGTTTGGCGGAGTTGATTGCTAAACCGCGCTTACCTTGGTGAGTCGACTGCTACTAAATAGCTAGATTCATAATTTTCTAAAGCTGCCTTTAAATCTTTTGCTTCAACCAATGGCGATAAAGCCCGCGCTAAAATATTGCAATTCCATAAGCCAATGATTGGTTGTTGAGCAAAAGCATAACGACCTTTTTCATCCGCATTACTACTCACAAAATCGGCTTGGTGCTCAGGGTTAAAAGCGCTTTCACCTAAATCGAGGGTGATGCCGAGAATCGATTGGTTGTCGGTATTCATCATGCCGTGCACGAAGCCGACCGTTTGCCATTGTGCAATCAGCTTAGCAGTGCGCTCCACTACTGCTTGGAACCAAGCAGCATAGGGTTTAGTGGCGGTAAGGCAAGCTGGATAATAGTGAGCAATCACAAAATCGGCCAATTGCTGGAGTTCTGCATAGTTGCGTTCAAAGTAGTACAACTCAAAGCTGCCAAAGCGGATAAAACTGGGTGCTATACGGGTTAAAATAGCCGCCGCTTGAAAGCCTTGGCGATAGACTTGGCCTTGTCCAGCTGCCAGTGCTAGGCAGCGTACTGTGGGTACGCCTAGAGCCGCTAATTGCTCGCTGAGCTCATATTCCTGCAGACATTCATTGATGCCTGCTAAGCCATCCGCATGGCGTGCATAGGCGGTTTTGCCTGCACCTTTGAGTTGCCATTCTAAATAATCTTGTTCGGTCGTGATGCCACCGAGCAAAACGCTGCGTCCATCACCCAAAAACGGATTGAATTTACCGATTTGATGCCCAGCATAGGCCTGTGCGAGTGGCCGCATATCGGCAAGTAATAAATTACCGCTGCAAACTTGTAAGCATTCATCAGTGGTGAAAATAGTGGAATCAAGCCCAAGATCGTTGGCTAAGGAAGGGTTGGTACGAATGAATTGTGGCTCAATTAAGCCTTGAGGGGATGCAGGAGTAAAAAAAGCCGCTCCTAACGAGTAGAAGCGGTTTATAAACACGAGATCGCACAAAGACTTCTGCATAAAATCGAGGATTACAGGCTGGTGCAATCCTCGAATACGAGGAGGAAGCTTAGAAGAAGCCCAAAGGATTGATGTCGTAGCTCACCAACAAGTTTTTGGTTTGTTGGTAGTGATCGAGCATCATCTTGTGGGTTTCGCGGCCTACGCCTGATTTCTTGTAACCACCGAAAGCAGCATGTGCTGGATATAAGTGGTAGCAGTTAGTCCACACACGACCGGCTTGAATGCCACGGCCCATGCGATAAGACAGGTTCATGTCGCGTGTCCAAACACCTGCACCTAAACCGAATTCGGTGTCATTGGCAATCGCTAAGGCTTCCGCCTCATCTTTGAAAGTAGCCACAGAGACAACTGGTCCGAAGATTTCCTCTTGGAAGACGCGCATGTCGTTGGTGCCTTTCAACAAGGTTGGCTTAATGTAGAAACCCTCTTTGTAATCACCACCTAATTGTTCAACTTCGCCGCCGATCAGCACTTGCGCGCCTTCTTGCTTACCGATATCGATATAGCTCAGAATTTTCTCAAACTGCTCTTGAGAAGCTTGTGCGCCAACCATGACTTCAGTATCTAAGGGATTGCCGCGTTTGATCTTCGCCGCACGCTCAGCCACCATCCCGATGAACTTTTCATAGATCGATTCTTGGATCAGTAAGCGTGATGGGCAAGTACAAACTTCGCCTTGATTGAAGAAGGCTAATACCGCACCTTCGACCGCTTTGCTCACGAAAGCATCTTCTTGATCTAACACGTCTGCGAAGTAGATATTCGGCGATTTGCCGCCTAATTCCACCGTTGATGGAATAATGTTTTCAGCAGCATAACCCATGATCAAAGAGCCGACTGGGGTTGAACCGGTGAAGGCAATCTTCGCGATACGCTTGTTGGTTGCTAAAGCTTTACCCGCTTCTGCGCCGAAGCCATTGACGATATTCAGCACGCCCGGAGGTAAAATATCGCTGATCAGTTCAGCAAAGACTAAAATAGACGCTGGGGTTTGTTCAGCCGGTTTCAGCACGATGCAGTTACCCGCAGCCAAAGCAGGAGCCAGTTTCCACGCGGCCATTAACAGTGGGAAGTTCCACGGAATGATTTGACCTACTACACCTAATGGCTCATGGAATTGATAAGAAACGGTTTTCTCATCCAATTCGCCCATGCTGCCTTCTTGCGCACGAATGCAGCCTGCGAAATAACGAAAATGATCAACGAATAACGGCACGTCCGCATTCAGCGTTTCACGGACTGCTTTACCATTGTCCCAGGTTTCGGCAACGGCTAATTTTTCCAGATTAGCTTCAACGCGATCTGCGATTTTCAGCAGGAGATTAGAGCGAGCGGCCACTGAAGTTTTGCCCCAAGCATCTTTCGCTGCATGCGCTGCATCTAAAGCTAATTCAATATCTTCTGCGCTAGAGCGGGGGATTTTGGTGAAGGCTTTACCATTGACGGGTGAAATATTGTCAAAGTATTCGCCTTTGACAGGAGCAACCCATTGGCCACCGATAAAATTTTCGTACTGTGATTTGAAATTAACGACTGCGCCGTCTGTATTTGGATTGGCGTATTGCATACTCTTAGCACTCCTCTTTGCAATTTGAATATGAACTTAATCAGGCAAGTTTTAGCCTGTTGACGCAAGCTTAGGGCAAAGAGGGTAGGGAAACGGTAGGTTCCAGCCTATTAGCTTGTTTAGATCAGTTTTAAATTCAAAGAACTCTATTGTATTTGAGGTGTCGAAAACGAATAATTCAGACAGCTTGAGTAAGCGCTCCAACCAAGCAGTTGTTGGGGATCGGTGATTAATCCAAAGGATCTATTTCAGATATTTCAAGGAGATTACTAAATCATGAGAACTTTCTTGCGGTGTTTATCGATAGTATTTTTTTCCACTGCCACCTCTATGGTTCAGGCCAAAACTATAGACCTTAAAAATCAGACGGATGCTGATGGTAGCGCTCGCGAAATCAGCTTTTGTGCTAGACCCTCGCCAGAGAAACTAAACCTGCCCGGCCATGCCTTCATTGCCTTCTCAGAAACGAAAAAAGATGGAAGTCTCCACTTCCGAGCGATTGGTCACACGGCTTACTCGGTTGGTGAAGCATTACTGAGTTACACTGGACTTATTCCCGCCAATGGAGCATTAGTTAACGAGAATTACAGCTCCGTCAAGCAAGAATGTTTAACAGTGCAGGTGAATCAACGCCAATACGATAAGTCTTATGAAATCGCCACTCAGCCGCTCAAGTCAATTGGCATTATTTTTGATGAAAACCAAGCGATTCAAAAGTCTTATTCTTTGGCGGCTGAAGACTGTGTTGGCTTTATCATTACGCAAGCGAAATTTTTTGGCTCAAAGTTAACTGTGCCGGTGCGCGAACCTAATGAGTTACCCTTGAACTATGTACGTCGTTTAATCGATGCGAACTAAATAAAATTAAAATTTAAAGCAATTTCAAAAAAGCTGCCTTATACTAATTAGGCAGCAAATCCTAAGCATCTGCACCTCTTGAACCTAGACTCCAAATATCATTGATCCAGGTGGTTGTTGGGTTATGAAAAGAATCCGTCGTGTCTTATCTTATCTAATCACTCTTACGTTCTACTTATTCCTGCCAAGTGTTTACGCACAAACAGCACCAAACTCCTCTCAAGATTCATGTACTGCGTTCTCTGAACAAATAAAAATATTCAAAGATAAACTAAAGAATGAAAATGTCACGCAATACGAAAGTCACATAAAAATTCTTGAACAGATTCGTACTCCTCAGAGTTACAACGAAGCTGACTGGCTAAATAAAGCAATTGCTTGTGCTAAAGCGCGCGGAACCATATCAAACCACCCTTCCACTACCATTGATTGGTTGGTAGTGGATTTCCTATTAAAAAGCTTAGAGCAGGAAAGAAAAAGTGAAACTGTGAAAGCCTTAAATACTTATCGCTATTGGCGCGACCCTTATTTCATCACTGAAAAAAAACATTTATTCATTGGGCAAACAGGAAAAAGAATAAGACAAGCCTTAATTAAAGATAGTGATGAGATTATTCCAATTCCTAGCAATAATAGGTTAGCTGTTAAAATAGAAGAGTCAAATAACGAGATTAAACCTGCTGAGCTTATAAAAATCAAAGATTCAAATGGGGTTTTAAAGCATGATGGAGTAAGCAAAAAATGCATGCTAACTATAGATGAAAAATCATTAATTCTTAGCAAGGATAGTGGTTTTTTAGCCATAGAAAATAATGAGTACTTAATCAATGCAGACAAACCAGAAGAATGCTTTAATGCACTAAAGAAAAAACAAGGACAAGACTTTAAATGGCTCTACTTTAATGATGTAAGTGGTCTATGCAGAGATATTAATGATGAGTTGAACTACTATTTTATTGGTGGAAATGATGAAAGCCTAGATTATAAGAATTGGGAGAGCTGGTTTAGGCAAAGTAAGTATGAGTGGCGTGAGGTATTGGATTCAATAATTACATCATGTAATCCTGATCAGGAGAAAGCCAATGATTAAAGGTCAATATGGCAATTATCATCCCGTCCAACTAGTTATTGTTCTTGGATTGATTTTGATGGCAATTGCTTGGTTTTCTTATAATTATATTACTAAGGATAAGGATATAAAATGTGCAGATTTAGAGGTCATGCAGTTAATACTAGAAGATTCCGCACAAATTATGCCAAAAATTAAAAGTATTTACGATAGTAATTGTAGTGCTAATATGAAAGAACATAAAATTAAAACAACGAATAAAGAATTTAATGAAATTATAGAAATGACAACTAAATTAAGTATAAAGGCTCCATATGTTTTAGAAAAATACAACCAACAAGCAGTAGCAATAAAGTTTAAACAGTCTATTTTAGATAAAATAAAAAGCAATGAAATTAATGAAGTAAAGTTTGAATATGCCTCACTTAATAAAAAAGCTATGGATGATATTTTACTAGATCCAAAGAGTTCTTTTTTTAAAATTCGGAGTAAAAACCTATCTATTTCAAAAGAGGTTTTACCAAAAGGATTATTGGCAACTTATATAAATCATTGCAATGATACCAAAGATGATTGTATAAGGTTACTAAAGGAAATTACGGAAAAACAAAATCCCAGGAAGGAAATTACTGCTGGAGAAATAGAAGAAATAACTCCTAGTGCATTAATTAAAAAGCCAAGAATAAATTTTTCATACCCAAGCGACGATCAATGCTATTTATTTTTTAGTAAATCTGAGGTAGTTGAAACAAACAATAAATGTGCCATACCTAACAATAATAATTACTACCTCTACCTTATCAGAGAAAACCTCCCTTAAAGCAATCTAGGTTAAAAATATCATGTCAAACTTCTGGGACTATTACTTCAAATTAAATCAAGAAGACAAGGTAAAAAACCTAAGCATCCTTACGAACTCTTTACAACAAGTGAAGCAACAATTAGCCGCTGATGTAAACAATGAAGATAAGCAAGCCGAGAATTTTTTAAGCCCACAGCAACAACGGATTTTAAAAATCCATGCAGCATTATTTACAGACCAGCCTTTTAAAGAATATGAGACTAAAGAGTCGATGGTTATATCACTGGCGAGAAGTACACAAACCACTTGGGGACTATTCATCAAGAGCTTCAAGGAGGCTAGAGGCTGGTTGATGCTGGCCTCAATGCTAGGTGTGTTTTTTGCTGTTAGCGTAGAGAAAAAAAATCCTCAACTTTTTATCATCGGCTTTCTCACTTTGGTTGCAGTCTTTGTGCTGGCTGAGTTTTGGCGAGCGAATCAAAGAAAGCCGATGGTCGATCATAGTGAGATCGTGAGGTTTTACCAAAAGGATATTGATGAACGAATCAAGTCGATCAAAGAGATCATCACCCTGAAAGCCTTAGATAACAACCCCAAAGCCCTGAAAAAAGAGATTAAGGAAAAATTTGACACCTATCAACAAAGTAAAAACAATCCTCAAGAAGGAAATTCAGAACCTCCGAATGCCGGCTACACAATATATGAATTTGAAATCCAGCGTCAAAAGAATCAGTTAAAAACCACCTTACAAAGAATGATCCGTCATGGTTGCTCGATGATTAACTCAGAAGGGTTGAAGAAAATCAATGATGATTATAAAAAAGCTTTGCAGTCAGCTGATCACGAATACCGAATAGAACTAGAGAAAGAGGATAGGAGAAAAAAACAAGAAATAACTAAAGCTAGAGCAGATTGTAGAGCACAAGCCCAAACAGACAAAAATAAGAAAACCGAAGATCACCGACGTAAAATCAATTTATTGACGATTCGTCTTGAGCAAGCAGCTATTGTTGATAAATTTATTCAACGCCATAAAGCGGATTTAGTAAAAACTAACCCAACTGATATTGAAGCACTTCAAATAGCCATTACTAAAGAATTGCAGACTGAATTTGATCAATTCAGCAAGCTCTCGACCATCACCTCAACATCCCAAGGTAATCAATCATGAGTTACTACTTAGAAAAACTTGAGAGTCATGGCGTTATCTTAGAAGGCTCAGAAGCAGCTCATTATTTGGCGACGGCACAGAATCCAACTTTTAAGCAACATGAGGATCAACTTATTGAGGCTTTAGGGGGAAAGCTTGCCAATAAGTCTATAGACCCACTGAGTTATGAAAACTTAGAAATTAGCTCCTTTTCTACTCATGGGGCGCTTACCCTTAATACTAATAACTCTAAATTCAGATTTAAGCTCATTCCACAAGTTACTGAAGGATTTCGTGAGAAAACTTGGTATTTGAATTTAAGTGACTTGAGTTTCGATGAGCTAGGCTTAAATACAATGGATGCTTGTCAATTTAATCTTGCAATAAAACAAAATAAACAGGAGCAAAGTATTCCCTTATTTAATACGCCTTATCTGCTGTCTGCTGCCAGTTTAACTCAGCAACAGCGCTTACAGTTATTTGCGCATTTAGAAATCAAGCTCATTATTCGGATTTATTTAGACACTGGCACCGTTACAGTGAGTTTGTATGGTGATGATGGTAAACAAACCCAGTTTCAATTTGCAGGCTATTTACCCGCTTACCAAGAGAGCATGTTAAGCGCTTGGTATACGCGGCTAGTCCCCAGCCTTTGCATTAATGAACCGCCGGAGGTTAAAGGATTGTATGGAACTTGAAATTACGGTAGCTGAGCCAGCACTGATAGATGATTTAGCCCCCATCGCAACTAGCCTTAACAGCTATAATACACAGCTAAAAACGGCGATTGAGACCCTTAAACTCTTACAAGCGCTAGGTTCTGGATTTGCAGTCGGAGCACTCCCCCCACAGCTTAGCTCCGATTTAGGTCAAGTCACCAAATCACTAGAAACGCTGGCAGACGAGATCAATGAAAAAATAAAACAATTAAAAGACGCTTTCGATGAATTTTTTGAGCCGCTGCAAACACAAGTCGATAGCCTTCAAGAGCAAGCCGAAACGATTCAAGAACAACTGGATACGGTAGGGGAGTTTGCGGAAAGCATTGATCAGCAGGCACAAGCGATTCTAGTGGATTACACGGATAAAATTGAGCTAGCCCTTCAATCGTTAAGCAGCTTGCGCACCGATAAATTGCTGCAATTAGAACAAGCCATCAGTACACAAGTTGAGCAACTCATCCAGCAAGCCCTGAGCGCCTTACTGGGAGAGTTAACCCCCCAATTTGAAACACTCACCCAAACTTATTTAACCAAAATAACCGCAGCTAATCAGCAAGTGGATGAAATTCACCAACGCATCGAATACAACCTAGGTAAAACCCGTGACTTATTGGAACAAATTGGCCGTGTCTTAGAAGCTGCCAAACCCGTGCTCGATAGTGCAGCAAGGATTTTAGCATGAGCAGCCTGACCCTCACTCTACCAACGACTTTAGATACTAACCGTTTGCAAGCAGCCTTAGAAAGTTTACTACCTGATACGGCTTTTTATGAACGTATTATTCAGGGTCCGGATATTCAAGCAGTGCTTACAGAGCTTGAAGACCAAGCCAAAGCAACATTAAAGCGCTTGGAAGCATTACAAGAACTGATTCCGGCTGACACGATAGAAAACTTACTCAAGTCACTTCAAGAGGCAAGCACTGAGTTATTGGAAACACTCGAACAGTTGCCGGATGAGTTGATAGATAGTTTGGAAGAGCAATTCGAGACACAAGCTAAACAAACCCTAGCCGCCATCGAAGAGCAGATTCTAGAGCCTTGGGTGACTCTTTCAGAAAATTGGCTGGATCAATTACTCGAACAACTCCTGCAACAGTTGCTACAGCTTGCTAATCTGCTGGAAAACTCGATTGAACATTTACGCACCCAAACCCAAACGGCTTTGACCAATAGCCAGCAGCATTTGCAAGAGCAGATTCAGCAGGCTTTAGAGGCCAGTGCTGAACGACTCAAAGCGGTTATCTTAGACCTGATTCTCACTGAGTTACTCAGCTCCCAGCTAATTCTGACCATTGGCAGCCAGACCACCGCTGCACTAAGCCCCTTACTCCCCACGATCAAGGCCGCGCGGGAATTAGCAGAAGAAATCAACCGTTTAATTGAACTGGCAGATTGGTAAGCATGAATACACAAGAAGCAGAGGCTATTATCCAACGCTTGGAAGACTTAATCAACGCTAATGGGGGCAATACGCTGCAAAACGAGATTGATTCCAAGCTCCGTGATATTCAAGACCAGATTGATCGACTAGCGCTTGAACTAGAAAAAAATGGCGAGAAAATTAAGGAAAAAATTGAAGAAAAACTCACCGATAAACTAAGTGATATTAAAGGCAGGGTTGAAAAAGCGAGACAAGGCTTTTCTGAAATTGAAAAAAAGCTTGAATCATTACAACAAGAAGTTGGCAAACTCAAGGAAATGCTTGAGAACAAAATTCAAACTGCCGTAGATAAAATTAATGAGCTACAAGATAAAATCCGTGATGAATTTACCGAAGAGATCAAAACTAAGCTTGAAGAGCAGTTGAGTCAATTTGCTGAAGAGGTTACTCAAGCTGCGGACAGATTATCGGATTTACTCCAAGAGCAATTACAAGCGCTCATGACCGAAATTAGCACTTGGATTGCAGAGCAAACTGATTTTAATCAGCAGGAAATCACCACAGCAATCACCGAACAGACGCAGCGCTTAGTGAATGAAATTGAGCAAACCCTGAAGAACCTACTCAATCAAGTGCTGCTACGCTTTAGGTATTATCTCCAGCAGGCCGAAGACAGCTTAGTGGAAGCTGTACAACACAGCTCAGCCTCACGCGAAGCGATTCAGCCTGCCTTGGATCAACTCAAACAAGCCAAACAAATGATTGATGTGGTCATTGATCAAGTGCGTGATTTAGCCGATAGCGTTGGTATCCATCTTTAGCGAGGTCAGTTTATGTCAGTCAAGATTCAACTCTCAGCAGACCAGATCGAGCTATTAGCTAGGATTGGTACAGAGCTAGAACAGATCGAAGCGCAGCAAGCTGAATTAACTCGACTCCTTGATGCTTTTAACCCCAATCAACTCGCGGCAGAGTCAATGGAGCATATTGAGGCCATCGCGGATCAGTTAGTGCAACAACTACTGGCCTCAGCTTTAGCGTCCCTAAAGCAATTAGAGGATGTTCCAGCGCAATTAACCCAATTAGAAGGGCATGTAACTCAACAGATTGGGGATTTCACGGAGCGTTTAGAAGCACTTAGCGAATTACCTGAAGCCTTGGAGGCTCGCTTTAAAGAGACTGAGGAAAAGATAGCTGCGGCGCTGGAGGATTTAGAGCGTTTAATCCAACAGCAGCTCCAACCCCAATGGCAAGCCTTAGAAGCTAAATTCCAAAGCTTTGGCGTAGAAAGTTTCAATCAATTTCAAGGCCAGCTCACTGAGTTTAAACATAAGCTACAGAGCAGTATCCGTGACACGATCCGTGAAACGCTTGAAAAAAAATTCGAGGCGCTTACGGAGATTAAAACGGGTATTGAGACTTTCATGAAAAATAGTGAAGCCCTAGCCGAGCAAATTCAAGACTTGTGCAAAGTGATGGCTAACAGTCAGATTCTGATTAGTGAGCAAGTCTCAAATGCGAATATCGGTGTCGAATCAACGATTCAAGCCTTGCGGGAAATTGACCAAGCCATCCGCCAGATTTTACCGATTCACTGAACCACCCTGAGAGACCTTAAACTATGAAATTCATAAACACCGTACTTTCAGCCAGTTTGTTATTCACTCTAAGTAGTAGTCAGGGTTTATTGGCAGGACCACTGGCAATAGAAAGCCTAACTCAGCGGATTTCGGAACTAGAGCGTATGATCGAGCAAGGTCTAAGTCAAAGCATGCCCCCGAAAGCGATTATGGCTTTTTATACTGAGAAATGTCCAACGGGTTGGCTTCCCGCAGACGGACAAAACGAAACACCTGATCTAAGAGGCGAGTTTATTCGGGGTTGGGATAGGGGACGGGGGGTAGATCAGTTCTATGAGCTTGATAAGGAAACACTGAACGCCAAAGCTAAAGAAAGGCATTTAGGTAGTTGGCAAGCACCTACGTTGATTACGACGGCTATTGGCGAAGACGCCATTTTTCAACCCTATATAAATGGAAACAATGTTAACGGCGAAAACCTAGAGAATCATAATACCGCGTTACCCGAGGAATTCCACAGTGGAATACAAACAGACTCTGTTGAAGGCAATTGGTATAGCAAGTCATTCACAGGAGCTATTTATGTCAATGCTATTCAGAATCTTTATGTTAGATCATCTCATCTAGATAGTAAGGGTATTAAACTTCTAAATGACCCCAAAAGTATACGTACAACAATCGAAAAAAAGGTAGAGATAAATGTTACTCACTTCGGCGGAACACGCCCGCGTAATGTCGCCCTCCTCTACTGCATGAAAGAATGAGGGCAGGGTTATTGAACAAGGGCAATCGCTCTTCTCCCCCATCCCCGTCCCATCCCCCACAAGGAAGGAAGGGAGAAGGAAGAGGCTTTTTGCGCTTAGCTCGGTCGAGGATGAAAGAGATCAAATCACCTATCACTCAAAAAGGAGCTTAATCATGAAACTGATAATGATCACCGCCATTTCAGCCGCTGTAATCTTCACAGCTCTAACAACTCACAGTCTTTTAGCAGCTAATGAAAATACTCGGGAAAAAGAAGAGCTAGAGCGATTACAAAGCTCGATAGAACAAGGTCTACGAAATATCGTACCCTCGACAGCCATCATGGCTTTTTATTCCAAGGAATGCCCTACCGGTTGGATTATCGCCGATGGAACAAAAAACACTCCCGATCTAATAGGCGAGTTTATCCGGGGTTGGGATAGGGGGCGGGGCGTTGATAAATTCTATGAGCTTGATAAGAAAACTCTCGTCGCTACACCACCTAAAGAAAGACCTTTAGGCAGTTGGCAAGCGCCTACGCTGATTACGACGGCTATTGGACCAGATGGACTGCAACAAGAAGTAATAGAGGGAAGCCCAAAAGAAGCCTCATCGGATGATTTTTCTAGCGGAATGCAGGCCGATTGGATTGAAGACGCATGGTATAGCAATGCCTTCAAAGGAATAATTTATGTTGCATCAGCTCTTGCATATTCACAAAACTCTGCAAATATAAAGGCAGTAAACGAATCTCATGACCGTCCAATTAATAGAAATTCCCTCGTTGTCTTCGGCGGAACGCGCCCGCGCAACGTCGCCCTGCTGTACTGCATGAAAGAATGAATGCCCTTGGGTGGTTCGCCCCCCAAATTGCCTTATACTGACAGCCAACGCTCACCCTCACGCATAGGCGGTTGT
>JBATOI010000045.1:0-17255 GCA_049290875.1 Thiolinea sp.
ACTTCAGAACCCGCATCAAACGCTTAGCGCGGAAGACGATTTGTTTTTCTAAGTCGGTTGAGATTCATGATAAGGTTATTGGTGAGTTCATTAATCGGAGCTTCTTCAACTCTTCTAAATCATGACCGATTTTTTGTCTATCAAATTTGTTTTTGGTATTTTTAATTTCCATTGGCTTTTTGTTTTAATGATGGTCGTCGTATCTATTTTCTGCCAATATATTAAATTATATTTTGGTAAATGAGCTATTAAAATAATAGGTATGTTAAGATTAAGCCAATAGTTATAATGGACATTGGATATATAATAAAAAATGGCATTATCTGTAATATAAAAATTACTTTCACCTGATTTGATCTGAGCAGCCAAGAAGTAACCAGTAGGATCACTATCAATGCATTCTTCAATAATTGCATCTATACCAACATCAGCTATGGGTTGTTCTCTAAAAATCCAATTTAGGTGTGATGTTATAGCGTAATCTGCTGCAATTACGCCTAAACGTTCAGTAGGGTTGTGACGCAACATAATATCCTAATATTATTTTTCCAAACTTCACCCATATGTAATAGGTGAAGCACAATCTTTAGTATGTTACTCCATCTCCACCACCAAATCCCCTTGCTCTACCAATTCGCCCTGATGCAAATGAACTTGTTTCACTTTGCCAGCAGCGGGTGCAGTAATTGTGGTTTCCATTTTCATGGCTTCAATCACGAATAAAGGGGTATTTTGCTCCACTTCTTGGCCGGGTTTGACCATGATGGCGGAGAGTTTACCTTGCAATGAAGTGCCGATTTCTTTCTCACCCACCGCTTTACGATTGCTGGCTTTGGTGGGCTTCACCGAAAGATCACGCACGGTGACTGAGCGAATCTGGCCGTTGAAGTCAAAGGTGACAATGCAGTTGCCATTTTCGTCTGCATCAGAGCGATACAACAAGCGCACGATTAGGACTTTGCCTTGACCCAAATTGACTAAGACTTCTTCATTGAGCTTGAGGCCATAGAAAAATAAGGGAGTAGGTAAGTGGCTGACATCGCCGTATTCGACTTGGTGTTTATAAAACTCTTTATAAACCGCCGGATACATTTTGTAGGACAAGAAATCAAGGAAGCTGCGATCCACATCAAATTCTTGTTTGAAAGCAGCAAACTCAGCCTCTAAATCCACTGGTTGCATGTGATCATTCGGGCGGCCTGCGTTCGGCTTTTCGCCTTTGAGCACAATGTCGCTAAGCTTAGTTGGGAAGCCGCCGGGCGTTTGCCCTAAACCACCTTTGAAGAGATCAATCACTGAATCCGGGAAGGCGAGGGTGCTGCCACGCTCCATCACATCGGCTTCGGTCAAGCCATTCGCGGTCATGTAAATGGCCATATCACCGACCACTTTCGAAGAGGGTGTAACTTTGACAATATCGCCGAACATGCGATTGACAACCGCATAATTCTCTTTCACTTCCTCGAACTTAGTCTCTAAACCTAAAGCAATCGCTTGTGGACGCAAATTGGAGTATTGGCCGCCGGGAATTTCGTGATTATAAACTTCCGCCGTACCTGCTTTTAAACCAGATTCAAACGGATAGTACATTTCACGCACATCTTCCCAATAGTTCGCGTATTCATTCAAGGAGCGCAGATCGAATTTCTGCTCACGCGGCTGGCCTTCCATCGCAGCAATCAAGGAGTTCAAGTTCACTTGCGAGGTCAAGCCTGACATGGAACTCATACAGCCATCGACCACATCCACGCCGCATTCAATTGCTTTCAATAAAGTCGCGGCTTGAATTGAAGCAGTATCATGCGTGTGCAAATGAATCGGAATGCTCACCGCTTCTTTCAAAGCAGGAATCAACTTAGCCGCCGCATAAGGCTTCAATAAACCCGCCATATCTTTCACGGCTAGCATGTGTGCGCCTGCATCTTCCAGCTGCTTAGCCAGATCGAGATAGTACTGCAGATTGTATTTATAGCCCGGATCAGTACGCAGCACATCGCCGGTATAGCAAATCGTACCTTCCGCAATCCCGCCAGTGCGCTCGCGTACCACTTGGATGGATTTGCGCATCCCTTCGATCCAGTTCAAGGAGTCGAAGATACGGAAAACATCAATGCCTTGTTCCCAAGATTTCTCAATGAAGGCTTCGATCAGATTGTCTGGGTAAGCGGTATAGCCAACTGCATTCGAGCCACGGAATAACATTTGGAACAGAATATTCGGTACTGCTTCGCGCAGCAGCTTCAAGCGATCCCAAGGGCATTCATGCAGGAAGCGCATGGAGACGTCAAAGGTTGCTCCACCCCACATTTCTAAAGAGAACATTTGCGGATGATTCTTCGCAAAGCCTTCAGCAATCCGCAGCATGTCATCAGTCCGCACCCGCGTGGCCAGCAGCGATTGATGTGCATCCCGCATCGTGGTATCGGTGTAGAAAATAGTCGGCTGCTCTTTCACCCACTGACAGAATTTCTCTGCGCCCATCTCAGTGAGCAGATTTTTGGTACCTTTAGGATAACCGCCCACTTGTGGAAAATCAGGAATAATCGGCTTGCGGAAATGCTTATTCGGATCAGGCTTTTTAACATCAGGATTGCCATTCACCGTCACATTCGCGACGAATTTAAGCGTTTTGGTGCCACGGTCAAAGCGTTGCGGCGTGTGGAATAATTCGGGATGTTGGTCGATGAAAGTAACCGTGCATTTGCCATTCGCAAACACCGGATGCTCCAACACATTTTCCAAGAAGCCAATATTGGTCTTAACGCCCCGAATCCTGAATTCTTTCAGGCCACGTAAGTTACGGCTAATCGCACCGTCTAAAGTCCGACCCCATGAAGTGACTTTAACCAGCATTGAGTCAAAGAAGGGTGAGACTTTCGCACCCGGATAGGCAGCACCCACATCTAAACGAATGCCGAAGCCACCGGTAGAGCGATAAGCGATGATCGTACCGTAGTCCGGTTTGAAACCATTTTCAGGGTCTTCAGTGGTGATCCGGCATTGCACCGCATAGCCATTGCAGCGAATTTCATCCTGCGCTTGGATATTGATGCCGTTATCACTCAGCTTGCGCCCATCCGCGACCAGAATTTGGCTGCGTACAATGTCGATGCCGGTGATTTGCTCGGTGATGGTGTGCTCAACTTGCACCCGTGGATTCACTTCAATGAAGTAAATATTTTCTTCCGCATCCACCAAGAATTCGACTGTGCCCGCACAGGAATAATTCACATGCCGAGTAATCGCTAAGGCATAGTCGTAGAGTTTCTGGCGGGTTTCATCTTTCAAGCCAGTGCTGGGGGCAACTTCGACCACTTTTTGGAAGCGCCGCTGTACCGAGCAATCGCGCTCGTATAAATGGATTAAATTGCCGTGCGTATCGCCAAGGATTTGCACTTCGATATGTTTTGGCGAGTCGATGTATTTTTCTAAGAATACGGTGTTATCACCGAAGGCTTTGAGGGCTTCATTCCGCGCATCGTTATACGCTTTTTCAAGCTCATCCGCCTTGCGCAGTACACGCATACCACGCCCACCGCCACCGGCGGCCGCTTTCATCATTAGCGGATAGCCAATGCGGTCGGCTTCTTTGCGCGCAATCTCTAAGCTATTTAAGGGTTCACGGCTGTCTTGGATAACCGGCAGACCCGCTGCAATCGCGATTTCTTTCGCTGCTACTTTATCACCCAGCTTTTCCATGGCTTCTGGGCTTGGGCCGACAAAAACAATACCTTCTTCACGACAGCGCCGCGCAAAGCGTACATTTTCCGATAAGAAGCCGTAACCAGGGTGAATCGCCGACACGCCATAGCGTTTAGCGATCTGGATAATGCCTTCAATATCCAAATAAGGCTTTAATGGTTCATCATCTGCACCAATTTGGTAAGCCTCATCTGCCTTATAACGGTGCGGCGAGAAGCGATCTTCGTAGGTATAAATTGATACAGTTTTAAGCCCCAACTCGGCAGCAGCGCGCAAGATCCGAATAGCAATCTCGCCACGGTTGGCGATGAGCAGCTTTTTAATTTTCAAACCCATGTAAACTTAACCTCGTAACTAAGATGTAAACCCAGCCTAACAGGGTGTAGCCAGTTTTTATGTGCGGCTAGTATAACGATTTTAAGAGAGGGACGCAGGATTCATGCCAGCTTTTTGTAAGGAGGCGCTTGAGTAGCTTAGGCTTGCTCGATGGCGAAGCCGACGATATTCCGATCTTTCTTACTAAACTCGACACCAATAAGATAAATCGGTTGGTTTAGATGGCGGTATTTATCTGCATAGTGCCGATCTTGCAATTGCTGCAAGGCTTTGCTTTTGCCCCGTGGCCGACTATTTACGACCTTAAATTCAAATAAGTAAACCTGCTGATTAAATTTCAAAGCCATATCTAAACGTCCGAGATTGCTGGCATCCTCAACAAGAACATCCAAACCTAAAGCCGCGAAATAAGAATAAAAGACACTGGCATAAAAGCCTTCATAGTCTTGAATATTATTACTGTTATACCAATTATTCGGGATGCTGGCATAGAAAGCATGAAAAATTTGCTTGAGGCCATCAAAATCATTCTTCAAAAGTAAATAATATAATTGAGCACTATTTAAAGCTTGCTTGGATTTGTCTTTCACTAAGACTGCTAGCAGACTTTCATTTAAACTCTGCCGCACCTCTAAATTAGGGAAACCTAAATGAAAGTAATCTTGTTGAGCAATGCGTTCCGCTTGTTTAATGGTGAGATAACCCGTTTGAAATAATAAGGCTTCGGTGGCTATATCTTCAATGTCAAAGCTAGACAGCACTTGAGTGCTCGTAAAGGTCTGATCTAAGGATAAAGAAGTGACTTGACGTTTGAATAACAGATTAACTAAGAAGCTGGGCGTGCCTGTTTCAAACCAATAATTCTTAAACTCACGCTGATCAAATAGGTTCAAAACATCATAAGGATTATAAACGCCTTCACCTAGCCAATTATAACCATTATACCAATGCCGAATCTCTTCCCGATCCAAACCGTCTAGTTCAGGTGCAAAGATGGTATCAATATCAGTATCAGTATAACCACAAATGGTCGCATAATGAGGGTTGAGGGTAATGTCTTTAAGATTATTTAAACCCGAAAACAAACTCACTTTTGAGAACTTACTGACACCCGTTAAAAAGCTGAACTTGATATAGGCATCATAATCCTTAATTGTGCTATAGAAGCCCCGTAAAAAATCCCGATTGGCTTTAGCCACTTCGGGATAATCAAGGGCATCTAAAATCGGTTTATCGTATTCATCAATTAGAATCACCACCGACTGTTGGGTTTGCTGCTGTAATTGTAAAATCAGATCGGCAAAGCGCCCACCAACATGTTCAAAACGCGCAGTGATTCCAAACTGCTGTTCTAGATGACTCAGTTGGGTATCTAAGGCATGGGTGATGCCTTGGATGTCCGTGAATTTGCCGCTGCCAAAGCTAAAACGCAATACGGGATACTTAACCGCCCAATCCCAGTGCGGATGCACGGCTAAGCCTTGAAAGAGGGCTTCATGGCCTTCAAACAGTTCTTTGAGGGTATCTAAGAACAGGCTTTTCCCAAAACGGCGGGGGCGAGAAAGGAAGTAGTGAGTGCCCTGCTTGGTTAAATCTAAAGCAATTGCCGTTTTATCGACATAGTAGTAATCGCCTTGGCGAATTTTGGCGAAGGTTTGGATGCCAAGTGGGAGCTTTTTGCGAAGGATCATGGACATAATAATATAGTCACGAGTCGGTGAGGATTCAAGCTAGTTTAGCATGGATACAGAAGGGGCATATTACTCAGACAGTGGCTAATGAACTGCTATTCAACCCTCATCGAGGTTGAACAGTGGGCTAAAAACTAGCCTACTTATAGAATTTTTAATTTATTAGGTGCGGCTAGTATAGCGATTTTAAGAGAGGTACGCAGGATTCATGACGGATTTTTGTGTATTGCTTACGTATAAGTTAAATAATTAAGGTGAATATGCAAAGATGCGCCAGAGCACGCTTTGCGGTAGGCTTATGAGCTGTATAAAAAAGCTAGGGCTAAGCAAACGGAATGCAAGCATTCATCCAGCAGGGGCAACAGGCAGCTATTCATTTCATTGGATTTTGGCCAGACTACGAGCAAAGTTTTTTTCAAGCGGTCGCAGAAGATCAAACAGTTCAGATCTTCAATCCTCTCAGCAAAACTCAGGCTATTCGTGGCTTTGCGAAATGGCCACGGGTATTGCGCAATTTACTCCACAAAAAGCTGATTGCTGACTATATCCGCGCTCATCCTCAAGATTTAATCGTGGTGCATGAGCATCGCTTGATTTTAGAGGTGTTATTAGCCAAATTCCCTCAGCTCAAAGCGCAAGTACTCATGCGCAATCCATTAAATCCTAGTGCTAAAACCAAGCACTTAATTCAAAGTCTACAAGCTTTGGACTATACGATTTGGTCGTTTGACCCTGCGGACTGTGCGAAATACGGTTTCAAGTTTTATCACCAATTTATTGAGCCAGTGCCTGCTATCAGTCAGCAGTCACCACGCTATGATTTTGCTTTTGTGGGTAGGAATAAAGGCCGCGAAGCGATGCTGCAAGCTTTGGAGTCGGAGCTGAAAGCACAAAATTTTTCAGTACTGTTTGATATTCGTAGCGATCAGGCTAAAGCGGTTAAAGCAAATATCAGTTACTCCGTTTATCTAGGCCAGTATTTGAGCGCAAGCTGCATGATTGACGTAACACAAACCGGGCAGAGTGGCTTAACCCTGCGGCCCTTAGAGGCAATGCTCTATCAACGTAAGTTACTGACCAATAATGCCTTAATTCAGCAGGAGGCTTTGTATCATCCTGCGAATATTTTTATTTTTGATGAGCGTTTAGATTTATCAGGGCTAACGGCCTTTATGCAACAGCCGTTTAGCCCGATTTCTAGGGAGACCCAAGCACTTTATTCATTAGCAAGTTTGACTAAAGCGCTACGTGGCAGCTGTTAATTAAGCAAAGTCTTCGGGGCGCAGCTTAATGAAGCGGCGTTCGCCTTTACCCATAATTTGGATGCGGCGCATCCCCATTCGATACTGAGCAGTGATACGACGGGCTTGAAAGCGTAGGTTTTCCAAAGGTGTGGCATAAGTCAGATCAGGTTTTTTCTCAGTGGAAATCGAAGAAACGGTTTTTAACGTATTATTCACTTCGTAAGCGTCGCACTGATCCAACTGAATTGCAGCCGCCGGTTCAACTTGCAAACAGCGCAAGGCATAAGTGCTAGAGATAAAAGCATCAGCCAAACCGGGAGGCGTAGTTTTGGCTTTATCTAACAGAATCTGTGCACCGCTTGGCCAAAGCACATAAGCAGCCGCCCCCGTACGATCTTGGTAGAGTGGTACTAGGCTAAAATCCTCCACCAAAGGCTGACCCGTGCCCACAATCTTTTGCCGATTACGTACTTCTAAAGTGACTAAATCGCAATCGGTCTGACGCTCAAGCATCTTCAGCAAAATAGCGCTATAACGAGAAAGTAAAGCATCATCCTCTAGCACAAGCATCGGTTGCTTTTTCTTTAATACTACCTGCCAAGCCTTGTGATGGCTCAAGAAACAAGCTAACTCGGTACGGCGCAGTGGGCGCTCCCACCCCATCGAGAGTTGATAATGTGTCGTCTCGCTAATATGTTGGGTGGATACAGCGCGTAAGATTTCATAATCTAAACCTAAGCGCAGCATTTGCTTTTCTTGGAAGGAAAGTCGGTCAGTAGCTTCAGCTAAGTTAATGATTAACACGTTCATTAAAGGTCACCACCAAGCCGTTTTAGCGCGGGTGTGCCGCTGCCGAAAACGTTGGTAAACAGTATCATGAGTTTGTAAACGTTGAAAAAGCTCCGCCAACACCTCGCCCATGGGATTCCTAGGGCTAATGACATCTAAGCGCCAACGTAAATTACGTAATGTGTCATCAGTACCTACTGCAAACGCAGAAGTACCATCAAACAAAGCGACTCGCCCAGTCTGGAGTTGTTGTTGGCGTGCGGGCTGATCGCCTAGCTGTTCTGTGGCTTGTAAATAGCGTTCGGTTTCTTGTAGCTTGATCGTATTGATTAACAAGGAAGCTGCCAAAGCAAACGAACAGGTGATTGCATCCGTGGAGTGATCCGCAAACGTATCGGCTGCTGAAACTAGCCAGCGCGTATTCAGATGCTCTTTTAGAAAATCACCTTCGTGATCCCAGAGTCGCTCGAACTGGGCAAATTGTTCAGCAACTTGATACTCGCGGCGAATCAGGACGATCAGCTGCGCATGGTAATACAAAAGCTCGGATTGCCCGGCGAACTCAGCACGCAAATTATGCAAATGCTGGCTGATATCTTTATCGGCGCCGTGAGTGTAGGTTTGCTCAGTATTGCTAATAATTTTGTTTTTGAGCTCGGCATACCCAGAGTTTTGTAAAGCCGTGGCAGCCTTCGATGCACCGAAGCGTTTGCGGTGTTGATTAAAGGAGAACCAACGTTCTAAACGAGATTTTTTGCGTGCTGCCATGAATTAAAACCTAAGCACGCCAATAATCCGCGACCCATTGCGTAGGCCGAACTGGTCGATACCATTTATGCGTAATCCCCTGAATAGCTTCATGCGGCTCAGGATGACCGTGAAAGATAATAATCTTTGCGCCTTCTGGAATTTTCGCATCTTGAAAATAGGCCAAAGGCCAAGGCCGCATACAATGATATTTAAAACTAGGACACCAAGCTTCCGGCCAAAAACTTAACTCACCACGCTGTTGGATTTCGTGCGAAAGATAGGCTTGTTCATTGCGGAATGTTTGTTGTATTTCTGCATACTGCTGGCGAAATTTTTCTAAAATACCGTCATAGCGTCCTAGTTCAAAACGATACACAGAGGAATTGCCGATCATGCGTTTCTGTAGTTTAGCATCGCGGATAATGGCAAATTTAGCTGGATAGTTAAAAAATTCATCAATATTGCCGACGATAACGACATCTAAATCAAGAAATAAAACATCGCCACTAAGTCCACCTAAATGGTTTTGTAAAGTAGTGAGTTTATTCCAGCCACGCTCTGGAGCGCCTTGTGGAAGTTCTAAGGCAGGTAATTCGCGAATTTGCACTCGTGGATCAATACCCATGGCATCATCAGTGAAGCAAGTGAGCTGGAAATCGAAGCTAATATGGCGCGCAATCATGGCATAGAGTGTATTGACGTAATTAGCGCCATATTTGCTTCCCCACTTCATGCAAATAATATTAACTGGTAAATCCACGTTACATAGCCCTTTATAGCTTTTGTTGCAAAAAAGCACTATTTTGCAAAAACACCCAGAGCATACACTGCGCTTGAGTTTAAAACTAGACTATGACTTTCTATCAGTTGCGCTAGAATCTCCAGCAATCCTTCAGTAAGGTAAGGAAAGTCCCCTATAATCAATTTAACAAACATAAAAGGAGCAAGGTATGGCAGGTTTAAGAGTCGTCGGTGCGGGTGATCCAATTAACTGGTACAAGGGTGCTTGGAATATTTTTAAGTCGAATATTGTGAACTGGGTACTGATGAGCCTGATTCTTTTTGTGATCGGCGCTGTTTTAATGTTTATCCCCTTCGTTGGTGCAATCGCATTCTATGTCCTATTGCCACTTTTTTTAGCTGGCCTGTTCTACTCCGCACAGAAGCTAGACCAAGGGCAAGAGGCGGATATTATGGATATTTTCATAATGTTCAAAGATCAACAGCGTTTAACTCCATTGATCATTTTAGGCTTACTTTTCCTAGTTGTAGGTTTTCTAAGTGCAATGGTCATTGGCGGAATGATGTTTGCTTCAGTCAGTTCGATCACTCCCGGAGCTGAAATGCCTATGATGCCTACCCTTGGTTTGGGCGGTTTCTTAATGGCGCTGATTGTGGCGATCTTAAGTGCTATGTTGTTTATGTTCTCAATACCGCTGATGGTATTCCAAAATATGTCTGCAATTGATGCGATAAAAAATAGCTTCATGGCCTGTGTGAAAAACTTCCCAGCCTTCATTGTTTTCATGGCTATTTATTTCTTGTTAGCGATCGTTGCGATGATTCCTTTTGGCTTAGGCTTGCTGGTTTTAGCGCCAATTATGATCGCAGCAACTTATGTGGCGTATAAACGCATTTTCGCTTAATTGCTCTTTCGCTTTACAAATCCGCTAACATCGCCTGTCTGAACCATTCAACAGGCGATTTTTTTGCTTATGAGTTTTGCGCGCTTCGCTTATTCAAGTTTGTTATACCTGCTACTACCCTTCATCTTCATGAAGTTATGGTGGCGTGGACGGGCTAATCCGGCTTATCGGCAAGGTTGGAAGCAGCGTTTAGGCTATGTCGTACCACTGAAAACGACTCAGCCTTGCATTTGCTTACATGCGGTTTCTGTCGGCGAAACGATGGCTGCGCAGCCTTTAATTGAAAGCCTTCTAGCCAACTATCCTGAGCATATTCTATGGATTAGCTCTACGACCCCTACCGGCTACGCTACGGTTAAGCGCTTATTTGCGCGGCGAGTTGAGCAGGCTTATTTGCCTTACGACACACCGGCTGCGGTACAGCGTTTTTTGCAGCGAATAAATCCTAGCTTAATGCTTATTATGGAAACCGAGCTTTGGCCGAATTTGTATGCAGCCTGCACCAAACATTCGATTCCACTTGTGTTAGTGAATGCCCGACTCTCGGTGCGTTCTGCCCGTGGTTACGCTCGAGTTAAAGCTTTAAGCAGTGAAACTTTAGCTAGGGTGGCTTTAATTGCAGCACGAGAAGCCCAAGATGCTGAGCGCTTTCGGGCTTTAGGTGCTCCAGTAGCCAGAGTACAAGTCTTAGGCAATATCAAGTTTGACGCACTGATACCCACTGAAGCTAAGCAACAAGCAGCCTGGTTACGCCAAGCATGGCGTTCTCGTTTAGTTTGGGTTGCTGCTAGCACTCACCGTGGTGAGGATGAGTTGATTTTGCAGGCTCATCAGCAATTGCTTGAATCATTTCCTGATCTACTACTGATTTTGGTGCCACGCCACCCAGAGCGCTTTGATGAAGTGGCCACTTTATGTGAGCAAGCCAATTTGCTTTACCAGCGTCGAACTAGCCAAGTTGAGTTAAGGATAGCTACTAAAGTTCTATTGGGCGACAGTATGGGGGAGCTATTGCTTTGGTACGCTTGTGCGGATTTGGCTTTTGTCGGTGGCAGTTTAGTAGAGGTGGGTGGACATAATCCATTGGAGGCGTTGGCGTTTGCAGTTCCAGTGGTGAGCGGCCATTATGTGGATAATTTCCAAGATATCTATCCAGCTTTGGTAAGCATTGGTGCTGCAGTACTGGTTGATTCGCCCGGAGTTTTAGCCCATCATTTAGCCGCTTGGTTGGCGAACCCAGCAGCGCGCCAACAGGCAGGTCAGACAGGGCTGCAATTTTTAGAACAGCAGCGCGGTGTTGTCGAACGCCTAATGCCTGAGCTGGATAGGCTTTTAAAAGCAGACAATTAAACAAATATAAGGGCTTAATATGCAACAGCTTAATTCATTTACTACTTTATTCGGGCTGCTTTTCATAGGTCTATTGCTTAGCGCTTGTGGAGATAAGGCATCTACTGAGCAGCCAGCCAGCAACTCAGCCAAACCACCAGCCGAAGCGCAAACGGTTCGTACTGGTGCTACCGGTTTAGATGTTCATCCAGGTAAGGTTTTGCACGATGCCAATTGCATCAGCTGCCATGATGCTAAAGTCTATACGCGAGTTGAACATAAGGTATTAGATCTCACCCAGTTAGCCGCACAAGTGAAGCGTTGTGATGCCAATTTAGGTTCGCGCCTCTTTGATGAGGATTTAGCGCAAATTACCGACTACTTGAATCAGGCGTATTACAAATACCCTAAGCAATGAACACCTATACCGTCCGTATTCAGCACACAGACTATCAATTTGCAGTCGTGGAAAATGAAACCATTCTAAAAGCGGCCTTGCGACAAGATATACCGTTACCTTGGGGCTGTGCGGGTGGGATTTGTGGGGTATGTATGGGCAGTGTGTTGGCAGGAAGCATCGAGTATGTGAATGGTTCGCCTTTAGCCTTATTTGAAGAGGATGCTGCTGAAGGTAAAGCCTTATTCTGCTGCGCTTACCCACGCAGTGATGTAATGATTCTTGTCCCAGAGCTGGGCGGCGACTATCAATCTTGAGTGATGGCTTTCCAAGTTTTGCCCTCAATTAATAAGTCTAAAATCGCAGCATTGCCACGCTTATCAATCGATACTTCGATCTCACCTTTTTTATCGGCTATCTTGACTTCAAGTGCGGCTGCATATTCTTGGGGGATATAAAAGCGATCCAAGCCTGCGGTAAATACCGTACTGGCATCGCATTCACCTTGAAGATAAACCTCGCAGCTGCTGGGTAGCTCATCCGTTGGATAAACGCGCCGCTCTGGGCGTAAGCACAAGACAGCTGAAATATCACTAGTCGGGCAGCCATGAGTACTAGGCACCGCATAGTCGACTTTGTAAAACAAATAATGCCCGGACAGCATATCGCGTGGATCAAAGCCCTCAATAGGAAACTTAAATGTTTCGCCACTGCTGCGTTGTTGCTGATACATCCAAGTATTTGCGGCTAGTACAACAATTGGAAACAGTAAGGCAGCCGCTAAACGGAGTTGAGGGTTTTTCACGGCGTTAACTCCTTACTCCAAATTTTTAATAGATCGAGGCTACTATACCAAAACCAAGCAATGCCAATAATCATCAAACCAGAAAGAATTAAGCCTACCCCTGTAGCAGCTAACCCTCCCATGGCTTGGAAATATAGAACGACAAAGCGCAAGCCAATCAAAAAGGTAATAACATTAAAGGTACGATGATAGCCACTATTTCCGGCGTGGATGGCGTAGAGAAATAAAATTAAAATAGTTAGCGCGGGTGCGCGAATATCATCTGCTAACCAAATACTAGCTCGTGCCGTTGAATCCAAGGCAGAGAAAGTGTAGCGAGTTTGCCCAGTAAATAAAATATCAGGATAGTAATAAAGTATTAATAATGAAATCGCGGCAATTAATAAACCCTTGTTTAAGGGGCGATAGGCTGGTCTTAGGGCAATGAGTGCAATTAAAATCGACGCTGCGATCCACGAAGGTAAGTACCAACGCCATTCAAAGAATTGTGTCTCTCCACCTGAGCGGATCAGATCAATAGCTACCAAGGCAATCAGGGCTGAAATCTGAAACCAAAAGAAGAAGCTAGAGGTGGTTCTATATAAGAGGTGGACGCGCCTTGCTAATAGGTAGAGAGTCGCTGAAAGTAGGGGCGCTAGCAATAAAACTGCTGGCAGCTCACGCATAATATTACGTAAATTTCCGCCCGCTAAGTCTATACAGCTCCAAACAGCTGCATTAATAAATAAGCTAACCCATAAAAAATGTACAAAGAGATGTCGTGCAAACAGCACAATTGGCAAGCTAATCACGCTCCACAATAAAATAGCATGATACCAACGACCATTAATATGATAAATCTGTGCTATTAACCCGATACTGGCAAGGCAAATTATAATAAACGCGGTAATTAAAGCATCGACCCAAGGTTTTTTAGGTTTTTGTTTTTGCCAGAAAATGACAACTGCTAAACTAACTAATAAAAGAAAATTAGCACCTAATTTTAAACTATCTGGAATTTTTGCCCAATTAGCAGCGATTAAAGAAATAACGCCAAGACCAATAATGGCTGAGCCTAACATGAGTAGGCTATACAACCACCAATTACTATTTTTTTTCTCACCCTGTTCAAAGGCTAGAATGGCATCATATTGATCACCATTAATTAAGCCTTGCTGCTCCCAAATTTGCAGCTTTTTTTCAATCAATGTCATTAGCTTTATTACGCCCGTATCATCGTGATAGCTGGTTATAAGCGGCCTAAGTTAGCACGATTTAACCGTAGATGTCTCTGCTGTTACCAAGTCCAACAGAGTCATCTGCAGTAGTCAATCTCAGGTTTGCTTATAAATGACGTTCGGGTGCTTTCAATAAGTGGCTAAATTCAAAGTTAGGGAGTTTGGGAGTGCGACCGAAACAAATCCCTAACGATTCATACCAACCGACTTGCTGTAAATCAACATGACGCTGGCGAATCGCTTCAGCGGTATCCATATATTCAATCGTATTGCCGCGTACATTAGCCACAGTGACTCCACTGATACCTGCATCTAGCAAATGTAAAGCAGCAGCGCCTGCTTCTAAACCAAAACTCACATCAAAGGCAGAAGATTGGCCGCAACGGACTAAATGCCCCGGATTCACCGCCCGTACTTCAGGGATTTCATATTGCCCCTGTACGTACATGCCCATCGCTTGCATTAAGGCTGGAATTTCAGGGTCGGCTTTTAAGCGTTTGCTGAGTTCTGCACAAACATAAGCGCCTGCACCGGTTAGTTTTTTATGCCCAAAAGCATCGGTTCCGGCAGTTGAATCAATGACTTCTTGGCCTTGAGCATCATGCATGCCTTCAGCCACCATAATTAAATAAGTGCCCGCGCGTACATCACTACCCGCAATCCGCGCAAAATAGCGCTGCTTCATGTGTCGATAGAGTAGAGCAAAATCGACGCTGATTTCAGGGATGAGAATCGCATCGGCTTCTGCACCAATCCCGCCCCGGAAAGCGGTATGGCCTGCATTGCGCCCGAATACTTCTACCACCATTATGCGATTATGGGTGCGTCCGGTGGTATGAATATCGCGGGCGAAGCTAGCAATACGGCTCACGGTCGAGTCTGCACCGACCGAATAGGTCTGTAAATCCATATCCATGGTTTTGGGGACATGCACGCAATTCACCTCATGCTCCGCTAAATCCACCATCACTGAGCCAGAATCATCGCCACCACTAATAATTAGCCCGTCTAAATTGAATTTAGCTAAGCCCTCACGAATACGTTGATATTTGTTGGGATCAGCCAGTTTACGAATATTCACCCGCGAATGGCCTGCTTCAGAACCTGCTACGGTGCAATCGAAGATTTCTAAACGCGCGGGGGTGAGTTCGACTAGGCTTTCGAAACTGCTGAGGTTATATAAACCTGCATACCCATTCGGGATTACAAAGCATCGAATACCTTGTCCATGTGCGGCAAGAGTGACACCTTTAATCACCGCATTTAAGCCCCCGCAATCACCGCCACTGGTGAGAATGCCGATTTTTTTCATGTTCTCTGCTCCATCATCTGCTGGTGACTCAAGAATAGAGCGCTGAAAGGGTTGCTGCAATGCTAACTGACAAACTCGCGCCCAATAAGCTAATTAGAGTTTAGTTAAGTAAGAGCTTTACAGTCGAACCCTATAAAAGCTTTGAGAAACTCCTTAAACTCGCTTGCGCCGCCCAAACCAAACTAAGCCGCCGAGCAAGGCCAATAACCCAACGGGACTAAAGATTGGAATAGTAGCCGAAGCCGTGCCCGTGCCACTGATCGCAAAGCGGAAGGTCGAAGCATCGCTGAAGGTGATAACAACAATTCCTTCACGAACGCCCAGCGCACTGGGGGTGAAGTTCAGCGTGAAATTCTGGCTAGCCCTCTGCGGTATCGTGAACGGCGTAGCGGTCGCTAGGCTAAAGTCACTCGCGCCTATTGCGTAGGCCGATTGAATCCCTAGGAGTGCCCAGCCATCCAGACCTGCTCCGTGCGCAGCACTTGCTGTTTCCTGCACGCTAATGCTTTGAATGGTGATCGGTGTAGTCCGTGGGTTGTTCAGGGTGAAAGTCTGAGTGAGGCGACCTTGGATAATGGGGGTGCTGCCCAAGTTCGTGCCGTCCTCGGTGCTGGGTGTGGTGTCGCCGTTGGTAATGACTATACCTTGCTGAGTTAAACTTACGTCGTCGGCTATAGGTTTAGGGGCTTGGTCAACGGTGATTTGATGCCTCACTTCCGTTGCGGCTGCATAATTATCATTCCCTGCCTGATTCGCCGTCAGGGTACAGGTCCCCGCTGCTAGCAGGGTAACAGTATTACCAGACACACTGCATACGGTCGGGGTACTGCTGCCTAACACCACGGCATTGCCGGATGCACCACCGGTTGCTGTCACCATAAACGGGGCATCCCCCAAGGTCTTGCGGGTCGGGGTGGCCGCGTCAAACGCTACGGTCTGGCTGGCCTTGCCGAAGGTCACGGTACGAGTCACCGGAGTGGCGGCAGCGTAGTTTGCATCGCCAGTTTGTGTCGCACTTAGGGTACAGTCACCCACGCTGAGCATCGTCACGGTTGTCCCTGAGACACTGCACACGGTCGGTGTACTGCTGTTGAAGCTGACGCTTAAATTGGCGCTGCTGGTGGCAGCAACCGTGAATGTGCCGTTTAAGACAAAAGTGGGAGCAGCAGGCTGGGCAAAGGTAATGGTTTGGCTGGCTTTGCCTACCGTGATGTTTTTAGTAACTTCCGTCGCCGCTGCATAATTGTCATTCCCCGCCTGATTCGCCGTCAAGGTACAGGTCCCTGCTGCTAGCAAAGTGACGGTATTGCCGGACACACTGCACACGGTCGGGGTACTGCTGCCCAGAGTGGCCGTCAATCCGCTGGCGGTGGTCGTGACGCTGACAGCAAACGCGGCATCCCCCAAGGTCTTGCTGGTCGGGGTGGCCGCGTCAAACGCCACCGTCTGGAGTTGTTTGAAATGCCCGGTCACGCTTTGGTTCACGGTCACATTACTCAGGGCACAACTCGCGGTGCCGGAACAAGCCCCGCTCCAGCTACTGAAGGTATAGCCGCTGTTGGGCGTGGCGGTACAGGTGGTGTTGCCCGCCGCCGCTACCGGATGGGGGTCACAAGTCACTGTGCCACCCGCCACGGGTGAAGCCGCAGTGGTGATGTTATAGCTGGGACAAGTTGTGCCAAACGTGCCAACAATGTCCGTGGTGCTGGTCGTACCGCACTGGTTGACGGTCGCGGCGCACAAGGCAGCACTGGGGTGATTATTACCTACACTGCGGGTGCAGATGAATACATCCTGGGCCGCCGCACTGCCATCGTCAGTGGTCGAGTTGCTATCGTCCCCCACCCCCGCCGTGACCGCATTGCCGCTGAAGCTGACATCCTTCAGGGTGAGCGTGCCTTTCATGGCGAAAATCGCGCCACCGAAGCCTGCACCGCCACCGCCATCGCCACCGCCGCCACCGCCACCGCCGCCGGGACCTTCACCCATTCCACCTCCCATGCCGCCCATTCCACCTCCACCACGACCACCTTCACC